>NZ_HG529490.1:0-336608 GCF_000308275.2 Levyella massiliensis
CTCGATGTCGGCTCGTCTCATCCTGGAGCTGGAGCAGGTTCCAAGGGTTGGGCTGTTCGCCCATTAAAGAGGTACGCGAGCTGGGTTCAGAACGTCGTGAGACAGTTCGGTCCCTATCCAGCGTGGGCGTAAGAAATTTGAGAGGAGCTGTCCCTAGTACGAGAGGACCGGGATGGACGAACCGATGGTGTACCGGTTGTTCTGCCAAGAGCATAGCCGGGTAGCTACGTTCGGAAGGGATAAGCGCTGAAGGCATCTAAGCGCGAAGCCCCCCTCGAGATGAGATTTCTTAGAGACCGTGAAGAAAACACGGTTGATAGGTCAGAGGTGGAAGCGCAGTAATGCGTGGAGCTAACTGATACTAATCTCTCGAATATTTGACCAGAAATACCTATTACGATTGGGAAATGGCTAAACAAGCGAATTGCTTGGAAGTTGTTTCGACCGCCTATAGAATAGGTGAGTCATTGTTATGGAGAGGACTTGTTCCAACGACAAGTCAATATGGTGACGATAGCGCAGGGGATACACCTGTTCCCATCTCGAACACAGAAGTTAAGCCCTACATCGCCGATGGTACTTGGCTGGAAACGGCCTGGGAGAGTAGGTAGTCGCCAATTAATTGAAAGGACACGTTTCGTGTCCTTTCTTTATAACGCGGGGTAGAGAAGTGGCATCTCGTCGGGCTCATAACCCGGAGACCGCAGGTTCGAATCCTGCCCCCGCAATGAAGAAGCAAAAAGGACAGCACAACGTGCTGCCCTTTTTGCTTGTTTGTAAAAGTAGGGGGCAGGATGAGAACCCGGTGAGATTGCCAGAGCTCCCGCAAGACCAAGCGCCGAAGGCGCGCAGGTCGAGCGGCGAGCGAGGCATCCAGAGGCGCGAAGCGCCGTGGGATTGCCAGAGCTCCCGCAAGGCCAAGCGCCGAAGGCGCGTAGGTCGAGCGGTGAGCGAGGCATCCAGAGGCGCGAAGCGCCGTGGGATTGCCAGAGCTCCCGCAAGGCCAAGCGCCGAAGGCGCGTAGGTCGAGCGGTGAGCGAGGCATCCAGAGGCGCGAAGCGCCGTGGGAATCCTGCCCTCGCAGGATATTTTTTTTGCGCACACCCATTATTGTGTTATGGTAGAACCATCAGATTTGGGCCCTTAGGTGTGGCGCCGGGGCATATAGGAAAAGGTTATCTATTTCAAAGGAGTGTGGCATGGAGGAAGTGTATAGAGTCGAGCACGATTCGCTCGGCGAGATGAAGGTCCCTGCGGGCGCTTATTATGGGGCGAATACATTGCGTGCGGTGCAGAATTTTCCGATTACAGGAAACCCCGTGGATCGGGAGTTTATCAGAGCCATGGTGGAAGTGAAGAAGGCTGCAGCGCTGATGAATCTGCAAGTGCATCAGCTGAATGAAGAACGAGCACACGCGATTGTTAATGCCTGTGACCGTATTTTAGCGGGTGAGAATTTGGATCAGTTTGTAGTGGACCCGATTCAGGGCGGCGCCGGTACGTCTTTTAATATGAATACCAATGAAGTCATTGCAAATATGGCAACGGAAGCGCTAGGGGGTAAACTGGGAAGCTATGATCCGGTGCATCCGAATGATCACGTGAATGAGGGACAATCGACGAACGATGTTATTCCGACGTCGGGTAAGATTGCGATGATTCGGTACTTTATGGAGCTGAAAGACGAAGCGACGAAGTTGAATGCGTCGTTTGACAAGAAGAGCCGCGAGTTTGACAGCTACATTAAAATGGGGCGCACGCAGAATCAGGATGCTGTGCCGATTCGTTTGGGACAGGAATTTGCAGCGTATACGGCGCTATTGAAACGAGATGTGAAGCGTTTTGATGCGGCGATTGATGCATTGTCCGTCGTTAATTTGGGCGGTACGGCCATTGGTACGGGGTTGAATGCGGATGTCAATTATGTGAAGAATATTGTGCCGAAGCTGAACGAAGTAACGGGATTGAAGTTGAAGCAGAATGAAGATCTTATTGACGGGACGCAAAACCTGGATGGCTTTTTAGTGGCGTCGTCGGTATTGAAAAATTATGCGTTGTCTTTATCGAAAATTGCGAACGACTTGCGCTTCTTGAGCTCCGGGCCTCGCTCGGGGATTCATGAGATCACGTTGCCGGCGCGCCAGGCCGGGTCATCAATTATGCCGGGCAAGGTAAATCCGGTTATTCCGGAAGTCGTGAACCAGATGGCGTTTGCTGTGGTCGGTAATGATATGACCGTAACCATGTGCGTGGAAGGTGGACAGCTGGAGCTGAATGCCTTTGAACCGGTTTGCTTCTATAAAATCTTTGAATCGCTGCGAGGTCTGAAGGGAGCTATTTATACTTTCCGAGTGCATTGTATCGATGGCTTGACAGCGAACAAGAAGAATTTGGAAGAAGAAGTGCATCGAAGTGTCGGCATCGTGACGGCCCTGGCGCCGCATATCGGCTACATTACGGCGTCGCGTCTGGCAAAGACCGCTTTAGCAACGAATAAATCCTTGCGCGATTTGGTGCTCGAAGAAAAATTGATGACGGAAGAAAAATTGGACCGCATCTTTAATCCGTATGCCATGACGCATCCGGGCATTGCCGGAAAGGATAGCGATGTAGAGGAAAAAAGCGAAAAGTAAAAACGTAAGTGCCAATAAGGCGAAATTGACCGTGCCTCTTGTTAAAAACAAAGAGAGGCACGGTCAATTTGCTTTGTCGTTCGTTTTTTAGCGATACTCTTTATAATAGTCCAAGACTTTTTTTACATAGTTGCGCGTTTCGGCATAGGGAATGGTGTGCAAGGTTTTGCCATCGCTACTGTAGGAGGAATCCTTCAGCCAGGCGGAGACCGCATTGGGACCGGCATTATAGGCGGCAAGCGCCGTAGCGGTTTCGTTTTGAAAGCGATCCAAGAGATAGCGAAGATAGGTGGTGCCGTAGAGAATATTGGTGGCCGGGTCGAATAAATTATCTTTAGAAATATTGCGCTTGGCCATGCGCGCAATGTCCGGGGCGGTCGAGGGCATGATTTGCATGAGCCCTTTTGCACCCACGTGAGAGACGGCTTGCGGATCAAATTTGCTTTCTTGGCGCATCACGGCAGCAACCAGAGCGGGATCCAGATGATGCGCTTGGGCCTGTTTTTGTATTTCCGAATAATATCGCACATGGGTAAGATCGCTGTTCTTCTTACCGTTGAGAAGCAATACCAGACAAAACAAAGCGAAGAGCAAAAAGACAAAGAAGACATAGGAGGAGCATGTCGCTTGCTTTTTGGTTTGTCGATGCTTTCGTTGTTTGGCCATGGAAGCTCCTTTCTAGAGAAAACTACTTCTAGAATACATGCCCTTCGGCGAGGATACAAGGTGCAACTTTAACGAAATTTTAAGATTTGTGACTGGAAAAGGCGCAAGCGTCGTTTATACTAAAAACAAAGGGAAGGAGGCAGCTTTGGAGAATCCGTTTATCAGCGTGCGCCATTTGACCAAAGTTTTTAGCATGGGCGATGATAAAGTCTATGCGTTACGCGACGTCAATTTGGAGATTGCACGCGGAGAAATCATCTGTTTACTGGGTCCCTCGGGCTCCGGAAAATCGACATTGCTTAACGCATTGGCAGGACTGGAAAAGCCAACCAAGGGCGAGATTATTGTTGGCGGCATTCATTTGGAACAATTGAATGAAGCGCAGGTCACTCTCTTTCGTAGCTTGAATGTCGGATTTGTATTCCAATCCTATAACCTCATTCCCACGCTCAATGCGATGGAAAATGTAACGTTGAGTCTGATGGTAAAAGGCGTGCCCAAGAAGGAATATGAAGCGGCGGCCAAACGCGTGTTATCGCTGGTGGGACTGGGGGATCGACTCTATCATCGCCCGAATCAGCTTTCCGGCGGGCAACAGCAACGCGTCTCCATCGCCCGTGCGTTGGTGGGTAAACCGAAGATCTTGTTTGCCGATGAACCGACCGGCAACCTGGACACCAAGACAAGCTTTGAAGTGATGGATCTGATAAAGCGCATTGCCAGAAAAGAAAATATTACGGTCATTATGGTGACGCATGATGAAGAAATGACCGTCTATGCGGATCATATGTTGCATATGCGTGATGGCGCAATTGAGCGTCATACACGAAAGAACGAAGGAACGAACAGTTCGGCGGCCGAAAGACAAGAAGTAAGGGAAATCATAGCAGCCGCTTCGCAGGGAGGGAGAGACAATGATTAACAGCACAAATCTGCCGCAGATGCTGACGGGTGGCAATGATGGCAATGGAAATGGCAATCTTGGCATGGGAGTTACGGTGGCAAACAAGCCGAAACTGATCGTTTCCAATTACCGCTTAAGCCCGGAGATGCCGCAAGCAGGACAGGAATTTGAACTGTCGCTCACCTTTACCAATACGAATGCGGAAAAATCCGTGCGCAATATTAAAATCAGCCTGGGGGGCGGCGAAAGCGGAGCGATTCCCACAGCATCGCAGATGGGAAAGGACACCGCAGCCATGATGCCGTCGGGGAGTGCCTCGGTCTTTACACCGGTAGGCTCATCCAACACCTTTTACATTGCTAAAATTCGTCCGCAAGACACGGCAAGAAAGACCATTCATTTGAAAACAGCACCGACCTTGGCCGCGCAAAACTATTCCATTAATGTGGCTTTTGAATATGAGGATTTGCTCGGCAATGAATTTACGGCGACGGAAACCATTGGTATTCCCGTCGTACAGACGGCGGATATTCTCCTTGGCGATGTGCAAATCAAAGGGTCCTCCGGTGAAGAAGATCTGTCGGTGGGCACACCGGTTAACGTGGACCTGGACCTTTACAACACCGGCAAAGATCCGCTGACCAATTTCATGGTTACGATTCAGGGAGATGGCTTTAAAGTGAGCGGCTCGCCTCGCTACTATGTGGGCAATTTCAATCCTGGTGCTTCAGATCATTTTTCAGGAGAGATTGTACCTGAAGATAATCAAATGAATGGCACGATTTTGATTACCTATGAGGATTCGACGGGACAAAAGCATGAGAAAAAGCAGACCTTCCAAAAGACGGCAACGGGAAAAGTCGGCGAAGGAAAAGTCGATCGCAACAAGCTCCAAAACGATGCAAAAACCGGATTGTTGGTGAACCCGGAAACCAGTCAATACTATGATCCGAAGACATTGCAGCCCAAGGACGTTGAGCAACCTTCACATTTTCCGTGGCTACCGGTAGGAATCTTCGCGATTGCTGTGGTCGTGGCCATCTTGCTCATTCGTCGCCATAATAAAAAGAAACGGCAGGAAAAGGAGCTGGACTTGGATGCGTAATCTTGACCTTATCCCCCTGGCGTGGCGCAATTTATTGCGTCGCAAATCGCGTACGATCCTGACGGTGATCAGCGTGATAATCGGCGCTGTGGCCATTATTCTCATGTTATCGTTTGGCTATGGGATGCAGGAGAGCACGCGTAAGCAGATGGAGGATTTTGCACAACTGAATTCCATTACGGTGACGCCGACAAAAGCCTCGGATAGCACTTCGAAAGGCGGACAGAGGGGCTATTTGCGCGAGCAAGAGGTAGAAAAGATACGTCGTATCCCGCATGTGAAAGCGGTTTTGCCCAGCAAGTACGTGCCCTACACGCTGGAATTTCAAGATGCGGATTTGCATGCACCAGGCAATATGCAAGCCATCGATTTTGACGAACTGCGCAAAAGCAATATCAAGATGAAACGCGGGGCCATTCCGCAATCGACCAATCGGGACCCTTTCATCGTGAGTCCGTCGCTGCGCGTGCTTCGCTATGATGCCTCTAAGAACATCAGCGTTATGAAGCCGGAGAAAGATTTTGACTTTGCAAAGGCGAGAGTCTTCGTGAGCATTATGGATTTTGGCCAAGAGAACGCGATCACGATCGGTAACGGCCCGGCGCAAAATCGCCACATGCTCACGTATGCCGGCACGTTCGAAAAGTCGGATCTCTTATCGCCGCGCGGCGTCTATATTTCCTTTGATACCTTGGATCGCCTGGATCAAAAAAGCCATCGCTTAAACGCTTCTGTCGCAGATGATGCCTCAAAGGGTGGACAATCCGTTTCATCCTCTGCGGCCTCCGGCAAAGCGAAAAATCGCCATTATGATGTTGCTACCGTAACGGTGGATGACCTGCAGAATATCAAGTCGGTCATTGATGCGATTTCGGAGTTGAAGCTCTCCGCATACTCGAATGAAGATTTCATTAAGAGTCAGCAGGAAGGCATCCGCGTCGTACAGATGATATTTGCCGGCATCGGCTCAATTTCACTTCTCGTGGCCGCCATCGGCATTGCTAATACTATGCTTATGTCCATCCATGAGCGAACCCGCGAGATCGGTGTGATGAAGGTCATTGGTGCGCAGGTCAGCGATATTCGCAAAATGTTTCTCATCGAAGCGATGCTGATCGGTATCATCGGTGGCATCTTCGGTGTGATTGTGTCGTATTTGTTCTCCATGGGTGCCAATCATATGTTCGCTGAGTTTTTGCGGCAGCAGGATCTTGGCGGCGATGAAGAAATTCTCATCAGCATCATCCCATTCTGGCTGCCGTTTGCCGCGTTTCTTTTCTCCGCCTGCATCGGTCTTCTGGCGGGGTATTTGCCGGCTCGTCGTGCCACCCGTATTTCCGCGATCGAAGCAATACGCACGGAATGACGGTTGACAGCGTCAAAGAAAGAATGCAGATCCCAAGTCGTCCCAGCTGTGCGCTAATTTTCTTCGACAGTCCAACCGTTCTGCCTTCACATTCTCACCTTTTTATGTTCCTCTGAGTGTGTTAAGATTGAGGAAGGAATGCGGAGGGTACGGATGCAAAGACCGTTTATTACAGCCATTGTGACCGGCGCGGGCTTGGGCACGCGCATGGGACATATGAAAAACAAGATGCTTATTGAAATCGACGGCGGTCGTGTGCTGCAACGCACCCTGCGTGCACTGCATCGCTCGGGCGTTATTGATGCCTATGTGGTTGTAGTGAAAGAAGACATCCTGCCGACAGTGAAGAAAGACATTCTCCCCCAAGTATTCGGGGAGAATTTTTCACGTGTTTGCGTTTGTCTGGGCGGGGCGACCCGACAAGATTCTGTAAAAGAAGGCCTGAAGCATCTTCCGCCGGAAACCGATTATATTGCCGTGCATGACGGTGCTCGTCCCTTTATTGCCCCTGCTGTGGTTAAACGCTGTTTAGCGCGTTTGCTCAAAGGGGATGTGGACGGCACCATTTGTGTGTTACCCATGAAGGACACCATTAAATTTGTGAACGAAGCCGGCATTATCGAAAACACCCCCAACCGTGAGCATCTGTTCGGCGCACAAACGCCGCAGATGTTTAAGAAGAAAGCGCTGCTGGAGGCGTACGAAAAGGCAATCTGGGAAGAAATTCCCATTACCGATGATGCGCAGATGGTGGAGATATTTGGCGGCAGGGTAGCCACCGTTGAGGGAGATGAAGCCAATATTAAAATAACGACGCCGATGGACTTGCTTTTTGGCGAACGTATTTTGACAGAACGGGAGGATTTGGATGAATAAGTTGCCCTTCCGCACCGGCATGGGCTTTGATGTGCACGCCTTTGCGGAGAATCGAAAGCTGGTGTTGGGCGGCGTATGCATTCCCTATGAAAAGGGGCTGGAGGGACATTCCGATGCGGATTGTCTTGTACATGCCATAAACGATGCTCTGCTGGGCGCTTTAGCCATGGGAGACATCGGCGGGCATTTTCCGGATACGGATCCCCTCTATAAAGACATCTGCTCATTGCGGATGATGGAGGACGTGCTGGCCTTGGTACACGAAGCCGGCTACGTCGTTGGCAATGTGGACAGCGTCATTATGGCGCAAAAGCCCAAAATGGCACCCTACATTCAAGCGATGCGCGAAACCATCGCTAAGACGCTGGCTTGCGAAACGGAACAGATTTCCATCAAAGCTACCACGACAGAGCATTTGGGCTATGTCGGACGCGAGGAAGGCATCGCCTGCCTGGCAAATGTTTTATTAGTACGATCAGAAGAATAGTGGCGGGCTTGAAGCCGCAGCTGCTTGGAACAAGTGATTCGAGCCATAGGAGAGGAAACATGGAAGAAATCAAAAAAGGACGCATTCGCACGGCGGAGTCCGTGACCGAAGGGCATCCGGATAAAATCTGCGATCAGATTGCGGATTCAATATTGGACGAAGTGCTAAGGCAGGATCCCGCATCGCACTGCGCTTGTGAAGTCATGGCGTCAACGGGCATCATTTTTGTGATGGGCGAATTGAGCACGAAGGCGGATGTAGATATCAATGCCATTGTGCGCCAAACATTAAAAAAGATCGGGTACACGGACGCGGACAGCGGCATTGATGCCGAACATTGTGCCGTGATTACGACGATTCGCGAGCAGTCACCGGATATTGCTTGTGGCGTGGATCGTTCGGAAGAGGCACGCTTAGGCGAAGAAGAAGCGCTGTCGGAAGAGGGCGCTGGGGATCAGGGCATCGTGTTCGGTTATGCAACCAATGAAACGCCCGAGTACATGCCCATGCCGCTGATGCTGGCTCATCGCTTAGCAAAACGCCTGGCCAAGGTGCGTCGGGAGAATATCGTGCCCCATCTGCGTCCGGACGGCAAAACGCAGGTATCGATAGAATATGACGAAGCCAATCGCCCGAAGCGCATTGATGCGATTCTGATTTCGACGCAGCACGATGCCCAAGCGGATCAGAAAGAGATTAAAGAGCAATTGTGGGATCGCGTGGTGAAGGAATGCTTGGATCCGTTGATGATTGACTCACAGACCAGATTCTACGTGAATCCGACGGGACGCTTTGAAATGGGAGGACCCAATGCGGATACGGGGCTGACCGGCCGTAAGATTATTGTAGACACCTATGGTGGCGAAGGACATCACGGCGGTGGCGCATTCTCCGGAAAGGATCCATCCAAGGTGGATCGCTCCGGGGCATACTATGCCCGCTATGTGGCCAAGAATATCGTAGCGGCAGGCCTTGCTGACAAGGCAGAGATTGCTGTTGCCTATGCCATCGGTCGTGCGGAGCCTTTTTCCATTGCCATTGATACGTTCGGCACGGGGAAATTGTCGGATGAAGCCTTACTGCAGATTATTCAGGAAGTCTTTGATTTTCGTCCGGGCGCTATCATAAAGAAATTGGATTTGCGTCGTCCCATTTATGCGCATACAGCGACATACGGGCATTTTGGACGTACCGATGATCGCTATTCTCGGGAAGAACTGGATCAGGTGGAAACCTTAAAGAAATATTTGGAGTAGAGCATGGCCTGGTTACGGAAAAATTTAGCAGTGGACCTGGGCACCACCAATGTGCGTGTCTTCACGAGGACGGAAGGTGTGAAGTTTCAGGAGCCGTCTGTGGTGGCGCTGGATTTGTATAAGGACTCCATCGTTGCCGTCGGAGAAGAAGCCAAAGACATGCTGGGCCGTACGCCGGGCAATATCGTGGCACGGCAACCGTTGCAGGGTGGCGTGATTTCCAATTATCGAGCCACGGAAAAAATGTTGCGCGTTTTTTTGCAACGTAGCATGGATAAAAGTCTGTTGCATCCGGACGTGATCATCACCGTCCCCACTTTGGCGACGCAGGTGCAGAAGCGTGCGGTGGTACAGGCGGCCTCGGCGGCCGGCGCGCATCAGACCTTCCTCATCGAAGCCCCTTTGGCGGCAGCCATGGGCGTTGGCGTGGATATCATGGATCCAAGCGGTACTTTACTGGTGGATATCGGTGGCGGTGCAACGGATGCAGCGCTTATTTCCGCCGGCGGTATTGTGGTTTCGGAAGCGATTCCCGTTGCCGGCGATGCCATGGATGCTGCCATCGCTCGCTTTATCAGGGATAAACATCATGTGATGATTGGCGAGCGGACCGCAGAGACGGTAAAAATCCGATTGGGCTCTGTGTTGGATACGGAAGTGCCGGAGCGCGTGGAAGTGAAGGGACGCAATATGGCGGACGGTTTACCTGCCCGCGTGTACTTGACGCGTGATGATCTGGCACAGGCGATTGCGCCGGTGCTGCAGAAGATTGCAGATACCGTTCATCGCCTCTTGGCAGAAACGCCGCCGGAATTGTCCGCCGATCTTTTTGACAAGGGCATAATACTGACGGGCGGCGGTTCTCTGGTGCGCGGCTTGGGTCCCCTCATCGAAGAAGAAAATGGCATTCGCGTGCGCTATGCGGAGCAGGCCGTCAGTTGTGTCGTTCGCGGCGCGGGAAAAGCGTTGTCTTGGATTCGTCGCTTCCAAGCGACGGATGCGATGCTTTCCGATACGACGCGACAGCAGACCATGAATCGAGAAATATTGCGGAAGCGATGATCCAAGGGAGGATAAGATGGCAAATTTGTACCAAGAGCTCGTAGCATGTGAAAAGGAAGGACATCCGATTCGCGTGGGCGTCATAGGCGCCGGGCAAATGGGAACCGGTATGATTTCCCAGATTGCAACGATTCCCGGGATGCGCGTGACCGGTATTTGCGATATGCAGTTGGAACGCGCCGAAAAAGCGAAAGCCATTTATTTGCAGGCGTCTCAAGATCAGCATAATATCGTCACGAGCAAAGAGTATCGCGACGTCATCAATGCGAAAGATGTAGATGTGGTGGTGGAAGCTACCGGCCTGACGGAAATCGGTGCACGCGTTTCCATGGCCACGCTCCTGGCCAAGAAACACCTTGTGCTATTAAATGTCGAGATCGACATCACCATTGGTGTGCTCATGAAGAAGCTCTATGACGCCGCCGGCCTGATGTACACAGGTTCGGATGGCGATGAGCCTGCAGCAACATTCAGCCTTTTCAATTTTGCGCGTTCCATGGGCATGGAAGTGCTTGTTGCCGGCAAGGGCAAAAACAACAAGCTCAAGCCCTACGCCAACCCGGATACCGCCCGCCAGGAAGCGGAAGAGCGCGGCATGAACCCGCATATGCTTGCCTCCTTCCAGGACGGCACCAAAACAATGGCAGAGATGAATCTTCTTTCCAACGCCACCGGCTTTATCCCCGACATTGACGGTATGCATGGCATTGCCGGCGACTTAGATGCAACGGTGGAACAGTTGGACCTCGTCCGTAACGGCGGCATTCTCAATCGATTTGGTGTTGTCGAGTACGTGGACGGCATTGCCCCCGGTGTTTTTGTTATCGTCAAGGGCCAGAACGCCGAAGTAATCGGTGAAATGAATTATATGCTCAACAAGAAGCGAGACCATCAGATTCTGTATCGTCCGTTCCATCTGGGCAGCCTCGAAACACCGCTCACCATCGCGCGCGCGGTGCTCCACAAGCGTGCCGCCATCGTGCCGTTGGATACCCCCATTTCGGAAACCGTCGCTGTCGCCAAGAAGGACATTGCCGAAGGCGAAGCTATCGATGGCATTGGCGGCTTCTGTGTCCGCGGTTGCCTTGAAACGCATGCCGCCCAAAAAGAAGCTCGTCACATCCCCATCGGCCTCATCGTCGGCAACGCCGTTGCCAAACGCGCCATTGCTAAGGACACGGTTTTGACGGAAGACGATATTGCCCTAGATACCACCACGCAGGTCTATCGCCTACGCAGCCTGCAGGATTCTCTGATTGGTTAATCGGCTAATCGGCGTAGCGAAAGTGGATGCTGGTGCGCGAGGTAGTGCCTCGCTTCGACGTGGCACTGCGAAAGAAAGTGCTGGTGCGAGGAGACTGTGACGCTGGTGCAAGAGGAAGGGCCTCACTTCGATGCGGTGCTGAGAAAGCGAGCGTCGTTGTGCGGAGACTGTGATTTGGATAGTAATAAAGAAGCCGTCGGAAGTTTTCTTCCGACGGCTTCTTCTATCGGGGTGACAGGATTCGAACCTGCGACCTCATGGTCCCAAACCACGCGCGCTACCGAACTGCGCCACACCCCGAAAAGTAGAATCATTTTATCACATTTTTTTACACCTGCACAGGAGGGGATTGCTAAAGGGAGCTAGGTAAAAACGATATATGGGAAAATACCTAGTCGCCAGCGCCCCGGCGGGCGCCATTTGCGACTAGGTAAAATTGCTATATGGGAAAATACCTAGTCGCCAGAGTCCCGGTCGGCGTCATTTTCGACTAGGTAAAAACGCTAAATGGAAAAATACCTAGTCGCCCAAGTCCCAGTGGGCGTCATATGCGGCTAGGTAAAAATGCTATATGGAAAAATACCTAGTCGCCAGCGCCCTGGTCAGCGTCATCTGCGACTAGGTAAAAACGCTGTATGGGAAAATACCTAGTAGCCAGCGTCCCGGCAGGCGCCCTTTTCGGCTAGGTAAAAACGCTATATGGGGAAATACCTAGTCGCCCAAGCCCCGGTCGGCGTGTTTTGCGGCTAGGTAAAAACGCTATATGGAAAAATACCTAGTCGCCCAAGCCCCGGTCGGCGTCATTTGCGACTAGGTAAAAACGCTATATGAAAAAATACCTAGTCGCCAGCGTCCCGGTCGGCGTGTTTTGCGGCTAGGTAAAAACGCTATATGGGAAAATACCTAGTCGCCAGCGCCCTGGTCCACGCGTTTTGCAGCAAGGTAAAAACGCTATATGGGAAAATACCTAGTCGGCAGAGCCCCCCTCACCTTTTCTGAACCCTGTATTTGCTAACCCCACGTGTCAAGCACTAATGCGCAATAAGCTTCTTCGCCAAAAAATGAACCGTTCCTACGATTTTATCGACTTGAAATGCGAATGGGACGAGGCGAGACAAAAGCCCTGAAGAATGGGACACAGGCGCACCTTGTTTTTTGAAATAATGGAATTGTCGAGAAGAGGTGATGTGGAGCCATCTTTGTAGGGCAGGAATGGAGGGAGCGCTTGGAAAAAGGTCGGATGGAAATTAAAACGTTATGTTTAGATTTGATGAAAAAGTACCAGGGCCTGTTAAAAAAATTGAAGCCTTCCCGCGAACGGGTTCCGGGATTCTTGGAAATTGATGATCGTCATCATACGCCACAATATTATCATTGCAAAACCGAGAAAGGCGGGAAGCAACGACAACGAAAGTATTTAGGAACAGCGGAATGGAGTAGCGCCAAAAAGTTGGCGCAACAATCGTATGATCGGAAAATTGCGGGGCTGTTAGGAAGGCGATTACAGCAGTTGCAAGAGTGGAATCTTGATTTTAGCGATGATGAAATTGATGCCGTTTATGAAACGATGAAGCCGTCGAGAAGGGAACTGGTAACGCCCATTGCTCCAACGAAGCGGCAAAAGTTAGAAGATTGGCTGTCACAGCCCTTTACACCGTTGTATTTTTCCGCGGACGCGACGTCTTATGGGTCGAAGAATGGCGAAAGAGTGCGTTCAAAAAGTGAAAAGATTTTAGCGGATTTATTTTATGATCGAAAAATTGTATATAAATATGAATGTCCGTTATACATCGAAAATCAGGTATACTATCCGGACTTTACTTTTTATGATGCGATGCATGAGAAGGAAATATATTGGGAGCATTTTGGCATGATGGGGGACCCCGACTATTCAAACCATGCGCTAAAGAAGCTTCAATTTTATGAAACGCATGGTATTTGCATTGGCGATAACTTAATTGTTACCTTTGAATCGGACACTTGCTCATTGGCCTTTGAAGTGGCCGAAATGCGTATCGATCTCTATTTGCAGCATTCGTCGCTATATTAAGCGATTAAGCGTGTTTTGACGGCCAATCGGGGCATGTCCGGGGCGGCGAATGGGTATAATGACAGCAACAGGAATAATAATCGACACATTGTCGCAACGTAACCATCGGATTATGCAATCCATTCGGAAGGAGAAACTATGTTTAAAGAGTTGAAAGTGCAGATTTTTGCGGATGGTGCCGTACCGGAGACGATGAAAAAACAGTATGAAAGCGGCCTTGTGGATGGCTTTACGACTAATCCGTCTCTGATGAAAAAAGCGGGCGTGGAGAATTACACGGCCTATGCCAAGAAAATGGTGGAAGCCATTCCGGATCGATCGCTGTCGTTTGAGGTGTTCGCCGATGATGCGGAAGGGATGGAACGTGAAGCGCGCATCATTGCTAAACTCGGGAAGAATGTGATGGTAAAGATTCCTGTGGTGAACACGAAGGGGGAGAGCATGTTGCCGCTGATTCAAAAGTTATCGGCGGAAGGCGTGAATATCAATGTGACAGCGGTGTATTCGGTGGCGCAGACGAAGGCGATTGTGGAAGCGGTCAGTCCGAAAGCCCTGACCTATGTGTCCATTTTTGCAGGGCGTTTGGGAGATAATGGACTGGATCCGATTCCGGTGATGCGAGAAGCGTCAGAAATTTGTAAGAAATATGAGGCCGTGCGCTTGTTGTGGGCATCGACGCGGGAAGTATGGAATGTGTTCCAGGCAGAGGCACTGGGCGTTGATATCATCACGTGCCCGGACGGCGTGTTGCAAAAACTTGCCAAGATTGATGGAAAAACGCCGGAAGACTTATCCGTTGCTACGGTGGTCGGCTTTAATCGCGATATTGCCGATCTGGGATTTACGATCGAGTGAAACCATGCGAGCGATACTACAAACTGTGAAAAGTGCATCGGTAACTATCGATGGAAAAATTGTCGGAGCGATTGATCGCGGATATTTGATTTATCTAGGGGTTGGGCCGGAAGATACGACGGACGAAGTGGTTAAACTTTGGAACAAGATTCGTAAATTACGGGTATTTATGGATGCGTCGGGGAAAACCAATTTGGATTTGGCGGCTGTGGAGGGCAATGTGCTCTTAGTGTCACAATTCACCCTTTTTGCATCGATAAAAAAAGGCAATCGTCCGAGTTTTGCGACGGCAGCGCCCCCGGCGATGGCAAAAAAGTTGTATGATACCATGGTGGACTTAGTCAAGAAGGATCTGCCGGATTTACAGACCGGCCAATTCGGGGCGGATATGCTTGTTGCTTCGGTAAACGATGGCCCCTTTACGTTGTGGATTGATACGGACGAACTGTAGGTGTCTCTGATGACAGGAAGCACATTGGCTGAGAGTTTGAGCGCATTTTCTCACAGAGCGTACGTCTCCTGCAAAAGAGCAAAAAAAGAGACCGGAAACATGCGTTTCCGGTCTTTAATCGGAGTGAGAGGATTTGAACCTCCGGCCTCCTGCTCCCGAAGCAGGCGCGCTACCGAGCTGCGCTACACCCCGTTGTCGATTGCTGACTAAGGCATCATACCACAGATTGGACAATTTAACAAATTTTTTCTGAGGGATTTAAAAACAAAGAAAAGCGAAGGCAGGGAAAAGGATGGAGAAAACAGTGGATTTAAAGAAGAAGATGCGTGTGATTGAAGGATTCCCGGGACCGGGGATCAGCTACAAGGATATTACGACGATTTTGTCGGATCCGGATGCCTTGCGAGCCATGGTGCAGCAATTAGCGGATGCCGCGGATGGTCTGGATTTTGACTATGTGCTGGGGACGGAATCGCGTGGATTTATCGTGGGCGTGCCTGTAGCAGCCAAATTACATAAAGGCTTCATCATGGCCCGCAAGCCGGGCAAATTGCCTGGCAATTTGGTCAGAAAATCGTACACGCTCGAATATGGAGAAGCCTCCATCGAAGTGGATCGCGATTCCATTCCGAATGGCGCTCGCGTATTGGTGATGGACGACTTGCTGGCTACCGGCGGCACGGCCAAAACCGCTTGTGAATTGGTCGAAGCGGCTGGCGGCGTTGTAGCCGGCACACTGTTTTTAACCGAATTAACCGAACTTGGCGGTCGCAAAGCGTTGGAAGACGCCGGTTATGAGGTACGTGCACTGTTGACGTGGACCAACTGAAAAATAGGAGGCGGTATGTCCTATCAAGAAACTTACGCAGAAACGATGGATCGTGCTATAATGCCCTAGGGAATGAAGTTCTCCCTTGGGAAACCTAAACCGCTTATTAAGCTGATGACTTCTGTGAGTACGATCGCAGAAGCATCAGCTTTTTTGCGCGCGATGTGATCAAATTCGGTTTGTACGAAATCAGTCAATATAAGAAGGAGGAATATTGTGTTACCATCTCTTGCGTGGGTGTTCTTGGTCGGTATGGCGATGGCCGCCCTGTGTGAAAAAATTAAGTTGCCGCGCATTGTCGGCATGCTCGTCACGGGGATACTGCTCGGCCCCTATGTGTTGAACTGGCTCTCGCCCAGTTTACTGGCGATTTCGGCCGATTTGCGCAAACTGGCCCTCATTATTATTTTGCTGAAGGCGGGCTTATCCTTAAATTTGAGCGATCTCAAAAAAGTCGGTCGTCCGGCGATCTTGTTGTCGTTTTTGCCGGCGACGTGTGAGGTGCTTGCCTTTGTGCTGTTTGCGCCGTTTTTCTTTGGGATTTCGCGTGTCGATGCTGCTGTTATGGGCGCCGTGTTGGGTGCTGTTTCGCCCGCAGTTGTCGTGCCGCGCATGGTAGCATTGATGGAGAAAAAAATCGGTACGGACCAAGGGATTCCCCAGATGATCATGGCAGGTGCTTCCTGCGATGATATATTTGTCCTCGTTCTTTTCTCCACGTTTTTGGGCATGGCACAGGGAAGCGGGGTACACCTGCTGGATTTTGCCGCCATTCCCGTCTCCATCGCGCTTGGCGTCATCATTGGCGCTGTGGTCGGACTGCTTTTGAGCCGCTTCTTCGAAACCGCCTATTCGCGTGAACATTATGTCCGCAACAGCGCTAAAGTCATCATCATCCTGGGCGTCTCCTTTTTATTAATGGCCATGGAGGAGGTGCTGAAGGGGAAGGTTGCGGTTTCAGGACTGCTGGCCGTGGTGAGCATGGCGTGCGTGTTGCGCATCAAAAGCATTGATAGCGTCTCCAACCGCCTCTCCGAGAAATTCGGCAAACTCTGGATTGCCGCCGAAGTCGTTCTTTTCGTTCTCGTCGGTGCGGCTGTGGACATTCGCTACACGCTGCAAGCCGGCCCCATGGCGATACTCATGATCGTCTTGGGCCTCCTCTTCCGCTCCATTGGCGTCGTCTTCTCGGTTTCGGGCACATCGCTCTCCCAACGGGAGCGACTCTTCAGCATCATTGCGTATTTGCCGAAAGCGACTGTGCAGGCTGCTATCGGCTCCGTTCCCTTAGCAATGGGCTTATCCTGCGGGCCGATTGTGCTCTCAGTAGCTGTGGTGGGTATTCTGGTTACGGCGCCGCTCGGCGCCCTCGGCATGGATGCGACATATCAACGACTGTTGAAGCCGGCAAAAACATCGCTAAAGCTTGCGTCCGCGCGGAAGTCATGATACACTAATGAAACGTATCCGTCGGGATATGTTTTTTGAGTGCGCAAAAATTCCCGACAGAGAATTCTTTCGTTGGCAGGCGGAGGAAGGATGCGATTTTGGGAGTAGGAGGAAACAATGGCTGATAAAGTTAAATTAGCTTGCACGGAATGCAAGAACAGAAACTACGATACCACCAAAAACAAGAAAACAAATTCTGAGCGTATTGAGCTGAACAAGTACTGCCCGTTCTGCAAAAAGCACACCCTGCATCGCGAAACGAAGTAAGGAGGATCTATGGCAGAGAAGAAGGCGCCAAGCCGTATGGACGGTATGCGCGCGGAAATGCGAAAGATCCAGTGGCCCACTGTGCCGGAAGTCGTTCAGTATACATGCATTGTTCTGGTGATTGCCGCGGCTGTCGCGGTATTCGGTTGGATACTTGATCTGATTTATGGTTGGTTTGTCGGTCTTGTTATTTGATTCGTAGAAAAGGGGGAAAACATGTCGGAACAGGAAAAAGACACCCTGGAAGGAAAATGGTATGTCATCCATACTTATTCCGGATACGAAAACAAAGTGAAAGATAAGATCGAAAAAATCATCGAGAACCGTCAGGATGAAGATGTTTTTGACGTACGGGTCCCGATGGAAAAGTACACAGAGGTTCGTAATAACGAACGCGTAATCAAGGAACGCAAAATTCTGCCGGGCTATGTGCTGGTGAAAATGAATGTCACCCCGAAGTCCTGGTTCCTGATTCGCAACACAAACGGAGTCACCGGTTTCGTTGGTCCCGGATCAGATCCGATTCCACTCACCGCACGAGAAGTCGCACAGTTCGGCGTACGTGAGCAGACAACGCAGCGAGAGATACACGTTGCCCCGGGCGACCAGATCGAAATCATTTTTGGACCTTTTGCGGGTTTTTCCGCGGAAGTCGAAGAAGTTCAATCGGACAAGCAGACGATCAAAGCCCTCATCAATATGTTTGGGCGTGAGACGTCCGTAGAATTGTCCTACGACGATATTGAAACTCTATAGCAATATCGTCCGCAATAGTCGTAAGTGGGAGGGGGAGAGTCCCCGCTCTGACCACGATAGAAATCCCAGGAGGATACTATGGCTAAAAAAGTAAGCGCAATTGTAAAATTGCAAATTCCCGCCGGTTCTGCAACGCCGGCACCGCCGGTTGGTACCGCGCTCGGTCCCCACGGCGTCAACATTATGGAGTTTGTAAAGGCTTTTAATGCTCAGACCGCTGATAAACAGGGCCTGATCATCCCGGTAGTCATGACCGTCTATCAGGATCGCTCCTTTACATTCATTACGAAAACCCCGCCGGCTGCCGTCCTGATCAAAAAGGAACTGGGCTTACAGTCTGCTTCGGGTGAACCGAACAAGAAGAAAGTCGGCAAGATCACCAAAGCGCAGTTACAGAAGATCGCAGAGCTGAAGAAGCCGGATCTGAATGCCGCTTCTCTGGAAGCAGCAATGAGCATGGTTGCCGGAACAGCGCGTTCGATGGGAATTACAGTCGAAGAATAATAGAGCAGTGGGAGGAATTTCCGCTCGTACCACAAGGAGGATCTTATGCCGAAAAGAGGCAAAAAGTATATTGAGGCAGCCAAACTCATCGATACGACGAAGTCGTACTCCATTGAGGAGGCAGCTGAATTATTGAAGAAAACTGCAACGGCCAAGTTTGATGAAACCATCGAGCTGCATGCTCGCTTGGGCGTTGATTCCCGTCATGCGGATCAGCAGGTGCGCGGCACCGTCGCTCTGCCGCATGGCACCGGTAAAGCGGTTCGCGTTGCTGTTTTTGCAAAGGGTGGAAAGGCTGATGAAGCTCTTGCCGCAGGCGCAGACTTTGCTGGAGAAGATTTGATCGAAAAGGTGCAGAAAGAAAACTGGATGGATTTTGATGTGGCCATTGCTACCCCGGACATGATGGGTCAGGTCGGACGCATTGGTCGTGTCCTCGGTCCCCGTGGCTTAATGCCGAACCCGAAGGCCGGTACGGTCACGATGGACGTGGCACAGGCTGTTAAGGACGTCAAAGCCGGTAAGGTTGAGTACCGTACGGATAAGCAAAACATCATCCACGTTTTGGTAGGTAAGGCTTCGTTCGATGCCAACCAGATCAGCGATAACCTTAAAGCGTTGATGGCGGCGATCGTTAAGGCGAAACCGGCTTCCGCGAAGGGCAAGTACCTGAAGTCCGTTACGGTGGCTAACACCATGGGCCCCGGCATTGCCTTGGAGACAACATCTCTGATGGAATTGGGCAAGCGCTAAGCCTGCTAAGCCAAGCGCGAAGTCTGTTATCAGCCAAGCGCTACAATCACAATAATAAGAAACGCAGGGAGCGTCTTGCATAGAGACGCTCCCTGTGGTATTCTAATAGTCGGCTACCGAAGACCACAGGTGCTTCGCTTTTGCGAAACTTAATTTCCTGTCGAGGTGCGAAGATGAATTTGCAACTCTCGGTCGCTCTCTGCCCGAGAGTTTTTTCAATGTGTAGCCGAAGGAGGTGAATGGAATGAAAGAACAGACGTTGCAAAAGAAGCAGGCGGTCGTTGATGAAATCAAGGAAGCCATTCAGAATGCAAAGTCGGTTACGATCGCTGCCTACAACGGCATTACGGTTGAAGATATTACCGATTTGCGCAACCAGTTCCGTGAACAAGACGTTGTTTACAAAGTCTACAAGAACACGATGGTACGTCGTGCGTTCAATGATCTGGGAATGACCGATTTGGATGAAATCCTGAACGGACCGAACGCCTTCATTTTCTCCAATGGCGAGATGGTCGAAGGCCCGAAGATTGCTGCTAAATTTGCGCAGGATCACAAAGAGCAATTCCAAATCGTCGCCGGCTACATGGATGGTCATGCGATGACGTCGGATGAAATGGTTGCTCTTTCGAAACTCCCGTCGAAGGATGTCCTCCTCAGCATGGTGCTGCGCGGACTCCAGGGACCGATCTCCGGTTTCGCGAATGCATCGCAGGGAATTTTGCGCAAAGCGGTTTATGCTTTCAATGCAATCAAAGAGAAGAAGGAAAACGAAGCCGCGTAATCATCTGTATTATTCGGTACTGCAATTTTAGTAAAACCTTATAGGAGGAATATCATGGCATCTGAGAAAGTTACTGCATTAGTTGATCAAGTAAAAGAATTGACCGTTTTGGAACTGTCTGAACTGGTTTCCACGTTGGAAGAAGAATTTGGCGTATCCGCTGCTGCTCCGGTAGCTGCTGTTGCTGCTCCGG
Source organism: Levyella massiliensis (assembly GCF_000308275.2). Lineage (GTDB taxonomy): Bacteria > Bacillota > Clostridia > Tissierellales > Peptoniphilaceae > Murdochiella > Murdochiella massiliensis_A. The sequence goes on from NZ_HG529490.1 coordinate 20,511, forward strand.
CTGCTGGTGGTGCTGCTGGCGCTGCTGAAGCAGAACAGACTGAATTTGACGTTATCCTGAAGAGCGCTGGTTCTTCCAAGATCAACGTTATCAAAGTCGTTAAAGAGATCTCCGGTTTAGGCCTGAAGGAAGCTAAGGCTCTGGTTGATGAAACCCCGAAGGCTGTCAAAGAGAAAGTTTCCAAGGACGAAGCAGAATCCATCAAAGCGAAGCTGGAAGAAGCTGGCGCAGAAGTCGAAGTTAAGTAAGTTTCGCTTGCGACTTGTCAGTTGACATCGGATGGCCGGCAAAAAGCCGACGCCAGATGGCGCCATGCGATGTCGACACATGAAAATCTCAATTTTAGAGTGAAGACTGTATCGGTTCTCGATACAGTCTTTTTTTTGTGTGGTTAGCGATGGGCGTTGTCGCGTGTCTTCCCCATGTTATATGCGAATCTTAAAAATAACATGGGGTAAAAACTCCTTCGAAACGAAGAACCGCCCCATGTTATATCGCTATTTTAAAAATAACATGGGGCGAGATTGCTGCAAAAACGCAGATTTATCCCATGCTAAAACGCGATATTAAAAATAACATGGGGCGTTGCCGCGTGTTTTACCCCATGTTAAATGCGAATTGCCATAATTACATGGGGTAAAAACGCTTTTGAAACGAAATATCACCCCATGTTAAAACGCTATTTCAAAAATAACATGGGGTAAAGGCGCCTTCCAGGCACAAATCCACCCCATGCTAAATTGCTATTTTAATATTAACATGGGGTGCTAAGCCTTCATCGCCAAGCGGAGTCGACCTGGCGAGCGACGATTAAAAAATAAGGAGCGCCGCTTGCGCGTCGCGGTTGGTATAGGCGGTTGGCGGCCCTCCGGGCCGCCTTCCTTATTGTTCATCTCGCTACATGGCTATTCATCAGTTCCATACATCATTATGGTAAAGTGTAGAGTAGAAAATGGATAGTATCCTACTAAAGTAGGGTAAAAGAGTAGCAGTTGGGGCATCGCCCTTGCGGCGGCATATCGTCAATATAGGGTCGACATGCAACAGGGTGGAAAACGTCACCACAGAGGAAGACTATTGCGAAGGCAGAATAGGCCAATGGATGAGAGTGTGGAGCGGAGGGAGTTTTCATGATTGATTACCAGAAGCAATATCAGGAGAAGCTGACGACGCCGGAAGAGGCGGTCAAGATCGTCAAGGACGGGATGTGGCTGGATTATGCGCATGCGATGTCGGTGCCAAATTTGCTGGATAAGGCATTGGCTGCACGGGCAGAGGAATTGAACGAGGTATTTGTTCGTGGGTATCTGATCTATCACCCGATTCAGATTTTGGAAGCCAATGTGAAGCTGGGAAGAGATGTGTTCGTATGGAACAGCTGGTTCATGCAGAGCCAGGATCGCCGTCTGTCAAGAGAAAGCCGTGCGTTCTTCATTCCGATGCGTTACGCGGAACAGCCGGAGATGTATCGTCGCCCTGAGGACGTGGAAACGGTGGACGTGTTGTTCTTGCAGACATGCCCGATGGATGAAAACGGCAACTTTAATTTGGGACCGTGCATTGCGCAGACAAGAGAAGTCATTAATCGCGCCAAGTACGTGGTGGTGGAAGCCAATAAAAATATGCCGGTGGTGCAGGGCTTGAGCGATGACTACATCAATATTAAAGAAGTGCATGCCGTTGTGGAATCCGATGAGCCCATCGATACGATTCCGACGATTCAACCGGATGAGACGGATGAAAAGATTGCGGACATGTTGATCAAAGAGATCGTGGACGGTGCAACGCTGCAGCTGGGCATCGGCGGTATGCCGAACGCACTTGGCTATAAGATTGCCGAATCGGATTTGAAGGATTTGGGCATCCATTCCGAGATGTACGTGGATTCCATGATGGCCATGACAAAAGCAGGCGTCGTGACGGGCATGCAGAAGGAATTGAATCGCGGCAAGCAGGTATTCTCGTTCTCACTGGGATCGAAAGAACTCTATGATTGGATGGACCATAACCAGGCGTTAGCAACGGCGCCGGTGGATTATGTCAATGATCCGTACGTCGTTTCGAAGATGGATAATTTTATTGCCATCAATAACTGCGTAGAAATCGACTTATTCGGGCAGGTCAATGCCGAAACGGGCGGCTTCAATCAGATTTCCGGTACGGGCGGACAGTTGGATTTCGTGATGGGCGCCTATATGTCGAAGGGCGGAAAATCCATAACGGCGTTCCAGTCGTCGCGTATCGATAAACAGGGTAAGATGCAAAGCCGTATTGTTCCGACGTTGAGTCCGGGTACCATTGTAACGGATCCGCGTACAACGACCCATTATGTGGCTACGGAAAATGGCATTGTGAACCTGAAGGGCAAGTCCACATGGCAGCGTGCAGAAGCTTTAATCAGCCTGGCGCATCCGGATGCACGTGAAGAATTGATCAAAGAAGCGGAACGGCTGCACATCTGGAGAAACAGCAATAAGCGCTAAGACGTGAAGCAGAGTCATTGTGAATGATTTGACAACTTTATGGAAAGCGGTAGAATGAAGTGGTGGCATGGTGGCACTTGTGCCGTCAGGAAAGTGACCAATGCATCCATTCGGAGTGAAGGGGGAAACATGACACGCAAAATTTTTATTACAGGCGCCGTACGTACGGCCATTGGTACAATGTCGGGTGTATTAAAAGATACGCCGGCTGTTAAGTTGGGCGAAGTGGCTGTTCGCGAGGCATTAAAACGTTCCGGTGTGAAACCGGAGCAGGTGGATTTCGTATACATGGGTAACGTACTGCAGGCGGGTTTGGGCCAAAACGTTGCTCGTCAGATTTCCGTAAATTCGGGCATTCCGGTAGAAACGCCGGCAGTGACCTTAAACGTTGTGTGCGGCTCCGGCCTTGAAGCAGTCAACACTGCGGCACGCATGATTCAAACCGGTGAAGCCGACATCGTGGTAGCCGGCGGGGCAGAGAATATGGCTATGGCACCGTATGCGTTGATGAAGGGACGTTTCGGTTACCGCATGAACGACGCTACCGTCGTGGATACGATGGTGCATGATGCTCTGTGGGATGCCTTTAACGATTATCATATGGGCATTACGGCAGAGAATGTCGCTGAAAAATACGGCATTACGCGTGAAGAACTGGATAAATTCTCGGCACGCAGCCAGAACCGTGCAGAAGAAGCACGCGACAGCGGCCGTTTCAAAGACGAAATTGTTCCGTTCGAAGTGAAGGTGAAAAAGGATACCATCACTTTTGATACTGATGAAGGCATTCGTTCAGGACAGACACCGGAAATTTTGGCAAAACTGCGTCCGGCATTCAAGAAAGACGGTATTGTGACCGCGGGTAACAGCTCGGGCATCAATATTGGTGCTTCTGCCATGGTGTTGATTTCTGAAGAGAAGATGAAAGAATTGAACATTAAACCGCAGGTCGAGTGGGTCAGCGGAACCATGGCGGGTGTTGAACCGTCCATCATGGGTGTTGGTCCGATCGAAGCCACGAAGAAGATCTGCAAACGTCTGAATATCAAGCCGACGGACTTTGATTTGGTTGAATCCAACGAAGCCTTTGCCGCACAATCGGTTGCTGTGGTGAAGGAGTTGAAATTGGACGAAGAGAAAGTCAATGTCAACGGCGGCGCCATTGCTTTAGGCCATCCGGTCGGATGCTCGGGCGCACGTATTTTAACCACCTTGATTTACGAGATGCTGCGCCGTGATGATGCAAACTTAGGCTTAGCTACCTTGTGCATTGGCGGCGGCATGGGCTGCGCTGCCGTGGTAAAGAAAGCCGAGTAAGATGGCATTGATCGAAAGTGAAAAACAAGGTGCGGTGCAAATTCTCAGAGTGCATCGCCCGGAAGCATTAAATGCTTTAAATAGCAATGTGCTGGAAGCGTTGGACAAAGCGCTTGATGCGATTGACCTTGACCAGGTACGCACGTTGATTATCACCGGTACCGGCGAAAAAGCTTTTGTTGCCGGAGCGGACATTGCACAGATGAAAGATCTGGGCGAAGAGGAGGCGCAAGCATACGCCTCCCTGGGACACAAGGTGATGCGCAAGATCGAAACGCTCCCGATCCCGGTCATCGCTGCTATCAATGGCTACGCGCTGGGCGGTGGTAATGAACTGGCCATGAGCTGTGATATTCGTTATGCTTCAGAAAATGCCGTTTTCGGGCAACCGGAAGTGGGACTGGGCATTACGCCGGGCTTTGGCGGTACGCAGAGATTGGCAAGACTCATCGGTTCGCGCTCTAAAGCCAACGAGATTATCTTAAGTGCGAGAAATATTGAGGCTGATGAGGCCTTGCGCATCGGTTTAGTCAGTGCGGTTTTCCCGCCGGAAGAACTGCTGCCGCAAGCCATGAAACTCGCCGAACGCATTGCGAAAAATGCGCCCATTGCGGTGCGGGCCTCTAAGCGCGTATTGCAGGAAGGGCTAGATGATTCTCTTGAAGAGGGGCTGAAAAAGGAAGTAAAAGCGTTCTCGCATTGCTTCACGACCCAGGACCAAAAAGAGGGCATGAGCGCCTTTTTGGAAAAGCGAAAAGAGAAAAAATTTACCAATCAATAAGCTCGGGTGAAGAGACCCGTTTCGGGTCTCTTCTCTTAGCGCTTATGGGATAAAAATTTAACGAGCGGGAGAAATGCGGACGCACAAGTAGGAGAGGATGCGTCCAAGCGTTTGCCTCTGAGGATGGTTTGTTGTAAGGGGGAGAAGCCCACGTTAAACAGGATTGGCAGACTTTCCGGTGGGAAAGTAGGAACCATGTGAATGAAGGAGGAAAGAATGGATTTTACTTTGAGTGAAAAGCACAAGATGGCGCAACAGCTGTTTCGTGACTTTGCTCTGGCGGAGGTGAAACCACTCGCCCAGGAAATCGATAAGGAACATCGCTTCCCGGACGAAACCGTCGAGAAAATGGCAAAATACGGATTTTTGGGCATTCCTTTTGCAAAGGAATTCGGTGGACAGGGTTGCGATACGCTTACATATGCGATGTGCGTAGAGGAATTGTCGCGTGTCTGCGCTTCGACCGGCGTTATCGTTTCGGCACATACGTCGCTTTGCGCGAGCCTGATCGAAAAATTCGGTTCGAAGGAACAGAAGGAAAAATACTTAGTACCGCTGGCAAAGGGAGAAAAGCTGGGTGCCTTTGGTCTGACCGAACCGGAAGCCGGTACGGATGCAGCGGGTCAGCAGACAACCGCCGTATTGGATGGCGATGAATACATCATCAATGGTTCCAAGATCTTTATCACAAACGCCGGTAAAGCCGACATCTACTGCATTTTTGCCATGACGGACCGCAGCAAGGGTAACCACGGCATTTCCTGCTTCATTCTGGAAAAAGGCATGGAAGGGTTCTCCTTCGGCATCGCCGAAGACAAGATGGGCATTCATGCTTCCTCCACGCGCGAGTTGATTTTCAATAACGTACGCGTGCCGAAGGAAAATTTGGTCGGTAAAGAAGGCAAGGGCTTCGGCATTGCTATGGGCACACTGGACGGCGGCCGTATCGGTATTGCTGCACAGGCTCTGGGCATTGCACAAGGCGCTTTGGATATTGCGAAAGATTACGTCAAAGAACGTAAACAGTTTGGTCGTCCTTTGGCTAAATTCCAAAACACCCAGTTCAAGCTGGCGGAGATGGAAATTGAAGTACAAGCTGCTCGCTTGCTCGTGTATCGTGCAGCGATGGCTAAAGATACGCAGAAACGCTACAGCGTAGAAGCAGCAACGGCTAAACTGAAAGCTGCTCGCGTGGCTTCTTGGGTAACGAACCGCGCCGTTCAGCTGCTCGGCGGCTATGGCTACATGGTGGATTACGACGTCGAACGTATGATGCGTGATGCCAAGATCACAGAGATCTACGAAGGAACGTCGGAAGTTATGCTCATGGTGGTCGGTGGCGACCTGTTGAAATAGGAGGGATCATGAATATCGTAGTATGCATTAAACAAGTGCCGGATACTAACGAAGTCCGCATTGATCCGGTTAAGGGAACCCTCATTCGTGACGGTGTGCCCTCGATCATGAATCCGGATGACAAAGCGGCGTTGGAATTCGCGTTAGCCATTAAAGATAAAACACCGGATGCGCACGTTGATGTCGTATCCATGGGACCCCCGCAAGCGGAAGCCATTCTGCATGAAGCTCTGGCCATGGGCGCCGATGATGCGTTCCTGGTTACGGACCGTGCGTTCGGTGGCGCTGATACTTGGGCAACTTCTTCGACCATTGCCGGTGCCGTCTCCAAGATCGATTACGATCTGATCATCTGCGGCCGTCAGGCTATCGATGGCGATACTGCGCAGGTTGGCCCGGAAATGGCTGAGCACCTGGGCATCCCCAACATTTCCTACGCTGCCAGCTTGGATGTGGATGGCGACAGCATCGTGGTCAAACGTCACTATGACGACGGTTACCATATCGTTCGTGCCAAAATGCCGTGCCTCGTCACTGCATTGGCTGAAGCCGTTACCCCGCGCTATATGACGCCGGGTGCCATCTTTGACTCCTTTGATAACTATGAAATCACCCGCTGGACCCGCTCGGAAGTTCCGGTAGAAGATGATAACATCGGCTTAGCCGGCTCTCCGACGCGCGTTGCACAGTCTTTCCCGAAGGCGGTTAAGGCGCCGGGCATGAAGATTGAAAAAGGTGTCGATGAATCGGTCCAGTTCATTTTGGATCGTCTGCATGAGAAGTACGTACTGTAAGGGAGGTCAGGGATGAATTTACAGGATTATAAAGGGGTCATGACCTTCGCCGAACAAGTAGAAGGTAAACTGACCAACGTATCGCTGGAACTTTTGGGTAAAGGCCAAGAGCTGGCGAAGGATTTGAACACGAACGTTACGGCTGTCCTGATCGGCGAAAACATGGCCGAGCTTGCACAGACGCTCGTGGAATACGGTGCAGATCGCGTCATCGTTGCGGATGATCCGGAACTCAAGTACTATCGCACCGAGCCGTACACACAGGTGCTCGCTAACGTGATTAACGAATATAAACCGGAAGCGATGCTGGTTGGCGCAACCGCTATCGGCCGTGACCTCGGTCCGCGTCTGGCCGGCCGCATTCACACCGGTCTGACCGCTGACTGCACCAAATTGGAAATTGACCCGGAAAACAAAGAGTTGCGCATGACCCGTCCGGCTTTCGGCGGCAACCTCATGGCTACCATTCTTTGCTCCAATTTCCGTCCGCAGATGGCCACCGTCCGTCCGGGCGTTATGGTTAAGCAGCTGCGCGACAAGACTCGTAAGGGAGAAATCATTCCTTACGGCAAGCCGATTGAAAAGAACAAGTGCTTTGTCGAGATCGAAGATGTCGTCAAAGAAGTTAAAGAAAAAGTGGACATTCAGGACGCCAAGATCCTGGTTTCCGGCGGCCGTGGTTTAGGCGCTCCGGAAAACTTCAAATTGCTCGAAGAACTGGCAGCCGCCATCGGTGGTGAAGTGTCCAGCTCTCGCGCTGCTGTAGATGCCGGTTGGGCACCGAAAGACATTCAGGTTGGTCAGACCGGTAAAACCGTTCGTCCGACCCTCTACATTGCCTGCGGCATTTCTGGTGCAATCCAGCACTTGGCCGGTATGGAAGAATCCGACTACATCATTGCCATCAATAAAGATCCGGATGCCCCGATCTTTAACGTGGCCGATGTCGGTATCGTCGGCGATCTGTTCCAGATCGTGCCGAAGCTGGCCGAAAAGATCAAAGAAGACCGCGCAAAGAGCGCAGCACAGTAAACCATCACCAATCTCGTATACGAAAAGCCGCCCCCATGGGCGGCTTTTTTTGTATCAAGAACGCCTCTAAGAGAACGTTTCGGCTGTTGTGCGGCAAACGGGGGTGACCTCTTCTGGGCACAATGAGGCTGACTCTTTTCTGCACCGCACGGCGACCCATTTCCGACGCCGTGAGACGGACTTTCTCGGGCGTCGCGCAGCGACTCCTTTCCGCACCGCGACGCCGCGATACCCATGTTATTTCTCATATAGCGATTTAGCATGGGCCGTCCGTTTCGCATTACCCCATGTTATTCTTACGATTCGCGTTTTAACATGGGGTAATTTTTTGTCCTTGTGGCGCTTATACCCCATGTTCTTTTTAATAATTGCGAAATAACATGGGGTGAATTTTTGTTTGCAAGGCGTCTTTACCCCATGTTATTTTTGCGATTGACAATTTAACATGGGGTAGACAGGTGGCGACAACCCCATGTTATTTTCACAAATCAGAATTTAACATGGGGTAAATTTGCTTTTTTGTGACGCTGATGCCCCATGTTATTTTTACAATTCGCTTTTTACATGGGGTAGAACGACGATTTTAGAGATTTTTTACCCCATGTTATTTCGACAATTTGCGTTTTAACATGGGTCCACAGCAAATCGGCTTACCCGCGGGTCTGCAGCAAGTCGGCCTACATGGGGCCGTAGGAAACGGCGAATGCCGCGAGCATCGCGCCTTCTCTATGGACAGCGCCGGACCCATTCAATATACTGATAGCAACAACGCTGGACAGTGGGAAAGGAACTTTTTATGTGGGACATTACAGCAATAGGGGAATTGCTCATGGATATGGCACCGGTTGCCATGGAGAATACGCGGAATGACGATCTTGCCTACCTTCCCAAGCCGGGTGGAGCGCCCGCCAACTGTGTGGCGCAGTTAACACGATTGGGCCGTAAGGGCGCGATGATCGGACGCGTAGGCAACGATGTGTTCGGCAATAAAATTTTGAAAAGTCTGGAAAAAGCAAACATGGATGTTTCTTGCGTCCAAAGGGATGAGGAAGCGCCCACTACGCTGGCCTTTGTCTCCCTGGATGAACAGGGCGATCGGGAATTTACGTTTTATCGCAAAGCGAGCGCAGATCTGCGTCTCGTCTGGAATCGAGCGATGAAAGAACAGATCGAAAATTCACGCATTTTCCACATCGGTACTCTTTCCATGGCGGACGATCCGTCACGTACCACGACACTAGAAGCGTTGGCGTGTGCACAAAAAGCGGGTGTCATGATCTCTTTTGATCCGAACTTCCGGCTTAATCTGTGGCCTTCTTTTGATGCGCTGCACGCCGTAACCGCTCTCATTTTCCCCTATGTCGATGTGGCCAAGATCAGTGGCGATGAATTGCTTGCGTTTTGTCATCCGCAGCTGGTGCGCAAAGCGATGAATAAAAAAGGCATGGTCGACTATCAGTTACCGCCCGCAGCACCCGACGACGAAGCGCTACAGCAGGCCATTACTGACATTCTGAATCGCTACCCCAACCTCAAACTCTTAGCCGGTTCTTTCGGCTGTCAAGGTTCTATCCTTGCGGTACGAGGAAAAACGGTATTTATCCCCGCCTTTTCGGTGCAAGCTGTCGATACCACCGGCAGTGGCGATGCGTTTATGGGTGCGATTCTCTATAGCCTCTTAATCGAGACCGACCGCATCGCTATGGATAAGGGGATTACGCCCCTTTCTGAGCCTTGCGCTCTCGCCCAGATCTCATGGGAGAATCTCCCTCTGCAGGACATGGGTACCTTTGCCAATGCCTGCGGGGCATACGCGGCCATGAATTATGGGGGAATTCCGTCGCTAGGGAAGAGAGAGGAAGTGGAGAAGATGATGAGAGAGGTACGAAACGCACAATAAAGTTTAGATCGCTATCGCCCCTTTGCGATAGCGTTTTTTTGTATTCAAATGCTTTTTGTCATTTCATTTCAGATGTTTTCTGGAATTTTTTATAGTCTACGATTTCAATAGGAAAAAGTTTTACTATCAAATATTGGCTAATTGATGAGATTTACATGCTGTTTAAGAAAATCTAAAAAACGTTTGCATTTTCGCTTGACATGTATATAATGAAATAAAGACGTCAGCAGACGTAATGTTTTTAGAATATAAGGAGGGTAAAAATGAGCAATCATCAGGAACAAATCAATGCGGTTGTAACGGCGGTAAAGGAGGCGGAATTAGAAACCATCTATCTTGTCGGATGCGGCGGATCAATGGCCGCGTTAGCTCCCATGGAATATTTCTTTGATACGGAGTGTGATGTTCCTGTTAAAGTATATTCTTCGAATGAATTTGTACATCGTAAGCCGGCACACTTGAACAAAAATTCCTTAGTCATTACACGCTCTCATTCTGGCACAACTCCGGAAACCATCGCTGCGACAAAAATGGCGACAGAGTCAAGCGCTATCAGCGTAGCAATTTCTATGGATGAGAATAGTGATCTTTGCAAAGAAGCAAAGTACATTATTCATTATGACTACAGCAAGGAAAAGAAGATTGATCCATATGAAGGCGATACCAGCGTCGGTGTACGCTTAATGGTTAGTCTTCTTAATGCAATCGCGCCTAAGGAAAAATATGAGCGAGTGTTAGAGCAAATCAAAAATATCGATACTTTGGTAGAAATGAACAGAGAGCTCTATAAAGAGCGCGCAGAGGAGTTTGGAAAGAAGTTAAAGAGGGATCGCATCATCTATACGATGGCAAGCGGCCAATACTATCCGGAAATGTATGCTTGGACGAGCTGCTTAATGATGGAGATGCAGTGGGTGCATTCTCACCATATTCACTCCGGTGAATATTTCCATGGCCCGTTTGAAATCACGGATTATGACGTCCCATTCTTAGTGGTTCGCTCCAACGGAAAGACAAAGTATCTTGATGATCGTGCACTGGATTTTGTCAAAAAGTATTCGGAGATGGTATATGTGGTTGATACCAATGAATTCGATTATAAAGGTGTTGACGAAGATATTCAGGAGTATTTCGGTGGTATTATTGCCGGAAAGATTTTGAGAGATTATGCGGAGCGCTTAGCTGATCATCGTGGACATCCGATGTCCGTAAGACGTTATATGTGGCGTATGAAATATTGAGAGAGGTGCACCATGAAAGCCAAGAAAAAGATATTTGTTGCGTTACTATTCCTTTTAACGCTTGTATTCGCAGCATGCGGAAAGAAAGCGAACACTGATTCTAAAGAAGCGGATGCCGGGAAGACAGGAAAAGAAGTGGAAGTCTATTTCTTCCATCGCTGGCCGAATGAGCCGAAAAAGACCTATTTCGATGAAATGGCAAAAAAATTCAGCGAAAAGCATCCAAATGTAAAGATCCGAATTGAACGAGTTATTAATGACTCTTACAAGGAAAAAATCGGAGTTCTGGTTTCCAGCAATGACATACCGGACATCTTCGTATCTTGGTCCGATTCCTTTGCAAAAAACTTGGTGAAGTCGGGGAAAGTACGTGAGCTTGATGATCTTTATAAAGAAAATACCGAGTGGTCAAGTAATATCATGGAATCTCAGAAAAAAGGATTTACCTTTGACGGAAAGTGCTATGGCGTACCTTTGACCATTGATGGAAAGGCATTTTTCTATAATAAAGACATTTTCCAGAAGCTTGGTCTGGAAGCTCCGAAAACCTATGACGAACTGATTAGTGTTTTGGATAAGCTTAAAGATGCCGGTTATAAAGAACCACTGGTATGCGGCTTAACAGAGCCTTGGGTAGTTTCGCACTACTTGGGACCGATTTTTGATCGTGTCGTACCTAAGGAAGTTCGAGAAAAGGATTACAACACGGATACCGCTGAATTTACCGATCCGGGATACGTAGAAGGGCTTAACATCTTTAAGAAGCTTACGACGTATATGGGCGAAGTATCCTCATCGATTGATCATGAAACCTCACGTAATATGTTCATGAGTGGAAAATCGCCGATTGTTTATCTGCAACTCGCGGAAATCCGTTACCTGGAACAAGTGGATAAACCGATTAACTTCGGATATTTCAATTTCCCTGCCGTGAAAGATGGAAAGGGAGAGCAGAATACGCTTGAAGGCGCTCCGGAAGGCTTCATGCTTTCCAAAGACGCCCCCAAGGAAGCCATCGAATTCTTGCAATTCCTGACTTCTTCAGAAGCAGCCGGGAAATTCACGAAAGATACGGGCGAATTGACCGCGATCGAAGGCGGCGTAACGGAAAAAACCGCCTCTAAAGCCAGCTGTGAAGCGTATAACGTGATTAAGTCAGCTAAGTCGATTACGCCATGGTTTGACAATGCTGTCGATATCAATGTAGGTGATGTCTTTATGAGAGGCGGACAATCCTTAGCTATCGATCAAACGACGCCTGAACAAATTATGAAGGATGTCCAGGCGGCAGCAGCAAAACTTAAGAAATAATCCGTTGGTGGAGCAGGCAAAGGGATAAAGGAGGTTTTTCCTTCCTTATCCCAAAGCCTTAGGCAGGAGTTTAAAATGAGAAGAATATTTAAAAATAAACACCAGATTTGGTTTGTTTTACCACTCTTGCTGTTAATGATATTTTTTATTTTCGGACCGCTGATCCAAAATATTATTAATAGCTTTTACGAATTTTCTTCCTTTTCTCCGGTCAAGAATTTTGTGGGATTAAAGAATTATCAAGATATGCTTAAGGACGGCAGTATATCCGTGGCATTGATGAACAATGTACGCTATGCTGTCATTTCTGTGATTTGCCAAGTGGGATTCGGATTGATTCTGGCAGCGATACTGGAACAAAAATTTCTCCGAAAAATTGCACCATTCTTTAGAGTCGTTTATTTTATGCCTGTGATGATATCGATTTCCGTTATAGCTCTCTTGTTTGGGTTTATTTATAATCCGCAAATGGGACTTTTAAATGGATTCTTAGAGGCGATTGGCTTGGAAGGGCTGAAGAGAACGTGGCTGGGAAATCCTTCGACAGCCATTTATGCAACGATTGCGATGAGTCAATGGCAGAGCACCGGTTATATTATGATGCTTTTCATTGTAGCCATGCAGAAGATTCCACGCGAATTATATGAAGCAGCGGAAATTGATGGAGCCGGCAGCGTTTTGCAGTTTTTACATGTTACGGTACCGCAAGTCAGAGAAACCATTTTCGTAAATATTTTGATTACGATTTCGGGCTCTATGTTGGTTTTCAATGAACCCTATATCCTGACCAAAGGAGGAGGACCTGGAATTTCTTCAATAACCTTAGCGGTTCACATGTATCAAGAAGGGTTTATGAAGAATAATATGGGCTACGCTTCAGCATTGGCGGTTCTCATATTTGTCATAACAGCAGTAGTATCCATTATTCAGATCGTAATTTCTAGAACAGGAAAGGATGCGTAATAGTATGAAAAAACAAAAATTAAGTTTTACGCGCTTGTTAACCGTACTATTATTAGTGCTTCTCGCCATCTCCATTTTGTATCCTTTGTTCTGGATGTTTATGTCATCGTTTAAATCGTATGACGAAATATATAACGCAACTTGGCAACTGCCGGAAGGCTGGCTTTGGAAGAACTATGTGAATGCCTGGAATGAAGGGGTTGCAAGTTACTTCCTTAATTCGTTGATTGTGACCGTAGCAACAGTTGTATTGGTTCTGTTTATCGGGTCATTGGGAGCTTATGCATTATCCAAGTACAAATCGAGATTCATCGATGTCGTATTTTTGCTCGTAACAGCAGGAATCATGATCAATCCACAAGTTTGTTTGGTACCGTTGTTTAAGATGCTCAATAGCTTAAACCTCTTGGATACGAAATTAGCGCTTATTTTACCGTATGTCGCTTTCCGGCTACCCTTAATTACGTTGTTTCTGCGCTCCTATTTTCTATCGATTCCAAAAGAAATCAATGAGTCAGCATTAATTGACGGTTGTAATGAGTTTCAAATCTACGCACACATTTATCTGCCGATGAGCAAACCGATGCTCACAACGGTAACCTTGTTGACCGCCTATTATGCATGGAATGAATTCCTGTTTGGCATTATCTTTGTTTCTTCGGATTCGCAGAAAACAATACCGGCAGGCTTAATGAATTTTCGAGATGCCCTTGCAACAGACTGGGGAACCTTATTGGCTGGCATGGCGATTGCTTCTTTACCGATGATCCTGTTGCTCATCGTGTTTCAGAAGCAATTAGTACGAGGAATGAGCGAAGGATCGGTGAAAGGATAATATGAAAATCATTTGTGTTGGGGATAATGTCTGTGATTGCTATATGTACGAGCACACTTTTTATCCCGGAGGAAATTGTGTTAATGTTGCCGTCAATGCCAAGAGAAATGGAGCAGAAGAGGCTGCATACTTAGGAATATTTGGAACGGATGAGAAAGCGGACCATATCAAATATTCCTTAGAGCAAGAAGGCATTTCCTATTCTTTCTCAAGAACCATGTTGGGTAAGTCAGGGCAGCCGGGTGTTAACTTAACGCCGGAAGGCGATCGTGTATTTGTAAGAAGAGAAACCAATACGGTTCAAACCATGGCAAAACTTCGTCTCGTTCAAAGTGACTTAGAGGCGATTGGCAACTATGATCTGATGCATACCAGCTGTTACTCTTTTTTGGAAGAAGAATTGCCGAAACTTCACGGAAAGACGAAAATTTCGTATGACTTTTCAACCATAGAAGACGATACTATAATAGACAAAGTTGCTCCATATATTGATTTTGCTTTCATCTCGGCTTCGAATGTCGAAGAAGAGGAAAGAAAAAAGTTAGCCGAATCTTTACTCAATCATGGTGTAGAGATTGTCTGTATAACGCGCGGGGAAAAACCGGCGGAGTTGTATCATGGAAGTGACATCTATTATCAAGAGCCGCTGCAAACAACCGTTGTGGATACTATGGGGGCAGGTGACAGCTTTATCAGTGGTTTTTTAGTTGCCTATATGGATGGTAAAACCATAAAGGATTCCTTATATTCCGCTGCGCTAAGTGCAAAAAAGACCTGTAAAATAAAGGGAGGATATGGTTACCCCAAACCGCTATTAGACTAAATGGCAGACTACACATTAGAAAGAAATACAGGCTCATTTTTGTATGAGCAGATTGCACGTTTATTTATTAATAAGATTCATAATGGAGAATTGCATGATGGTGAAAAAATACCGTCAGAAAATGAGCTCTGTATTCTTTTTAATACCAGTAGACCAACAGTACGCCGGGCAATCAAAGAACTGGAAGTGCATGGGTTTGTCAACGTGAAGCATGGGATAGGAACATTTGTGGCCATTCCCAAAGTAAAAGATATGCGAATTTTGGATTTTAGCGGCTATACCGATGATATGAGTCAGGAGAATACAAAACGGCGCAAAATTATTTTGGAAAAACGCATACGCATTGCCAAACCGGTCGAATGTCAGATATTTGAACATGCAGAGCGCTTTAAATTACTGGAACTTGTCCGAGGCGTCTATGAGGACAGCACTCCTATGTCCGTTGACTACGCTTATTTCCCTCTGTATCTCTATCCGGGCATACAAGAGAAAATTTTTGAAGATACATCGACGTATCGCCTAATTCGACAGGACTATGGCGTAGTCTTCAAAAAAGTCTACAAGAGTATTGAATTTACAGATGAACGAATCAGTCCCAAAGGCGCAGCGTTTTTGATGCAAGGAGAACTTTCACCTCTAGTTTCGGTGAAGAAAAAGATCGAAGACGATGAACAGAGAATTATTCATTTTTCGAACTTCTTCCTTCTTCCTAACGCAGT
Organism: Levyella massiliensis; assembly: GCF_000308275.2. GTDB lineage: Bacteria > Bacillota > Clostridia > Tissierellales > Peptoniphilaceae > Murdochiella > Murdochiella massiliensis_A. The sequence goes on from NZ_HG529490.1 coordinate 36,066, forward strand.
AAAGTTTTCAATAGAACTTGATATTGAAAGTTGAGGTGCAGACTATGGCAGATGTAACATTGAACAACGTTACAAAGATATATGGCGATGATGTTGTTGCAGTAAAAGATTTCTCGCTGAAAATCCGTAATGAAGAGTTTGTTGTTTTCGTAGGTCCATCCGGATGCGGAAAATCGACGACATTAAGAATGATAGCCGGTCTTGAAGAAATTACAGATGGTGACATTTACATTGGTGACAAAAGGGTCAACGATGTCAGCGCTAAAGATCGGGACATCGCTATGGTCTTTCAATCATATGCGCTATATCCGCATATGACCATATACGAGAACATGGCATTTTCACTTAAACTTTCTAAAGTACCGAAAGTAGAAATTGAAGAGAAAATCAAAAAAGCCGCGGAGATTCTCGGACTGACTGACTACTTAGACAGAAAACCAAAGAATTTATCCGGAGGGCAGCGCCAAAGAGTAGCGTTAGGTCGAGCGATTGTTCGCAACCCTAAGGTTTTCCTCATGGATGAACCGCTTTCAAACCTGGACGCTAAGCTGCGTGTGCAGACGCGCACAGAGATAACGAAATTGCACAAGCAACTGAATACGACATTTATTTATGTCACCCATGATCAAACTGAAGCTATGACCATGGGAGAACGTGTTGTTGTTATGAATAATGGCGTGATTCAGCAGGTGGACACACCAAAGAGAATCTATGACAATCCGATCAACCAATTTGTCGCAGGTTTTATTGGCAGCCCCAGAATGAATATGTTAAAGGCTGATCTGATGAAAGAGGGAGAAACGTACTGTATTAGTTATATGGGTAATAGGATTGCTCTCTCGGATGCCATTAATCAACGTCTCGCTGATAAACAGATATTGGAACAAGAAATTTTCTTTGGTTTTCGTCCGGAAAATTGCAATTTAACGTCCGACAAGGAAGGAGATTTTCGCGTAACGGTGGATCAGGTCGAGATGCTTGGCTCGGATAATTACAACTATTTAGTGGCACCAACGGGCGAAAAGCTGATCACGCGTTCTTCTTCGGATGAATTATTTACCTCGGGTGAGAAACTCGGAGCAAATCTGGATGTGAATAAGATCCATATCTTTGATGCGAAGACGGGTAAATCCTTAACCTTTGAAGACTGATTTGGAGAAGCGAGACGAGGAGATGATGACGATAAAAAATATTATTTTTGATATGGATGGTGTTCTTATTGACTCGGAACCCATGTATTATCACCGTCTTCGAAGGTTCATGAAATCCTTTGGCATTACTTTAACACGAGACGAATCAAACAGCATGGTTGGAAGCTGCTTTAAAGAAGACATCGAATTTTTAAAGGAGAAGCTGAACTTTGAGTTTTCCAGCGAGCAGATTTTGGAAAGGTATCAAAGTTTTACCGTAGAAGATAAAAAGCATTCTCCGGAATTTCGAGATATTGTTATGCCATACGCAAAATTTCTTCTAACGAAACTGAGGGACTTGCATTTAACTATGGCTATTGCCAGCAGTTCACGCCCGGATATCATTGAAATGTTTTTACAGCAATGTGACCTTCAGTACTATTTTAGCGTTGTAGTGTCCGGATATGAATTTGAGAAAAGTAAACCGCATCCGGAAATCTACAACAAAACCATGGAAAGACTATGCGCTCTTCCAGAGGAGACATTGGTCATAGAAGATTCGTATTATGGCATTGCAGCAGCAAAAGCAGCAGGCCTTACTGTAGTAGCGCGAAAAGATGACCGCTTTGGCTTCGACCAAAGTGCAGCAGATTACATCGTTGATTCACTTTATGAGTCTTTATTGGTGATTCAAACGTTGTTATAGAATAAAACTTTCCTTTCGACTGAGTCCCTGACCTTGTTCGGTCAGGGACTCAGTCGTTCTCGCAACGATCGAAAAAGTGATAAATGTCTTCGTTACAGGAGATAAAAAAGAAAAATAGGTTACACTGTTACTGGTAAAACCTTTGCCCGACATATTGACCGAACACCTTAGTCATTGTGTGCCGTGTCGGCACAGAATACATAGAAAAAGGAGCACCCGATGGAACCATCCCTGTATCGTAATCATTTAGCGATTTTAAAAGATGAACTTCTTATTGCGATGGGCTGCACCGAGCCGATTGCCATTGCGCTCGCCGCTGCAAAAGCGCGAGAAGTTCTCGGCACGATGCCCGAACATTGTGTATTATCCTGTTCGGGAAATATCGTGAAAAATGCCAAAAGCGTTGTGGTTCCCAATTCCGGCGGCATGCATGGCATGAAAATTGCCGCCATACTCGGCATTCTTTCCAATAATTCGTCGGCCAATTTAGAGGTTTTAGCGGCGATTACTGACAAGCAGCGAGCCTTAGCTAAGCAATTGCTCGAGGAAAATTTCTGTGACTTTAAAATTTCACCAAAAGAAGAACCACTGTTTATTTCAGTGACTGTTTCGCGGGGCGAGGAAACGGCCTCAGCGGAAATTTCAAAACGACATACGAATTTTACAAAAATTGTGAAAAATGGCAAAATCCTGCTGGATACATCGACAGAAGACACACCTGCCACAGCAACGGCAGAAATCCCCGATTTTTTAACGGTCAAAAACAGCATCGCCTTTGCACAAGAGGCCGATCTTAGCGATTTGCACAGCATATTTGATAAACAGATCGAATATAATCTAAAAATTGCAGAAGCCGGTCTCACCGGCGACTGGGGCGCCAACGTTGGTAAAACGCTGCTGAAACGGCAGGTTCCCCTCACTGTGAATGTGGAGGCTCGCGCATACGCCGCCGCTGGCTCCGATGCCCGCATGGCCGGTTGCAGCTTGCCCGTTGTCATCAATTCCGGCTCCGGCAATCAAGGCATTACCGTATCGCTACCGGTTATTATTTATGCAAAGCAATTTGGAGCCACCCGTGAAACGCTGCTTCGTGCTCTAGCTCTCTCAAACCTGATTGCCATTCATCAAAAGCGATTCATCGGCAACTTATCCGCCTTTTGCGGCGTTACCTGCGCCGCCACGGGCGCCGCCTGCGGCGTGGCCTATCTACTTTTATCCCGTCAAGCCGCAGATAACGCTTCCCCAGATCTTTATGATGTGGTCAGTCGCACCATCACAAACAGCCTCGGTACCATCAGCGGCATGGTTTGTGACGGCGCCAAATCCTCCTGTGCATCCAAGATTGCCTGTGCCCTGGAATGCTCCCTCACCGCTCTTGAGATGAGCTTAGACGGTCTTGCCTTCCCTTCCGGCGAAGGCCTCACGAAAGACAACGTGGAAGACACGATTGCCGCCGTCGGTCAAATGGCGGCAAAAGGCATGAAGGCGACAGATGCGGAAATATTAAAGATTATGACGAGGGAGATGTGAGGGGGGATTCCATTTATAGGTAACAACGTTATTAATGATTTCTGCGGCTGCGCTAGCTTTTTTGCGAATTTGAGAGGCTAATTGGGTTAGGCGATAATGCCATCTTGAGAAGAATAGGGACAGGAAGATATACACTCCGAAAGTACCGTTGCGGCAAGTCCGATGTCGCGCCCTTCACGGGCGTGGTATAAAGATTATGGATGTCTAATCGAACATCTTACGAAAATCCTTTTTATAAAAGGATTGGTAACTTCTTTAATCCTCGGTGTCACTATACCGTGCCTAACCCCAATATTGCCAAAAGACACGGTAAATTTTTCGGCCCATATCACATTTTCTACCGTGCCTAATCGCAAAAATGGCAAAAGGCACGGTAAATTTTTCGGCCTGCGCCACATTTTCTACCGTGCCTAATCGCAAAAACGGCAAAAGGCACGGTAAATTTTTCTGTCCGCATCACATTTCCTACCGTGCCTAATCGCGAAAACGGCAAAAGGCACGGTAAATTTTTCGTCCTGCGCCACATTTTCTACCGTGCCTAATCGCAAAAATGGCAAAAGGCACGGTAAATTTTTCGTCCTGCGCCACATTTTCTACCGTGCCTAATCGCGAAAACGGCAAAAGGCACGGTAAATTTTTCGGCCCGAATCAATTTTCCTACCGTGCCTAATCGCGAAAACGGCAAAAGGCACGGTAAATTTTTTGGCCCATATCACATTTTCTACCGTGCCTAATCCCCAAAACGCCAAAAGGCACGGTATCAGCGCCAGCCCGCCCCTCTTTTTCCTACCATGGCTCAGCCCCCCCAATAGCCACGCTGCCAGCGCCAGCCCGCCCCCTTTGTCCTGGCATGCCCTCCACTCCCGAAACCACGCAGAGGCACGCAAACAAGTCCAATATCGCCAGCCTAAAAACAAAACGCCCCAATTCTCTCAGCATCCCTTACAATGTCCTTAGAGTCCATCCTAGCCACAAAAGAACAATCTTATAACCACAGAAAGGTAAAACCATGCGGATCCACACCATGCTTTCCGACATTACCACAGTTGACCATTTGGACGCGATCGTTAATGCGGCAAACCGTACCTTGTTGGGCGGTGGAGGCGTGGATGGAGCGATTCATCGGGCGGCGGGACCGGAATTGCTGGAGGAGTGCCGGGGTCTCCATGGCTGTGAGACGGGGCAGGCGAAGATCACGAAGGGATATCGTCTGCCGTGTCCGTATGTGATTCATACGGTGGGACCGATTTGGCGTGGAGGAACGAAAGGGGAAGAGGCGTTGCTCGCGAATTGCTATGAGAGTAGCTTGCAAGTGGCGGCAGAACATGGCTTGCGGCGCATTGCTTTTCCGTCGATATCGACGGGCGTGTATGGATATCCGGTCGAGAGGGCTGCGATGGTGGCAGTGCGGACGGTTGAGCGGCTGGCGAAGGAGCGGCCGGGGGCATGGGATGAAATTTTGTGGGTGCTTATTGACGAGAGAACGAAGGCAGCGTATGATGCGGCGCTGGAGAATGCGGGCATCGAGGCATAAAGTAAGCGATGGGTACGCTTTCAAAGTTTCGTGTGTTTTGCGAAATGAGAGAGTTAAAGGCAATACAAAAGAGACCGGAGCGCCGGTCTCTTTTTTTGGAGGATTACGAGTGGCAAAATTTGATTCGTTTGGATTAGCTTTCTTTATCGGCGCAGGGAATGGTCGGCATGATGGGTTGTGCATCACTGATTTCATTGGGAACCACATCAATCTTTTGTGCAAGCTCGCGACTGATGCCGAGGCGGGTTTCTTTGACCACGACAATGAAGTTGCCATCCACTTCGTTCACCAGTTGAATGGTCGCATCGGGCACAAAGCCGAGGTTCATGAGTTGTTTCTGTAATTTTTCACGTCCGGCGATACGAATGATGCGATAGGACTTGCCGGATTCGCCTAAGAATAGTTTCATATGCTTTCCTTTCTCGTTCTGAAAGCAACCTGCATAGTCGGCATCTGCCGACGAAGGGTATGTAGTTAGCTTTATCTAACTACGATTTTAAGCGCCGAGGGGGTTTCCGTCAAGTGGAGTTTACCTGACATTAACAAGCCGTCGGCGTTTTCTCGGGCAAGCAAAGGCGCCTTGTGGCAAAATAGAAGGGGAGGGAAGAGATGACACAATGGACGATACACGCGACGGCGGCCTTCGGATTGGAGGCGGTCGTGCGGCGACAATGTGAAGCGCTGGGATTCGGACCTTGCCAGGTGGAAGCAGGACATGTGCTGTTTCCGGGATCGCTTACGACAATGCAAAAAGCAAATTTGTATCTGGCAAGCGCCGATCGGGTGCTGCTGGAGGTGGGGCGCTTTCCAACGGAGAGCTTTGAGAGCTTGTTTGATGCCGTCGCGGCAATGGATTGGGCGGAGATTTTGCCGGAAAACGCGCGCTTTCCCGTACGCGCCAGGACGGTGAAGTCCAAGTTGGCCTCGCCTTCGGATGTACAGAAAATTGTGAAAAAGGCCATCGTGACGTCTCTCCAAAAGCGGTATGCGATCGGCCATTTTCCTGAAGACGGCGCATTATTTCCCATCGATGTGACCATTCGCCACGACGAATGCGTGGTGTGTTTGGATACAACCGGTGAGGGCTTGTTCAAGCGAGGCTATCGCCGGGAAAAAGGCGGAGCACCGCTGAAAGAGACGCTGGCAGCAGCGTTGGTGGACTTGAGCGTGTGGACGCCGGACCGAGCGTTTGCGGATGTCTTTTGCGGTTCGGGTACGATTGTGATTGAAGCCGCGCGGAAGGCACGAGGCATTGCACCGGGGCTGGATCGCTCCTTTTTATTTATGGATTGGCCGTGGGCGGACGCAGAAGGCTATAAGAAGTTGCGTCGGCAGGCGATGGGCCAAATTCGCATGGATTTAAAGACGGAGATGTTGGGTTTTGATATCGATCCGGCGATGGTAAGGATTGCGAAGCGCAACGCGGAGGAAGCGGGTGTAGCCGATATGGTGCATTTCCTATGCCGCGACATGCGGGAAGTGGGCTTGCAGGAGAATTTCGGTGTGATGATTTCGAATCCGCCCTATGGGAAGCGCTTGGAACCGGAAGAAGGCGTTAGAGAGTTGATGGAAAGTTTTGCCACAAGGTTTTTAAACTTGCGCAGTTGGTCGATCTATTTGCTGACGGCGATGCAAGAGTTTGAGAGCATCGCTTGGCAAAAGGCAGGAAAAAAGGCAACCCGGCGGCGTAAATTGTTTAACGGCGGGGAAGAAACCACATACTATCAGTTTGTCGGTCCGGACCCGAAATTATTCCGATAAAGTGCTGTTATGGTAAGATAGGAAGCGGAGAAGGCAAGGAGGGAGCCTATGAAAAACAAGACAACCGAGCAAGCATCCTTTCTTACCGAAACCGCTATTTTAAATGCCATGGAGGATTACGTCCGCATTGTGGACCGCCGTGGAAGAATACTATTTGAAAATGAAAGTTTAAAGCGTTTTGATCAATCGGAAAGCAAGGGGAGACCCATTTTCCCACTTTCCACTGCTACGGGTCCGTTTTTGGAAAAGACCATGACCATGACGGAATTTTGTGTGGCAGGGCATGTTTTTTCGGTGATGAATTCCCCCATGTATCAGGACGGGGAGGTAAACGCCGTTATTCAGGTATTTCGTGACACAACCATTCAGAACAACATCACCGTGCAGCTGATGAATGTGAATCGTAAATTGCACAAGGAGATTAAGCTCGCGCGTACGATTCAGACCAAGATGTTGCCGCGCATGACGGGCTTCGGATCACTGCGGTTCGATTACGCGTATCTTCCCACCGAAGAACTTTCTGGAGATTTCTTTGATTTCATTCCGCTTGGCCAGGGAAGATTGGGCTTTTATATTTCTGATGTCGTCGGACATGGGGTATCTGCCTCTATCTTAACGATGTTCGTGCGTCAAACCATGCGTTCGATTTTGGAAGAGGAAAAGATGCGGGAGCCGTCAAAGGTGCTCGGCACGCTGCGCGATCGCTTTTTGGAAATTCACATGGATGAAGGACAGTATTTTTCTCTGTTCTATGCAGTGTTTGATACAAAAAATCATCTCTTGACGTATGCCAATGCCGGACATAACTGCTTGCCCATGGTGGAACAGGATGGCAACTTGGAGTATTTGAACGCTTCTGGGCGTCTTATTTCCTCTCTTGCGATCAAAGAGTATACCTATAGCGAACACAGCCGTCCGGTGAAAGAAGGCGACCGTTTCCTCTTTTATACGGATGGCGCGGTAGAAGCCAAAAATGCGGCAGGAACGGAATATGGCGAAGAAAATTTGGAGCGACTCTTACTGAAGGGGCGTTCGAATACCTTACAAACGATTGTGCGCGATCTGCGTCACTATACGGGAGAGCAACTCCGGGACGATATCGCGATAGTATATGTAGAAAATCAAAGGAGGAAGGCATGAAGCTGGATGTCTCACAAGCAAGCCAACCGAAAGCGCTGGCCGATAAAAAAGAAGTGGTGTTGAAGGCACTGGAGACGTTGGTTGGTAAAACCGGTGCAGGCAATGATTTTCTGGGCTGGGTGGATTGGCCGGAACAATACGATAAAAATGAATACGCCCGTATTAAGGACGCAGCCATGCGCATTCGTGAAGAGGTGGAAGCTCTGGTCGTTATCGGTATCGGCGGGTCATACCTCGGCGCACGTGCCGTGATTGAGGCACTTTCACCGTCGTATGACCGAAAAGGGCCGGAAATTCTCTTTGCCGGTAATCACTTGAGCGCACAGGAAATGGCCGAATTATTGGCGTATCTGCGAGGAAAGAGATTTGCCATCAATGTGATTTCCAAGTCCGGCACGACGACGGAACCGGCCATTGCGTTTCGCCATTGCAAGGCGCTACTCGAAGAAACGGTGGGAAAAGAGAAAGCCAAATCGCTCATTTTTGCCACAACGGATCGGGCGCGCGGCGCATTAAAGACATTGGCGGATTCCGAAGGCTACGAAACCTTTGTTGTACCGGACGATATCGGCGGTCGATTCACGGTGTTAACGGCCGTGGGACTCTTGCCCATCGCCTGTGCGGGTATTGATACGGACGCCTTATTTGAAGGGGCACGCCGTATGCGAAGCATTGCCTTACAATCCGATTTCGAGAAGAATCCGGCGCTGCAATATGCGGCGTCGCGACTGGCGCAGATGGATGCCGGCAAGAGCATTGAAATTTTGGTTTGCTATGAACCGAAAATGCGCTATATGCAGGAATGGTGGAAGCAGCTGGCGGGCGAAAGTGAAGGAAAAGACGGAAAGGGCCTTTTCCCGGCTTCCGTGGGCAACACAACGGATCTGCATTCCCTCGGACAGTGGATTCAGGAAGGTCCGCGCATTCATTTTGAGACCGTGCTGTGGTTTGATGAAGCGGCTAACGATGTCAAGATCCCCGGCGATGCGGAGAATTTAGACGGCTTGAATTACTTGGCGGGCAAGACCATGCATTACGTGAACGAGCAGGCGATGCTGGCTACGAAAAAAGCGCATGTGGACGGCGGCGTGCCCAATCATCTGTTGCGCTTCGAGCGTTTGGATGCGGAGCAAATCGGTGAATTGCTGTATTTCTTTGAGGTGGTGATCGGCGTGTCGGGCTATGCGGCGGGGGTGAATCCGTTCAATCAGCCGGGTGTCGAATATTATAAGAAGAATATGTTTCATTTATTAGGAAAGCCGGGATTTGAAACCCTGGCGTAAGGAGGAACAATGGCAACCCCACACATCGGAGCGGAAAAAGGGGATATTGCAGAAAAAATTCTATTGCCTGGTGATCCCTTGCGTGCGCGCTTCATTGCTGAGAATTATTTGGAGGCGCCGGTTGCATTTAATAGTGTGCGCAACATGCTGGGCTATACCGGTACCTATCGCGGTGAGCCGGTTTCCGTCATGGGAACGGGCATGGGTATACCATCGCTATCGATCTATGCCTACGAACTGATCCATGCGTTTGGCGTGAAGCGTTTGATTCGCGTGGGTTCGGCGGGGGCGTTGCAGAAGGATCTGAAGCTGTACGATATCGTGCTGGCCCAAGGCGCTTGCACGGATTCGAACGTAGCCTTTCAGTATGACTTGAAGGGAACCTACTCGGCCATTGCTTCATGGGATTTGCTGGCAAAGGCGGCAGAAATGGCGAAAGAACAGGGGAAGACGGTGCATGTGGGAAATGTCTTTTCCACGGATGTCTTTTATAATCCTTTGAACAGCGAACAGCACCATTTTGAAAAATGGGCGGGCATGGGTTGTTTGGCACAGGAAATGGAAGCGTATGCGCTTTATGCCGTAGCCGCGGCTGCGGGAGCGGAAGCGTTGGCTATATTGACGATTTCAGACTCCATGGTATCGGGAGAAGAAACGACGGCGGAGGAACGCCAGAACAGTTTTCATGCAATGATGCAGCTGGCGCTCGCTATCTAGAGAATGAGCATGCGATAGAAAGAGGAAACTATGCAGATCAATCGGATGATCGATCACACGTTACTGAAACCGGAAGCACAGCCGGAAGAAATTGAAAAATTGTGTGTGGAAGCGTTGCAGTATCACTTCTGGTCTTGCTGCGTGAACAGCTCTTTTGTGGCGCAGGTACACGGAAGACTCGCCGGTTCGGATGTAAAGACCTGTTGTGTCGTGGGCTTCCCCCTTGGCGCCATGTCTACACTGGCTAAGGCGGCAGAAGCACGCGATGCCGTAGCCAATGGTGCGGATGAAATTGATATGGTGATTCATATCGGCGCCTTAAAGCGCGGCGATACGGAATATGTACGAGAGGATATTGCCCAGGTGAAGAAGGCTTGCGGCAATCGGACACTGAAAGTCATCTTGGAAACCTGTCTGTTGACGGATGAAGAGAAAAGCTTGGGTTGTGCGTTAGCCATTCAGGCGGGCGCCGATTTTGTCAAAACGTCGACGGGCTTTTCGACGGGCGGCGCGACGGTGGAAGACGTACGTCTCATGAAGGACGCTGTGGGCGACAGCGCCGAAGTGAAGGCGTCGGGCGGCATTCATACGGCCGAGGAGGCTTTAGCTCTGATCAAAGCAGGCGCGACGCGCATTGGAGCCAGTGCCGGCATTGCCATTGTGGAAGGTATGCCCAAAGAAGACGCTCAATAGCAGCGCCTCCGGACGAAGCGAAAATGAGGCAGACATGCATCGCAAAGAAGAGGTACAGTTACTCAACATGATCCTATTGCAACGCGACAATGGGGACGTGTTGGTCTTGGATAAAGTGCGCAAAGAGGGCTGGGAAGGGCTCACCTTTCCCGGCGGAAAGGTGGAACCGGAGGAAAGCTTGTTGGATTCTGCGCGTCGTGAGGCGTGGGAGGAAACGGGATTACGTACCGGTGCCATGACCTTTGTCGGTGCGGTGCACTGGCTCCATCCACAAGAAAAATTTCGACAAGTGGGGCTACTGTATCGTTGCGAAGAGTTTACCGGCACCGTTGTAGAAAGCGACGAAGGAACGCTGCAGTGGATGCCTTTTGACGACTTTTTGGCCACGGAACCAAAGAGCCTTTGTATGGAGGAAATATTAGAGATTTATCAGGGCCATGCGCGCGAAGTATTGATTGAAATGCACGGCAATGAAAAAGGGAACGTGACATTCATACCATAGAAAATTCGATAAGAAGGGAGCGCAAATGGAAGCACAAGAAGCCATGCAACAAGCAAGAGAATGGGTGCAGAACAGCTCGAACATCGTATTTTTCGGCGGCGCAGGTGTTTCTACCGCTTCCGGCATTCCGGATTTTCGATCGGAAAACGGCCTGTATCACACCATGAAGCGCGAGCATTCTCCCGAATATTATTTTAGTCACGAATTTAGCGTCGAAGATCCCGACGGCTTTGCGGATTTTGCACGCGAGTGCATTGATAGTTATCAAGTGGAGCCGAGCGGAGCGCACCTGGCCTTAGCAGAACTGGAGCGACAGGGCAAGCTGCAGGCCGTGATTACGCAAAATATCGATTCCCTGCATCAGCGTGCCGGCAGTCGGCGTGTCTATGAAGTGCACGGCAACATGGCACGAATTTTATGTCCCGCCTGCGGTTATCAAATGCCGACAGACGAATTTATGCAAAAGAAAGGGCACGTTGCGTGCCCGAAGTGTGGTAAAACCATGCGTCCCGACGTGGTGCTATATGGCGAGGCTCTGCCCGAAGATGTATTTATGGGGGCACTGCGGGCGATTTCTCAGGCGGAAACCCTCATTGTAGGCGGTACGTCTCTTGTGGTGTATCCGGCGGCGGGACTCATTCAATACTATCGTGGGCATCATTTTATTTTAATCAACCAGGAGCCGACGCCTGCGGACGGGCAGGCGAATATTGCTCTTCATGGCAATATCGCTGAGATTTTACCCGCTCTGGTACGCTCGGAGGCTTAATGTGTCCCGTTGGCGGGACTTCTATAGAAACACAGGTCATGAAGCAGAGAGGAGGAATCGTGGCTTTTACACACCTCCATTTACATACTCAATACAGTTTGCTGGATGGCTTTTGCCGCATTGATCGCCTGATGGACGCGGTGCGCGAGGGCGGCATGGATGCCGTGGCCATTACGGACCATGGCAATATGTTTGGCGCTATTCAATTTTATAAAGCGGCCAAGGAAGCGGGCATTCATCCCATTCTGGGCTGTGAAATTTATGTGGCGGACGATCATCTGGATCGCCAGGATCGCGGTCGTTACCATTTAGTGTTATTGGCGGAAACGGAAGAAGGCTATCACAATCTGATGAAAATCGTCTCTACCGGCTGGGTGGAGGGCTTTTATTATAAGCCGCGCGTGGATTATGCCGTTTTGCGGGCACACCATGAGGGCATTATTGCGCTTTCTGCCTGTCTGGCAGGGGAGTGCGCGCAGCGTGCTTTGGATAGCGATTATGCCGTCGCACGGGATACGGCGCTTCGCTATGAGGCGCTTTTCGGTAAGGATAATTTTTTCTTGGAAGTGCAGAATCATGCTATGCGTGAGGAAGCCCAGGTGGCACGCGTGTTTCGTCGTATTCACGAAGAGACGGGCATCGGTCTTGTGGCCACGAACGATTGCCATTACTTAAGAAAAGAGGATGCAACAGCGCATGATGTGCTCTTATGCATCCAGACGGGCGCTACGCTGCAACAGGAAAAGCGCATGCGCTTTCCGAACGATTCTTTTTATTTGAAATCGCCGGAGGAAATGGAAGAGATTCTCGGCGACTACGACGGAGCCATTGAAAACACGGAACGCATTGCCAAGCGTTGCCAAGTGGAAATTCGCTTCCATGAACCGCATTTACCGAATTTCGAAGTTCCAAACGGTGAAGAGCATGAGGCGTTTTTGCGTCGCTTAGTCGCGAAGGGGCTGGCGGAGCGCTATCCCGATAACGATGATGCCGTGGCGCGTGCAGAGCATGAGCTGGATGTCATCAGTTCCATGGGCTTTGTGGATTATTTTTTGATCGTCTCCGATTTTGTGCATTTTGCAAAGAAAAACGGCATTGCCGTCGGGCCGGGGCGTGGATCAGCGGCAGGCTCCATCGTGGCGTATGCGCTGGGCATCACCGGCATTGATCCGCTGCGTTTCGATCTTCTCTTTGAACGCTTTTTGAATCCGGAGCGCGTATCCATGCCGGATATTGATATTGATTTTGATGATGTGCGCCGTGAAGAAGTGATTGAATACGTGAAGCGTCGCTATGGGAGCGAAAAAGTGGCACAAATTGTCACGTTTGGCACGCTGGCGGCAAAGATGGCCATCCGCGATGTCGGGCGTGTGTTGGATATTCCGTTGGCTACGGTGGATCGCATTGCGAAGGCCGTACCGGACGGCATTAAAATGACCCTCGACCGCGCGCTTAAAGAGAGTCCGGAGTTTCGCGCGCTTTATCAGGAAAATGAAACCGCTCACCGCTTAATTGATCTGGCACATGCCATTGAGGGGATGCCTCGCCATACCTCAACCCATGCGGCCGGCGTACTCATTGCCGGGGAGGCGGTGGAAAATCTCGTGCCGCTGTCGACGAGCAGCGGTCAGGTAACCACGCAGTACAATATGACGGAGCTCGAGGAATTGGGCCTCTTGAAGATGGATTTTTTGGGGCTTCGCAACTTAACTGTCATACAGGATGCATTAGACATGGTGGAGGCGCGGACGGGGAGCCGTCCGGATTTGGATCAAATGGATCTCAACGATCCGCAGGTGCTGGCGCTCTTTCACAAGGCGGATACGGTAGGACTGTTCCAGTTTGAATCACCGGGGATGCGTCGCTTTTTGTCGCAATTGAAGCCGACGCGCTTTGAGGATTTGGTGGCAGCTAATGCGCTTTTCCGACCGGGCCCGATGGAACAAATTCCGACCTATGTGGAAGCACGGCATAATCCTACGCTCGTGCATTATTTGGATCCATCGCTGGAGCCGATCTTGCATAATACCTACGGCGTCATCGTGTACCAGGAGCAGGTCATGCAAATCGTGCAGCAACTGGCGGGCTATACCCTCGGGGGGGCAGATAATCTACGCCGCGCGATGTCCAAGAAAAAGATGGCAGTGATGGAGGAGAATCGACGGACCTTTGTGCAGGGTAAACCGGCGGATGCCGATTCTCCCGCAATAGACGGTTGTGTGGCACGCGGCATTCCTGCTGATGTGGCCAATGAAATCTACGATCAGATGATCGCTTTTGCAAAATATGCCTTTAATAAATCCCACTCGGTGGCGTATTCCTATTTGGCGATGCAAACGGGATATTTGAAGTGCTACTATCCTTGTGAATATTATGCGGCGCTTCTCACGAGCGTGATGGGCGATTTTTCGAAGATGGCGCTCTATATCAAAGAGGCAGAGCGCATCGGCGTGGAATTGTTGCCACCGGATGTGAATCGTTCCTTTGCAAAATTTTCCGTCGAGGATGGGAAGATGCGCTTCGGATTGCTTGGGATTAAGCATGTTGGGACAGGCATTGTGGAAGCCACGGTTAAAGGACGTGAAGAGGGAGAGTACACGTCGCTCGAAGAATATTTGCGACGAGTGTCGGTTGTGGATCGGACGGCGCTCAATCGCAAGGCGGTGGAAAGTCTGATTTACGCGGGAGCGCTGGATAGCTTTGGTGTGCCGCGTGCGCAGATGATGGCGGATCTGGAGATGTCGCTTGCGGGCATTCAAAATGCGCGCCGACAAAATCTCAGCGGCCAGCAATCGCTTTTTGGTACGTTCCCGGATCTGGAAACGCCGAGCAGTTGGACCTCCCGTCGCTTGCCGGAATATCCGCAGCCGCAGAAGTTGGCCTATGAGAAGGAAGTGCTGGGCATCTATCTTTCCGGGCATCCCTTTGCGCCCTATGAGGCGGATTTTGCACCGTACCGCAATTTTACGACGGAGGAGCTGCTGGAGACGGAAAATATGGCTGCGCTGGATAATCGTAAGGTGCGCTTTGCGGGGCTTGTGCGCGGGAAGCGCGATTTGCTGACAAAGAAGCAGGAAGCCATGTGCTTTTTGGAGGTAGAAGATCGTACAGGCAGTCTGCGTTGCGTGGTATTTCCGCGTGTCTATGCGACCTATCGCGAACGCATTCATATGGAGCGGCCGCTGCTGTTGAGCGGCACCTTGCAGGTGCGTGACGATGAGGTGAATCTTTTAGTGGACACGATTCTGGCCGCCGAGGATTTACCGAAATCCACGCTGTATGTCCGCATGCGCTCGGATGAGAAAGATAAATTTTCCGCCTTGCAGTCTATTTTTACACAATATCCGGGAAAACTGTCTGTGGTATTCTATTTTACGGATCAACAGCGAGCATTTTCGGGGCAACCGGGGTATCATTGTGACGGTTCTCCTGAACTTCTTTCCGCATGTCAGAAGCTTTTGGGACAGGAAAATGTGGTAATGAAATAAGGTCGGAGGAGGCATTATGAAGACCATTGGTATATTAACGTCGGGTGGCGATGCCCCCGGCATGAATGCGGCCATTCGCGCGATTGCCCGCACGTCGTTTGCGGCGGGGCTGCGCGTGAAAGGCATTCGCTACGGCTATGACGGGCTCATGGCCGGTGATATCTATGAAATGAATGTATCAAGCGTGGCGGATATTATTCAAAAGGGCGGTACGATTTTGGGATCGGCTCGTTCGTCGGAATTTGCCACGAGTGCAGGGCAGGATAAAGCCGTGCGCATTCTCGAGCAATTCGGCATTGATGGATTGGTGGTCATCGGCGGCGATGGTTCCTTCCAGGGTGCAGCGCAGTTACATAACCGCGGTATTCGCACCGTCGGCATTCCCGGCACCATCGATAACGACTTGGGCTACACGGAATACACGATTGGTTTCCATACGGCCGTGGAGACCGTGATCGAATCCATCGGGAAATTGCGAGATACTTCAAACTCCCACGGTCGTGCGAACATTATTGAAGTCATGGGGCGCCACTGCGGCGACATCGCTCTTTATGCGGGCCTTGCCGGCGGGGCGGAAAGCATCATCGTGCCAGAGCACGCTTTCTCCATGCAGGAGATTACGGATCGTATTATTCGCGGGCGCAAGCGCGGCAAGCGCCATCACATCATCGTTTTAGCGGAAGGTACGGGGGAGCCGTACAATATGCGCGAGGAAATTGAAACAGTGACGGGCGTGGAGACCAAGCTCACAATTCTGGGGCACGTGCAGCGCGGCGGTAGCCCGAGCTTCACGGACTCGAAGCTTGGTTGCATGATGGGCTACTGTGCGGTGAAAGAACTGTTGGCCGGCTCGAGCTCCATCGCTATCGGTGTGCGCGGTGAAGAGATCTTTACGATGCCCATTTTGGAAGCCATTGCGGTCAAGCATACGTTTAATCAAGAGCTGTATGAAATGGCACAGGTTTTATCAAGTTAAGGCGTATTCCCGCACAATGCGGTAACAGGGAGACCATCTCTTATCGTGTGATCGCATTGTAGCGTAGTGACATGGCAGAGCGCCGGGGTGAACCATAGAAAGGGAGTTTCGATGAAACGCACTAAAATTGTTTGTACGATCGGGCCTTCGTCTGAAGACCCCGCGATTCTGAAACAACTGGTGGCAGAGGGCATGAATGTGGCACGTTTGAATTTTTCACACGGCACACATGAAGAGCAAAAGAAAAAAATTGAGACGTTGAAGGCGTTGCGGCAAGAATTGCAGGTGCCGCTGGCCCTTGCTCTGGACACCAAGGGACCGGAAATTCGTCTGGGCACGTTTGAGAATGACGCGCCGATCGAATTGGCCATTGGCGATGCCTTTACCCTGACCACGCGCGACGTGGTGGGCACGAAAGAAATGGTGCACGTTTCCTATGAAGGCTTGCCTGCGGATGTGGCGCCGGGTACGCGCATCCTCATCGATGACGGCTTGGTTGAGCTGCAGGTGGTTTCGATAGAGAACGGCACAGAGATTCATTGCCAGGCCATGAATTACGGCGTGCTTTCGAACCGTAAGGGCGTCAATGTACCCGCGACCAACATTCAACTGCCCGCCATGACGGAGACGGATCGCAACGATATTCTCTTTGGTCTGGAAGAAGGCATTGATATAATTTTTGCTTCCTTCATTCGTTCAGCGGGGGATATTCTGGCCATTCGTGCCCTTTGCGAGGAGAACGGCGGCGAGCGCGTGCAGATTTTTGCCAAGATCGAGTCGGAGCAGGGCGTCAACAATTTGGATGAAATCTTAAGCGTTGCCGACGGCATCATGGTAGCCCGTGGCGATCTGGGCGTGGAAATTCCCACGGAACGCGTGCCGCTCGTCCAGAAGTCCATCATTCGTAAAGCCAATCTGGCAGGCAAATCCGTCATCACGGCCACGCAGATGCTGGACTCCATGCAGCGTAATCCCCGTCCGACCCGTGCCGAAGTTAACGATGTGGCCAATGCCATCTTGGATGGTTCGGATGCCATCATGCTTTCCGGCGAAACTGCCGCAGGCAAATATCCTGTCGAGGCAGTGCGTCAGATGCGTGTCATCGCTGAAATGATGGAAAAGTCGCCGGATTTTCTACGCACCATCGAGAGTCGCGATTCCTGGGTGAGTGTGGATGTTTCCAGCGCCATTTCTCGCTCCACCTGCATCATCGCCCAGCAGGTGCAACTTGCTGCTATCGTTGCTTCCACCGCCAGCGGCTTTACCGCACGTCAGATTTCGCGTTATCGTCCCGTCACGCCGGTCATTGCCGTAACCCCTAGCGAACAAACCTACCATCAATTGGCCCTCGTCTGGGGCGTGATTCCGGTGCTCTCCACCGTTTCCAAAGAAACCGATGAACTCATCGAGCGTTGCATTTTGGCTGCGCTTTCCACCGACTTCTGCCACGAAGGTGATCAGATTGTTCTCACCGCCGGCATTCCCGTCGGTCAGGGCGTTTCCACCAACTTCATCAAAGTCCATACCATCGGCGACATCGTCGTTTCCGGTACGGGTATTGGCGATGGCATTGTTGTCGGCAAGGCGGTTCATGGTTCCACGGCCGCCGAAGTGCAGGATCACTTCCATGATGGCGATATCCTTGTTTGCCATACCACCGGCCCCGACATGATCGGCTTCATCGAAAAAGCAGGCGCCGTCATTGTCGAAGAAGGTGGCCTTACCTCCCATGCGGCCATTGTCGGTCTCCACTTTGGCGTTCCCACCATCGTCGGAGCCACTAATGCCTGCCGCCTCATCGACGAAGGCGAAGCCGTCACCGTCGACGCCTCCTCCGGCGTCGTCTATAAGGGCATGCAGACATTCGCATAAAAGTCCCCTTGCGCGATAGCAAACGGGCACAGATGGAGTGGAGCCCGCCTGCGGCGGGCGACTATAGGAAAAGCGAAAGGCGGCCTTTTGGGCCGCCTTTCCTCGCCGCGCTCGCTCCGTCAAGTTCTCTTACAGATTCCCCAGCGGCTTTTCGCCGAGCTTACGACGCTCCTTGAAGTAGCATTGCCCGCAGACGGCTTCGTATTCAACGGTGGCGTTGTTGTCGATGACAACTTGGTCGCCTTCGAAGACGGGGATGCCGTTGACGCGGCGAATGTTCATCACGGCTTTGCGGCCGCAGTGGCAAATGGTCTTTAGCTCTTCAAGGGAATGGGCGAGCTCGAGAAGGCGCTTGCTGCCGGGAAAGCCTTCGCCGCGGAAGTCGGTGCGCAGGCCGTAGCAAATGCAGGGAATATTGTAGTCGATGACGGAAGCAAAGAGCTGGTCGACTTGGGCGGTGGACAGGAATTGCGCTTCGTCGACAAGAATGCAATCGAAGTGACGTGTAGCGATGGCATTGCCAATGAGCGTACGGCAATCGGTGTCGATACCGATCATGGCATCGACGGCACGACGGACGCCCAGACGACTCACGATTTCGTTGTCACCTTTGGTATCGATGCCGGGTTTCAGGAGTAGAACGTGCATGCCGCGTTCTTCATAGTTATAGGCCACCTGCAAGAGCAGGGTGGATTTTCCGGAGTTCATGGCTCCGTATCGAAAGTAGAGTTTTGCCATATTGCCTCTTTTCTTCATGATACATACGTATGAACAATATACCATATTAAAATCTAAGACGGCAGGACGCCTCTCGTGCGCCTTGCATCGCGCCATTCCCGCCGCAGGCGGGTTCCGTGTTATAATGTATCGGTAGCCTTTGGTAAAGGAGAAAACAATGAAAAAATTTGGAAAAGCACTTATTTTAGTTCTGCTTTTGGTGGCTGTCGGCGGCGGCGGCTTTATCTTGGGAAATAATATGCAGGCTGTGCCGGGAGCGAGCACGGAAGAGCAGGCGGCAGATCGCCGTATCTTGAAAAATATTAATCTATATCGTGAAGCGATTCAGAGCGATTATCTTTTCCCGTATAAAAAAGAGGATTTGGAAACGGGAATCTATAAGGGTCTCTTCTGGGGCTTGAAGGATCCGTATTCGGAATACTATACCGCAGAGGAATACAAGCGTCTGATGGAAGATACGACGGGTAAGTTTGCCGGTGTTGGTCTTGTCATTACCGCAGGGGAGGATAACCTGATAACGGTGGTATCGCCCATTGCGAATACTCCTGCTGCGAAAGCGGGTTTGAAGGCGGGCGATAAGATCGTCGAAGTGGACGGACAGGCGTATGCGGGTAAGGAATTACAGGAAGCCACCGAACACATGCGCGGAAAGCCAAAAACATCGGTGGAGCTCACCGTGCAGCGTGTGATCAATGGCAAAACGCAAACGTCTCATGTGAAACTCGTGCGTGAAATGATTGAAGTGGATACGGTAATCGGAAAGCTGATGCCGGACAATATCGGGTATTTGCAAATCAGCTCGTTTGAACAAGTGACGGCGCAAGACTTCAAGAAGGAATGGGAAGCGCTGGAAAAACAGGGCGCGAAAAAATTTATCATCGACCTGCGTAACAATCCGGGAGGCCTGTTGACTTCGTGCGAAGAGATCGCGGATGCACTGTTGGGCAAAGCAACAATTGTGACGACGGTGGATAACAAAGGCAAGAAAGACGCCAGCACATCGGACGAGGCGCAATACAAAGAGCCGCTGGTCGTCCTGGCGAATGGCGGATCCGCATCGGCATCGGAAATTTTACTGGGTGCGCTACGCGATAATAAACGTGCGAAGTCCGTGGGTGAGAAGACTTTTGGCAAGGGCATCGTGCAGCAGATTTATCCTTTGGGCGAGAATGGAAAAGATGGCGGTTTCAAACTGACCATGGCGGAGTACTTGACCCCGAATGGAGAGAAAATCCATGGAAAGGGCATTACGCCGGATATTGTGGTGAAGGCGCCGGAACAGGCGAAGGGCATGGGACCGGATTTCCTGAAGGAGGATCCGCAATTGCAACGGGCTCTCCAGGAAGTGAAGGGGCTATGAGCGACTTTCAACTGCAATCGAAGTTTCAGCCAACCGGCGATCAGCCGGAGGCGATTGCGGCATTGGTAGAAGGCGTCCGTCGCGGCGATCATTACCAGACGCTGCGCGGCGTGACCGGGTCGGGCAAGACGTTTACGATGGCCAATATCATCCAGGCCATCCAACGTCCGACGCTGGTGCTGGCTCACAATAAGACGCTGGCCTCACAGCTGTGCTCGGAATTACGGGAATTTTTCCCGAACAATGCGGTGGAATACTTCGTCAGTTATTACGACTATTACCAGCCGGAAGCGTATGTTGCCGCAACGGATACCTACATTGCGAAGGATTCGTCGATCAATGACGAAATTGATAAATTACGCCACTCGGCCACGATGTCACTCTTTGAACGACGGGATGTGATCATCGTGGCCTCTGTGTCGTGCATTTACGGCTTGGGCGATCCGGAAGACTACTTGGAACTGCGTATATCGCTACGCCCCGGTATGCAAATGGATCGCGACGATCTGCTGCGCCGTTTGGTGTCCATTCAATATGTGCGCAATGATGTAGCTTTCCAGCGTGGGACGTTTCGCGTGCGTGGCGATGTGGTGGATATTTTTCCAGTGTCCTCCAATGAAGAGGCCATTCGGGTGGAATTTTTCGGCGATGAAATTGACCGCATTCTGGAAATTGACTCGTTGACAGGAGAGATTTTAAGAGGCCGCAGTTATGTCATGATTTTTCCGGCCAGCCACTATGCCACAACGCCGGACAAAATGAAAAAGGCCATTGTGCGCATTGAAGAGGAATTGCAGCAACGCCTGCAGGTATTGCGCGAACAGAATAAATTAGTGGAAGCGCAGCGTCTGGAGCAGCGTACGCTCTATGATCTGGAAATGCTCACGGAAGTAGGCTTTTGCTCAGGCATTGAAAACTATTCGGCGCCTATGAGCGGTCGTCCGCCCGGATCGCGGCCGTACACGTTGATCGATTATTTTCCGAAAGACTTCTTATTGATGGTGGATGAGAGCCATCAGACGATTCCGCAGGTGCGCGGCATGTATAATGGCGACAGGGCGCGCAAGCAAAACCTGGTGGATTACGGGTTCCGCTTACCGTCGGCGCTGGACAATCGACCGCTGAAATTTGATGAATTTGAAGCCCTGATTCCGCAGGCGATCTTTATGTCCGCCACACCGGGTCCCTATGAAAACGAGCATGCCTCGCAGACGGTGGACCAGATTATCCGTCCGACGGGCCTGCTGGATCCGCTGGTAGAAGTGCGTCCGACCAAGCATCAGATCGATGATTTAATGGCCGAGATTCAAAAGACGACGGCAAAGGGCGAGCGTACCTTGATTACGACCTTGACGAAAAAAATGGCGGAAGACTTGACCAAATATTTAGAAGAAGCCAAGGTCAAAGCCATTTATTTGCATTCGGATGTGGAAACCTTAAAGCGCATGGAAATTTTACGCGACCTGCGATTGGGTAAATACGATGTACTGATCGGCATTAACCTGTTGCGTGAAGGTTTGGATTTGCCGGAGGTCTCACTCATTGCTATTTTGGATGCGGATAAGGAAGGCTTTTTGCGATCGGAGACATCGCTGATACAGACGATCGGCCGCGCGGCGCGCAATGCGAACGGTCACGTCATTTTGTACGGGGATCATGAGACGGATTCCATGAAGGCGGCGATGGAGGAGACGGAGCGTCGCCGTAAGATTCAACAGGCGTATAACGAAGAACACGGTATTATACCGACGACAATACAGAAAGAAATCCATGCAGCAATATCGACGGAAATTGCGGCGGAGGAGCTGAAGGATTATGCCGATGATGCGCCGGTTCCCGAGAAGGAAGAGATCTCCAAGGAAGATCTGCAAGAGATGATTGTGAATATGGACGTGGAGATGCGTCGCGCTGCGGAGGAATTGGATTTCGAGCGGGCAGCCAGTATTCGCGATGCCATTCGCGCCATGAAAAAAGAGTACGGTCTGTCCTGACGAAATGAGAAAGGATCCCTATGACCCTGGAAAATATAGTGATCCGCGGTGCGCGGGTCAATAACTTAAAAAATTTAAATTTAACGCTGCCGCGCAACAAATTCATCGTTATGACCGGACTCTCCGGTTCTGGGAAAAGCTCGCTGGCCTTTGATACCATCTATGCTGAAGGACAGCGTCGCTATGTGGAAAGCTTATCCAGCTATGCGCGTATGTTTCTGGGGCAGATGGATAAGCCGGATGTGGATTTAGTAGAAGGGTTATCGCCGGCGATTTCCATTGATCAGAAAACGACCAACCGCAACCCGCGCTCAACGGTAGGAACGGTGACGGAGATTCACGATTATTTGCGTTTGTTGTATGCCAAAGTGGGCAAGGCGATTTGCCCCGTTTGTGGGGAACCCATTCGGGCGATGGCCGTGGATCAGATCGTGGAAGAAGTGTTGCAATTTCCGGAGCGCACGCGCTTTCTGGTTTTGTCGCCGATTGTGCAGGACAAAAAGGGACAGCACGAGAAAATCTTTAAAAACCTGGAGCGATTGGGCTTTACGCGTGTGATGGTGGATGGCGAAATGTACGATTTGGGCAGCCAGCCGGCGTTAGAGAAAAATATCAAGCACTCTATTTCCATTGTGGTGGACCGCCTGGTCAACCGCGACGGCATCCGTTCGCGTCTTTCGATGTCGGTGGAAACGGCGCTTGAGCATGCGAACGGCACTTGCGATATTCAGGTGGTTGACGGCGAAAGACATCGCTATTCGTCCAAACTCGCCTGCCCGCATGGCCATATGGTCATCGATGAGATTGAACCGCGTCTTTTATCGTTTAACAGTCCGCAGGGCGCTTGCCCTGATTGCAACGGCATCGGCTATCACATTGCTGTGGATGCCAAGCTCTGCATTCCCAACCCCGATCTGTCCATCGACGAAGGGGCCATCGCGCCTTTTGCGACGTCGGCAAAGGGCACGTATTATTACGAAATGATTCATGCCATCTGCGCCGCCTGCCATTGGCCGACGGATCGCCCGATCGGCGAGGCACCCAAAGAGGTGATGGATGCCATTCTTTACGGCACAAAGGGCAAGAAAGTGCGTTTTCGCTTTGATTCGCATTTTTCGGGTCAGAAAACCTATTACGATGCCTGGGAAGGCGTCATTGCAAATCTGACGCGACGCTACCATCAGACGGGCTCAGATTTTATGCAGGAACGCATTCGCGAATATATGGCGGAAAATACGTGTGAAACCTGCCATGGCGATCGGTTGCGTCCCGAAGCCTTGGCCATTCATATCGGCGATAAAAATATCGCAGAATTTAACCGTATGTCGATTCGGGAAGCGTTGAAGTGGACCGAAGGGCTGACCTTTACGGAAGCGGAATCCATCATTGCGACGCCGATTTTGAAGGAAGTGAAGGCGCGTTTGCATTTTCTGGTGGATGTCGGACTGGATTATCTGACACTGGATCGCTATGCGGCAACGCTCTCCGGCGGCGAAAGTCAGCGCATTCGTCTGGCAACGCAGATCGGGGCCGGTCTGGTGGGCGTGGTCTATGTCTTGGATGAGCCGTCGATCGGGTTGCACCAGCGCGATAACGATCGCCTGTTGGGGGCATTGCAAAATTTACGAGATCTAGGCAATACTTTAATCGTTGTGGAGCATGATGAAGATACCATGCGTGCGGCGGACTGGATTGTGGACATCGGCCCCGGCGCAGGCGTGCAAGGCGGGCAATTGGTGGCGGAAGGCACTTTTGAGGACATCTGTGCCAATCCGAACTCCATCACGGGCGATTATCTGTCGCATCGGAAGTTTATCCCCGTGCCGAGCGAGCGTCGCGAACCGACGGGTTGGATGGAAGTCTTGGGCTGCCAAGAAAACAATCTGAAAAATATCGATATCAAATTACCATTGGGCGTGTTGACGTGCATTACGGGCGTGTCGGGCTCTGGCAAGAGCTCGTTTGTGGAGGGCATTCTCTATAAAGTGCTCGCCAATCGCTTGAATCAGGCGCACCTGCGTCCGGGCGCGTATCGCTCCATTCGTGGCGATAAACAACTCGACAAAGTGATCGAAATTGATCAATCGCCGATTGGGCGCACACCGCGTTCCAATCCGGCCACCTACACGAAGGTGTTTGATCTCATCCGCGATGTGTTTGCGCAGACCAATGAGGCGAAAATTCGTGGCTTCGATAAGGGGCGTTTTTCCTTCAATGTGAAGGGCGGCCGCTGCGAGGCCTGCAAGGGCGACGGTACGATCAAGGTGGAGATGCACTTTTTGCCGGATGTCTACGTTCCCTGCGAAGTGTGCCATGGGCATCGCTATAATCATGAAACGCTGCAAGTGCACTACAAAGGCAAGACCATTGCCGATGTGTTGGAGATGACGATCGAAGAGGGGCTGGAATTTTTCAAAAACCATTCCGGCATCCGTCGCAAGCTGCAAACTTTGGTGGACGTGGGCCTTGGCTATCTCAAGATCGGACAGCCTTCCCCGGAGCTCTCCGGCGGGGAAGCACAGCGTGTGAAGTTGGCAGCGGAACTGGGCAAAGTTTCCACCGGCAATACCATTTATATTTTGGATGAACCCACTACCGGTCTTCATGTGGCCGACATTGCTAAGCTGATCAAAGTCTTTCAGCGCCTCATCGACCAGGGCAATACGATTGTGGTGATTGAGCACAATCTGGATGTCATCAAGGTGGCGGATTATCTCGTGGATCTGGGGCCGGAAGGTGGCGATGGCGGCGGTACGATTGTGGCTGAGGGCACGCCGGAAGAGGTCTGCCGTGTCAAGGCTTCCTATACGGGCCAGTATTTGAAGGGCATTCTGGCGCGTGATCGCGTGGAGGCGTCGGAGCAGACGAAAATGACGCTGGATTCGGACAAGGCGAAGGCGTCAGGCAAGGCGAAGACTTCGGACAAGACGAAGGCGTCGAAGAACAAAAAAGCAAAGCAAAATGAAGCATAAATTTTGGCGTATGCGCCTGAAAAAACAGATGACAGGTCCGAAGGGACGGCAGCGACCCGTTGCCATGGTGCGCTTTCCACGTAACTTCGTGGATGCGTTTTACATGCGTCGCGCTTTGAAGCTGGCGCGAACGGCAGCAATGGCGGGAGAGGTGCCGGTGGCGGCACTTCTGGTGCGCCGCGGCTGTCTCGTGAAGGCTGCCGCCAATCGCGTCGAAGAGGACCATAACGGCTTGGCGCATGCGGAACTCTTACTCTTACAATGGGCAAGTCGCACTTATGAGCGACGCCTCACAGATTTTACCCTCTATGTGACGCTTGAACCCTGCATCATGTGTACGGGTGCGCTACTTCATGCCCGCATCGGCCGTCTGGTCTACGCCGCCGACGACCCCGAACGCGGCGGTTGTGGCTCCCAATTTGCCATTCCGCAACATGCCAAGAATTTGCATCGCCTGAAGATAACAAAGGGCATTTTTGCGAAGGAAGCCAAGCAATTGCTACAAGATTTTTTTAGGGCGCGTCGCGCGGAAACGAAGGCCCGTTCCTGAGAAAGATGGTGCTGTTGGTACGAGCAATGTCCGAAGGAGAGGAAAACGCTCATGGATGATAAAAAAAGAAATTTTAAGCGCTTCGTCATTCTTTATGCCATATACATGCTTTTGATTGTGCTCAGTAATTTCATTTCCCATGGTATCGAAGGCCAATTTGGCGAGAATTCCCTGCCTTCGCGACTGACACAGCTCTTTAGCACGATTGTGACTGTATTTCTCATTGGTGGCTTTGCCATCTATATTTTCGAAATTCCCTTTACTTCCTTCTTCCAGCAATCCCGTCATCCCGTCTCGCACTACGTGATCGGCTTTGGGCAGGGTTTCGTGCTCTTTTCTGTCCTGGTTGGTATCAATGTTGCCATGGGGACGATGCGCTTTGAAGGGTTCGGAACGATGCATCCTCTCCTGATGCTTCTGTTCTTAGCAGGTTTTATGCTTCAAAGTTACGCCGAGGAACTCATGATGCGTGGCTTTGTCCAACGCATCGCCCTGGAGCGTTTCGGCCTATGGATTGCCCTTTTCGTCCCTTCCGTGCTATTCAGCCTGCTGCATTTGGGCAATCCCCACATCTCCCTGTTGCCCATTCTCTCCACCACCTTTATGGGCCTTGCCTTTGCCCTCCAGACCTTCCTTACCGGTGATCTCTGGATGGCCTCCGGCACCCATTGCGCCTGGAACTTCTTTATGGGTGCCTTCTACGGCCTGCCCGTCAGTGGCATGAGCTTTGAGGCCTCCGCCCTGCACTTTTTCATCCATGAAAACGGACTTTGGACAGGCGGTGCCTACGGCATGGAAGCCTCATTGCCGGCAACCATTGCTATTATTCTTTTTGCAGCGATGCTGTTTTGGCGCTTTTTTCGTTCCGGCGCGTATCGTGCCTATAGCGAGCCCGGTAGCAAAAAGCGCATGCTGCGCTTTTTCGGCTATGAAGGGGAGGCGAAAGAGAAGGCAGAAGAGAACGAGTAAGAGAGACGAGCCGCGCGATGCCGTGACGTTACTTTTTCGCGTTCCCCTTGTTGGCAGCGTCTTTATTTGCATCATTTTTCAATACCTGATTAATGCGTTCTTCCAAGGCTTTTTTGCCGTTTCCTTCCGCCACGGAGCCGAGAATCGGATCACCGACGATGTTGCCGTCGCGATCCACCACAACGGTGGTGGGGAAGGCCATGATATTTTTCACAAACTTGCCTGCCTCACTGTTCGAAGCAAAGGTAAGGTTCGGATACGTGGCATTTTTCTTTTGCAAAATGCTCTTGGCTTCTGCAATGGCATCTTTGTTTCCGTCCAGCGTGAAAGAGTTCACACCGACGACAATGCCGTCCTTATCCTTCAACTGTTTATGCAGTGCATCCAAATCGCCCAATTCACCGACGCAAGGCTTGCAGGTGCTGAACCAGAAATTGATGACGGTGACAGAATGCTGGCGGAAGATGCCGGAATCAACGTTGTTACCATCTAAATCCTTGCCGGTAAAGTCGGGGAAAGGCGTTGTGGCACCCTGCTTTGCGCCGCCTTTGTTCGATGCACTGTTGTCGGCGCTACCTTTTTTGTCCTTCGGCGCTTCTTTTTCCAGCGCAAGAATCTTTTCTTCAATGGCACGAATTTGCTGCGCGCCGGCTTTCAAGGTTTTCAGCTCTGCCTCCGTGAACTTGTCCTTTGCGCTCTCAATGGTTTGCAACAGGAAATCGCCGTAGTTGGAGCCATCCGAGATCATGCCGGAATTCTTATTCGCCGACATGAAGAGTTTTTCCCATAACTTCTGGTCTTTACTGAAAATGGCGTTTTCTTCATCGCGCAATTTCGTAAGTTGCGCATCGACTTCCGAGCCGCCTTTTTTCGCAGTCGGATCCTTTTTCCCGGCTTCTGCCGCCGGCACACTTATGCCGCTTTCCGATGCTTGGCTGCTTTGTGCGGGCTTGTTTCCGCCGCAGGCGGCCAAACTGAAGGCGAGGCCGGTTGCTAACAAGAGTAAAGATGCTTTTTTCATGTTCATGTGATTCTCCTTTACGGTTACTGCTGTTCATTTTGTGCGTCGCATCTAGTTACACGACGCTCTTCGCTTTTTCCACATCCCAGTCCGTAGCGGAAATGCAGGGCGCCGGTGGGACAGGCGTTGATGCACATACCGCAGCGGATACATTCCGTGTGTGCCGGTGTTTTTAACACATCGACATCCATCTTGCAGGCCTTCGCGCATTTTCCGCAGGAAACGCAGCGGTGCTCTTCCACCTGAATTTGCAACAGGGAGATCCGGTTAAAAAGGGCATAGAATGCACCCAGCGGACACAGCCATTTACAGAAGGGACGAAAGAACAGGATGCTCAGTACGACGACCGTCAACAGAATGCCGAGCTTCCAGGTGAACAGGGCACCAAGCGCCGATCGGATACCGCTATTGACCAAAGAAAGCGGAATAGCGCCTTCCAACACGCCCTGCGGACATAGGTACTTACAGAAGTAGGGATCACCCAATCCAATTTCGTTCACCAAGAACAGGGGCAATAGAAACACCATGACCACCAGGATGATGTATTTGAGATAGGTCAGAGGGCGAAGACGCTTGGTCGAAAACTTCTTTGTTGGAATTTTATGTAGCAATTCCTGGAACCAACCGAAGGGGCAAAGGAATCCGCAGATGAAGCGCCCGAGAAGCACCCCGAGCAGAATGAGAATGCCCGTTATGTAGTACGAAAAGCGGAATTTCGAGGACCCGACGACGGCCTGAAACGATCCGATGGGACACGCCCCGGAGGCTGCCGGGCAGGAATAACAGTTGAGCCCAGGCACACAGACCATTTTTCCATTTCCCTGATAGAGTGACCCGGTAAAAAAATTCGGCAGATGGATGTTCGTCAGCAGCGTCGCGCCTGCCTGCCCCCATCCGCGGAAACGGGAAATAAACCGGGATTTGCTTTTCTTCGGATCAGCCAATGCCCACACACTCCATGCACAGACGGATGGCTTTGGCGAGGACGGTCTCAACCTCACCACGCATAGCACCCACGACGATCATGCCCACAGCGGCGACGAGCAGGGCAATCTGGGTAATGCTTCGTTTTTTTGTCTTCATGGCGACTCCTTTCTTGTTGACGAGAAGAAGAATAGCAGAAGGCAGATAAAGATGGTGTTAAGAAGAACACGAAAGATGGTGTTAAGATGAGATCGTATGCTATACTGCATCCGAAACGGAGGATAGTATGCGTTTATTACTTGTGGAAGATGAGCCATTTTTGAGCGACAGTATTGCGAAAAGCCTGCGTCGGCAAGGCTATAGCGTGGATATTTGCGCAGATGGGGAAGCAGCCATCGAGGCCGTCACGCTGGATCCGTACGATTTAGTACTTTTGGATTTGAATCTGCCCAAGGTTGATGGCATGACCGTTTTGCGCACGATTCGTAAGGAAGATTTGCAAACGCCGGTATTGATTCTTTCGGCGCGTAGCGAAATTGCGGATAAAGTACACGGCTTGGATGCCGGAGCGAATGATTATCTGTCCAAGCCCTTCCATCTGGACGAACTGGCAGCCCGCGTGCGCAGTCTATTGCGTCGGGATTTTATTCAGCAGGAAGTGAGCCTTCGCTTTGACACGCTGGCGTTTGATACGCGCACGCGCACGACAACGGTTGGCGAGCGGGTAATCGCTCTCACGAAAAAAGAGAGCGGTATTTTAGAATATTTGCTCCTGCATCCCGGTCGCCCGATCAGCCAGGAAGAGCTGATGGAGCATGTCTGGGACGGTAGCGTAGATAGCTTCAGCAATGCTATTCGTGTACACATCAGCGCCCTACGCAAGAAGTTGCGTGCGGCGCTGGGCTATGATCCGGTGCGAAACCGCATTGGAGAAGGCTATTTATTGGAGGAACCTACGCCATGATTCGTCGTTCTTTACAGTGGCGCATCGCTTTGATGACGTCGCTTCTCATTGCCATGAGCTGCATAACCATGATGGTTTTGTTGGGCGGGTCCGGTCTTCGTCGGATGGAAGAAATCGGAAAAAACATTGAAGCGTTGGAATTGCGCCAGCATTCCAAAGATGCCACGTCGGGCGACTCGGCATCTGCGACGCCGCGTGTGCCCTCAGATGCGTCGCTGCATTTAACGCCGGAGGAAACGCCGCAGGCGTCCTTTAATCCACAGGGTCTGAGCCACGAAAAGGATCTAACGATTGTCATCGATGAGGCACAGGCGCAATTTACCCTTACCAATTGGTATGTGACGGCCGGCGTAACTCTGCTCAGTGGCATCATTGCCTATTTTGTGAGTGGCCGTGCGCTGCGGCCGTTGGAAGACTTTTCTAGCCAAATTGAAAAGGTGCAGCTGACCAATCTTGAGAACATGCATGTCAGCACGGATACGCTTATCGAATTTCGTTCGATTGCGGATTCGTTTAACGATATGCTTGACCGCCTGCAAGTTGCCTTTGCGGCACAGCGTCAGTTTACCGGCAATGCCGCGCACGAATTGCGCACGCCGCTTGCCCTTTTGCAAATGCGCTTGGATGCCTTTACCGAAGAGCATCCCGATACAGATGAGGCGTTGACGCAGCTTATCACTTCACTTCGGGAGCAGACCGAGCGTTTATCGAAAACAGTAACGATTCTGTTGGAGATGAGCAGTGCCCAACATATTCCTCGCACGGACCACGTCTGGTTATTGCCGATGCTCGAAGAAATTGTGGCGGATCTTACGCCACTTGCCGAGCAGAAGCATGTCACGCTGTCCTTCGGTGGCGACGACGTTTCCCTTCTTGCCAGCGACCGTTTGCTTTCCCGGCTGTTTTTCAATCTTACGGAAAATGCCATTAAGTACAATCGTCCCGGCGGAAGTGTTTTGCTCTCGGTAACCGGCGCAGATGACATTGTCGTGACCATGAAGGATACGGGCTTCGGGATTCCCGAAGAGGATTGGGAGACCATTTTTCAACCGTTTTACCGTCTGGATTCCTCACGCAGCCGTCAGCAGGGAGGCGTCGGTTTAGGCCTCGCTCTTGCCGGCGAAATTGTGAAATTGCACAATGGCACCATTCGTGTCGTCAAAAGTTCCTCGGCCGGCACTACTCTCCGTGTGACATTGCCGTTTTCATCCTGAAATTTCGGGCAGGCGCTCCATCAACTATTCAATCATCCGATGCAGAAGCTGACTTTGCGCATTGTCGGCCGCCGGATAGTACACTTCTTTTTCTTCTTGGTGGCTCACTACCTAATTGCTGTTACGAAAAGACCGCAAATGGTTTGAAATGGCGGGGCTAGACCTATCCGGCAACGTGGAAAACGGCTCCTCTAGCAGCATAGTAAGAAGGAACTGGCCTTGAGCCGGAAGATGAGAATCGCCACCGAAGGCGGCGTTCCATTTTGAAACTGCGCAAAAAACGGCATTTGAGCGGCGCAACATCTGTGTTATATGCACGGGATCCAAGTGCGCCGTGTCATCCTCGATAAGCCTTTCTTCATGGTATCTTTTTGCTTTATCAGACTCTACTTTATGTGGGAGACGTCAAACTTCAAAATTACATGGGGTAAAAATCTCCGAAATCGCCGCATTACCCCATGTTAAAACGCAAATCTTAAAATGACATGGGGCAAAAAATCTCCAAAATCGCCGCCTTACCCCATGTTAAAATGCAAATCTTAAAATAACATGGGGTAAAAAATCTTCAAAATTACCGAAATGCCCCATGTTAAATTGCGATTTTAAAAATAACATGGGTTGTCATCGCTGAAAGTACCCCATGTTAAAACGCGAATCGCAAAATAACATGGGGTAAAAACGCCTTCATGACAAAAATTCACCCCATGTTATTTCGAGATTTTAAAAATAACATGGGGTGCAGAAGCCACGACGACGAAAAATCACCCCATGTTAAAACGCAATTCTTGAAATAACATGGAGCGCCAGCGCTTTCGGGCCACATAAGGAGCGCCGCTCGCGCGGCGCGGTTTGATAAGGCGCCTGCGGCGCCATAAGGAGCCGGCCTAACGGCCGGCGGTTGGTAAAATAAGGAAGGCGGCCCAAAAGGCCGCCTTCTGTTTTTATTTAAGGTCGCCCGCCGCAGGCGGGCACCGCTTTTAAACAGGCATCGGCCGCCAAGTCGATGCCTTTCTTCATTATTTTCCTGCAATAAAATCTTTCAGCCATTGCCAGAGGCTGCGGCGCTTCGTTTCTTCGACAGGCTGTCGTCGCTCGACAGCGGCCGCATCCCCGGCACCGCGTGCATCGCCGGCAGCAGCCGCATCCCCGGCACCGCGTGCATCGCCGGCAGCGGCCGCATCCCCGGCACC
The DNA here is from genome assembly GCF_000308275.2 of Levyella massiliensis. Lineage (GTDB taxonomy): Bacteria > Bacillota > Clostridia > Tissierellales > Peptoniphilaceae > Murdochiella > Murdochiella massiliensis_A. Next base: position 68,060 of record NZ_HG529490.1, read on the forward strand.
ACGTGCATCGTCGGCAGCACCCGCATTGCCGACAGCAAAGCCATCGCCGGGGGCATCCTGCGTATTGCCGTCAGGGGCAGTGGCAGCGGGTTGGCTTACGACCTCTTGCGACGAAGAAGAACCGCCCATCGCCATGACTTCCGGGTGGCGGCGGAGGTATTCCATTTTCTTAGAATTGATTGCTTCGCGTTCTCGTAGTAGTGCCAAACCGGATGCTCTTGCGCCATTAGGCTCTTCATGAACCTGCCCTTTCGTTTCTTTGCGCAATTTCTCGCGCTGACGGCCAGCTACGTCCTCGGCTTCTTCCATGAAACGGGATTGGGCGGAAACACCGTTATCACCCGTCACGCGACGGTAGGAACCGTCGGAAAGGAGTTCGCGTGCCTTGAGATCGTCCATAAGAAACACATCCAAGATGTGGCTGATACGAGAACGAATGGCTTCTTGCTGAATGGGAACCGCAATTTCCACACGATTGACGAGGTTACGGGTCATGAGGTCGGCAGAGGAGATATACATGTCCTCACGATTGACACCAAAGCAGTAGATGCGATGGTGTTCCAGGAAACGACCGACGATGGAGATGACGCGGATGTTTTCGGTTTTACCGGGGATGCCGGGGAGAAGGCAGCAAATGCCACGGACAATCATGACGATTTTGACACCGGCTTGGGAGGCTTCGGAAAGCTTATCCATGAGGTCGCGTTCGGTGACGGAATTGCATTTGAGAAGAACGCTTGCTTCTTCACCGTTCTTAGCGCGGAGAATTTCGCGATCCAAGAGGGTTAAAAGCATTGGTTTGATGCCGGTTGGCGCGACGCAAAGTTTATCGTAGCGACCGTCCAATTTGCTGATGAGCATGTTTTTGAAGAACATCGCCGCATCCGCACCAATACGTTCGTCAGCAGTGAAGTAGCTGAGATCGGTGTATTGCTTGGCGGTTTTTTCGTTGTAGTTGCCCGTACCGATTTGCGTGATCGTGCGTACCTTGCCGTCGCGATAGAGTGTCAGATGGCAAATCTTTGAGTGGACTTTGTAGTCCTCGATGCCGTAGATGACGGTGCAGCCGGCCTGTTCCAAACGCTCGGAGTAGTCGATGTTATTTTCTTCGTCAAAACGGGCGCGTAGTTCCATTAAAGTCAGGACATCTTTACCGTTTTCTGCCGCCATTGCTAAATATTCCGCCACTTTGGAAATGGAGGCCATGCGGTAAATGGTGATGGAGATGGAGATGACGGACGGATCCGTGGCCGCTTCCTTGAGCATTTGGAGGAAGGGATCCATGGATTCGTACGGATAGTGGAGAAGCTTGTCCTCTTCAAAGATTTGATCGATGATGGGACGGTTGGGATGAAACATGGGGGAGGGTTGCGGTTCAAAGGAGCGATAGCAGACCTGATCTTTTTGCTTGGGGGTCAGGTGCTCCTCAATGGCAAATACATGTTTCATGCGCAGAGGAGCTTCGCTGTAGTAGACCTGTGAACTGTCTAAGTTGTGATATTTGCATAAAAACTTGATGAGACTCTTGGGTAAAGACCCTTGCACTTCAAGGCGCACGGGCGCCAGACGATTACGCTTTTTGATGGCTTTTTTCATTGCCTGGAGAAGATTGCCCTCCAGCTCATCAATGCCGTCGTCCAAGTCGATATCGGCATTACGGGTGAGGGAAATGATGGCAGTGTCCTTGACTTTGAAGCCGCTGAGCAACGTTGCCACCTGATCCATGATCACCTCTTCGAGGAGGATATAGGAGCAATTGCCCGGGAAGAAGATGACGGAGGGAATCCAGGACGGTACACCGATGAGGGCATAAAAATCCGTACCATTCGAATCTTCTACGTCACACATTATATAGAGCATTTGGTTAATCATGTGCGGGAAGGGATGGCGTGCGTTGATGATGAGTGGCGAAAGCAGCGGCATCACCTTGGATTCGTAGTATTCGGTTACGAATTTGGCTTCACTTTTCGTCAGTGTTTCCATCTTTTTGTGATGAATGCCGGCCGTTTCCAACTGCTCACTCAGCGCGTGATAGGCTTCGTCACGCTCTTTATAAAGCTGCGGTATCTCCTGGAAAACGTGGGAAAGCTGTTCATTCACGGTCCAGCCTGTCTTATTATCAATGACGTCAGGCTTCCACCCTTTTAAATTCATCAGAGAACCCACACGGACACGGAAAAATTCACTTAAATTGCTGGTAAAGATAGCAATAAATTTAAAGCGCTCGTAGACCGGTACGCGCGGATCTGTACTCTCTTGCAACACATGACGGTTAAATTCCAACCAAGAGAGTTCTCGATTTTGTGTAAAACCGGTATCGTACTTAGCGTTATAGCCTTTTGATGTTGCCGTTGTATTCTTTTGTTTCTCTTTATCGCCCATGATTCCTCCCGAATCCTTTTATGCATTATACTTCACTCTTATTATAGCCGTGTTATGCCAAAGTCTGCTTCCAGCATGTAAGAGCTATGTAAAATTTTTTAGAAAGGACTGGTTTTATATTTTTGACAGAGAGCGATACCGTCTTAAAATTTGTTATACTGACTGTGTTACCAGAAAAGAGGATCTATGAGCGAAAAAATTATTCTTCCCAACCAACACCCTTTGCGTCTGATCGCGTCGGATATGGATGGGACGCTGTTACAAACCAATTTAACGATTGAAGCGCAGACGAAAGCGTTATTGATCGCTTGGCAAAAACAGGGCATTCGCCTGGTGCTGATTTCCGGGCGACCGCTGCAAGGCATGATTCCTTATGCCAGAGAGCTCGAAATGGATCGCTATGAAGGCGTAGTGATCGGCGCAAATGGTGGACATGCCTATCAATTGGGCGTGGAAAAAGATCTGTGGCGCCATACGCTATCGATTGCATCGGCGCAGCATTACTTTTCGCTGTGGAAGCCCTATCCGTTGACGTTGATCGCTTATGGTCGTGAAAAAATCTATGTGGATTTGCCTGCCAAGGAACATCTGACCTATCTCGGCATGTCCATGGAAAAAGGGTTAAAGCGTATCGAAAAAATCACCGGCCTAAAGGTGGATCTGCGCGACTTGACCAAGCCGTTGCCCGAGGAACCGGTGAAAGCCTGTGTGCTGGGGGAGCGATCCACGATATTAAAGGCACAGGCGGCCATCAAGGATGATTATGAAGATCATATTTACGGCGCTTTCTCCGCGGATAATTATTATGAAGCGATGGTGCGCGGCATCAACAAAGGCACGGGTTTGCAAGAATATGCGGATCGCTACAATATTTTGCCGGAAGAGATCATCGCATTTGGTGATGAAGATAACGACATTCCGATGCTCACGTATGCCGGTGTCGGCGTAGCCATGGGCAAGGCATCTGAAGGCGCCATTGCTGCGGCAAAATATCGCACCGGGTCGAATAACGAAGCAGGCATCTATCAATTCTTAAGCGATCTGCCACAGGAACAGTAACCCCTTACGCCTGTTCACCTACTTCCAGAAGGCAACGTAAAATCGGCGGGGCGCTATCGGCCTGCAATTGAAAATCTAAGAGGGAACTGTCGGGCATTTCGGCAGTTCCTTTTTGTATTAACACGACGGACGGCTGATAGGCTACGTTTGGACGACAGGGGGCGAGCCATTGTGCCTGCCGAAGGCGAAGGGGACCGGTAAAAGCATCGGCGCCGAAGAGACGCAAGCCGACGCCCATCAGCGCAGCCATGGAATGAAGCCCCGAGGAAAAGAGACCGCCGAAAGGGCCTGCGCTCGCAGCAGCAATATCGACGTGCATGGGGCGATTATCGTAGGCTTTGCCAAAAGCTACGATATCCTCTGTGGAAAGACAGATAGAAGGCGCCTTCCACAGACTGCCCACCGGTTCATCCAATTGATTGCGGCGCGCGGGAATGAGGGAAAGCTTGGTCCGCTCAGGAAACGTTATGAGTGGTGGGGCAGGTCGCTTTTTCCGCGGCAACGGGTGGCGCAAGCCCATTTTTCCCGTGATTTCCACGGTACAAACGGGCAGATCGCCAGCAGGTGTTTTCTTGAAAACGTGCAGCAAGAACGATACACTCCCTGCATCGCCGCCGGAAAAAACGCGCTTTCGAGAGATCGTAACGGTTCCGCCGAGGACGTCATTGATAGCCACCGGGCGAAACCAATTCCCCTGATCCACGCTCATGCCGGCCACCATTGTTCCGTCATCTGTTTGGGTACACACCCATTGCGCCCAAACCGCAGTGACGATATGCCAGAAGGAGACAGGTTCATCCGAAGCAGGCAGAGGTCTTCCTTCATAGCGCTGGGCAAAAAGGCTCCTTTCTGCGGCAGTGATCACGCGATCCTCCAATGGGAACACTTCACCCACCGTAAACGCTTCAAAAGAGCGATGTTTTTTCCAAGTGACCATATTGCCTCCTGGCTTTCCTTTATTATGCAATATTCTATATAATGGTAGAGACAGGCAAAGAAGGATTTCTTTGCCGGATGTTATTCCTTCTACCCGAACTTTTTAGAGGCTAACAGGAGGTGCTATGAGCCGGATGGACAATCTCCGTCAGGAAAAAATTCTTATTTTGGATTTTGGCGGACAATATAAACAATTGATTGGAAGACGTGTGCGTGAAGAGCATGTTTTTTGCGAAATCAAACCGTGTACGACATCGCTGGAAACAATTAAGGCCGGGCAATATGCGGGCCTGATTTTAACGGGCGGTCCAGATTCGGTCTATGAAGAGGACGCCTTGCAAGCAGATGAAGGGATTCTTTCGTTAGGTCTACCGATTCTCGGGATTTGCTACGGAGCGCAGTGGATTGCCTATCACACGGGCGGTACGGTCGATAAAGCCGGCGTACCCGAATACGGTAAAACCGTTACGCATTTTGCCGTCGATTCTCCGCTTTTCCATTCCATGCCGGCGGATTCCGTCGTTTGGATGTCTCATGGCGATCAGATTCTGGCCCTTGGCGATGGCTTTGCTTCCATTGCTCATTCCGATCATTGCCCCGTGGCCGCTTTTGGCCATGCGGATCGTGCGATTTACGGGATGCAGTTTCATCCGGAAGTAGAGCATACCGAATATGGCAGAGAACTTTTGCACAATTTCCTCTATGAAATTTGTCATGTCCGCGGCGAGTGGACGATGAACGCCTTTGTGGACGCTACCGTGGCGCATTTGAAAGAAACGCTGGCTGGGAAGAAGGCTCTCTGCGCTTTTTCGGGCGGCGTGGATTCTTCCGTTGCTGCCCTTCTGGTTCATAAGGCTATCGGCCAAAATCTCACCTGCGTTTTCGTGGATCACGGCATGTTGCGCAAGGACGAGGCGGATACCGTTGAACGCGTGTTCAAGCATGAATTCGGCTTGAATCTCATTCGCGTGGACGCTTCCGAGCGATTCCTTAAGCTTTTGGAAGGTGTCACAGATCCGGAGCAAAAGCGCAAGATCATCGGCGAGCAATTCATTCGCGTTTTTGAGGAGGAAGCGGCAAAAAATTGGTGCGGTGGATGTCCTTGTCCAGGGCACCATCTACCCTGACGTAATCGAATCCGGCGTGGGCGGCGCTGTGATCAAATCGCATCATAATGTGGGCGGCCTACCGAAGAACGTCCGCTTTGACTCCCTGGTTGAGCCGTTACGAGACCTCTTTAAGGATGAAGTTCGCGCTGTCGGCACCGAACTGGGCATTGCCGAAGACCTCGTCTGGCGCCAGCCATTCCCGGGGCCCGGTCTTGCCGTGCGCATTCTCGGCGAAATCACCAGCGAGCGCATTCGCATCGTCCAGGACGCCGATGCTATCTGGCGTGAAGAAATCAAAAATGCCGGCCTGCATCGCTCCATCGGCCAATACTTTGCCGTACTCACGAATTTAGCCACCGTCGGCGTGATGGGCGACCATCGCACCTACGATTACGTTTTGGGGCTGCGTGCCGTCACCACAAACGACTTTATGACTGCCGAGTGGGCACGCGTTCCCTATGACGTTCTCGATCGCGCCTCCAACCGCATCGTGAACGAAGTGGATGGTGTCAGCCGCGTGGTCTACGACATTACCGGCAAGCCACCCGCGACGATTGAGTGGGAATAAATCGAGTTGCTTAAAAAAGCCAGTGTTTATGCGGGTTTCAGCGATTTCGATTAGTCTTTTGATAACAAATTGATAACAGTCATAGCAAGTGCCATTATTCTTGTTATCCAGTGGTTTATGGGTAACGGAACAATTAACAGGTGGCTTGCAGACTAAAGTTCGGAGCTTGGCTCTGAACAAATTCCATATTATAAACTAAGCCCTTAGCTGTGGTTAATAACCATAGTTAAGGGCTTTTTTGTCGTTGCCAAAGCATCTGTAGGGAGCTGCCAGTGGCAGGTCCTGTAGGTGCTTATTTATCTTTCAAGTGGTCTTTGAATGCTTCCACGAGAGCGTCACTTAATTCCTGTGATGGAACTTTTGCCCAACGCTGTGTGGTGTCGAACTCTGGATAATGGTAACGCCAGTTATCGTATTCTTCTCTGTTGATTTCTTCGGAAGATAGCTTGTCTGCCTGTTCTTTCCAAGCATACAGCATTTTGAGGAGTTCATATGCTTCTCTGCCTTTGTCCTTGTTGACCTTTAAGCATACCTCTCCGTCTGCTTCACTGACAGTAAGACCGTAAATATCTTCAAGGGTAAACAGAGTGTGCATAAGACCGATATAGCTGTCTATGTCAGGAACATCAAGAGCCTGTGGAGAAACATCAAGCACCTGTGCCAATGCATTTGTAAGGTCTGCTTTCGGTTTGCGTGTACCAGTTTCGTACTGTGCCAAACGCACATCAGCACTCTTTTCTGGAAAACCGATTGCTGTACCGAGATACTTTTGTGTCATACCACGCATTAGTCTGAAAAAATGTATTCTTTCGCTGATAGCCATAATGATACGCTCCTTTTATATTTAGTGAAATAAGTATAGCAGAAATGTTTAGTGGAAGTCAAGAAAAACCGAAACAAAAATGTTTAATATTTTCTTTGCAACCACTTGACAATAGCAAATATGTTTAGTAAAATAAATTACGAATTAAACAAATATGCTTAATGCGACAACTGAATGACCGTCCGAAAAGCCAAACCGCCAAGACCTCGTCGGAGCAAGTTCCGTATCGTTCGCTTGTGTGCAAGCACAAAAGCTCATTCGCTGCACTGCTCCTCCTCTTCCCCAAAAGTCTCCGACTTTTCGGGAACCCCTATACGAGCGAGCGCCTGATGTACTGCGGTGCATTGGGACAGCACAGCGCCTGCCGACAAGCAGGAGTGCCTGTTGGAACTTTAACACGGAGAAAGCGGCAAGCAAAAAATTATTTTAAGAAAGGAAGAAAAAGGATATGGAAAACAGATTTATCCGAGCCGAAGATGTGGCTCAGGAACTAAACGTATCAAAACCTTATGCATATAAACTCATCAGACAATTAAATGAGGAATTGAAAGCAAAGGGCTTTATTACGATTGCAGGGCGTGTAAATCGCCAGTATTTTTACGAAAGGCTCTACGGAGCAGGAAAGGGGGAAATGTAAATGCCGGTATTTAAGAATGAAGATAACGGTACTTGGTATGTGATGGCAAGGTATGTGAACTGGAAAGGGGAACGCAAGCAGAAATGCAAGCGTGGCTTTGCTACCAAACGAGAAGCACAGGAATGGGAAAGAATGTTCAAATTGCAGACTTCTTCAGACCTTGATATGAGTTTTGAAGCCTTTACGGAGCTTTATATCAATGATGTGAAGAACCGTTTGAAGGAAAACACGTGGCTTACCAAAGAGCATATCATACGCACAAAGATACTTCCGTATTTCGGGAAACTGAAAATCAGCGAGATTTCCACAAAGGAGATTATTACTTGGCAGAATGAAATGCTTGCCTATCGTGATGAGAAGAAAAAGCCTTATTCACAGACGTATCTGAAAACGCTGCACAATCAGTTGTCCGCCATTTTCAATCACGCTGTCCGCTACTATGAACTGCGTTCCAATCCTGCGGCAAAGGTGGGAAATATGGGACGTGAGGAACACAAGGAAATGCTGTTCTGGACAAAGGAAGAATACAAGAAATTCTCTTTTGAGATGATGGACAAGCCTGTTTCCTTTTATGCGTTTGAAATGCTTTACTGGTGCGGTATCCGAGAGGGCGAGCTGTTAGCTTTGACTCCGGCAGATTTCAACTTTGATAAGGAAACAGTCACAATCAATAAATCCTATCAGCGTTTGAAAGGGCAGGATGTGATTACTTCTCCGAAAACGAAAAAGAGCAACCGCACGATTAAAATGCCGAAGTTTCTGTGTGAGGAAATGAAAGAATATCTCGGTATGCTTTACGGATTGAAGAAGAAAGACCGTATCTTTACGGTGACGAAAAGCTATCTTCATCACGAGATGGACAGAGGGGCAAAGGCGGCAGGCGTGAAGCGTATCCGCATTCACGATCTCCGTCACAGCCACATTTCACTCTTGATTGATATGGGCTTTTCTGCGGTGGCGATTGCTGACCGAGTTGGTCACGAAAGTATTGATATTACTTATCAGTACGCACACCTCTTTCCGTCAAAGCAGATTGAGATGGCAGAAAAATTAGATGATTTAGGGAAAGGAGATTTTGAAAATGTCAGCTAAGAACAGAGATAACAAAAATCGTTGGAGGAATATCACAGTAGGGTTTCGAGTATCGCCCGAAGAAAACGAACTCATTAACAGAGCTGTAGCTCTATCAGGATTGCCAAAACAGGAGTATTGTTACCGCCGTTGCTTAAATCAGGATGTGGTGGTACAGGGCAATCCGAGAGTGTATAAGGCGTTGAAAACGGAATTTGCCACAGTCCTTGCGGAACTGAAAAGGATTGAAGCAGGAAAAGGTGTGGATGATGAACTGCTGAGTGTAATAGAACTGATTTCCATTATTCTCGGCGGTTTGAAAGGAGAGGATGCGAATGGAGAATAAAAAAGAAATGACTATTCCAAATGTATCTGCGGCAACAGATGCGGAACAGTCACTTTCCAAATGTACTGACAATAGTATAGTCAATCAGGATACGGATTTCAAGGGGTACGAGCAATCTTTTGAAGAAATGCAAAGGGAAATACTCAGACAGTTAGACCCTTCCTATCTGAAAACAGTATCAATGACAACGCTGTATGATACGGTGTTTGAGGTTCAGACACCACTTATCGACGGTCTGCTCCAAAGGGGAACTTACCTTTTCGTAGGTTCCCCGAAAGTGGGAAAGAGCTTTATGATGGCACAGCTTGCCTATCATATCAGCACAGGCACACCGCTTTGGGAGTATAAGGTGCGTAAGGCAACGGTGCTTTATTTTGCCCTTGAAGATGATTACCCACGTTTGCAGAAGCGATTGTTTCAGATGTTCGGTGCAAAGGAGACAGGCAATCTGTATTTCGCAACGGAATGTAAAACGGTCAATGGCGGACTGGAAGAACAGATAAGAGGGTTTATGAGGGAACACCCAGACACAGGCTTGATTATCATAGACACCTTAAAGCGTGTGCGTGAAGCAGGCGGAGCAGATTACAGCTACGCAAGTGATTATGATGTTGTGGCAAGGCTGAAAGCGTTGGCAGACAGTTACAAGGTTTCAATGCTTATTGTTCATCATACACGCAAACAAAAATCGGAAGATATATTCGATATGATTTCAGGCACGAATGGTCTGATGGGTGCGGCAGACGGTGCATTTGTTCTCAGTAAGGACAAGCGTACTTCCAACAATGCCACACTTGATGTTGCTGGCAGAGACCAGCAGGATATGAAAATCCATCTTGTAAGGGACAGCGAGCGATTGGTGTGGAACTTTGCAAAATCGGAAACGGAGATGTGGAAAGAACCGCCCGAACCTCTGCTTGAGAAGATAGCGGATACGCTCTTTTCGGAAAGTGACAGATGGGAAGGAACTGCTTCGGAACTTTGCGAAAGGCTTGCGGTGGATATAAAGCCGAATGTACTTTCTTTAAGGCTCAGTATCAACGCAAGCAGGCTGTTTCGTGATTACGGTATCCGTTATCAGAACAGCCGCACACACGACGGAAGAAAGGTTTCACTTTGGAAAGAAACCGAGCAGACGGCGTGACAAACGGTGTCAAAGGTGTCAATGTTTTTGAGAGCAGCACGCTGTGAAAAACATTGTCACCATCGTCACACTTTGACACCGGATAAAGTTTAGGGGAGTGTGCAGAGAGTGCCTTTTCAAAGGCGGCTCTTTGGTCTCGCCTGCTGGCTCGGTCGGTTCGCAGGCGTGTGTGCCACCGGCACACGCTCACCCCTCGGAGAGCCTTCGGAGAACGCAAAACCTGTTTACAGGTCGCATTTTTGATGGGTGTACCCGTCAAAAGTGCTTTTGCGTTACTTTTGACAAAAGTAACAAAACCTGAGAATGTTGAAATTTACAGATGGGAGATGAAAAAATGCAGAGAACGATAAGTGCAATGGTCGGTAAAGGCTCGGTCAATCACAATAGCCGAAAGTTCCGAGCAGAAAATGTAGACGGAACTCGTACTCATCTCAATATCGACTACTGCAATGAAAATATAAAGACAGTTTATCACGAATTGTTTGATGAAGCATTGGAAAGATACAATGCCAAGCAGATAAGGTCAGACCGAAAGATAAAAGATTATTATGAAAAAATCCGAAGTTCCAAGCAGGAAAAACCGTTCCACGAAATCATTTTACAGGTGGGCGGTAAGGGAAATATGAACGCCGATACGGAAAACGGAGAACTGGCAAAGCAGATTTTAGATGAATACTATCAGGGTTTTCAGGAGCGAAATCCACAGCTTCGGGTGTTCTCGGCTCATCTGCATATGGATGAAGCTACACCACATCTGCACATAGATTTTGTACCTTTTACCACAGGCAGCAAGCGTGGACTTGATACAAGAGTGTCACTAAAGCAGGCTCTTGCAACGCAAGGTTTTAAGGGCGGCAGTCGTGGCGATACGGAGTGGTCGCAATGGATACAGTCCGAAAAAGAACAGCTTGCGGCGGTGATGGAACGTTATGGGATTGAGTGGGAACATTTAGGCACACACGAAAAACATCTTTCTGTTTTGGATTATAAAAAGCAGGAAAGAGAAAAAGAAGTGGCGGCATTAGGTGCGAAAATCGAGCAGAAACAGATTGAATTTGATGTGTTGTCGGAACGAGTATTGAACTATGATAAGGCAAAAGACGAGCTGTCAAATCTTGAAATAGAGCTTGATACTGCACCGAAATATCAGTTGCCAGAACCAGAGAAATTTATGACTGCAAAGGCATATAAAACCAAAATGGCAGAGCCGGTTGTAAGGAAATTGAAGCAACTTGTCAAAACGGTGCTTGCCCGCTGCTTTGAGGGGTGGGACAACTATCATAGGCTGAATACAGCGAATGCACAGTTATACCGCACCAATCAGCGTTTGGAGAAAGTCAATGAAAGATTGACCGAAGAAAACAAAATCCTAAAAGCAGAAAATAAAGATTACAGCCTGCTCCGTAAGGTTTTTGGTCGCAAACAGATAGATGATTTGTTGGAGCAGGCAAGAACAGTTAAAGGTCGCAAGCGTGATAATACACGATCACGATAGACAAAAATCACAGGAGGAAAAGGAAAATGACAAAGACAATTTTTGAAGAAATGGGCGGAACTTATAGACAGGTGGGTGATTATTTATTGCCGAACATCACAGTACCAGCCGAAGAAGAAATAGAGCCGATTGGTTTATGGGGGAAACGACATGCAAGGCATTTAAAGGAACACTATAAAGTGTTATATATGAACCTGCTGACAAGCGGAAAGCTGCATAGTTATCTTGCAGAAGTCGATAAGCAAGCAGAGGATATGTTTCTTCGACTGGTAAAGGAATATGCCGACAGACAAGATGTGACGGAACAATTAAAGAAAGATAATCCCTACGAATGGATTGGAAGAATGAATAATATTCAGGCTTGTGTGAGGGAAGTTGTAGGAACGGAGTTGATTTACACATAAGCGTTTTACGGTATGGTGCTCCTGCGTTTGCTGGAGTGCTGTGGTTGTGGTTGTAAAGAGGTTGTGAAAGATTGAATTTCGTAATGGTTGGATGTATAATTAGGAAGTGAAAATTTTAATTTGCACTTCCATAAGGTGAAATGTATTGACACAAAAAATACAGTATGATAGTATTGCCATTAGAAGAAAGAAAGGCACATTTTGTGTAAGGTGAGGAAATGATTAATAGATAATTTGATTTAAGTAAGACACATATAGTTATTGAGCCTGTAGAGAATAGGTTTGTTTTGTGTACGCTTAAGTTGGATTATCGCAAGAGGCATTTCCTTTGTTTTCCTTTTGGAAAAGAAATAAGGGTCTATTTAGCGAGTCTATTTTTGCGTATGCAAAAAAGACTCGTTTTTGTGTGTTCAAAATAATAATTGGCTCAGACTTCGAAAAGGAGAAACTTTAATGTTGCAGATAAAAAAATTAAATTTAACACATAAAAAAGACCTGAGAATAATTCTTAATGATTTCAACCTTGTGCTAAATGATGGAGATAAGGCAGTTATTATTGGAGAAGAGGGAAATGGGAAATCGACATTAATGAAGTGGATATACAATCCGTCGCTTGTAGAAAACTATATAGAAGCAGATGGGGAAAGGATAATGGGACACGAACGTCTTGGTTATCTTCCGCAGGAGATGCTCGATGAAGATAAGGAAAAAACAATATACGAATATTTTTCTGAAGAGGAAATATTCTGGGAGAAAACGCCTAAAGAATTGTCTGTTATTGCGGGAAAATTTGGAATGAAAAATGATTTTTTCTACAGTAACCAGACAATGGGTAGTCTTTCAGGAGGCGAAAAAGTCAAGACACAACTTATGAGGCTTTTCATTCGCGATGTTTCTGTGCTGTTGTTGGACGAACCTTCCAATGACATCGACATTGCGACGCTTACATTACTGGAAAAAATCATAAATGACTGGAAGCACATTGTGCTTTTTATTTCACACGATGAAACGCTGATAGAGCGTACTGCCAACATGGTGATACATATCGAGCAGATTATACGAAAAACAAAGGCGAGATATACCGTGGCAAAGCTTCCCTATAGACGCTATGTGGAAGAACGGCTTCATAAATTTGAAATCCAAAAACAGCGGGCACTGAGTGACCGTAGGGAGAAAAAGATTCGCGATGAAAAATATCAAAGAGTTATGCAGAGTGTACAAGGTGCATTAAGAAGTTGTACCAGACAAGCACCGTCTGTTGCCAAAAACTTAAAGGACAAAATGCATACGGTTAAGGCAATGGAACGAAGATTTGAAAAAGAAGATGAAAATATGACTCAGATGCCGGAACAGGAAGAAGCAATCTTTGTCAAATTAGGGGATGAAAACTCACACATTCCCGCAGGAAAAACGGTCATAGAATATGAACTTTCAAAGCTTGTGACTCCGGATGGCAAAAGAATTTTAGCAGAAGGAATTCATTTAAAAATAAAAGGTTCAGAAAAAATCTGTATGATAGGAGCCAACGGGGCAGGAAAAACGACTCTTCTAAAAAAGATAGCGGAAGAACTCCTAAATCGGAATGACATTAAAGCAGAATATATGCCTCAAACTTATGAAGACCTGCTGGATTTGGATGTTACACCGGTTGATTACCTTGATAAAACAGGAGATAAAGAAGAGCGTACAAGAATTAGAACATACCTTGGTTCACTTAAATACACACCAGATGAAATGGAGCATCCGATTCGGGAGTTATCAGGCGGACAAAAGGCGAAAGTGCTTCTCTTGAGGATGAGCTTAAGTGGTGCAAATGTTCTTATTCTGGATGAACCGACAAGAAATTTTTCACCATTGTCCGGTCCGGTAATAAGAAAAATGCTCCGAGAATTTCCGGGGGCTGTCATTAGCATTTCTCACGATAGAAAGTATATTGAAGAGGTGTGCGATAAAATATATCAGCTAAATCCTAATGGATTACAGCTAATTGGTGATTGATAACAAAAAGGATGAAAGACTGACAAATTTCAGGCTTTTAGTGAGTTGGAAAGCATACAAAGATTTGAATTTGGAGGATAGATTATGGTACGTACAGAAGATGCATGTGAAATTATAAAATATGCTTTGCAAAACGAAATTAAAGTATATTTAGATGGCGGATGGGGTGTTGATGCACTTCTTAAAAGAGAATCAAGAATACACAATGATATTGATTTGTTTGTTGAACTGAAACATTATCATGATTATATTTATGTGATTAAGCAGCATGGATTTGAGGAAGTAAATACTGATTATACAACGGATGGTCATACTGTCTGGAAAGATGATAAACAAAGAATCATTGATTTACATTGTTTTGAATTTACAGATGACGGAATTGTTTATGAGGGAGATATATTTCCATCAAAAACTTTTTCCGGTATTGGAAAAGTTGGAGATATAACTGTTTCTTGTATTGAACCATTGAGTCAGGTAATGCTTCATTTGGGATATGAACACGATAAAAATGATGTGCATGATGTGATGCTGTTGTGTGAAACATTTCAAATAGCAATACCAGATGAATATAAGGAAAAGTAAAATTTCAGTTTTGTGTTGAATCTCTAAGCAAAATAGCTTATAATTTGACATGCTACATATAGTTATTATCCACAGTTATCGAGTAGGTGTTATCAATGCCGATAACAAAATGATAACATTAGCTCGTATAGGCAGGATAATATGGATATATCAAATAATCAAAAGAACGAGAAACATTACAGAGAATAATTCCTAAACAAAAAGCGTTAGTCTTTGTAGAGTTTGAATAGTTAAAAACAGGCTATAAAGCCTTATAAATGGCTGTTTTGTGAGTGTTGTGCTTACAAAATGCTTGCAAATTTTAGAAATTGGTTACCTGAAGAATAATTTTCAAGGAATACAAAAAGCAACTAAGAGAAAAATCCTAGTTGCTTTTTTGTTTTTTATCATTTATAAGTTTAATGCTGCTTTCATTGAAACTGCCAACAAATCTGCAGCGATGGTTTTAGCAACTTCTAATGTAAACGGCAGAGCTTTATCTTTAATTATCTTCTTTCAAATACTCAATTCTCTTTTTAAGAATTTCATCTCTTGAAAGTTCCTCAAACTTTGTCTGTGTTAGTGGGAGAGAATAATACTCTACAGGAGTGTAATCTCCCAGTGAAGAGTGAGGACGTTTCGAGTTGTAGCGATTGATGTATTCAAAGCAACATAGGCGTTGAATATTGCTTAATCCATTTCGTGAGTGCTGGTTGTGATATTCCATATTCTTTTATGAGGGAAGCTTGTGTTTTACCGTTGTGGTAAAACTCCACGAAATTTCGTTGAAATCCTCGTCATAGTGATTTCATGTGGACATAAAGACACCTCCTTGTTTTCTTTAACCTGTAAAATGTGTTATCATAACTATGTCAAAAAATAAAAACTTGATTTAGACTTTAATGAAGCTGAATTTTTATGTACACAACAAGGGAGATGGACAAATGAATAAAAAATTGATGACTATTTTTGTTTCTTTAGTGTTACTATTTACTTTTTTTATGCCTAAAAGTATTTTAGCTGATTCAAACGAAACAATGATAGATCCAGAAACAGGTAAAATTCAATTAGAAGAATCACCAGAAAACCATGCAGAAAGGCATCAAGCAAATAATGAGAAAAACGATGAAGTAAGCCCCTACAATGATGATAGTGAAAAAACTGCTTGGATAGAATTAGTAGAAGAAGTTGCTTCTTCACAAGCGGATACTTCTATAAATATTGATAAAAATATAGATGCGGATCCAGCTAAGGATAAGCAAATAATTTTAATAAAAAATGGACAAAACATAGCCTTAAAGGGAAATGGAAGTCTAAAGGGTTTTGGATTTAATAGTATTAAAATTGAAAAAGGTGGAAGCTTGACTATTGATGGACCATCTATTTCAAATGCTCAAATTATAGTTGAAGGTAAATTAAATATTAAAAGTGGGAAAATTTCAGATACAAAACTTGAAGGCCCAACCATACTTGTAAATGGTGGAGACTTCACAATGTCAGGTGGTGAGTTTAGTGGAAATGAAGCAGTTGATAGTCAAACACCAAAACCTGATAATTTGAGAAAGACTGGAAATTATTATAATTATGCTCCAATCACCTTATATGGAGGTACTCTTAATATATCAGGAGGCAAAGTTTCTAATAACAAAGGTTTCTTACGAGGTGGAGCCATAGGTGCCTGGGGAACAGAAGAATCCAAAGTAAATATAAAAATTTCAGGTGGAGAAATTACAGAAAATGCTGCAAGTCATAATAGTACAAATGCTTGGGGCGGCGCTATTTTTATGGAAAACGCTGAATTTGAAATGACTGCAGGAACGATTTCTAAAAATACCGCTGAATATGGTGGTGGACTCTTATTGAGTAGATCAACTGCTAAAATTTCAGGTGGCTCTATAAGCGAAAACTCAAATGGTGAATATTCCGGTCTTGGTGGCGGAATTTTTGGATTAAATTCTGATATCACAATAGAAGCTGGAAATTTCACAAAGAATAAAGCAAATGGTCATGGTGGTGGCCTATTTTTAGATACTTGTAACTTTACGATAAATGGTGGCCATTTTGTAGAAAACTCTTCTCTAAAAAGTGGCGGAGCCATAGCAACAGGTGGTACAAGTAAAGGACAAATTAATGCTGGACAATTTGAAAGTAATAATTCAAATGGATTCTGGGGTGGCGGAGCCATTTACAATGATACAAAATGTGAATTGACTATTAACCGTGCGCTAATAAAAGATAATGAAAGCAAGGGCCGTTTATTAGTTGGCGTTAACAATAAACCTATATCTCGCCAAGGTGGAGGAGTATGGAACTGCCCTACTGGACATACAACAATTAATATAACAAATGGCTTAGCACTATTTGATAACATAGCTTCAAACTTGGAATATAGTACTGCGGCTAAAGGCGCAGGAGATGACTTTATAAATATCACAAAATATGAATTTGGAGAAGCTGTAGGAAGTTCTTCGGTAAAGCTCGCTTCAAGAATGTTAGGTGGTGGTTATAGACTATGGTACCAAGATGGTTCATTCCAAGGTATTCATAACAACTGGCCTGAAGATCAACAAACACCAAGGTACAATCCTGAAAATCCTGGCAAACCGCTTCCTTACAATACTGTAATAGAAGAGAAAAAAGGAGCTCAACTTGCTTACAAGTCAGTTCCTACGCAAGAATCAAAAAACCTAGCAGAACAAGTGGCAACTACAATATTTAAAAATAATTTTGCCCAAGGAACCGGTATAAGTGGTGGGGCTATTACAAACAACGGTAAGCTTATATTTGGTGAAGATAAACCATACAAGATACAAATTACAAAGTCTTGGTCTGGGGATGATGAAAAAACAAGACCAGAAGAAATAGTTCTGCAAATGTATGTAGGGGAACATTACATACAAGATATTAAACTAACAAAAGAGGGTAACTGGACTGCAATAATTGAAGATTTTCCAGATCCAGATACCTTAATCGACAACAAAACCGGTAAGCTTTTATCTATAAACTTTAAAGAAAAAGATAGTGGTAAATACATCCTATCTGAAGTGAAAAGAGAAAAAGATAGTAAAGGAAGTATTTATACTATTCATTTAGAAAACTCTTTAAAAACATCCATCAAAGTTAATAAAGTTTGGGATGATAACAATGATGAAGCGAGCCTAAGACCAACTAGCATTACTGTGGCCCTACTTGCAAATGGTAAAGAAATTGGAAAAACGATTGAGTTAAATAAAGACAATGATTGGAAAGGTGAATTTAATGATTTACCATCTCATAATAATGGCGAATTAATTAAATACACTATCAAAGAAGTGAATATCGCTAATGGCTACACTTCAACGATAGAAGGGGATATTACAAAAGGATATACTATCAAAAATAGCTATACTCCACCACAAACCCCACCAGAAAAGACCGAAGTAGGAGTAGAAAAAATCTGGAAAGACGGAAATAATGCAGACGGCAAGAGACCAGAGGAAATCACAGTCCACTTATATAAAAATGGCAAACTATTCCAAACAAGAAAAATAAGTGGAAAAGATGGTTGGAAAGTGGTATTTAAGGATCTTGACAAATATGAAGACAGCAAGGAAATTCTTTATACCATAAAAGAAGAAAAGGTCGAAGGCTATACAGGGGTAGTAAGTGGAAATGTTAAAGAAGGTTTTGTGTTAACCAACACAAGAAAGCCAGAAACTCCGCCAGAAACCCCACCAGAAAAGACCGAAGTAGGAGTAGAAAAAATCTGGAAAGACGAAAATAATGCAGACGGCAAGAGACCAGAGGAAATCACAGTCCACTTATATAAAAATGGCAAACTATTCCAAACAAGAAAAATAAGTGGAAAAGATGGTTGGAAAGTGGTATTTAAGGATCTTGACAAATATGAAGACAGCAAGGAAATTCTTTATACCATAAAAGAAGAAAAGGTCGAAGGCTATACAGGGGTAGTAAGTGGAAATGTTAAAGAAGGTTTTGTGTTAACCAACACAAAAAAGCCAGAAACTCCGCCAAAAACTCCGCCGGCAACTCCGCCAGAAACTCCACCGGAAAAACCAAAGAAACCACAAAACCCAAGTACAGGTGATAACATTTCACTTATTCATTATGAGATGTTGGTTTTATCTATAATTGGTCTTGCGTATATTTTTAGAAAAAGAAAAATAAATGGAGACTAAGAAGAGAAAATATGTAACAATTAAAAATTTAGCATTAAAGCTGGAGATGATTAAAATAATTATCTCTGGCTTTTCATTTCCATTAAGCAATTTGCTAATTTCTTCAATTTTGCCATGATATTCGCATAAAACAAAGATGGATGTGTTCGTAACGGAAAATGGTGGTAAAAACAGGGGAAAGACCGCTCGTTTTATTGTCACCTATACATTCAAGCCACTCGAGAAATAGGAAGAGGAGATCCCATGAACCCCGTTTACCAAAATACAATGGAGATGACCTATCCGGAATACAAGCGGATGTGTTGGGCGCTCAAGCGTAAGAAATTCCTCATCGTTAGCGGTATCGTATCTACGCTGATGCTGCTGCTCGGCATCTTCTATCTCTATAATGGAGATGTGAAGGAGGGGGTGTTTTACCTTGCTGTCACATTCCTTTTTCCGCTGTTGTTGATCAGCCTATACTCGCATTCACTACATAAAAATTATTATTCGCAACAGTGGCCGAAAGATCACCGGGTGCAATATGTTTTCTACGAGGACCACTTGACAGCAAAGACGGAAGCAGGAAATTCGGAAGTGCCCTATGACAAGCTGTATCAAGTGATAGAAACGAAGACGAATTTTTATCTCCTGGTCGGCGCAAACCAAAGTTTTGCGGTCAAAAAGGCCGACTGTACGAAGGAATTGTTGGCGCGGCTTCAGGGACTTCATAAGACGCGAGGTGCAGAAAAGGGATAAGTTTCACGCGCACAAGATGAAGCTATCAGCTTATAGATTGGCAAAGGACATTAACGTTCCCGTTTCCTGCATTCAGGATATACTTCATGACAGACGCAAAGTGTCTGCGGATACATCTGTGCGCCTTGGGAAGTATTTTGTCGTATCGCTAAGTACTTTCTGAATCTTCAGGGAGATAGGGAATCTTATTTCCAAAGTATGTGCTAGATACCGCTGCGTTTTTGCTCTACGGATTGACATAGAGAGAATCCTTTCTTTGTTTGGTTGACACTTTCATTGTACAGGAATTTTCTCTATATTTTTTTGGTCTCACATCAATGGTATCTGTACATGACATTATGAATATATATCCCCTAAACATTTCAATTCACAAGCAAATTTGATATTATGATGATAAACGACAATATGGGGCTTTTATATGAAAGGAGAACACTTTTGTATAAAACTTGATTTTTACAAATTCACTCAATATAAAATTAGGGCTCACTTGCTATTCCCTAAATTGTTAATTGCATGTTAATTATTATTACGAGAACTATTGATTCTAACTGGTAGATCATGTTTTCAACACCCATGTTATGCCATGTTAGACTCAAAAAAGAAAAAAGGAGGAAATATGAAAGAGAAACATAAGCACATTGGAAAAATTTTGTTTTCAGTATTATTAGTTGTCGCTTTTATTGTTTTTGCTGGTATAAAGCCAATCTACGCTAACATACTAAGTCCAAAACAAGGAATCAATGAGTATCATTTCTATGATAACACAATTGAAAACAAAGATTCAGCTAATGAAATACAAAAACAAATCATTCTTAATGGAAAAAAAATATCTGACCCCGGCCATGTCTTCAAAGATAAAAGCAAAGTTTTGGAGAATGGCAAGATGAAGAAGGAAACGAAATCACATTTGATACTCCAATCAGTATCACAGGTGACGACAAAAAAATAATTAATGTTTACCCAGTTTTCAAAAACCAAGTAGTAATAACCTACTATATAGCTGGCAGTACAAATGATAGAGTTTATATGACTGACACCATCACTGATGCTAGTTCTTATAAACTACCAGTAGATCCTACAATTTATGATGCCAATAAATATTTCGTAAATTGGTCAGCAACTAAAGACGGTTCATCTGGTGTTTATGATGAAAATTCTTTGAAAAAAGATATTGAAGCAGGAAAAACTGACATTAAACTTTATGCAATTACAGAGTTAAAATACAAGGTAACATTTATAACAGGAGATGGAGCAAGCTTCCAAGATCAAATATTTGCAAGCGAAGATAACCACCTTGACAAAATGCCAGAAGATCCTACAAGAGCAGGTTATGAATTTAGCCATTGGTCTTTGACAGAAGATGGAGAATCTGTTGATCTTAAAACTTTAGAATTAAACGAAGACATTACTGTTTATGCTGTATGGAAACCAGTTGTAGTTGACTATAAATTTAAGGTTATGGTCCAAAATATAAATGATGATGGCTACACTTTCCATGAAATAATATCAGCAAGAGGACTAAATGGAGAAAAAACAAGCCTACCTTTTAAAGGAAGTGAAAATCCAGATCCAAAAGTAGCTCCAACTGGTCCAATAGTAGAAGATATTAAAAATCTAACAGAAAAAGATGGCCGCTTTAGCAATGACTACAATAGTAAAGATGAAAATGGAAAAATGGATCACACCTATACTAATCCTCAAACCCTAGATTATAAAGGTTTCCATTTAAACGAAGAAAAAACAAAACAAGCTTTTGAAACAATAGCAGCTGATGGCAGTACAGTTGTACCTGTTTATATGGATAGAAATGTTCATACTATATGGGTCTATAAAAATGCAAGTGCAATTAGTTATTATCAAGCTAATTGGGTCAATGCCACAGATAATAATGGAAATATCCATGTAGATTTGCGTTACGGACAAAGTTCTGAACAATGGTTTGACAAGCTAGATAAAGATTATATTTATTACATGGACAAAAGCATAGGATCTTTCTATACTAGAGCAGCAGTAATGGGCGATAAAGACATCTACATGTATAGAGTTTATGCTAAGGGTACAAAATACCAACTACGCTTTGTTGAATGGGATCCAAGTAAATTTAATGCACAGATAAACTCATCAAATCTTGCAACAATGCAATCTGCCCTTGGTACCATGAAAGAAATTGGTAAAAGAGTAAGCTTCCAAAACTCTGAGTGGTACATGAATTGGAATGGATATAAGTATAGAGTCTTTGAACCATACAACGGAAATTATCAACAAGTCACATATTCTTGGGTAGATAAAACTGACCATGTTGATGATATAAAAGGATTCCAACCTAAAACTGGAGATATGTCAGCTGATGGTTTGCAATCAGTAAATGTAAGCAATCCAGCCTTTAGAGATTATATGTTTGCCGCCGGCAAGAATGTGGGAGGATATCAAAACTATACAGGAACACCATATATAGAAGATGGTTCTTATGTAGGTTTCCTATTCTACGAACGTAAAACTTATAATATAAATTATTACTCTGGTAGTACAAAATTAAAATCAAATCCATACAAATACGAGGGTGATACAAGCGATTTTGGACTTGGTTATGAAAAAGGAGTAACCACACATCCAAAATATCCTAATAAAGTATTTATGGGTTGGTATGAAGACTCAACATTTAGCGTAGAACACAAACATGAAAATGGAGCAAAAATGCCTGATCATGACATTACAGTCTATGCAAAATGGGATTCTCGTCAATACGAAGTGACTTTCCACACCAACCAAGATGACTATGAAAATGATATAGAAAAAATAACAGAAATTCCAGAAGATGACACTCTTTATGATGGAAAATATAAAGATGCCAAAGCTAGCAAAGAGAATTTCCCTCAACCAATTCAACCAAAAGACGCAACAAAATTTTTGGGATGGTATGAGAAAAATAAGAATGGTAGATTTGTAAAAGCAAATCTTCACAAACAAATTAAAAATAACGATACTCACTTATATGCTAAGTGGAAATATGGTTATTTAGAATTAAAATACGATTTGAACTTGCCAAAAACTGACACAGTTGAAGGAAAGGCTCCAACAGATTCAAACTCTTATATCAGAGATGCCAAAGCACAAGCTCAGGATATAGGTGCTGTTAAAGTAAATGGCGGCAAAAAAGTTTTCGTAGGTTGGAGTGAAACAAAAGATGGTTCTAGCGGACTAATTCTACCAAGCGAAACTGTCCTAATGGATAAAAATAAAACTCTTTACGCTCAATGGAAAGAATTTCCAGAACTAGCAACTACAAAAGTAACCTATGATGCAAACGGCGGTACTGGAAAGCAATATACAGTTGAAAATATAATTGTAGAAGACTTCCATAAGGTCCTAGACAATGATAAAGACGAAAATCTAAAATACAGCCGTGAAGGTTATTCATTTAAGGGATGGAGCAGAGATAAAGCTGCAACAAACGCTGAATTCCAAGCAGGTGAAGAGGTCAATATCAACCAACTAGACCAAGATACAAATAATTATATCTACGCTATCTGGGCTCCTATTATCAACTACACAACTGATGGTAATGGACAAGTTAAGGAAGGCGAAAACTTTGTAGCTATTACAAAAGAAGAAGTCGAACTTAAAACAAATCCAAAGGGCACAGAAACAAAGGCAAATGATGGATATAAATTTAGCCACTGGACAGCTGATAAAGAAATCACATTAAATGATGGAACAAAAATTCCTGCTGGAGAAAAAATTACTGAAGAACAATTAAAACAAGCAGTAATCACAGAACCTCTAACCTTTAAAGCTCATTTTGAAAACAATGAATTTAAAGTAAAACATGAGTTTAAAGTAGCAGATGATTCTCCAGTTAAAGAAATGCCAGCTGATGTAAAAACAGCAGTCAATGCTCAACTTCCAAAAGATAAAACAGCTGAAGATGGAAGTGTTGTTACTCCTACTGCCCCAAAACAAACAACAGTAGAAGATACAGACAATGATGGAACATGGACATTCGAAGGCTACAAAGACCAAGATCCAGATACAAAAGATGTTGACGCAAAAGTAAACGGAGCCGATGTAACATTCGAAGGAAGCTGGAAATTCACACCAAACGAACACAAAGTAACCTACGAATACGTAAGTGGAACAGAAGGTAAGGAATTACCAGCTGAATTAAAAGCAAAAGCTCCAAAAGAAGTAACCGGAAAAGTCAAAGGTGAAACAGTAACATCCCCAGTTCCAACAGGCGATGACGCTACATTTAGAGATGAAACAAACAAGGGAACTTGGACATTCAAATCATACGATAAGAATGACGTAACAATCTCTAACAAAGACGAAAAAGTCACAGGAACATGGGAATTTACACCAGATCCAGAGCCTGGAAAATACAACGTAACCCACAAATTTGTAAGTAAAGATCCAAATAAAGAACTTCCTAAAGAAGTACTTGATCTTCTACCGGCAAATCAAACTGGAAAAGTGAAAGGTGATGTAGTAAAACCAACAGAACCTACTACAAAAACAGTGAATGTTGAAGATGGAACTTGGACTTTTGTAAGTTATGACAAAGACCAAGAAACTGTCGATAATAAGGATGTTGAGTTTACAGGAACATGGGAGTTTACTCCAAAAATAACTCCTGCTGATTACAATGTAAATCATAAATTTGTATCCGCAACAGAAGGCAAAGACCTTCCAAAAGCTGTTACAGATTTAACACCAGCTCAACAAACTGGTAAGAAAGATGGCAGCACTGTAACTCCTACTGCTCCAACACAAACAACAGTAGAAGATACAGACAATGATGGAACATGGACATTCGAAGGCTATAAAGACCAAGATCCAGATACAAAAGATGTTGACGCAAAAGTAAACGGAGCAGATGTAACATTCGAAGGAAGCTGGAAATTCACACCAAACGAACACAAAGTAACCTACGAATACGTAAGTGGAACAGAAGGTAAGGAATTACCAGCTGAATTAAAAGCAAAAGCTCCAAAAGAAGTAACCGGAAAAGTCAAAGGTGAAACAGTAACATCCCCAGTTCCAACAGGCGATGACGCTACATTTAGAGATGAAACAAACAAGGGAACTTGGACATTCAAATCATATGATAAGAATGAGGTAACAATCTCTAACAAAGACGAAAACGTAAAAGGAACATGGGAATTTACACCAGATCCAGAGCCTGGAAAATTCAACGTAACCCACAAATTTGTCAGTAAAGATCCAAACAAAGAACTTCCACAAGAAGTACTTGATCTTCTACCGGCAAATCAAACTGGAAAAGTAAAAGGTGATGTAGTAAAACCAACAGAACCTACTACAAAAACAGTGAATGTTGAAGATGGAACTTGGACTTTTGTAAGTTATGACAAAGACCAAGAAACTGTCGATAATAAGGATGTTGAGTTTACAGGAACATGGGAGTTTACTCCAAAAACTACTCCAACAGAAGTAGTGACAGAATACGTGGATGAAAATGGTAAGCCGATTGCTCCGAAGGAAGATGGTAAACAACCGAACAAAGACATCGAAGGCTACGAATTTGTAAGAACCGAAACGGATGATAAGGGTAATACCAAACACATCTACAAGAAGAAAACTACTCCTACACCAGCTGTAGTGACAGAATACGTGGATGAAAATGGTAAGCCGATTGCTCCGAAGGAAACTGGCAAACAAACGAATAAAGACATCGATGGCTATGAGTTTGTAAGAACCGAAACGGATGATAAGGGGAATACCAAACACATCTACAAGAAGAAAGCTGTTGGAAGTCAAAATAACGCTAAGCCTGTTGATAAAAATGGTAATCAGATTTCTAAATCTACATTGGGTGACAATCCTAAGACAGGTATAGCAGGTTTAGATAATGTTGTCCTAGCCTTAATGGGTTCTGCTATAGCTTTATACAAGAGCAGAAAACATAAATGATACCACATTTATAAGAAGTAAAAGACAAAAAGCCGTCCTTGGGGATGGCTTTTTGTTTTGCTTAAATAAGTAAAATAACTGTCTACCAATCAATTATAGAACTTGGGAAGAAAAATAAAATTATGAAAAAGCCAAAAATAATGTAGAAGTACTTAATTAAGGCATGTATGTAAGTGAAAAACTAAAAGTGGTTCAATAATCGATTAATTCTAATCGAAAAATAGACCACTTGTTTTAGATTGTACTCCGTAAGTAAAATAGAGGAAGTTTTTAAAGATCCTACGCTAATTGGGCCTATAGTAGAAAGACTTGCTCATAGAGCACATATTATGGATATGTCAAGGGAAAAAGTTATAGGATGGAAGATACAATGGAGTGGTCAAAGAATCTATGAGCTATATATAAAACGCCTCTCCCCTATGGGAAAGGACAATTTGGCCAATTTTTCGGTTGACATTTACATCAAATTCGTCAAAATTACTAAGGGAGCCTAACTTTCAATAAAGAAGTTATATTATGATACTGTTAAAGATGTACATTTATGTTATTAAATTTAATTCCGGTATTGGGACTGGGACGGGACTAAAAATCTGAAAATGTCCTATAATTAGATGGATTTAGTGATATTAAAAAAAATAGAATCTAGTATTTTGAATGGTTTGGGATATATCGGACATTTGAAAAGAAGATTGGGAATAATAGATTCTTTATTTTACGGCGGCAAATCGAAAAAAGGCCAAAAGCCGCCGTAATTCTCGCTTTCCATTTACGGCGGTAAATCGCGAAAAGACGAAAAGCCGCCGTAATTTTTGGCTTCCATTTACGGCGGCAAATTGAAAAAAGGCCAAAAGCCGCCGTAATTTTCGCTTTTCATTTACGGTGGCAAATCGCGAAAAGGCGAAAAGCCGCCGTAATTTTTGGCTCTCATTTACGGCGGTAAATCGCGAAAGTGCGCAAAGCCGCCGTAAATCCACCCGTCTTTAGTTCGACTTACCGGGGACACTCTCAGCACACTGTTTTCTTATATCGCATAGGTTTGCTCTGAATCGAATCGGCTTGTCCTAATCTGTTAGTTATACAAAACTTATGCATAGTGGAATCAGGCAAATTTTATGGCGGCCGAAAAACGAAAGGGATTGTTCCGGCTCTGTTATTGCAAAAATGCTTAAATTTCAAGGCGTACCAGAAGCAGTGCCAAAGCGCACGCAAAGAGATAGACAATTTTGCGCCCTTGCGTTAGTATTAACTTACAAAAAAACATGGTTCTTTATATTAAATATATATTAATCTATTGTTAAAATGGTGTATAATTAATGTTGATCTTGGGAAAGATAAGATCAAAAAGAGAATTCATGTACGGGAAAACATACCAATTTAAAGGAGGAAACGATGAGTTGCTGGAATAAGTTTGGTTGGTTAGCGGCAGGTGTTGCTTTGGGTACAGCGGGCTTGAAGGCATTGAGCAGCAAGGATGCCAAGAAGGTCTATGCGGAGACGGCAGCAGCGGCATTGCGCGTGAAAGAGAGCGTTATGACGACGGCGACAAAAGTAAAAGAAAATGCGGATGATGTGATGGCGGAAGCCAAAGAGATCAACGCAAAGCGTGAAGCGGAAGAGGCGGCAAAAGAGGCAGCAAGTGTTGTTGAGGATGCCACGGAGCCGGTTGAGGCGATTGCAGAAAAAGCGGAGAAGCCCGCTGACGAAGAATAGTGCGGTAGTCAGGTAAGGCTAGTTTGGAGGATGTGCAATGAAGTGTAGAATCCTTCATGAATCCGCCGGGCGACTGCGTTTTCATGTAGAAAAAAAGAGAATGAGCCTGCATCAGGCGGATATTCTGGAGTACTATCTGAAATCCGTAAAGGGCGTGCAGGATGTGCGCGTCTATGATCGTACCGGCGATGCCATTGTCAGTTATCGCTGTGAACGCAGTGATTTGATTCAGGCACTGGCCTGTTTTTCATATCAAGCGGCAGAATACTTGGTACCGGAGCATACTGGACGAGTAATGAACCGCGAATATGAAGATAAGCTCACGATGACGGTGGTGCGTCGCTTTGCGGAGAAGCTGTTTTTGCCGACGCCGATACAGGTGGCGTTGACTGGGATGCGCTCCGGGCGCTATATAAAAGCAGCGTTGCGATCGCTCGCAAAACGAAAGATAGAAGTGGCGTTGCTGGATGGCATTGCAATTTTCGTGTCGATGTTGCGCAAAGATTACGATACTGCTTCCAGCGTTATGTTTCTGCTGAAGCTGGGTGATATTCTGGAAGAGTGGACCCATAAAAAGTCAGTGGACGATCTGGCGCAGATGATGTCGCTCAATGTCGAGAACGTATGGCGCAAGAATGGCGATCAGGAAGAACTGGTATCGCTGCGTGACGTGAAGGCCGGCGATGTCGTTGTGGTGCGCACGGGCAATATGATACCGCTCGATGGGCGAATTATCGAGGGAGAAGCTTCTGTTAATCAGGCGTCTATCACCGGGGAGTCGTTGCCGGCTGTGAAACGCCCGGGTAGCTATGTCTATGCGGGTACGGCGATTGAAGAAGGCGAATGTCAAATGGTCGTTGAGAAGGCTTCGGGCAGCGGACGCTACGATAAGATTGTGCGCATGATTGAAGAATCAGAAAAACTGCAATCGCTATCGGAAAGCAAAGCGTCCCACTTGGCGGACAAGTTGGTACCGTACAACTTGGCAGCAACGGCCCTGACGTATCTTGTGACTCGCAATGCGACGAAGGCGCTCTCGATCTTAATGGTGGACTTCTCCTGTGCCCTGAAGCTCTCTATGCCGCTGGCTGTACTGTCAGCCATGCGCGAAAGCAGTCGCTACAACATTACGGTGAAGGGCGGTAAGTACCTGGAGGCCATTGCGCAGGCGGATACGATTGTGCTGGATAAGACAGGAACGCTGACTCACGCATCGCCACGCGTGGCAAAAATCATTCCTTTCGGAGGAAATACGGAGGATGAGATGTTGCGTCTGGCGGCGTGCTTGGAAGAGCATTATCCGCATTCCATCGCAAACGCCGTAGTGCAGGAAGCCAAGGTTCGCAAACTCGAGCACGAGGAACGTCATTCGCGTGTGGAATATGTGGTCGCACATGGCATTTCGAGTAGTGTCGATGGCCAAAAAGTCGTCATTGGCAGCCATCATTTCGTGTTTACGGATGAGCATTGCAGAGTGCCGGAAGGCGAAGAAGAACGCTTTGCTTCCATTCCTGAGGAGTATTCGCACCTCTATTTGGCGGTGGCGGGTACCTTAGCGGCTGTGCTGTGTATTGAGGATCCTCTCCGTAGCGAGGCACCGCAGGTGATTGCTGCGCTCAAGAAGTTAGGGAATCTGCGCATTGTCATGATGACAGGCGATAACGAGAAAACAGCGGCATCCATTGCCAAGCAAGTGGGCGTAGATGCCTACTATTCCGAGGTGTTGCCGGAGGATAAAGCCGCTTTTGTGAAAGCTGAGCATGACGCCGGCCGTCGAGTGATTATGGTTGGCGACGGCGTGAACGACTCTCCGGCGTTATCCGCGTCGGATGCCGGCATTGCCATTGAAAGCGGTGCAGCCATTGCGCGCGAGATCGCGGATGTGATTATTTCCTCCGATGATCTGGAGGCTCTGGTGACGATGAAGGAAATCAGCGATGCCTTAATGCGTCGCATTCATTCGAATTTCCGCTTCATCATCGGCTTTAATACTATGCTGATCGGTCTTGGTCTGGCCGGCGTGCTCATGCCGGGTAGTTCGGCACTGTTGCATAATACCTCGACCATTGCGATCAGCGTTAAGAGCATGACAGATCTGATCGGATAAGCAACAAATCGGTCTGACGACGAAAAAACGCATTTGGCACGCTATGAAACAGAAGCGAATGCCTCAAAGGCGGATTTGTGTAAAAATGTAAAATGGCGAAATGTCAACGTTTAGATGGTTGAGGTTTCGCCATTTTTTATTGAGGGGGATTTTTCCTGTCACGTCGATCGGTTAAATCCAGTACAATAGAGGCATAGGAAAATACGACAATCGATTAACCCCTTAAGGAGGAACCATGCATTTTCAACACGCCATTGTACGGAAACCTTGTCGCGCCATGCTTTCAGGCATTACCACGGGGATGTTCAGTAAGGAAACACCCATCTATGAGGCGGCACTCAAGCAACATGCCGGCTACGTGAAAGCATTGGAACAGCTGGGATTAAAGGTGCTAGTGCTGGAGGCCTTAGAAGACTATCCGGATTCCTGTTTTGTGGAAGACCCGGCAGTGGTGATGCCGGAGTGTGCGATTGTGACGAATTCGCCGCGCGCTTCTCGCAACGGGGAAAAATATGAAATTCGAGAGGTGTTGGCGCAGTTTTATCCGAGCGATGCCATTTTTGCGATTGAGGCGCCGGGTACGATGGAAGGTGGCGATGTGATGCTGGTCGATAAGCATTTTTACGTCGGACAGTCGGAGCGGACGAATGCGGAAGGGGCACGACAGTTTGCGGACATCGTTAAGCCGTTCGGCTATACCGTGACGACCGTGCCGGTCACGGAAGGCTTGCATTTGAAGGATTTTGTGATATGGCTGGATGAGAATCATTTGCTCGTAAGCGCTGTGATGGACAAGATGGAAGCATTTCAAGATTTTGATCGCTATGTCGTGCCGGCGGAAGAAGCCTATGCGATTAATAGTCTTTGGATTAACGGTACGGTATTGGTGCCGGCGGGGTATCCTAAGACACGGGAGGCGATTGAAGGCATGGGTTATCCGGTTTTGGTCGTGAATACCGATGAATTTAAGAAAATTGATGGAAGTCTGACGTGCCTTTCGTTACGCTTTTCATCACGAACGGTTTAACGGTGACACTATGGTCAAAAAGACTGTAGCCCGCACCGATGAAAAAAAGGAGGTTCTTATGAGAAAAAATTTAGGAAGCAAACCGTATTTATTGCCTATGCCGGTGCTGGTCATCGGTACGTACAATGAGGATGAAAGTGCCAATGCCATGAATGTGGCGTATGCGTCACTGCGCGACGAAAAGACCATTTCTCTCTATATCAGCCGTTCCCACAAGACGACGGACAATATTTTACGCACACAGGCGTTCACTGTTGGCTTTGCGGACCTGATGCATCTGCCGGATGCCGACTATGTGGGTTGTGTCTCCGGCAATACCGTTACAGATAAGGTCGATCGCACGGGATTGGATCCCATTCCCAGCGAATTTGTTGATGCGCCAGTCTTCGATGCTCTGCCGATTTCTCTCGATTGCAGCCTGCTTTCCTATGATGAAGAGGATGATCGCGTTGTTGGTAAGATTGAGAATGTTTCCATTGATACGGCGTATCTGGGAGAAAAAAACGCCCCGGATACGACATCCATGGATCTTTTGCTCTACAATTCGGCAGAAAATACCTATCAGCTGCTGGGCGATACCGTTGGTACCCCGTTCCGTGGGGATGAAAATTTGAATTTGATGGGCTACGGCGCTGAGGAAAATGTGCAGGAAGAGGAGCCGTCGAAGGAAAACTTGGCAAAGAATTTGCCCGAGCGCATTGCTCGTGTGAAAGCCATGGAAAAGAAAATGAATGGGCTTCAGGAAGCGCAGGACAAGCTGAATGCAGCTTTGGATGCGTTTGAGGCGTATGGCGATGAGAGCGATGCCTTTGATGCCTATTATTCCTCTTCCGATTGGATGGAAGATTATGATGCCGATAACCTGGGGCTTTTCCCGGATGATCTTGACCGCGGCGTCTTAAACGAAGACATTCCCTATGACGTGTTGGGCGGCAATTATGAATTAGGGCGCCGCCTGCAAAAATTAGCACGTAAATTATTGGGCCGATCCCACTAATCGCTAGTGCGATGGGAAGGAGAGACGGGTTAACACTATGCATTCCAAGACGGATTCATGCCGCGCTTCCGGCATTTTACTGCATATCACATCTCTGCCGGGACCGTATGGTATCGGCACCTTAGGCCGAGAGGCACATGCCTTCTTGGATTTTCTCTATGCTGCCAAGCAATCCTATTGGCAGGTGTTGCCGGTGGGTCCGACGGGCTATGGTAACAGTCCGTACCAGTCCTACAGCACATTTGCCGGCAATCCGCTTCTCATCGATCCGGAGTGCCTTGTGACGGATGGGCTCCTCAGCGATGCGGATCTTTCTGCGTTTCGTGCGGCTTTTTCCGGCGCTGCGGAGTGTTTTTCACTACAGAAGACGGCTCGCTTGCGCTTACTGCGTCAAGCGTTTTATCGCTTTAATGCGCAGGATGCTGCGTTTCGCGCCTTTTGCGACACTCATGCCGCTTGGTTGGACGATTACGCGTTTTTCATGGCCATTAAGGATGCTGAAGCTGATCGCCCATGGCAAGAATGGCCGACGGCTTTGCGTTTGCACGAGCCGGCAGCACTGGAGACTTTTGCCGTCGCCCATGCGGACGATGTGGCGTTTTATCGCTTTTTACAATATCTTTTTGCGAAGCAATGGCAGGCGCTCAAAGAAGCGGCTCATGCCAAAGGCATCCGTATTATCGGCGATCTCCCTATCTATGTGGCGGAAGATTCCGCAGATACCTGGTCCCATCCGTCACTTTTTGCGCTGAACAGCGATCGCCGTGCGGCCTATGTTGGCGGTTGTCCGCCGGATGCTTTCACCGCCGATGGGCAGCGGTGGGGCAATCCTTGCTATCAATGGGAAAACCACGTCCGTTCGGGATTTTCTTGGTGGATCCATCGCCTTGGTCGCCAATTTGCACTGTTTGATGCCATTCGTCTCGACCATTTTCGCGGATTGGAATCCTATTGGCGCATACCCGCCAATGCCGAAACGGCGCGCCAAGGCGCTTGGGCAAAAGCACCCGGGTGCGATCTCTTTGCAGCAGTGCGGGCATCGCTGGGCGATGTACCGATCCTGGCCGAGGACCTCGGCTTTTTAACCACCGAGGTTTTAGCCATGCGTGAGGCGCTCGGTCTTCCGGGTATGAAGGTGCTGCAATTTGCCTTTACCCCGGGAGAGGACAGCCTTTATTTGCCGCATCACATCACGGAAAACAGTGTGATCTATACAGGCACGCACGATAACGATACCGTGCTCGGCTGGCTTGCAAAAGCACCTTGCGCCGAGCGTGATTTTGCCGTCCGCTACATGCACCTGACCGAAGACGAAGGCTACGCCTGGGGCTGTATCCGCACTGCCATGACCTCGGTGGCTCGTCTCGCGGTGCTACCGATGCAGGATGTGTTGGAGCTCGGCGCGGAAGCGCGCATGAATACCCCAGGGACGGCAGAGGGCAATTGGACCTGGCGGATGCGTTCGGGCGCAGCAACGGCAGCCCTGGCCGAGCGGCTGGCGGAATGGGTAAGGATGACCGGCAGAGCGGCCGATGCAGGGGAGGGCACTGTTCCGATGTCGTAGCGGCGACGGCGTTGCTACGGGGTACAGAGCTTTGCGTTGTAGAACGCTTAAATCAGAAGGTGTCGGCCTATCGGCCGACGGTTTATATCATAAGGAGGGCGGCTCGAGGAGCCGCCTTCCTTTTATTTATGAACACCGTCGAAGGCGGCTTATTGAGCCGTCCTCTTTTTCGCCGAAGGCGGCACCTTATTAGGCATTAAATTGTGGTCAATACAGTGCTTTTTGCGGAAAATGGCTTTTGCACTGTATGAAATTGGCCCCTAATACAGTGCTTTTGGACGAAAACGTGAAAAGTACTGTATGAAAAAGGGGATGGATACAGTACTTTCGGTTGAAAATGCGAAAAGTACTGTATAAAAAACGCGAAAAATACAGTACTTTTTGCAAAATCGGCATTTAGCACTGTACTGACGCCGAAAATCGTACAGTACTTTTCGCCAAATCAGCATTTAGTACTGTATTTTTCTCGAAAATCGTACAGTACTTTTCACCAAATCGGTATTTAGCACTGTACTGACGCCGAAAATCGTACAGTACTTTCCGCCAAATCAGCATTTAGCACTGTATCCAACCAAGGAATAGGCACACCGTTATGTCATTGCTAACACGATCTACTTGAAATCCCTTGACAGTTCACCTTTACAGTGTATACTGTGTATATACAAACAGCACAGTGCACGGTGCAAGGAGGAAAATTTGAAGGTCATTCTATCGAATCAATCTGAAGTGCCTTTGTATCGCCAAATTGAGGCACAAATTAAGGATGCGATTCTACGACAGGAATTGAAAGAAGGGGATCCGCTGCCTTCCATTCGTCGCTTTGCGGGGGATTTGAATGTGAGTGTTTTGACCATTCGCCGCGTTTATAGCGAACTTGAGGACGAAGGATTGGTACAAAGCCGAGCGGGTCTTGGAACCTTCGTACGGGCGGGAGATGCGGAACATCTGCAACAGTCGCAATGCCTAATGGTCGAGGAACAGTTGCGTGAAGTGATTCGCAATGCGCGATTGCTCCGTGTACCAAAAGGAGCTTTGCTGCAGATGGTTCAAGAGCTCTATGAGGAGGAATGATATGGATTCGGTATTAGCTGTCAAAAACTTGACGAAACAGTATCCGAACTTCGCCTTGCAAAATGTTACCTTTGCTATACCAGAGGGATGCGTTGCGGGTTTTATCGGTTTAAATGGACAGGGAAAGACAACAACCATTCGATCGATTCTTGGACTATGCGTAAAAGATACGGGAACGGTGCAGATTTTAGGCAAGGATATGGATCAAGAGGCCAAAGCCATTAAGCAAGAATTAGGTGTGGTTTTTGACGAAGGGTATTTGTATGACGCTTTATCCATTCAAGAAATGAAAAATATTGTCGCCCGTGCCTATCCTCGATGGGAAGAGATGCGCTTTCAGGACTTTTTAAAGCGCTTTGGCCTGCGGAAAGAGCAGAAAATTGCTACCTTATCGAAAGGCATGCGTATGAAATTAGCATTAGCGCTGGCCTTATCGCATCATGCGAAATTCCTGATCTTGGATGAACCAACTTCAGGGTTGGATCCCATGGTGCGTCAGCAATTGCTGGCATTATTGCGAGAATTTATGCAAGAGGAAGGGCAAGGCGTGCTCTATTCCAGCCATATTACTTCGGATTTAGACCAGTTCTCGGACGTGATTATTTTCATCGATAAAGGAAAGATTCTCCTTGCCGAAGAAAAAGACATTTTGCTGGAACGGCATCGCTTGGTGAAAGGCGACCCTTCTTGCCTTACCGATACACTGCGTCAACATTTCTTAACCTTGAAGGAAAATGACTACAGTTTTTCCGGCGTCACGACAGAGGCATCGCTATTAAAAGAGGCGATGCCAAATGTGCTGATCGAGCGTATCAATATTGAACAGATGATGCTGGCCTATGTGGGAGAGGAGAAGCCGTATGTTTGATTTGATGAAAAAGGATTATGTTTTGGTTAAAAAGGTGTGGTGGCTGGTATTGGCTTTGATGCTAGCAATGCCGCTCTTTCTCTCCTATGTGTCTTCACAGGAAGGGCGCAGTTTGCCATCGGGTCTGTTGCTATCCATGCTGGCGAGCCTTCTCGTCCTTGTTTCAATATCCGCATTGTACCAAGAGGAAGAGAAGTATCCGAAAGCCGCTGCCATGATCACGACGCTCGGGTATTCGCGTAAGGAACAGATAAGAGAACGCTATGCGTTGGCACTGAGCGTATTTATCGGATTTGCGGTTCTTTACGGTATTGCCGCGCAATTCCTTCCCGGCTTGGAGCCATTAACAATCTTGGGCTTTGCAATCAGCTACTGCGTAATCAGCGGCGTTATCGCCCTTTATCTGTATCTGGTTACCAAATTAGGCGTCTTGGCCGCTCGCTATGTGCAGATGGTCGTCATCCTTGCTATCTCTCTGGGACCAACGTTGCTGTCTATGCTACACATTTCGTTTTCGCTTGATTTTCTTGCGTCTCTTTCACAACCGGTACTGTGTTCCCTCTTAATAGCGATGGGACTGTTCTTTTACGGACTCTCTTATGTTCTGACAGTTCAGATTTATCTGAAGAAGGAACTCTAGAACTTCCAGAAAACGGAGTTTGGCAGTGATCTGAGGTCTCTTTTAGAAGGTGTCGGCCTGTCGGCCGACGGTTCATATTATAAGGAGGGCGGCTCGAGGAGCCGCCTTCCTTTTCTTATGAGCGCCGTCGAAGGCGGCTTATTGGGCCATCCTCTTTTTCGCCGAAGGCGGCACCTTCTTAGGCATTAAATTGTGGTAGATACAGTGCTTTTTGCGGAAAATGGCTTTTGCACTGTATGAAATTCACCCCTAATACAGTACTTTTGGACGAAAACACGAAAAGTATTGTATGAAAAATGGGATGGATACAGTACTTTCGGTTGAAAATGCGAAAAGTACTGTATGAAAAATGGGATGGATACAGTACTTTTGGTTAAAAACGCGAAAAGTACTGTATGAAAAACGAGAAAAATACAGTACTTTTCTCCAAATCAGCATTTAGTACTGTATTTTTTTCGAAAATCGTACAGTACTTTTCACCAAATCGGCATTTAGCACTGTACTAACGCCAAAAATCGTACAGTACTTTTCTCCAAATCGGCATTTAGCACTGTACTGACGCCGAAAATCGTACAGTACTTTTCGCCAAATCGGCATTTAGTACTGCATCGGCCTCCGTAACGAGCAACCATCGGAGTTTTAATCTTTGCCGAATTTGGGTACATCTTACACCATGGAAATGAGGTGGACATGAAAGATTTTTTTCAAAAAGCAAATGAGCGTCTCCGGCAATGGGCGGTGGGACGCAACGGCTTTGATGCGCTGTCACAGGTGGTGTATTTTCTGGGGTTAGTGCTTTTCGTCGTGCAGTGGTTCGTAAAAACACCGATACTGTACTATCTGTCGTGGGGCTGCTTAATCTACGGTCTGTTTCGTGTATTTTCCAAAAATGTTGCGGCACGGCAGAAGGAGAATCAAGCCTTCTTGGGCCTTTTTGCGGGGCTGAGCCGTCGATGGAATTTATTGAAACGGCAATGGAAAGATCGCAAAACGCATCGCTATTTTTCCTGCCCATCCTGTCATCAGACGGTGCGCGTGCCGAAACATCCGGGCAAAGTGAAAATTCATTGTCCGCGCTGCGGCAATAGCTTTGAAGTGCGCATGTAGGAGCGCCCGCCGCATATGAATGCGGCACCTGCCGCGTTCGAAGGAGCGGGCCTCAGGCCGGCGCTTGATATCAAAAGGTGCCCGTCAGCGGGCGACGATTGAATAAGAAGAAGGCGGCCCATTGGGCCGCCTTTCTTTTATTATCAAACCGTGCCGTCGGGCTCATGGCAAGAATTTCCCCGCTGCCAGATAGAGCTGATACCATTCGTGATGGGTGAGGGAAACCTGCGTTGCTGCGGCGGATTCCTCCAGATGGCGCGGATTCATGGTGCCGACAATCACTTGCATTTGAGCCGGGTGGCGCAGAATCCAGGCCAGAGCGATGGCAGCTTTAGTGACATGGTATTTTTCCGCCAGTTCGGCCAAAGCAGCATTGAGCTCAGGGTATTTCGGATCATCGATGAAGCAACCACCGAACATGCCGTATTGCAAGGGCGACCAGGCTTGAATTGTGATGTTGTGCAGACGACAATAATCGAGCAGGCCGTTGTCGCGGTCGATGCTGCGCTCGGTGGTGAGATTATTCATATAGAAAGCAGCATCGATGAGCTGCGATTGCTCAAGGGAGAGCTGGAGCTGATTGATGATGAGTGGCTGTTTTACGGTGTGCTTCAGCACTTCGAGCATCATGGGCGGCACGTTGCTGACGCCGAAATGACGCACTTTGCCGGATTTCTCGAGGGCATCGAACGCCGCGGCAACTTCTTCGGGCTCGTAGAGCAGGTCGGGACGGTGCAGGAGCAGGATGTCCAAATAGTCGGTTTTCATGCGACGCAGGCTGTCATCCACACTGGAAAGAATGGTTTCGCGACGCCAGTCAAATTCATTGCGATCAAAACAAAGGCCGCACTTGGTCTGCAGAATAAAACGATCACGGGCAATGCCGGCCTTCGTCCAAGCCTCACCGAAACGCTCCTCGGCTACGCCATCGGTATAACAGGTGGCATTGTCAAAAAAATTGATGCCAAGATCCATGGAGGTCTTAACCATTTCTGCAGCTTTATCTATGGAAAGATCGGGCATGCGCATGCAGCCCAGGATGAGCCGGGACACGTTTTCCAGCCCGTTGGGAAGATTTATACGATTCATAAAACTTTCTCCTTTTGTACAATTTATCTTGCAGTTTCTGTCCTTATATACCCCAGTTCCCTCGGTTGACAGTGCATTTTTTCTTCGTTATTCTTTAAGAGGCGAGTAAAAGGGAAAACGACCTTTTTTGCTGTTTTTGGCGATGGGTGAATAACGTTTTCTCATTACGTCCGTTCGATACGCTCTCAGGAGCGGCAAGGGGGCGATTCGTATCGAAACGGCGTAGAAAACAAGAATTGCCGCGAATAAGGAGGAACTATGCGAATGAAAAAGGCTTTTACGGCTTGTGCTTTGGCCTTTGCACTCCTGTTGACCGTGCCGCAAACGGCATTGGCTTGCACCGGAGTCATCGTCGGTTCGGATCTGACGAAGGACGGAAGTACGATTTTCGGCCGTACCGAGGATTTGGAGACCAATCACAACAAGGCTTATGTAATTCATGAAGCAGGAAAATACAAGAAGGGTGATGTGATTCGTGACGTTTCGTACAGCGAAAAGAACGGATACACCTATACTTGCACAAAAGATTCGTATCGCTATACGGCTGTGAATGATACCACACCGGAATATGGGATCTTTGATGAAGCCGGCTTCAACGAAAAGGGGCTCATCGTAGATATGACCGTTTCGGCTAACGCCAATGAAGCAGTGTTGAAAGTGGATCCGCTGTTGGACGGTGAAGGGGACAAACCCGCCGGCATCAGTGAAGCCATCATGCCGACAGTGGTGCTGTCGCAATGTGAAACGCCGGAAGAAGCCATTCGCCTGCTTGCCTCCGAAGTGGCCAAAAAAGGCGCTGCCGAGGGCAACTGCTTTGTTGTTGCGAACAAGAGCGAGCTGTGGTACATGGAAATCTATACGGGCCATCAGTTCTTGGCTATGCGTTATCCCAAAGATAAGTTCTCCGTATTCCCGAACACCTTCTGGATTAACCAGGTAAAACTGGAGAAGGGTGAGGAAAAAGAGGATTATTATGTTTCCAAGGATAAGAACTACATCTATTCCAAGGGACTCTTCGAAACGGCTGAAAAAGCAGATACCTTCAAAGGAACACGCGGCCAGACGAATGATCAGAATTTTGCCATCGATGGCACGATTCAAGCTCGTGAGTCCTATGCAGAGAGTGAAGTAGACATTCGTGATGCATCGCGTGCCGCTTCCGGTACTAAGGTGTTAAATCCGAGCGCTTCGGCTTCGATCAACGATAAGGCTTTCCCGTTCCTGCAGGAAGCGGCGGCTAAGAGCATTTCGTTGGAACAGGTATTGAGCTTTACCCGCAATCGTTTTGACGGAAAACTCCCGACAAACGACACGGGTGAAAAGGGATACTATCCGATTGGCAACCGCAACGTCATGGAAGCGCACGTATTCCAGATTCCGAAGAATGCCACGAATGAATTCCCGGCCGTACAGTACATGGCGCTGGGCTCCACGCTGGTATCGCCCTTTGTTCCGTACTATCCGAATCAAAATGGCGGTGCGAAAGCAGCCATGAATTCGTCCAACGAGTATACCAATGAATCGCTCTATTGGACGGCAATGGATGTGCTGCACATGGTAGAAACCAACCGTGCAAAATATCAGCCCATCGTAGACGCAAAGTTGAATCCGCTACAGAAGGAAATTCTGAAGGCAGTTTCGCTGAAGGATCAGGGTGCGAAAGCCAATACGGAAATCAGTGCAACTTATGGAACTAAAGCCCATGAAATGCTCCTTGGCGTACAAAAAGAACTGAAGGCCGATCTGTTAAAGAACGGTTATACCTCCGCTTCGGAGAGAGTGCGTCGCGTATTACCGGGAAGTGCTGCATACCTCACCGTTCCTGCAAATGTGACGGATACGGTTTGGAAGATTGCGATTAATGGCAAGACCCACGATATGACCATTACGGATGCCTATGGCAATCCGGTTAAAGTACCGGCCGGCGTGAAACTGCAGGTTTCCGTTAAGAAGAAAGCCTTTGAGACGCTGAAACCGACTTTCTACGGACAGAAGATTCATGCGGTTTTGAAGAACGATCAACTTTACGTCTTTGACGTAAGCGTTGCGGATAACTCCGTGGTACGTTACAGCGGAACAGATCGCTATGCGGTAGCCGTGGAAGCGGCTAAGAGAAACTTTGCCAAGGCAAAGACAGTAATCTTGGTCAACGGCATGGCTTCCGGCGATGCCTTGAGCGCTTCGAACCTGTCACAGGGAACGATGCCGGTGCTCTACACGCAAGCGAACCAGCTGACCAAGGTGACAGCCGATTACCTGGCTAAGGCAAAACCTGAGAAAGTTGTCATCTTAGGTGGCGTTGCGTCGGTCAATGCCAGCGTAGAAAAAGAAGTGGAGAAATTAGTGGGCAAGGATGCTGTACAACGCATTGCCGGCGCTGATCGCTATGCGGTGAATGCGAAAACGGTAGCAGCCTTGAAAGACAGTGAAAATGTGGTGCTCACTTCTGGTGTTGCTTATGCGGATGCCTTAATGGCTGTGCCGTATGCAAAAACGGTAAATGCGCCAGTGTTGCTGGTTCAGAAAACACAGGTTCCGGAAGCTACACAGCAAGCCCTCAAAGCCATGACCAAGGCAAAAACGGTGACTATCATCGGTGGAGCCAATACCATTGCTAAAACGGTTGAAAAAGATCTGCATACGGTCATCAA
Organism: Levyella massiliensis; assembly: GCF_000308275.2. Taxonomy (GTDB): domain Bacteria; phylum Bacillota; class Clostridia; order Tissierellales; family Peptoniphilaceae; genus Murdochiella; species Murdochiella massiliensis_A. The sequence continues at coordinate 108,268 of NZ_HG529490.1, forward strand.
AGCAGAAGTGAAGCGCATCAGCGCTTCGGATCGCTTTGCGTTGAGTGCTGAAGTGGCCAAACTCTTCAAAGAGCCGAAGACGGCTATGATTGCGAACGGCTTGGTACCTACGGATGCTCTGACTTCGGGTCCGGTTTCTCAGCAGAAAGAATTCCCGATCTTATTGGTCGCAAAGAAGGGCTTTGATGCGAAAGTGGAGAGCTACCTGAAGAATACCAAATCGCTGAAAAAAGCCATTCTTGTGGGTGGCAAAGCTTCCATCAGCGAAGAAAGTGAAAAGGCCATTGCCGGTTTCCTGAAGTAATCGGCCTTATGGCATAAGAATGCGAAAAAGGATCCGGCTCTGCCGGGTCCTTTTTTGAAATCAGAGTGTTGCTGCTGCGGCAAAGTGGGATGGCGGGAGAGAATCGCAAGAAATCGCCGCAAAGGGGGAACGAATGAAAAACTATATTTTGGCGTTTGACGCGGGTACGACAAGCCAGCGATGCCTGCTTTTTGACAAAATGGGCAAGATCGTAAGCGTCGCCCAGCGAGAGATCACACAGTACTACCCGCATCCGGGTTGGGTAGAGCATGATGCCTCAGAAATTTGGGCGACGCAGATCGGCGTGGCCATTGAGGCCATGCAGCGCATCAATGTCTCTGCGGAAGAAATTGCGGCCATTGGGATTACGAACCAGCGTGAAACAACCATCGTGTGGGACAAAAATACGGGGGAACCCGTGATGCACGCCATTGTGTGGCAATGTCGCCGTACGGCTGAATATTGCGATGGCCTGAAGGCGCAGGGCGTTACCGAAATGATTCGTAAAAAAACGGGACTGGAATTAGATGCCTATTTTTCCGCCTCGAAGATTCACTGGATCTTGGAAAACGTGCCGGGGGCTCGAGAAAAGGCGGAGCGTGGCAATCTTCTCTTTGGCACGGTGGACTGCTGGCTGATTTGGAAGCTTACGCAGGGAAATTGCCATGTGACGGACGTCTCCAATGCTTCGCGAACGATGCTCTTTAATATTCATACGATGACTTGGGACGACGATTTATTGAAGCTTTTTGATATTCCCAAAGCGATGCTTCCCACCGTATGTCCCTCAAGCAGCGTCTACGGTGAAACGGAACTGGCCTTTTTCGGCGTACCCATTCCCATTGCCGGCGTGGCGGGCGACCAGCAGGCGGCTCTTTTCGGCCAAACGTGTTTTTCAGCCGGCGATGTCAAAAACACCTATGGAACAGGCTGTTTCATGCTGATGAATACGGGCGATACGCCGGTTCTGTCGCAGCATGGTCTGGTCACAACTGTGGCTTGGAAAATTGGAGACAAGATTTCCTATGCGCTGGAAGGTTCGATTTTCGTGGCAGGCGCGGCGGTGCAGTGGCTGCGCGATGAACTGCGGGTGTTGGATACAGCCCCACAGTCCGAAGAACTGGCGACAGCGGTTCCGGATACCAACGGCTGTTATGTGGTGCCGGCGTTTACGGGCCTCGGCGCACCGTTTTGGGATCCGTATGCCCGTGGCACTATTGTTGGGCTGACACGCGGCGTGAATCGCAATCATCTGGTACGCGCTACGCTGGAATCCATGGCCTATCAATCGTTGGATGTACTGAATGCTATGCAGGAAGATGCGGGACTGGACTTTACCGCTTTGCGTGTGGATGGCGGAGCTGCTCGCAATAACTTTCTGATGCAATTCCAAGCCGACATGATGCAACGCCCGGTGTATCGCCCGGCATCCATTGAAACCACGGCGCGCGGCGCAGCCTTTTTGGCGGGGCTTGCTGTGGGATTCTGGCCGGATTATGAGGCATTGTATGCACTCCAAGCCGATGATGCGTGCTTTACTCCCTTGATGTCGGTCGAAAAACGGGATACCTTACAGCGCGGCTGGCACCGCGCGGTGCGATGCGCCATGGGCTGGGCAAAGGAAGAATAATCTTCGTATCGCGCGATGTGGGTAGTAATAGACCGAGGACAACAAAGCTCTTCGGACGTTTCCCATTGCGACGACCTTGTCCTCTCTGTGGAATCGTCTCGGTACCATTCTTTGCGCGGTGTTGTCGCAAAGAAGAGAAAGGAGTAAAGATGAAGGCAGAAGATTATATTATCGAACAAGTACCGAATCTCTATACGATTATTGCGCTGAAGGATTTTCGCCATACCCCCAATGTAACATTTGATGTGATGCCGACAAAGTTGATTCCCCGTGTGGACGGGTTGGATCGCGTGATTCATAACGGACCGGCGGTGAGCCCCGGCCCGGTGGGAGAGGTAGAGCGGCCGTGGTACATGCATACCGCGCAATGGGATAATCTCTTTGTGCTCTACGGTGTGCGCCATGTTGAGCTCTATACGCCGGAACATGGCAAAGTCGAGAAATTTGTAGTCACCCCCGACTATATCGAACACAATGGCAAGCGCGTTGTGGAAGGCGGCGGTATTTTAATTTGGCCGACTGGTGTTTTCCACCGTGTCGTTTCAGGCCCGGAGGGATCACGTTCCATTAACTTAGCCACACGTGATGAGAACTTGGATATGCGCCACAATTTTGATATTTATGATTTGAACGTGGAGACGGGAGAATATCACGTCATTCGCGAGGGTTATAAAGATCAGAAGATGGATGACGCAACGGCTTGAACAGAGCCGACGAAAAAATCAGATTTAGTGAAAGCCGACGGTACCGTCGGCTTTTTACAATGGGATTTAAAAATTCGAAAAAAAGGCGAAAATTTTCTTCCATTCGGGTATCATGGGAGCAGATTAGTGGGGGAGGGTGCCGTTGCAAACCACAGAAGAAAAACAGATGTCGGAATCCATTTTAACGGGGATTCTATTAGCGATAGCCGGTGGTGCTATGGATGCGCACTCGTATTTATTTCGCGGCGAGGTGTTTTCCAACGCGCAAACCGGCAATGTTTTATTGTTTGGTGTGCACATTGCTACGGGTGATATTCCGTCGGCGTTACGTCATTTATGGCCGATTTTGGCGTTTATTGCCGGTATTCTCGTAGCGGACCGCATTCGCTATAGCGGGCATATGTCCAAGCTACATTGGCGTCAGGTTTCTTTGGCTGTTGAAGTGGCTTTATTGATATTGGTCAGCCTAATGAGCAATGCGTTGGATCCCATTGCCAATGCGATGCTTTCGCTGGCTTGCGGTATTCAGGTTGAAAGCTTTCGCAAGGTGCAAAAACGCGCCGCAGCCACGACGATGCTGATCGGCAATCTGCGCAGTTTCACCGCAGCGATGGATTCCTACGTACGCACGCGTTCAGCGGAATCCATAGAACACATGGTCATCTATAGCAGCCTGATCATTTCCTTTGTGATCGGAGCCATTTTAGAAAGTCTTTTGCTGTCGCTTATCGGACGTTATGCTGTGCTCTTATGCGCCGTATTATTGAGCATTGTGTTCTTTATTCTCTATCGCAAACCCGAACCGACTTCCGTCGCAGAGCTCTGAAACGAGTTCTACGTTAAGGCTTGATTCTCTCAGGTCGATCACTGAAAGAAGGTAATTTAAATATGGAAATGAATATAGCTTGGGGACTCTTAATCCCTTTTATTGGCACGACGCTGGGTGCCGCATGTGTATTTTTTATGAATGGACAAATGAACCGTAAGGTGGAGCGCGGTTTACAGGGCTTTGCAGCGGGAATCATGACCGCCGCTTCCGTCTGGAGCCTTTTGATTCCGGCCATGGAACAATCCGAATCGCTCGGGCGGCTGGCTTTTATTCCTGGCGTCGTCGGCTTCCTGATCGGTGTATTTTTCTTGCTCTTTTTGGATCATGTGATTCCGCATCAGCATTTAAATAGCGATGAACCCGAGGGACCGCATGTAGCGTTAGCAAAAACCAATAAGATGTTTCTGGCCGTGACCCTGCACAATATTCCGGAGGGCATGGCTGTAGGCGTTATCTTTGCCGGCGTATTGGCCGGTGTCGAAGGCATCAATCTTCGAGCCGCGCTGGCTTTATCTCTGGGCATAGCCATACAGAACTTCCCGGAAGGCGCCATCATCTCCATGCCCCTTCATGCGATGGGTATGACGCGCAATAAAGCCTTTTGGTACGGCACCTTTTCCGGCGCTGTTGAGCCGGTGGGGGCATTGCTGACCATTTTTGCCACGGGACTCATTGTTCCGATTTTGCCCTATTTGTTGAGCTTTGCGGCCGGTGCCATGATGTACGTGGTTGTGGAGGAATTGATTCCGGAAATGAGCGAGGGGGAACATTCCAATATCGGCCCTGTGACGTTTGCCATTGGCTTTGCCGTAATGATGGCGTTAGACGTTGCATTGGGATAAAAACAAAGAACGAAAGCAGGCTTACACCTGCTTCCGCTCTTATGGTCTTAAAATATTTTCTTTCATTTCGCCGCGCTTATAGGCGCGAATCAGGTCGTGCAGATAATCAATGGTTTTTTGATACATTTTACCGGTATCGGTATCGCCGATGAGGAAACGGCGTTCGTAGCGATCGACGGTTTCGACGTGGGGCGAGTAGGTTTCCAGCCCGTTTGTAAGCCAATCGAAGTCTTGATGCTCGGCCAAGGCGATATGGTGGGAGTTGAAGATCAGGGTGTAGCCCGCGATGCCGGTCTTAGAATGATAGGACTTGGCAATGCCGCCATCGATGACAAAGAGCTTGTTGTTGGCTTTCTTTGGGCTCTGACCGTCCTTGCTTTTGACAGGGACGTGACCATTGATAATGTGGGCATGGGGATGTTTGAGATCAAAAGCGTCCAGAATGTAGTCCACAACATCTTCCTTTTCGACCAGGGAGTAGTAGGGATTCATCTCTTCTTTGCTCAGTGCTTTGTCACCGACGAAATAATTTTCAAAGGTGGCCATTTTACTTTTGCCGAACATCGGGCTCTTCGGACCGCACCAGAGGTACCAGATGAAGTCAATGGCGTTTTTGGTCTTCTCATTGTCCCGTTCACCGTAATAGGCGGTAGTCATCATGTAATCGACATAGTCCATGAGCTCTTTACCGGCGTAGGGATGTTCGTCGACGACCAGGGAGTCGAAGGTGCCATCCTCTTTCAGCGGCAGGCAGCCGTGATAGAGGAGATTGCCGTTGTAGCAACGATAGCTGGAACCGCGATTGAACAGGAAGGCGATATGGCGGGCGAGACGTTCACTGTGCATGAAAGAGGCTCGTAAATTGAAGACGAGGTCCGCTTCCTCCTTCGTGAGCTTGAGCGGATCAGCGGGATCCACCGTCGGGAAATTGGTGTCGCGCATGGGGTAGCGCGTACCGTCGGTATCCACGTATTCCATGGTGTTCCAATCCACCTTCTTGAGAACGATGCGCTCATTCATACCGTATTCCGGGTGGCGTTCGAGGAGTTGCCCTTCGAGCTTATTTTCCAGAATGGCGACGGCTTTGTGCATCTGCGAAGCGCGTTCAATGGACCAGATATTATAGACATTTTCATCAAAAATTTTGGGCTGGAAGTAGGTGCAGGGATCATTGCCATAGACATTCATGGCAAAATCGTTCAGGGCACGCAAGTGGATGCCATAGCCATCTTCCAAAAGATCAAAGGTGTTGTATTTGATGGCGTTACGCAGAACGGCCATCATGCAGGTTTCGTTGCCGAGCTGGGCGCCCATCCATTCGACATCATGGTTGCCCCATTGGATATCAACATTTTTAAAAGCAATGATTTCTTCGATGATTTTATCGGGACCTGGTCCGCGATCAAAAATATCACCAACGATATGAATGTGATTTACGCAGATGCGTTGAATCGTATAAGAGAGGGCACAGATAAAATCAAAGGCATCCTCTTCTTCAATGATGGCATTAATCAGGGAATAATAGTAGCTGCGACGATCAATTTCGCCGTCATTAATTTCAAACATTTCGCCGATGAGCGTTTTGTATTCTTCCGGCATTTTGGCACGGATTTGCTCACGCGGATACTTGGAAGCGATGAAGCGAGCCACTTCAATGAGTTCCAAAATGATTTTGCGCACCCATCGCTCATCATCCAGTCGCTCGATTTTTTTTGGAGGTTGAGCTCGGGATAGTAGATAATCTCAGCAATTTCATTCTGATCGCTCTCAGAAAGGCGTGTTCGGTACACGTCTCGGATTTTACGACGAATATTGCCGGAGGCGGAACGTAACAGATGGATGAAGGCGCGATCCTCACCGTGCACATCGCTAAAAAAATATTCGGTTCCTTTCGGCAACAGCATTTCGGTTTTAAGCCTTACAATTTCGCCCATTGCCGCACGGCGATTGGGAAATTGCTTGGCTAACATTTTCATCAGCATATCCTGTTTCACAAGAAGTCTCCTTTCTTGCTATCTTTCGTCTCTTTGATGAAAGTATACCAAAGTTATGAAGAAATGGTCAGGAAACGATGCCAGGCAATAAAAAACGGTAGTTTCGCCGTAAGAGGCTTCTGATAAAAGGCAATACGTCGGCAGGCGTTTGACAGAACGACCTGGGCTGCCTATACTGTAACAAATTGAATTCCTAATCAGGAAGAGGTAGAGGCGCAAGAGCGATGAGTACTTTCCGGAGGCGGCAGCCGAGGAAGGAAGGAAAAGGCAATCTTGCCGAAATGAGCAGCGGGCACGCTGTCTTGTTGGGCCGTCATCGAAGAGGTGACGGACTGTCACCGCATTCGGTGTTGCGCTATCCAATCGTTTAGTCGAGAGAAGGCGTACCCTTCTCTTTTTTTGAACCTTTTGTTTCGTTATGGGTAAGGGAAGAAAAGGGGAAAACCCCGGAAAGCGCGAAAGTGGAAAGCTGCAAGACAGCGATTAGAATGGAGGAGAATATGAAACGGCTTAGACAACTCCGCGTACTGCTATCAGCGCTCTTTGTACTGTTGAGTATCTTAAGCATTTCGGCGCAGCCGGTTTTGGCACGTGACGGCGAAACCGATAAGGAAACTTTTGTGGTAGGCATGGAAGTGAATTACGCTCCCTTTAACTGGTCCCAGACGTCCGCAGCGGATGGTGCCGTGCCGGTCGAAAATAGCCCCGGCGAGTATGCGAATGGCTACGATGTCTGGATGGCACGACAGTTGGCAGAAAAGCTGGGCCGCCGACTGGTGATTAAAAAGATGGAGTGGGATGGCTTGCCGCCGGCGCTGACATCAGGAAAAATTGATGCCATTATTGCCGGCATGAGCCCCACGCCGGAACGCAAGGAAATATTGGATTTTACAGATGCATATTATGCGTCCGATTTGGTTATCGTGGTGCAAAAAGACGGCAAGTATGCCGGTGCCAAATCCCTCGAAGATTTTAGGGGCGCAAAAATCACCGGACAGCTCAACACCTTCCATTACAAGATGGTTGATCAGATTCCCGGCGTCCAAAAGCAGGCGCCGCTGGACAATTTTTCTACGATGATTACGGCGCTCAATGCCGGCTCCATTGACGGTTATGTTTCGGAGCGGCCGGGCGCCATGGCGGCGATGCTGTCCAATCCGAATCTGACCATGGTTCAGTTGGATAAAGGGAAGGGATTCCAAGCAGATCCCGAGAATACAACAGTGGCGGTGGGCGTGCGCAAGGGCGATGCACTGAAAGCACAGATTAATAAAGCGCTCGCGAATATTCCCGAGACGGATCGCCAGAAAGCGATGGACAAGATGGTCGCTTTGCAGAATCGTGGCGAAACACAAACCTCCTTCTTCGGCCAAGTGGCCGCCATCTGGGGAGATTATGCCGGCCTCTTCCTACGCGGCACGGGAGTGACGCTGCTGATTTCTCTGGTTGGTACGGCATGTGGCCTTATCATCGGCTTTTTCGTACAGGTGGTGCGTACGATCCCGACAGAGCGACGCCACGGTCCTTCCCAATGGGGCATTCGTTTGGCGCAAGGCCTGTGCACGGCCTATGTGGAAGTGTTTCGCTCAACGCCGATGATTGTCCAAGCCATGCTGATTTTCTACGGCAGTAAACAATTTTTAGGCGTCGATATGCAGCCATTGCTGGCGGCCTGCCTCATTGTTTCCATTAATACGGGCGCCTATCTGGCCGAAACCATTCGCGGCGGCATTGATTCCGTGGATCGCGGGCAGTGGGAAGCGGCCAATGCCATCGGCTTAAAGCATGGCCAGATGATGGTGCATGTGATTTTGCCGCAGGCGATGCGCGCGATTCTGCCTTCCATCGGCAATGAGCTCATCGTAAATATTAAGGACACGTCAGTATTAAACGTCATTTCTGTGACGGAGTTATTCTTCGTCACGAAGAGTGTTGCAGGATCTACGTTCCAGATTTTCCAGGCATATTTCATCGTTGCGATAATCTACTTCATTCTGACTCGTATCGCGACGATTTTGATCCGCCTGTTGAGTAAAAAGTTTAGTCCGGATGTTCCCTTCCAACTCAAAAGTTCATCGGAGGCCTGATATGACACAAGAAACCATTTTAGTGGCGGAACATGTGCAAAAAGCATATGGGAAGCACGTTGTGCTCAAAGATATTTCGTTGGAATTGCATCATGGCGAGGTAGTGTCAATGATCGGCCCGTCCGGTGCCGGAAAGTCCACATTCTTGCGCTGCTTGAACCTTTTAGAGGAGCCCACCGGCGGCGATATCCGTTTTCATGAGCATTCCATTTTGGCAAAGGATTGGGATCGGCGCCGCTATCACGCCAAAGTGGGCATGGTCTTTCAGCAATTCAATCTGTTTTCCAATCTCAATGTGCTGGAAAATTGCACGTTGGGGCAGGTAAAAGTCCTGAAGCGCACCAAAAAGGAAGCGAATGCCGTGGCGATGAAGAATTTGGAGCGCGTCGGCATGGCAGATTACGCCAAGGCACGACCGCAGCAGCTTTCCGGCGGACAGCAGCAGCGTGTGGGCATCGCCAGGGCATTGTCCATGGACCCGGAGGTGCTGCTCTTTGATGAGCCGACTTCGGCACTGGATCCGCAAAATGTGGGTGAAGTCCTGAATATTATGGAAGAGCTGGCGAAAAGTGGCATGACCATGGTTGTCGTTTCGCACGACATTGCCTTTGCCCGCGACATCGCTACACGAGTGGCGTTTTTGCGTAACGGCTATTTGGAGGCCATCGGTACGCCGGAAGAAATCTTTGAGCATCCTTCCACAGAAGCTTTAAAGGAATTTGTCCGGCAGGTCGATTACTAAAAGATGGTTTTGGGCAATAAAAAAGGCGGAGGCGTTGCTTCCGCCTTTTTTTAAGGCGTGACGGCAAAAAAACTGATACACTAAGAGAAGCGGAGGAAGTGACCAAGAAGGGGGAGAGGATGCCGATTGAAGAAATCATTGCCCATGGCAATGCGCGAGAAATGGAGAAACTGTTTGAAAAACAGGAACCGATTGATATTGCGCATGCTCTGGAAGACGCCACGGATGATGAAACTACGCATTTTCTTTCATTGGTGTCGGATGAACATTTAGCCAATATTCTGGAGGATGCCGAACCTAAGGAACGCAATCGCCTGGTGGAGCTGCTCGGCAATCATCGCTTGCTGTTTATTTTTCCCTTCATGGAGAAGGATGATATCGTTGATATCTTAGGCGAGATGGAAATCGGACGCCAAAAATCATTGATGAATCTGATGAAGACGGAGGATCGCCGCATTATTACGGACCTCTTGCACTATCCGCCGGAGTCTGCGGGCGGTATTATGACCACCCAGTACCTGGCGTTGCGTAACACCATGACGGTGGAAGAAGGCTTTAACACCATTCGTAAAATCGGTCCGCGCACGGAACAGATTGAAACGATCTACATCGTCGATGATAAGAAGAAGCTCATGGGTTACGTGGATTTACGCGATCTTTTGTCCGCTTCGGCTGGAGATTTGATTGCCCAGTATGTTGAGACCAATGTGATTTCCGTCGCCCCCGAAGCGGATCAGGAAGTAGCCGCTCGTCTCGTTTCCAAATACGATTTGAACTCCATTCCTGTCGTCAGTAACGGCATCATCCTCGGCATCATTACCGTCGATGATATTATCGATGTTATTCAACAGGAACATGAAGAGGATATGGCACAGATGGCCGGTGCCAGCGTGGAAGAGGATTTAAGCACACCGCTTGCCACATCGGTCAAATTGCGCTTGCCTTGGCTTCTGATCAATTTGCTCACAGCTTTTCTGGCTTCCTCCATTGTCAATATTTTCCAGAGCACGATCGAACAGGTAGTTGCCCTCTCGGCCATTATGACCATCATCAGCGGCATGGGCGGCAACGCCGGCTCTCAAACTATGTCCATCATCATTCGCTATCTGGCTAAGGACGGCATTGATCGCGAGGATTCACGTCGTCAGCTCGTGAAAGAAATCTTAAACGGTGTGATTAACGGACTCATTAACGGTCTTCTTACCGCCATCGTTGTGGTCGTGGTGTACCACAATCTTTTCTTGGGCGGCATTGTCATCTTAGCGATGGTTGGAAACATGATTATCGGCGGTATCTTTGGCCTGACGATTCCGATTGCATTAAAGAAAATTGGCTTTGACCCCGCGATCGCCAGTTCTATTTTCCTCACCACAGCAACGGATACGCTGGGATTCTTTCTTTTACTCGGCCTTGCGCAGCTATTCATGCCACTTCTGATGAGCTGAAGCTACGATTCTTGAGAAGCGGTGGCAATGCCACCCCCTTCAAGCAATATCCGGAAGACGATAGTCGAATCCCATTGACAAATAATCCATATCGGATATAGTTGTGTTAGCGGATGCTTACAAGCGTTTGGATTGGCGAAGAAGCGGATTAAGCAGACATAGAGTTCGTTGTGGCTCATGTCATGGCAATGCTATCGCCAATATCTGCCTTTTCACTGGCATCTGACTGTATTATGGAGGGAGCGTGCCTATGTCCTTCATTCGAATGCGAAAAACTAGTACGGTTCTTGTTCTCATCCTCATCATTACCGTTGTGGCAGTGCTACAACATTGGTCATGAAAAAATGATTTACAACTAAGCCGGCCCCGCGGGGCCGGCTTCTGTATTTATCAACGTCGACCGGACGTAGGCTACGTTTTTCTTTGCATTCTCAAATAAAGATTTTGCGTGATGAGCGTAAAAAGTTTGGAAAAAAACTTGCAATTGTATGGCAAAGCGTATAAAATAATCGAGTGTCCAGAAATACGGGCGATGAAGCGAGAGGTTGCTCGGACGTCCAAGGACCTCTAAGGGCGCTGCAATCAGCGTACCAGAGGAAAAGACGTAGGCCGAGGGAATTTTCGTGGAGCAGTTCGATAGCATTCGAACGACGGATTACCGGTATTTCTTTTTTTAAGACGGGACTAGGACACGCCCGGCTCAGTGTATCGGCAAACCGGCGCACAAGCTTTCGGGCAACGGCCCCTGTTTTTCTGCGTGAATCTCCAGTGTCTATCGAACCGATAACGTCGAATCGATAACGCAAGAGATAGCAATGCAGATTGCGGGTTGGCTGTTAGCTTCCTTAGTAATAGGGAACATTCGGCAACATGCAACAACGGCTGCGGCAGGATGGGAAAGCGCGCAGAACCAAGGAGGAAAAATGGCGAATCAGAAGATCAGAATCAGACTTCGTGCCTATGATCATGAAGTCATCGACGCATCAGCGGCGAAAATTGTCGAGGCGTGCAAGCGCTCCGGCGCGGAGGTCTCCGGACCGATTCCGCTGCCTACGGACAAGGAAATCATCACCATATTACGTGCAGTGCATAAGTACAAAGACTCGCGTGAGCAATTCGAGCAGAGAACGCATAAGCGCCTCATTGACATCATGAACCCGAATGTCAAAACGTTGGAAGCGCTGAAAAAGCTGAATTTGCCGGCCGGTGTTGATATCGAGATCAAACTGTAACCCCATTAGAATGATCGCGAAAGCGATCCGCTGTAAAGGAGGAACTCGTGAAGAGTATTTTAGGCAAGAAGATCGGCATGACCCAGATCTTCGATGAAAACGGCATTGTCACTCCGGTGACGGTCGTCCAGGCGGGTCCGATGGTTGTGACACAGGTCAAAACCAAAGACACCGACGGCTACAACGCCATTCAGGTAGGCTATGGTGAGTTAAAAGAAAAGCATCTCACAAAGCCACTGAAAGGACATTTCAACAAAGCGAATGTGGCATACAAGAAGAATTTGCGTGAAATTCGCATTGATGAAGGTGAGACGTTTGAGCCGGGTCAGGAAATCAATGTTTCCCTTTTTGCTGCCGGAGATGTGATCGACGTGATCGGCACCTCCAAGGGAAAAGGAACACAGGGCGCGATTCGTCGTTGGAACTATGGACGCGGACCGATGGGACACGGTTCTAAATCGCATCGCGTCGGCGGCGCACGTGCAGCAGGTTCGTATCCTGCTCGTGTTTTCCCGGGCACCAAGGGATCCGGAAAAATGGGACATGATCGCGTAACGGTACAGAATCTGACCGTCGTACGCGTGGATGAGGAAAACAACATGATCCTCATCAAGGGCGCACTGCCGGGCCCGAAGGGTGGATTGGTCACGATTCGTGAAGCCAAGAAAGCCCGTACGAAGTAAGGAGGACGGAAATGCCAAAAGTGAATGTATTAAATCAGACCGGTGAAGTTGTCGGCGATCTGGAGCTGGCTCCGGAACTGTTTGATGTTGATGTTAACGAGCATGCCGTCTATACCGTGGTAAAGAATCTGCTGGCAAACAAGCGCCAGGGAACACAGTCGGCAAAAACGCGCGCTGAGGTGCGCGGAGGCGGCCGTAAGCCGTATCGTCAAAAGGGAACCGGACGTGCTCGTGCCGGTTCGAGAACACAGCCGAACTGGAGAGGCGGCGGCATGGTATTTGCCGTAAAGCCCCGCAGCTATCGTTACACTACCCCGAAGAAGATTCGTCGTCTGGCACTGAAGTCGGTATTGACTTCCAAGGTGCGTGAACAGGAATTGATTGTGCTTGACGCACTGTCGATCGATGCATTTAGCACGAAGAAAGCTTCGGAAATCTTGAAGGCAGTAAAAGCCAACAAGAAAGCATATGTGGTTCTGAGTGAAGCAAATGAGCAGGTGATTCGTTCGTTCCGCAATATCCCGACGGTAGAAACCGTGGATGTGAACAGCATCAATGTTTATGACCTGATGCGTTACGATTCTCTGATCATGACGCAGGATGCCGTGAAGAAGGCAGAGGAGGTATTTCAATAATGAAATCTCCATTTGATATCATCATTTCTCCGGTCGTCACGGAAAAATCCATGGCGGACATGGCGGAGAACAAATATACCTTCCGCGTCGACGCGAAATGCAACAAGGCGGAGATTCGCCACGCTGTAGAAGAAGCGTTTGATGGCGTTAAGGTAAAGCGTGTCAACACGATCACCATGAAAGGCAAAACTAAGCGCGTGGGGAACCGCAAGACGAAGAGCTCAGATTGGAAGAAGGCCATCGTCACCCTCACGGAAGACTCGAAAGAAATCGAGTTCTTCGAAGGAATGTAATCGAGGAGGGACGCAATGGGAATCAGAAGATATAAACCAACCTCCGCTGGTCGCCGCGTGATGCGCGTATCGACCTTCGAGGAGATCACAAAATCTACACCGGAGAAGTCGTTGACGGTAAACCTTAAGCGCTCCGGCGGCCGTACGAATAACGGTCGCACCACGCTCCGTTTCCGTGGCGGCGGCGCTAAGAGACGTTACCGCATCATCGACTTTAAACGCAATAAGGACAATATCCCTGCTAAGGTAGCATCGATCGAATACGATCCGAACCGCTCCGCGAACATCGCTTTACTGGTGTATGCGGATGGCGAAAAACGCTACATCTTGGCACCGCGTGGACTGAAAGTCGGTCAACATGTCGAATCTGGCGAGAACGTGGATATTACGGTAGGAAATGCTCTGCCGCTACGTTTTATCCCTGTCGGTCAAACGGTTCATAACGTAGAAATGAAACCGGGCAAAGGCGCACAGCTGGTTCGCACCGCCGGTGCAGAAGCACAGCTGATGGCTAAAGAAGGCAAATATGCACAGTTGCGTTTGCCCTCCGGCGAATATCGCTTGATCTCGCTGGACTGCAAAGCCACGATCGGCGCTGTAGGCAATGCGGATCATGGCCTGGTTCGCTTGGGCAAAGCCGGTAAGAAACGCTATTTGGGACGCAAGCCGCATGTACGCGGTTCGGCGATGAACCCGGTAGACCATCCCCACGGCGGTGGTGAAGGACGCGCTCCGGTAGGACGCCCGGCACCAATGACACCGTGGGGCAAGAAGTCACGGGGCGTGAAGACCCGTAAGGCGAAACAATCCGACAAGATGATTGTTCGTCGTCGTACGAAGTAACAGGAGGATGGCATGAGCAGATCTTTGAAGAAAGGGCCTTTTGTGGATGACCACCTGATGAAAAAGGTGGAGGCTCTTAATGAATCGAATAAGAAAATGGTGATCAAGACGTGGTCCCGCCGCTCGACGATCTTCCCGCAATTTGTCGGTCACACGATCGCCGTCCATGACGGAAGAAAACACGTACCCATCTATGTCACGGAAGACATGGTCGGTCACAAACTTGGTGAGTTTGTTCCGACCCGTACTTTTAAAGGACATGCCGCAAAATCGGATAAGCAGAGCGGTGTACGCTAGGAGGTAGAACATGGAAGCAAGAGCAGAAGCAAAATATGTTCGCGTCTCTCCCCGCAAGGTGAACTACATCTGCAAAGAGATTCGCGGCAAACAAGTGGATGAAGCTTTGACCATTCTGCACTTCACCCCGAAAAAGGGCGCAGAGGTGCTGGAACAGGTTCTCCGTTCGGCGATTGCTAACGCGGAAAACAATCTGAGCCTGGATCGCGACACACTGGTTGTCAGTCAGGCGTGGGCCAATGACGGTCCGACCATGAAGCGCTGGCATCCGAAGGCGAAAGGCGCCGCATATCCGATTCTCAAGAGAACGTCGCACATTGGCGTTGTGGTGAGTGAAAAAGAGGAGGAAGAGCTCTAATGGGTCAGAAGGTACATCCAAAGGGAATGCGCGTCGGCGTAATCAAAGATTGGGATTCCAATTGGTTCGCTAATAGCGCACAATTTCCGAAATTGATTAAAGAAGATCATGACATTCGTACATTGGTCAAAAAAGAGCTTTTCGAAGCCGGCATTTCGGATATCAAAATCGAGCGTACGATGGGACGTGTTCGCGTTACCATCAATACTGCTAAGCCGGGCGTTGTTATCGGCAAGGGCGGCACAGCCGTCGAAGAGCTGAAAAAACGCCTCGAAAAGATCACCGGTAAAACCGTGTTGATCAATGTTGAAGAAATCCGCATTCCGGATTTAGACGCACAGTTGCAGGCAGAGAAAATTGCCGCTGATTTGGAAAACCGTGTAACGTTCCGTCGCGCGATGAAACAAGCCATTCAGCGCACCATGCGTGCCGGCGCCAAGGGTATTAAGACCTCTGCGTCCGGACGTTTGGGCGGCGCCGATATCGCTCGCGCTGAGCATTACTCGGAAGGCACCATTCCTCTGCAGACGCTACGTGCGGACATCCGTTACGGCCAGGCTGTGGCTCGTACCACTGCCGGCGCGGTCGGAATCAAGGTTTGGATCTATATCGGCGAAGTGCTCCCGGGCATGAAAGAAGCTGAAATGCCGAAGCCGCAGCGTCGTGAACCGCGCCGTGGACGCCGTGATCATCGTGATGACAATCGCGGAGATCGCCGTGAGCGTCGTGGAAATCGCCGTGAAGGCCAAGGCCGCGGTACGCGCCAGCAGCGCGAACAGTAAGACCGGGTGAGGAGGTAGTACTATGTTAATGCCAAAAAGAGTAAAACGCCGTCGTGTACACCGCGGTCGTATGAAGGGCAAAGCCATGCGCGGCAACACCGTCACTTACGGTGAATTCGGTTTGCAGGCGCTTGAGCCGGCTTGGATGACAGCCAACCAGATTGAAGCGGCTCGACGCGCGATGACCCGCTACATTAAGCGTGGCGGTAACGTATGGATTAAGGTATTCCCGGACAAGCCGGTTTCCAAGAAGCCTGCTGAAGTCCGTATGGGTTCTGGTAAAGGTGCGCCGGAGTACTGGGTTGCGGTAATTAAACCGGGTCGCGTACTGTTCGAGATGGCCGGCGTGTCCCACGATGTTGCGAAAGAAGCAATGCGGCTTGCCGCGGCAAAGTTGCCGATGAAGACCAAATTTGTCGTGCGTGAACAGGCGGGACAGGAAGGTGAAGAATAATGAAAGCAAAGGAAATTCGTAATCTCTCCGATCAGGATCTCAGCCAGAAGCTGCAGGATCTGAAGCAGGAGCTGTTCAATCTTCGCTTCCAGATCGCCAGCGGCCAGCTGGAGAATCCCAATGCTATCGGAACGGTAAAAAAAGATATCGCGCGTGTACGCACGATTCAGCAAGAGCGTGCCATTGCGGCAAGAAAGGAGGCTTAACCTATGGAGAATCGTACTTCGAAACGTCCGTCGAAAGTCGGCGTTGTTGTTTCTAACAGCATGGATAAGACGATAGTTGTAGAGATTGCCACCTTGGTCAAGCATCCGGATTATCACAAGATGATCAAGCGTACGATCCGCATCAAAGCACATGACGAGAATAATCAGGCGAATATCGGCGATCGCGTACTGGTCATGCAGACCCGTCCGCTTTCTAAGACAAAGAGATATCGCCTCGTTGAAATCCTCGAAGAAGCGAAGTAAGAGAGGGGGCTTCAATGTTACAAACCGAAAGTCGTTTAAAAGTCGCCGACAACTCCGGCGCTAAAGAGCTTTTAGTCATTCGCGTCATCGGCAGCACGGGTCGTAAGTACGCTCGCGTAGGCGATCAAGTACGTTGCGCGGTAAAGAACGCTACCCCGGGCGGCACGGTCAAAAAGGGCGATGTTGTTACGGCGGTTGTTGTTCGTTCCAAAGACGGCGTATCCCGTCCGGACGGCAGCGTCATCCGCTTTGATGACAATGCAGCCGTCATCGTTAAAGATGACAAGAACCCCGTCGGAACTCGTATCTTCGGACCGGTTACGCGTGAGCTTCGCCAGAATGGCTATATGAAGATCATTTCTCTCGCACCGGAAGTACTGTAAGGAGTGGACTATGCACATTAAAAAAGGTGATAAGGTCCAGGTGATCTCCGGCAAATATAAAGGAAAAGTCGGTGAGGTATTACAGGTTTTTCCGAAAGAGAACCGGGTCATCGTTAAGGACGTTAACATGCAGGTGAAGCATCAGAAACCGCGTAGCATGCAGGAGCCGGGTGGAATCATCCATCGTGAAGGCGCCATTCATGCATCCAATGTTCTGCTTTATGATGAAGCAGCAAAACGCGGTGTTCGTACACACACGGAAATCAAGGACGGGAAGAAAGTTCGCGTTTCGACGAAGAGCGATACCCGTTTTGATCAATAAGGGGGAGGAACATGACCAACACATTATATGAGCACTACAAAAATGAGGTCGTGCCTGCTCTGATGGAAGAATTCTCCTACGACAATATTATGCAAGTGCCGAAGCTGGAGAAAATCGTCATCAACTGCTCGATGGGCGAAGCCAAAGAGAATCCGAAGGTTTTGGAGTCGGCAGCGCACGAACTGGAGATTATTTCCGGTCAGAAACCGGTCATCGTCAAGGCAAAACGTTCCGTTGCTAACTTTAAGCTTCGTGAAGGTCAGCCGATTGCGACGAAGGTAACCCTGCGTCGTAAAAAGATGTATGACTTCCTGGAAAAGCTGATTTCCATCGCTCTGCCGCGCGTTCGCGACTTCCGCGGCGTATCCGCTACGTCGTTTGACGGTCGTGGTAACTACGCGATGGGCGTGAAGGAACAGCTCATTTTCCCGGAGATCAACTATGACGATGTTGACACGATCCACGGCATGGACATTATCATTGTCACCTCGGCCCGCACGGATGAGGAAGCAAAGTCCTTCCTGACTCGCATGGGCATGCCGTTCGCTAAGTAAGAGGAGGAGAAATGGCAAAGAAATCATTAATTGCTAAACAGCTGAGAAAGCCGAAGTTCTCGACGCGCGCCTACACCCGCTGCAGCATTTGCGGCCGTCCGCACGCAGTCCTCAAAAAGTACGGCATTTGCCGTGTCTGCTTCCGCGAACTGGCTTATCGTGGGGAAATCCCCGGCGTGAAAAAAGCCAGCTGGTAATTTGAGGAGGAGGTACAACTATGATGACAGATCCGATCGCGGATATGCTCACGCGCATCCGCAATGGCAATATGAAAAAGCACGAATCCGTCGAAGTACCGGCGTCTAACATGAAGAAGAGCCTTGCGCAGATTCTTCTGGACGAGGGATACATTAAGGGATTTAACGTCGTGGAAGACAATAAGCAGGGAATGATCACGATTGATCTGAAATATGTGGATGATCAGCGTGTCATTTCGGGCTTAAAGCGCATTTCGAAACCGGGCCGTCGCGTCTATGTGCGCGCAAATGAAGTGCCTCGCGTTTTGGATGGCTTGGGCATCGCAGTGCTCTCCACCTCGCACGGCGTTCTGACGGATAAGCAGGCACGTGAAGAAGGTGTCGGCGGCGAAGTACTCTGCTATATTTGGTAAGGGGAGGTTATTATGTCGAGAATTGGATTTAAGCCGATTGACATCCCCGAAAAAGTGGAAGTTTCAGTCGACAACACCAATACGGTTAAGGTAAAAGGACCGAATGGCGAATTGAGCCAGAAGATTCCGGCTACCTTTAAAATTGAACAAGAGGACAAAGTCCTTCACGTCGTCCGTCCGGATGATGAAAAGAAGACACGTTCTCTGCACGGGTTATATCGCACCTTGATTGCTAACATGCTCGAAGGCGTAACCACTGGTTACAAAAAGCAGATGCACATCGAAGGCAGCGGCTATCGTGCACAGAAGCAAGGCAACAAGCTGGTCATGAATTTGGGCTTCTCGCATCCGGTCGAAATGTCGGATCCGGATGGCATCACGACCGAAGTGCCGGATGACCGTACCATTATTGTAAAGGGTGCGGATAAACAGCAGGTTGGCAACTATGCCGCTAACATCCGAAAATGGCGTTTGCCGGAGCCTTATAAGGGCAAGGGCATCATTTACGACGGCGAACAGGTACGTCGTAAAGAAGGTAAAACAGGCAAGTAAGGAGGCGCTTAGATGGCACAATCTACTAAAAATGCAAATCGTATGGCGCGTCATGCCCGTGTTCGCAAAAAGATTTCGGGCACTGCGGATCGTCCGCGCCTGAACGTCTACAAAAGCAATATGAACATGTATGCGCAGATTATCGATGATGAAGCCGGCGTAACGTTGGTTTCCGCATCGACACTCGATAAAGATGTAGAGACCAAGGGCTCCTCCGTGGAATCCGCTAAAGCAGTGGGCGAAGCGGTAGCGAAAAAAGCCTTGGCCAAGGGCATCGAAACGGTCGTCTTTGACCGCTCCGGCTACATCTATCACGGCAAGGTAAAAGCGATCGCCGAAGGCGCTCGTGAAGCGGGCCTTAAGCTGTAATTGGGGAGGAGGAATCATGTATAAAGAAGACAACAAGCAAGAGCTTGAAGAAAAAGTCGTCTCCATCAACCGCGTCTCCAAGACGGCCAAGGGTGGTCGTACGGGTCGATTTGCTGCGATCGTTGTGGTAGGTGACAAACAGGGACGCGTGGGCATCGGTACCGGCAAATCGCTGGAAGTTCCGGATGCGATTCGCAAGGGTTCGGAAGAAGCCAAGCGTTCCATGGTGAATGTTCCTCTCGTGGGCACCACCATTCCCCACACCATTGTCGGGCGTGCCGGAGCAGGCAGCGTGCTGCTGATGCCGGCAAAAGAAGGTACCGGTATCATCGCCGGCGGTCCGGTGCGTGCGGTCTGTGAAATGGCCGGCATTACGGATATCCGTGCGAAGTCTCTGGGATCTTCGAATGCCCGCAGCATTGTCAACGCAACCATGAACGGTCTGCTCAGCATGAGAACGGCAGAGCAGGTAGCTCGTATGCGTGGCAAGAACGTGGAAGAAATTCTGAACTAGGAGGCCGAGCATGAGCAAACTGAAAATTACTTTATCGAAGAGCTTCATCGGCCGCCAGGACAAACAGATCAAAACGGCGAAAGCGTTGGGCCTGACGAAGGTCGGTCAAACGGTTGAGCATGAGGATAGCCCGTCGTTGCGCGGTGCCATTCATAAGATTGATTTCATGCTGGATGTCGAGGAAGTACAATAGGAGGTCGATCATGAAATTACATGAATTAAAGCCTGCACGTGGCGGCGAGACCAAAGACCGTAAACGCGTCGGCCGTGGTCATTCCTCCGGATGGGGTAAATTCGCCGGACGCGGTCGCGACGGTCAGAATTCCCGTTCCGGCGGCGGTGTACGTCCGGGATTTGAAGGCGGGCAGATGCCTTTGTTCCGTACGCTGCCGAAGCGCGGATTCCACAACCTGTTTTCAAAACAGTACGCCGTTGTGAATCTTGCAGACCTGAACGTCTTTGAAGACGGCGCTGTTATTAATGCTGACTCGCTCGTAGAGGCGGGAATCATTCATCGTAGTGAACTGGTGGATGGTTTAAAGGTATTAGGAAACGGCGAACTGGAAAAGAAAGTTACAGTACAAGCGACGAAATTCTCAAAGTCTGCCGAAGAAAAAATTGAAGCAGCCGGTGGAAAGGCTGAGGTGATCTGATGCTTTCCACACTCAAGAATGCATGGACAACGGAACAGACGCGCAAACGCATCATCTTTACAATTCTGATGCTGTTTGTGCTGCGTCTTGGCAATGCTTTGCCGATTCCGTTTGCAAACTTGCAGCTTATCAACCAGATTTATAATTCGGTGCAGGGAAGCCTTCTCGGCATCATGAACATGATCAGCGGTGGCGGATTGGCGAACTTGAGTGTTTTTGCGTTGGGTGTCGGCCCCTATATCACTTCGTCCATCGTCATCCAATTGTTGACGTTTGCTATTCCTCAATTGGAAGAAATTTCTAAAGAGGGAGAAGAAGGACGCAAGAAGATTCAACAATACACTAAGTACCTGGGCGTGGCGCTGGCGGTTGTTCAGGCATTTGCCTTGGTACAGGGAATCTTCTCCGGTGCTTTCGGAAATGGCGGCCTTGTTGAAAAGGTCATTGCTATTTTGGTTATGGTTGCCGGCGCTTCCTTCGTGGTATGGATCGGTGATTTAATTACGGAACATGGTGTGGGCAACGGTGTGTCTTTCATCATTTTCCTCGGAATTGTAGTACAGATGCCGGGCAGACTGTACGGCATGATTCAAGCCGTACTGGCGGGAAAGATGAACGTTCTCGTGCTTTTGCTCATCATTCTCATTACCATAGCGATTACCGTCGTGGTGGTACTGTTGAACGAGGGCGAACGCAAAGTTTCGGTACAGTATGCGAAGCGTGTGGTAGGCCGTAAAATGTATGGAGGTCAGGCCACCCACATTCCTATCAAGGTCAACATGGCTGGCGTTATGCCGATCATCTTCGCTTCAGCGTTGTTGGCCATTCCGCAAACCTTGGCATTGCTCTTTGGTGGCGGTGTGCAGCGGTTTGTAGCGCAGTATCTCACACCGCAGGGATGGGTCGGCTTCTTCGTACAGCACGCCTTCCAGGTGCTTTTAATCATCTTGTTCGCGTACTTCTACAACTCCATTCAGTTCAATGCGTATGAGTATTCTCGTAACCTGCAGCAATCCGGCGGCTTTATTCCGGGCATTCGTCCGGGCAAACCGACCACGGATTACCTGCAACGCATTGTGGGCCGCATTACACTTGTCGGCGCAATCGTTCTGGCCGTTCTTTCCGTGATTCCGGGTCTGGTCAATCAGATCTTTAGTGTGCGTCTCGGTTTTGGCGGCACCTCCATCATTATCGTGGTGGGCGTGGTTCTCGAAATGGTACGCACCTTGGAAGCACAACTTCAGATGCGCCATTATCGTGGATTCTTAAAACGATAAGGAAGTGAGGTAAGAATGAGGCTCGTATTACTCGGCCCTCCGGGAGCCGGAAAAGGAACACAGGCGAAAAAACTGCAACAGAAATTTAATCTGACGCATATTTCAACAGGCGATATTTTCCGTGCCAACATCAAGAACAAAACCGAGCTCGGGCAGGAGGTCGAGAAGTACACTTCTGCCGGTAAGCTGGTTCCCGATGCGCTCACCATCGCTATGTTATGGGATCGCCTGGATCAGGAGAAAGAAAAGAACTTTTTGCTGGACGGGTTTCCCCGCACGATTGCACAGGCTGACGCCTTAAAGGAAGGCTTAGCGCAACGCAATTGCCCGTTGGATGCGGTGCTCTCCATTGAAGTGGATGAGGCCGTATTGGTTGAACGCCTGGCGGGTCGCAGAACTTGTCCTCAATGTGGCGCTTCGTATCATGTTCAGGATGCCCCGCCAAAACACGAAGGTATCTGCGATACCTGTGGAAGCGAGCTGGTGCAACGCCCGGACGATACGAGAGAAACCGTACAGAATCGAATCGACGTCTATCGTCGTCAAACCGAACCTCTTGTTGCGTATTATGAAAAGGAAGGCATTCTTTTCCACATCAACGGGGATCAATCGGTGGATGCCGTATTTGACGCCATTCAAGCGGCTTTAAATCTATGACCTTTGAAGCGAATATGGATCAACCGTGTCCTTTCGTACCCGGCCAAGTGGTACGTTCCAAGGCGGGACACGATAAGGGCAGGATCTTTCTCGTGCTCGAAATTTGTGATGCAAAACATGTCCTCGTGGTAGATGGACGCACTCGAACATTGGTGCGTCCGAAGAAGAAGCGCGTGGTTCATTTACAGCCGTACCGGGCGGTGATGCCCGATTTTAAGACGATGAAGGAGGATGCGGCGTTTGATGATGCCGTGATCCGAAAATGTTTGGCCCCTTTCGAAGAGGCCCACACTAAGGAGGAAAGCTGATGTCATCAAAAGACGTAATTGAAGTCGAGGGCGTCGTCAAAGAGCGACTCCCTAACGCGATTTTCATCGTCGAGCTGGAAAACGGCCATGATGTGATGGCACACATCTCCGGAAAGCTGCGGATGAATTACATTCGTATCTTAGAGGGAGATCGTGTGACCGTGGAGTTATCTCCCTATGATCTCACCAAGGGGCGCATCACGTGGAGAAAGAAATAGGAGGAAGCAATGAAAGTCAGACCATCGGTAAGAAAGATGTGTGATAAATGCAAGATCATCAAGCGCAAAGGTCGTGTGATGGTGATCTGCGAAAACCCGAAGCACAAACAGCGTCAAGGCTAAGGAGGTGCGACTTTGGCTCGAATTTCTGGGATTGATTTACCCAAAGAGAAGCGTGTAGAGATCGGTTTAACGTATATTTACGGTATCGGTCGTGCTCGTTCCAACGAAATCTTAAAGAATGCGGATGTAAATCCGGACACACGCGTACGTGACCTCTCTGAGTCTGAGGTACAGCGTATCCGTGAACAAATTGCGGAGTATCATGTCGAAGGCGATCTTCGTCGTGACGTTTCCATGAATATCAAACGTCTCCGTGAAATTAACAGTTATCGTGGCAACCGTCATCGTCGCAACCTTCCGGTACGCGGGCAGAACACGAAAAACAATGCTCGTACACGTAAGGGACATAAGAAATAAGGGGGGATGTTATGGTAGCTCAAAAGAAAGTCACCAGACGCGGCGGTAAGCGCCGTGTAAAAAAGAATGTTACGAACGGTCAGGCTCATATCATCTCGACCTTCAATAACACGATTGTTACGCTGTCGGATTTAAACGGCAACGTACTCTCATGGGCATCATCGGGACAGCTCGGTTTCCGCGGTTCGCGTAAATCGACACCGTATGCAGCACAGCAGTGTGCAGAAGAAGCGGCTACGAAAGCGATGGAACAGGGTTTGAAGACCGTCGAGGTCTATGTTAAAGGTCCCGGTTCGGGTCGTGAATCCGCCATTCGCGCGTTGGAGACCTCGGGCTTGAGTGTCACCCTGATTAAGGATGTCACCCCGATCCCGCATAACGGTTGCAGACCGCCTAAGAGAAGAAGAGTGTAACGGAGGGAATCATGGCTAGATATACCGGACCGATTTTAAAGCGTTGCCGTGCTTTGGGCATTGAGCCCCAAGTGGTCGGCATCGATAAGAAGAGTCGCCGTAATCCGAAGCGCAACACCCGTAAACTGAGTGATTACGGTATGCAGCTTCGTGAAAAGCAAAAAGCAAAATTCATCTACGGCGTTACTGAAAAAGCATTCCGCAACCTGTATGGACGTGCTAATCGCATGGGCGGTCAGGCTGGTTGGAATTTGCTGAAATTACTGGAACTGCGTTTTGATAATGTTGTGTATCGTATGGGATTTGCCTCTACGCGTGCGCAGGCTCGTCAGCTGATTGTTCATGGCCATTTCGACCTGAACGGTCACAAGGCGACTGTACCTTCCATGACCTTGGAAGTGGGCGATGTCATCAGCGTTCGTGAGAAGTCCCGTAAAAATGCGTTCTTCAAGAGCACCGAAGAGAACATCTGGAACCAGATGCCTTGGGTTTCTGTCGATGAAGAAAAACTTCAAGGACGCATCCTCTCCGAGCCGATGCGTGATAACATCGACTATCCGATTGAAGAGACACAGATTGTCGAGTTGTACTCGAAGTAATCCCACCCCGCAGCGCGACGTTGGAATCGAGTTCGACAGAACAGAAGGGGAGGCTGATCCGTGGTAGATCGACTCAATACAAAAGTTGAAATCCTTGATTTGGATGAACACAAGAACTATGGACGCTTTAGTATGTCTCCGTTAGAGCGCGGCTACGGGACGACAATCGGCAATTCGCTGCGCCGTGTTTTACTGTCTTCGCTGCCGGGTACGGCAGTGTCCAACATCAAATTTGACGAGGGTGTACCGCATGAGTTCACGACCATTCCGGGCGTCCTGGAGGATGTACCGGAGATTGTCCTGAACATTAAGGGACTCGCGGTACGTCGCTTACAGGGACAGGGAGAAGAAGTGACGCTCCGTCTGGATGTGGAAGGACCGAAGATTGTCACGGCACGCGATATTCAGGAAAGTACGGAAGTAGAGATTGTCAATAGCAATCACTATCTGTGCACCTTGAATGCGGATGGTGCCATTCACATGGAGTTAACCGTGATCGATGGAGCAGGCTATGCTCTGGCCGATCAAAATAAGGATGTGGAAGATCCCATCGGCACGATTGCCATTGATTCTTCTTTTACTCCGGTGAAGAAAGTGAATTTCGAGGTACAAAACACCCGTGTCCAACAGATCACCGACTACGATAAATTGATCCTTGAAGTTTGGACCGATGGTACGGTGACCCCGCAGGAAGCTACGTCGCAGGGAGCAAAGATCCTTATGGATCACCTGCGCCTCATTACGGAGCTTCCGGACTTTGTTGTGGAAGAGAAAGCGGATGAACAAGAGCCGCAATCCCAGGAAAATGCTCTGCTGCAGAAGCCGATCGAAGATTTGGATCTGACCCTGCGCAGCTATAACTGCCTGAAGCGTTCAGATATCCATACGCTCGGCGATATCGTAAGCATTCCTGCCGATGTATTGGCCAAAATCCGCAATTTTGGAAAAAAATCCTATGCCGAGGTAGAAGAAAAAGTTCAATCCTTCGGCTTGCAACTCAATCATTCACAAGATAACGAGTAAGGAGGAGACATTGGCGACTTTAAGAAAACTGGGAAGAAGAACCGACCATCGCACAGCCATGCTGCGCAACTTGGTCTCATCGCTCTTCCTCAACGGTCGGATTACAACTACCGTTACCCGCGCCAAAGAAGCTCAGAAAGTAGCTGAGAAACTGATTACTGAAGCCAAGAAAGGCACACTGGCCGGCAATCGTGCTATTTCCGCATATCTGTATCAGAAGGAAGTAGCGCGCAAGTTGGTCGAAGAGATTGCCCCTTCGTTTGAAGGACGCAACGGCGGCTATACCCGCGTGCTGAAGAAAGGCCCGCGTCGCGGAGACGGCGCTGACATGGCCGTTCTGGAATTGGTTACCGGTGCGGTAGCCGAAAAGAAGGCGGAAAAACCCGCTGCTCCTGCTAAGGAAGAAAAAGAGGAGTCGAAGGCTCCTGCTGCATCCGAAAAAGCAGAGGCAGAAACAAAAGAAAACGCTGAAGAAGACGTTGAAGAGAGCCAAGAGGCAGATACCAAAGAAGCTGAGAAAGAAGATGCTTCGACGGAAGAAGCCTAAGCGATTTTCACTTTCAGAGTTAAAAGTTCTGTACAAGCTGATGCTTGTACAGAACTTTTTTTGTGTTTATTCCTTGAAAATCAACACCTTAAGAGAATTTGACTATGTCATGATTGCCTTGGCCCCTACCAATGTATCAGCCCTCTCTTGCGCTATTGAAATAAAAGAGTTTAAGGCCTACTATTATTTCGATGATATAACATTTTCTATAATAGAAGGAGAGTGTAGAATGCAGCCCTTAGGAAGAACTGATAACAATCATAAAGCGTGGATTTTAGCAGCAACACTGTTCACTGCCAGTCTTCTTGTATGTACGAGTCCGGTTTACGCGGACGAAGGATGGAAAGACAACAGCATCGCCAGTCAAAATGACGCCGCGCAAAGCACTGGAAACGACACGAAAGATGTTCTTTGGGAGGACGATACGAAACTGGTGACGACGCCACCGGAGGAAGAAGAGTCATCCACTGTATCGACAACCGAGAATACAGAGGAAGCATCGGATCAAGAAGAATCGAATAAAACGGAAGAAAAAGAAACGTCGGAGAATAAGGCCGAAGCGGTTTTAACGCAGACGTCTTTGCCTCTTGAAGTGGTTAAACAAGGAAAAAATCTCGTTTTGCGTGATACAAATACCGGCGAAATCCGTAAAGATAACGCATTTGTTGCGCTTCGCGGCAAATATTATTTTCCGAACGCACAAGGAAAGCTGTATTGCAATCGCTTCATTACCTTCGGACCGAAGGTTGCCTATTATATGGGCGATGACGGCAGCGTCATGCATGGCTTAGTGAAGGTGGGAGATAAGCTGTATCTCTTGGATTCTGAGACCGGCATATTGAACAAAGCGAATCGCTGGGTGGAGTACGAAGGAAAGTATTATTTCCCGAATGCCCAAGGTGAAGTGTATCATAATCGTTTCATCACGTTTGGCCCTAAGGTTGCCTATTATATGGGATCCGAGGGAACCAGAATGCATGGCGTGCAGCAAGTGGGAGATGCTCTCTATTTGCTTGACGAAGAAACGGGGCTGTTGCGGAAAGACAATCGCTGGGTGTCGAATGGCGGAAGAGAGTATTTTCCGAATGCGCAAGGCCAACTCTATCGCAACCGTTTTATCCACTTCGGGCCAAAGTATTCCTATTTCATGGGCAGCGATGGCAGCAAACAGCACGGATACACCTACGGAAACGGAACCCTCTATCGTTTGGATGACAGTACGGGTATGCTGATCAAGCATCCCGGCTGGTACGAATACGATGGAAAAACCTATTACGCCCGCGCTGATGGGATGCCCTATCGCAATCAATTGCTTTCATTTGGCACCTACGGCTACGTCATGGGGGAGGACGGCAGTCGCCAGGGACAGGGCTGGCATAATATTTATTCCTACACCTATTATTCTCCCGAGAACGATGGAAAAACGACACGCGGTTGGCAGGGAATTAACGGTAAATATTATTATTTCTCCCCCTACAACTTTGCGATGTATCGCGGCATCAAAACCACGGGGGACCGTGTGCATTACTTTGATCCCGATCACGGATACCTGCGCTCCGGCAAAATTCAAACCACAGGCACGAAATACAATTTCGTCTATGACTTTCCAAGTGTAACGGCCGAAGAGTTATCCAACACTGGCTTAAACCGTGATGCCCGCTTCTTCAAGGGACAGGAAATTGCCAATGAAGCGTTAAAGGCCAATGGAACGGCATATGTCAGTTTTGCCGATGACCTGAAGAAGGGCACGTATTGCAGCGGGTTGGCCTATCGCGCGCATAAGAATTTGGGCATTGCGATATATGGCGCCTCCAATAATCCCCGCACGAACGATATCTATGATCAGGTGAATCTGCAATATAAGACGATTCAAGACTTTGGCGGACAAGCCATTCCGTTTGATTTCAGTCGTATGGCTGCCGGCGATGTGCTGTTCTTCCGTGATCACCGTGCTCCGCAGTCCATGGTGAATCACGCTGCGGTCTATGTCGGACTGTATAAGAATGTTCCTTCCGTCATTCATGCTACCCTTGCGCATGGCACCGTGTTGGATTCGATTGATGAAGTGATTTACAAGACTTGGCATTATGAACCCAAACCGAATTTTGCCCGCTTCTATTGATGCCTGAGAGCGTATATTGACCGATTAAATGTTTTAAAGAAGCCCCTTCTTGCCGCTACTGCGGCGGAAGGGGCTTCTTGACACTTACCTTGCCCTTTTCTATGATTAAAGTGTTTATTTGTGTCGTAACAGCATCTCGTAGAGAAGAGGAGTCTATGATTAAACCAACCCTGCAGCGCAGCCGCGGCAATCTTCATGTGGTACATTTGGAATCGGAGAAATTGCGCGTGGCTATACTACCGGAGATTGGCTGTAAGATTGCGTCCATTGTATACAATGAAAATGACTTTGAAGTGTTGGCACGTCCGCTTGGCATGAAGAAGGCCGATGATCCGGCCAAACTCTATGCTCGTGCGTATCCCGGTGCGCCTTTTGATCAATATGATCTGTCGGGTATCGATGATTGTATTCCCACCATTGACCCTTGTCATGTGGAAAAACTGGGGCGCCTTTCCGATCATGGCGATGCCTGGAGCCGTCCTTGGAACGTGTTTGAAGAAAATCTCTCCGAACGATCCGTTAAAGCGTTTTTTCGCCTGTCCACGATTCCGCTCTATTTCGAACGGCATGTGCGCTTGGAAGGCAACAGTCTGCGATTGGATTACCGCTTGCTCAATGAATCCATTGATGAACATCCTTGGCTTTGGGCACTGCACGGACTTTGCCATTACGAGCCGGACGCCGTACTGTCCTGGCCGGAGCCGTACACCCTTTTTAATGCTCATGGCGATGAAGATTTTGCCTTTGATATGCAGCAATTAAAGCAGGTTCCGAAGGATCAGGCCTACAAATTTTATCTGCAGGATCCCGTGCCAAAGGGAGAAGCCTCGATTACCTATCCTACGCAGGGCGTGCGCCTCTCCTTGCATTGGGATGCATCGCTCTTTCCGTATCTGGGCGGTTGGATTAATACCGGCGGCAGCGCGGGATCGCGTTGCATTGCCCTGGAACCGACAAACGGTTTTTATGACAGCTTAGAGCGTGCGATTCAAAACGGTAAGGTGGGGCGTATCGCCCCGGGCGGTGAGCTCACTTGGCAAGTGCGTTTGGATATTGATGCGATAGGAACCGCACAATCCTGAGAAAACAATCCGGAGAAAGGAGAAACCATGCCCAAACATTTGTTTACGCATCTTTCTTCCGATGCACACAGACCTTCTTCGCACGGAGCTGATGCTGTGGAGCAGCGGAAACGTCGCAGTGCGGCAGGTCGCAAGGGTAGTGTGGTAGGCATTTTGGCGAATTCCCTGCTTGCCCTAACCAAGATTACGATCGGTCTGTTGAGCGGTGCCCTCTCGATTCTGGGCGATGGCTTTAACAATCTCTTTGATGCGTTGGCTTCTCTTGTGTCTCTCGCTTCTTTTCATTTGGCGGAAAAACCGGAAGATCGGGAACACCCCTTTGGTCATGCACGCGCCGAATATATGGGCTCTTTCTTCATTGCTATTGCGATTTTATACGTGGCGGTCACCTTGCTTATAGAAGGTGTTAAGCGCATCGTGACACCGCAGACAGTGACGTTAAACGGCTTGCAGCTCCTGTTGTTACTGCTTTCTATCGGTGTCAAGCTGGCGATGGTTGTTTACTTTACCCGGATGAGTCGCCAATGGCATTCCAATGTTTTTGCAGCCACGGCTGCCGATGCGAAGTCGGATATCCTAGCCACGGGATCCATACTCCTGGCACTTGTCCTTTCGCCTTTCGTCGGCTTTTCCTTGGACGGCCCGTTTACGGTGGCGGTCGCCATTCTAATTGGCCAAAACGGATTTACTATTCTGAAAGATAATTACGATGCCCTGCTTGGTAAAGCGCCGGATCAGAAGCTGGTACAATCGCTGGCGCATCGCTTGCGTTCTTTTCAAGGTGTATTGGGTATTCATGATATGATAGTTCATGACTACGGCCCCGGTAATTGCTTTGTGACGGTGCATGTCGAAGTGGACGGAAAAAAGAGCGCGATGGAAAGTCATGCTTTGGTGGATCATATTGAACGCACCATTGGCGATGAATATGGCGTTCAGATTACCATTCATATGGATCCGCAGCAACCGCGTACGGCGGAAGTGGTGGCAGCGTTGGAGCAGGTGACGCTTTTAGTGCGCAGTAAGGACGCCCGCTTTCTTGTCCACGATTTTCGGCTGATTACGAATGCGAAAGAGCGACGGATTCTTTTTGATGTCCTGATTCCATGGGACAAACAAATTGATGCGGTTGCATTGCAAGAGGAGCTGGAAGAGGAAGTGAAAAAACTGTATCCCGGTGATACAGTGAATATTACGATTGATCCCGATCGGACAATGCGCTTAATGGAAGAAGCGAAACCCTCGCAAGAAAGGATACGCCATGACTGAAAAGCAGGAAATTCCGTTAGCAACGGAAAATAAGCATACCCCGGAGTCTCTGGGAGAGGATCCTTCGGTCTCCAAAAAAAGACGGGGCCAATTTTGGCTCATTGTCATTCTTCTTATCGTATTCGGTGGCGGTTATCTCTTCGGCGCATTTCATTTCACCTTTAATGCCTATCCGAAATCCTTCGTGAATGGGCATCCGATGGGAGGGCAACCGCAAGAGGCCTTTCGTGAAATTCATCCGAGTTCGACCACCCATGTATATACGGGGCGTGATGCACAGATTAAGTTAAATGCGAATGATATTGGGTTACGTTATCTCTTAAAAGGCGACTTGCCGAAGCAACCATCGCCATGGTTATGGCCCATTGAATATTTCCGCACCCACGACTATTCTTCGGCCTATGAAATCACGTATGATGAAGAACGCTTAGCTTATTTGCTGCGCGAAGCGGGGTTTGACTCGGAGGGGGAAGCACCGCAAGATGCGATGCTCGAAGCCACAGCGGATGGCGTACGGATCAAACCGGAGGTGCCAGGTAAGCGCGTGAATGCCGATCGGTTGAAAGCAAAGATTCTGCACACGATCGAATCCACGGCGAAAGAAATCTCGTTGGAGGATGTCTACGAGAAGCCGAAGGTATTCAAAGATGACCCGTCGTTGCAGGAAGATAAAAAGAATGTTGAAAAATTGTTGGCTTCCACGCTGGTATATTCTATAGGGAACGAAAACTATCGTTTTGGTGCGCAGGAAATTTTCCCCTTGCTCAAGAAGGACGATAACGGCACCTACAGTCTGCCGGTGGAGGGAATTCAAAGTTTTGTGCGGAAAATGGCCAAGGAGACCGATACCTACGGCACGTCCCGTTCCTTTCAATCCACTGGCGCCGGTGAACAAACGGTGCCGCCAGGCATCTATGGCTGGCAGATCAATGTGAAGAAAACGACGGAACAAGTGCAAGAGCTGCTCAAAAAAGGCGGTGTGCAAGAAAACTTGGAACCCGTCTATCGCCATAAGGGCATTGCGCGGGGGGAGAAGAACGATATCGGTAACACGTATATTGAGATAGACATTTCCCGTCAACAAATTTGGGGCTATAAGGACGGGGATCTCATCGTGAAAAGCTATGTGCGTACCGGGCGTGTCAATCACTACAACGAAACGCCTCGCGGTGTGCATATGATCTGGAGCCATGAAAAGGATCGCCATCTGAAAGGACAGTTTAAGGATGGTACGCCTTATGATTCGCCGGTCAAATACTGGATGCCGATCAATTACGGTGGTGTCGGTCTGCATGATGCGTCCTGGGTTACCGCTTTTGGGGGGCAACACTATCGCTATGCGGGATCGAACGGCTGCATTAATCTGAATTTAGAGACTGCCAAGACAATTTTCGAGAACTTTGCCAATGGCACGCCGGTGGTCATTTATGAGAGCACGACCAATGATTCGCCGGCAGATAAAACATTTTAGGAACGAGGACAGGTGAAACCCATGACGACAGCGAAAAGGTTGCTTGATGAGGCGAATGCCGAAGAGACGACCGTAGCGAAAGCCGTAGAAGGGGAGCCGAAAGAGGATGTGATCATTGCTGTAGATCATGTCACTTTTCGCTATCCGCAATACGAAGATGAAGCATCGGAACCGACCCTAAAGGACGTGACGCTTCATATAAAAAAAGGTGAATTTTTAGCTTTGTTAGGCCATAACGGGTCGGGCAAGTCCACGCTTGCCCGGCTTTTGAATGCGCAGGTATTGCCGCAAGAGGGCAGCATTCATATCCTGGGCATGGACACGCGTGATGATGAAAAAATTTGGGACATTCGCTCGCATTGCGGCATGGTGTTTCAAAATCCGGATAACCAAATGGTGGCATCCATCGTTGAAGAGGACGTAGCCTTTGGCCCGGAAAATTTGGGTATTCCCAATCCTGAACTTCGACAGCGCGTGGATCGTGCGCTGGAAGCCACCGGTATGACGGCGTTTAAACGCCGCGAGCCCTATAAACTCTCCGGTGGTCAAAAACAACGCGTGGCCATTGCCGGTGTCTTAGCCATGCTTCCGGAGTGCATCATCTTGGATGAGCCGACGGCCATGCTCGATCCGATCGGTCGTCGCGAAATCATCCATACGATACGAAAACTCAATCACGAACAACATAAAACAATCATTCTCATTACACACAACATGGAAGAAGCCGTGGAAGCGGATCGCATTGTAGTGCTTTCGGATGGAACCATTTCCCTCGAAGGCACACCGCGCGAAGTGTTTTCAGATGTGGAGACCATGCGCAGCTTGGAATTGGATGTGCCGCAAGTCACAGAAGTTGGCTATTTGCTCCATCAGCAGGGCTTTGATGTACCGAAAGACTGCCTTACGATTGAAGAATTGACCGCTGCTCTGTTGCCCGCAGACGCTGCCTCTTCAGGTGCCCATGAGGAGGTGCAACGATGAGCATGGTCTTTGATCACATGTCCTTTTACTACAACAAAGGACAGAAAGATGAAGTACAGGCGTTAGATTCCATTACGATGACCATTGAAAAGCACGAATATGTCGGCTTAATCGGTCATACGGGTTCCGGAAAATCTACGCTGGTACAACACATGAACGGTTTAAATATTCCGCAGGAAGGCACGCTTACCGTAGACGGTATCACGACATCGGATCCAAAGGCATCCCTGCGTACGTTGCGGCAACGCGTCGGCCTTGTTTTTCAATATCCGGAGGATCAGCTCTTTGAAGAAACGATCTTTAAAGACATCGCTTTTGGTCCAAAAAACCTGAAGCTTCCGGAAAGTGAGATTACCGAGCGTGTGCGTTGGGCGATGGAGGCCGTCGGCCTCAACTATGACACGATGCGCGATGAGTCACCGTTTGAGATTTCCGGCGGCCAGAAGCGACGCGTGGCCATTGCCGGGGTTTTGGCGCTGCGTCCTTCGTATCTCATTCTGGACGAGCCCACGGCGGGGCTGGATCCCCATGGTCGCGATGAGATCTTAAAGACGGTGCGCAAGCTCTATGACGACAACCCGGATATGACCATTATTCTGGTGACGCATTCTATGGAAGACATCGCTGAACAGGCGAATCGCATTATCGTAGTGGACAAAGGACGTCTGGTCATGGACGGTACGCCGCATGCCATATTTGCACGACGTAAAGAATTGGAAGCCATCGGCCTTACCGTACCACAGGTGACACAGCTCATGCAGCGCCTGCGTGAAGCGGGACTTGCGCTTGACGATTCGGCGATCACCGTCGAAGAAGCCGTTACCGCTCTTTCGGCCTACCTTAACGGAAAGGAGGCGTAACATGGGCAATCAAATTACCATCGGACAATACCTGCCGGGCGATTCGCCCATCCATCGCCTGGATCCGCGTGTCAAGCTGCTTCTAGTCCTGATCTTTATGTTCACTGCTTTTTTGGTAGATACGTTCCAGGGCTATGGACTTTATATGCTTTTGCTCCTCTTTGTGACCTGGCAGGCGCAAGTGCCTTTGGACCGCCTCTGGAAAGGTTTGAAACCCATCTTTTTCATCTTGGTTTTCACCTTCTTGATCAATGTGGCTTTCACGCCGGGCAAAATCATTTGGTCTTGGTGGATCTTTTCTGTCAGCGATGAAGGCCTCATTCGAGCAGCATTTATTGCCATACGCCTGATTCTTTTGGTGCTGGGCACCAGCCTTTTGACCCTAACCACGAGCCCGCTCGAACTCACGGATGGCATTGCCTGGCTCTTGAAACCCCTGGACTTCACGGGCTTTCCGTCCCATGTCATTGCTATGATGATCTCGATTGCGCTACGCTTCATTCCGACACTCTTTGACGAGACGACGAAGATCATGAAAGCGCAGAAGGCCCGTGGGGCGGATTTTGAATCCGGCAATATTTTGGAACGCGCGAAAGCGATGATTCCGCTCTTTGTGCCGCTATTCCTAAATGCCATCAATCGGGCGGACGAGTTGGGCGTAGCAATGGAAGCGCGCTGCTATACCGGGAGCAATAAGCGGACGCGTTTAAATCCCCTGAAGCTCACGCGTCGCGATGGCATCGTTTTTTGCGTTTGTGTGGTGATATTTATACTCATCAGTATCTTTTTCTAAATGCGTCACGGGAGGGCCTATGCAAAATATTATGCTTCGCATTGCCTATGATGGGACCGCCTTTGCCGGCTACCAAGAGCAGGAGAACTGCCGCACGGTAGCCGGTGTTTTGCGTGGCGCCGTCGAAACGCTCACCGGTCGCTCCACCCGCCTCATCGCTGCCGGTCGCACTGATGCCGGGGTTCACGCCGAGGATCAGGTGGTGAATTTTCTCACCCATTTGGATTGGCCAGCCGATGCCTTTCTGTATCAATTGCGTCGCCTCCTTCCGGACGATCTCCTTTTGCGAAGCGCTCAGGTAGCAATCCCTTCCTTTCACGCTCGTTTTGCGCCACATAAAACCACGTATCGTTATGTCGTGGAAAATGGCTCCTATGTTCTTCCCACAGAGCGTCACACCGTTTTTTCGTATACCTTTCCTTTGAATGATGCCTTGATTCTCGAAGCAGCCCGTCGGTTAGAGGGCACACATCAGTATGCCGCTTTTTCCGTACCGGATCCCTATCGTAATTCGCAGCGCACCGTGGATACCGTTACCATAGAACGACAGGCCACACGCCTCATCCTTCGCTTTACGGCCGACGGCTTTTTACATCGCCAGGTGCGTTTTATGACGGGCGCCATTCTGTTAGCCGGACGCGGGGCGCTTGACCTTTGCACTCTTTCCGCCGCATTGGAAGATCCGAATGCGAAGCCCATCGCTTTTTGCGCAGATGCTAAGGGGCTCGTGCTGGAGAAGATTGCGTATCAATAGGGCTGGGTGAGACAGCCTTTCCGGGTATGGAAACGCTCACTCAACGAGGAAAGCAGCTTTCCTACGAATGAAATCAACGCATTTGAAATTCGCTTTGAATTTAGGGCAATTAAGAAAAATCAAGCAAGGATATCTACTTTTTTAGGGGCGTTACCCATTCTTATTTCAAGGACTGGCGATGACGGACGACATCTTGTGCCTCATGGAGAAACCTACGGCGCGGTTACGGCGGCTTTTCGCTCTTTCGTGGTTTACCCCCGTAAATGGTAAGGCCTGGTCTCCACACACATCCAGAAGACACGAATTACTGTACAAGAAAAGGTCCACGCAACCCGCCGTGAACCATTCGTAACAATCTGTAATAATTTTGTAACATCTATTGACAAAAGGTTGCAATCCAGTTACGATATCACTAGCTACATAGATAAAAACTCGGTTAGAGTTTATAGATAAAGGAGGAACGTCGTGGACAAGAAACGAGTAGGTGCGATAGTTGGTGTCGTAGGGGTCGCCGGTGTTATCGCAGCAACACAGTTTATGCAAATCGACGCGTCGAATGCAGACTATGTGACCAAGAACCTTGAAGCGCAGTATAAGGAATCGCTGAAGGGAATGGATCAGACGAATGCTTCGACGGCGAGCCAAACCGAAACGGGGAAGACGCCTTCCTCCGACAAAGTGTTTGATCCGGTGCAGAAAGTGGAATATCGCATTTCAGCGCCGCAGAAAACAGCAGAGAAAAAGGCAGAAGACAGTGAAACGTCGGCACAGCAATCTTTGCCCGAGGCGGATAAGCAAGATGTAGCAGAGGAAGAATCTTCTACGAAAGAAGCCTCCGATCGTTTGTCCTTTTTAACGGTTACGCCGGCCGCTACGGATCAGGCTGTTTTCCCGCAGGAAAGCGCTAAAAAGGAAGACTCTGAAGAAGCGCACATCCCGACAGAGAAGGAAATTGCAGCGACGATTCCGGAAGAAGAAAATAAACAGGATCCGAAGTTTTCAAGCGAAACTAGCCAACCTTATGTTGGTGTTGTCGTTACGGATGTATTAAATGTACGGCAAAATCCGACTTTGGATGCCGATGTGGTCACCGTGATGTTGCGTGCGGAAGTTGTCCGTGGCACGGCAGATGGGGACTGGGTGGCTGTTGAAGATTCCGGAAATCTGGTCGGCTATGTAAATCGCCATTTTGTGCAGGCAGTAACGGAAGAACAGGCGAAGGCACAGGAACAGGCAAACCGCGTAGCGGCTGAGAAGAAAGCCGCGGCGGAAAAGAAAGCTGCAGAAGAAAAGGCAGCGGCAGAAAAGAAAGCAGCGGAAGAGCAGGCGGCCAAGAAGAAAGCCGAAGAAAAAGCAGCAGCGGATAAGAAAGCCGAAGAAGCGCGCGTTGCGGCAGAAAAAAAGGCCACAGCAGAACGCGTAGAAGCGGAGAAGAAAGCAGAAGCGGCAAGACTGGCTGCCGAAAAGAAAGAGCAGCAAAAAGCCGCTGAAGCGAAAAAGAATAATGCTGTTTCCGGCTATATAAATTACGATTCCATCAATGTACGCCAGAACCCGAATATGAACGCCCCTGTCGTAGGCACGATGAATGCCAATGACGAAATTAAGGGAACACGCGAAGGAGATTGGGTTCGCTTCAATTTCCATGGCAAAACCGCTTATGTGCACGCAGGTCTCGTGGGCAATACCAAAATTGAGATTTCGGACACCAATACACCGAAGACCGCAGAGAAAAAGCGTCAGGAAGAGGAAGCCAAAAAGCCGAAGGCTCGTGTGGGTTATGTGAAGACACCGGCGAATGTTCGTAAGGGACCGGGCACCAATTACGGTATTCTGACGACCTTTGGCGTGAATAAATACGTCGAAGGCCAAGAGTCCAACGGTTGGGTAAAATTCGACTACAATGGCCAGACGGCTTATATTTCGGCCGCTCTTTTGGCCAACCAGAAGCAGGAAGTCGAAACGCCCGCTCCGAAAGATACGCAGGAAAGTGCACCGCAGGGCAGTGCCGCCAGTGTTGTCGAATTCGTACGCTCGCAGGTTGGTAAAGCATATGTTTTTGGCTCAGTTGGTCCGAACGCTTACGACTGCTCCAGTTTGGTAATGGCCGCTTACAAACGCATTGGCATCAGTCTGCCGCATTATTCGGTTGCCCAATACGGTTACGGCTACGCCGTTTCCATGAACAACCTCCAGCCGGGCGATCTGCTGTTCTTTACCACCAACGGCACCGGCAACATCAGCCACGTCGGCGTTTATATTGGCGATGGCATGATGGTCCATGCATCTTCACCATCCGTCGGTGTTATTATGACCAACATTTATCAGAACTGGTATCAGAGTCGTTTCATTGGCGCGCGTCGCCTGATCAACTGATGATACCGGTTGTGCATACGCTTTTAAGAGACTGACTGCAGGCTCGATTCGAACGGGCTGATAAAGAGAGTCTCATCGATAGAAGAACGTCTCGCTTCAGGTTCATCGTTAGCGGGGCGTTCTTTTTATTCGGTGGTGTTCAAGAAACGTTGAACAGGGTATAGTTTTCACGCAAGGAGGATATTATGGATCAAACAAAGGCCCAAACGCCGCAAACGCAAGGCGCGGAAGAAGCGCCGAAAAGGAAAGTGGCGTTCAGCTTAATTCAGCCCTCCGGGGACCTGACCATTGGCAATTATCTGGGTGCCATCAAAAGCTTTGTGAAAATGCAGGATCAATACGACTGCTTTTTTGGTGTGGCCAATTTGCACGCTATCACCGTGACACAGGTAGCTGCTGATTTGCGCCGTCGCTCCCTGGAAGTCATTGCTTACATCGTGGCTGCCGGCGTTAAACCGGAAAAGGCCACACTTTTCATTCAATCGCAGGTGCCGGAGCACGCGGAGCTGGCCTGGGTGCTTAATTCCATCAGTTCCATCGGTCAATTGCAGCGCATGACGCAATTTAAGGATAAAGCCCAAAAACACGCGGACAATTTGAATGCCGCACTATTGACCTACCCGGTATTGATGGCGGCGGATATTTTGCTGTACCAGAGCCATGTCGTGCCCGTCGGTGCGGATCAGAAGCAGCATTTGGAGTTTACGCGTGATCTGGCGGAACGATTTAATTCCCGTTATTCTCCCACGTTTACTGTGCCGGAGCCGCTCACCGATGAAAATGCCACGCGCATTATGAGCTTAAAAGATCCTTCCTCTAAGATGAGTAAGTCCGATCCGGATGAAAATGCCTATATTTTGATTAAAGACGAACCCGCTGCCATTCGGCGAAAAATTGCTCGTGCCGTTACCGATTCCGAAGCACATTTTTGCTATCGACCGGAGCAGGCGGGACTGATGAATCTCATCAACCTCTATGCGGCCTATGCGGAATGTGCGCCGAAGAATGTGGTGGAACGCTTCCACGACAGTGACTATGCCACCTTTAAGCGTGCGCTGGGCGATCTGATCGTGGAAAAGATGGAACCCATTCGCCAGCGTTTCTTAAAGCTGATGGCGGATAAGAAAGAGATTGAGGCGATTAGTAGTGATGGCGCCCTTGCTGCGCAACGAGCGGCACGCCGAACGCTTTCCAAGGTCTATCGAAAAGTGGGATTGCTGCAATAGCGTTAACTAGCGTTGGCCACAAAGAAAGAGAAAGCCATCCAGTCAGAGTGTAGTTGCGTAAAAGGATCTTCTTTCCTTGTTAGGAGGAAATGCATGATTGTCTTAGATCAGTCGATGTTGGCGGGAAAGACTGTATTATTAACCGGCGCAGGTGGTGGCATTGGCGCGGAGACCGCAAAAGCATTTGCTCAAATGGGGGCAAAAGTTCTACTGGCCGATGTGGATCAAGAAAAAGGAAATAAGGTGACGGAGGAGATCAATAGGCAATACGATCATGTAGCGGATTTTTATCCAGTCAATCTAGCAAATGAAATCGATACTAAGAAAGCATGTGAAGACATTTTTTCGAAATACGGCTGTCCGGATATACTCTTCAACAATGCCGCTTTAGTGATCACCGGCGAAATCGGAGAGGTTCCTGTTGAAGAGTGGGATCGAAGTTATTTGGTAAATTTACGCGCGCCCATTCTCCTCACGACCTTGTTTTTGAAAAAGATGAAAGAACGAAACAGCGGCTGTATCGTGTTTGTTTCTTCGTCGGGTGCAGCGCCTTATTTAGGCGCTTATGAGATCTATAAAACCGCACAGGTTGAATTTTGTAATGCGTTATCGATGGAATTGGAAGGTACACACGTTTACACATATACCATTGCACCGGGACTGGTCAAAACGGAAACCGCCGCAAGCAGCATTGAAACGGTGGCAAAAGCCATGGGGTTAACCACAGAGGAATTTTACCGGCAAAACGAAGAACACATTTTAAAGGCGCATGACGCCGGAGTTGGCTTTGCCATATCTGTCTTAAAAGCAAGTGAATACCATGGACAAGAAATTTCGTCGATTCAGGCAGTAAATGAATTCCAATCTTCCCCAACGTTACCATCTTCCACTTGCGTAGAAGAAGATAGGGAGGTATCCTCCGCCGAATTGTTCAAAAAAATAAAGAACACATTTGACACGCAATACAATGGTTGGAAAGAACGCAATATTTTTGAGCGTCAATGGGTGTTACGCGATTTCAAAAAGCATGTGGGGGTTCCGGCAGAAACCGTCAAGAATGAGTTTGATCGAATACAGAAGGACCTAGAGACTGGAGAAGGATTTCAAAATATTTCTCCACAACGCTTAGAGAAGTTGCTTGCTTATTGGCAACATCAATTACAGCTATTGCGGGGGTTTGAAAAAGATGAACAAAAATTTTTCGCGTATAGCCAAGAGATTAAGGAATGGATTTCGGATATTCAGATGTTGCTAAACCAAATAGAACATTGAAACATAAAAGAGATAAGGCGAGATAAGACATAGGCTGTCCGGTATAACGTGTCATGTCGTGCGTTATCGGAAG
Source organism: Levyella massiliensis (assembly GCF_000308275.2). GTDB lineage: Bacteria > Bacillota > Clostridia > Tissierellales > Peptoniphilaceae > Murdochiella > Murdochiella massiliensis_A. Next base: position 148,650 of record NZ_HG529490.1, read on the forward strand.
GTATAAAAATGAGATTGTCGAAATAAAACTCTCGCAGTTATAAAAAGGAGGTGCCGTTATCGGCACCTCCTTTTTTCTTTCCTATCGTGTTGTAGCGTTAGTTTTTCTTTGCTTCCACAACCGCCTGTGCCGCCGCTAAGCGAGCGATGGGCACGCGGTACGGTGAGCAGGATACATAATCCAGACCGACACCATCCAAGAACTTCACCGTTGCCGGATCGCCGCCGTGTTCGCCGCAGATACCCAAGTGCAGATCCGGGTTTGCTGCGCGGCCGTTCTTCACCGCCATCTTGACGAGTTGACCGACGCCCTTCTGATCCAAGGAGACGAACGGATCACGCTCGAAGATCTTCTTTTCGCTGTATTCCGGCAGGAAGGAACCAGCGTCATCACGGGAGAAGCCGAAGCTCATCTGCGTTAAATCGTTGGTACCGAAGGAGAAGAACTGTGCGGTTTCGGCAATTTCACCAGCCAAGAGAGCGGCACGCGGGGTTTCAATCATGGTGCCGACGAGGTAGTCAAGCTTGCGTCCCTGCTCTTCAAAGACCTTCTCCACTTCGTCGCGTACGACTTTTTCGACATAACGGTACTCTTTATCGTCTACGGTAAGCGGAATCATGATTTCGGGAACGATGCCCTTCACGCCGTCATCCGTAGCGCGCAGCGCCGCCTGCATGATGGCGCGAGCGAGAGAGGCGTAGATGGACGGCCAAGTGATGGCTAAGCGCAGACCGCGGTGACCGAGCATCGGGTTGGCTTCTGCCAAGGCATTCACACGCGCTTTGACTTCGTCCAGAGAGATGTTCATCATGTCTGCAACAACTTGCTGTTCGGCATCCGTGTGCGGCACGAATTCATGCAGCGGCGGATCGAGCAGACGCACCGTCATCGGACGATCGCCGACGATCTTGTACATCTGATAGAAATCTTCTTCCAGCATCGGACGAATTTCATCCAGCGCCTTCTGGCGGGTTTCGTCGTCATTGGAGAGGATCATTTCACGCACAACATTGATACGGTCGCCTTCAAAGAACATATGCTCAGTACGGCAGAGACCGATGCCTTCCGCACCGAACTCAATCGCTTGTTTGGCATCGCGCGGCGTATCGGCGTTGGTGCGCACCTTGAGACGTTTGATCTCGTTGACCCAACCCATGAATTCACCGAAATCGCCGGTAAGTGCCGGCGCTTCAGTCGGCAGTTCGCCTTCATAAACGGCACCGGTGGAGCCATCGAGCGACAACGTATCTTTTGTCGTGAAGACCTTGCCGTTGATGGTGAGTGTCTGGGCATCATAGTCGATGCGAAGATCATGAGCACCGGAAACGCAGCACTTACCCATACCGCGAGCAACAACGGCTGCATGGGAGGTCATGCCGCCACGAGCGGTGACAATACCCTGTGCCGAAACCATACCGCGGAGATCTTCCGGTGAAGTTTCGTTACGGACAAGAAGGACGGATTCACCGTTTTGCGTGCGCTTTTCCGCGTCCTCCGCATTAAAGGAAATTTTGCCGGAAGCAGCGCCCGGAGAAGCTGCAAGGCCCTTGGTCAGCATGGTCGCATTTTTCAGAGACTCTGCTGTGAAGGTGGGATGCAGCAGTTGATCCAGAGACTTGGGATCGACGCGCGTAATCGCAGTTTCCTTGTCGATTTTTCCTTCATGAACCAGGTCAACCGCAACTTTCAAGGCAGCCTGTGCGGTGCGCTTGCCGTTACGGGTCTGCAGCAGGAAGAGCTGTTCATCCTGGATGGTGAATTCCATATCCTGCATATCAGCATAGTGATCTTCCAGAAGGTGTGCCGTCTTCACGAATTCTTCATAGACTTGCGGCATTTCTTCTTCCAGATGAGCGATGGTGGACGGAGTACGGATACCGGCCACGACGTCTTCACCCTGCGCGTTGATGAGGTATTCGCCGAAGATTGCATTTTCGCCGGTAGCCGGGTTACGCGTAAAGGCAACACCCGTACCGGAGGTATCGGACATATTACCGAAGACCATCTGCTGCACGTTAACGGCGGTGCCCAGATCGTCGGAAATTTCATTCATCTTGCGGTACAGAATGGCGCGTTCATTGTTCCAGCTTTCGAAAACGGCTGTAATGGCTTTTTCAAGCTGTTTACGCGGATCCTGCGGGAATTCTTCGCCGGTCAGTTCCTTATACAGAACCTTGTACTCTTCGGCGATTTCCTTTAACTGTTCCGCACTGAGTTGATAGTCCTGTTCTACGTTTGCTTTTTCTTTTTCTTTTTCCAAAATCGCTTCAAACTTGTTTCGATCCAGACCGATGGCAACATCGGAGAACATGGTAATAAAGCGGCGATAGGAGTCATACGCCCAGTGCGGATTGCCGGATTTTTCGGCAACGGCTTTGACGGAAACATCATTCAAACCGAGGTTTAGAATGGTATCCATCATGCCCGGCATAGAAATAGGGGCACCGGAGCGGACAGAAACGAGCAGGGGATCGGACTCGTCGCCAAATTTCTTTCCGGTGGTCTCTTCGAGATGCTTCATGTGCTCACGGATCTCTTCCTGCAATTCCGGCCAGAGTTTTTGCTCTTTTTGGAATTCAGTGCAGGCTTCCGTCGTGACGATAAAACCTTGCGGCACACGAATGCCCAAATTGGTCATCTCGGCAAGGTTCGCACCTTTTCCACCGAGAAGAAGGCGCTGGTCGCGATTGCCTTCCTTAAAGTCATAAACAAATTTCTTTCCCATCGTTAGATGTTCTCCTTTCTTCGGGTCAAGCCCGTGTTGCAGGATGCTACGGTATTGGGGCGGTGCCAATCGGCTTACCGATTGGAAGAGGCAGTGCACAACGCTCTCTGCCACACACCCTTCCATCTATACCCTGCGGATCCTTTCCGTCATCAGCATTCCACAAATATTCTGCGCGACCGGTACTTTTCTATTTTCCGCGTGAAGAAAACCTTTGTACATGGCTTTTTAATAACGACAGAGCGACTTTTCAGTCACTCGGGAAAACAGGAAAATCTAAGTTACGCTCACCTAAAATCCTACCACAAAATCGACAAAAAATAAACAATACGCAAAGGAGACGCCAAGACAAACGGACAGAAACCATTGATAGGAGACCAAGAAAAAGATAGTGAGAATTCCTATGGCGCGACGCAGAGGTTTCCACGCCACGTGTTGAGTATGGTAAAATGAGAAAATGAACGAAGGAGGACGAAATGAAACCATCAAAAGCATCCGGAGAAAAGAAAAACAACAATGCGCAAGGCAGACACCAGGGTCGCGCCCTGTGGATCCGTGTTCTTGCCTTGATTCTGGCCGTGTCCATGGTATTGGGCATTTTAGTCGTTGGCGTGGGCTCGTTCGGTTTTTAACAGATCTTTGGCATCCAAGGAGGCAAGATGAAAAATTTAGAGAAAACCTACGATCCGAAATCGTTTGAAGATCGTATTTATAAGTCGTGGGTGGAGGATGGCGATTTTAACGCCGACGTACATAGTAAAAAGCCGTCCTATTCGATCGTGATGCCGCCTCCCAACGTGACGGGACAACTGCATATGGGCCATGCCATGAATAACACGTTGCAGGACATTCTGATTCGCTGGAAGCGTATGTCCGGCTACGAGGCCTTGTGGGTACCGGGTATGGATCACGCGTCAATTTCAACTGAGAGCAAGGTTGTCCAGAAGCTGGAGAATGAGGGCAAGAAAAAGCAAGATATCGGTCGCGAGAAGTTCTTGGAAGAAGCCTGGGACTGGTCGCACAAATATGGCAATCGCATTCGGGAACAATTGAAAAAGTTGGGCGTTTCCTGCGACTGGTCTCGCGAACGTTTCACGTTGGACGAGGGTTTGTCCCATGCGGTGTATGAAGTTTTTGCGGCTCTCTATAAAGAAGGCTATATTTATCGCGGCGATCGCATCGTGAACTGGTGTCCGAAGTGTGGCACGGCCATTTCCGACGCAGAAGTGGATCATGTAGACGATGCCGGACACTTATGGCATATTCGCTATCCCTATAAGGATGGCGACGGCTATTTAACCGTAGCCACAACGCGCCCTGAGACCATGCTGGGCGACCTTGCGGTGGCCGTGAATCCGGAGGATGAGCGCTATCGCGATCTCGTGGGCAAAAAAGTGATTTTACCGCTGGTGGGCCGAGAAATTCCTATCATTGCCGATGATTACGTGGACATGGAATACGGCACAGGCTGCGTAAAAATCACGCCGAGCCATGATCCGAACGACTTTGCCGTGGGCGATCGGCATCAATTGGGACAGTGCGTTGTGATCAATACGGACGCCACGATTGCAGAAGGCTACGCCCCGTACTCAGGACTGGATCGCTTCACGGCGCGTAAGCGCATGGTGGAGGATTTGGAAGAACAGGGACTCTTGGATCATGTGGAGGATCTGACGCATGCCGTCGGCCACTGCGAACGTTGCGGTACCGTGATTGAACCGTTGCTGTCCAAGCAATGGTTTGTCGCGATGAAAGAATATATTCAAGGGGCTAGAGATGCCCTGGATAACGGAGAACTGAAATTGGTTCCGCCCCGTTTCAGCGGCATCTATAACAACTGGGTGGACAATATCCACGATTGGACGATTTCCCGGCAGCTTTGGTGGGGGCATCGCATTCCGGTGTATTACTGCGACGAGTGCGGCGAAATTGTCGTTGCAGAGCACGAGCCGGAAGCATGCCCGCAGTGCGGACACAAACACTTTACGCAGGATCCGGATACGTTGGACACCTGGTTCTCATCGGCGCTGTGGCCGTTTTCAACACTCGGCTGGCCGGAAAAAACAGCCGATTTGGAAAAATTCTTCCCGACGGATACCTTGGTGACCGGCTACGATATTATCTTTTTCTGGGTGATTCGTATGGTGTTCAGCGCCAAGCACTTCATGGGTAAATCCCCATTCTCACACGTGTATTTCAACGGCCTGGTTCGTGATGAATTGGGACGCAAAATGTCCAAATCGCTAGGTAACGGCGTTGATCCGTTGGAAGTGATTGATCAATACGGCGCAGACGCCCTGCGCTATACGCTGGTAACGGGTAATACGCCGGGCAATGATACGCGTTTCTCCGAAAAGCGAGTGGAGGCCAGCCGAAACTTTGCCAATAAGATCTGGAATGCGACGCGTTTCATTCTGATGAATGTGGACGACGAAGGAACGGAAGAACCGGATCCGACAAACCTGACGTTGGAAGATCGCTGGATTCTTTCTTCCTTAAATACGTTGGAAGAAACGGTCAATAATAATCTGACACAGTTTGAAATCGGCATGGCAACACAGGCCATTTACGACTTCACCTGGTTCTCCTTCTGCGATTGGTATATCGAAATGGTGAAGGAACGTCTTTATGGCGATGACCGGGCCGCCAAAAAGCAGGCGATGAGCGTGCTGTTGCATGTCATCCGTGCGGTGGTGCGTCTGTTGCATCCCATCATGCCCTTTATTACCGAAGAAATCTGGGCTGCGTTGCCGGGCACGGAAGGCAAGATCATTCACGCCGCCTATCCGACCGCAGACGACACGTATCGCTTCCCGGAAGAAGAAGCAGCGATCGATCGCGTCTTGCGCGCGATTACGGCCATTCGAAACGAACGTCAATCGCGCAATATTGCCCCCTCCAAGAAGGGAAAAGTACTCTTTTATGCTGCGGATGCCAAAACCCGAGCTATGCTGGAGGAGATGAAGAGTCGTATCATGACGTTGGCTTCGGCAAACGAGGTACAGATTCTGGATACGGATCCGCAGCTTGAGGATGCGGCCACCGTGGTGCAGGAGCAGATGAAGATTTATGTGCCGCTGGCCGGTCTCATCGATTACGATGAAGAGATTGCTAAACTGACGAAGGAGAAAGAACGTGTGGAAGGGGAGATAGCCCGTCTGCAGAAGAAGCTCTCCAATCAGGGCTTTGTTGACAAAGCGCCTGCGGCTGTGGTCGAAAAAGAACGCGAAAAATTGGCGGGATATGAAGGCATGCTGCCTGAATTAAAGCAAGCTTTATCGGATACGCTAGCCATGGCTGACAAGAATCATTGACAGACAATGGTTTTCATGTTAGTATTTTCGTTAGGTCATATTGATCTAAGTAAAAAACTTTGGAGGAAATTGTAACATGGTTAAAGGTACTGTTAAATGGTTTAGCGCAACGAAGGGCTATGGATTTATCTCTACGGAAGATGGTAATGATGTGTTTGTTCACTTCTCCGCCCTCCCGGATACTGGTGAATTCCGCACATTAGATGAAGGTCAGAGCGTCCAATTCGACATCGTCGACGGCGAAAAAGGACCGCAAGCAGCAAACGTTCAGAAATTATAATCGGCAACGATTCTTATAGATGGATGAAATGCTACAAAAGCCGGTGTCGTAAGACACCGACTTTTTTTTGTCTCAGAAATCGGAAGGGACCTATGAGAAATCAAGAGGGTAAAACAAGATTGGATGTGCTGTTACGTGCCATGGATGAAGCGGGCCATGTTCGTTTCTTCGTGGCCGACACCCGCAATATGGTGGAAGAGATGCGAAAAATTCATCATGCTTCCTTCACGGCAACAGCGGCGATGGGACGGCTGTTAACCATGATGACGTTGCTTTCTTTAAGCCTGGATAATGATGGCGATGCCCTGACCGTGAATATTAAGAGCGACGGCCCCGGTGGCTATTTGGTCGGCCTTAGCGATGTACCCGGGGAAGCTCGCGTTACCGCGCAAAACCCTGAAGCGGATTTGCCTTCGCGCACGACAGACGGTAAACTTGATGTGGGGCGTTGGGTGGGCAGGGACGGCACGCTGTCTTTTGTCCGCAGCTATGCGCTCAAGGAGCCCTTCTCGGGCATCACACCGCTCGTCAGCGGTGAAATCGCGGAAGATTTTGCCCAATACTTTTATCAATCGGAGCAAACCGCAAGCGTTGTATCGTTGGGGGTATTGGTAGCACCGGATGCCACCGTACAGCAAGCAGGTGGCATTTTCCTGCAGCTCATGCCGGATTGTACCGATGAAGAGGTGGGTCGATTGGAAACGGCCGTTGGCCAAATGCCCTCCATCACAAAAATTCTGGACGAGGGATTGTCACCGGAAGAGCTGTTGCAACGGTATTTTGCTGATTTCCATCCGACAGTGACCGAACAGCATACCCCACACTACGCCTGCCACTGCAGTCGCGAAAAAATGCATCGCGCCTTGCTTTCTCTGGATGTCGGTTCACGGCGCACGTTGGCCGAAGAGAATCACGGCGCCGAAGTGGTGTGCGACTTCTGCCGTAAAACCTATCAGTTCAGTGGCGATGCGCTGAAAAAGCCAGGTGAAACATGGTAGCGGCGTACGTAAACCGCAGACTTCGTGGAGCAACATTAGGAATGTGCCTCGGGCTGGGGCTTTTATTTCTAAGTGCCTGCAGTGCCCCTGACGTTGTCGCCAGTCTTGACGGTAAAACCATCTTGACCACGGAGGGCTTGATCGAACAGGCGAAAGCCATGGATCTGTGCTTACATGAAGGCAAGGCAACCCTTGCCGATCAGACGGATCAAGACAAGAATCGCTTTTATAAAGACGTCGCGCGTCAAATGATGACGGATGCGCTCATTGCTAAGGATGAGGCGCTTGTAACGAATAGCGATAAACTTTTTGCAGATGCGTGGAGTGAAGCAGTACAGCGTTTCGGCGGTGAAAAGGGGCTGCTCGCGCAATTGCAGAACTATCACATCTCCAAAGAGTATTTTTCGGATTCGTTGCGCAGTGTCGCTCGTCAAAAAGCCCATCGCACGGCATTTCATACGGCTCATCCGGTGACAGAAGATGCTGTAAAAGCATACTTTGAGAAACATAAAAAGGAGAGCGCCCTTTTGACCTATAGCCAGGTCACTGTGCCCACACGTTCGGAAGCCAAGGAAATAGTGCAAAAACTCAAGAATAGCCCGAAGGAAATTGCTGAATATGAGAGTGTGGTGAACAACGACCTCTTTGAACAAACCACGTTTCATCGCTATACGGATATCGGCTATGACGATCCTGACGTGGTTGACACCGATATTTTCACGCAGCCGTTGGGCAGCGTGGCCTTTTATTACGATGCTTCGCGGGAAATTTATGCGGTGGTGTATCTGGAGGGCCGTAAAGATGCATACAAAGATGTGAAACAAGCGGTGCAAAATAAGGTGCAGGAACAGCAATACCTGGAGTATTTGAACGCATTGGCCAAGAAATATGATTTGCGCTGTGATGTTAATTCCGTTCCACAGCAAACAAAACGATGATTTTGCTTGCAGCATTGCCGAAAATGGCAAAAAATAGCGCTTTATGGTTGATTCACCGGGGAGTTTTGGTATAATCTAACTACAGTGTTGAACTGGACATGATTTTAGGGAGGATATTATGAACAAATCTGAATTGATCGCTCAAATCGCAGAAAAAAGTAAATTGACCAAAGCAGAAGCTACCCGTGCTTTGGATGCCTTCACATCGACAGTGGTAGAAGCTTTAGTAGACGGTGAAAAGATTCAGCTGGTTGGTTTCGGTACTTTTGAGACACGTCAGCGCAAGGCTCGTTCCGGTCGCAATCCTCGCAACCCGGAAGAAACCATCGATATTCCCGCATCGGTTGCTCCTGTTTTCAAGGCAGGTAAAAATCTTAAAGAAGCGGTCAATAAGTAATAGTTTTCTGAGAAGGCGCATGCTGCGGCATGCGCTTTTTTTTCGCAACGAAGAACGATCGCCATCGGAATCGGGTATAAAACTCTCGTAAGAGTCGAGTCGTCTTGCTGACGAACGCTCGCCATGGCGAACATCGGTATGACGCCAGGAGAATAAGGCGAAACACGAAGGAGGATACGGATGAAGGTTGGTGTTATCGGTGCCGGCACGATGGGAAGCGGCATTGCTCAAGCTTTTGCACAGGCCGGCCATGAGGTCATGCTGTCGGATATTAAGATTGAATTTTCTGAAGGTGGAAAAAAGAAAATTCAGAAGAATTTGGATCACCAAGTTGCCAAGGGCAGAATGGAGCAGGCCAAAGCGGACGAAATGCTCTCCCGCATTACGCCCTGCCTCAATGATGACCTGAAGGATTGCGATCTGATTGAAGAAGCTGCAATCGAAAACATGAAGATTAAGCAGGAAACCTTCAAGCATTTGGATGAAATTTGCAAGCCGGAGACGCTCTTTGCTTCCAACACCTCTTCTCTTTCCATTACGGAAGTGGGCAAGGGACTTTCTCGTCCCATCATCGGTATGCATTTCTTTAATCCCGCACCGGTTATGAAACTGATTGAAGTGATTCCCGGACTGGAAACACCGGACGAAATGACGGAAAAATTTGTGGAAATTTCCGAGCAATTGGGCAAAACGCCGGTAACGGTAAAGGAAGGCCCGGGCTTTGTTGTTAACCGCATCTTGATCCCGATGATTAATGAAGGCATCGGCATTTATGCCGAAGGCCTGGCCAGTGCAGAAGGCATTGATACGGCAATGAAATTGGGCGCCAACCACCCGATGGGTCCCTTGGAATTGGGCGATTTGGTCGGCTTGGATATTGTCCTTGCCATTATGGAAGTCCTTTACAGTGAATTTGGCGATCCGAAATATCGTCCGCATCCGCTGCTGCGTAAGATGGTGCGTGCCGGCCGTTTAGGTCGTAAGACGGGCAAGGGCTTCTACGATTATTCGAAGTAAACCGTTGGAGCATGAAGCGGCAATACGCGATGGAGGTACCGAAACATCGATACGACCGTTTCATAGAACAAGGCTGGAGAAGGGGATTCGCATGGGCGGGTCCCCTTTTGATTAAAAATGGACGTGTATTCGCTATGTTCTTCGGAGAGGAGGTTAGCGATGAAAACCAATGTTATGCGTCGGTTGGATCAGGCAAAGATTCCGTATGCCGACTTTGAATACGATACGAGTGAAGGCATTACACAGGGAACCCGCCTGTGCGACAAAGAGGGGAGAGAACGGGCGCGTTCCTATAAGACCCTCGTCACGCGCGGCACCGAGCTTCATGTATTTGTCGTTCCGGCAGATCATCAACTGGATTTAAAGAAAGCGGCCCGCGCTGCGGGAGAGAAAAAGATTGAAATGATTCAGCAAAAAGAGCTCAAGCCCTTGACAGGCTATATTCATGGCGGATGTTCACCCATCGGTATGAAAAAAGCATATAGTACTTGGATTGATGCCTCTGCCGAGGACTTGCCTTTGATGGCCGTCAGTGGCGGTCAAATCGGCGTTCAAGTAGAAATCGAACCCAAGGCACTTTCCGCTTTCATCGATGCTCCCTTTGCAGACTTAACCGTTGAAGACATAGAGGAATAGGAGGAACTATGGATTACGTAGTCATTACACCGGAACAATTTGAAGTTTCTGATTGGTCGGGAGGTTCCACGACCCAGCTTTATATCGATCCCGCGGGCGACGACTTTAAAAAGCGTCAATTTGCGATCCGCCTTTCGTCCGCTACCTTCACGAGCACCGGTTCGACTTTCAGCGACTTTTCCGGTTATCAACGCATGATTTTTCCTTTGGTAGGAAGCCTCAGTGTCGATCATTCGGATCAGGGGAAACCTCTCTATGCGCGTCAATTGAAACCCTATGAAATCGAGAACTTTTCCGGCTCCTGGACAACAGAATCCACCAATACAGAGGACTGTGTGGACTTCAATTTGATCACGCGTGACGATCTCGTGTCACACACCACGGTGTTGCGCGAGGCGGCCGACTACGCACCGCATCATGCAGGTACTTTGCTGCTCTATTCTCGCAGCGCGTTTTCGGTAGAAGCTAAAGAAAAGAAGTCAGAAGAAACCACGCAGGTATCCGTTGATAAGGGCTGCCTGTTAAAAATTACCGAATCGGCAATTCTCTATCATTTGCATGTTACGCCCGGCGACGAACCGGTTGTCATTGGCGAAGTCAGCGCCGTAGAAGAATAGGGGAAGACATGAAAGACTGGAAAGAAATCTTGTTAAAAAGTCTTGCCGCAGGCATTATGATTGCCATTGGCGGCGCTGTTTTCCTGGCACAAAAGAATCCTATTATCGGCGCACTCTTTTTCACCGTCGGTCTCTTTACCATTGTGGAGTTTGGCCTTTTCCTTTTTACCGGAAAGGCCTGCTATCTGTTGCAAACGGATGCGGCTACCAACTGTCGTTTGCCTTTTATCTGGATCGGGAACTTTCTTGGCACCGGCTTTATAGCGCTTTTGCTTCGCATGACGCGACTGGCTCCGGCAATGACGGCTCGTGCACAGCAGATGGTCTCGATGAAAATGGCGGATTCCTTGCTGAGCCTTTTCCTCCTCGGTTGCTTCTGCAATTTGCTCATCTATATTGCCGTTGAGGGCTACAACCACAGCCGCTACGAAATCGGCCGTTATCTGGCCCTTTTTTTCGGCGTTGTCGTATTCATTCTGGCCGGCTTTGAGCACTCCGTAGCCGACATGTTCTATTTCTGGATGGCTGATGCTTGGAATCTCCAAGGCTTTATCGCCATTCTTGTGATTACCGCCGGCAATATCGTAGGTGGTGCTTTCCTGCCAACGCTGCGGAAGCTGGCAGAATCAAAAACAACTTCTAAATAATGCATTGGACGGGTCGCTTTCCTGTTACTCTCTAATTTTTTTCAAAAAGAAAGCGATCCGTTTTGTGATGAAATCTTTTTCCTGGGTACAACTGCAGTAGGCGATGGGGTAACAGAAAGGAGGAGGTTACGCAGAAATTATTGGGCAAAGAAGTTAATGCGGAGATAAAACAAAAGATACGCGGCATTCGTGAGCAGTGTCCGGTGAAGGACGTGCTGCCGACGCTGGCGGTGGTGCGCATTGGCAACAATCCTGGCGATATCAGCTATGAAAAGGGCATTCGCAAGACGATGGATGCGTTATCCATGGCGGTTTGCTCGGTAGGCTTGTCGCAGGAGACCGGCGAAGAAGAACTGGTGGCGACGATTGAAAAATTAGCGGAAGATGAAGGGATTCACGGCATTCTGCTGATGCAACCCTTACCGCAGGGCATAGATGTGGATCGCGTGAAGGCTACCATACCTCCTTCGAAAGATGTGGATGGGGCGACGTTCGATAATCTGGGACGTGTCTTGGCGGGGAATACGGAAGGCTATTCGTATTGTGCGCCGAGTGCGGTGATGGCGTTGCTGGACCATTACGAGATCCCTCTGAAGGGAGCAAATGTTGTGCTGATCGGCAGCGGCCTGGTGGTTGGGCGTCCGTTGGCATTGCTACTGGCGGATCGCTTTGCGACAGTCACGATGGCAAACGTTTACTCCAAAGATGTTCCGGAAATGGCCCAAAAGGCGGATATTCTGATTTCAGCCTGCGGTGTCGCGGGACTGGTGGACGCCACCTATGTCCATGAAGGGCAAATTGTTATTGATGTCGGAACAAGCCGCAAAAACGGGAAGATTTGTGGCGATGTGAATTGGGAAGAAGTGGCGCCCATTGTGAAGGCAGTCACGCCGACGCCAGGTGGCATTGGCAGTATTACGACACATATTTTGGCGCTGCATTTGATGCTGGCATGTGCAAGAGCATGTCAGAGTAAATAAGAAAGGAAGGACGTATGGCACAGGACTTAAAACGTAAAGAACATGAAGCGGTACGACAGGCAGTGGGCATTTACGATTTTACGCATCAATTGCTGGAAGTAACGGGCAAAGATGCCGGAGTCTTTCTGGATAAACTCTTTGTCAACGGCTTCTCGAATGCCAAAGTAGGACAAGCGAAATACACCACCATGCTCAATGAAGAAGGCATCATAGAGGACGATGTGATCATTTTCCGTCTCAGCAATACCTGCTACTGGATTTCGACGTTATACATTGATAAAATGATCGCCCATTTCGATGCGGTCAAAAAAGAGGAGGATGTTGCCTATCGCAATCGGACGCCGGAAACGTCCATGATTGCTGTGCAAGGACCGGATGCGCACAAGGTGCTGAATCGTTTGCTGGCAGAACCAGTGGATGATGTAAAACACTTTTATATGGCGGATAACCGACTGGGTGACCAAGAGATCAAAGTGGCACGCAGCGGCTTTACCGGGGAACTGGGCTATGAGCTTTATATTCAGCCGAATACGGTGGAAGAGACAATGAAAGCCTTGGAAGAAGCAGGCAAAAAGGTGGGCGTATCGGTGACGCGTATGACCACGGATGCCATTTTGACCAGCCTGCCGCGTGAAAAGGGCTACGTGCTCATGAGTGACTTGGAAGGCACCAATCCGCTTGAAGTCGGCTTTGACTGGACCGTGAATTGGAAGAAAGATTTCATTGGTAAAGCAGCGCTTGAAAAGGTAAAAAAGGAAGGCGCCAAACGCGCCTTACTGGGCTTCAAGACGGCGAAGGCGGACTTGGCTATTGAAGCAGGCACACCGGTGAAAAAAGAGGGAGAAAATATCGGTAAAGTGACCGTCTTTACGGAAGGCTATAGTGTAGGCGGCGGCATCGGCTATGCATTGGTCGATTTAGCTAAGGCGAAAAAGGGCGATACCGTCACTATTGGCGAGGTGGAAACAGCATTAACCGATCGCGTTTTCTACGACCCGGGCGATGAGCGCATGAAGGGCTGAGACGCTCAAATGGTTAAGGAAGTATTCAATAAAATGGCGGCACTTCAACGTCTTTACCGCTGAAGTGCCGCCATTTGTTTTTAACGGAGGAAGCGCATCCCTCTATAACAATCATCGATTCTTTTAATCTTCGCGAACCACGCCCATCTCTACGGCAATCTTTGCGACCTGCTCTGCGACCGCATCGGCAACCCCTTCTTCGAAGGGGCCAGGAATGACGTATTCTTCCGACAGCTTGTCTTCGGGAACTAAATTTGCTAGCGCGTGTGCCGCTGCCATCTTCATTTCCTCGTTGATCACCGTAGCGTGCACGGAAAGGGCGCCTTTGAAGAGACCCGGGAATGCCAGAACGTTGTTGACCTGGTTCGGATAGTCACTACGACCGGTGCCCACGACACGTGCGCCGGCTTCGCGTGCATCTTCATAGGTGATCTCCGGATCCGGATTGGCCATGGCAAAGATGATCGGATCACGGCGCATGGAGCGCACCATATCCTTGTTGATCTTATTCGGTACGCTGACACCGATAAAGATATCCGCCTTCTTCATGGCTTCTTCAATGGTCAGATCTTCACCATCGTTATTCGTGATCTGTGCCAAGTCACGATACAGCGGATTCGTATAGGTATCCGCATGCTTGCGATTCAAAATGCCCTTGCTGTTAAAGCCGTAGAAATTCGCAATGCCCAGTTTCTGCAGCATGCGAATGATGGAAGAGCCAGCCGCACCAACGCCGGAAATGACCACATTGCATTCCTCCGGCTTCTTATGCACTAATTTCAGCGCATTAATAACCGCAGCCGTTGTAATGATGGCGGTGCCGTGCTGATCGTCATGGAAAATAGGAATATTGCATTCTTTGATTAAAGTCTGTTCGATTTCGATGCAGCCCGGCGCTTTGATGTCTTCCAGGTTGATGCCGCCATACGTGGGAGAAATGGCTTTCACGATGTTAATAATTTCCTTGGGATCTTCCGAATCAATCAAAACCGGTACGGCATTGACGCCGCCGAAGCGTTTAAAGAGTGCGCATTTGCCTTCCATAACCGGCAAGGCAGCTTCTGCACCGAGATTGCCCAGTCCTAAGATGGCCGTGCCGTTTGTCACAACAGCTACGGTATTGCCTTTCCAGGTGTAGTCATAAATGGATTTGGGATTTTCAGCAATGGCACGGCACGGCTGTGCGACACCCGGCGAATACATCAAAGACAGATCATCTTGTGTTTCCAGCGGTGCCTTGAGCTCCGTGCTCATTTTTCCTTTTAGCTTTTTATGAAGCTCCAGTGAGCGTTCAAATACATCTTTCACGGACAGACTCCCTTCCTTTTTCCTGTTTTCCTGCGCGTATCGCGCTCGATCTCTTTTCCTCTATAGAGTAACGCATTTTAACGTCCTTGCCAACGGAGGGCAACGATTTCTCAGACCATCCCAAAGCCCGGAAAAAACTGCATTCTCTCATCATGGCGTAAAATGGGGTATCCTAAAGTAGAATGCATGAATATGAATCTGCCCTCTCGGCAGTTAAGAAAACGTTCAAAACGGAAAGGACGCCTTATGGAAATCTCACAAGACTTATTTGAACGCTTGGTCGATATACGACGCACCAGCAATCGCTTTATGGTCACCTCAGGCATTGAAATTACCGATGCCGGAGAAGGCACCGCCACCACGCGCTTAGTCACCAATGCCGAACAGCATCAGAACCCCCAGGGCGTGGTGCAAGGCGGCGTTCTCATGACCATGGCCGACGCTGCCATGGCTACCGCCCTTGTCGTCTATAACGATAAAGTTGCCACCATCGATATGAACTATCACTTCTTAGGCGCCGTTCACTCCGGCGACACCGTTCTCTGCCATGCCAGAATCATTAAACCCGGCCGACGCATCCTGGTAGCGGAAGCACATCTCTACGTGGGCGAACGCCTCGTCGGACATGCCACCGCTACTTTTGCGAGATCAGGAAAGAAAATGATTGAGGAATGATCCGACGTCTTAACGGTCTGCGCGCGCGAATGCGTTTTTCATCAGACGGCTGGTGACTTCGAGGACATTATCCAAAGCCGTATCGGTTTCTTCACGCAGCATCTTGGCAATGGCTTCGTTGGCTTCTTCAAGTAGAGAAGCACTGTCTTCATAGCTCATATCTTTCTCGAGCACCAACTTATCCCATTCTTCCAAAAGCTTGTAGCTGCGCCAGCCGACATTTTCCTGATAATGTTCGACATGGGCGATGTTTTGCGAAAAGTGGGGGTCGGACAGAGCGGCCATCAGGCGGCTTGCCCAGTAGAAGCTGTCGGTGGATACATGCGCCGGCGTATAGGTGAAATAGTGCGGCGCACGGTTCACATTGACATAGAGCGGGCAGAAGGCGTTAAACACATTGCTGGCAAAGGTGACCCATTCGATCGTGCGGCAAGATTCGGGCATGTAGGGACGAATCTGTACGCAAGCAAGCTGGGAATTGCGATTGATGCCAATGGGACGGAAGAGCCCGTGCAGGGAGGTATCGCCTTTGCTGCCGTAGGGATCGTAGGGCGTGCCCTGATAATGGTTGGAGAGAATTTCCTTGACGTCTTCGACGGTAATCTTGCGCTCGGCAACACGGCACCAGGGAATATCGTCGGCGGTCGGACGATAATCGGCATCCAAACCGTCCCAGCGATTTTCCGTCGGATTGAGGAATCGCTGCGCAACCCAGGCACGCGGGGTGTTGTAGACGTGATCGGCATCCGAGTGGCTGCCAAAGGCATCACGCGGGTTGAAGTCCTGATCAAACGAGAGATTCAGATGATGCTTCTCCATGAACTCCTTGAGGTCCTCGGAGCAGAGATAGTCTTTTTGTGCGCCATAGGCGTCTTCGAAATCGAAATGGTCGAGGCCCAGCTGATTGGGCATGATGACATAGCAATCGTCCGGGACACGCCGTGCCATCCAATGATGGCCACCGATGCTCTCAAGCCACCAGATTTCATTGACATCCTGAAAGGCAATGCCGTTGTTTTCATAGGTGCCGTATTTCTCAAGAAGGGAGCCTAAGCGCAGCACGCCTTCACGGGCGCTTTTGATATAGGGCAACACGATAGTGACCATATCTTCTTCGCCAATGCCGCCGGCAACTTCCGGTACATAGCCTTCTTCGCCTTCTTTGCCCTGGGCAGGAATGTATTCGACCATGGGATCGGCGCCCTGAACGCGCACATTGGTGGTGAGCGTTTCGGTTGCGGACATGGAGACGTTGCAAGTATTTACGCCCACGGCGGCCCATTGACCGATTTTCAAATCGGCATCCGGCATGGCCGTGTAGCGCATCGGATTTTCCGGAAGGGGAATCTCCACATGGGACAGCACAGAGCGATAGACTTTCGGCTGATTTTCCGGCAGAACAACCTCAAAGCGCTTTGCTGTAAAGCCGTCGCTGCCGCAATCTTCGTTGCGCGCAACCAATGTGGAACCGTCATAACTGGCCTTTTTACCGACCAAAATAGTTGTACAAGCCATAGCAATCCTTTCTATTCTATGTTTCAGAGCAGTGAAATATTTAAGGGACAGCAAAAAGGGATCGGTTTGCTGACCGACCCCATTATAAACGATACATCGCAGAAAAGGCACGTTGCCGTCCATGATAGATGATCCCTCGCGGGACCTGTACCGTGCGTAGTTCTCTTGCCAATGGCATCATCGAATGCTTTGCATCAGCTTTTGCATCACGGCATAGGAGGGCATGGGCATGACGCCCGTAATGTCCTTGGGAACGCCTTTTACCGGAAAGAGAGAGGTGTCCGCGGTGCCCGCAGCAATCGTGCGAAAACCGTGATTTTTCCAAGCCATTGCCTGCACTTCTTTTGTCAGAAGCGCATCCATGCCCTTCTTGCCATTTTCCGTTAACGCCACATAGACGTGATCCGCCCAGACGGTGGGAGTAGGATAAAGCAGGACCAGATCGCTCTTGACCTGCTGAAACAGATCGGGTTCCATGCGGGTGAGTTCCAAAATCTGATTTTCATAGCCGGCCACGATGGGATAGGCGCCGACGCCTTGCTTTAAAAATTGGTTAAACATATCGCTCGAAGAGGATTGCATATGGCCGATCTCTTGATAGATGCGGCGCACGGTTTCTTCGACCTGCGGCAGGGTATCTTCGGTGACCACTTTGCCGTTATTGATGCTGTTGGCCAATAGGCCGAGGAACATATTGCCAGAGTTCGAGGCATTCGGATCTGTGGTGTCCACCAGCACATTGCCGTAGAGCTGCGGCAGACCGATACTTTCCCAACTCGTGCCTTTGGCAATCAGTGCCGCCAGACTTTTCATATTAACGTAATAAATCCCTTCGCGCTGCGTCACCACCTTTTGCTTCATCAGAGCGTCCACCACCGGTTTACGGGAGTAAAGCACCAGTGGCGTATTGAAGATGATATCGCTGGCGACGGCGGTGCCGCCCTGTTCCTTGTAGATTTCAGCAGCCATCTTACTGGCTGGGAAGAGGTAGTCATAGTTTTCTGCATTGTGATTCTGTGCGGTTTCCACCGCCATAGCGATGGAGCCGGCTTTGCGATAATCCACGTTCAGGTGATTTTTCTTCTTCATCGTGTCCAGAAATTCCTGACTCTGAAACAGGCCGATTTTTTCGCCGCCAAGCAGACCGTTAATGGCTACATCCTTCGGCTGATTCGCAACAAAAAAGATATAAATGGCGGCCACTACGGCCACAATGCCCAATATTCCGACGCCGATCCATTTGTTTCGGTTCATTTGCGTCCTCCTCCCATTTCGATCGTCTCTTCCAGCAGATCGGACTCTTCTTCCAAATCCTGTATCGCATCCAGGTGGTACCCATCGCGCTGATTGGTGAAGAGCGTTTGCAGATATTCGATCGCCGTAAACGTTTTGGTGCGAATGGCACTGAAGGTATCGTCCGAAATGTGTGCATTCTGCATTTCCACATAGTTTTTGAGGATGCGATTGGCCGTGGACAGGTAGTATTCCAGAAAATGCTCGGAAGGCAATATCTTATCCGGATGTCCGGTCAGATAGAAGAAGATATCCATGCCCACACGCACTAAACTATCGATTTTTTTGAAGAGAGCGCCATCGGTGATGCGATATTGCAATTGGCGCATTTCATCTAAATTTTTGCGGGTTTCTCGAAACACACGAAGCGCTTCCTGCCCGTTTTGGATCTTATACACGGGCGTCGTACCGATACGATCCACCGAGCGCGTCATAAATTGCAGAGCAACGGTTAATCCGGCGCCGATTAATAGAGCTATGGGAAAAGCCCAATGCAGCACCAGCAGTAAAAACAGGAACACCAGAGAACCGACGATACCCGCTAAGACCGATTTTCCGATGCCTTCACGCGGTGTGGCACCATTCGAGGCATCCAGCTCTGCCCGTGCATCCGCTTCCTTTTGCGCCGACAGGATCAGTTTAATACGATCAAAGAATTTTCCGGCCATCAGTTATATCCCTTTACAGCGCGGAACGCCTGAATAAGATTTTCCCGCCCGTCAAATGTTCTTGCTTTGGTCAGCTCCGCCAAACGCTTCATCTCGTCTTCATCCGCACTGCCAAAGAGAATCGGAAAAATTGGAATACCGAGATTTTTCTCTTCATAAGAGCGGTTAAAATCCTCGAATGTCATGCTGCCATTGGCCTGCCCGTCCGTCATCAATACGATCGCAGGAATGTAATTTTGGAGCAGCTCGGCATGCTTTGCGTAATAGTCCATCGCATAGTCTAAGGCTTCATACAGCGATGTACCGCCGCGAGGTTGAAAATCCTTCGCATAGTTGTACAGTTCTGTTTGATCGCTGCCGATCGCCTCTTTTTCCCGATGCACATCTGACGCAAAGGGCACCAGGACTGTCTTATCCTTGGACGTCCCTAAGAGCAAATCTTTCTTGGCGTTTTCCGGCAATAGAATTTCCTGCAGCGCATACATCATGGCGTTGTAGCCAACACCTCTCATGCTGCCCGAATAATCCAAAACGTAAATCGTGTACGCAGGCTTTTTAAAGCTCGTCTGATAGAGATCGAGCGCTTGCGTGATCACAGCGTTTTGCGGTAAACGAATGGGCGCCAAGAGGCGATCCGGCTGAATACCCCATTCCTTTTTATACAATCCTTGATTTTGCTCGCTCACTTTTCCGAACGCATTGCGCTTACCGGTTCGTTCGATTTGCGCCTGGCCTTCATTGCTCAATAAATAGTTTTGAAAATCCAGAAAGTCCTTCTCTTTCTTCTCATTGCCCTTATCCACATAGGCCAGCGGCGAATCCGAGAGAGAAATGCCATCTACAGGATAGATGGCAGTAAGCGGTTCCTGCCCCTTAGCAACAAGCTGCTGATTGGTTTGAATGATGAGCTGTTCATAGTTCACCATCGCATCAAATCCGCCCTTTAAGAACAAATCCACGAGCCAGTTGGACGACCCGGAGGAGCGATTAACGCCCGTCAAAAATTTCGTAATGCGTTCCTGCAATTTCGGATTCTCCAGATCCTCTTTGGAAATCCCGTCTTTCGGGGTATCCGACAATGCCGTTAGAAACGCCAGATACGCACTGGCACCAGAGTTAGATTGCGTTGCCGACGTCATGGCAAATTTTAATTTGCCGTCGCTGATGCATTTTTCAATTTCTGCCATCGTCACATCGTTGCGATCCGCGAGGCCCAGTTCTTTAGCCAGGGAGGCGCGAATCCCGAAAATCACCGGTGTTACCGCGATGGTCTCCATATGCTTGAGCACATGGTTTTTGTCACCCATATTGAGCCACAATAAAGAAGCCGGCCAGACAGCGTCGTAGGGATTGTCTTTATTATCCAGCAGGCGCATGATATCCAGTGATCCCAGATAGTCGATGGCAATGCGCTTGCCGCTTTCTTTTGCATACGTTTCAAAAATCGGTTCCAGCACTTTCATCTCCGAACCGGCTACGATTTTAAGAGGGTCGCCGGAGCCGGCCTGTGTGGTGAAATCGCTGGAGGAGTGAGTATTGCTGCCGTTTTCTGTATTTTCTTTATCCAATTCATCGCAGGCGGTGAGGAAGAGACAGGGAATCAACACGATGGCGAAAAGCAGTAACAGAGAAGTCCGGGATTTCTTTTTCATTTGGATTCCTTTCGGTTTATATTCCCTTAACGAAAAAACAGGGGATGAAATGCAGGATAAACAAATCTTATTATCCTTTATTATAGCCAATAAACGTTGAAAAATAGCCGTTAGAGAGGCGCCCAGTGTAAAATGCGGGTGATGAATATGTTATAAGTATGTAAGATTTTAATGAAGGCGTCATGGCTTGCGTATGCCGAGAATAACGTAAAGTATGGGGCTCGATCGACGGCCTTTCCGGATTAGGGTAAAATAATGGCGATAAGAAGCGCTTCGGTCTAAGTAAGTTGAGGAAGGAGAATCAGATGGATTGTGTATTTTGCAAAATCGCTAACGGTGAAATTCCAACGGATTTAGTGTATGAGGATGAATGGGTTGCGGCCTTTAACGATATCGAACCGATGGCTCCCATTCATATTCTGTTTGTTCCGAAAAAGCACATTGCTTCTTCTAACGCTTTTGCCCAGGGCGAGGATGCCGCCATTGTTGGCCATATTTTCGAAGCCATTGCTAAGGTAGCCAAAGAGCAAGGCTTTGCGGCAGATGGCTATCGCGTGGTGACCAACTGCGGCACAAACGGCGGGCAGAGTGTTCCACATCTGCATTTCCATGTGCTCGGTGGGAAGAAGATTCGCTTCCCGGGCTTTGATCCGGACGCAAAGTAAAACCGAAGCGTGGCGGATTATCGAAGGGGATTTTCAAACGCGATCTTACCTCTTGTTTTCACGAAACGTTTCGTTTATAATGCAAGTTACGAAATTAAACCCGAGGGGGGTGAAAATATGCCGGAGGTTCGCGTCGGAGACAATGAATCCATTGAAAGTGCTCTGAAGCGGTTTAAACGTTCCATCGCTCGCGCTGGCACCTTAGCCGAATATCGCAAGCGTGAACATTACGAAAAGCCGTCCATCAAGCGCAAAAAGAAGTCAGAAGCGGCTCGTCGTAAAAATCGTAAAAAGTAGAACTTGAGAAATGGCATCCTTTGGGGTGCCATTTTTTCGTGCCGTGCTGATTTGCTGAAGTTCGGGTATCTAACCCATGAATGGAAGACAAAGGCATGGGCGTGGCACGCCGCAACCCACGGAGAGGAGAGGGTAACGCATCGTGAAGAAAATGCTATGGACGAACAATGAGCATTCCTCCAGGGACTGGGCAGCTTTGTTCGGAGAACTGAACGGGCATGCAAAAGCCATCGGTGACAAATTTGGTGTCAAGATGAAGCTCAAGGAAAACGCACTGGAGCTGTCCGGCGAAGAGTACGATATGGAAGCCGCAGAAAGCGTGATGGACCAGATGTTTGCGGTTATTGCGCGACAGGGCTATATTTCACCGGCGGAGGTAGATTACTTGATTGATATGCAAAATGCCCACGAAGACGTTCCTGTGGAAAAGTTATTAACGGATATTATTACGACGACGGCACAGGGAAAACCGATTCGGGCAAAAACCTTAGGCCAACGCCGCTATGTGGATGCCATTGCCAATAACGGCTTTACCTTTGGCATCGGGCCGGCAGGTACCGGAAAAACATATCTGGCGGTGGCCATGGCGGTGAAGTCGTTTAAGAATAATGAAGTCAATCGCATCATATTAACCCGCCCCGCCGTTGAAGCCGGTGAGAGCTTGGGCTTTTTGCCGGGGGATTTGCAGGAAAAAATCGATCCCTATCTGCGTCCGCTGTATGATTCGCTGTATGAAATTTTGGGGGCAGACAGTTATTTAAAGCTGAAGGAACGCGGACAGATTGAAGTGGCGCCCTTGGCCTATATGCGCGGTCGAACGTTGGATAATTCGTTCATAATTTTGGATGAAGCGCAGAACACGACGAGCGCCCAGATGAAGATGTTTTTAACGCGTATGGGCTACGGTTCCCAAGCCGTCATTACCGGCGATGTGACCCAAATTGACCTGCCGAATGGAAAAACGTCCGGCCTGAAAACCATTCAGAAAATTCTTCGCGATGTGGACGGCGTGGCATTTTGCGAATTTCAACGCACTGATGTCGTGCGTCATCCGTTGGTGCAGCGTGTGATCGAAGCGTTTGAAAAATACGAAAAGACGCAGGAAAGCGATAAAAACGGCAGCGCATCGCATGCGAATCGCAGCAATGCCCGCGGAAGTCATGGCGATGCTCGCGACACAACACGGAGGAAAGCATGAAACTCTGGGTAGATTGCCGTGACGCGTCCATGGAATGGACGGAGGCGGAAGAGGCACGTTTACGGGAAACGCTGGAGAAGGGACTGAAGCTGGAAGGCGTCGAAGGGGATCCGGAAATCTCCGTATCCTTTGTGACGGGCGAAGAGATCCGCACCTTAAATGCGGCGTACCGCGGTATGGATCGCGAAACGGATGTGCTGAGCTTTCCGGTGTATGAGGCGGAAGAAATCCCAGAACGGAAACGGCTGGGGACACTGGACGTGTTAGGCGATATCGTCATCAATCGGGAACGCGTGCGCTCGCAGGCGGAAGAATACGGACACAGTGAAGAACGCGAAATGCTCTATCTTGCAGTGCATTCATTGTTGCATTTACTTGGCTATGATCACGAGGAAGAAGCGGACAAGCGCGTTATGCGCGCTCATGAGGAACGCATTATGCGCGCTCTGGGCGTGTCGCGAGAGGAAGAGCCGGCGGCGTTTCACTCCGGCTATGTTGCGGTGATCGGACGCCCGAATGTCGGAAAGTCAACCCTGATCAATCATCTGCTGGGGGAGAAACTGTCGATTATCTCCAACAAGCCGCAAACCACGCGTCATAAACTGCAATTTATTTACACCGATCAACGTATGCAGGCGATTTTTGTGGATACGCCGGGGGTGCAGATTCCAAAGAATGAATTGGGAGAAACCATGCTGCGTTTGTCGCGCGAGGCACTGGAGGGCGTGGATGTGTGCCTGTTTTTAACCGATATTTCTTCGCGCATCGGTCCCTTGGATCGCCGCATTTTGGATCATTTGAAGACCATTCATGATATTCCGCTGTTGATGCTGCTTAACAAAACGGACCTGGCTTCACCGGAAATGGTGGAGGCGGAAAAGCGTCGCTATGAGGAATTGGATATTTTCAATGTGGTTTTGCCATTTTCGGCCAAAAAAGGAGAGGATTTAACGCCGCTTCTGGATCGGATTTATCGCGCTCTGCCGGAAGGACCGCAGTATTTTCCGGATGACATGGTGACGGATCGCTCGGAGCGTTTTTTGATTACTGAGCTCATTCGGGAAAAATGTCTGTATCATATGCAAGATGAAATTCCGCATGGTATCCATGTGGGGATTGATACGATGAAACTGCGTCCGGATGGATCCCTCTATGATATTTATGCCACGATATATTGCGAAAAGCCGTCACACAAAGGCATGGTGATCGGCAAGGGCGGCACAAAGTTGGGACGTATCGGACGAGAGGCACGCAAGGACATTGAGAGGCTGCTGGACTGTCACGTGAATTTGAAACTGTGGGTGAAGGTGGATAAGGACTGGCGCCGCAATAAGAAAAAGGTGGAACGGCTGGGGTTTGATTGATCCCGGTTCCCATCGTTAGCAGAGGAAGCCATGGAAGAAAATAAAAACTTAACCGGCATTGTTCTGCAGGCGTATGATGTGCGGGATTCCTCGCGTATGGTGGATATCTTGACTCTGGAAGAGGGGCGTCTTTCGGCAATGGTGCGCGGCGCCAAGCGCAATAAAAGCCGTTTTTTGAATCTTTCTGCGCCCTATGTCGAAGGGGATTTTCATTTGGTGCGCGGGCGTTCCACAAACTATCTGAAAGAAGGGACGATCCGTGATGCTCATTTCGGGCTGCGCCGCTCGTTAGGCAGACTGACAAGCGCTCGTTTCGGCTGTGAAGCGCTGATGGCGGTCTTACCGGAAGGGGAAGACGCCAATTTATATTATTTGGTGCAAGCGTATTTGAAAGCGCTGGAAGAAGCAGATGAGAACCTGTTGGCACACGGCGTGGCAGCGTATTTTTTGAAGCTGTGTAGTTTTTCGGGCTTTCGTCCCCGGCTGTCGCGTTGTATTTTTGGCGGTGAGTCGGTGGATCCCGAGGATATGTATTTGGATTATGAGGCGGGCGGAATTGCGTGCAGTGCGCACGCAACGCATGTGCGCTCCGAAAAATTGAGCCGCTTGGAATATGAAGCTATTGGGAATTATATCCGTTTGCCGCTTCGTGCTATAATGAACGCGCGTGAATTTTATGCCGTGGACGGGCGTCGACTGGCACGGATCTGTTTTCGTTATTATGTGACGCATACGGAGCGCCGTACGTTGGGCTCGCTCCACATGATGGAAGAGCTTTGTCTGCTGTAAAATTACCTGCAACGGGCAGGGAATGGCATGACGAAGTGAAGGAGGAGGAATGAATCTACAGGATATGATTGCTACACTGACAGCCTATTGGTCGGATAAGGGCTGTACAGTGTTGGAACCTTACGATATTGAAAAAGGTGCAGGGACGATGAATCCCAACACCTTTTTACGCGCACTGGGTCCGGAACCGTGGAAAGTGGTCTACGTGGAACCCTCACGCCGACCGGCGGACGGACGCTATGGGGAAAACCCCAACCGTCTGTATCAGCATCATCAGCTGCAGATCATTTTGAAACCTTCACCGGACAATATTCAGGATCTGTATTTGGACAGCTTGCGCACGATCGGCATTGATCCCCTGGAACACGATATTCGCTTCGTGGAAGATAACTGGGAATCTCCGACGCTCGGCGCTTGGGGCGTGGGCTGGGAAGTATGGCTGGATGGTATGGAGATCACCCAGTTCACCTATTTTCAGCAAGTCGGCGGCATCTCGTTAAACCCGGAAGCGGGGGAGATTACGATGGGACTGGAACGCATTGCCATGTATATTCAGGGAGTGGATAACGTCTTTGATCTGCAATGGAACGAGCATCTTACTTATGGCGATATTTTCCATCAGCAGGAATACGAAAATTCAAAATATTCGTTCGAAACGGCAGATGTCGAGATGTTGCATGCCCTTTTTGACAGCTATGAAAAAGAGGCGTTGCGCCAGGTGGAAGAAAAACTGGTGTATCCTGCCTATGACTATACGCTGAAATGCTCGCATACCTTCAATGTCTTGGATGCGCGGGGTGCGATTGCCGTGTCGGAACGCAGCCACTATATTGCGCGTGTGCGCGATTTGGCGCGTGCCGTAGCGCAATTGGAGCTGGAGAAGCGTGAGGAACTGGGCTTCCCGCTGCTGAAAGAGTCGGGTGCTCCTGAGGCAGGCACAAAAGAGGAGAAACCGGCAGAAGGAGGACGTGCATGAGCACCTATTTATTGGAATTGGGCGTGGAGGAATTTCCTTCCCGCTTTATTGCCTCCACTAAAGAGCAATTGTTGCAAAATGTGTCTGACGGCTTGCGTGAAGCCGGCCTTCAGGCAGAAAGCACGCGCGTACAAGCCACGCCGCGCCGTTTTGCATTGTGGTTAAACGATATTAAGGCAGCCGATGCAGCCACGGAAGAAGTGGTGCGCGGTCCTTCGAAGAAAGCAGCTTTTGATGCTGATGGCAATCCGACCCGTGCTTTGCAGGGCTTCCTGCGTTCCAAGGGACTGACCGAGGATGCCATCTATATTGAAAACAATGGCAAGGATGATTACGTTTTTGCACGCCTGCATAAAGAAGCCGTTTCTCCCGCCGACATGTTACCCGGTGTGGTAGAAAATGCCATTCGTAAAGTTTCCAACCCCCGTTCCATGCGCTGGGGCGGCAAGAATTTGCGCTTCCTGCGTCCGATTCGTTGGATCGTATCGCTGTTGGACGACAAGGTATTACCGTTGGATTTAGAAGGCATTCCCGTGGGAAACCGCACGAACGGCCATCGCTTTTTGGGTGACAAAAACATCGAAATCCCAAACGTTGAAGCCTATGAATCGATATTGGAAAAGAATTACGTCATTATCGATGAGGGCAAACGACGCGATATCATTTTGCGCGGTTTAAATCGTCTGGCGCGCGAAAAGGGCGGCGTTCCGATGCACAATGAAGAACTGCTGAACGAAGTCGTATTCATTGTGGAGTATCCGACCGTCTTTATTGGCGATGTGCCCCAAGAGTATTTGGCACTGCCGCCGGAAGTGATTATTACA
This sequence comes from Levyella massiliensis, assembly GCF_000308275.2. Classification (GTDB taxonomy): domain Bacteria; phylum Bacillota; class Clostridia; order Tissierellales; family Peptoniphilaceae; genus Murdochiella; species Murdochiella massiliensis_A. The sequence goes on from NZ_HG529490.1 coordinate 175,445, forward strand.
CCGATGATGGATCATCAACGGTATTTCCCTGTGGTGGATGACCAAAATCATCTGCTGCCCTACTTCCTCTCCGTACGTAACGGCAACGAAAAGGGCTTGGAAAATGTCATCCAGGGCAACCGTAAGGTGTTGATTCCGCGCCTTGAGGATGCCAAGTTCTTCTATCACCAGGATCAGGCACAAAAGCTCGAAGAGTATGTGCCAAAGCTCGAAGAAGTGGTCTTCCATGAGGCGCTCGGCACAATGCTGGACAAAACGAAGCGCTTGGAATCTTTGGGCGTATCTTTAGCCAAACTCTTCTTCTGTGGCCCATCCATTCAGAAGAATATCGAACGCGCCGCACATCTCTCTAAAGCCGATCTGGTGACCAAGATGGTCGTGGAATTTACGGAGCTTCAGGGGACCATGGGCCGTATTTATGCGGCGGAAGACGGCGAACCCTCTGCCGTAGCTACGGCGATTCAAGAACAGTATATGCCGCGTCAATCCGGTGGTGAGCTGCCGAAGACGACGGCGGGTATGCTGTTGTCGGTGGCCGACAAGTTGGATACCTTGGCCGGACTCTTTGCCATTGATATCAATGTGACGGGGTCCCAGGATCCCTTTGGGCTGCGCCGCGCCGTCATCGGTTTGCTGGACATCATTCAGAAACATTCCCTGCACTTCCATCTGACGACGGCACTGCGTGATGCACTGCTTCTTTATGTGGAACAACAAGGTCTCGTCTTCGATTATGACGATGTCATTTTCCGCGTGAACGACTTTTTCCGCGGCCGTCTGCGTACCAAGTGGCAGGAACAGGGCATTCGCTATGACGTAGCCGATGCTGTTCTGGCTACGGAGGACGACGATTATCTGCGCCTCTCCCGTAAAGCGGAAGCAGTGAATGCTTTGACCGCGGAGGATCCGGAGGATACTTTGATCACGGCGTTAAATCGCGTGGAAAGTATGGCAAAAAATGCCACCTCGGACGAAGTGGACGAGAGCGCGTTGCAGCCGGAAGATCAGGAGATGTTTGCATCGCTGGAACGTGCGGAAGAAATCAACGATGCGATGCAAAAGGATCATTTCCCGCAGGCACTGCAATTGTTAAGAAATTGGATGCCGTTGATCAATACCTACATGGATAACACCATGATTCTGGTAAAGGATGAGAAATTACAGGCCGCGCGCCTGGGCATGCTGGCGCAGGTGAATGCGCTGATTCAAAGTATTTTGGTGCCGCATCATATTGTGCGTGAGTAGAGCGGAGGGCAAACTTGCCCTCCCGCAGGAGGCAGGATGGACCAGACGTTAAAGCGGATGCATATCTATATCGTTTCCGACTCCACCGGCGAAACGGGGGAGGCTATGGCGCAGGCGCTGTCGGCGCAATTTCCGCATTGCTCGGTAACGCTGACGCTTTTTTCGCAATGCCGTAGCCAAGAAGATGTGCAGGCGGTGTTGAATACCATTCCAACAGATGCCGAAGAGGTGGCACTGGTATTTCATTCTGTCTTAATGCCTGCGGTCGCCGACTTTTTGTGGCAGTATTGTCGGGAAAAGCATCTGGCAGTGGTACCGCTTTACAGTCCGGCGATACACATCATGGAGGAAGCATTGGGGGAGAAGGCGGTTTATCTTCCCGGACTTTCGCGGGAGATGAATGAAGATTATCTGCATAAAATTTCGAGTATCGAATTTGCCGTACGCTTTGATGATGGGAAAGAACCGGAGACGGGTTTACCGCAGGCCGATATTGTTTTAATGGGTGTTTCGCGGACATCGAAAACGCCCCTGTCCATGTTACTGGCGATTAAGGGCTATCATGTGGCCAATCTTCCCTTAGTGCCGGAAGTTAGACTTCCGCAGGCACTGGATCGGGTAGATCCGCGCAGGATGGTGGGACTGGTGATCGATCCGGAACGCCTCAATGCCATTCGTTCACAACGCTTGCAGACACTGGGACTCAATGTGTCCATGTACGCCGATACGACACGCATTGTAAAGGAGTTAGCCTACGCTGAAACCGTATTTGCACGCTTTGCTTGTCCGGTCATTGATGTGACCCGACAAACGATAGAGGAAACGGCAGCGCAGATATTGCGTCACGTGCGCAAACAGCTCGGCACCGATGTGCAACGTCGGGAGAGTTGAGGAGGGGATGATGCAGCAGGAACTTGCACTTCGAGAACATACCGAAGCTTTGGAGATGGAGTTACTTTCGCCTTTTGCCGCTCATGTGCGGGATTCAAAGGGCAGAGAACGGCCGGAATCGGAGGATGCGATTCGCACCGCCTATCAGCGGGATCGCGATCGCATTTTGCATTCCAAGTGTTTTCGTCGCCTCAAACACAAAACGCAGGTATTCATTTCCCCGGAGGGAGACCATTATCGCACGCGCCTGACGCATACCTTGGAAGTCGGACAGATTGCCCGTACCATGGCGCGAGCACTGCGCTTGAATGAGGATTTAATTGAAGCCATGGCCATGGGGCATGATGTGGGGCATACGCCCTTCGGGCATGCCGGAGAAAAGATTTTGCAGGAATTATCGCCCGGTTTTCATCATGCTAAACAATCCGTTCGAGTGCTGCGTTTGTTGGAAAATCGTCGCGACAGCGATGTACCCGGCTTAAATCTGACCTGGGAAGTGCTGGACGGTATCGAACACCACAGCGGAGAAGCTATGTCGGCTACGCTGGAAGGACGCCTGTTGAAATTTGCCGATCGCATAGCCTATGTGAATCATGACATTGACGACTCTATGCGCGCCGGGGTGCTCACTATGGAGGATTTACCGAAAGACTGCATTGCTGTTCTGGGAGAGACACATTCAAAGCGTATTACCACCATGGTCCAAGCCATAATTCGCGCCAGCTACGGCAAGGATACCATCGCTATGGAAGAACCGGTGTACGAGGCATCTCGTAAGCTGCGTGCTTTCATGTTTCGTGAGGTGTATACGAACGATTTGGTGAAGGGCGAGAATGTCAAATTAAAACATATATTAACGGATCTTTTATCCTATTTGGTGGCCCATCCGGATGCTATGCCGGAGGATCATCGTCGTTTGTATCGCTTTGAACAAGAGCCTACTTCCGTGGAGCAACAAGCGATTGATTACATTGCCGGCATGACGGATGATTTTTTGATTCGCACGTATCGCCAACTCTTCATTCCGCGCGCCTGGTCCATACTGTAATTTTGATTTTTTGTACGGCGGGAATGGGAAAGGAGGGGGTATGCGTCTATCGGATGAAACAATTCAACAAGTACGAGAAGCCATTGATATTGCGGAACTCGTCGGCAGTTACGTGGATCTCAAACCCTCCGGCAAGCAGATGAAAGCGTGTTGCCCATTTCATCAGGAGAAAACCCCGTCCTTTTTTGTGACACCGGAATGGGGCACGTATAAGTGCTTCGGCTGTGGTGAATCGGGCGACGGCATTTCTTTTGTGATGAAAATGGAGCATTTGGACTTTATGGAGGCCGTGCGCTATTTGGCAGAGCGCTATCATATCCCGTTAGTGGAGAGCGATCCCAAGGAAAGCTTTCGACAGGCCAGACGCGAAAAGTATTATAAAATTAATGCGGAAACCGCACGTTTTTATTATAAAAATTTGTTGACCAATGAACGCGCGCTGCAGTACTTGGCACATCGCGGGTTTAAAGCGCAAATCATCAATGATTTTTTTCTCGGCTATGCCGATGGCAGAGGGGATAGCTTGTATCGTTATTTGACTGAAAAAGGCTATGAAGCACAGGATCTTTTGACCTTGGGGCTTATTGCGCGTTCCAATCGCGGGACCGGCTATTATGATAAATTCCGTGATCGTCTCATGTTTCCGATTCTTTCGGTGCAAGAAAAGGTGATCGGATTTGGCGGACGAGCCATCGGGGATCGCAAGCCGAAATATTTGAATTCGCCGGATTCGGAAATCTTTCATAAGGGCGAACATCTTTATCATCTGTTTCAGGTGCGAAAAGAATCGCATGATCGTGAAATCATCTTAGTGGAAGGCTACATGGATGTCGCCTCCCTTTCGTATCATGGCGTGACCAATGCGGTGGCGTCTTTGGGCACTTCGTTGACGGAAAATCAGGCAAAACTTGTGAAGCGCTATGCGGATCGCGTGTATCTTTGTTATGATGGTGATTCTGCCGGCATTCGAGCGGCACGCCGAGCGATTGATGTCTTCGGTAAAGCGGATATTTCTCCCAAACTGGTGGTGCTTCCGGAAGGCAAGGATCCGGATGATGTGGCAAAAACGGAGGGAGCGGAAGCGTTTCGTCATTACTGCTCCTTAGCCATGGATCCGCTGGATTTTGAATTGCAATTGCTGGAGGCGGGCTTTGACCTGGACGACTCCGGCGGGAGGATGGACTTTTTAACGCGCGCATTGGATTTTCTAGCCGCGATTGAGCAAGAAACAATGCGAGATGTGATGGCGCAACAGGTTGCCGAAGCGGCTAAGGTTAGCGTGGAAGGCGTAAAACATGACGCGAAAGAGCGCCGTCAAGTGTTGCTTTCGCGTGAAAAAGAAAAGTCCGTATCATCGTTTGGAAAGAGTGGCACTTCTGGCAAGCAGGCCGAGGATGTTCCACCAACGTCGTATTATTTCGAAGCAGAACAAGAGGAAGATGTTCCGGAGGATTTTGATCCGGCGTCGTCTTACATAAATGCTGACAGCCCCGACGCAAGTTTGGGTATGTATGCAACAAGTGGCTTAGCCGTGGAACGCTTTCGCCTGGAACGCGAAATGGTACGGCTGATACGCCAAAACACAGAATGTGATGACATTCTGAAAGAGGAGCAGGATTTTATTGAAAATCCGGGACTGCAACAACTGCTCCACATCATTCGTCATTTAAGAAATGCGGGAATTTCTCCGCAAAAGGATTGGATCAAGGAATCGGAGTGTTCGCAGGAAGCTCGGGATATTGCCGAGTGGATGGACCATGTGTCCGCACCGGCCAGCCATGATATGGCACAGGAACTTCTTGCGCGGATTCGTCGCTTCCGTTTACGGGAACAGAAGGCACGCATTTTAGATGCGCTGGATCACCCGGAACAAAACGAGCCGCAAACGTCTCGTTCTACTTTATTGACGCAATTACAAGAGATTGAAAAACGCCTGCGCGCGTCGGGGGGAGGGCTTACATGATGGATCATAGAGATCTGCCAAAAGAGGATGCCGTAGACATCGAAGAGTTAAAACAGGACATTGTTGATGAATTGCGCAAAATTGCAGTGGCGCATCACGACCGTCTTCATCAGGAAGATTGGGAAAATTTGGAAGACTACGAAAGCCTCAAGGAAGAGGATCGCCGTGATATTCTTCAGATTCTTGCAGACGACGGCATTTCCATGATAGTAGCGGATCGCACGGAAGATCCGGATGAAGAGGAAGAAGAGGACTTGATCGAGGAGGAAGAAGAGGAAGCTTCTCTCAGCGATCTGGATGCCCTCTCGGATTTGGACGCTTCTTTGGAAGAGGAAAAAGAAGAAGACACACCGGAATTGACGGATCAGGAAATGCTGCAAAATGTTGCCGTAGACGATCCGGTGAAAATGTATTTAAAAGAGATCGGCCGTGTTTCCTTATTGACGGCAGAGGAAGAAGTGCTTTTGGCACGTCGTATGGAGATGGCTGAATCTGCGGCAAAGCTGCTGCGCGGCGAAAAAGCCTCTTTGCGGGAGGAAATCGAAGTGGCAAAGGAATCCCTGAACCACTCTCAAGCTGCTTTGCTTTTGGAATTAATGGATGCTAAGGATGCTAAGAAGCGTTTTCTGGCGGCACAGTCGAGACAATATGAAGGCTTCCAAAAGCTGCTGCAATGCACGCTGCATCCTGAGGAACATATACTGGAAGAAGAGTCGAAAGAATATCGATCCATAAAAATCGCGGCGTACGTTGAGCGCTATATTCGTCGCCGTCTCAGCCGTATGAGTCTGAATCGTGATGAAGCTTGCGAATTGGCATTGTGTGTCGAGTTACAGGAAGCCTTGGTGGCGTTCTTTTTAACCCCCGACGATTTAACGGTAAAACAGAAAAGCCGTGTGGACATTGCGCTGGAAAACGAGGAGCGCATTATCAAGGCAGTCGGCTTGTTTTATAAGAAAGCACAAGAAGAGGATGAACCGACGGACACGCTCTTGGATTTGGCCGAGGAATTTCATGTTAAACCGCTTACGGAAGAGTCCGCTATTCAAGGCGACATGCGCCGTGAACTGTTTGAGCGCAATACCATCGTGGACAAACTCAACCGTACCATTCGGAAACGACAGCCCAAAGACGCTTTAACAGAGATGGAAGCCGAAAACTATGCGGTGCTGGCAGAGGCGGAAGAAGCATTGAACAAGCGCTTGGCGCATTTTAAAAATGATTTCACGCCCATTCGCGAAAAGCTGGAAGACCTGATGAGAAAAACGGAACCGGCGTGTCGCATGCTGATGGGCTTACCGTTATCGGAAGACAATGAACAGCAGTTAAAACGCGCGATGCGCGTGGGCTCCACCGCTAAGCAGCGTCTGGCGGAGACGAACTTGCGCCTGGTCGTTTCGATTGCGAAACGCTACGTCGGGCGCGGGATGAGCTTTTTGGACCTGATTCAAGAGGGCAATTTAGGCCTGATGAAGGCGGTCGAGAAATTCGATTACCATCGCGGCTTTAAGTTCTCAACCTATGCGACCTGGTGGATTCGTCAGGCCATTACGCGTGCGATTGCAGATCAGGCTCGTACGATTCGTATCCCGGTACATATGGTAGAGACCATCAATAAACTCTCACGTGCCCAACGACAGTTGCTACAGGAATTGAATCGTGATCCGACTAACGAAGAGATTGCAGCTGAGATGAATATCGATGTGGAAAAAGTGCGCGTGGTACGCAAGATTGCACAGGAACCGGTATCGCTGGAAACGCCGATCGGCGAAGAAGAAGATTCGCATCTTGGCGATTTTATCGAAGATGATACGGTGGTATCGCCGGATGAAGCAGCAAATTTCATCATGCTGCGCGAAGAGCTGGCAAACATTTTGAGCACGCTTTCGGACCGTGAACGCAAGGTGTTAGAGTTGCGTTTCGGTCTGAACGATGGTACGCCGCGCACGTTGGAAGAAGTCGGCAAGGAATTCAACGTTACGCGTGAGCGCATTCGCCAGATTGAGGCGAAAGCCATTCGTAAGCTGAAGCATCCGACGCGCAGTCAGAAAGTGCGCGATTTTCTGGAGTAAAGCATGACACGTATCCAAGCCTTAGTGGACGCCGTCCCGCCTTCGGCACGTGTCGTGGATGTCGGCGCCGATCACGGTCTGATATCCTTGGGACTCGCAAAGCGATCGGATATCGGCGCAGTTTTGGCTACCGATATTTCGGGTGATTCGCTCAGCAAGTTGACGAAAGCCCTGCCCCAAGAAGCCGCAGGCATACAACAGAAAATTCACATGACAGTGACCGACGGACTGCAGCAATTACCTTGGTCGAGCGCGGATACGATTGTCATTGCCGGTATGGGAGGCCCGCTTATCGAACGGATATTGCGGGACTCCCTTCCCTTTGCTAAGCGCGCAAAGACGTGGGTGCTTTCACCACAGAGCGGTCTTGCCGATTTTCGTCGTTTTTTGCAACAGCTGGCAATGCCTGTGGAAGAGGATCTCTTGGAAGAGGCGGGGGTTTTTTATCCGCTGTTTCGCGTGTTTCCGGGATGCCAACGCTCGCCACAAAGCGACTATGCTGAGGCTTTAAGCGACACGGAAGCAGAATACGGGCCAACGCTTCTGCGTCAGCATCATCCGGTACTCATGGAGCAGCTGCATCGTGAACAGAAGACGTTAAGCGGCTTAATACAGAAACTTGCGGGGCAAGGTTCGCCGACAGCCAAGAAACGTCGCCAAGAGTTAGAAAATCAATGCGCTGCGATACGTTCCATTTTGAAAGAGCAAGTGAAACATTCTTGCGGCGAAAAGTAGGAGGGAAAGATGCAGATCCTAGATTGGGTAGAGCGATGGGAAGAAGAGGTACCCTTAGCGCTTCAAGAGGAATGGGATCATTCCGGTCGCCAATTCGGTCGTTTTGCGCAGCCGTTAACGGGTATCGTTTTTGCCCTTGATTTTACGAAAGGCGTTTTAGAGCGAGCGTTACAAGAAAAAGCCAATCTCATCGTGACGCACCATCCGGTACTTTTCAGCGGCGTGCACGGGCTGGACGAGCGCATTCCATTGCAGGATTGGATCATAGAGGCACTGGAGAATAACATCGCAGTCTATGCTTCCCATACCGCCTGGGATTGGGCAGACGGCGGCGTCAATGACACCTTGGGCGAAAGAGCCGGCTTATCCGATACCCGAGCGTTGGTGTCGCGTGATCCGTCGGATCCGCTTTGGACGGTGTCTAAGGGGAAGGGCGTTTACGGTACGCATTCTCGTATGCGCCTTGATGACTATGCGGCAGCGTTGCAGAAGGCATTTGATGCCGAATCGATCGTCTATTATGGCAATCCGGCAACCGAAATTCACCGTGTCGCCTGTCTGGGGGGCGCCGGCATGGATTTTGTGCCGAATGCACTGAAGGCGGATTGTGACGTAATGCTGACGGGGGATGTAAAGTACCATGAAGCGCAGGACGCCTTGCGCGCCGGATTATGCATTATTGATCTCGGCCACTATGTCGGCGAATTTCCGGCAATGGGAAGTGCTTTGCGCCGTTCTCGTGTAATGGCACCTGGCATTGCGCATTTTCTGCAGGCAGATGCGGAAGCGGTACGTCATAACGGCAATGCTTAAAAGTCGTTTGTTTTTAACGTTCATTTAACGCTTTTCTTGCAATTGATCAATATTTTGTGTAAGATAGTTGCCGATGAGGAGCAAGTCGGAACATCGCGAACATTCGAGGAAAGTCCGTGCACCACAGAGCAGAATGCCGGATAACGTCCGGTGGAGGTAACTCTAAGGATAGTGCAACAGAAATAAACCGCCAGAAATGGTAAGGATGGAAAGGCGAGGTAAGAGCTCACCGGCAACCCGGAGACGGGTTGGCCCTGTAAACCCCATTCGGTGCAAGATCAGAGTCATGATGCAGTTGCTCGCTGCGACTCGCAGTATCGCTGGAACGCCCTGGTAACAGAGCGTCGAGACAGATGATGTTCAGAAACAGAACACGGCTTACGGATTTGCTTTTCGGAAATGAAATCCTGCGGGACCTTCGGGTCCCGCGATTTTTTTTTGCCTGCTGCGGCGAGTTTTTGCAGTTGTTTTGTTTTTTTTGTGACATCTCCTATAATAAAAAGCGGCGTGAATACTTGATGAAGTTCGGACAAAGCTTTGTCCGTCAATGCAAAAGGGGGATTCCATGAAAATTGCAGTGGGTTGTGATCGTGGCGGCTATGTGCTGTTGGCGCCGGTGATGGAGCATTTGAAAGAGCGCGGCATTGAAGCGGATGCCTTTGGCAGCGTGGATGGCGCACGCACGGATTATCCGAAAGTCGGGGAAGCTGTGGCAAAGAAAGTTGCCTGTGGCGAGTATGACTTTGGTATTGTGATGTGCGGCACCGGCATCGGTATTTCGTTGGCGGCTAATAAAGTACGCGGCATTCGCTGTGCGAATGTGAGCGAAGCGTATTCGGCGGCGATGTCGCGTCGCCATAATAACTGCAATATGCTGGCCCTGGGCGGACGCACCCTTGGAGACCAGCTGGCGTTAACGCTCGTAGATGCGTTTTTGGATGCCTCCTTCGAAGGCGGAAGACACGAAAAACGTGTCGGAATGATTATGGCCATCGAAGAGGAGGAGTCGTCTGACGCGCTCAAGTAACGAGAAGCTGACAGGACGTCAAAGGAGAAGTCATGGTCGGACTGGGGACATTGATCGATACCGTAGCGGTGATTATCGGTGGTTTTCTGGGGTTGCTTACAGGGCATATATTCAAACAGAATCAGCAGGAAGCGGTCATTAAAACTTGCGGGGTGAGCGTGCTGTTCATGGCCATTGCCAGTGCGATGCAAGGCATGTTGCGTATACAGCATGGAGAACTCATTGCCGGGCGGACGCTCTTTATCATCTTGACTCTGGCGGTGGGAACGATAATCGGCGAAGGCTTGGATTTGGAACAAAAACTGATTAATTTTGGAGAATGGCTAAAAGGTCGTTCCGGCAATCAAAAAGATGCACGGTTTGTGGAAGCCTTTGTCACAACATCGCTGTCCATCTGCATCGGGGCGATGGCCGTCATCGGTGCGATTCAGGATGGGGCAAGCCACGACATTTCCACGCTGGTGGTTAAATCCGTTTTGGATTTTCTTCTCGTGCTTGCCATGAGTGCATCGATGGGACCCGGCGCTATTTTTTCGGCGATCACGCTGTTCTTATTCCAAGGCGTTTTAACGATATTCGCTACATGGATTGCACCGATTCTTACCGAGACAGCGCTGGCAGATCTTTCGCTGATGGGTTCGATCCTAATCTTTTCCATTGGTATTAACCTGGTATGGGGGAAAATGCTCAGGGTGGCCAACATGCTGCCGGCCCTGGTTCTGGCGGTTTGTACTTCCTATGTGCTGCCGCTGTTTGCGGGATGGTTTTAGTTTGACTTTCCTCCAGGTTTCCTCTATAATATTCGGGTATCTGTTTGGGCATCTTTATGCCCCGGATCTTCGGTAATTCCATTCGCAGCGTCGATGTGCGAAACAAAAATTGTCGAATCAACAAAACCCGCTTCTCTGATCGGCGGAGTCAAAATGGACAGAGCAGGAAGAAAAGGAGCATAAGATGAAAACAACTTTAGCAAAACCGTTGGAGGTGGAGCGCAAGTGGTATGTCGTCGATGCGACGGATCAAGTGGTCGGTCGTCTTGCTGCACATATTGCTGCCGTGCTTCGCGGAAAACACAAACCGATTTTCACCCCGAATGTAGACACGGGTGACTATGTCATTGTTATCAATGCCGAGAAAGTGCGCATGACCAATGACAAAGAACACAAAAAGATGTACAAGCATCACACCGGCTTTGTTGGTGGCCGTCGTGATATCTCCTATGCGGATATGATGGAAAAACATCCGGAGCGCATTTTGGAAAGAGCCGTTCGTGGCATGCTTCCTCACAATACGCTCGGACATCAGATGTACCGCAAGCTGAAGGTATATGTGGGACCGGAGCACAAACATGCCGCCCAGATGCCGGAAGAATTAACGTTTTAAGTAGGAGGATACGATGGATCAGCAATATCGCGGCACCGGCCGTCGCAAATCGGCCGTAGCACGAGTTCGACTCCTTCCGGGAAACGGACAGGTGCTTGTCAATGGTTACAGCTTGGAAGAATATTTTGATTATGAAACCCTGCGCGACATCTGCACACAGCCGTTGGAGTTAGTGGGACAGCGCGAAGGTTTTAACGTTGCCGTTACGGTAAAAGGCGGCGGATTTACCGGTCAGGCGGGCGCCATTCGTTTGGGCGTTGCCCGTGCTTTGCTTGAATTTGACCCCAACCTCCGTGCAAGCTTGAAGAAAGCCGGCTTCCTGACGCGTGATGCACGTAAGAAGGAACGTTATAAATACGGCTTCAAGAAGGCACGTAAGAGCCCGCAGTTCTCGAAACGTTAATCGCTGCGAGCGACGCGTTATAAAAAAAGAAACCCTATTTGTGGTTGCTCATTCGAGATTTCAAATCTCCGAAAAGCAGCGGCATAGCTTGGTAAGAAATTACCGGCTATGCCGTTTTTTTTCTGTTTCTGCCGGTCGTGAAAACACATCGATCTTATGTCAATCTTTGCGTTATTCCTGTTAGAATGAAGAAGAGAGAAAGGAGTGGAATAGTCATGAAAAAGCCGAAGATAGTGATACTATTGATAATCCTTATCTTATTATTGCTGGGCGTTCTCGCGGCCTATCAGCAAGATATCAACGATACGAAAGAACTCAAACCGATGATCTATCTTTATCCGGAACAAGAACAACGTGTATCGGTCTCTCTGGACTATAACGGAAAGTTTACACACGTCTATCCTTCCTTTTCTGCGAACACAACATGGCAGGTTACGGCCAAACCCGACGGTACCATTCGGTGCAATAACCGTGAATACTATGCGCTGTTCTGGGAGGGCGTGAAAGATAAAACGTATAAGATGGATGAAGGATTTTGCGTTAAGGGATCGGATACAGAAAAATTTCTTGAAGAGAAATTGGAGACGCTGGGTTTGAATCATAGAGAAATAAATGAATTTATTGTGTACTGGCTTCCTCAAATGGAAGATATTCCGTACAACATCATTACCTTCCAAGATCGTGCGTACACGAACGATGCCAAACTTACCGTTGTTCCCAAAGAAGATACGATGATACGAGTTTTTATGACCTGGTATCCTTCTGTCAAACCTATAGACATCAGAGAACAAAAGCTTTTCTCAATGAAACGGCAAGGCTTTACGGTTGTCGAGTGGGGCGGTGCAAGAATAAAGTAAAACGCCAACCGATTACCGTTAAATGGTGAAGTATCGTATGGATGCCACGCAATCACGTCTTTGGTAAAATGAAAAGGCAAGAAAACCGGAAGGGAAAGGAGAGATCATGCCGACCACCTATACGCATTATCAATTTGGAGACCGCGTGTATCCACAATTGCCGGAGGCATTGAAACAAGCGGTTCTCTCGCATCGGGCGCTCTTTGATATCGGCGTTCACGGTCCCGACCCCTTGTTTTACTATAAACCGCTACAAAAAAATGCGATTCGCACTCAAGGGAACACCCTGCATTTTCAGCCGGCAAGGGAATTTTTCACCCGAGCAAAATATATTGTTCAACACACGGACGATCCTGCTGTACAAGAAAAACAAAAAGCCTATCTAATTGGCTTTTTGACCCACTTTGTGCTGGACGCTACATGTCATACGTTTGTGGAATGGCACGTTCTGAAAGGCGGCGTGTCGCACAATAAAATTGAAGCGGAATATGATGCCTGCCTGTTGCGACGTGCAGGCAAAAACCCGGAGAAGGTGGATCGCTCGCGTCTGGTACAACCATCGGAAGAGGCAGCGAGAGTAATCGGCCCGTTCTTCGGCCTGGATCCGGAAAGTATGCATGATGTACTAAAAAGCCAGGTGCGTGGATTGCGTATGTTTTATTCGCCGCACGGCATCAAACGCGCCCTAATTCGCACCGCGACACGGGTCATTGCCATGCCGGGCGATTTTGGAGATCTCTTTATGGAAGACAAAGAAGATCCGCGTTGTCATGCCTCGAATGTGCGCCTGGACGAGCTCCTGAAAGATGCGGAAGCGCGCTTTTCTGCGCTATGGCCTAATTTCATCGCTTTCCTGGAAGATAAAGCGGATTTGGATCCGTTCTTTGATCGTCACTTTGAAGCCGTTCGTACGGATGCCGGGGATCCGGATCCAAACTACGCGTAGCGCGTAGCAGAAAGGATTACTATGCTGGAAAAGATACGCAACTCTTTCACCCCCGGAGAATTCGCCTGGGTGCTGTACGATGTAGCCAACTCTGCCTTTACAATGCTGGCAACAACCCTGATTCCGATTTGGTTTAAGGTGCTTGCCATTACAGGCGAACCGGGAGGCCTGACGTCGGATGAAGCCACGGGGCACTGGGCGCTGAGCGTTTCTCTGGTGACGGTGATCGTAGCGCTTCTCGGGCCGATTTTTGGCAGTATTGCCGACCACCGTCGCGCCAAGAAACTATTTTTCACCACCTCTTTAGCCATTGGGGTGATCGGATGCCTGCTCTTTGGCGTCACAACCAGCTGGCTATTATTTCTCATTCTCTTCATTTTCGTAAAGATTGCCTATTCTGCATCGCTCACGTTTTATGATTCTATGCTGGTCGATGTGACAACACCGGAACGCATGGATGAAATTTCTTCCCACGGCTACGCTTGGGGTTACATCGGATCTTGCATTCCCTTTTTGATTGCCTTATTCGCCTACGTTGCTGATTCCATGCTGCACATCTTGGACCCGGGTATTGCTCGTCTGATTGGCTGTGTGGTTACTGCCGTCTGGTGGTTCTTGGTCACCGTGCCTCTGCTTGGGACATATGAACAGAAAAATTATGTGCGCGAACAGGCCCCGCCGCTTATTGAAAGCTTTACCGCCGTCCGGCGCACCTTTGTGGATATTGTGAAAAATGAGCGTAAAGTATTTCTTTTCCTGCTTGCCTTTTTCATGTATATCGATGGAGTGGGCACGATTATCAACAATGCCATCAATATCGGTACCGATTTGGGATTGGATACCGTCGGGCAGGTCATCGTGCTGCTACTTACACAGGTTGTCGCATTTGCTTTTTCTCTGCTTTTCGGACGGCTGTCGCGCAAATTCCGCACGGTAAACCTGATCCTGGTCTGTATCTTAGGCTATCTTGCTGTGGCACTCTATGCACTCACCCTGCAGGCACTTTGGCAGTTCGGCATCATGGCTTTCGGCGTCGGCATGTTCCAAGGCGCCATTCAAGCCCTTTCCCGTTCCTACTATTCTCGCATAATCCCGCCTGAACATGCTGGTGAATACTTCGGCATCTATGACATTTTTGCCAAAGGCGCTTCTTTCTTGGGCTCCTTTGTCATCGCCATGGTCAAATACGCCGGAGGCACCATCAACATTGCTGTTGCCGCTTTAGCCATCTTTTTCCTGTTAGGCTTTGTGTTCTTGCGCATGGCCGATCGCGTGCCGGAGAAAGTCAGAAACAAACCGAATAGCGTTGCCAGATAAGAGAGGAGCGGTGCCCTTTCGGATCCAATCGCCGCCGTAGGGGGCTGCTATAGAACGACGCGGGTAGCTGCTGCGGGGCGACGGCAGGGGCTGCTTTTGGACGATGCAGATAGCCGCTTCCGGGCGACGGCATGCGGTTGTTTTCGGACGCTGCAGACGCCCACTGCAAAGCGCACCGCGCGGCGCTCCTTGTGCCATGCGATGCAACGCCGTGCGGAGACTAGGCATTTTTCGAAATGCGGTTTTTACCTAGCTGGAAAATGTATGGCGATGGCGTGCGGCAGCTAGGTATATTTCGATATACGGTTTTTACCTAGCTGGAAATCGCACAGGATCGCCACATGGCGACTAGGAAATTTCGATATACGGTTTTTACCTAGCTGGCAAACGCTCGGCAACGCTGTGCGGCAGCTAGGTATATTTCCATATACGGCTTTTACCTAGCTGGAAAACGCGCAGGATCGCCAAATGGCGACTAGGTATATTTCGAAATACGGTTTTTACCTAGCCGGAAAATGCACGGTGATGGCGTGTGGCGACTAGGTATTTTTCGATATACGGTTTTTACCTAGCCAGAAAGCACATGGCGATGGCGTGCGGCAACTAGGTATATTTCCATATACGATTTTTACCTAGCTGGAAAACGCGCAGGATCGCCAAATGGCGACTAGGTATATTTCCATATACGGTTTTTACCTAGCTGGAAATCGCACAGGATCGCCAAATGGCGACTAGGTAAATTTCGATATACGGTTTTTACCTAGTCAGAAATCGCACAGGATCGCCACACGGCGACAAAAAAGGAAGGCGGCCATAGGCCGCCCTCTGCTTCTTCTATAGTTATCCGCCGAGCTGTGCAAGACAGCTCATTTATTTTAATTTGTTATGGTTCTATAAGAAAGCCTATTTCAGCCCTTTGGCGATGGTCTCGCATACGCTTTTCCACTCATCGGCTTTCAGGAGAGAGGTCTTCACATCCACACCGGCATCATTCGCTGTTGCAATAGTAATGGCATCTTTTTTGACCAAGCCTTGGATATTTTCCGAAATAACTTCCCATTGCTGCTGCAGTTCGTTAAAGTCATTCGCTAAATTCTCTTTTTTCAAAGCGCGGATCAACACATCCGGATGGGCCTTTAATGCATCGCCAAATGGCAGAAAGTTATTGGCGATCTGGACGGCTTTCATGCTTGCACCTGCCGTACCGGTTGGAAATTCGGCTACATCGTGTGCCAATTTCTCAAGTGATGTAACGGTTTCTGCGGACAGCGTATCTTCATCAGAGGAAGAAAGCGAGGCAGAAGAACTTTTGTTTTCCGAGGAAGTGACTTCCGATGTGCTTGCAACAGCGGAATCGACCTGCGACGAGAGTTCTTCGGAAGCGGGTGCGGTGCTTTGGCAAGCTGTTAACAGGACGGCTAAGGTCAAGGCCGAAATTGTCTTAAGAATCGAATGTTTCATAGCTCCTCCTTTTTGTTACACTCTACTACGAGGATATGTTGTTCATGTGACGAAGAAAGCGTGCTTTGGCCTATCGTACATGGAAAAGTTACGCAGGGAAAAGTCGGAAAGGAAGATCCTCGCGCTTAATGAGGGCTTACGCACTGCGTTGTTCCAGGGGCTGTAGAGCACTTAATACCCATTGATTGGCTCCGGTGGTGACTTCGGCGCCGCAATATTCGCAGATGCCGTTTTGATTGATGGCAAGTGGTGCACCGCAATTTGGACACTGCGTGGCTTTGGTTTGTGTTTGGTTCTCCGTTTTAGCGTCGAGTTTGCGCATGAACTGCATGCGGTACGTCATAATATAGCGATGCCCTTTTTTGCCCTTAATGACACGCCCGCTTTCATCTTCTATGACATAGTCGCAGTAGCGTGCTCGAATGATGGCGTTCAAATACGAATTTTCTTCGTCCTCTTCATAAGATTCAATGCGCGTTTCCAAAACGGAGATGTCTTCAACGACATTGGTTTGCTTTTTATCGATGTATTGTTGCAGCTGTCGGGCGTGTTGGTCATAGAGGTTGTTAGACTCGAAGGTGCGGATGGTACGCCAGTCCTTCGCCGTCCAGGCCTGCTGCAGGGCGACAAAGACGTCGGAGACGTGCAGCAAAAATTGTTGCTTGGAAAAATGCGGATCGCGATCGAGCAGGGTTTGCAGATTTTGGTCGCTTGCAGTAGAAAACGACGGATCAGCGTAGGATTGTGAGCGATTTTGGTTATTACGGCGCATTTTTCTCCAAATCAGAAAGCGAATGATCAAAATGACATTAATGATCAAAATCAGCCATGGGTTATTGAAGGCGTAGAACAGAAAAAAGGGATTAAAGGCGCCGGTGACGTTGCCAAAATCCGAGCCGCCACCCCAATCATTGCCGCCCCAATCGTTGCCGCCCCAATCGTTGCCGCCCCAATCATGACCGCCCCAATCATGGCCACCCCAATTATTGGTGCCCCAGTCGACACCGCCGCCGACATCAGCCCTAGAGGAGAACGGGACAAGAGCAAGAACCAATAGGACAAGTATGAACAAGCCAATGCAGTAACGCTTTTTCACGGGTTACCTCCTCCGGAAAGGAGCCGGTCTCGACCGGCAAATAGTGGAAACGAATCCACAGGAATACAGTTTATTTGATTCTATTATAGCGCAGGGAGTCGGGGTATGGTAAGATTACACAAGATAGGAGAAGGTTATGGCAAGTCTATTTGGAATCATTGCACAATATCAATCCAAACTTATCATGCTGCCGCTGATGATCGTCATATTTACAGCGGTAACCGTGGCGCTCTATATGTTATTTCATTCTGTGAAATGGATGAAATATCTGCCTGCTTTGGTAGGCGTCGTACTCGGTATCGGCTTCTTTGTGCTGGGCTTTGCAAGAAAAGCGCATATCGCCGGACTGCAAGCGCTATGGGCGGGTGTGTATTTCTTTGTAGCGGGATGTATTGCCTTAGCAGCTGCTTGGCTTTTAACACTGGTTGAAAGTTTGACGCCGCCCGAGGAAAAAGGCAGTAATACTGTTAAAGGAAAGAAAAACTAAACCATACAGAAAAATTAGGAACGAATCGTCGTCACTTTGGGACACCATGGGACGGCGATTTTTTTTATACTTAATATGGACAAAGCGGAGAGGCGCGTTTCGCTCCTGTTACGATCCACTTAGAATACGGGCCGGTCACAGCCCATAAGGAATTCCAATTGTAATCCGACGGAGGTGCAGAGGCTGCGGTGCGGCGTTATGGCATCAAGCTCTGCGGTATGAAACAGATGCGGTCCCATCCAAGGAAGTGTTGCCATGCCGTAGAATGTCGTCTCCATGCGCTCAGCACGCGTGTGCAGATTAAGCCCCGCGTCCTTCCAGGCATTGACGCGATGCGCGAGGAAACGAGCGGTTTCCGATGCAGCCTCGTCATCAATCATGGCGGGCAGTGTCAGACGAACAATGCGATCGGAAGTCGGATGCGCGAAGAAAATCGGTTTACAGGCAAAGTAGTTTTGACAGAGAACAGTCAGGATGAGACGCGTCGTCACTTGTTGCAACAGATGTTTACGCATCGCATAGGAAACGCGCAGTCGTAAAACCTTTTGCTCTGGTGTATCAGGCAGAAGCAATGTTTTTCCATCGCGCACCGCTTCCGTCGGCAGAAGAACATCGTTACAATAGACCATTTCGGGAAACAGTTTCAGGGCGTGATAATCCGGCAAGATGGTATCCGCCAAGCGTACGAGAACATTGGCGCCGTCCGGATTTTGTGTGGTGATGATAGTGTCCAGTTCAATCTGATAGGGGTTTCTTAAAACGGTTTCCATAGTGCGCTCCTTTGCGCCTATTTTAGCACAGAAGAGAGGAGGGAAAGTGGAGTCTGTATGGATGGCTGCATTTCTGGCAGGGTTGTGGCTTTCTGCACAGGAATTGTCCGTCGTTGCAATTCTTTTGATGCCGCTTTTGTTTCGACGTTATCGAAAAACGGGATTAGCGCTGATGAGCGGAATGGTGTTGTTTTCACTATGCAATCCGCTCCGTGATGCCATGGCGACGTCTGCTTTATTTTCCTCAACAAAACAGAGCGAAATCCAAGTGACGGGGCTGGAAGGAGCAGGGGAAAAGGCGCGCTTCGTATTCAGCATTACGCCCAAGAATTCTCTTTTTGCACTGCGGGTACTCTCGGATCAGCCGGTGGAAAAAGATATAGCCATATTGGAACATCAATCCACAAAACAAAGGGGCTTATCGTCGCCGCTTGCCTTTCTCGGTAGGGTTTATGCCGTTTCCGGTGAGGGAAAGGCGTTTGCCAAGGCATCGCTGCCGGGAAGCTTTGATGCGGCAGACTACTATGGCAGCCGGGGAATGTCGGCGCGTTTTCGGATACGACAGGCACACTTTTTACGACACACATGGTGCCCGAGTGCTTTTTTAGTGCGACTGCGACAAAATTTGGCGGCGCAATGCGATCGGCAGGAGGGGGAAAGTTTTCAATTTCTAAAACGCGTCTTGTTGGGAGCACAGGCCGGTGGTGGATTTTCGATCCAAGAAGATATGAAAGACTTGGGCGTGGCCCATCTGCTGGCAGCCAGCGGATTGCACGTGCACCTGCTTTTTGAATGGGGGCTTTTTATAGCCGCCTTTTTGCCATTTTCACGCCGCACGATAGCCGGGGGATTACTCGCACTCCTGCTCTTTTACGCGGCGCTTCTGGATTTTCCGGCATCCATCCTGCGCGCCTGGCTCTTTTTGGCGTTTCATGAAATGGCCATTGCCTCGAAGCGTAAAGAGGAGCCCATGAAGCGATTCCTGTTGGCACTGTGCTTGGTGCTGGCATGGCGTCCGTCGCGCCTTTTTGATGCGGGACTCTTATTAAGCTTTCTTTGTGCTGCAGCGTTGCGTGCGGTGCAACAATTGGAACGCGTTCACGGTAAGGGTGGTATGTTTCAACAATCGTTGCGCCAATCTTTTTGGATCAGTGCCTTTACCATGCCCGTTTTAGTCAATATGGGCATCCCGCAGACGCCCTCCACCTTATTGGCTAATCTCTTTGCCATTCCCGCTTTTACGCCGCTCTTTGCTCTTGGCGTGCTGACCTTTCTTTTCGGCGCTATACCGGGATTAGGATACATACATGTTTTTTTGAGCGGTCTCTATCGCTTGACCTATGCAGTTTTTCGTGCGCTACTTAAAGGCCTCTCCGCATTGGCTGTTCCCGGGGTTCATTTTACCTTTTCGTCGGGAACGTTGGCGCTCTATGCGTTGCTATTGGCGGGGATACTCTTATGGCGCCTCGGTACGATACAAAAATTTTGCGCACGGCTGCAACAGCATCGCTTGCCGAATCTGCTGTTGCATCGCGAAGTGCTTCATCAAAGTTTAATCTTTTTTATATGGGCCCTCCTTACAATACTGCGGCCGTTTTTTCTCGAACCGCTGCTGCCACCGATCTTTCAG
This sequence comes from Levyella massiliensis, assembly GCF_000308275.2. GTDB lineage: Bacteria > Bacillota > Clostridia > Tissierellales > Peptoniphilaceae > Murdochiella > Murdochiella massiliensis_A. The sequence goes on from NZ_HG529490.1 coordinate 195,589, forward strand.
GCGGTGGATATCGGCCAGGGCGATTGTCTTATGTTAAGACAGGGGCAACACGCGTTTTTATGGGATACCGGAGGCAAAATGAATCATCAAACAGGAGAAAATACGCAAGCAGCGGCCCTGGCAGCCTATTTGAAGCTGCAGGGCATTACGGAAATTGAAGGAATCTTTCTCTCCCATGCCGATTACGATCATATGGGAAATCTGCAGGGGCTCTTAAAAGCAATGACCGTGAAACGGGTCATTACGGCGCCATCGTTAAATGGTTCATTCCAAAAGCTGCCGCCGGATCTCGGGGCACGCCATCAGATTGCTATGGCAGGAGAGCGTCGAACACTCTTTACGCAACCTGGTACGAGCGGCCGTCCTATCACCGTTTCTGTCGTGACACCGGGGCAATGGGATGCGGAGGATAAGAACAATCACTGTCTGGTCATGTATTTGGACTTTGGCGGCGGCATATTGCTGATGGGCGATCAGGAAGAGGACCACGCCCTTCCTTACGATACCATGCCGGCTCCGCTGTCCCTGTTAAAAGTAGCGCATCACGGTTCACGAAAAGGCAGCAGTGCGACATTGCTTGGCCGATTACGCCCCGCGCAAGCATTGATCAGCTGTGGCGCAGACAATCGCTACGGACATCCGACGCCGGAAACCTTGGCGCGTCTACGAAAATTCGGCGTGCCTTGGCATCGCACCGATGTCGAAGGTCATATTTTTTATGCCGAAAATCCATTGCCTGTGGGTCCTCGCCTGTTGGTCTGGAATCAAAAAGAGGCACGCCTTATGACGTGTCTCTTTGAGTGTGTATGGTGTATGCCGCTCTTTTTGGCATGGAAAGCGGTCAAAAGCAATAGCATGAAAAGCCAACATTCTATCGGGAAAAAGAAGGCTCCGGCGCATTAAAATCCAGTGGCTTGCGCTGCGTGGATATGCAGAGAATCATGCCGATACTCAATAGATTGATCAGCTGGAAGGTACCGCCGTTGGAAAGGAAGGGCAGTGGGATGCCGGTTAACGGCATGACGCCGATAGTCATGCCGATATTTTCAAAGATATGAATGAATTGCATCGCAGCGACGCCCACGCAGAGGGTGCGCGAGAACATATCCTTTGCTCTTTTCGCAATGAGCAAGATGCGTAGCAGCATGACCGCGTATAGCAGAATGAGCACCCCTGCACCGACAAGCCCAAACTCCTCCGCCAACACGGCAAAAATATAGTCCGTGTCGCGTTCCGGAATAAAGCCGTATTGCGTTTGTGTTCCATGCAAAAAGCCCTTACCGAAGAGCTTGCCGGAACCGATCGCAATTAGCCCTTGATAGGTTTGATAGCCGCTCTTCATTACGTCACGCATCGGGTTAAGAAAGTTCAGAATGCGATCTTGTTGCATCGGTGACAGATGCTGATACACGATCGGTGTAGCCACCGCTACTAAGACCAAAGCAGCAACGATGTAGCCCCAATGCAGGCCGGCATAGAAAATCATCAGGGCAAGGAAGAAGATAAACACCGCCGCCGTGCCGAAGTCCGGCTGCCGTAAAATGAGCACCACGGGAATCCCCATGGCAACGGCTAAAATCAACAAGGTCGTTATTTTATTGAGCCGATACTGATAGCGCTCCAAGAGCATGGCAAAGGCAATCATCACAGCAATCTTTGTAAATTCCGCCGGCTGGAAGGTGACGGGGCCGAGTTTGAGCCAGGAGCGTGCACCCCAGGCATCTTCACCCACACCGAAAAGCATCGTGGCGATCAAAAGCAAAACGGCAATGCCGTAGATGGGCATCGCCAGCTTTTTCATGTAATCCACATCAATGTATTGCAACAATACAATCAGGGCTACACCGAGCGCTGTGGCGGCAAATTGCGATTTTAACGCATGCCATTGTCCGCCGCGTGATACGGTGGCGGAAAAGACGACGATGAAGCCGAATACACAAAGGATCAGCGTCACGAGGAATAGAATCCAATCAAAATGTGACATGTCCTTTTTACTACGATTAAACATGAACATCCTTTCTATAAGGAGAACGGCCCTGCTGGCGCAGCTGTCGTAAGCGGCAAGCCGATCGGGCGACGGTTTCGTTTCGGAATGACTTTTATTATAATAGACTTCATAGCATTTGTCATAATTGACGGCATAGAATGCCGACTGGAGAGGAGTCCGCCTTGAAAAAGATGACCAAAAAAGAAGCTCGAGTGATTCTGGATAAGTTGCGGGAGGCACATCCGAATGCTAAGGGCGAGCTGGTGGCGGCGAATCCCTTTGAATTGCTCATAGCCACGATGCTGTCGGCGCAGACGACCGATAAGCAGGTCAATCGTGTTACGCCCGCGTTATTTGCCGCCTATCCGACGGCGGCCGCGTTAGCTAAGGCGCCATTGGAGACCGTGGAGACGTACATTCGTTCGATTGGATTTTTTCATACGAAAGCACGTAATGTCATCCGCACCGCGGGCATTTTAGCGGAGCAATACGATGGCTGCGTGCCAAAAGACATAAAAACGCTCATGACATTACCCGGTGTGGGACGAAAGACGGCCAATGTTGTGGCTTCTAATGCGTTCGGCATACCGGCGATTGCCGTGGACACCCATGTGTTTCGTGTTTCCAATCGCATTGGCTTGTCGCATTCGAGCGATGTGGCGCAGTGCGAAAAAGATCTGCAGCAGATTTTGGATCGTTCCGACTGGTCACAAGCACATCATTTATTGATTTTTCAGGGGCGCTATGTATGTAAAGCGCGCCGCCCGGAATGTGAGAATTGCAATGTACGTGATCATTGCCGTTTTTATGGAGGTACGACATGCGAATCGCAATAATTGGCGGAGGCGCTGCCGGCGTCACCTGTGCGGGTTTTTTACGCCGTCCGGATCTTTGGCAAGCACTACAATCGGACAAAGCGCAAGTATCCGACATCGTGGAATCGTCAGTGCCCGAAGTATTCTTGTTTGAAAAGGGAGAAAGCTTGTTGCGCAAGGTGCGTGCTACCGGTAACGGGCGCTGCAACTTTACGAATTCTCACGTTTCCCCGGCACATTATACGGGCCAGTCGGGCAGACAAAGCGCACATGTGCTTGAAATTTTTCCCTTTGCCGCAGCGCTGCGCCTCTTCGCCTTATTGGGAATGCCTGCGGTGACGTTTGAAAGCGGCATGACTTATCCGGCAACGTTGCGGGCGGAAACCGTGGTGAATCGCCTGAGTGCCTGGCTTACGGATGCCGGTGTGCACACCGTCTGTTCCTGCGGTGTGCAGGCGATACATAAAGAGGGCGATCGCTTCGTATTGCGCTTTGAAAACGGAAAGGAACAATCCTTTGACCGCGTGGTCATTGCCACGGGCGGCAGTTACGGTATCGGTAAAAAAGAATGGTCCAACGGCTATTCGCTGGCTAAGGCACTGGGACACCACTTGACATCGCTGCATGCAGGCATGGTGCCCTTGGAAGTGGAGGAAAAAGCTCGAACGAGTGCGTTAGCCGGCATTAAAATGACAGCGGCCTTATCTGCGCAAGGGCAGCAGGTCACCGATGATTTGCTTTTTACGGAATACGGCCTTTCCGGCATTGGCATTTTACGCCTTTCCAATCGTATATTGGATGCCGTAGCCACAGCCGTCTTAAACACGTCCTCCGAGCAGCCGCCAACAGTATGCGTCAATTTGTTGTCACAGCACTCGGTGAAGGAGTGGATTTCGAATGCATGGCAATTGCACGCTCGCTTTCCTTCTTGGCGCGTAGCGGATGTGCTTTCCGGCATGCTGCCGGAAGCTGTGGTGCGACAATTAGCCAAAGAATGTGAGGTTGATGCTAACGAAGCACCCGATAAAGAGAACTTGGAGCGTATTCTTACACGGGCCTGCGCCTGGCACTTTATCGTGCGTGGTGTGCATAAGAAAGACCACGGACACGTGACTTGCGGCGGCGTTAGCACGGACGAAATCGATATGAGAAGTCTTCAATCTCTAACGTGTCCGGGGCTGTATCTTATCGGTGAAGTCATCGATATCGTCGGCGAATGCGGCGGGTATAATCTGCACTGGGCATGGGCCAGTGCCTATGCGGCGGCCGGTGCATTGCTCGCAGAATAGGCGCAAGCGCACGATCAGGCTTTAGAAAAGGCATCGTGTCACAGGAAAAAGCCCCGTTTTTTGCCACGTTGTGTATAATGGAGAGAAAACAGCAAACCCCTGCCTCCTGGCAGACAGTGCGAAGCAAGATAGGAGAAAGCATGGCATTTAAAAGCTTACCGGAAAATGTGCGAGAAGGAGAATTAGCACGCAGCAAGGTATGGAAAGACATGGACTTGCTGAAGCGCTCCGTAGACGAACGCGCTAATCATGAAAAATTCGTGTTTTTTGATGGACCGCCGACGGCCAACGGTCGCCCGGGCATTCATCACGTCATTTCGCGTACTTTAAAAGATATGACCAATCGTTATAAAACCATGGAAGGCTATCAGGTTCGCCGCAAAGCTGGCTGGGATACCCATGGTTTGCCTGTTGAAATTGAGGTGGAAAAAGAGCTCGGTTTTCATCAGAAGAGTGAAATTGAAGCCTACGGCGTGGAAGCTTTTAATAAAAAATGCCGTGAATCGGTGTTCCGTTATCGCAATCTTTGGATGGACATGTCGGATCGCATGGCGTTTTTAGCGGATATGGAAGATCCCTATATTACGCTGGACAATGATTACATCGAAACGGTGTGGCATCTGTTGCATAATTTCCATGAGCGCGGCCTCGTCTACAAGGGCGCAAAAATTTTACCCTACTGCCCGCGCTGCGGCACGGGACTAGCCTCCCATGAGGTGGCACAGGGCTATCGTGAAGATGAAGTGACAACAGCGTATGTGAAATTCCCGGTGAAAGGCACGAGCAATGAGTATTTTCTTGCTTGGACGACGACACCGTGGACCTTGCCTTCCAACGTTGCCTTGACGGTGCATCCGGATGTCGACTATGTGAAAGTGCGCCAAGGCGATGAAATTTACTACTTGGCGAAGGATTTGATGGACGCTGTTCTGAAAAAAGACTATGGTCCGGTGGAAGTCCTTGAGACGATGAAAGGACGCGACCTGGAATATCTTGAATACGAACAGCTTCTGCCCTTTATTAAGGTACAAGGCAAGGCCTTCTTTGTCACCTTGGCGGACTATGTCACGACTACGGACGGTACCGGCATCGTGCATACCGCACCGGCCTTTGGTGAAGACGATAATAAAACAGGCGTGCGCTATGACCTAGCCTATGTGAATCCGGTCAATGAACAAGGCAAATTTGCAGAAGGCCCGTATGAAGGCACTTTCGTGATGGATGCCGATCCGGAGGTACTCCAGTATCTGCGCGAAAACGGCAAACTCTATGCGAAACAAAAAATTAAACATAATTATCCGCATTGCTGGCGTTGCGGCACCCCGCTGATCTATTATTCGAAGCCGTCTTGGTACATCAATGTGACGAAGTTCCGCGATCAGATGGTGACAGAGAATAAGAAGGTGCATTGGTATCCGGATTACGTTGGGGAAAAGCGCTTCGGCAATTGGCTTGAAAATTTGAACGATTGGGCGCTCTCTCGCAGCCGTTATTGGGGCACGCCGCTGAACATTTGGGTGTGCGAAGATTGCGGTCATCAGCATTCCATCGGTTCCCGTGTACAATTGGCCGAGGAAGCCAGAGAGGATATTGATGCATCGATTGAATTGCATCGCCCGTATGTGGACAATGTTACGCTGACCTGTCCGGAGTGCGGTGGCATCATGCGTCGCGAGCCGGATGTTATCGATGTCTGGTTTGACTCCGGCGCCATGCCCTTTGCACAGCGCCACTATCCCTTTGAGCATAAGGATGACTTTGAGAAACTTTATTTCCCGGCGGATTTCATCTGCGAAGGCATTGACCAGACGCGCGGCTGGTTCTACTCCCTCATGGCCATTTCCGTGCTGTACACCGGTCAAACGCCCTATCGTAACGTACTGGTCAACGACCTGATTTTGGATAAAAACGGGCAGAAAATGTCCAAGTCCAAGGGCAATACCTTGGATCCCTTTGCGCTCTTTGATGAGTACGGTGCCGATGCGGTGCGCTTCTACTCGTTGTATGTATCGCCGCCGTGGCTGCCGACGCGCTTTGACATTGCCGGATTAAAGGAAGTGCAATCCAAGTTCTTCCGTACCATTAAGAACGTCTACGCGATGTTTGCGCTCTACGCCAACACCAATGAGTGGGATCCCAGAAAATTTGATCTGCCCGTGGCGGAACGCCCGGAAATTGACCGTTGGTTGCTGTCGCGCTTCCATTCGTTGGTGCGTCGCTATCATACGGATATGGATCAATTTGAATACAACCGCGTTGTGCATGCTTTGTCGGATTTCGTGGTGGAGGATCTTTCCAACTGGTACATTCGTCGTAACCGTTCGCGTTTCTGGTCATCGGAAGAAACACCGCAGAATAAGGCAGTGTTCCGCACCACTTGGGAGGTGCTCTACGGTTTATCCAAACTGATTGCACCGATTACCCCGTTCCTGGCAGATGATCTGTACCAAGCCCTGACGCAGGGAGAAGAAATGGATTCCGTACACCTGGAATATCAGATACAGGCAGACGAGTCTGTTATTGATGCGGAGCTTGAGAAGAAGATGGATCTTGTACGCCGTCTGGTGAACCTCGGTCGTGCCGCTCGTGAGGATGCCGGCATTAAAGTGCGTCAGCCTCTGCAAGCGATCCTGGTGGATAAGACCCTGGCGCCCATCGTGGACGATTTGGACGATCTCATTGCGGAAGAGCTGAATATCAAAGAAGTCATCTATTCGGATGAACTGTCAAAGTTCATGAAAGTTTCTTTGAAGCCGAACTTTAAGGTTGCCGGTAAGGTATTGGGGGGCGATATGAAGGCCTTTGCCGCCTATCTCAATACGGTGGATCCTTCCGCCTTTTTGGCTGAGATACAGGAGGGATCGGTTACGGTTTCGCTTAACGGGCATGATGTGGAAATTGCGGAGGAGTTTGTATCGGCCCATTTCGATGCGCAGGAAGGCTTTGATGTGACGTCAGATCATGGAGTATTCGTTGTTTTGGAAACGCAGTTGACCGACGAATTGATCCGCGAAGGCTATGTTCGTGAGTTCATCTCCAAAGTACAGCAGACGCGAAAGAAAAACGGCTACGAAGTGTCCGACCGCATCACGATCACCTACTGTGCGGACGATACTGTAGCGGCAGCGCTTGAAGAGGGAGAAGAACAGATTCAAAAGGAAACACTCGCTGTCTCCATTACTCGCGTCGATGCGCTGAATGAGGAAGCGGTGGATCTGAATGGCCATGACGTTTCTATGCAATTGGAGAAACAAAGTCGCTAAGGAGCACGAGCCTTCTGCAGATAACGCCAACGGCAAAAAAAGAATTTTTATGGAATAGCACAAAACGCCCGGATTTGCAGCACCACGCATCCGGGCGTTTCCTATTGACAAGACAAAGAAAATCTTGTATCATACTCATGAATTTTATTTTTGCTCGATTTTTCGAGTTTTTACCCCTGGCGTGCCTTGACAGGGGATCTTTTTGTGTGCTAAGATGTGAAGCTGTCTCATAGTGTAATAATTCGTTCCCAATTTTTGTCATTTTGCGGTACTGGAAGGGGTGTTTATGCATAATCATACTCAATTGTATGGTCGCACGGTGCGTCAGAGCTTTTCGCGCATTCCGCAGGTTCTGGACTTTCCGAATCTTTTAGCGATTCAGAAAAACAGTTTCGAATGGTTTATGAACGATGGTTTGCGTGAAGTCTTGGAGGACGTTTCGCCTATCCGCGACTATTCCGGAAATCTTGTATTGGATTTTGTCGACTATTATTTCGAAGATGAGCCGGAATATTCGGTGGAAGAATCGAAAGAGCGCGACGTGAACTATGCGCGCAAACTGAAAGTCAAAGTACGCCTTATTAAGATTGATGAAGGCGAGATCATGGATGTCAAGGAACAGGAAGTGTTCTTGGGCGATATTCCGATGATGACCGATTCCGGTACTTTCATTATTAATGGTGCGGAACGTGTTATTGTTTCGCAGCTCATTCGTTCGCCCGGTGTGTATTATGCTCGTGATTTTGATAAGTCCGGTAACACCATGATTTCTTCTACGGTCATTCCGAACCGAGGTGCATGGTTGGAATATGATAATGACGCGCATGGCGTGGTCAACATTCGTATTGACCGCACTCGAAAATTGCCTGCCACTACCCTGATTCGTGCGCTTCTGTTTGAGACGGACGAGGAAATGATTGAAGTGCTGGGGGACAGTGAAGCCCTGCGTTTGACCTTAGAAAAGGAAGTTTCTCGTACACGCGAGGATGCCTTGATTGAAATTTACCGCAAGTTAAAGCCGGGTGATCTGGCTTCGGTCGAATCGGCAGAACCGTTGATTCACAATCTGTTCTTCGATCCGCGCCGCTATGACCTGGCAAAAGTGGGACGCTATACCTTTAATAAAAAACTGACGGTCAAGAACCGTATTATCGGCCACGTACTGGCAGCGGATGCCGTGAGCGAAGATGGAGAAATCATTGCTTCCGCCGGAAGCACCATGGACGAAAAGCTTGCTGAAGCTATCGAGGACGCCGGTATCAACATTGTGGACGTTTACTCCAATGCGGAACTGACAGAAGTCACCCGTGTCGTAGGCAACCATTTTGTGACCTATCACGCTTTTGAAGAACAACTGCCGGACATTGATTTCCCGGCCTTGGGCTTTACGGAAAAACTCTACTGGCCGGCAATGCAGGATATTCTGGGGGAATTTGAAGACCATCCGGATGAATATCCGAATGCAGAGAAAAAAGCGGCTTACCTTAAAAAACATCGTCAGGACATCAGCCCGCGTCACATTACGACAGCCGATATTCTGGCAACCTTTAGCTATCAGTTGAATCTCTATCGTGGTATCGGGGACGTGGATGATATTGACCATCTGGGCAATCGTCGCGTGCGCTGCGTGGGCGAGTTGTTGCAGAACCAGTTCCGTATCGGATTGTCTCGTATGGAGCGCGTGGTGAAAGAGCGTATGACCACCGGTGATCCGGATTTGGCCACTCCGCAGAGCTTGCTCAATGTGCGTCCGGTCACGGCAGCAATTAAAGAGTTCTTCGGCTCTTCGCAGCTGTCCCAATTCATGGACCAGACCAACCCGATGTCCGAATTGACCCATAAACGTCGTCTGTCGGCGTTGGGACCGGGCGGCCTTTCTCGTGACCGTGCGGGCGCGGAAGTCCGCGACGTGCATGATTCGCACTATGGCCGTATCTGTCCGATCGAGACGCCTGAAGGTCCGAATATCGGTTTGATTACTTCTTTAACGACGTATGGACGTATCAATGAATATGGCTTCATCGAAACGCCGTATCGCCGTGTGGAGAAGGGCACAGGCCATGTGACCGAGGAGATTGTCTATCTGACGGCCGATCAGGAAGACCATTACATTAAAGCACAGGCCAACGAACCGATTGATGAGAACGGCTATTTTGTGAATGCTCGTGTTTCCGGCCGTGGTATCAATGCTGTCAACGATATTTTCCCGCGTGAAATCGTGGACTTCATGGACGTTTCGCCGCAGCAGATTGTTTCCGTTGGTGCTGCAATGATTCCGTTCCTCGAAAACGACGATGCTACCCGTGCTTTGATGGGAACGAACATGCAGCGTCAGGCAGTGCCTTTGATCAAAACCGAAGCACCGATGATCGGTACCGGTATTGAACATAAGGCGGCATTGGACTCCGGCGTAGTAATTACCGCAAAGGCATCCGGCATTGTGACGAAGGTGGATTCGGATCACATTGTGGTTCGTGAGGATGAGAGCGGACAGGAAAAGAGCTATAAAGTCTTTAAGTTCCGTCGCGCCAACCAGGGGACCTGCTTCAACCAGCGTCCAATTGTGGATGAAGGCGACCGCGTCGAGAAAGGCGAAATCATCGCTGACGGCCCGTCGACGGAAGAAGGCGAAATTGCCTTGGGCAAAAACATCCTGATCGCCTTCATGACCTGGGAAGGTTATAACTACGAAGACGCGATGCTCATCAATGAAGAGCTCGTGATCAATGATACGCTGACATCGGTCCATATTGAAGAACACAGCTGTGAAGCGCGTGAAACCAAGCTCGGACCGGAAGATATTACCCGTGATATTCCGAACATCGGCGAAGACATGCGCCGTAACTTGGATGAAGACGGCATTATTCGTGTGGGCGCTGAGGTGGTTGCCGGCGATATTCTCGTTGGTAAGGTGACGCCGAAGGGGGAGACGGAGCTTTCTCCGGAAGAGCGCCTGCTGCGTGCCATCTTTGGTGAAAAGGCCAGAGAAGTGCGCGATGCTTCCTTGAAAGTGCCGCATGGTGAGAGCGGTATCGTCGTAGACGTAAAGAAATATTCGCGTGCCAATGGCGACGACCTGGCACCGGGCCTTAACGAAGTGGTTCGCGTTTATATCGCGACAAAGCGCAAGATCATGGTCGGCGATAAGATGTGCGGTCGCCACGGTAACAAGGGTGTTGTTTCGCGTATTTTGCCGGTCGAGGATATGCCGTTCCTGCCGGACGGCACACCGATTCAGATCTGCTTGAATCCGTTGGGCATTCCGTCTCGTATGAACTTGGGACAGGTGTTGGAAGTGCACTTGGGTCTGGCCGCTAAGAAACTTGGCTGGAAGGTAGCCACACCGGTTTTCGACGGTGCCTCCGACAAAGATATCGAGGAAGCTCTGACGAAAGCGGGCTATCCCATCAACGGCAAGATTCAGCTGCGCGACGGTCGTACGGGCGAGCCCTTTAACAATCGTGTTACGGTGGGCTACATGTACATCCTAAAATTGCACCACATGGTCGAGGAAAAGATCCACGCACGTTCCACCGGTCCGTACTCTCTGGTTACGCAACAGCCGCTTGGCGGTAAAGCGCAGTTCGGCGGTCAGCGTTTCGGTGAGATGGAAGTTTGGGCGTTGGAAGCTTATGGTGCTTCGCACACTCTGCAGGAAATGCTGACGGTGAAGTCCGATGACGTCACGGGACGTGTACGCACCTACGAAGCCATCGTCAAGGGCGAGAACATTCCGACCCCCGGCATTCCGGAAAGCTTCAAGGTATTGATTAAGGAATTGCAGTCTCTGGCCTTGGATATCAATTTGCTGGATGAAAACGATGAAGAAGTGGAACTGGTCAATGACTTAAATGATGTGACCCGTTTCTCACAAATAGAAGATTTGGATGAGCGACAGAGCGAGGAAACCCCGCATTCCTTCTTGCATCGTGCCGATGATGCGGACGACGAAGCCACGGAAGTCAGCGATGAGTACGAGCTGGACGAGGATGATGTCGAGGACGATGAAGCGGATTTCAATGCACTCGGGTTCTCCATCCATGATGCGGATGAAGAGGATGAATAGGATAGGAGATCAGGATGAAACAAACCAATGCATTTGATGCCATTAAGATTCAGATTGCCTCCCCTGAAAAAATCCGTTCTTGGTCGCACGGCGAAGTTAAAAAACCGGAGACGATCAACTATCGTACGCTGAAGCCGGAGAAAGACGGTCTGTTCTGCGAAAAGATTTTCGGACCGACCAAAGACTGGGAGTGCAACTGCGGAAAGTATAAGCGGATTCGCTTTAAGGGCGTAATCTGCGAGAAGTGCGGCGTCGAGGTAACCAAATCCAAGGTACGTCGTGAACGCATGGGCCATATTGAACTGGCCACCCCGGTCTCCCATATCTGGTATTTCAAGGGCATCCCTTCTCGCATGGGTCTGCTCTTGGACATGAGCCCGAAAGCACTCGAATTGGTGTTGTATTTTGCCAATTTCGTGGTGTTGGATCCGGGCGAGGCCGAAGGGGATCTTTACAAGAAACAACTTCTCAGTGAAGAAGAATACAACAAGTATTACGAGAAATATGGCGATGGCTTTGTGGCTAAAATGGGCGCAGAAGCCATTCAGCAGTTGCTGCGCGAAGTGGATCTGGAACAGGAACAGCGCATGCTGACCAAGGAGCTTGAAGAAGCAACGGGACAGAAGCGCGTACGTTCCTTGCGTCGCTTGGAAGTAGTCGAAGCTTTCCTGCGTTCCGGCAACAAGCCGGAGTGGATGTGCTTAACCGTATTGCCGGTGATGCCGCCGGATCTGCGTCCGATGGTACAGCTGGAAGGCGGCCGCTTTGCCACTTCTGATTTGAATGACCTGTATCGCCGCGTAATCAACCGCAACAATCGTTTGAAACGACTCCTAGACATCGGTGCGCCTAGCATTATCGTGCGTAACGAGAAGCGTATGCTGCAGGAAGCTGTGGATGCACTCATTGATAACGGCCGTCGCGGCAAAGCGGTGACCGGCGCATCCAATCGCCCGTTGAAGAGCTTGTCCGATCTGTTGAAGGGCAAATCCGGCCGTTTCCGCCAGAACCTTTTGGGCAAACGCGTTGACTATTCCGGTCGTTCCGTTATCGTCGTCGGCCCGAATCTGAAGTTCTATCAATGCGGCGTGCCAAAAGATATGGCACTGGAGCTTTTCAAACCCTTTGTCATGCGCGAATTGGTTGCGCAGGAGTTGGCACACAATATTAAGAATGCGAAGAAGATGGTGGAGCGTAAAGACGAAAACGTCTGGGGACCGCTGGAGAAAGTCATTAAAGATCATCCGGTGCTCTTAAACCGCGCCCCGACTTTGCATCGCCTGGGTATTCAGGCCTTTGAACCGGTATTGGTGGAAGGCAAGGCCATTAAGTTGCATCCGCTGGCATGTACTGCTTACAACGCCGACTTCGACGGTGACCAGATGGCCATTCACGTGCCGCTGTCTTCGGAAGCCCAGACGGAAGCGCGTCTGCTGATGCTGTCCACGAATAATATTCTGGCGCCGAAGGATGGCAAACCCATTACGACCCCGACGCAGGATATGGTGCTCGGTTCCTACTATCTGACCACAGAGCCGAAGAGTGAAAAACCAGAGGCCTATTTCCAGGATCTGGATGAGATGCGCAAAGCCTTAGCCAATCACTTCGTGACGTTGCATTCACTGGTGGCCATTCGTCGCCACCTCAATGCAGAGGATCACGGGAAACTGGTCATTTCTACGGTAGGCCGTTTCATTTTCAATGAAGGGATTCCGCAGGATTTGGGTTATGTGGATCGCCAGAAAGATCCATATGGCTTGGAAGTGGATATGCTGGTGGACAAAAAGAAACTCACCGACATTCTGGATCGCTGCTATCGTGTGCATGGTAACATTCGTACGTCACGCTTGCTGGACTACATTAAGTCGACCGGTTACTATTACTCCACGATTGGCGCCCTGACGGTTTCCATGAACGATGTCCATATTCCGGATGAGAAGGCAGATATTCTGACACAGGCGGTCAAGGACGTTGAAGGCTATGAGCGTATGGCGCGTCGCGGTTTAATTTCCGAGAACGAGCGTTATGACTTCGTGATTGACACATGGACGAAGGCTACCGATGATGTGGAGCAGGCGATCGTGAAACATCTGGATCCGACAAACTCCATCGCCATCATGGCGAACTCCGGTGCCCGCGGTTCCATGAAACAGATTCGTCAGTTGGCCGGTATGCGCGGTTTGATGCAGACGGCAACCGGTAAGACCATCGAGATTCCGGTTCGCGCCAACTTCCGTGAAGGTTTGTCCGTGCAAGAGTTCTTTATTTCAACGCATGGTTCTCGAAAGGGCCTTTCCGATACGGCGCTTCGTACGGCGGACTCGGGTTATCTGACGCGTCGTTTGGTTGATGTGTCGCAAGACGTTATCGTGACCGAAGACGATTGCGGTACGGATCGCTATATTACCGTTTCCGATATTCGCGAAGGAAACGAGATGATCGAATCCTTAAAGGATCGTATTATTGGCCGTACCAGCTTTGAGGATGTGTTGCATCCGTCCACGGGAGAACTGTTGGCACGTCGCAACGAAATTATTACGGAAAAAATGGCCGAGGCCATCATGGCGGCCGAAATTAAAGAGGTCAAGGTACGCTCGGTATTGGAGTGCAATTCGGTGCACGGCGTTTGCGCCAAGTGCTACGGACGCAACCTGGCTACCGGTAAGGGCGTGGATATCGGCGAAGCCGTCGGTATTATTGCGGCACAGTCCATCGGTGAACCGGGTACACAGCTGACCATGCGTACCTTTCACTCCGGCGGTATTGCCGGTACCGGAATTACCCAAGGTCTTCCGCGTGTGGAGGAGTTGTTCGAAGCACGTAAGCCGAAGGGACTTGCCACGATCACCAAGAACGGCGGTACCGTGTCCATCCAGGATAATAAGAAACGCCAGGATGTGGTGGTTACCTCAGACGACGGGCATCAAGAAACTTACGCGATTCCCTTCGGAACGACCATTGCTGTGCATGATGGCGATGTCATCGCTAAGGGCGATCGCTTGACGGAAGGTTCTCTGAATCCGCATGATATTTTGGATGTCTTGGGCGTGAAAGCTGTACAAGACTATATTACGCGTGAAGTCCAGAAGGTTTACCGTATCCAAGGTGTCGATATTGATGACCGTCATATTGAGATTATCATCAAGCAGATGCTGCAACGCGTGCGTATCACCGAGTCCGGCGACTCGAGCTTCTTGCCCGGACAGATGGTGAACCATCGTCTGGTAGCTCTTGAAAACGAACAACTGGAAGCGGAAGGCAAAGAGCCGGCATCCTTCGAGTATGTAATCTTGGGTATCACAAAGGCATCCATTGCTTCAGAATCCTTCTTAAGCGCCGCTTCCTTCCAGGAAACTACGCGTGTTCTCACCGATGCTTCCATCAAGGGCAAGGTGGACGATCTTCGCGGCCTGAAAGAGAACATCATCATCGGCCAGCTCATTCCGGCCGGTACGGGCATGAAGTCTTATCGCCAGAGCGGCATCACTTATGACGGCATGAAGGACGATTTGGAGCGCATTGAAGGCATGAAAGCCGAAAAACGCGCACCACATAATGCGGAAGATGTTGCGATGGACGAGGAAGACGAGAATACGGTAGAAGTTGAGGACACGGATGCGCCGGAAACCGTTGCAACGGCCGCGCGTGAAGACGATGCGGCGTTGTTGGCTCAACGGTCGAAACCGATGCCGACACGGTAACGGAATAAGAGAATCAACAGCGTTCTTATGGAAAGCGTGGAAAAATAAAGGAAAAGGGGAGACGACAACGTCTCCTCTTTTTTTCTGTGAATCGAGATCAAAGTTCGGGCGAAATAAAGTCAGAATCAGCGAAACACCTGGTATTTTAGGATTTGAGGGCTTGTAAAGAAACGATTCCTTTTCGTATGATATCATCGGAAATGTTGATTATAGCAGTTATCAAGATAGATTTTATAGGTGGGGGGGGAAAACGATTGACATAGAGTGAAAATAGTGTTAAAAAGTAAATAAAAGATGTCCTTTTCATTACATTATAGGTACCACTCAACGAATGGCTCAATAGTGAACGTTGAAAGTGATAGCCACAGAACATGTCGTAGCGTGTATGCTCGATTTACAACTGGTTAATATGTAGAATGGCATTAGTAAGAAGGAGGAGGTTATGAGCAAGACCAAACGCTATATTCTCTTGATTGGCATTCTCTTTGTCGCATGTGCCTTTATTGCTGGCTATTACTTTAGAGGACGGGTATCGCCGAACGTGACGGAGAACCAGCCCGAAAGCGTGGAGGAATCTAAAATTGTCGAGAAATCGACATCCGAAGAAAAATTAGATGGTGAAAAAACGACTTTACCGGTGCGCAAGGTCTTAGAAGGCGTAGATTTGCTTGAAGTACGCTATAGCAAAAAAATAATATTTTGGTAGCAAAGCTGGAGATACACGCTTTTTCCGACATGAAGAAGTTAATGGCCGATGGCAAGATCAACAACATCTATGCGACGAAGGTCAGTGCACAAATCAAAAAACGTGATAAGGATCAGGCATATCCTTTGACCACGAAGAATGAGGATTTTAAGTTGGATTTGGCATTAGGCAAGCCATTTGAGATGACTTTTGTCAATCCACATAAAGACTTTCCAATGTCTGAATTATATGAATTTGATTTAACCTTTGATTTTCTTCCGACAGAAGACAAAGCGATACCAGATGCATACTCGTATATGGTAAGTCTTTTGAATTCGACAAATGAGAATCGCTTCGTTGAAGAGAGTGTACGTGCAAAAGAGGTTTCGTCACAACAGGATGGCAGCAGTCAGGACAAATAAATCATCTTAAACAGCAAGTAAAAAGAGGAGGGGAAGATCGGCATTCCGTGCTTCCTTTTTTTCCGACGGGACGATTCTTTTTGATGTCAACGGGCTGGATGCGTCCCGTGTACAGGCAGATCGGGAAGAAGAGTTGCCTATATTGAATTAAAAGAACGGATGCTTCCCGTGTACAGGCGGATCGGGAAGAAGAGGTTCATCCCAAGGGATTTGCGGACCGGACGGTTGCTGACGTCTTTTCCTTGTGGATAGAATGGCAAATAAAAAATGGATTGTCTTCATGGCTGGAGACAATCCATTTTTGGTTGTGCACTACATGGCGTGACAATGGCTTTGGGACGTTACTGCTCTTCATCCATATCAACCTTGTCCACTTCAACCTTATCCATATCAACCTTATCCATATCATCGTTGTCCACATCATCTTTGACCATAACAACCTGATCCATATCAACCTTATCCATATCATTCTTATTCATATCAACCTTCTGAGCTTGTCCGAAGTATTGTGACAACACCATCTTGCCGGTTTTTAATTCATATGCGCCGACCGCATATAGGGCGACGATGACCAAATGAATCAGGGATAAAAAGGTGAATTTATGCAGAATGGAAATGGCGGACAAGACGAGCATGATGATGCTGAAAATAAACAACCGATTGCCCGCTTGCGGATTGTCCGCATTTTTTCGTCCGGCGAATCCTGCGTAGAAATAGGCAAGACTGAGCACAATCGCCAGCAGGGCGAGAAAAAATATAGAAAATCCCAATACTCCTAAAAAGTAGCCGCTTACATCGTTTCCGCGGTTAATCCAAGAAGCCAGAATGCCGCCGAAGAGGGAGACCAAGAGGACAAAACCCAGTGAGATAGCCGTTTCAATGATAAGAGCAGTGGATGCATAATACAGAATGTTGTTGCGTGTTGTTTTCATCGTCATTTCCTCCTGATTCATAATAAGAATGAACCACAAAAATCCCATCGTTGTCGATGCGATAGCCCATGTGCGTGTCTCCTTGGAGAATAGTCTGTGGAAGCACATCACCAACTTGCTGAACTGTTTTTATCATACTCCTGTGTGTTCCGTGCCGCAATGGCACTACGCGGATGCGAAGCAAGGGATTCTTCCTATCGACGCAAGAGAGGTTGTAGGGTGGTTTTTACGTTTTCAGCAGAATATACACTCTACCATTTGGGGGACAGTGCAAAGCGCGAAAAGCCACCGTAAAGTGGGCGGTGGAATTACGGCGGCAAAAGAAGAAAATGCGAAAAGCCGCCGTAAAGTGGGAGGCGGAATTACGGCGGCAAAACGCAAAAGTGCAGAAAGCCACCGTAAAGTGGGCAGAATAATTACGGCGGCAAAACGCAAAAGTGCGGAAAGCCGCCGTAAAGTGGGAGGCGGAATTACGGCGGTAAAACGCAAAACTGCGAAAAGCCGCCGTAAAGTGGGCGGGATATTTACGGCGGTAAAATGCAAAAGTGCGAAAAGCCGCCGTAAAGCGGGCTAAATAATTACGGCGGCAAAAGAGGAAAGTGCGAAAAGCCGCCGTAAAGTGGGTGGCAGAATTACGGCGGTAAAACGCAAAAATGGGAAAAGCCGCCGTAAAGTGGGCGGAATATTTACGGCGGTAAAACGCAAAACTGCGGAAAGTAGCCGTAATCTGCCCGCGGATGTCCATAAGGAGCCGGCCAGCGGCCGGCGATTTTGAAAACCGCGCCGCCAATAGCATTTCCAGTGGCGCTCCATCTATAACGACGCCGCCAACAGCATTTCCAGCGGCGCTCCTCCTGTAACCGCGCCGCTAACGGCATTTCCAGCGGCGCTCCTCCTGTAACTGCGCCGCCAGCAGCATTTCCAGCGGCGCTCCATCTGTAACCGCGCCGCCAGCAGCATTTCCAGCGGCGCTCCATCTGTAACGACGCCGCCAACAGCATTTCCAAGCGGCGCACCACCGACTTCCTGTGCCGGACTGGCGCACTGCGACTCACTTCGCCCGTTTGCGTCACGGCCGCCTCACTCACCGCATCACACTTCGCTCGCTTTCCCTATTATGCCTTGGCACTCCCCGCCTGTCGCACCCCAAACACCCTGACAGTCTTCCCCGCCTGCCGCACCCCAAGTACCCCGACAGTTTTCCCGCCTGTCGCATACCCAAGCACCCCGACACCCTTCCGCGCGCCGCATCTTCGACGAACCGGAAGTTCGTCTTTCGCGATTATTTCGCCGAGGAGAAGCCAGCGGCGCAAGGAAGGGGTGCCGGGGTGTCATTGCCAGCGGCGCAAGGAAGGGGTGCCGGGGTGTCATTGCCGGCGGCGCAAGGAAGGGTGTCGGGGCGCATTGCCGGTGGCATGCAGAAGGGGATGAAAGCGCATCTTGACGGGGTTTCCCACGGCTGTTATACTGTTTAAGGTTATTTTCCGAATTTTGCCTTCAAATCGGAAGCGACAGCGCGAAGTGCGAACCGAAGTACGCACAGAAGCGTGCACGACACGATGCTGCGCGGCGAAAAGCTGTGCTACGAAAAGCCGTGTTACGAAAAGATGTGTAGATAGAAGGCAATAATTCCGCCAAATAGCCCACATTCCGTAAGGAAAATACAAAAAGAAGGAGGAACGGTATGCCGACAATTAATCAATTGATCCGAAAGGGACGTTTTTCGGAACGAAAGAAGACCAATACACCTGCGCTCGGTTTTAACTTCAATACGTTGAAGAACCGCCAGACGGTTGCGGAATCTCCGCAGAAGCGCGGCGTTTGCACGTCGGTGCGTACGGTCACCCCGAAGAAGCCGAACTCGGCACTTCGTAAAGTGGCACGTGTACGTTTAACCAACGGCTATGAAGTCCTTTCTTACATTCCCGGTATCGGTCATAACCTGCAGGAGCACAGCGTAGTGCTGATCCGCGGGGGTCGTGTTAAAGACTTGCCTGGTGTGCGTTATCACATCATCCGCGGCGCTTTGGATGCGTCCGGCGTTGAAGGCCGTAAGCAAGCTCGTTCGAAATACGGCGCTAAGAAATCCAGCAAGTAAACACGAGACTAATATGTGCATACGCGAACCTTCTGGTTTTCTTGTGCACGGCAGCCGTCAGCGGACGGTTGAGTACCATCATCTGAATGGATGAACAAGGAGGGAAGAGAAGTGTCAAGAAAAGGACATATTCCAAAAAGGGAGATTATGCCGGATCCCAAATTTAACGATGTAGCCGTATCGAAGCTCATTAATGCGGTTATGTTGGACGGCAAAAAAGGACTTGCTCAGCGAATCGTATACGGAGCCTTCGAGTTTGCTGAGAAGAAGATTGGCCAGGAAGCTCTCGAGATTTATCGCAAGGCGCTCGCGAACGTCATGCCGGTATTGGAAGTTAAAGCGCGCCGTATCGGCGGTGCCACTTACCAGGTGCCGATGGAAGTTCGCCCGGATCGTCGTCAGACGCTCGCCCTGCGCTGGATCGTAGGCTTTGCTCGCACACGCGGAGAAAAGACCATGCAAGAGCGTTTAGGAAATGAACTGATCGATGCATTCAACAACACCGGTGCCAGCGTGCGCCGTAAAGAAGAAATGCACCGTATGGCTGACGCGAATAAGGCCTTCGCGCATTTCCGTTATTAATCGCGGGGAGGTTCTAATTGCCAGAACATACACCTTTAAAAGATATTCGTAATATCGGAATCATGGCCCATATCGATGCCGGTAAAACGACAGTTACTGAGCGTATTCTGTTCTATACCGGAAAGATTCATAAAATGGGCGATACGCACGAAGGTGCGGCACAAATGGACTGGATGGAGCAGGAACAGGAACGTGGTATTACCATTACTTCTGCAGCAACCACCTGCTTCTGGCCGCGCAACGGTCGCAACCATCGCATCAACATCATCGATACCCCGGGACACGTGGACTTTACCGTTGAGGTAGAGCGTTCCCTGCGTGTTTTGGACGGTGCGGTTGCTTTGTTCGACGCAAAAAGCGGTGTGGAGCCTCAGTCCGAAACCGTATGGCGTCAGGCGGACAAGTATCATGTTCCGCGCATGTGCTTCATCAACAAAATGGACGCAACAGGCGCTGACTTCCTGATGTCGGTGGACACCATTCGCGACAAGCTCAAAGCAAATGCCGTTCCGGTACAATTGCCGATCGGTGCCGAGCATAAATTCGTGGGCATCATCGACTTGATCGATATGCGCGCTGAAGTGTACCACGATGACCTCGGAAAAGAGATCACGGATGAAGACATCCCTGCCGATCTGAAGGATCAGGCAGAAGAGATGCGCGCCAACTTGTTGGAACACCTCTCTGAGGTTGATGACGAATTGGCCATGGCATATCTCGAGGATGAGCCCATCAGCGACGAAATGATGCGCAATGCAATCCGCAAGGGAACACTGGAACAAAAGATTTTCCCGGTGCTCTGCGGTTCCGCTTATAAAAACCGCGGTGTCCAGTTCCTGATCGATGCCATCGTCGACTATATGCCGAGCCCGTTGGATATTCCGCCGGTTATCGGTACATCGACAGATCCGGACAGTGATGAGGAACTTCATCGTGAAGCGGATGTAGATGAACCGTTCTCGGCCTTGGCTTTCAAGGTCATGACCGATCCGTACGTCGGAAAGCTCTGCTTTTTCCGCGTCTACTCCGGTAAATTGGAGAACGGCAGCTATGTCTACAACTCCACAAAGGGCAAACGCGAACGCTTGAGCCGTATTTTGCAGATGCATGCGAATAAGCGTGAAGAAATCGAAGTCGTACAGGCTGGTGATATTGCCGCCGCCGTCGGTCTGAAAGACACCGGCACCGGCGATACCCTCTGCGATCAGGATGCGCCGATTATTCTGGAACAAATGACATTCCCGGAGCCGGTTATCTCCGTTGCTATCGAGCCGAAGACCCGCGCTTCCCAGGAAAAAATGGGCGTAGCATTGGCCAAGTTGGCTGAAGAGGATCCGACCTTCAAGACCTATACCAATACAGAAACGGGTCAGACGATTATCGCCGGCATGGGCGAATTGCACTTGGAAATCATCGTGGATCGTCTGCAACGTGAATTTAAAGTGGAAGCCAATATCGGTAATCCGCAGGTATCGTACCGTGAATCCATCACCGCTCCGGCTGAGGCACAAGGTAAATTTGTTCGTCAGTCCGGTGGTCATGGTCAATACGGTGATGTACGTATCCGCATCAAACCGGGTGAACCGGGAACGGGTATTGTAGTACACAATGTTACCGTCGGCGGATCCATTCCGAAGGAATTTATCAATCCTTCCATCCAGGGTGTGCAGGAAGCTTGCCAGAGCGGTCCTGTTGCCGGATTCCCGGTGTTGGATGTGGACGTCGAGATTTACGACGGTTCATTCCACGAGGTCGACTCGTCGGAGACAGCGTTTAAGATTGCCGGTTCCATGGCTATGCAAAATGCCATGAAGAAGGCAAATCCGGCGCTGCTGGAACCGGTACAGAAAGTAGAAATTCTGACGCCGGAAGAGTATCTGGGCGATGTTATGGGCGATGTCTCGTCCCGTCGCGGACGCATTGATCAAATGTCCACCCGCGCAGGCGTTCAGGTCATTGATGCGTTCATCCCGCTGTCGGAGATGTTCGGCTACGCAACGGATTTGCGTTCTAAGACGCAGGGCCGTGCAACGTATTCGATGCAATTCGACCACTACGAGAAAGTACCTGACAGCATTGCTGAGGAAGTAACGAAAGAACGGAATGCGTAATCTGACAGGTTGCGTATTTTAGCGGAACGTTGGCATTTTAAGGCCATCTGTTCTATAATGATCCATAACGACCAATAGTTGTTTGAGGAGGAAAATATGGCGAAGCAAAAATTTGAGCGTACGAAACCGCATGTAAACATCGGCACGATCGGCCACGTCGACCATGGTAAGACGACCCTGACCGCTGCTATCACTAAGGTTATGAACGAGAAATACGGTACTGGTGAATTCGTTGATTACGCCAATATCGATAAGGCGCCGGAAGAGCGCGCTCGTGGTATAACCATCAACACTTCGGTGGTTGAATATGAGACCCCGAACCGTCACTACGCACACGTGGACTGCCCGGGACACGCCGACTATGTTAAGAACATGATCACCGGCGCTGCTCAGATGGACGGTGCTATCTTGGTTGTTTCCGCTGCTGACGGCCCGATGCCGCAGACACGTGAACACATCCTGCTGGCTCGTCAGGTTGGTGTGCCGAGAATCGTTGTATTCTTGAACAAGAAAGACCAAGTAGATGATGACGAATTGATCGAATTGGTCGAGATGGAAGTTCGCGATCTGTTGAATGAATATGACTTTGATGGCGACAACACCCCGATTATCGTTGGCTCCGCTCTGAAGTGCCTGGAAGAAGGCGGCGAATGGGAAGAGCCGATCATCGAATTGATGAATGCTGTTGACGAATATGTCCCGACTCCGGTTCGTGCGACGGATGAGCCGTTCCTGATGCCGGTTGAAGACGTTCTGACCATCACCGGACGTGGTACGGTTGCTACCGGCCGTGTTGAGCGTGGTGTTCTGAAACTGAACGACACGGTTGAGATCGTCGGTCTTGTTGACAAGCCGCGTGAAGTGGTTGTCACCGGTGTGGAAATGTTCCACAAGCAATTGGATCAGGCAGAAGCCGGCGATAACATCGGCGCGCTGCTGCGTGGTGTACAGCGTAATGAAATCGAGCGTGGACAGGTTTTGGCTGCTAAGAACTCGATTCATCCGCACACCAAATTCGAAGGTCAGGTTTACGTTCTGACGAAAGACGAAGGTGGCCGTCATACCCCGTTCTTCTCGGGCTATCGTCCGCAGTTCTTCTTCCGTACAACCGACGTAACCGGTGACATCCAGCTGCCGGAAGGCACCGAGATGGTTATGCCGGGAGATAACGCTACCTTCACGATCTCTCTGATCTCGCCGATCGCGATTGAGGAAGGTCTCCGTTTCGCTGTCCGTGAGGGTGGCCGTACGGTTGCTTCCGGTGTTGTTTCCAAGGTTATTGAGTAAGCGAAGAATACAATCCAAAAACGCAGTTTTGGCTGCGTAAAAAAGCAAGCTCGGGGTGAAAGCCTCGGGCTTGCTTTTTTTTGTGCGAAAGCGCACGATGGCTCGTAGTCAGGGTCGACCGGATCGATTTTATAATAGAAAAAGTTTTTTTTTATAGAAAAACCAAGGAGAATAGTCTAAAATAAAGAAAAGGCGATTATTACACTTGACAAGGGGGAAGACCACGTGAACACTCTCTTAGATAGACAGACAGATAGACAGACAGACAGACAATCTGTCAGTAGTTTTCGTTCGCTTTCTTTTACTTTTATTTTTTCGGAGAGGCATCACATCGGCCGCCTGTTCATGGCCAATGGATAGCCTCTTTTTTCATGGCAGGAATCAATATCGTGCAGAAGAAAAGAAAGGACTAAAGCATGAAACACTTACGCAATAGAGTATTGGCCGGTGTTGTCGCACTCGTCATGCTCGCCACCGCCGTCATCACGGATAGCCGCCCTGTTCTCGCAGAGGACAAGGCTTCTTCGCATGCCGTGGAGACGTTGGATACGGCTATGCCATTGGAGAAGACGGGGGAAAAGAGTCCGGGCGAGAGGAAAGAGGATCCCGAGACGACGGATACGCTCATGCCATTGGAGAATCCGGGCGAAAAGAGTCTGGACGAGAGGAAAGAGCACCCCGAGGAAACGACAGAAGCTATTACAAAAGCGAAAACCGTGGAAGAGGGGAAGGAAACTGCGGATGCGCCGGCGGCTCAGGCGAAACCGGAAAAAGCGTTGGCCTTGGCGAATGGTACCGGCGTAAACTACACCTTTAGCGCAAACTGGTCAACGAAAACGACAAAGGATTATACGGTTGACACGACGGATCCAACGAAAATTTCTGTTCATCCTTCCGATAATTCACAAAAAACCGTAACCTGGGCAGTTCATCTGGGCGTTCCCCAAGCCCAAGGCACAATTTTTCCCATAGGCTCTGTCAAGATTACGGTGCCCAATTTCATTGTGGAGAACTGGGAAACGACCGACGACACAAAAAAAGTGAATGTCAGTAGTAACAATGGCGCAGTATTGCCTCACATGTCTTGGCAGATCGCAAAAGCGCCGAATCCAAGCACTTCTGCGGATTTCAATTATAAGGATAATAACGATGGTACGTATACTTTAACGAATTACAAGGATCTTAATGGCGGATTTACCTTGGACTTCGAGCAGAGCTTTTTCTTTAAGCCGGCGTATGTAAAAGTAGATTCGGATGGAAAATTAGAAAAGGATTACTCCATTCAGCTCAAGATCGACGCGAATAATGACGGTAGGAATGAAGTAGATGACGAAAAAAACTCAGTCTTCAGTTACAGAATACGCTGAATCCGGGCAAAGTTAAACTTAGTGTTGCCAGAAAGGATAACGCAAAGGGGGCCTACCTGACTTGGCAGAATAGCTGGGGGCCGAGACCTGCGGATGATAAGGGCCAGAAATATTTTTATGTCATTTGGTTCGCTGATTATCAGCGTGGCGCCGGCACATCTCTACCGTTCTCCGCAAAAGTTACCGATACCGGTAGCGACGGAGAGGTCGTTGGCACGGGGTATTATACTTTCCACGATAATACCTTCCAAAATGATCTGAATACGACGTATCCATCTCTTGCGATGATTAAGGATAGTCGGACGTATCGTCAATATCAGGGTAGCGAGTTAGTAGGACTAACCGGAATCACCTATCCACGCAGTTTAGGCGACCATCTGCTTCTCCAAGATATGCAGCCCTGTCTCTCGCAGGCGATCTTAAAACGGTATCCCCTTTCTCTACTTGATGGAAAATCTGATGAAGAGCTGAGAAAAACGGGAATCGAACTGTCCAATGCCGTGCAGGTGGACGAAATTGCCGACAATGGGCAAAAGGACCAAATAAATGCCACGGCGAAGGAAAAAGTTTACTTCTATTTAGGGGAAGGGTCTTTTGGAAAATACAATGTATTCAGTGCAGAGACATCCTTACCCATGGCGAGGACGTACCTTTTAGATGGGGAAACCATTCGATTGGCGGGCAACTGGAATGCCCGTGATCACAGCTGGCACACTTCATCGGTTACCAGACGACCGAATACGGCCAAAGATCAGAAATGGGAGATGAAGATCACCCAGTCTTCGCCCTATTACATTGAAGGGAAAGGAAACGATCTTACGAATTCCACTCTTAACGAACTCTTTGATCAAAAGAAAATGACCCAACTTAGCGATGCGGACTATTTCTATCGTGATTTTAGGGTCAAGTGGACAGAATATGATGCGGCGCAAACATCTCTTGGTGAAGACACAGGGAACCCCATTAAAAATTATGCATCCTATTCGCCTGTTGAGGTATGGGTGCGCAAAAATGGTAAGTCTACCTTTGAACCATATGCCAAGGTAAAACGAGGAAAGGACGGCGCTTATATCGCGACAGATTGGAAGGAACAGCCGTTAGCCACGTCAAAGGGAGTGTTTAGAAGTTTTTGGGCCCTTCCGGACGATGTAGTCGAAATAGAATATCGACACGAGAATGGGGACACCACTTTTCAAACCGACATGACCACCTATGAAAATGTGGTGCTTCGACCAACCACTGCGGTACAAGCGCTTTTAAAAGCTTCTAAGGCTGCAGGAAATAACAGCATGGTTACCGCTGTAGCAAAACGAACCGTAGGAACGATGACAGACAACACTAAGGGGCAACCTTTGGCAGTTACTGCGTATACGCTGCGGGACCTGTCCGTATCCTCTTCTGTTTTTAGTTATGAAGGAAAATTAACCGACGATCCAGAGGAAAGTAAGCAGAAGAGGCGGGTATTTGACTCGAATTATAACGGGGCATACTCTATTTTTTGGGGTATTACGGGTGGTGGAAAAAGTGACAAAGAGCTCGTCAAACGCTTCGCATTTAACAAGGGGACATTCTATGATCTTTTGCCGAAAGACACCTATGTTGATCCGAAGACGACAGAGTTGAAGTTGAATTGGTCTTACTCTGATGGCGAGGGAAATGTCATTCCGAAAGAAAATTACTCCGTTTCTTTCGTGGATGATTATGAGCATTCCGGAAGAACGATGATGATCGTGGAGTACACGATTCCTGACAATCTTCTGGATTTTGGACAAGGCGATCCACAGGTTGTATTTTCCTATGATCTTTACAATACCTATGAAAACATCGTTGACCGCGGAACAGATGTGCTCCATTCGGTTGCGTTTGTGAACGGGAATGATAAGATTCCCTTCCATCCGGGAGGTGCCGTTAAAACGCCGGATAAGCTTGCCGACAAGAATTTTTTCACCAATTTGGGAAAATCAAATGCTGGAAAGATAATGTTCAACCAGGATACGGTTCCTTATGATAAGGTCACGGTCAATCAGTCCGGATTGACAAAGAAGGTAAAGCCGGTTGGTCAGCCTTTATATCAGGCAAGTACAACGGTAGAAGGAAAGAGTGTCTATACCTATAAACTACGCTATCAGACGGAGAAGCAAACAAATGCGGATCAGCTGGTTTTCTATGATGTGCTGGAAAATGGCGCAGAGAACAAGCCTTCCGAATGGAAAGGAACATTGCAATCCGTCGATGTATCCGCCATTGAAGAAAAACCAAGCGCAGGGAAAGAGAAAGGCACACTGGTACCGATCGTTTATTACGCTACGAGTATTCCATCGGAAGATCAGTTTGACGTGACGAATTCCATTTGGTCAACGACGAAGCCTCAGGACATGAAGCAGGTGAAAGCCATCGCGATCGACTGTAGGAAAGCAAAAAATGGAGACAAAGATACAAACTTCGTCCTGGAAAAAGGAGGCAGTCTGTCGGTGCTCGTCAATCTTGTTGCTCCAACAGATCCTAAGCTCGAGGGCAAAAAGGCAGTCAATGAGGGGATGATCAAGACGAGAACCTTCTCCGGTTCAGAAGCCCCTAACACCAAACATGTGAACAAGATCATGGCCAGAACCTTCTCCGGCTCAAAAGCCCCCGCAATCAATACGATTCGGGCACTGCAGGCCGATGCAGAAGTGACGCTAAAAATGCCTAAGATCACGATCAGTGGGAAAAAAGTATGGAATGACCAAAACGACAAAGCGGGGATTCGTCCCGAAGAGGTCACCATTCAATTGTTTGCTAATGGTAAGGATACAGGAAAAATAACGAAGGCGACAAATACGAACAGCTGGAAATACGCCTTTGAGGGTCTTGATCTATACGATGCAAACGGAAACAAAATCGTATACACCGTAAAAGAAGTGCCGGTTAAGGGATACACCACGGAGATTGAAGGAACAACCATTACGAATACGTATAACAAACCGTGGACGCCAATTGATCCCGTCAAGACCTCTCTCACGGTCACCAAAGCCTGGTCCGGCATTGCCCGGAACTACTATGATGCAGCTTCCGTGACCGTCGAGCTTTATAAGAACGGTCAAGCGACGGGAATGAAAGCTACTTTAAATAAGGCGAACCAGTTCACGGCAACGTTCAATAATCTAAAGACCGTCGATGACGTCGCGCAGCCACAGCAGAACCAATACACCGTAAAAGAGCTGGATGCAAATGGAAAAGCACTTGCCAACGGAGACAAAGTCACGATCTTGAACAAGGACTATACTGTCCGGTATGGGCAAGTTGCCGGCGGTAAACAGACCATCACCAATACGCTGGTGAATCCCATGCGCACCATTAGTGGCAAGAAAATCTGGAACGATCGCGGGAATGTGGACGGTCTGCGCCCGAAGACCATTACGGTGCGTCTCCTGGCCGATGGCAAGGAAGTGCAGAAGCTTACCGTGGACAAGGGGCAAGACGGCAAGTGGGAATTTGCCTTTATGAATTGTCCGACGTATGACAAGGGTACGCCCATTACGTATACCATCACTGAGGACAAGGTAGCGTTCTACACGACAAAGATTGATGGCACGACGATCACCAACAGCCATCGACCGAAGCCGACCCCACCGACGCCGAATCCGCCGACACCGGTGGAACCGACGCCGACGCCCAACCCGCCAACGCCGAATCCGCCGACGCCAAATCCGCCGACGCCGAATCTGCCGACACCGGTAGAACCGACACCCAATCCCACACCAAATCCGAAGCCAACGCCTGGAAACCATCCCACACCGTCGGATTCGACGACACAGGAGGTACCGAATAAGAGTGTTCATTCACCAAAAACGGGAGATTCTTTCTCTGTGATGCAATTTGTCGTTGTGGGATGCTGTGCATTGGCACTCGTGTTTTCCACCTTGCGAAGCGTGCAGACGAGAAAGAAGGAAAGAGAGCAATAAACGCATAGAGGGCAGAGACATATAGCCATCTATGTACATTCGAGGGGCCGGCATAAGCCGGCCCCTTTTTGTACGTTGTTTTGGCTTGGCTCCCCTGCGGAACGAGATCTTGGCCGATGGAGATTTGCGCTCTTTATTCAGGCTCGAGAAAGTACCTTCGAAGAACGGATCTTTGAACAATGCGTTTCGATCCTAACTGACGCTGGTATTTTTCGCAGCCAGGGTTAGGGGAGTCGTCTCAACCCTGGTTGGCGAACGTTGGTTTTCGCAGCCAGGGTCGAAGCGGACCGATTTTACAAAAGAAGAAGTCTCTCCTATGGGAAATACAAGGGAAATAGGCTACAATAGTAGAAAGGTGATTATTGTACTTGACAAGGGGGAAGACAAGATGGACACTCTCTTAGACAGACAGACAGACAGACAGACAGACAGACAGACAGACAGACAGACAGACAGACAGACAGACAGACAGACAGACAGACAGACAGACAGTCTATCCTTAGTTTTCGTTCGCTTTCTTTTACTTTTATTTTTTCGGAGAGGCATCACATCGGCCGCCTGTTCATGGCCAATGGATAGTCTCTTTTTTTCATGGCAGGAATCCATATCGTGCAGAAAAAAAGAAAGGACTAAAGCATGAAACACTTACGCAATAGAGTATTGGCCGGTGTTGTCGCACTCGTCATGCTCATCACCGCCGTCATTACGGATAGTCGCCCTGTTCTCGCAGAGGACAAGGCTTCTTCGCATACCGTGGAGACGACGGATACGCCTATGCCAGTGGAGGAGACGGGGGAAAAGAAAGCGGATGAGAGAAATGTGGGTCCCAAACGGGACGAGGAAGCGATGGCGCACACATTGACTCCGGAGACAAAAGAGGAAATGGTGCCAGATTATCCACAAGTCGATCCCGCGACGGACGAGATAAAATCTACTGTTGCCCCTGATGCACAAAAGCAATCTACAACAACGGATACCGCGTCGAAGCCGATGACAAAAGAGAAAAAAGAAGAGGCAGATGCGCCAAACACGGAGAAAAATGTCGACAAGGAAAAGGCTACGGCAACCGCTGGAAGCTTTAGTTATGATTTTGATGTCAAATGGAACAATGGCATTTCAGCGGATGTAAAAGATTATCATTATGAAGAAGATGGTGAAGGCAACCCAGATCGTACAAAGCTGATTTTTACTCCTCAAAATCGATCTTTACAAACGGCTACTTTGCATTATGATTTGGATATCCATGGGGACGCTAATACCGTTTTACCGGAAGGTGCCATCAAGATTAATGTCCCGGCTTATCTTTTTGAGACATGGGATGATAAGCCTTATGAGATAAATTATCAAGAATGGATTTACAATGCCGACGAAACAGTGAAGTGGCAGATTCCGAAAGCGCCTGAATCTTCAACGGTTAGCGATTTTAATTACATTGACAACCATGACGGAACATTTACGGTATCGAACGTTAGGCCTATTTCCGGAAGCACTAAACTTAGCTTTGATCAGGCGTTTCCGTTTCGACCACATCGTGTCAAAGTCGATAAATCTGGTGCTCAAACTCGAGATTTATCCATTGCGTTAACGATTAATTCGAATAAAAGTGTGCCGAAATATTCCGAAACACGTAACCTGAGTGTTCAGGTAAAGAATATGACGAAAGCAATGGAGGTAGATCTCAAGCAGGAACATCTCACTGGAAAACAAGGGGTTTATTTCGAATGGCAGGACGCCTGGGGAACACGCCCATCAGATGCGGATCAGTATTTTTATGTGATTTGGTATGCGGATGTAACGCATCCTTTAGGCAATACGATTCCTTATACGTATCAGGTTATACAGGAGAAAAGTGACGGCGAACTGGTGGGGGTCAAAAAAACACTTTATAGTGGTTCTGCGATTGGTTTTACGCCTAGCATGCATTCTCTTAATACATCAACAGACACAACGTTCAAGGACATCGGGGATTCTACGTCTTTAGATACGCTTACGCAAATTGGCCTGCTTCCTATTATGAATAACTATAACTGTGACACTTCCGTTACCGTTAACGGCTTTCAAGCAGGGGATGGCTGGATTTATGCGCGATTCAGCATGTTAAAAAAGTACCCCATTTCGCTTTTGGAAGACGCGAAGAAGAAAGGAACGGATCTCGCTCGAGATGGCTTTAATATCACCAATACGGTGAAAGTGGTAACGAAATGCGACAATGGGATGCAGTCTGACAAGAGTGACACAGAGGAACAGACGATCCATGTTTATCCCTATGCAGGTGTGAACCACATTTGGAAACATGATGCGCGCATTGATGAAACAGGTGGCGGCACTATATTACCAGGCACTCGGACGTTCTTATTGAATGACGAAGACCGAGATCTGAGCTATAGCACCAAGGATCAGACTTTTTTTACGCACGTAGAAAGTGGAGCACTTTCTGAGCCTGTTTTTGATAAAAATAAAAGAACCTATACAGTAAAACCGTATACAGCGGAGATCACGGAAGGTAAGTTTTACGATACGACAAATCTGTCCTTGCCGGATTATTACAATAAATATATAGGTAAGATGCAGCCGTATGACGATGCGGATATCACCTATAAAAGTGTTATCTTCTCCCTAGACGGCTATGATGCTATAAAGTCTTCGCTGGGCGCTTGGACAGAACAAACGAATCCGGATAAAACAAAAAGTCGTTTTTCTTCCATTGATTTATATACTCGGAAGGTCGGTGAGACAAATTACACTCTCTATGGGAAACTTACCTTTGATTCGAATGGGTCGGCGGTTTTTCAATCCCAAAAGGGAAGCATCCTCATTAAAAATGCAGAAAAAACGCCAATTCCGCTTCCGAGTGGAATAGCTGGTCTTCGCTATGAAGTGCATTCCTCGTATTTTCGTTTTGAGTTTTTTGCACGAACCACGCTAACAATGCATCCAACCAAGAACGTAAAAGCAATCTTGCAACGAGATAAAAACAATGGCAAGAAAAGTACATTATCCACGGATGCAACGGTTACATTCACCGAGTCAGCTTCTCCCAAGGCAAAAGCAATACAAGCGAATACTTACGGTCAGGTTCTAAAGCAATCTTCGGTAACCCTTACGGATCTTACCCCTTGGTTTCAACAAGAAAAAAAAGCGGTGAGCAAGGTGAAAGATGATTCGTCTTCCGGCCTCCAAGATCGAGTGGTTGAGGTATCTTTTAATCAACTCTCTTCCCTTTGGTATACATTGCGCCCGGATCGAGAATATCTGAAGTCTTATGTCTATCCGAAAGGAACGCTTTACGATTTATTACCGATAGGGGTCCAGGTTCCGAAGGATAGTATTGAACTTTACGGTGGGGCAAGAAGTTATACAAAAAAAATGGACTATGCTACGGATTATCAAGTACAGGAGATTCAAAACTGGAATGGCTCTGGCCGGACAATGTTGAAAATCGAATATACGCTGCCGCCGAAATTTGCCGACGTTTTGAAATACCCATCGCCTGGATTTGAAATAAAGCTGCGCTACCATATGTTAAATTCCTACAGCAACATCGTAGACCACGGCAATAGTGTGGTGAATACCTGTGCTCTTAAAATTGATCCATCCGGCACCAACAATTTGGTTTTCGAGCCGGCCGATCAAGTTGAGAAGAACTTTAATAACCTGAAAAATCATAAATCATTGGAATCACTGGTTGGAACGGACTTTTCTCATTGGCGCTTTGTCGACGCCACGATTGGTTTCAATCCCGTTACCGTGACACAATCGGGTGTTGTGAAAAAGGTCCAAGCAAAAAATGATGCGGTGGAAAAGGAGGAAACACACGCCGCCATTGGCGTCCCTTACCAGTATCGCCTTGGCTACGGAACCGCAAGTAATACGCGGACAGATCGTTTGGTTTTTTTCGATATTTTGGATCAGGGATCGCAACACGGCAAGACACCGGAGAAATCAGATTGGCAGGGCGTTTTTGATTGGGTGGACGTTTCTTCTATTTCGAGCAAGCCAGCCTATGGACTTACAGGAGAATTCGCAAATCCGGTGATTTACTACGCCACTACGATTCCAAAGGGATATGACCTTGGTGAAAAAACAACAACGGGCGAGAAGGTATGGTCCACTTCCCAACCGAAGGATAAATCGAGTATTAAGGCGATCGCGGTCGATTGCACAAAGACGAATAAGGGCAATGACTTCATTTTAGATCAAGGGGCAAGCGTCAGCGTTTATGTCCACATGACCGCTCCAAATGACGCTGCGTTAGACGGAAAAACAGCTGTCAATGAAACGGTATCCTATGCACGAAACTTTGCCGGGGAGAAGGCATCTGCCAATTTAAAAACTAAAAAGTACACCGCGAACGCGAAGATTACCCTGCATAAACCGGATCTTAGCTTGACCAAATCGTCGCTGCCAGTAAGTGGTACGGCTCAAGCGCCAACAGAGATCGATAATAAGAAGGATACGTTGGTTGAGTACACACTGACAGTGAAAAATAATCGAACGAACAAAGATGCCTGGGCCACGGTGAAGGATGTCCTTCTTAAGGATGCCATTCCTGCGCACTTGATGGTAGACCGGAACAAGATTACCGTGGTGAAAAGCACAGAACCAGATAAAAAACTATCGCTAACGGACGCCAAAATTGGCCTTATGGGGAAGGGTCAAGATCTTCAGTTCCAGATTCCCGAGCTTGCTCCCGGTGAGAGCCTGACCTTCACCATCCCAACAACGCTGGATGATGTACAAAAGCAAACTACCCGATTTGAAAATACGGCTTCTATTACCGAAGTAGATGGGGTGAAGACAAATATTAACAGCGAAACCACCTACCACCAGGTAACCGTCGATATCGATATTCCTGTGACCAAAATATGGAAGGACTACGACGGGAAAGATCTTACCACGACGCCGGAAAAGGTGACTGTCGCGCTGTATGGCGATCAAAAGCAGTTAAAGACGCTGGATCTTGAAAAAAAGGACAGCTGGAAGGGTACATTCCAGAACGTTTCCCCCAATGATTCTACCGGAAAGTCCTACACCTTTACGGTCAAAGAAGTGGGAACGAATGCCAACGGTCTGATTCAGATTGGAAACGACTGGTATACAGCAAGTGTAGCCGGTGATAAAACCCAGGGCTTTACGGTGACGAATACGAAGCACAAACCGTGGCCGCCAATTGATCCCGTCAAGACCTCTCTCACGGTCACCAAAGCCTGGTCCGGCGTTGCCCGGAACTACTATGATGCAGCTTCCGTGACCGTCGAGCTTTATAAGAACGGTCAAGCGACGGGAATGAAAGCTACATTAAATAAGGCGAACCAGTTCACGGCAACGTTCAATAATCTAAAGACCGTCGATGACGTCGCGCAGCCACAGCAGAACCAATACACCGCAAAAGAGCTGGATGCGAATGGAAAAGCCCTTGCCAACGGAGACAAAGTCACGATCTTGAACAAGGACTATACTGTCCGGTATGGGCAGGTTGCCGGCGGTAAACAGACCATCACCAATACGCTGGTGAATCCCATGCGCACCATTAGTGGCAAGAAAATCTGGAACGATCGCGGGAACGTGGACGGTCTTCGCCCGAAGACCATTACGGTACGTCTCCTGGCCGATGGCAAAGAGGTGCAGAAGCTTACCGTGGACAAGGGGCAAGACGGCAAGTGGGAATTTGCCTTTACGAATTGCCCGACGTATGACCAGGGTACGCCCATTACGTATACCATCACTGAGGACAAGGTAGCGTTCTACACGACAAAGATTGATGGCACGACGATCACCAACAGCCATCGACCGAAGCCGACCCCACCGACGCCAAATCCGCCGACACCGGTGGAACCGACGCCGACGCCCAACCCGCCGACACCCAACCCGCCAACGCCCAATCCGCCGACGCCGGTAGAACCGACGCCGACGCCCAACCCGCCGACACCCAACCCGCCGACACCCAACCCGTCGACGCCGAACCCGCCGACACCCAACCCGCCGACACCGAACCCGCCGACACCGGTGGAACCGACGCCGACGCCCAAGCCACAGCCGAAGCCGTCACCGACGCGGCCGGTGAAACCACAGCCAAAGACGGGCGATTCCAATCGTCTTCTGTTCTGGAGCGCTCTGCTTGGCGTTTCGACCCTTTCGTTGACGTTTCTTTATGCGGCCCGCGAGAAGACGCGGTCCCGTAAAAAACGATAAGGTATAGAAGCAAGCTCCCATTTAAATGTGCTATAATGGAGAAGATTTAAAAAGCAAGAAGTTTATTTTGTAATCCCAAGGCCTGTGTATGACCGAAAACCCTTCGTCCGACCGTCATCCGACGGCCGGGCAAGGGTAAACAAAATGAGGAGGAAATCTATGAAAAGAGCGTTAACCAATCATCCGCTATGGAAACGCGGCTTGGCGTTCTTTACTGCGTTCGCCATGCTGTTCGCGATGATGATGCCCACTGCGCCGGTGGCTAAAGCGGATGGCACAACACTTGCTGTAGAGCAGTATACGAAAACTTCAGGGAAAGTAGCTAAAGGCTCAACTGCCACGAATGCGACCTATAACGGAACGTGGGAAGCCAGCGTGCCGATGTGTAAAATCATGGCAGCGATGGAAAGTGAAATGAGTACTCTGGCGAAGGGGTTCCTCGGACGTTATCCTTATCCCCATGGTAAAGATGGTGCATCCACGATTGCGTATGTGGAATATACGGTCACCTTTCCTAAGGGCGTGGCTATTGATGAAAATCATATTTTGGCTTCAAATAACACTAGTATGTTTAGCCAACCTAGAAAACCTAAAATTTCCAACAATGCCGTTACGTTTAAATTCCCGCTTCAGGATCAGAACTGGAAAGTTATTTATGAGCTCTATCAAAAGGATGTTGTTGACAAACCAACAAAAACCATTAACTTCTCCATTCCCTACACGGTAAAGGCAACGAGTAAAGGAGAAGCCGCTAAAGCGGAAAAGATGAATATTACTGCGCAAGGTGATTTTTCCACATGTCTAAGTGGATCTTCTTGGCCGAAAGGCATGAACGTTACGAATACGGACCAAAGTGTGCGTTCTCTCGCCCCCGGCTTCTCGAATGCTGACTGCTTTACGAATGCGTCGGGTGGTAATCCGAATCCGCAGACCCCGGATCCGAAGGATCCAACCAATCCATCCACACCTCCCACAGTGAAAACAAACAATGTCTTAGACGCCGACCTGCTTCTGGGCACGAATACCGGTAACGATGTTATCGAGCAGGAAAATACGGCAAAGATGGCCTTTACGGGCACGCTTGACGTAAAACCAATAAAGAAGCAAATGAACGAAATTGAAAATGCGCACAAGGGTGCTGAGTTGGATCAAATTGCACTGTCCAATCTTTCCAGCTCCTTTACGGCAACGCTAACGATTCCGACGGGTTTACGGTTTACAAATTCAACGTCGGCAACGTTTAAAGGCGGAAACGGTATTTTTGAGGTCACAAAAACGAAAGTGACCGGAAACACCGTGACGGTGGAATTCACGCTTCAGGATACAGCAAATATTACCACTTATAAGGCTTTGAAAGACGCCATCAATAAGGTCGATGATCTATTAACAATCACCTTCAATGCGGTGGAATTTGATGCCTCCTCAAAAGCAGACGCCGAATATCCGGTCATTGGTACGGTCAACGGTGGTATGAAAGCTACGGCTACGTATAACAAACAAGCCCTCAACTTTGACTTGAAGTGGGATGGCAAGCAATCCGCAGCGGGCGCCTATAATAACGAGCAAAACCAAATCAAACTTGTGGTGAAGTGCACGGGACCTACAGGAACACTTGACGGTGACCTTCTCATTAACGGCGATACGCAGCATACTGATGTGTATTTGACGGGAATGGATACGCCGTTCACGATGACGGGACTGCTTAATGTTAAACCCATCAAAGACGAGCTTTCGAAACTGAAGGCAGCTCATCCACAAAGCGTTGCGGATAAGGATATTGATGTATCGAATATAAAGACCTCGTTTACCGCTACCATGACGTTGCCGAACGAATTAAAATTCCCGGCAGATGCTGCTACGAAAGCTACGTTAGACGGAGCAAATGGTAAATTCAAAATTGAAAGCGCTGAAGTCAATGGCCAAACGATAACCGTTACGATGGTACCGACACTGGATCTGACGAAACTGACTCGCCCGTTTGAAGAGATCAGTGATACGGTTCAAGGTGTGAAAGATGAACTAAAAGTGAATGTTCCGGGTATCACGGTTGATTCGACGAAAGCAAAGTCGAGTACCCAGTACACCATTCATGGCACCGTTAAAGGTGATTTTTCCGCCTCGGCAACAAGCAAGAGCTCAGGAAAGACCATCCAGTTTAACTACACTTGGAACGGCATTCAGCAAAAAGGTGGAGAAGACTCGACGGACCCGACTACCAAAGACATTAAGCTCACCTTGACGACCGCCGACTTCTCTCAATCTGTGGCTCTTTGTGGTGACATTTTGGTCAACAGGGACACCGAACACGATGCCGTTTATGTAGCCGACCACGATGCGACCGTTCCCTTTACAGGGAAATTGGACGTTACGCCGGTTAAGGCGCAATTAAAGAAAATTGAAGAGCAGTATGGAGAGCAGCATGGAGAGCAGGATAACAAGAAGAAAATTGATCCCAAAGCTATTGCTCTTTCGGAGTATTCCTCGCTCTTTACCGCAACGCTGACATTGCCAACAGAGATGGATTTTGTAGGAACGCCGAGTGTTTCGCTTAAAAACGATAACGACAAGTATAAAATCATTGAATCGAAGGTCAGTGGCAAAACCATCACCGTGAAGATGACGGTTAAAGCGGATGTGACGACGTTCGCGGATCTAAAAGACGCCGTGGATAATATGGGAAATGCCCTTGAAGTGGTTGTAGACGGTGCGAAATTCAACAGCCAGGCGAAAGCCAACACACCGTATACCGTCTATGGCACCATGAACGGAGAGCTGAAAGCAAAGGCAACGCATAAGACGAGTGGTACTTCGTTGACTTTCGCTTTCACCTGGAACGCAAAACAGTGCAAGGATGGCGCAGATTACTTGTATCCGAACAGTGAGAACATCTCCTTTAGCTTGAAGTGGAAGAAGTCGTCACCTTGGACGCCGCCTACACCGCCGACGCCGAATCCGCCGACACCGAATCCGCCGACGCCAAATCCGCCGACGCCAAATCCGCCGACACCGAATCCGCCGACACCGAATCCGCCGACGCCAAATCCGCCGACACCGAATCCGCCGACACCGAATCCGCCGACGCCAAATCCGCCGACACCGAATCCGCCGACACCGGTAGAACCGAATAAACCGAAGCCGGTAGAGCCGACGCCGTCAAAGCCGTCGGCGAAGACGCCAACCGCGCCGAAAACGGGTGATATCGCATCTATGCTCCTTTGCGGAGGCGCATTCCTGCTTTCGTCCTTCGGCTATGCTGCATCGAAGGTAAAACGCGGAAAACGCAAACACGAAGAATAATAAATAAAATCTTACGGCACAAACCACAGAGACGGTAACGAAGAACCCTTCGTTACCGTCTTTTTTTGCGCCATAAAAAAACCGACCTCCCAATCGTTAGATTTTGGTCTAACTTTTGGGGGTCGGTACACAATATTCTCTTGACAGCGTGAGTATGTAGCAGTATATTAGATACATAGTTAGTTACTAGAGTAACTAACTAATAAACTAATCAACAAGTCGAAAATCGACAAGGTAGACGTCTCATGGAGCAAAGAAAGGAGGAGTCGATGCACCTTGACGAAACCAATGGCGTTCCCCTGTTTCAACAAATCAGTGAGGGATTGGAAAATGCCATCTTGACCGGGGCATACAAAGAAGGCGATCAAATTCCGTCGACGACGGAATTAAGCGTCGGGTATCGCATCAATCCGGCGACAGCATTAAAGGGAGTGAATCTTCTGGTTGAGGAAGGCATTCTTTATAAAAAGAGAGGACTGGGCGTGTTTGTTGCCGAGGGCGGCGTGGATCGGATTCGGCAAAAGCGATTGGACGAATTTCGTGACCATTTTGTTCGCCCCTTGCAAAAGGAAGCAAAACGGCTTGGCATCTCCACCGAAGAGGTGATTGCCTGGCTACATAATGATAACGAATGACGACGAATAGGAGGAATACGACGATGAGTTTAGAAGTAACCGGGTTATCAAAGCGTTTTGGAAAACTGACGGCGCTGGATCACGTCAATGTACATTTGGAAAAAGGGAAAATCTACGGTCTTTTGGGCCGAAACGGAGCGGGGAAATCCACGCTGTTAAATATTTTGAATGGGCGCATGCGCCAGACAGAGGGGACCTTTACGATTGATGGCGAGAATCCGGGCAATGATCAAGCGTTGCGAAAAATCTACATGGTGGGGCCGGACAATCTCTTCCCGGACAAAAAAATTGAAGGACATTCTAAAAATTACGGCCACTTTCTATCCTGGTTTTGCCCTGAACGAGGCACTGGCGGATCTGGATCGCTTCGGCCTTTCTCCGGACAGTCGCTTTGATAAACTCTCTACCGGAAATAGTTCTCTTTTTAAGTCCGTGGTGGCGTTACGTAGCGGAGCGGAATATCTCTTTTTAGATGAGCCTACGTTAGGGCATGATGCGGTCAATCGCGAGATGTTTTATGAGAATGTGCTGTCTGTATTTTCCGAGACACAGAGCTGCATCGTCCTCTCGTCGCATCTGATTTCGGAATTGGCACCGCTTCTTCAGGAGGTCATTTTTATTCAGAAGGGTAAGATTCTCATTCAGGAAGAGTTGGACGCCTTGATGGAGAAGTATCGACTCCTTTCGGGATCCATCGAGCAAGTACAAAACCTTGTGCAGGCTCATCCGGAGATGACGGTCGTCCAAAAGCAAGAAGTGGGCGCGATGGCGCAGTGGGTGGTGGAAAGCGATGCGTGGGAGGCGCTTAGCACGGCTTCTCTCGGAATACCGGTGCAAAACTTGGATTTGCAGCGCCTATTTATTGCCTTGACGAAAGAGCAACCGGATGCCGCAGCGAAGAATACAAGCCAAAAGCGATCCTTTTTGGGTCGGGCCAACTAAGATGAGAAGCGATAAGTAGGGGGTAAATAGCATGAGACTGCAAGCGACAGGAAAATATATTGTTTGGGAAAATTGCAAGACACTGCTTTATGTGGTGTTGGGTCTGTTCGGCATAGGGGTTTTTATTTCCCTATTCGCCGGCTTTTTCAACAACAACCTTCAACCCAGTTTTTCCGGTCTGGATATAACGATTTTGCTTATGTTTATGGCGGTAAGTCAGTTTACATTTAACCGAAAAATGGACTTTACCTTCCAGAACAGTCTTTCCGCCTCGGCAAGAGCGTGGGGCGTCTACCTGGGTTATATTGCATTTGCCCTTGGCGCATTTGTTCTGATGCTGCTTCTGGTTCCTGTTTTCACGATCGCATTGAAAGCTTTTGGCGGAACCACGAAAGACATTATGGCGTTTTCTCTCTATCAAAATGGCGTAAAGTGGGGAATGGTTTCGGTCCTTTTGATGCTCTATCTTCTTATGGCGACGGTAACGATGCTGTTAGGCCTCTTATACTATCGCATGAAACCCTTTCAAATCGCCTTGTTTGGGATCATCGTGTATATTGTTACAACGTTGCTCTTTCAATCCGTCCTAACCGTCCTAGGAGGAAACGGTTCGGAGAATGCGTTGGTGCGCTATATTGTTGACGTTTTCCGCCGTCTCATACCGTGGCTGGCCGAGAAAAAAAGTCATCTGCTTCTTTTCGAGGCCGGGATCTTTACCGTGCTGAGTTTCTTTAGCTGGGTCGGACTGTACCGTTTGCAACTGCGTAAGCGGTAGCCGTACGATTGCTTCCGGTGTTGTTTCTAAGGTTATTGAGTAATTTCAAAGCCGAAAGAAAAGCGTGGCTTCGGCCACGCTTTTCTTTTATTTGTAATATAAAAACCGCGTACCTGGAAAGTACGCGGTAGAAATTCAAGATGAAAAAAGAGATTCCTCGCTACGTTTAGCGGGGAGTTTTTAATGCGACGGCATTAATTCATGATTTCGGCGATAGAGCAGGAACGAAATAAATTGTGAAACCTCTTGTGTTTCTTCATCCGTCAGATGACGTTCTACGGTTTCGCAGACGTCATGGATGACTTGTGTACCATGCATGCTCTGTCCATACAGTTTTTCCAAAGTTACATTCAGGATATCCGCTAACACGGGCATAAAGTCGGCATTGATGGAATTGGTGGCATTTTCCCAAGCGGAAATGGCACTACCCTGATAGCGGGTGCCTAAGCGCTCGTTAAGCGCATCAGCCAATTCAGCCTGCGTCATATGTTCCTCTTTTCGCAGGTGTGCGAGACTCTGTCCAATCACTTTTTTGTTAGCGTAAAGTAACTCATTCATGGTTCACAATCCCTTCTTTTGAAATTCATCGGTTTAATTATATTAAATTTGTAATCCATATTCAAGAAATTGGTTAAATTCAAGAAATTGTATGAGCTTCTATTTGCGAATGAGACAAAACACCCGAAATTCGGGACACCATGACACATTCGATGAGGTTACTATTAAAGCAGCCTTTCGATGTGTTCATAACCCCCAAGCTACTTGGTGCCATGCCACCTTACCTGTGCACACACATCTGATTCGTAAAGATTACGATCCGGCGGGACGAGCCGGAGACCGGCTGAACCGAAGCAGACGCGTTCCATCTGCTTCGAAAGGAGATTTTATGCAGTCGCCCGAGCGAATGAAAAAATATTTAACCCGTTTACGTGCGCAAACCGATGTGACGCGCCTTCAAGATGCGCCATTGCTGCGGACGGTTGAGACTTTTCTTCGTGCGGATGTGGAATGGAATGCGCTATCGCTTAAAGAGCGTTCCGATATTCTCAATGGTATGTATGCCTCCATTCGTGGCTACGGCGTTTTAGATGCCTTTTTTGCCGACCCGCGTGTGACGGAGATTATGGTGAATCGCTACGACCATATTTATATTGAACGCGATGGCATTTTGGAGAACACGGGCATGGGCTTTGAGTCCGAAGAAAACTATAACGATATGATCCAAAAAATCGTCAATGATGCGGGAAAGGAGGTGCATCAGCGTTCGCCCATTGTGGATTGCCGCATGAAGGACGGTTCCCGTGTCAACGTGGTGCTGGATCCCATTGCCGGTAGTGGGGCAGCTTTAACCATACGCCGATTTCGCAATCATATTTTTTCGTTGCAAGAGCTAGTCGAAAATTACACCTTATCCGCTTCGGCGGCGGATTTCTTGCGTAAGAGCGTGCGTGCTAAATGCAACATATTTATTTCCGGAGGCACGGGATCAGGAAAAACGACCTTGCTCAATGCTTTGGCCAATGAGATTGATCCGCGAGAGCGCCTTATTACGATTGAAGATGCCAGGGAACTGAACTTCGAAAACATGGAAAACTGGGTGGCGATGGAGGCACGTAAACCCAATGCTGACGGTGAAGGAGGCATCACCATTCGCGATTTAATTCGCGCTTCTTTGCGTATGCGTCCGGATCGCATTATCGTCGGTGAAGTGCGCGGACCCGAGGCACTGGATGCCATTCAAGCCATGAATACCGGTCATGACGGCTCCTTCAGCACGGGGCATGCGAACTCCGTTGCCGATATGCAACTGCGCTTGGAAACCATGATCTTAAGCGGACACGATGGTTTGCCGTTAACTGCCATTCGTCAGCAGCTTGGATCCGCCATTGATCTTTTCGTGCATGTTTCCCGTTTGCGCGATCATCGTCGCTACGTCATGAGTATTGAAGAGCCCTATTGGAAGGACGGATCCCTTAGGTATCATGCCTTGTTTCAGCGCACCGTGAACGAGGCGACCATCGGCCCTTTGGTGGAAACCGGAGAGGAGATGCTGCGACAAGAGAAATTTCTACGCGCAGGCATTCGTTTGCGGGCATCGCCAAAAGAGAGATCGTCACAGGCGGATTCTTCAAGGTCGGCATCGTTACAGGATGAGGCAGGCGGATGGTTTTCGCAAAAACGGCAAGCGATGGTTGCTGCCGGAAAGGGGGTCGGATGAATCGAGAACAATGGCTATGGACGTTAGGCGGAGCGGGAGCCGCTGCCTTTTGTGGCACGATTTTCTTATGTCGTCCCTGGTTTACGCTCCTTTCGTGTATCGTCGGATGGCGCCTCGGGAAAAAATACTGGAAGGCGCATACAAAGCGACAACACAACTTACTACAGCGCGAACAATTTGCCGCTTTTTTGGAAATTTTTTCCTCACGTTTGGAGGCCGGAAGCAATGTCCCGCAGGCATTATTGCGTGCCTTGGGAGAACTGTCCCGCACCTATCGAATGGACCCGACGGAGCCCGGCTTTTTACTGTCGCTTCGCCACTGTTTGGATAGTCTCTCCGGCGGCATCAGCTTGCGTGAAAGCCTGGAGCACTGGATTGAAGAGAGTGAGGATCCGTTAATACGATCCTTCTTAGAAAATTTTGCTGTAGGCAGGGGGCAGGGTGCGAATTTAGCAGAACTGGCCAAATCCTTTTTGCGGTTATTAACCGAGCAAGAAGCGTTACGAAAAGATCGTGAAGTCAAATTAGCCGGTTCCAAGCGGGAACAGGGATTGCTCTTTGCCATGCCCATGGTATTGCTCATCGTACTATACGCTACCGGATTGAGTACGACTCGCTATGGCTTGATGGATTACTTGGTACGCCTTGTTTGCGGAGCGCTGTTTTATGGTGCATGGCGATGGACGAATGCCATTTTGGCAGACAGTGGCTTACAAAACAGAAAGGAGGAAACTTGAACACGTTCATCGGCGTTGTCCTATGCCTCACTTGGTTTGTCGCTTTTTATGTTTCCGTTCATCAATGGAAGCAAGCGCCGCAAGCAGTGCATGAGAAAGCGGCGGCCCTTACCTTGTGGCGACGCGCGTTTGCCCCGATTGGCTGGAAGTGCCTGGAAATGTCTGGCTGGCAACATCGTTCCGGTTTTACCGAAAAACGCCGAGAAGCATTGCGCGTGCTCGTCGATCCCTATCATGTGGAAGAGGTT
Source organism: Levyella massiliensis (assembly GCF_000308275.2). Lineage (GTDB taxonomy): Bacteria > Bacillota > Clostridia > Tissierellales > Peptoniphilaceae > Murdochiella > Murdochiella massiliensis_A. Next base: position 239,182 of record NZ_HG529490.1, read on the forward strand.
TTATTGACAAAGGACTTGGAAACCATGAGCGATGTGGGTGCATGGTCCGCTTTAGCGGCGCCGGCATTTTTGCTTCATCCTGTGGCGGGCGCGGGATTTCTCATTGCCTTGGCGGCCTATATCTATAGCCGCACGTATGCGCTGCAGAGTGAAGCACGTCGTGTTGTTGCGCAAATGGAGCAGGCATTGCCGGATATGCTTACACAGATAGTTCTTTCGTTGCGTGCCGGTAGCTTGCCGTTTGCAGCGTGGAAGACGACAGCCGAAAAGGGCCATGGGGCGTTGTATCAGGAAATGTGCCGTGTTCTACACGCGATTGAGGGAGGTGAAGGCATGCGCAGTGCTACAGCGGCTTTTGGACGCCATGTACCGATGAAAAGTCTGCATGATGTGGCAGCGCTATTTTCACAGACGGTTGAAGTGGGCGGCGCGGATTTGGCTGTCGCGCTTGAGCGGATGCGTTCCTCCCTTTATCAGGAACAGAAGAGGCAATACGCTATGCAGGCCGAACGTTGTTCACAGCAAATGCTTTTTCCGAGTTTATTGTTATTTGTCGGCATTCTCCTGCTGGTATTGGTTCCTATGCTACGCGGGATGTAGAAAGGAGTTTTATGCGTTACTGCGATTTCATTCATCCATGGTTTCATTGTCTGCAGCTATGGAAAGATCATCTGAAAAAAGAGGACGGTGAAATCAATATGGTTGCGATTGTTCTCATCATTTTGGTCGTTATAGCGCTCATCGCTATATTTCGAGACAACCTGACCGCTTTATTAGATAGCTTGTTTAAGAAGATTGAAAGCGAGGCGATGAAAATATGAATCGATGGGCAGACGAAAAAGGAGCGATTCCGATCGTCGAGGGTTCCATTCTTTTTCCCATCTGTTTTTTGATTCTGTTTTTGATGCTGTTTTTTTCACTTTTCCTGTTTTTGCAGACCTTTCGTGAAGGACGCTTGCGTCGCATCCTAGCGCAGCCGACCACTGAGGCAGCGTTTTTGAAGCCGGAAGACAGCCTTTTGGCGCAATCCTTGCGGACACCGGGGCGCTTCACGAAGGAGGGGTTATTCTTAGTCCGTTTGCAGCTGGAACAGCAGGAAAGTGAAGACGGTGGCACGCCGTTTCATTTTTTTAAGCTGTCTTCCTATCCCATTCACTTCAAGAGAAGCGGCGTATGGTCCTCATCCGCCACGAATTTATGGCGCTATGAAGCTATTAACGGCTTTGCGGCCAGTGCTGCTGGGCAAAGTGGAAAGAAGAAGCCCTAGAAAGGAGGTTTCATGCGCCCCTTAATGGATACGGAAAAGCGTCGTCCTTGCTTTCTCAACATAGCGTGGTGGAAGAGAAAATTGGCATCACAGCGCGGCGTGATTTCTATCTTTCTTTGTGGTGTGCTTTTACTCATGAGTCTATCAAGTGCCATTCTCATGGACTATGCTCGCGTAGAAACGGCAAAGGCGGATACGCGTTCAGCATTGCGCATGCTATCGCATGCGGCCTTATCGGGCTTTGATAAAAAAGCGGCACGCGAGTTTGGCGTTTTTGCGGTGAAGGATGAAAAAAGTCTTTCAGAACGCGCGAATGCTTTGCTGAAGGCGCGTTATCCCAAAGAAGAAAACTTTCAAAGCATACGTCCGGAGGCGCTGACACTTACGGTAACGCCGACGGACCTTGCACGGTTGAGTCGTCCGGAAGAGATGGATCGGCAGATCCATCAATTTATGGAATGGCAGATCCCGAGTAAGATTCTGGGGAAGGCCATGGAACAACTGGAATTGTTTCAAAACATGGCGCCATCCATTGCGGTGTTTAAAGCAAAAGTGGATTACGAAAAACAGCTGCAAGGCGTACAAGATGCCTTAAATGGCTGGTCCGGATCGATGGAAAGCATGGCAAAGCTCTCGCCACCCGAAGGCGCTCGCATGCCTGCCCTGCCGGCTTCTTTTTCATCTGGGGACAAGACGCATCAAGAGAAAATTTTTACAGGTCTCCCTGCCTCGAAGCCCCTTGTAAACGAATTGCAGCAAAAGTCCGAGAGACTCGATACCCTGCTGTTAAAGCATTTGGAAAAGGCACTGGCAAAAGCAGAAACGGTGCCTGCTGATCCGAGAAACTGGGGAAATCTGCTTACCTTAAGCGATCGCAATGCGTTAAAAAGTGCTTTTGTATCGCTTGTGGGGCAGGCGCGCACAACGAGCGATTGGTTTGGGAAAGTTGCCGATTTAAACGGAAAAGCCAAAACGGAAATGGGGAAAACGACGCAGAAAATGGACGGCTTGGAGGCCTCAAAGAAAAATTGGGAAGGTACGTTGGGTTCAGTGGGCGCGGGCACCTTTTCACAAAATTTGTGGGGCGATTATTTAGCCACAACAAGTGCGATGGACACAAAAGCCTTGGCTGATTTTCAAAAGGAATGGGACACGATGGGCAAGCAGGCGGGAGCCCTTGCCGATGCGTGGAAAAGCATGCAATGGAACGGCAAGCCTTTACTCGAGATCAACTTCGACGAATGGTCGAAGGTCAAACTGGCATCCATTCGTAAGTTGCCGCAGAATCGCTTTCAATTGCCCTCTTCGAGCATACAAACGGCGAGCGTTGCCGGATGGGACGATGGCAAGGCGTTTAGTGAGAAGGCCTTGCAAACACAGAGTAATCTTGCGGCTCAGGCGGCAAAGGATCGCTCCGGCATTTTTGAATTTCTTCGTGCGTGGAATACCAAACGCAAAGCCATCGCAAATGCGCGACAGGCCAAACGTCTGGGATTGCCGACACTAAGCGGCGGTATCACGGACCACTTGTCTTCCGATGTGCTCGCACGATATGAGGCGGATGCGGCAGCAACTCCCGCGGGGGCCCGGAGCGCTTTTTCGGGCGGCAATGAAGTGCAGATGTTGGATCACGGCCTCTTAGAACTGGAGAAGCTGACCACGGAGCTGCAAGCCACAGCGCCTGCGGATCTTGCTGCCATGGTGTGTGATCTTACGTATTGGTCCTGCATGTTCAGCCATCGTACCAGTCCGCTACAGGAAAAAGAGCAAGGAAAACCGCTGCTTTCGCTGACCGGCTATCCGTTATCAGAGCGCCCGATTTTTGGCGGAGAAATAGAGTACTTGTTACAGGGGCGTCCGACGTGGCTTGAGTGCATAAAGCAGACCGAATACCGCGTGGCGGCCATGCGCCTTTTTTGCAATTTGCTCTATGCGTTTACGTCTTCAGAACTTTATGCAGAAACAACGCAGCTGGCCCTTGCTTTGGCGGGATGGACCGGCTTTGCCGTGCCACTTGTCCAATCCGCTCTGCTCATGGTTTTAGCCGTAGGTGAGACGAGCTTGGACATGGATGCCTTGACGGCAGGCGAACGCGTGAGCGTGATGAAATCGCCGGAGACGTGGCAATTTTCTCTTTCCGGCGTGAAAGAAATGGCAAAGAAAGCCGTACGTGACGTATTTGATACGGTGGAGATTGAGGCGATAGCCGGCGTGGAGGCGGGTGCAGACATGGCGAAAGAAACGGCAAAACGTATCTCAAGTTCACTGCAAGAAAAAGTTCAGGATGCGCTGCGTCGACCATTGCTGAGTGTAATGGAAAAGATGCTGTTGCAAACAGAAAATTTAACAGCAGAACAAAGAAAAGCAAAATTAACCGACATGCTGCAGGCCTTGGCTTCACATGGGCAAAACGGCTCCATGGGCGCTGCCGTATCGGGGGCATTCCAAAGCTTGTCCGGACAGACAGATATGCTTTCAGACATCTTGGATAAGGCTTTTGCCGAGAAAAAAAAGGCGGGAGAAGTGACAGACGCAGTCATTCGTTCCCTTCAGGCGCGTACAGAAGTGATGGTGAAGGGCGCTTGTGAGAAATTGGCAGGAATGGCAGAACAGCAAGTGGAGCATTTGAGCGACAAACTACATGCCATTGCTTCGGAAAATGGCGGGGATAAAGACGAGAAAATGCAACAGGCCTTAGCAGTTTTTAAAGAGGATACCGGCATGGGTGACGGCGCCGCTATGTCTTCCAATGCGGGACTTACGATGGGCTACGGAGACTACATGGTGTTTCTGTTGTTGATCACCGATAGTACCCGCGCCGGTCATACGGCTCTCCTTTCGCGCACGGCGCGTCTGATTCAGGCGGAGACGGGTGAAACAGATTTTACTGTTGCGCCTACTTCGCTGGATTGGACGATGGGAAGCACCCTTTCCGTGCTATTCTTACCGCAGTTCTCTGCTACGACATTGACGCATGGAGAAGCCGGCGTGCCAATATCGGCCTCGTGGAAGGAGGGGTATGGCGTGGCGCAAAAAACGGAGGTTATCCCATGAAAGCATCGCTAGGAAAGGACGCGACCGGCTCTTTGACCGTAGAAGCCGCTTTCGTTTTGAGCTTCTTTGTGATTGCCATGGTCTCCTGGACGCTACTTCTTTTTGTCTTGCAAATTCAATCCATGACACAGCACGCCTTAGACCAGGCATGCCTTTCCCTGGCGGATAAGATTTCTCTTACACATACGCTAAGCGCAAAGGAAAGCGGGATTCGATCCTTTGTGAAAGCGATGGGGGCAAAGACGCTATCCATCCCTCTGCCTTCGCTATTGCGGGAGGTTGCTGGTACAAAGGCGCTTGAGACAGATCTCTCGCGAGAATTTCAAGCGTTTTTCGGACGAGGCGCCGGTTATGCCACGGCCATGCATTCGCCATCCTTTTCCATACGTGTTGCGGACGAGGCAGATCTGCTCGAGGCAGATGTTTCGTATCGCTTGGATTTACCGGGTTTGTTGAAGCCGTTAGGACCGATTCCTGTGCACCAGCACACTACTTCGGGTCTGTGGCTGTTGACCGATGATCCTGTGTTTGGCAGTAATACCGAAAAAGAGAAGAAGGAAAAGGGAGAGGAGAGTATTTGGCAAAAGCCTCCGCTTACGCGTGGGCGTATTTTGGTGGATCGCATGCGTAAAAAATCGGGAGCGCAGCAACTTCAACGAGGTCAAATCGTAGATTTGCGCTATGCAGACGGGACGGCAGAAGCGATTTTTTCGCTAAACCTGTTTTCTGCTACCTATGCCTCAGGAAACGGGAATGCGCCGGAACACTATCAGTTAAAAGAGGAGGGATTATTTCGTGCGCTGGCTTCGCAAGCCTCTCGCCTGAAAAAAGCGGTGCACGAACGGCAGATGTGGACGGACGAAACGGGCAGCAACTTTTCGTGGCAGCCCAAACAATGTCGGTTGCGCGTGATATTGCCGCTGGAAGCGCAGCATTTTTCGGGACAACTTCAAGCGATGGCCGAAAAAATACGCTATACGGAAGGGGTAGAACTCGTCTGGGCGTTTGAAGAAAAGGCGCTGGTGCCACAAAACGAGACAGGAGGGGAGCATGCCGGTTCAAGCGAAAACCACTAAGAAAACCGCTTTTGTATTTTTCGCGTTTTCCGAACGTGCGGTGCGCTTTGCCTATAGCGGGCTCATCATCCTGTTAATGCTTGGCATCATCCTGTTTCAAGGTTGGGAAAACCATCGTTTTAAGCTTCGTCAGGCAGAAGGCGTGAAGCAGGCTGAAACGCTCATCGAAGCCGGTTTCTACGCGGAAGCACAGGATATTTTAAAAAAGTTGCCGCGTCCTCTGCCGGAGAAGGTACAGCAGATGCTTTTTCAGGTATCGCTCAAAAAACATGATTTTGTCTATGCGTCGGCGATGCTTAAAACGGAGCCGTTTCCTCATAAGAAGGAGAATGCGTTGTTGTTGCTCTCCACGCTCGCGGAAGCCGACCGATCGCAGCAAGCGTGGAAAGTGCTCGCCACGGAACTGTCGGATGCAGATGCCAGTTTGCGTAAGCAGTGGGCGATAACCTTGTTAGAGGATGTTCGGGAAACGCCGATTGCGGATCAGTTTCAGAGCGGCTGGTATCACGACGCTTTTGCCATTCTCAAGGATGAGGAAGGTTGCTATTTGACGGATGCTGAAGGCGAGGCGATTGATGCCGAGCGCTATGAAGAGATTCTTCCGGTCGAATCGGGCTTTGTGGCAAGACGCAGAAATTTATGGGTACGACTGGATAGCAATGGCCGTTTTGCGGGAACCGCTGCGGCGCCTGCAAAAGAAAAAACGCTGTCGCCGGATGCAAAATATCCGCTTCAACCGTATCAGGAAGGCAATCTGTGGGGTTACGCTTATCACGGAGAGCCGGTGACAAAAGCCCTGTATGAAAAAGCAAGCTCAGTTTCTTCACATGGGACAGCTTATGCTCTTTCCGAGGGCAAAACCTATCGAATTCGTTTTCGCGCGTTGCGGGAAGGCATTTCTTTCAATAGAATAGAACCGTAACCGATCGCTCGAAAACGGCACATGCCGTTGAAACGGAAAGAGGGGAAACGTGACTACCGGAAGGCAAAGGCGTATAGGCATTCTAGGAGGAACGTTCGATCCGGTACACTTCGGGCATTTACAGATGGCAGTAAATGCTATGGAAACCTGTGCACTGGATGAAGTACGATTTGTGCCGGCGTATGCACCGCCGCACAAAAAGGACAAGGAAGATAATGCGGAAGATCGCTTGGCCATGTTGGAGGCGGCGTTACAAGCCAATCCGGCTTTTATCGTGGACCGCCGCGAAATGGAGGCGAAGGAGAAGCAATATTCCTACGAAACTGTCGCGTCCTTTCGAAAAGAATTTCCGGATGCGGCCCTGTTTTTTATCATGGGCGAAGACAGTTTGATGAGCATTCGTACCTGGTATCAATGGGAAAGCTTGCTTTCCATGATCTCCGTGATTGTTTGTGCACGCGCAGAAGTGCCGGGAGATCTGATCGAACAGGTGCAAAAGCTGAATGCCGAAGGCTATTGCATTCAGATCGCCGGAGGACCGGGTATCGATGTGTCCTCCACAAAGATCCGTCAGCTGCTGTCAGAGGGACGGGAAGTGCGTTATCTGTTACCCGACGCCGTGAGCGGCTATATTTATGCACGCCATCTGTATGGTGCATCGCATTCTCAAGAAGAGGCGATGTTCTTAAAGGCGGTCGAAGACGAATCGCTGGCATTTTTGGACGAGGGAGAATTTCCCGCCATGGTGAAGCGACTACGCGCAACCCTTAAACCGCATCGCTTTCGGCATGTCATGCGCGTGGTAAAAACCGCCTCTTTTCTGGCCAAGCGCTATCATTGCGACCTTCAGAAGACACGTCTTGCCGCGCTCCTGCACGATTGTGCGAAGAGCTGTGAGAGAATGTATTTTTCGCAATTGCTGGAAAAAGGTTCTGTCCGGGAGGAGGACTGGAAACCGTCGCCTATTTTTCATGCGTATCTGGGACAATTTGTGTCACGCGACATCTATGGCGTAGAAGATCCGGAAGTATGCGAAGCCATCGCTTCCCATACGACGGGCAGCACGCACATGAGCCTCTTGGCAAAGATTGTTTTTTTAGCCGATGAGATTGAACCGCATCGTAATTTTCCTTATGTCGTGTATTTAAGAGAGAAAAGTTTGGAAAATTTGGATGAAGCCGTACTAGCAGGCATGAATGCTTCTCTGGTGTTCCTTCTGCATAGCGGCAGTCGTATCGAACTAAGCTCCATTACAGCACGTAATGCGTTTTTAGAACAGCAACATTCCTGTAACGGCCAATGAGCCGGCAGGAAGGAAAGGAGTCTTCATTGACAGAGAATACAAAGGAGCAGGCAGCAATGACGGATCGCAATGCGATTATTGTACAGGCGGCCGAAGATAAATTGGCAAGGGATATCAGCATTTTACCGATTCGCGAAGAGGCGGGTATTTGTGATTCCTTTATTGTCATGACGGGAAGAAATAAGAATCACACGCAGGCCATTGCAGATGCGATTACGCAGAAGTTGGCCGAACAGGGCATGGAGCCGAGAAGGACGGAAGGGATGCGTGAAGGCAGTTGGATTTTACTGGATTGCGATGAGACCATTGTCCACATCTTCACGCAGTCGGAACGCGAATTTTATGATCTTGATGAACTTTGGAGCGACTGAGCGTGTCCAAGCGCATCGAAAAGATTTTATTTGCGGTACTCTTTATCGGTGTGGTCATTATCGGAGGATGGCGTTTATTTGTGGGCGAGGCGTCCACGCCTTCGAATGATGATGCACCATCACAAAAGGACAGCCTTGTTTCCGAAATATCGGAGGGAGAGAAAGATAGCGCCTCTGTAGCAGGCGTCGTAGCGTCGGAAAAGGGGAAGACAAGTACAGAGTCTACCTCCGTTGCTGAAAACGTAACGGTTTATGTGGGTGGCGCGGTACAAAAGCCGGGCCTTTACACACTTTCCGCAGAGAAACGCGTGCAGGATGCACTGGAGATGGCCGGCGGTCTTACGAAAGATGGCGCGTTGGCAGCCATTAACCCGGCGCAACATTTGGAAGACGAAATGAAAATTGTGGTGCCGGCCGAAAAAGAGGCAACGACGACGCAGAGCGTCACTCCCGATCCGGTAAGTGTACCGTCAACCGGAGCCAAAGCAACGGAAAATAAGTCGACGATCCATGCAAAGAGAATCAATATCAATACAGCCACGATAGAAGAACTGCAGACCTTGCCGTCGATTGGAAAAGCCAAGGCGGAAGCCATTGTGGCATATCGCCAAAAGAAGCCGTTTCAGTCGGCAGAAGAAATTATGCAAGTTTCCGGCATCGGGAAAAAAGTGTTCGAGAAGATTCGCGATCGTATCATCGTACGATAAGGTATCATGAAACCATTGAAACCTGTCAAGGAATTTGGTAAAATTTATAGTACTGTAACTACCATATCGAGAAGCAAGGGGTGAATTCATTGAAACCAGTTATTATTGCAATTCTTGTTTTGGCCAGCATCGTGATTATTGCGGCAACGCTGATGATGGAGCCCAAAACCAAGGCCGGAGCATTGTTTGGACAGGAGTCCAATGTATACGGAACCTCAGTACATCGTCCGAAAGATGATATGCTGAACAAAGTAACGATCGTTTGCGGTGTCATTTTTGTTATCAGTTTGATTGCTTTGCTCGCTATAAAATGAGACCTTTTTGAAGCCGAGGATATCCTCGGCTTTTTCTTTTTTACCATATGAATCTGAGGGATGGGTACAATAATCTTGGACATGGTCTCATCCGAGAGGAGGAAGTCACTATGGATTTGAAAGATTTTTTGTTGTCCTACTTTACCAGTGAACAGTATGAACCGATGCGCACAAAGGAATTAGCCGATTTATTCGGCTTGGAGGGAAAGACTCGCATCGATTTTTACGACGCGATTGACAGCATGCTGGAAAAAGAAATGATCAAAATGAGTAAACGCGGCCGCATTAAAGCTTATCCGATTGCGGGAGGCGAGGAAGAGGATGTCGAGAGTGCCTCCGAAGAGCTGACAAAGCGTGCGCCGGATTTTGATGTGAGTTTTATGCCGCTTCAGGGAAAAGAAAAAGAAAAGCTGCATCACGGCAAGAAAAAGAGCATTGCGGCGAAAAAAGTAAGCCATGAGACGCTGAAAAAGACGAAAGCGGTAACGGAAAAACCACAGCCGGCGGAAAAAAGCGCGAAGGATGGCGCAGTAGCCGAGGAAAATACGACCGATCCTCTGGTGGGACGTTTGAGTGGTAATGCCAAGGGCTTTGCCTTTTTCCTCTCGGAACGCGAAGAGCAGCCGGATGTCTTTATTGCGCCGGATGATTTAAACGGGGCTCTGCATGGTGATCGGGTACGCATCGAAATTACGCAAGCCCCTGATCCCGAAGTGGGAAGAAATGCAAACGGCCGTGTGGTACAGATTCTTTCTCGCAACACGGATCCGATCGTCGGCCTCTATGAAAAGAAAAACGGCTACGGTTTCGTTTTACCGGATAAAAAGAATTATACTTGCGATATTTACATTGCGGATGCCGATGCGATGGAAGCAGACGATGGCGACAAAGTTATCGTTGAACTGTTTGGCGCCGATGACAATGAGGGCAATCCTTCCGGACGGATTTTGGAAGTGCTCGGACCTGCCGGTGCAAAAGGCGTAGATATCACCTCGGTCGCACGTGAATTTCAACTGCCTTATGAGTTCTCCGAAGACACATTAAAAGAAGCAGAAGCCTTGCCGGAAGAAGTGGATAAAGCGGATTACCGTGGCAGACGAGACTTGCGAAACAAGTTTACGGTCACGATAGACGGTGCCGATGCGAAAGACTTTGACGATGCGATCTCTGTGGAAAAACGGGGAAGATATTACAATCTCTATGTGCATATTGCGGATGTTTCACACTACGTGAAGCCCGGATCGGCCATTGATCGTGATGCGTACGAACGCGGCAATTCTGTGTACTTACTGGACCGCGTTATTCCTATGTTGCCCGAGAAGCTCTCCAACGGGTTGTGCTCACTGAATCCCGATGTGGATCGCATGGCCATGACTACGCAGATGACGTTGGATCTGGAAGGCAATGTGGTGGATCACCAGTTTTATCCGAGCGTAATCCGCTCCAACCATCGCTTGGTGTATGACGATGTGTCGGATTACATCGAAAATGGCACGGTGTTTGATGAAGACGAAGTGCTTTTTGATCAGTTGGATATTATGGCGGAATTGTATCGTTTGCTGGCTAAGAAACGCGTAGAGCGTGGTACGCTGGATTTTGATTTTCCGGAGACCGATATTCGTCTGGATGAAAATGGCGCTGCTGTAGAGGTGAAGTTAGCGGAAAGACGGACTGCCAATCGCGTCATTGAAGAGTTTATGATCCTCAACAATGTGGTGGTAGGCACGACATTCTACGAGAAAAAACTGCCCTTTGTCTATCGCGTGCACGCAGAACCGAAGGCGGAAGATATTGAGCGCTTAAATCGTGCGCTGGCAGCATTCCATTATGAGCCGATTGCCCAGAATCCGGAACCGGCACGCATGCGTGAGATTCTGGAAAAGGCAGCAGGCGAAAAAGAAGAAGGCATCCTAAACATGCTCATTTTGCAGAGCATGTCCAAGGCCGTATACAGTCCGAAGCCGACCATGCACTATGGCTTGGCGGAGGAACACTATTCGCACTTCACTTCGCCGATTCGTCGTTATGCCGATCTCATTGCGCATCGACTGCTGAAAGCGTGGCTTATGGGCGAAGCGCGAAATGACGAGGGACTGAAAAAAGAACTATTCACGCAATGTGAGCATATTTCTCTGACCGAGCAAAAAGCAGAGGAAGCGGAACGCGACGTGGTGGACATGAAGTGCGCGGAATACATGCAACGCTATGTGGGAGAAGAATTTGTGGGACAGGTTACTTCACTCACCAATTTTGGCGTTTTCGTCCGCTTGGAAAATACGGTGGAAGGCTTAGCTCATTTCCGGGATATGACCGACGACTATTATTCTTATGATGAGGAACGCATGGTGGTGCGTGGAGAACGCCTACACCGTGAGTTGCACTATGGAGATTCGGTACGCGTTTTGGTGGCGGCGGCCAATCCGTTGCTCAGAGAGGTGGACTTTCATCTGCCGGAATTCACACGTCAGCTCGACAAGAACGAAAGACATGAGAATAAAGAACGTAATGGCCATCGTCATGGCGCCCGTGGAGGCGTGGCATTTCAACGTCGCACGCAGGAACGCCCCAAAAATTTTAAGGGCGGAAGAACGTCCCGTGCTAATCAGCCGCGTAAGAAGGGCGCCAGTCGCCATCGCAATCAACTCTCCAATCGAGCACGACGTAAGGGCTGATGCTGCGTCCGGCATCAGCCCCGAGGGGCCGGATCCGGAGAGCAGAGAGGAATAATCATGCAAAACGAAGGAACAAAAGTGTTGGCAAACAATCGACGCGCCAAGCACGAATATTTCATTGAAAAAATTTTGGAAGCGGGCATTGCCCTGAAAGGTACAGAGGTCAAGAGCGTGCGCCAGGGGCATGTATCCATTCAGGAATCCTACGTTGATATTTATGAGGGGGAGGCCTGGATTAAAGGGATGCACATCAGCCCGTATGAGCAGGGCAATCGCTATAATACGGATCCAGTGCGCGATCGACGTCTGCTTTTGCATAAAAAAGAGATTCGTCAGCTGGCACAGGCGATTCAGCGGGACGGCTATACGGTTATCCCGCTCAGCGTAAATTTACGCGGTCGTCATATTAAAGTAGATATTGCGTTGGCGAAGGGCAAAAAGCTCTATGATAAGCGCGAAAGCTTACGTGAAGCAGACGATAAGCGTCGTATTGAACGCACGTTGAAGGACTGGGGATGAAGATAAAAGAATTATGGCTACGATGGCAGGAACCGATTTGCTACCTTTTTTTCGGTGTCCTAACGACCGTGGTTAACTACATCGTATATTTCTTGGCGACACGTGGAGCAGGGCTGCATTATATGGTGGCAACGGGGCTTTCCTGGGTGGTCGCGGTGCTGTTTGCCTTTGTCACGAACCGTCGCTTTGTCTTTGCGTCCGATGCGAAGGGCAAAGTAGCCGTGGGTGCTGAATTGTTGCGCTTTATTGGTGGCCGGGTGCTTTCTCTGTTATTGGAAGCGCTCATCATGTTCCTCGGTATCGAAGGCTTGAAGCTGCTCCGGTATGACTGGGCCGTCAAGACGGTGGCGCAGGTTGGCGTAGTGGTTTCTAATTATTTTCTGAGTAAATTTTTCGTGTTTAAAAAAGAGACGCCTCAATCCTGAGGCGTCTCTTTATCGTGCAAGTTTTATGGCGGAAACAAGCTGCTTTCTCAAATGGTTTGTCGGATCGTTCGGGTGATATAACGGTTAGTTTTCGAGATCGGTTTTCTCTACATAGCGGATCCAGGCGCCATAGCCCTCTTCTTCCATCTTTTCCAACGGGATAAAGCGTAAGGCAGAACCGTCAATGCAATAGCGCAGGCCGCCCAACGCGAGGGGACCGTCTTCGAAGACATGTCCCAAATGGCTGTCGGCATGGCGGGAACGCACTTCAACGCGCGCTCTGCCGGGAATTGAAGTGTCGCGATGTTCGCTTAATTGGTCCGTCCGTATGGGCTTACTAAAGGAAGGCCATCCGCAGCCGGCGTCAAATTTATCGCGAGAACTGAAGAGAGGCTCCCCGGAGACGATGTCTACATACAGACCGGGCTCAAATTTCTGATCATAGGGATGCGCATGCGGTACATCGGTACCCTGCTCCTGCGTAATGTGGTATTGCGCCGGCGTCAACGTTTGACGCAAGGTTTCCGGATCGGGCTTCTTAAATTCTTCAAAGCCGTCGGATAGTGGCTTCGTGGCCAACGTCAGATCCAAATGACAATAGCCGTTGGGATTTTTCTCCAAATAATCCTGATGGTAGTCTTCGGCTTTGACCCAATTTTTAAGAGGAGCCGCCTCAATAGCTACGGGCTTTCCAAGCTTTTTGGACCATGATGCCAGCACGTTTTTAATTTTTTCGAGGGTGCCGAAAACCGCATCCTGTGGTACATAGATGCCCGTGCGATATTGGCGTCCCACATCGTTTCCTTGGCGATTAACCGACAGCGGGTCCACAATGCGATAGTAATGATCCAATAGTTCCTCCAGGGATATACGATGCGGCGCATACGTAATTTTTACAGTTTCCGCATGATCGGTTAGTTTCACTTTCTTATAGTTCGTTTCGGTTGTGTTTCCATTGGCATAGCCGACCTCCGTTTTAAGGACGCCGTTTAATTGACGAAAATATCCTTGTACGCCCCAAAAACAACCTCCGGCGAGGTAAATGGTGGCGATGGGTTGATGGTCCATGGTCCCTCCTTTGTAAGAGAGAATGCGATTCGTCTTGTGCATTCCTCGTTTCTTCAGATTAATGTATACTGAATATAAGTGCAAGAAGCGTGGAGAAGGAGGAAGGCCATGTTTGAAATCGTGGGGAAAGAATGGCTGGCGGATAATATTGTTTCCTTAGTGGTGAAGGCACCGCGTGTGGCACAAACGTGTGAACCGGGACAATTTTTAATTATCAAAGCCGACGAGGTTGCAGAGCGAATCCCTCTGACGATTGCGGATTATAATCGCGAGGAGGAAACCGTTACCGTAGCCATTCAAACTATCGGAAAATCAACGCAGAAAATTGCTGACTTTGCCGTGGGAGATGTTTTGCGTGATGTTTTGGGACCGTTGGGGCATCCGTCTGCGTTTATTCAAGAACCGTTGGAAGCGGTGCAAAAGCGTCGCTATATTTTCATTGCCGGCGGGCTGGGGGCTGCCCCGGTGTATCCGCAAGTGCGCTGGTTATCGGAACATGGCGTTTCGGTGGATGTAATTATGGGCGCTCGGAATAAGGCGTTGGTGTTCTGGGAAGATCGTATGCGGGCGGTTGCCGATCAAGTCTATGTTACGACTGATGACGGCAGCTACGGCAGACACGGATTGGTCACGCAGTGCTTGGAAGAGTTGGTTACCAAAGAGGGCAAGCACTATGATCAATGCGTTTGCATCGGCCCGATGATCATGATGAAATTTTTAGCTAAGCTGACGGCAGCGGACGGGCTGGACATCCCTACGATTGTATCGATGAACCCCATCATGGTGGATGGCACGGGCATGTGCGGGGCTTGTCGCGTGCACGTCGGGGACAAGGTGCGCTTTGCCTGTGTGGACGGCCCGGAATTTGATGCGAGAGATATTGATTTTGACGAGGCCATACGGCGACAAAAGATGTATCGCACGAAAGAAGGACGCGAAAAGATTCGAACCGAAGGCACATCGGCGCCGCAGGCGGTCGTGAAAAACGGAGAAACGCAGTATTTTGATATCTTAAAACGCGTGCCCGTGGCGGAACAGGATCCGTTAAAACGTTCGGAAAATTTTGAGGAAGTGTCGTTGGGCTATGATGCGCGTGGTGCGGCGCTGGAAGCATCGCGTTGTTTAGAGTGCAAAAAACCGCGTTGTGTGGGCGCGTGTCCGGTAGCCATTGATATTCCGGGCTTTATCCGCGAGATCAAAACGAATCAGTTGTCGGCGGCCTTTGACGTACTGAGCCAATCTACGTCATTACCCGCTGTGTGCGGACGCGTCTGCCCGCAGGAGGAGCAATGTGAAGGCGCCTGCATTCGCGGCATTAAGGGAGAGCCGGTATCCATCGGAAAACTGGAACGCTACGTGGCGGACTGGGCACGGGAGGAAGGCATTCGTCCACAAGCGCCGCAGGTGATGAAGACGGGACAAAAAGTAGCCATCATCGGTTCAGGGCCGTCAGGCCTTGCCTGTGCGGGCGATCTGGCCAAGCTCGGCTACGACGTTACGATTTTCGAATCGCTCCATGAAGCAGGCGGCGTACTGCAATACGGGATTCCGGAGTTTCGTTTGCCGAAAAATGAAGTCGTGGCCTACGAAGTGGAGAATGTACGACGCTTGGGCGTTAAAATTGAAACCGATGTGTTTGTCGGCCAAAGTACGACCATTCCTGAATTGATGGAACAAGAAGGCTTTGAAGCGGTCTTTATTGGCTCCGGCGCCGGCTTACCGCGTTTTATGAATATTCCCGGCGAATCCTTAAACGGTGTGATGTCTGCCAATGAATATCTGACGCGCAATAATCTGATGCATGCCTTTGATGCGCGCTACGATACGAAAATGGAACGTGGCAAACGCGTTGTGACCGTGGGCGGCGGCAATGTAGCAATGGACGCAGCGCGTATGGCTTTGCGTTTGGGAGCAGAAAGCCGTCTTGTGTATCGCCGTAGTGAAAAAGAATTGCCGGCGCGTCTGGAGGAGATTGAACACGCGAAAGAGGAAGGCGTCATCTTTAATTTCCTTCGCAATCCGGTGGAAATTTTAGGCGATGATACCGGTTGGGTGTCGGCGATAAAATGCATTCGCATGGAATTGGGCGAACCGGACAGTTCGGGACGTCGCCGACCGGTGGAAATTCCCGGATCGGAATTTGTCATTGCCTGCGATACGGTTATTATGGCGTTGGGAACGAATGCCAATCCCCGTGCCGCTAAAGGCTTGGATGGACTGGGTCTCAATCAATGGAATGGCATTATTACGGATGAAGAAACCGGTGCGACCAATATCCCCGGCGTTTTTGCCGGCGGCGATGCGGTAACCGGTTCTGCCACAGTGATTTTGGCCATGGGTGCCGGACGTAAAGCGGCGCAGGGCATAGATACGTATCTGAAAGAAAAACGGGGCGTGCGCACATCCCTGTAGTCGGTAGGCAGCCCTCGGACTTCAATTGAATAAAGGATGAAAGGAAAAGTCGGCTTTGCCGGCTTTTCTTTAATTTATGACTATATTGTCATAATAGTGGGACACCGTGAGACACAGCATTCGATAGGATATAGCTAGGGAGGTAAGCCTATGAAATGGATGATTGCTGTGTTGGATCCCGATAGTTCGTATCGCGATCGCTTTTTAAAACAATGGAAAACCTACCCCAAGGAGGGAGTGGGTCTCAACTGGTATGATACGCCGGAGGCATTGGCCGAGGTTTGCCGGACCAGGCGTGTGGATGCCATTCTGGTCAGTCCGCACCTTGCGGGCGATGCTCTGGAAAGCGTGATCCAGGCGATTTTGCCACCGCCTATTCTATGGTATTGGCATGAGGGAAATGACGCAGGGGATATGGAAAAATATCAACCGGTCAGTCGTATTCGACAAGAGATCTTACACCGCCTCTCGGCATTGCCGTCGCATGAGCCGACCGTGACTCGTGGCGGAAAGCTCTTATTCTGTACCGCTTTGAGCGGAGGCGTGGGACTATCCGCAATCGTGCAGGCGCTGGCCTTTACGTTGAAGAATCATCTGCCGGATAAGAATATTTTTATCCACGCGATGCAGCCGTTTTCGTTGCCGGAATGCGCCATAGCATCGGTTCCGACAGCACAAGAAACCTATACACTTTCCGATGTCGTTTTGTCCATGCGCATGCCATTAAGCGATGTCAATATGCGTCTTGCCTCGTGCACGGTGAGCCGCCATGGCGTGGATAGTATTGCAGCGCCAAAGCGAGCGGCGGACTTTTTTGAAATTCGTGAGGAGGAGTGGGTACGCCTGTTTGAAACGCTTAAAGAGCGAGAAGAGTGGGTGCTTTTGGACTGCCCTGTCGGTTGGCTTTGGCGTTTCCCGGCGCTGCTTTCCGTCGCGGATCGGATGCTGGTGATTCGTCATGGCGAGAGTGATCAGGCAGTACGTCTCTTTTTGGAAGCGCTGCCGTATTCTTGGCAGGACGGAAAAGATGCCTTATTGGACCGCAAAAAACGGACACCAGCTTCGACACCGCTGTCGGGTGGGGCTTCACCCTTGACGGACGATACACATTTTTGGTTGCCTTTCGTTGCCGAAAATGAGCACGCCTCATGGGAAAGGGTCGTACAAGTGATGCAAGAGCAAGAGAGCTTAAAGGAGGTGGTTTCGTGGTTACTACACTCTTAAGAACGGAAACAAAAGACATGGAAGGCGTATTAAAGGCGATCGGGCTTGAAACATGGCGATGGGAAACGGAGAGGACGGGCCAAAAGCTTTTTCTTCCTAAGCCTGCCAAGACGCTTACGGATCCCTTGGCGTGTCGTATGTTGACGGAAAATACGCCTTGCCATCTGGCATCACTTGAAGAAGGGGAGGAATCGGCGTTCTCTCTGCCGGGTACGCCCTTGGCACAATTGGACACACCGTGGCATCGCCAGGAACTCATCGCTTTTTTTGAAGCGTTGCAGAACGCAAGGCAAGAGGCAGAAGATCTGTTGTTGAATCCGCACTGGTTTCTGTGGCATCCGGCCTTTGTCACCTGTGAAGAGGTGCATTATACGTTTTTGCTTTTGCCCTTTGCCGGGGAGAATACGGCATTGACGCAAGGTTACACGCTTCCCTCGTTTTGCTTAGAAACACTGCTTTTGCGCGGGGTCGAAGCCGGCGCCGGCTATGTTGCCGATCTGTTGAACCTGTTGCGTTTACCGGAATCCGAAGAAAACCTGATCGCTGTATTGGTAAGACGGCTCAAAAAAGAAAGCGACCGTATCGTTCCTTCCGGGACTGTTCTTCCATCAAATGCAACCGCAGAAAAAAAGACCTGCCCGGCGACGAATGAGACGGTGGCAGAAGCTGCCGCCTCTTACAAAGCCCCCTATCCGTCGCTCGAATCCTTACAAGCCATGGCGGAAGCGGTGCATGATCCTCTTGAGACCCGCCCCCTCGCCAAGACAGAGAAAATCGCTTATGAAAATGTCGGTGCTAAGGCACCGATAGAAAAGAAAAAAGAAGAAAAGGCAGTGCCACAAAGTTTTCTGGATCTTCTCATGCACTTCAGTATGGAAAACTGGAAACGCTATCGCGAGCAGCGTGAAAAAACGGCTTCTAATACGACGTTCCAAAAGCCGGCACACGCTGACAATAGCTTTCATCACGCGGACAAGAATGATACAGAAGAAACACCGCTCTTGTGGGAGGAGAACGGGAATATTCAAATGCTACGCGTTCCCGGAAGGAAGCATCCTCGTCTGCGCTTCGCGGATCAGGAAGAGGTTTTTTGCGATTCCTTACCGCTTGTTATAGGCCGCAGCGATACGGCCCAAATTGTCCGACATAATCGCCATATCAGCGCTCAACACGCGCGCCTGTCCTATGAAAACGGCCGCTATATGATAACGGATTGCCAATCCACCAATGGTACTTTTGTAAACAACCGACGCCTTCAGCCCTCAAAGACTTGTCCGATCACGCAAGGGGATCGTCTGCGTTTCGGTACAGAAGAGGCGCTTTTTCTGCTATAACTTTTCTTATGCTATAAGGAGCTAGTTCAACTTACCTAGCGGACTAACGGAAAGACAGCTGTTTTATCCTCAGGAAGTGTACATTTTTTTTCTTGCGCTGTCCTCTATAATGGAATAGGAGGACGGTATGGTAGCGCTAAATCTTACAAAACAACTCCTTATGTGGTATGACCGAAATCGTAGGATTCTTCCGTGGAGAGAGGATCCTACACCTTATCATGTCTGGGTTTCAGAAATTATGCTACAGCAAACCCGCGTCGAAGCCGTGCGAGAGTATTATGATCGCTTCTTGCACTACTTGCCGGATATTCGCACGTTAGCGGAGGCGGATCCGGATTTTTTATTGAAACTGTGGCAAGGATTGGGCTATTATTCTCGTGCCCGTCATTTGCAGGAAGCTGCCCGTATTGTGTGTGAACAGTATGGGGGAGTCTTGCCACAAACGGCAGAGGCATTGCAGAAATTGCCGGGCATCGGTCTCTATACCGCTGGCGCCATCAGTTCCATTGCTTTCGGAAAGCCCGAAATTGCGCCGGATGGGAATGCCTATCGTATCTTTGCCCGCTTGACACGGGAAGAAGGATTTATAGAAGACGGAAATACTAAAAAGAGGTTGGAATCAGCAATGCGCGAAGCATTGGATCAGAAACGCCCCGGCGCCTTTAATCAGGCGCTGATGGATCTGGGTTCTCTGATCTGTCTGGCGCACGGAAAACCGCTTTGTGAACAATGTCCGCTTTTTTCCGAATGTGAGGCAGGTCAAAACGATGTGGCCGAAGCCTATCCGCATCGCCGTCCGAAGAAAAGTCGACGCCTTGAGGAGAAGACGGTTCTGCTGTTGGAAAGTAACGGTCACGTTTTGTTGAAAAGGCAGCCGGCAAAGGGCCTGCTCGCAGGCATGTGGCTTTTTCCCATGTTGGAAGGCAAGAAATCGCCTGAGGCCGTAACGGCGGCTTTAGGGGAGCATGGCTTTTCGAATTTTGTCGCAAGCGATTTGCAGCCTCTCGGCAGTGCCAAACACATCTTTTCGCATATCGAATGGCATATGACAGGCTATCGCCTTGTGCTGGATGGAAAAGCAGAAGCGGCATCGAAAATGCCGGAGCCCTGGTGTGTTTTTGAATCCGATAAGGATTACGATGCTGCAGCCTTTGTCTGGGCAGCACCGGAAGAGATCGCAGAACGCTATGCGATACCCAGCGCACATCAGATGTATTTGATTGAATCGTAACCTCAGAGATTACGAATGAAGAAATAGCAAACACGTGTCTCTGCTTAATTTTGGGGTAACTAGGGAAAGATGAAAGATTTCTCAAGAGACCGAGTCTTTCCGGGAAAGGAGAAAACATGGCAGACAAAGAAGCATTGCAATATCGCTGGGCGATCGATGAAATGTATCCCGATGAAGCCGCTATCAAAAAAGACGAAGAAATTCTGAAGCAGAAAACGGCGGAGCTCAGCACTTTAGCAGAAGATCCCAAGAAAAATCTGAAGGCGATTTTAGCGCTCTATCATGCGACCAATACGGTGGCGGAAAACTTGATCGTCTATACCCATATGAAGCAAGATGAGGATTCGAGAAACAGTGATGCGCAGCGCAAATATCAGCAGGCATCCCGCCTATTGCAGGACTATGACGCCGCCTTTGCATTTTTTGAGCCCTATCTGCTTTCTCTTTCGGAAGAAGAGCAAAAGGTACTGATGGAAGATCCGGAGCTTGCGCTGTATCACGAAATGTTTGCGCGCATTTTTCGGTATAAAGAACACACACTTTCCGCAGAGGAAGAAGCTTTGTTGGCTAAGATGCAGTTCCTTTCGGAAGCGCCTTCGGATATTTACTATTTCCTGACCAACGCCGATATGAAATTTCCCAAGCTGAAGAGTTTGGATGGGGCAGAGCTGACAGCAGAAAACTTTACGACGCATGAAAAGAATCCGGATGTGGCTGTGCGTAAAGAAGCGTTCGAATCGCTGTACGAGACGTTCCGTTCCTTCGGCAATACGATTTCTACGTCCTATACCAATAACGTGAAGGCTCTGACGACGCAGGCAAAATTGCGCCACTACAATTCCGCCATCGAAATGGAATTATTTGCGGATAACGTGCCCGTTGCTGTGTATGATTCGCTTCTGGACAGCGTGCATCGTCACTTCAGTTATCTGCACCGCTATTATGCTAAGAAAAAGGAATTGCTCGGGCTCAAAGAGCAGCATATGTACGATGTGTATCTGCCGCTGTTAAAGGGGACGGCACGTCGGTACACCTTTGAGGAAGCGCGTGACCTTTGCATTGCTTCGGTGGCACCTTTGGGCAAGGAATATCAGGATATTTATCGCAAAGCTTTTGATGAGCGCTGGATGGACGTGTATCCGCGTGAGGGCAAGGCTGGCGGCGCCTATTCTTCCGGATCGTATGAAAGCCGTCCGTATATTTTACTGAATTTTAACGGCACCTTGGACTCCGTCTTTACCTTAGCGCATGAGATGGGCCATTCCATGCACAGCTATTTTGCCAAACATGAGAATGATTCGCTCTATTATAACTACACGATCTTTGTGGCCGAAGTCGCTTCCACGTTTAATGAACTTCTGCTCTTGGATTATCTGAGAAAGCAGGCAAAGACACCGGAGGAAAAACTGGAATTATTGGATCATCATCTGGATAGCTTCAAATCGACGCTCTATCGCCAAACGATGTTTGCGGAATTTGAAAAGATTGTGCACGATCGCATCGAAAAAGGGGAAAGCCTTGCCTGTGAAGATTTTGACGCCATTTATGGCGATCTGAATCGCCGGTATTTCGGGGATGCGATGATTACGGATGAGGGGATTACTCACGAATGGATGCGTATCCCGCACTTCTATTCCAACTTCTATGTCTATAAATACGCCACCGGTTTTACCGCTTCGACCGTGCTTTCACAGAAAGTGTTGAACGGCGGGCCAAAAGACGTGGAGGCCTATTTCAGCTTTTTGAAAGACGGATGCCATCACTTCCCGATCGAACAGTTGAAGATGGCGGGCTGCGATATGTCGGATCCGAAGACAGTAGATTCTGCACTCGAGGTATTCGGTAAACTCGTCGATGAACTCGAAGCCATTAAAGAACTTTAATGCAAAAAGGAGAAAACAATATGACGAAGGTTGTAATCGTAGGAAGTGGTGCTGCCGGATTTTTTGCAGCACAGCAAATTCGTAAAAATGATGCCGAGGCGGAGATTACGATTCTCTCTGCGGAAAGTGTAGCACCGTATTATCGCATTAATTTGACCGAAGCGATTCGCACCGGCGAATCCGTGGCAGATCTGCAGATTAAAAAGCCGGAATACTATGAAGACAACAAGATCGATCTTCGTTTGTCGGTTCAAGTAGCGTCGGTGGATTATGAAAAACAGGAAGTGGTTTTGTCGGATAACAGCCGTGTGCCCTATGATAAATTATTACTGGCTACGGGTTCCAATCCGTTTATCCCGCCATATGAAGGCGGCAAACTCGACGGCATTTTCTCCATTCGTACGGTAGAGGATCTGGAAGCCCTGCGCAGCTATTTCCCGAAAATGCATCGCGTGTTCGTCATCGGTGGTGGTTTGCTGGGGTTGGAAGCCGCCTATGCCTTGCGCGCCCATGACTTTGAAGTACATGTGTGCGAATTCGCCGAGCAGCTTTTGATTCGTCAATTGGATGAAGAAACCGGTAATTTGGTGCAGGAGCGACTTGAAAAAGAGGAGGGCTTGCACATTCATGTCGGCGCTTCACTTAAGGCGGTGCATGGCGATGGTAAAGTTACCTCCGTTACGCTTACCAACGGCCAAGAAATGGATTGCGATGCGGTCGTATTCTCTGTGGGCATTCGTTCCAATACGAAACTGGCTGGCGGAGCGTTGGAAGTGAATCGCGGGATTGTGGTGGATGAAGGCATGCACACTGCGGATCCTAATGTTTGGGCTGCCGGTGATGTTGCGGAATTAAACGGCCGTACCATGGGACTTTGGACGGCTTCTATGGAAATGGGCAAAGTTGCCGGTAACACCATGACGGGAAAAGAAGCTGCCTACGATGCTCCGCTGCTCTTTACAAGCCTGCAAATCGGCGGTGTCAAGTTATTCTCCGCCGGATCGCATGACGGCGCCATGGTGAAAAAAGAAGGCGAAGACGGCGCTTTTGCAAAATTCTTCTACGATGCCGATGATAAGCTGGTAGGATCTATTTTGTATAAAAACACGGCATTGATGGGCAAGGCAAAGACATGGATCCGAGAGCATGCGGCAAAAGCGGATATTGAAAAAGCATTGCAGGATTAACTAAGGGGAAGTTTTATGACATTGAAAAAAGTGGGGGCTGTGCTGGGAGTCGTTGCGCTCTCCCTGTTTTTGGCCAGTTGTGGCAATAAACAGGAAGAATCAAGCAGCGCCGAGGTGACGGAAGAGTCCAGCGTTCAGGAAGAGACGAGCAAAGAAATAACAAGCCTGTATGATGGGCGTATTACGTTGGTAAAGCCTGGCTTTGATGAGAAGATTAAAGAGCTCAAAAAGAAAAATACCGATGTGGTCGGTTGGATTTCTTTGGATGGAACGGACAGCGCCTATCCGTTGTTGCAAGCGGAAGACAATGAATACTATCTGCGTCGTAACATCAATAAAAAATATGACGTCTATGGGATTCCGTTCTTGGATATGGAAAACACAGCAATGCTGACGGATCAGAATACTGTCATATACGGCCATATGACCTACGGCAACGATGTACAGCAATTTGGCGCTCTGCGTTTTTACTTGGACCAGAAGTACACAGACAAGTCGCCCAAGACGGTCACGATTACGACGGAGCACGGTATCTATACCTATCGTCTCTTTTCCATTCGTAACGTTTCTGAAGATGCACCGTATCGCGATGCTAATATGGAAGAAGCGGTCTATGCCGCTCTCATTAAGAAAACGGTGGAGGGGTCGAAGATTGATTTTGACTATCATACGCCGATCACGACAAAGGACCGCATTTTGACGCTGTCCACCTGCACGCCGAATAAAATTGAGGACGAGCGTTTGGTGATTGCCGGCGTATTGGAGAAAGCGGAAGTCACGAAGGAAGCGTTTGAAGCGTTTAAGACAGTATTTTCCGAGGGGGCAGAAAGCGCACCGGCAGAAATTTCTGCGGAGTAAGGGTTTGGAGAAGAAGAGCTTATGAAGAAATGGTTACGTCGTCTGTTACAGGGAATCTTGCTGATGATTATGGCGTTCAGTGTGGTGGAAATCGGCACGTATCTTTGGCAGCGACAACATTCGAATTCACAGCTGAATGGTGTGAACCGGGAATTGGAAGATTTGATCCAAATCAGCGCCGACGCTTCCACTCATAGCGCCGACGAGGCGATTGATGTGGAGCACGTCGATTACACCGCGCTAATGAAGCGATTGCTGGCCATGAATGGCGATACGGTGGCCTATATTTCAATTCGTGGCTCGGAGAATCGCTATCCGGTTTTACAATCCAAAGATAATGATTTTTATCTGCGTCGAGGCATTGATAAAAAATACAGTATTCAAGGGATCCCTTTCATGGATTATCAGAATAATCCGGATCTCTCCGATCAAAACACCATCATCTACGGCCATATGATGTATTACGGGGATGAAATGTTCGGTATCTTGAAGCATTTCCTCGATCAAGGCTATGCGGATAAGAGCGAAAAACTCTTCTCACTACTCAATCAGAACGGGATTTATACCTATCGTATTTTTGCGATTCGGCAGAAATTGGCCACGGATCCCTATCGCTATCCGAATCTGGAAGAGAAGAAATTTGCTGCAAACTTGCAAGATGATCTAAAGAATTCAGAAGTTAACATGCAATGGAAAGGTTCCTTAACCGCAAAGGATCGCATTGTAACCCTTTCCACCTGTACGACAAATCAGGATGACACCAAACGTGTTGTGGTTGTGGGCGTCCTGGTACAGGTCGACACGAAAGAGCGTACCGTAACGCGGCAAGAAGTCCTAAAGGATGCGGCACAAGGCGATTGGAGCAAAGCACTGAAAACGCCGACGGAAACAGAAGCCTCGGAACAATAAGTCCGATGGGGACGAAAATAAAGAAAGGAGTCGATTACGGGTCGGCTCCTTTTTTATGCTGTACGCTTCGCCGGCTTGAACGGGGAAAGAAAAGTGTTGTGTCGACTTTTCCGATACAAATTCGCAAAAAGAAAGAAAAAAGACTTGAAAAAAGTTCATTCATGCGTTATATTAAACATGTTGGCACTCATTAAAGAAGAGTGATAATAAAGCAAGGAGGATAATATGCAACTGAGCCCAATTGGAGAACGCATTGTCATTCATAAATTAGAAAAAGAAGAAACCACTGCTTCGGGTATCGTCTTACCGTCTTCGGCACAGGAACAGCCGCAGTATGCAGAAGTCGTTGCCATCAGCGATAAGATTTCGAATCAGGAGGACTATAAGGACGCGGTAAAAATCGGAGATCGCGTGATTTACTCCAAATACGCCGGCACGGATGTTAAGCTGGACGGCGAAGAATATATTGTCATCAAAATCGAAGACGTATTAGCCGTTGTTCGCGACTGAGAACGTCAAAGACGAGTAATAGAAAAGTGTTGAGACAGGAGGAAAGTCAATGGCAAAATTGATTAGTTATAATACTGAAGCCCGCCAGAAAATTCAGGAGGGCGTCAATAAATTGGCAGATACCGTCAAGGTAACGCTGGGACCCAAAGGTCGTAATGTGGTTTTGGAAAAAAGCTTTGGCGCACCGCTGATTACAAACGATGGTGTCACCATCGCCAAGGAAATTGATCTTGAAGATGCCTTTGAGAATTTGGGCGCACAGTTGGTAAAAGAAGTAGCTACTAAGACAAACGATGTTGCCGGTGACGGTACCACAACGGCTACGCTGTTGGCTCAGGCATTGGTACGTGAAGGTTTACGTAATATTGCAGCCGGCGCCAATCCGATGGGATTAAAACGCGGCATGAAAAAAGTTACGGACGTCGTGATTCAGAAGATTCAGGCGAATGCCAAAGAAGTGGATACCATGGATGCCATCGCGAACGTCGGTACGATTTCAGCCGGTGAAGAAGCCATCGGTAAGATGATTGCCGAAGCCATGGAAAAGGTGGGCAAGGACGGCGTTATTACCGTAGAAGATTCCAAGACGATGGAAAACGCCTTGGAAGTGGTTGAAGGTATGCAATTTGACCGCGGCTATCTCTCGCCGTACATGGTAACGGATACAGAAAAAATGGTCGCCGAATTGGAAGATCCGTATATCCTGATCACGGATAAGAAGATCGGTAACATTCAGGATATTTTGCCGCTCTTGGAGCAGATCGTACAATCCGGTAAGACCCTGCTCATTATCGCTGAAGACGTGGAAGGCGAAGCCCTGGCTACGCTGGTTCTCAATAAAATTCGCGGCACCTTCAATGCTGTTGCGATTAAGGCACCGGGCTATGGCGATCGTCGTAAAGAAATGTTGCAAGACATTGCTGTTTTGACGGGTGGCCGTGTGATCACCGAAGATTTGGGACTTGATCTGAAAACGGCAACCATCGATATGCTGGGACGCGCTGCCAAGGTTAACATCGACAAAGAGAAGACGGTGATTGTCAGCGGCCATGGCGATAAGGATGCCATTGCACAGCGTGTGGAACAGATCAAAAAGCAGATCGAAAACACGGAATCGGAATACGACAAAGAAAAATTGAAAGAGCGCCTGGCAAAATTGGGCGGCGGTGTTGCCGTATTGCGCGTGGGCGCGGCTACCGAGACCGAGATGAAGGATAAGAAGCTGCGCATCGAAGATGCCCTTTCGGCTACGCGCGCGGCTGTCGAGGAAGGCATTGTAGCCGGCGGTGGTACCGCTATGGTGGATGTCATTGCAGACGCGGAAAAATTCGTTGGTGACTTGGTTGGCGATGAAAAAGTCGGCGGTCAGATCATCGTACGCTCTCTGGAAGAGCCGCTGCGCCAGATCGTTGCCAATGCGGGACTGGAACCGTCTGTCGTCGTCGAGAAGGTTAAAGCGTCGGCAATCGGCGAAGGCTTTGATGCGGCAAACGAACAGTATGTGAACATGTTCGAAGCGGGCATCGTAGACCCGACGAAGGTAACCCGTTCTGCGCTGCAGAATGCTGTATCCATCGCTTCCATGTTCTTAACGACAGAAGCTGCTGTGGTCACTAAGCCGGAAGAAAAGAAAGAACCCGCCATGAATCCGGGTGCAGGGTACGGCGCTTACTAAGCCGACCAAAACGAGAACTGTCAATCCTGTTGCGTGCATGCACGCAACAGGATTTTTTTATTTCAAAGAAAAGAGGATAAAAATTCTACAGCTAATGGAGTTATTGCAACGTTGTCTTAATGATGGGACATATTGGGATGGGCGGAGACATTAAAAAAAGAAGTTACTCTGGTAGAATGATCGCGGTGCATGGATGACAGACGGGGACGGACAGAATGGATGAAGAAGGAAATCGAATTACGCATTCAACAATGAATAAGGAAAGGAGAAAGCTATGCTGACATCTGCATGGACTGGCGGTGATTCAGACATCCGTGCGCACATAATTGATCTTTTGTCCCGTTATAAGGCCAATTGTGAGAAGTTGGAACGCTATCGGGATGAGGAGTTGATTCAGGAATGGCAGCCTGTGCTGCAAACCGATACGTCGGAAGCGGACCTTGTCACGAGTCTTTCCGAATGGGATGAGATTACGGATTTGCCTCCGCTTTCTCTTGTCCTGGAACTGGAAAAGACAGAGTTTTTAACAACGTTGGAGAGACTGAAAATCGAAGTGCAGCTGGTGCGTTTGCTGTTGCTACATATTCCTAACGACGAAGCTTGCCTGTTAAATTATCGCTATTATAAGGGCTTTACGATTTCAAAGGTATGTTCTGTGATGTTTTTTTCACGGAGTACATTTTATCGCAAACATGATGAGACGATTGATCATCTCGTATTGTATTATCATTCACTGTATACACGTTGTCATTCTCCGGCGCTTTCGAACGAGGCGAGCAATGACAGTAAAAAAATTTCCTAAGGGCACATAACCAGACACCTTTTCATTTTTTCCATTCCTTGCTATTCTAGAGGAGAGTGGAAGGAGGGAGTCGTGCGACTGTTAATAATCCATCCGAATGAGACAAAGTTGGAAGATATGGCTTCGGCTTTTGTTTATGACGGATATGAAGTGTTTCGCGCCTCCACACTGAAAAGGGCAGAGGAAATCTTAATGCATCAAACGCCGGACATGACCATATTGGTCGATGAAGAGGACGATGGTAATGCATTGGACTTTTTTTCTGTATTGGAAAAACAGCACGCACTGCCTGCCTTGGTTTTGACGCGTTCCGAATCCACAAAACGCATTGTCCTCCTACTGGAATACGGCTATCAGGAGGTGCTGCGCTATCCCGTGGAACTTTTGGAATTAAAAGCAAGGGTGCGCACGTTGTTGCGTCAAAAAGATACTTCGCTTAGTTGTACAGATAACGATTTCTCCATGGAATTGTTTGGTATGCGCATTGATCTCATTCATCGTCGCATTTATCACGATGCCAAAAGTGTGCAACTGACGAGTAAGGAATTTGAAGTGCTGCTTGTGTTAATCCGTGACAAGGGGCAGGTGCATTCGCGTGCGGAGCTGGCAAGAGACTTGTGGACAGAAGGCGAGCAACACGAACGCAATGTCGACGTTTATGTGCGACGGATACGCGATAAACTCAGTACACTCGGCCTGGGAGAGCTCATTGAAACACGGTGGGGAGAAGGCTATGCCTTTCGTACCGCTCAACAGCTTTACTGGCAAACGCCTGATTTTACGCATTCGGCTTTTGCGCCGTTGCAGGAAAAGGAGTAGGCATGCAGGTACGCCTCGACAAGTGGTTGTCCAATCAAGGATACGGATCCCGCCGGGAGGTCAATCTGCTCATTCGTTCCGGCCGTGTTCGGGTGGACGGGCAGGTAGTAACCGTGCCCAAGACGAAAGTGTTCACCGGCGCCTGTGTGCAATTGGATACACAAGATATTCCTTATCGAGAATACGTGTATTTTTTGTTACATAAACCGGCGGGCGTTCTTTCCGCGACGCGTGACAAACGCGAGACGGTACTGGATCTGCTGCGCCCGGAGGATCGGGTGCGTCCTATTTTTCCGGCAGGACGTTTGGATCGTGATACGACGGGATTGGTTCTTTTAACGGACGACGGTCCGTTGGCGCATGCGATACTGTCGCCGCGCCATCATATTGAAAAAGAGTATTTTGCTACATTGGACGGACCGGTGGATACGGCGCTTGTGGAGCGCTTTCGTGAAGGCATTCTGCTGGAACCGGAGCATATCGTGACACGTCCGGCACAACTTTCTGTGTTGGAAGACGGGCGCTGCCGCGTGGTGATTACTGAAGGCAAGTACCATCAGATTAAGCGCATGTTTGCCGCAGGTGGGCGCAACGTGTTGGCGCTGCATCGCCACCGCGTAGGGCCACTGGTACTGGATGAAAGCTTGCGGGAGGGCATGTATCGCTCTCTGACGCAGAAAGAAGTGGAAGCGCTGCAAGACGCAGCCGGCCAAAGCCCCGCAGGGGATTAGGAAGCAGAAGAACATGATGAGGTATTATATCGCCGATTGTCATTTCGGTGATGAGCAGGTGATTTCGTTCAGTCATCGCCCCTTCGCAACGGTCGAGGAAATGGACGAGGTAATGATCGAACGCTGGAACCGGACGGTTAAAATTTCCGACGAAGTTTATATCGTTGGGGATCTGATTCATCGCTGCACCGCTCCGGAAAAATACTTGGAACGACTCAACGGCCATCTTCATCTGATTGTAGGTAATCATGATCGATGCTTGCTGGAAAATCCAGCGTTGCATCACTATTTTGACGAGATTACAAACTACGCAGTCGTTCATGATCAGCATCATCGCTTAGTGCTGTTCCACTATCCGATTTTGGAATGGGACGGTTTTTACTATGGCACCTGGCATCTGTACGGCCATATTCACAACCATCCGTCTCTTACGCAGGAACGCATTAAGGCGCTGCCGAAAGCGCTGAATTGTGGCGCCGATGTCGTAGGCTTTTGCCCCCGTACATTTGATGAATTGGTGGCAATTAATAAAAGGGATTGCTTTCGCTCCGAGCGGCCGCAAGGCGCCGTATAATCGGCGTCATTTGGCACGGCTTCGACGTTTTTTTCCGGCCAGTTCATCAATAAATTGTGAATAAGCGACTTTACGTCCTAAAACGGCTTCGCGTCCCATCACGCGGAGCTTTTTCTTTGCACGCGTCATGCCTACATAGAAGAGACGACGTTCTTCCTCTAAAAAAGCCTCGTTACCGGAAGCGTCCGATTCCAGCGCCAGAAGGGACGGAAATTCCGTTTGAATCAGATCAATCATCCAGACGGTATCAAATTCCAAGCCCTTTGAACCGTGCACCGTGGAGAGAACCGGACCGGAACCTTCTTCCGACGGTTCGTTTGGGCGTGCCGCGAGATTCTCCAAGGCATGAAGCCGATCGATAAAAGCATGATGGGTTTTGCACCTTGCCGCAACGAAGTCCAACCATTCCAAGATGCGTTCATCGATGGAAACAGCCTCTCGATTGCGACGGGCGCGCTCCTTCAAAAATTGCTTATAACCGATTTCGTTATAGATTAAAGAGAGGGCTTGCTGTGGGGAAAGGCGTGCGACGCGTTCAAACGCATGCTCCAGAAAGAGCAGGCGCTCTTCATAAAACGGGGTTTGCGCCTCTTCCACGGATAAGAGACGTTCCCATACCGTTTCTTCCGGCCCCATACCCTGCAGGGCAGACAGAAACGATTTTTTGAGGTATTGATTCATCTTGTAATAGATACGCGAAAAGCAGGCGGCGTCTGCCGGATTTAGAGATAGGTGCAAAAAATCCAGAATATCCACGACCACGGGATGATGAAAATAGCGTTTTGCCTCCGAGCGCAACTGAAAGGGGATACCACTTCGATCCAGGGCATCCAACAGTGGCAGCGCAGACAAATTGTTGCGAAAGAGAATGGCCGTCGAGCCGCGCCTAATATCGGCAGGAAGATCTTCCATCAGGCGATCGGTTTGTGCTTGCATCGATCGAGTCAGAATTACTTGTGTTTTTTCATCACTTGTATGTTGTCCTACGGCCGTCTTACCGTAGCGAGCGACATTCTTTCGGATCAGTCCTGCGGCAAGCTTTACGATGTTGGTCGTAGAACGATAATTATCCTGCATATAGAGTACGCGCGTATGGGGAAACAAATCTTCCAGGTGTAACAAAATTTGCGGATCAGCACCGCGAAAGCTGTAGATCGCCTGATCATCGTCGGCCACAATAAATAGATTGTTTTTCGGCGCCGCCAGCAAGGAAAGAATACGCCACTGTACGAGCGATGTGTCTTGCGCTTCATCCACCTGATAATACAGAAACTTTTCTTGCCAACGCCGCCGGACGTCTTTGTTTTGATCCAACAGCTGCAAGGCGCTCCACAGCATATCGTCAAAATCGATCATATGGTGTGCGGCCTTAAAGTCCTGATACGCTTTCTGTAAAGCTTGAAATTCTTTTAGACCCATGGCGATGCTGTTGCGCATCTCTTCGGCATGACGCAAGGCGTTTTTCAAATAACTGTTGATACGGAAAAAGTCAGCAGCGTCTTCTTCCGTGATACCGCGCCCATGCCGTTGGCGATAGAGGGCGTCCAGAATGCGATATTTGTTATAGGAAGCGGAGGCTTCCAATAAGGTCAAGCTTTGATGACTTTCCCGAGCGTAGTCCCGCAGGATACGATAGCAAAAAGCATGAATGGTTGAAAAAACAGGTTGATCGGATGCCTCCTGTTTCTTATAACGAGCTTGCATATCCTCTGACTGTTGGCGGGAGAAGGTGATGGAGGCAATGCGCTCTGCCGGCACGCCCGAAGCGATCAACTGACGCAGTCGTTCCAATAAAATGGTCGTTTTTCCAGCGCCCGGCACAGCCAGCACCAGACAAGGCCCTTCACGGTGTGCGATGGCTTCTTGTTGTATCGTTGTAAATTCCATGTTCGCCTCCCTCTTTATTGTATCCAAATTGCGCCGTGCTTTCACGATAGCCTTGTCTTTGGAACGCAAAGAGACAGAAGGAAATGGTTGTCGGAAGGGTATGTATTCACTGAAATG
The DNA here is from genome assembly GCF_000308275.2 of Levyella massiliensis. GTDB lineage: Bacteria > Bacillota > Clostridia > Tissierellales > Peptoniphilaceae > Murdochiella > Murdochiella massiliensis_A. The sequence goes on from NZ_HG529490.1 coordinate 271,033, forward strand.
GCGATTACCGCAGGCAATTGCACTGAAGCGCTTGCACCCCGACCCTGTCCTGTGATAGAATATGCGGGTCAAGTTCATAAGCTGGTGTGTCGGAATGGCAGACGAGGCAGACTCAAAATCTGTTGCTAGCAATAGCGTGTGGGTTCAAGTCCCACCACCAGCACTGCAAAAGAGCGGCTGCGGTTGCTCTTTTTTTGTTATCGTGGGAAAGCAGGGGAGCATGAAAAAGGAAGGGCTACAGAAGAAACAAACGGCTGCCATGGCATTTATCGTGATCATGGGTGTTGTGGCCATGTTTTCGGATATGACGCATGAAGGGGCGCGCAGTGTGCTGGGCGACTTTCTGCATTTAACCGGAGCGGACGGCGCCACCATCGGTTTTGTCTCCGGGGTGGGCGAACTGTTTGGCTATTCTCTGCGCATTGCCTCCGGCTATGTGGCCGATAAAACGAAAAAGTATTGGACGCTGGTTCTTGCAGGCTATGGTTTGCAGGTGCTTGCCATTCCGGCACTTGCCCTAGTACCGGATAACGCCTGGCAGGTTGCCTGCGGTCTGGTTGTGCTGGAGCGCATCGGCAAGGCAATTAAGAAGCCGGCAAAAAATACACTGGTGAGCTTTGCCGCCAGTGAGATCGGGGCCGGCAAAGGCTTTGCCTACCAGGAATTTCTGGACCAGTTGGGCGCTTTTTTAGGCCCCGTCATGCTTTTCTTCATCAGCCTCGTCAAAGGCACGAGCAATCGCATGGCCACCTATCGGGTTTGCTTTGCCGTGCTCGGCATTCCGGCGCTTTTGACCGTCATGGCGCTTGTGCTTTCAAAAATTAAATATCCGCATCCCGAAGGATTTGAAACGGCGGAAGAGGGGCCGAGCACTTTTCATTTTGAGCCATCCTTTATTTTTTACATGATAGCAATATGCCTTTTTGCTTTCGGGTTTGCTGATTTTACGCTCATCACGTTGCACGTCTCACGCACCGCTCTTTTGCCTCCTGAAACCTTCAGTTTGCTCTATGCGGCGGCCATGATTATGGATGCGGTTGCTGCACTCTTTTTCGGCTGGCTCTTTGATCGTATTGGCATTCGCTCTCTGATTTTTTCCACCTTGCTGAGCGCCTTCTTTGCCGCGCTTGTATTTTTGGCCGACAGCGCACCTTTACTCATTGCGGGCGTTTTATTGTGGGGCATCGGCATGGGCGCGCAAGAAAGCGTCATGAAAGCAGCGGTCAGCACCATGATGCCCAAGTCCATGCGCAGCACCGGGTTTGGCATATTTGAGACGGGCTTTGGCATTGCGTGGTTCTTGGGAAGTTGGCTGTTAGGCGCTTTGTACGACCACAATCCGACGCTATTAGTGGCGGTTTCTGTGAGCGCACAGCTGATGGCCATCTTCTTTTACGCGGTTTGCCTGAAAAAGCGTCAAAAAGAAAATGTCGGCATACCACACGCAAAGCAATGACGAAGAAAAAAGACTTGTCGGATTTTCGGTATAATAGAGAAAACACACGCCAAAAAGACAGACGGGAGATACGATGGAACGGAAAAAGTTTTTAATGATCGATGGATCCAGTTTATTGTTTCGTGCGTTCTATGCGATTCGACATTTGACGACACGAGACGGTATTTTTACCAATGGCGTTTATGGCTTTTTAAATATGTATCTGAGTGCACGGGATCAGGTAAAGCCTGATTATGTGTTGGTTGCTTTTGATCGTGGGGGAAAAACCTTTCGCGCTGAAGACTATGAAGCATACAAAGGCACACGCCAGGAAACGCCGTCAGAATTGAGCGCGCAATTTGGAATGACCAAAGACGTATTGGATGCCTTGGGCATTTGTCATATCGATGTGGAAGGCTATGAGGCAGATGACATCGTAGGCACGGTATCTAAGATGGCCTCCGAAGCAGGCATTCAAAGTGTACTTTTAACGGGAGATCGCGATTATTTTCAATTGGTCGACGAGAATACGACGGTGCTTTTTACGAAAAAAGGCATCAGTGAACTGGAAGAAGTCGACCCCGCATGGATTCGCGAGAAATATGATCTGGAACCGTCGGCACTGATTGAAGTGAAAGGCTTGCAGGGCGATACATCGGATAACATTCCGGGTGTTGCCGGCATTGGCGAAAAAACAGCGCTGAAGCTCATTCGCGAATATCATACCATTGACGGTGTCTACGAACATATCGACGATTTGAAAGGGAAAATGAAGGAAAATCTCGAAGAGGGACGCACGCAGGCGTACTTGAGCCGTCGTCTGGGGACGATTTTCCGTGAGGTTCCTTTGGAACAGACCTTAGAAGATTTCATTCCTAAACCGGTGAATCAAGAAAAATTGGCGGATCGCTTTGAACGCCTGGAGTTTCATTCCTTGGCGGATCGCTTTGCCGTGCGAAAAGAAGCCGTTCCGCAGGCTGAAGAGGCAACCTGGGTCAAACCCGAGGACTGGGCATCGTTGGCCGATTCTTTGGCAAAGGAAGAAGAACTGACGTTTGCATTGTTGGCGGACGGAGAAAGCTATATACATGATGCACCGGCGTTTGCGGCATTTCGCACCGGCGATGGCAAGAGTCTGGTGCTGCGACTTATCGGTGAAGAAGCGCATTTTGCCGAAGTGTTTCACCCTTTATTTACGGAAAACACGCATTTCATTGCCTACGATATGAAAGAAAGCATGGTATTGCTCCAACGACTCGGCATTACATTGGAAGGGTCTTATGACGACGTCATGCTCATGGAATATTTGCAAGATCCCAATCGTGCCAATTACACCGTGGATCAACTGGCCGGACGCCTTTTGCATCTGCAGTTGCCCAGTCGTTCCGATCTTCTGGGCAAGGGCAAGAATAAGAAGACACTTTCGGCGGTAGAGCCTTCCGTTCTTTCCTCCTATATAGGCGCAGCATTAAAAACTATCACGGAGGCAAGACCCTTGTTACAAAAGGAGATGGATCGCTTAGAAATGCATCATCTCTATCAGGACATTGAAAATCCGCTGGCAGCGGTGCTGGCGCGCATGGAAATTGCCGGCGTGGCTGTGGATGTAGGGGTACTTGATTCGTTGGATCAGGAATTTAGCGCAGCTCTTGCGCGATGCGAACAGCAGGTGTACGCGGCGGCCGGTCAAGAATTTAATCTGAATTCGCCAAAACAGCTGGGGGAGATTCTCTTTGAAAAAATGCAGCTTCCTCATGGAAAAAAAACAAAAACCGGCTACTCTACTAATGCGGAGGTGTTGGAGAAGCTGCAAGATGTCGATCCGATTATTCCCGCCATTCTGGAAGTTCGTAAGCTCTCCAAATTGAAATCCACGTATGTGGACGGGCTTCGTCCGCACATCGGAGAAGATGGTCGCATTCATTCCACGTTCCGTCAGAATGTGGCGGCCACCGGTCGAATTTCTTCGACTGAACCGAATTTACAGAACATTCCGGTGCGTACGGAGGAAGGACGTAAATTGCGTGCGGTGTTTGTTGCCGAAGAAGGCAATTTGCTGGTGGATGCCGATTATTCCCAAATCGAGTTGCGAATTCTGGCTTCGCTCAGTGGTGATGAAACCATGAAGGATGCGTTTCGCCATGGCGTTGATATTCATCGCAAAACCGCAGCGGAAGTCAATCATATTTCTCCGGATGAGGTGACGCCTCTGCAGCGATCTTACGCCAAGGCAGTCAATTTTGGCATCATCTACGGCATCAGCGATTACGGCCTATCGCGTGATTTATCCATTTCCCGCAAGGAGGCCAAGGACTATATTGAAACCTATAAAGACACCTATCCGCGCATTCGCGACTACATGAAAGAAATCGTCGAAAAAGCCAAGAAGGACGGCTATGTGGACACGTATTATGGCCGTCGTAGGGAAATTCCGGAGTTGAAAAGCCGCAACTTCAACGTGCGCGGCTTTGGGGAACGTATTGCGTTAAATACGCCGATTCAGGGCACTGCGGCAGATATGATCAAAATGGCGATGATCCGCGTGGATCGCGGTTTGCGGGAAGGCGGATATCGCTCCCGATTAGTCCTGCAGATCCACGACGAGCTGATCATCGAATGCCCGAAAGACGAGGCAGAGGAAGTGGGAAAACGGGTCGTAGAGTGGATGCAGGAAATCAGCGATTTTGACGTGCCCATTATTGCCGATATGAATATGGGGAAGAGCTGGCTGGAAGCAAAATAAGAGAGCAGCCGTTGCGGCAGGAAGTCCGCTTTTTTCGGTGCGATCATGTTACAATAGCGGGAGAAACCATGAAAGAAAAGAATGTATTTCGCCGCATTGGCATTACCGGTGGTATTGCCAGCGGAAAATCCACCGTGACGACGTGGCTGAAGACACATGGGTATCCGGTGTGGGACGCCGATGCGATCTGACGAAACGCTGACAGCCAAGGGAAGTCCGTTATTGCAACAGATTGCAGGACGGTTTGGACCGCAGGCTCTCACGGCGGACGGTACATTACATCGCAGCTATTTAGCAGAGCGTGTCTTTTCCGATCCTGTTGCGCGAAAAGCACTGGATGCGCTCACCCATCCTGCCGTGTATCAAGAGATGGCACGACAGGCCGCAACGTGGGAAGAGATGCAGCGTGCGAACACGACTTCGACGAATCGTAGTGAATTGCTGTTTTTTGATGTGCCATTGCTGCTTGAAACCCATGAGGATGCAACGGTTCTTCACTTGGATCACATCTGGCTCGTGCATACTTCACCGGAAGTACAAATCGAGCGACTCATGGCGCGCAATCTTTTTTCGGCAGAGGAGGCAAAACGACGTATCGCCTCGCAGATGCCGTTGGCCGAAAAGCAAGCGTTGGCGGATGTCCTGATCAATAACGACGGAAATCGGCAACAGCTGGCAAAAAGAATAGAAGAATGTATTGAGGGAGAATACCGTCATGTTTAAGAATGCGATGAAAACATTGGGGCACATTCTACGCAATTTGTTGCTGATTGTGCTTGTGCTTTTTATTTTGGCATTTTTGGTGGCAGGCTTTTTGTTTTATCGCGGTACAACCAACTATTCGGTGCGCTATGGCGCAGAGATCACGGCTGCTGCAGAGAAAGAAGGGCTCAGTCCTTTTCTGGTGGCAGGCGTCGTGAAATCGGAGAGTAATTTCAAAGCGGACGTTGTTGCCGATGACGGGGGTGTGGGGCTGATGCAACTCATGCCGGAAGCCGTCGATTGGGTTGCGGATCGCTTAAACCTGGATAAAACGACACTGAATATCAAAGATCCAAAAACGAACTTGATGATCGGCACACATTACCTTGCCTATCTGCTGAGTCGCTATCAAAGCGAGCATCTGGCTATTGTGGCGTACAATACGGGGCTGAGCAATGTCGATAAATGGCTTAAGGATGGTACGATCACATGGGATTCCGATACGATGGACAACATCCCGGCCGAGATCCCTCGTCGGTATGTACGGCGCGTCGAACAGGCGCATTCGGTCTATGCCACGATGTATAAGGATGGTCTGCCGTCGGATTCTTCAAACGAAAATCCGTTTCTTTTGACGCTGCAGAATATGAAACGTACCATAACCGGCATCTGGCAGCGTTATTGACAATTATAAATCGTGCCCCTATAATGATAGGGTCACTTGCAGAAGTGGTGGAATAGGCAGACACGCCACTTTGAGGGGGTGGTGAGCATTACGCTTGTGTGGGTTCGAATCCCATCTTCTGCATTTTCGGGATGGATATTGTCCCTAAGATTCGGTGGTCGAAAGACCGAAACGGCGGCGCTTCTGGTAGCGAAAGCACGGAAGCGCTGCTGTTTTTTTTATTTACAATGAACGTATTTTCTACACAAAGTCTCCATGTTTCTTTGTGAACTCTGTAACAAGAAAGGCAGGTGTGCTAAAATAGGAGTGTTTAAGGCTCGATCGTTTCCACGTTTGGTGGAGTGTGGTAACGATTCCTGATAACAGTCATAAATTCTTGAGAGGAGTAGTTTATGCAATTAAACAACCTGACGTTCCGGGGTGGCGTGCATTTCGAAGATTATAAATCGCTTTCCAACGGAGCAGAACTTCAGGTCATGCCTGCTCCCGATGTGATCACTTTACCGATGGCGCAGCATATTGGCGCACCGGCAAAGCCCATCGTGAAGAAAGGCGACCATGTAGATGTAGGACAAAAGATTGCGGAGCCGGGTGGATTTGTTTCAGCGGCGATACACGCAAGTGTTTCTGGCGAAGTAAAGGGCATTGTGGACTTCGTCAAAACGGATGGCTCCAAGGTTCCGGCTATCGTGATTGAGAATGACCATCAGGACACCTTGGGCTATACGCCGGTGGACAGAAGTCACGATGATCTGACGCCGGAACAGATTATTGATTATGTGAAAGAAGCCGGCATTGTCGGTATGGGCGGCGCGGGCTTTCCGACGCATGTCAAGTACATGCCGCCAAAGGATATGACCATCGACACGATCATTATCAATGGTGCCGAATGTGAGCCGTATCTGACCAGCGATGACTTGCTCATGCGTACGCATCCGGAGAAGGTGGTTGCCGGCTTGAAATTAATTATCAAAGCCACCGGTGCCAAAAAAGGTTACATAGCCATCGAACAAAATAAGCCGAAGGCCATTGAGGCGGTAGCAGCTGCTTTGGGCGAAGAGGAAAATCTTGCCGTGGCCACCATGCAGACGAAATATCCGCAGGGCGATGAAAAGAATCTCATTGCTGCGGTTACGGGCTTGCATATTCCAGCCGGACAGCTTCCGGCTAGTGTGGGTTGCGTGGTCTCCAACGCGGCGACGACCTGTGCGGTTGTGGATGCGGTGTACTACGGTAAACCGCTTTATGAGCGCATCGTGACCATTACGGGACATGCCGTGAATGCGCCGAAAAATATTTTATTGCGTTTTGGCACGTCCATTCATGATGCTGTAGAATTCAGCGGCGGCTATGCTTCGCAGCCGGGAAAGATCATCTGTGGCGGCCCGATGATGGGGGTTGCCATGTATTCGGATGTCGTACCTTTGGATAAGCGAAACAATGGCGTTCTCGTTATGACAGAAGAAGAAAGTCTCCCCAAACCGGTGGATCCGTGCATTCGCTGCGGTCGCTGTGTGGATGGATGCCCGATGCATCTCGAACCGCTGATGCTGGCGAATGATTCTCGTATCGGTGCGTTTGATCGCGCTCGAGAATTTTATATTAAGCAATGCATTGAATGCGGCACGTGCGCCTATGTGTGTCCGTCGCATCGACCGCTGTTGCAGTGGATTCGTTTCGGTAAAGCGGAAATCGCGAAAATGGACAGAAAGTAGGAGGGCATATGGAAACTACTTCTAATATTCAGGTGGAGAATAAACTTCTTCATGTTGCCGCTTCGCCCCATGTCACAACGAGCGAAACGATGCAGCGCATGATGTTTGATGTATTGATCGCATTAATTCCTTCCGTTGTTGTGGCGGGGGTTGTGTTCGGATTGCAGGCCATTGTTTTGATTGCGGCCTGTGTCGTGTCTGCTGTTGCAGCAGAAGCAATTTTTCAAACCATTCGGAAACAGCCGGTGACGATCAAAGACGGATCGGCCATGATCACCGGCGTATTGTTGGCCTTTAACCTGCCCTCGACGTATCCCATTTGGAAAGCCGCGCTTGGCGCTGTGTTTGCCATCGTGATTGCTAAGCAATTTTTCGGCGGATTGGGCAGTAACTTTGTGAACCCCGCTCTGGCCGGTCGTGCCTTTTTGATGTCGGCTTGGGCAAAAGATTTTGCAAACACCCCGTTTCCGTTCGGCGTAAAACCGGCCGGCACGGATGCCGTGACCGCGGCGACGCCCTTATCCGGCGGCCCGACCCCGGGACTTTGGGATATGTTCGTCGGCAATATGCCCGGTATGCTGGGTGAAGTGAGTGCTTTAGCCATTCTTATCGGCGCTGCCTATCTGTTATGGCGCGGCGTGATTCGCATTCGCATCCCTGCCGGTATGATCGGTTCTTTCGTCGTATTTACCTCGCTCTTTGGCATCGTAACGGGACAATTTCAGCCGGCACAGTTGCCGACCGAAGTCCTCAGCGGTGGCTTGGTGCTGGGCGCCTTCTTTATGGCGACGGACTATGCTACGACGCCAATGACGGCCCGCGGACAACTGATCTTTGCCATCGGTGCAGGCTTTATTACGGCTTTGATTCGTCATTTCGGCACGCTGCCGGAAGGCGTTTCCTATGCGATTTTGCTGATGAATGTTGCCACACCGCTGATTGATAAGTACGTAAAGAACAAGCCGTTTGGAGGTGTGTCAAAATGAAAAAATCTGTCGAATATGCTGTGAAATTATTCGTGATTTGCGCCATTGCCACGCTCGTTTTGGCTTTTACCAACAATGCAACGGCACCGGTCATTGAAGAAGCACAGAAACAAAAAGAATTAAAGGCCTTTACCGAAGTTTTTCCGGGTTTGGAAGAGACGAAGCCGGTTGCCGATAAAAGTGTTCTGAATGACAATATCGTTTCTGTCAATGAAGCCATTGTCGGAGGAAAAACAGAAGGCTATCTTTATTCCGTCAATTCTCCGGTAGGATATGACGGACCGATCAGCTTTGTCGTCGGGGCGAAAACCGATGGTACGGTAACGGGACTGAAAATCATCAACCAAACGGAAACCACAGGCTTTGGCGCTAGCGTGGCCAAGCCGGAATATGCGGCCGGCATGCAGGGCGTCACATTGAATCAAGCCTTGAAGATGGAAGGCGCCGGCGGAAAACCGGACGTAATGCCGGCCATTTCCGGTGCGACCCGTACATCGACGGCAATGTTAAAAGCCATGAACATGGTGGTGGAAGCGCAGGCAAAATTAACCGGCGGTGCCGGCCAGTCGAACGCATCCGAGACAAAATAGGGAGGATTTTATGGATAAGTTAAAAGAAGGTATGTTTTCCAACAATCCGGTCCTGGTCCAATTGATCGGATTTTGCTCGGTCCTGGCGGTTTCTTCCACGGTGTTGGGAGCGGTGGGCATGTCCCTCTCCTTTATGTTCGTGTTGATTCTGTCCAATATCGTTATTTCACTGCTGCGCAATTTCATTCCGAATGAAATTCGTATTCCAGCGTTCATCGTGGTTATAGCCAGCTTTGTGACGATCCTGCAGATGTGCTTACAAGCGTATTTTGAAGAAATCTACAATCTGCTCGGCATTTTCCTGCCCCTGATTGTTGTGAACTGCATTATTCTCGGCCGTGCCGAAGCGTTTGCTTCGAAAAACGGCGTAGTGGCCTCCGCTATTGATGGTTTGGTCAACGGACTGGGTTACGGCTTCGTGGTCATCACCGTAGCGATTGTGCGTGAATTGATCGGTGCGGGGCACGTTATTGGGCGTGCGCATTTTACCGGAAGCCGCTACCATTCCATTCTTACTGCAACCGGCGTCCTCTTTCATCCTGCTGGGCATCTTCTTAGCGGTCATGAATCAGATCAAGCTCATGCAGGCTAAGAAAGCGAAAGAAAAAGAGGCCCAAATGGTAGCGCCGGCCGAATCGCAAGCGATAGCGGAATAAGGAGGAGAATATGGGATTTTTTCAAATTATCTTTCTGACGATTTTTGTGAACAACTACGTGCTTGCGCAATTCCTCGGTATCTGCCCGAGTATTGGTGTTTCCAGCAAAGTGGAAACGTCCATGGGCATGAGCGCGGCCGTTACGTTTGTTATCACGTTGGCGTCAGTCATTACCTGGGCTTTGGATCGCCTCATTTTGCAGCCGAATCTGGTCTATTTGCGCACGGTGGCTTTTATCTTGGTCATTGCTGCGCTGGTACAAATCGTTGAAATGTTCCTTAAGAAATCGGCACCTGCCCTGTACAACGCCTTGGGCATTTATCTGCCGTTAATTACAACCAACTGTGTCGTTTTGGGCGTAGCCATTCTGAACGTACAGAGCAATTACACGCTTCTGCAGACCGTGGCCAGTGCATTGGGTGCTTCCTTGGGATTTGCTTTAGCCCTGATTTTGTTGGCCGCTATTCGTGAATCGTTTGATCGCTTGGATAACATTCCCGCCTGCATGCGCGGCGTTCCCAGTGCCTTGTTTACGCTGGGTCTGATGTCCATGGCGTTTGCCGGCTTTGCCGGTATGTTCCAGTAACGGAAAGAAGGGTGTCATGTTTTCTACAGAGATTTTTATACCGGTTGTGATCATGTCGATTTTGGGCGGTGCCTTTGCATTGCTCATCGGTGTGGTCAGCCAGTTAACGCACATTGATGTTGACCCGCGTGTGATTCAGATTCGTGAAGCTCTTCCGGGGGCAAACTGTGGCGCCTGCGGTTATCCGGGGTGCGATGGCTGCGCTGTGGCCATTGCCAAGGGAGAGGCTCCGATTAGTGCCTGCGTGGTAGGCGGTGCCGCTTCGACGGAAAAAATTGCCGACATTATGGGCGGCAGTGCGGAAATCGGCCAGCGCTATGTGGCCAGTGTAAAATGCCAGGGCGACTGTGAGCACACGCAAAAACTTTTTGCGTATCACGGCATTCAGGATTGCCGTATTATGGCCAAACAGCGTGGCGGCAACAAGTCTTGCCTATACGGTTGTTTGGGTTGTGGGACGTGCCAGTCTGTCTGCAACTTTGGCGCAATTCAAATGGTCAATGGCGTAGCCGTCATCAACGAAGAAAAATGCACGCAATGCATGCAGTGCATCAATATTTGCCCGAAGCATATTATCGAGCTCGTGCCGTATCATGCGCCGGCACAGGTCAAATGCCATAATCCGGAATTTGGCAAGGATGTCAAGACGGCCTGCACCATCGGTTGTATCGGTTGCGGCATTTGCCACAGATTAGCGCCGGAAGAATTCAACTTGGATGGCAAATTGGCGCACGCAACCTATCACGATGCCTTTGATATGGAGAAGGCACAGGCAGCAGCGGCGAAGTGCCCGTCCAAGTGCATTGTCATCAATGCCGAAGGCGATGTGAATGCAAAACCGTTGCCGAGTGAGGAAAAAGAGGCGGCTGTTCAATAACAAGGAGATCCTATGAAGGAAATGGAAAGCGTGCGTGCACGCTTGCAGAAAGAATTTGTTCGTCAATTTGGTGATGCGAAGGGCGTACGCTTCTTCTTTTCTCCCAGTCGTATCAATATTATCGGCGAACATATTGATTACAATGGGGGCGCAGTATTTCCCTGCGCCCTTACCATTGGTACGTATGCCCTGGCCAGACCGAATGACCGGGGCATCTTGCGTTTGTATTCCATGAATCTTGACAATCGCCAAGATATTGCCTATCCGCTGCCCGCGTACGATCCGGCACACGATTGGGGGAACTATGCGGCAGGCGTGTATTTAGCGTTGCAACAAGGTGGCTTATCCACAGCAGGCTTGGACTGCGTTGTTTATGGCAATATTCCTAACGGCGCAGGCCTCAGCTCTTCTGCCAGTGTGGAATTACTGTTCGGCGTTATCGCTCGAGCGTTTTGGGGTGAAAAGGACAAACCCACAACGCTTGAACTGGTCGAAGCCGGCGTATGGTGCGAGAATGAATATTTCGGCTTGCACACCGGCATCATGGATCAGTATGTGATCGGATTCGGAAAAGCTGGTTGTGCCATGGTATTGGATACTGCGCATAAACGCCATAAGCAAGTCCCTCTGGCGATGGACGAGCAGGGCGCCATCTTCATGGTGCTCAACACCAAGCATCGCCGAGAACTCAAGGACTCAAAATACAATGAGCGTCGCGAGGAATGCGAGAAAGCCTTGGAACAGTTAAATACCTTATTAGCTGAGCAGGGGGAGAAGCCCAAAGAGCATCTGTGCGATTTTGATCTCACGGATTTACCGCTTCTTGACGCTTTGGATTCGGATACGTTGCGTCGCCGTGTGCGTCATGTGATTACGGAAAATGCACGCGTCAAGGAGACCGTCGCTGCTTTACAAGATGGCCGGTTGGACGAGGTGGGTCGACTGCTTAAAGAAGGCCATGCTTCCATGCGCGATGATTATGAAGCAAGCGGTCCGCATCTGGACGCCATCGTGGATGCAGCCATTGCTGCTCCCGGCTGTTACGGGGCACGGATGACGGGCGCAGGCTTCGGCGGCTGTGCTATTGCTCTAGTAAAGAAAGAGGCCATTGAAGCCTTTTCGAAAGCCGTTGAAAAAGCTTACTATGAAAAAACGGGCCTTCACCCGGAGCTGATTGTGTCTTCAGCCGGCGACGGAGCCGGAGAAATCGAAATGCTTTAATCTATTTCGAAAAGCCTGCTACAAAATGTTTGTAGCAGGCTTTTTCAGTTTAGTTATATTTTGTTGACGCAAGTGTTTTTTGGGGGGGGTATAATTTACGAAAAGAAAACGTTAGCAGGTCTTTTGAGCGAACAAAGCCATTATTGAACGCAATACAAAAGTGAGGATTCATTAATGTTTACCGAAGAAAAAATGCTTGAAATGGAAAAAGTTTATCAGGAGATTAAACATCCCTATACGAAGAAAAATTTATCATTTCGCCTTTTTCGCTGGGGACTATGGGCGCTGTATGCATTTGCTTTGCTTGCCGCAGTACGACTGGTGTTGGCGTTAATCTTACCGTTAGTCAATAATTGGCGCACCACAGAAGAACTTCTTCTAAGTGGGTGGTCGGTCCAATATTTACTTCTAGTCGTAGGATGGGTTTTATTGGGCTTAGGCATTGCGTTCCGTAAAAAATGGTAAAGAGAGCGGGAAATAGCAACGAAATATTAACGTGATACACAATCGGAATAACAGAACAGATATTCACTGAGAATGGCGGAGTTTCAACAAAGGCACGGTCGAAAAGAGTTGAAGCAACTTTGGAACGCCTTGGTACAGTTTCCAATCTTTTTTGTACTTTTCCTCTTTTCTCGTATGGTACACTAACAAGAGGTAAGGGGGATGACAGCATGAAACGATTGACGACACGAGCCGATCGCCTTTTGATTGTCTTTCTGGCACTGACAAGTGTAATGGCTTTGGTATTGCTTTTTTGGCATAGTCAAAGTGTAGCGCAAACGCTTGAAGTGAGCGTGCAGGTGGATGGAAAAGAAATTGATCGCTTTTCGCTGAAAGAGGCGGAAGGAAGGTCCATTCGCTACGAAACCGATTTTGGTTTGAATGTCGTGCGTGTGAAAGACGGCAAGGTGTCGGTGGCAGAGGCGGATTGCCCGGACAAACTCTGCATCAAACAGGGAAAGATATCGCAACCCGGACAAATTTTGGTTTGTTTGCCGAATCGCTTTTTAGTGGAAATGGTAGGAGGGGCAGAGCAGTCGTCCGAAGTGGACGTCTATCTGCATTGAAAATGAAACGATTTGAGATTCGTCCCAATAAAATGGTGTTTCTATCCGTCCTTACTGCTATTGCCTTAGTGATTTCGTTAGTGGAACATTCCATGCCTTTGCCCGTCGGTGTGCCCGGCGCCAAATTAGGTTTGTCCAATCTGGTGATCTTGGTCACCATTGTGGTCTATGGCGGGCGGGAAGGCATCTTGGTCTCCATCCTGAAATCCGTGCTATTGCTACTGTGCACTGGCTCCGTGACCGGCTTTTGGTATTCCGTTTGCGGCGCTCTTTTCTCTTCTGTCGTCATGAGCGTAGCCGTTCGTCATTTTATGCCGCTTTTCAGCTTGATCGGTGTGAGCGAGCTGGGCGCCTTGGCCCATAATATCGGGCAGCTTTGTATAGCTTGTATCGTATTGCAGAATCGTGCGATCTTTGTCTATTTACCGATTCTTACTTTAGTGGGGTTATTTACAGGATTTTTTGTGGGCCTATCCGCGAACGGATTGGTTCCGCCACTTCGAAAGGCTTCCGGTGCATTTCGCGAAGGGAGACTTTATGAAAACACAAATCCAAGAGAAAAACAGTAACACAAAAAGGGAGATCAGACCGCTAAATGCGGAGATAAACCAGCCCATTGCTGAAAAAGCAATGGAGCAAAAAGAAGATTCTTTCTTTTTCGGCATTAAGGATATGCCTAAAGAAGATCGACCCATGGAGAAAATGCTGCGCTGTGGCGTGGCTGCTCTGTCGGATGAGGAACTGTGTGCGATTCTGATTGGCTCGGGGACACGGAAAAAGAGCGCGTTGGAATTAGCGTCGCTGCTATTACGCAGGGATTTGCCGCGTGCCCGCTTGCTGCAAGCGGAGCCGGAAGAACTCATGCAACTGGATGGCATTGGCATGACCAAAGCCTGCCGTATTTTGGCAGGAGTGCAGCTTGGAAAACGACTGAATGAAGAGCAGGCGTTTTTTTCCATATCGCTATCCAATCCCAAGTCCGTGGCCAATTATTTTGAGACGTATTATGCGCATGTCCAGCGCGAACATTTTTGTATTATTTTGGTGAACGCTAAACTAAAACCCATTCGAACCGTTCTTATTTCGATCGGAACACTGACGCAAGCACGCGTGCATCCGCGGGAAGTGTTTCAACCGGCCATACGCACCGGCTGTGCGGGCATTCTGCTTTCCCACAATCATCCCAGCGGCGATCCCGAACCCAGCCCGCAGGACATTGCCATTACGAAGCGATTGGTGGAATGCGGTGAATTGCTGGGTATTGAGGTCTATGATCATGTAATTGTCGGCAAGGGACGGTATGTAAGCATGCGTGAACAAGGATTGCTTTGAAAAGCTTCATTTCTTTGTGACAGGCGGTCGACTCGTGATAGAATAACGAAAGTGACAGACTGTTTTTTGACCGTTAACACAGGAGAATGTGGTGGATTATTTTCGTATACAAGCACCGGATTTGGCCATAGATATCGGTTCCGCGCAGACGCGGGCCATGCGCATGGACAATCATAAAGCGGTGGAAGAGCCGAGTGTTGTGGCTTTAGATTATAAAAAAATGCAAATTGTTGCCGTTGGTGAAGAAGCCAAAGCGTTGCTCGGAAAGGCACCGGAAAATATTGTGGCCATTCGCCCGTTGCAGCATGGCGTGATTTCGGACTACGACTTAACCAGAGCTTTGTTGGAACATTATATTCGTCGCTTGATACCGGGGGTGACACTGTTAGCACCGCGTCTGACGATAGCGGTACCATCCGGTGCGACGGACGTAGAGCAGCGGGCTTTGCAGGATGCCTGCCTCCAATCCGGCGTGCGAGAGGCGTTTTTGGTCGAAGAATCCTTGGCTGCCGCTTATGGGGCGCGTCAGATTCGTTCGGCAACGCGTGGTGCACTCATGCTCAATATCGGTGCCGGCACGACAGAAGTAGCCGTTGTCAACAGCTATGGCGTCATTACCGCAGAAACGATGAAACGCGGCGGACAGTATTTGGACCAGGCCATTCTTCAGCTCATTCGGGACAAATACAATCTGATGGTCGGCGAAAATACCGCCGAAAAGATTAAGATTACGATTGGCTCGTTGCGTGACGATCGACAAAACGATGCGATGGAAGTCGGGGGCCGCGATATTTTGAGCGGTATGCCGAAGAGCATTGATATCTATGCTTCCGATGTAACGGAAGCCATGTTGCCCTATATTCGTGAATTGCTGGATCGCCTGCGTTTGACATTGGAAAAAACACCGCCGGAGCTTTCACGCGATATTATGGAAAAAGGTGTGATTCTCACGGGCGGCGGCGCTCAAATTGACGGCTTATGCGAATATATCACGCGCGAATTGCACATTCATGCTTCCTTATCCGCTCATCCGGCACAGGATACGCTCTTGGGATGCGGCTATATTATGGAACATATTCAGGAATGGACGGGGAAAGGGGCTCGGCATGATTCGGACCAAAAAGACTAAGGGGCGCAAAGCTTTCTTACTTACGGTGCTGATTCTGGTGCTTCTGATCTTATTCTCGCATCGCAACCCGGAAACCAGTCGTTTGCCATCCAATGTCCTCAACATGGCTGTTTCTCCCGTGAATCGTCTCTTTTATTCGGCATCGCGTTCCTTGCAGGATCTTTACGATCATGTATTTGGGAAAAAAGCCACACAAGCGGAAGTGGATCGTCTGACGTTGGAAAATCAAGCACTGAAAGATGAAGTGCGTACGTTAAAGGGTGTCGTTGGTGATGCGCCCTATTTAAAGGATGAGTATGCCATGCAGCACGTGGCCGGGCATGCCTTAATTTCTGCGGAAATTACCATGTCCGATCCGTCGCCCACCTTTGTTCGTTTTACCATTAATAAGGGATCCAAGGACGGCGTGAGCAAGGGCGACATCGTTGTGCAGGGCGTGAAAAATGCGGATCAATCCGTGGTATCGGGCCTTATTGGACAAGTGACGGAGGTCGGATTCAATTATTCGAAAGTTTCCACGATTCTGGATCAGTCGCATAATATATCGATCTTGTTTCCCTCCAGTAAAAAGTACGGTGTGATCAATAACCGCGATGCAGAACGTTTCTACGGTTATTTACTAGATGCGCAAACGGATGTACCGGTGGGCGAAGAAATCGTCACCAGCGGTGTGGGCGGTCGGTATCCGCGTGGCCTTTACATCGGTAGCGTGAGCGAGGTTACTCTGGCACAGGACGGGCTGACGAAGACAGTCAGCATTACGCCGGCGGTGGATTTTTCGAAGCTCTATCGTGTGCTGATCGTACCCCAAGTGCAAAAAGACGCCAACGCATCTTCTGACCAGACATCTTCTCAATCACAGAAGGAGGCATCCGGTGAATAAATCTCGCTATATTTTAAGTCTATGCCTTGTCATCGTCTTGCAAAATGCGGTGGTTTCAAACTGGACTGTTTTTGGCGTGGCGCCTGCACTGACGTTGCTCTATGTGGTGGGGTTGACGCTTTTGTACGGTCCCATGTGGGGCGGCTATACGGGTCTTGGTTTGGGCCTTTTACAGGACATCATCTTTTCCGACGTGCTCGGTGTACGGGCATTGCTCTTCTTTGTCGGTGCGACGGTGCTCGGACATGCCTTGTATCATAACGATCGCAATTATGCGACGGGCACGCTGGCAACGGCGTTGTTCTCCGTATTCGTATTGGTGGGACAATGGTTGATATTCTTTTTATTACGCATGCCATTGCCCGGCACCTATATGTTAGGAGGACCCATGTTGGTCTATGCAATTTTGAACGCAGTACTGTTTACTCCGGTCATGTGGCTCATGCAGCGATGGATAAAACCGGAGAACGTACGACGTTTTGGCACGTTTTAGCCGTGCGAACGATTAGAAAGAGAGCAAGATGAAAAAGCAGTCTCTGCTGCGGTGGGGCATGATTGTTGCGGTGATGCTCACACTCATCGGTGTGCTTTTGTGGCGCCTGTATGATCTGACGATCCTGCAGGGGGATCATTATCGCCAATTGGCGCAAACGCGGCGTACGAAGGAAATACAAATTGCGGCACCGCGTGGCAATATCTATGATCGTAACGGCATTCTTTTGGCGGGTACCCGCTCTTCCTATGCAGTGCAAGGTTTTAAAGATGACCTTATGCAACTAAAAAATAGTGAGCGTAACGATGTACTGGCCCGCTTACTGCGCTATGTTGAAAGAGACGGCGCCGATTATAGCGAAGAAGATTTCCCGATTTCGCTCAATCAGATCGTTTATTCTTCGGAGGCGGAATATCTGAAAGAAAAGGAAACCCCGGATTCAAAGGTACAGCGTCTGCTCATTGAACACAATCTGTTGGACGACTGGCTGCAGATGGTGTATCGGACAGCACTGGATCGTGACTTTTGTGTATCGCCGGCAGCACGAGCGCTCAATGCAATGTCATTAAAAGGCAGTGCCTTGCCGATCAAGGCGGACCCGGCGCAGAACTTTCGCCTGCAATGGGTTCCCGGGAAGGAATATGATGCTCTACTGAAGAGCAAAGCCATCACGAAAGACAGTAATGCTTTGTCCTATCTCACGCAGCGCGTGAAAGACAATGAAAATTTGTTGGATCATGTTTTGAATCATCCCGCCGCCAGGAAACTGGCTTATGATCTGCTGGCACAGAAAAAACTCACGGGCAATTTACGTTTGGCGGAAAGCAACTATACCTATGTGGAAAAATACCGCCGCAATAAGGCGGCCTTTCATCAGGCTTTCCCGGAGATTACGCTGACATCTTCTGCCAAAAATGATTTCGTCACGATTATTAAAAAAATAGCGTTAGATCGCTTTTTGACATCGCTCGAAGTGGCGGAGGACAATCATTTTCAAATCCCCGCCGAAGGCCTGTTGAACCGCTTGGCAAGTAAAGGCGTGAAGACGAATTTGAAGTACACGATTGCGGCAGATGCCCGTCGTGTTACCATCGAATTTGTGAATCCCAAGGGGACCAAGGGCACGGCACTGGATCAGCTGAAAAAACTCGGGGAAGAGAATCATCTTCTGGATGAAATCATTACCCAGGATACGTATAAGTTTTTGGCCGAGAAAGCCATGTTTGCGGAGGGCTGCTATCCGGGCATTTCCCTGAAAAACTGGCAATACAGTCTCGAAAAGGATCAGAGCGATTTTCTGGAAAAATACAGCCTGAAGGATAAGAGCGCGGATGAAGCGTTTCGTCACTTGTTGGAGACTTATGAAATTGAGCCGAACATGGATCCTGTATTACAGCAGGGCATCATGCTGCTTACGAATCGCGTGGGACGCCCCGGAAACTACGCCTTCTGGCCGGTGAACATTTGCTACGAACTGTCCGAAGATACCGTTGCTAAAATTGAGGAGAATATCTCCAATGCGACAGGCATTATGGTTTCGAAGCAACCGATCCGCTACTATCCGTTTGGCGAGTCGGCAGCCCATATTTTAGGCTACATCGGTAAAATTGCCACGGATGCCGAAGTGCAGACGTATGTCAAGGAGAAGAAGTATTTACCGAATGAATTCATCGGTAAGACCGGCGTGGAACAGAGCTTTGAAAGTACACTGCACGGTATCAGTGGGAAAGAGACCGTTTTGGTCGACTCGTTCGGCAATCGTACGGAAGTCGTGGATCGCCAGGAGCCAAAGGCAGGGAACAATATTTATCTGACGGTGGATATGAATCTGCAGTTGGAATCAGAAAAATCGCTGAAAAAATCCATTTTGGCCATTCGTCACGGTTTACCGTATGTCACGAAGTGGGGAACGAACAAGACCTATTATTCACCCACGGCTAATAGCGCTGCGAGCGTATCTGTAGATCCCAACAATGGTTCTTTACTGGCGATGGCCTCCTATCCGATGTTTGACCCGAATCTGTTTGTAACGGGCATTTCTAATTCTGATTGGGAGATGTATCAATTGCCGACGCGCACGGATACCAATGCACCGCGTCCTTTGTTGAATCTGGCAACGCAGTCCGCTGTACAGCCGGGATCTACCTTTAAGACGGTCACTTCCTTAGCCGCACTGAAGAAGGGCTTGAATCCCAACAAACGCATCTACGACTATGGCTTTGTCAAAATCGGGGATCGTCAGTTTAATAACCTCTATTACACGTTGACCGGCGGTTCCAACGGCATGATCAATATGTACGATGCCATCGGTAAGTCCAACAACTACTATTTTTATATTTTGGGATTGGGCCGTATTCCCGCGACGGGAGAATCCATGGGCGTGCAGGTCACGGTGGATGACCTGGAAAAGACAGCCATAGAGTTAGGACTGAACCGGGCGTCGGGATTGGAAATTAAGCAACCGTCCGAAGCTCCAAACAGCATTCCGAGTCTGAAAGCCAAAATGAATTTGGCAAAAACGTTGCTATCTAATTACCTGAAGGGCAATTTGAAGCGCTATGCCAAAGAAGAGAGTCAGAAGGAACCTGCCGTCGTGGCACAGGACATTGCCACGATATTGAAATGGTCGGAAAGGGGAGAAAACTATCCCCGCACCCAATTGATTGCCGACCTGGAAAAATTGGGCTATTATGCCGAGCGTCCTTTGGACGGCGCACGTAGTGGATTGGCAGATATTTTGAAATACACCTATTTCAACCAGACCAATTGGACGGTGGCCGATTCCATGAATGCTTTGATCGGACAGGGACAAAATGCGTATACGCCCATCTCGATGTGTACGGTGGCGTCGATTTTTGCCAATGGCGGCACGGACTATGATTTTACGCTGATTAAGGAAATTCGCAGCGCCGATAATAAAACAGTCTTGTACAATCAGACGCCGCGTGGGCGCAAAGTGCCCGGCAATCCCCTGTATTTTCAGCAGGTGCGTGAAGGCATGCTGCGTTCGGCACAGGACAGTCATCTGCAATTTAACGGCCTCAATTTCCCGTTGGGCAGTAAAACGGGAACGGCAACGCGTTCCGGCGTGGATCCGCGTACCGGAGGGGAATATGCCTCCTACGCTTGGGATATATGTTTTGCACCCTATGACCATCCCACCATTGCTACGACGGTCTTTATGCCGGATGGCGATACCAGTTTGAATATCGTGCCGATTGCTCGTGATATTGTGGCGTCTTATTTGAAGGTGCCTGCGTCGCAGGACGAGACGCCTTCTCTCTATGAGGGACTGAAAACGTACGAGCCATCACGACGCTTGTCTTCAGAGAGTGGGAACACTTCAGACAGCTCGGACAGCAGCGCAACGCGCAACCCGGAAGCAGAACCGATTGGCGAATAAGGGCAAAAGGACTGGACAAAACGCCTTTTATCCTATAAAATATGTCGATGTGAACTCGCTCTGAAAAGGCAAGAGTAAATGTTTGGACGGCCTGTGCCAAACTGCCTCGATGGCGTCGCGAAAGTTAAGG
This sequence comes from Levyella massiliensis, assembly GCF_000308275.2. Taxonomy (GTDB): domain Bacteria; phylum Bacillota; class Clostridia; order Tissierellales; family Peptoniphilaceae; genus Murdochiella; species Murdochiella massiliensis_A. The sequence goes on from NZ_HG529490.1 coordinate 291,669, forward strand.
AGAAAAATATGTACGCAGTGTTGGAAACCGGCGGCAAGCAGTATCAGGTGCAAGTCGGTGATCAGGTAAAAGTTGAAAAGCTGACCTCTGAAGTCGGCGCTACCGTGGAACTGGATAAAGTTCTGGCGCTTGGCGGAGAGACATTTAAAGCAGGGACTCCCTATGTGGAAGGCGCAAGCGTAAAAGCCACCGTCTTGGAACAGGGGAAAGGCAAGAAGATTCTTATCGGTAAGTTCCGTCCGAAATCGGGCTACCGTCGTACGCGTGGCCATCGTCAGCCGTATACGCTGCTCAAGATCGAGGCAATTAACGCGTAATGATTCGCACCGTGTTTTGGCAAGATGCAAAAGATCCCTCTCGGCTGGTCGGCTTTGATGTAAAAGGCCACGCAGATTTCGGAGAGGCCGGTCATGATTTGCTCTGTGCTGCCGTGTCAGGCATTGTGACAGCCGCCCTGAATACGTTTCAGGAAGCAACAGATTTTGGAGATCGGGTGCAAATTCGTTGCAACGAAGGCGATGTCAGCCTGCGGGTGGAGCAATCTTTAGAGACAGTGCAGCAGACCGTTTGTCAAACACTTCTGCTGGGATTGCAGATCAATATGGAGCAGTTAGAGAAGAAATATCCCGATCATATCGGAGTGGAATATCGGAGGTCATTATGATTCAATTTAATCTTCAACTCTTTTCGAGTAAAAAAGGTGTGTCCAGTTCTAAGAACGGACGTGATTCGAATGCAAAGCGTCTGGGCGTAAAACGCCATGACGGTGTTGTTGTTAAAGCGGGCAACATTCTGGTTCGCCAGCGTGGAACGAAGTTTCATCCCGGCCTGAACGTGATGAAGGGCGGCGATGATACGCTGTTTGCCGTTTCGGACGGTGTGGTACGTTTCGAGCGCTTGGGCAAGGACAAGAAGCAAGTAAGCGTCTATCCGGTGGAAGCATTAGCGTAATTTCCGCAGATACGTCGGATTGCTAACACAGACTTTAACACCCCATTCGGCCATCAGTCGAATGGGGTGTTCTTGTTTTCAGCAATCATGACAGATGATCTTTCGCCTGCTACAATAAGGGCAAGAACAGAGCCCGAGGAGAGAATTATGTTTATCGATACAGCAAAAATTGAAGTTCGTGCCGGTAACGGTGGCGATGGTGCCATTTCCTGGCGACGTGAAAAGTATGTTCCGGATGGCGGCCCGGACGGCGGAGACGGCGGTCGTGGCGGTTCCATCATATTGGAAGCGGACCAGGATGTCGGCACTCTGTTGGATTTTAAATATCATCCGATTTATAAAGCGGAATCCGGGGAACCCGGGCGCGGCCAGCAGCAATTCGGTAAGGCGGGGCAAGATCTAATTTTAAAGGTTCCTGTCGGCACCATTGTGCGTGAGTGTGAAAGCGGGGCTGCCATTGCTGATCTCAGGGAAGACGGTCAACAATTTGTGGTGGCAAAGGGCGGCTCCGGCGGAAAAGGAAATGTGCATTTCAAAAGCTCCATTCGTCAAGCTCCGCGTTTTGCAAAACCGGGCGGTTTCGGACAACAGCTAAAAATCATTCTGGAAGTCAAGCTGATTGCGGACGTGGGCCTGGTCGGCCTTCCCAATGTGGGCAAAAGTACAATCTTATCGATCCTTACCCATGCGCGTCCGAAAATTGCCAATTACCACTTTACGACCTTGGAACCGAATCTTGGCGTTGTGGATATGGGGGCAGGCCGTTCCTATATCATGGCGGACATCCCCGGGCTCATTGAAGGCGCCAGTCAAGGCGCGGGTCTCGGGCACGACTTCCTTCGTCATATCGAACGCACCCGTGCTTTAGCGCATGTGCTGGATATGTCCGGCAGCGAGGGGCGCGATCCGATTGAAGACTTTGACCTGATACAAGAAGAACTTTTAGAGTACCATCCGGAATTACCCAAGCGCTTGCGCGTGATCGTCGCTAATAAGATGGATTTGCCGGGTGCGGTAGAAAATTTGGAACGCTTCCGTCATGAAATGACAAAGCGCGGTGTGACGCTGGTCACGCCTACCGAACGCAAAGAAGAAGAAATTCTGCATCCCTGGAAGGAACCACAGGAGCAAGAAGCTGCTTTAACATTACTTCCGGTTTCTGCTGCTACGACCGAAGGCCTTGAAGCACTGCGCTATGAGCTTTGGAAAGCAGTCTCAAGCGTGGAGAAGACCAATCTCACCTTCGACGAGGACATTGTGGATGTGGAACAGTTCTACCGGCGCGATACTGCAGTTACCGTAACACGCAAGGGACATCGCATTACGGTGTCGGGTGAGCCGGTGGCCAATCTCGCGAAGAAGCTCATCATCAATGATGGCGCATCGGTGCAATTCTTCGAGCGTTCTCTCGAGCAGATGGGAATTATGGATCGTGTGCGTGCCCTCGATCCGACAGAAGATGATGTAATTGATATCGAAGGCTTTGAATTTGATTGGCTGTAATTTATATGCTTGAAATGACGGGCCAAAATGCCAGTTGGTGAAATGCCCCTCAATTTGCGTCTGCGTACGAGTCAAGTTGCGGCGGCACCCCATGTTTAAATGCGTTTATTGAAATAACATGGGGGCCCAATTTCGGCATTCCCCATGTTAAATGTAAATCGTAAAAATAACATGGGGTAAAAAATCTCTAAATTCTTCGCATTACCCCATGTTAAAAGCAAATCCTAAAAATAACATGGGGTGCATTTGCAGTCGAAACGCAAAATTACCCCATGTTAAAACGTGATTCCAAAAATAACATGGGGTATCGTAGCCTGTCCTACCCCATGTTAAATGCGAATCGCAAAAATAACATGGGGTAAAGCCGCCTTTGGGACGAAAAATTACCCCATGTTAATTGCGAATTGTAAAAATAACATGGGGTAAAGCCGCTTTCGGAGCGAAAAATTACCCCATGTTAAAATGCGATTTTTGAAATAACATGGGGCACCGGCAGTTTGGCCCCATGTTAAATTGTTTTATGTGAAATAACATGGGGGGCAAAACCTAAAAAGAGTCGCCGGCGGCGACGATAAGGGACCGGCCCTCCGGCCGGCAGTAGGTAAATAAGAAGCGCTGCTTGCAGCCGTATTGCAGCCTAATTGTCAACTATTATAAATAATAAGTTTACAATTAAGGAAAAATATGCTATCGTTACGCTGTTTGAACATTCATCACAGACCTGTCTTGAAAACTGGAACGTAGTGAGAACTGGAAGGTAGTAAAAACTGGAATGTCGTAAAAAACGTGAAAAAGGAAGAAAAATGAGAAACGCAAAAAATATGGCATTGTGTGGAGTGTTTACCGCATTGATCGCTATCGGGGCATTTATTCGCATCCCGGTGCCGGTTGTGCCGTTCACGCTGCAGTATCTGTTCACGATGCTTGCCGGATTGCTCTTGGGAGCAAAGCTCGGCGCGGCGGCTGTGGCGCTTTATGTAGGCATGGGGCTGATCGGCTTTCCGATTTTTACCCAAGGCGGTGGTTTCGGCTATGTGTTTAACCCGAGCTTTGGCTATCTCGTGGGCTTTATTGTGGGAGCCTATGCCACGGGAAAAATAGCGCATACGGAGGAATCGCCGCGATTCGGGCGTCTGTTGGCGGCGAATCTGATCGGACTTTTCATCGTGTACGCCTTTGGCATGGTGCATTGCTATCTGATTCATAACCTCTACATGAGCGATCCGATGGGCGTATGGACGCTGTTTCTGTATTGCTTCGTGCTGGCGGTACCGGGCGATTTTGTCCTGTGCTTTGTGGCGGCAGCCGTGGCCAAGCGCGTGATGCCGCGAATGGAAGTTAGTTTTTCGGCGCAACGCACACCGCAGAAGGTGCGTTCACCCCAACGATAGAAGACAGCAGGAGGAAGAAGGATGACAGTCGAAGAATTGGAAGAAAAAGTACTCCGTGGGGACGAGATAACGCGAGAGGAAGCGCTCTTTTTATACGATCAGCCGTTGAAGCCATTAACCGAAGCGGCCAATCGTATTCGCAAGCATTTCTGTGGTAATCGGTTTGATCTTTGCACCATCATCAATGCCAAAAGCGGAAATTGTCCGGAAAACTGTAAATTCTGTGCGCAGTCGGCCCATAGTAAGACACAGGCGGAAACCTACGGCTTGCTGCCCATGGATGAGATTGTGGAAAAAGCGCGCTCGGATTATGAAAAGGGCGTATTGCGCTATTCTCTGGTCACGTCGGGGAGACGTTTGACGGATGAAGAAGTGGATTATCTGTGCGAGGTGACGCGACGTATTTGCCGAGAAGTAGGCATATCCGTGTGTGCCTCATTGGGACTATGTACCGAAGAACAGTATCGCCGACTGCGTAATGCGGGCATGACGCGGATACATAATAATTTGGAAACCTCACGCAATCACTTCAAAGAAATTTGTACAACACATAGCTTTGACGATAAATGCGAAGCCATTCGGGCTGCGCGTGCGGCAGGCATGTCCATCTGCTCCGGCGGTATTGTCGGACTGGGAGAAAGCGTAGAAGATCGCATTGATATGGCTATATCGCTCCGGGAGCTGCAGGTGAAAAGTGTACCGGTCAACATGCTTAATCCCATTCCCGGTACGCCCTTGGAGAACCTTCCAAGACTCACACAAGAAGACATGGAACGCATCGTTGCGGTGTATCGCTTCCTGCTGCCAGACGCCTCCATACGATTGGCAGGTGGTCGTGGCCTGATGCAAGACAAGGGGCGCAGCTTATGGAAATCCGGTGCTAACGCCACCATATCCGGCGATATGCTCACAACGCAGGGCATTACGGTAGCCAAAGATTTGGAAATGTTAGACGAATTGGGCTATGAGCCGGGCCTTTGTAACGATGAAGTACTGCCAACGGCGGTCGAAGAAGAAAAAGCAACCGCCACCACAGGAATGGAGGCATAAGATGGGCAAAGCATTTTTTGTAACGGGAACGGATACGGAGATCGGTAAAACTTATGTGAGCGGTCTTTTGGTTAAAAAGCTGAAAGAATACGGCATGAATCCGGCGTATTTTAAAGCCGCCATGAGTGGCAATGATCGTCGGGAAGACGGAACACTCATTCCGGGCGATGCGCTGCACGTCAAAGAAGCCTCCGGCGTGGAGCAATCGCTGGAGGCCATGTGTCCTTATGTTTACGAAACGGCGGTATCGCCACATTTGGCCTCAAGGCTGGAAGGCCATCCGGTGCAGATGGATCGCGTGTTAAAAGAACTGGATGCGACCTTGGAAGCCTATGATCACGTGGTGATGGAAGGCTCCGGCGGCATCCTGTGCCCGCTTTGCTTTGACGAAGCGGAATTCGGCGTGGAAGATGTAATTCAAGCTCGGCAACTTCCCTGTGTCGTCGTAGCCGATGCCGGCTTAGGAACGATTAACCATGTCGGTCTTACGATTTTTTATATGCAACAAAAAGGCATCGCGGTCAAAGGCGTTTTGATGAACCATTATAGCCCGGGCAATGTGATGCAGGAGGATAACATCAAAATGTGCGAACACATTACCGGTGTGCCGGTTGTTGCCTGCGTTCAGGATGGCGATACGGATATCGCGCTCACCAAAGAACAACTGGAAGCATTATTTGCTTAGACAAAGAGGGAGGACAAGAAAATGCTCTGGTACCCCTATGAACAGATGAAAACAATGAATGTGCCCTATCACATTGTGGATGCCAAAGGCGTGTATCTTTACACCGATGATCAAAAAATGATCGACTCCGTTTCGTCTTGGTGGAGCGTGATTCACGGTTACAATCATCCGGTGTTAAATCAAGCCATTGATGATCAGCTTAAGCATTTTGCGCATGTGATGTTGGGCGGTCTGACGCATGATCCAGCCTTGCGCTTAGCCGAAAAGCTCAAAAACTATTTGCCGGGCGACCTGAACTATAGCTTCTTCTCCGATTCCGGCAGCGTTGCGGTGGAAGTCGCCCTCAAAATGGCACTTCAATACTATATGAACCGCAATGAAACGCAGCGGACCATGGTGCTGTCGCTTGAAAACGGCTACCACGGCGATACGTTTAAAACCATGGAAGTGGGCGATGATGCGGACTACCATTTTGTCTTGAAAGCCTTTGGACCGAATCCCCATGTTGTACACATTCCGACCACCGTTGCCGCCCTCGAAGAAGCGTTCGATACTTACCACGATCGCTTGAATTGCTGCCTGGTCGAACCGCTTCTGCAAGGCGCCGGTGGCATGCGGATGTACGATATCTCGTTTCTGAAACGAGCGCGTGAACTCTGCGATAAATACGATGTGCTGCTGCTCTTTGATGAAATTGCGACAGGCTTTGGTCGCACCGGGCATCGTTTTGTATCGGACCTCGTACAACCGGATATCCTCATGCTCGGAAAGGCCCTGACAGGCGGCTATATCGGCCATGCCGTCACGGTGGCCAATCAGAAAGTCTTTGACGGTTTCTATGATGACAATCCGGAGCATGCCTTCATGCACGGTCCGACCTTTATGGGCAATGCTCTGGCCTGCAGCGTGGCTTTAAAATCCATCGAGCTTTTTGAAAACGAGCACTACATGGATAAAATTCAGCGCATTGCGGAAATCACCCGTCGCGAGATGGAAAATTTCACCGATTCGCGCATCGAAGACGTGCGCATGATGGGCGGTTGCGTCTGTATCGAGGTCAAAGACGCAAAAACGCTCGAAGGCTACCAACAATTTGCCTATGATCGCGGTGTTTTTGCCCGTCCTTTCCTCAAATACCTATACGCCATGGTGCCTTATGTCATTACGGAAGAGGAACTCGTCAAGGTGTTGACCACGATGAAGGCATGGTTTAAAACGCATTGAGTTTTTTATCCGAAAAGCGATGAGACGCCTTCGCGGCTTGGCCATGGCTTGGATTGTCACCCTACGGTTCAAATCGTTATAATAAGGGAAATGCATCAGACAGCTTGCCATGACGGCGGATAAGGAGATAGCAATGACAACCAAAGAAAATTTGTTGGCCTTTTTTGAGACGCATCGGGGCGAATATTTTTCCGGGGAAGCAATCGCTCAGCAGTTGGGCGTTTCGCGTACTGCGGTTTGGAAGGCAGTTAAATCGTTGCAAGCGGAAGGCTATTCTATTGATGCCGTGACCAACAAGGGATATTGTCTGGCGGAAGAAACGGATATTTTGTCCGCACAGGGGATTAAAAAATATCTGACGCATCCCGAAATTTTTGATATTACGGTACTCCCTGTAACAGAGTCCACCAATCTGGACGTCCGTGAAAAAGCGAATGCCGGTGCGCCGGAGGGCACTTTTATCGTATCCAACGAGCAGACGAAGGGACGCGGGCGTCGGCAGCGCTCCTTTTATTCTCCGGCCAAAACAGGCTTGTACATGAGCCTTCTTTTGCGTCCGAAGGAAAATCTAATGCAACAAACAACCAATATTACCACGATGGCCGCCGTTGCTATGTGTGAAGCCATGGAGAAAGTATCCGGTAAGCATGCGGTGATCAAATGGGTGAACGATATTTTCCTGGATGGGAAAAAGCTATGTGGCATCTTAACAGAAGCTTCCTTCAATATGGAAAATGCGCGTGTCGAGTATGCCGTCTTGGGCATCGGCACCAATGTGTATGAACCCGAGGGCGGATTTCCGGTGGAATTAAAGGATGTGGCTACGGCGCTATTTGCTTCACCGCAAAAGGATGCCAAAAATCGTCTGGCTGCTGAATTTCTGCGTCATTTCATGCCCTACTATCAAGATGCCGCCGGCTCCGATTATGTTGATGCCTATCGCAAGCGCTGCTTTGTTCTTGGTAAGGAGATTATGGTTTTGCGCGGTACCCAAAAGCGCGAAGCAACCGCCTTAGATGTGGATGAGCATTGTCACCTGTTGGTGCGCTATAACGATGGGGAAGAAGAGGCGCTCTCGTCGGGAGAGATTTCCATTCGGTTGAAAAAATAGACGAAAGCAAAAAAAGTTTTATTCCGCTTGAGAAAAAAGGAGGCGACCCTAATGGGCCGCCTTCTTTATAGAGATAATTTATACGTTAAATATTCTGTGCACGATTGGTTTTCAGCATGACGTCGTGTGCGCCGCCTTCCACAATGGAAGTGGAGGAAACCAGCGTGAGCTTAGCTTTCTCGTGCAGTTCGGCAATGGAGAGTGCGCCGCAATTGCACATGGTGGATTTCACCTTGTGCAAGGAAATACCGACATTATCTTTTAATGAGCCGGCATAGGGGACATAGGAGTCCACGCCTTCTTCGAATTGCAACTTGGCTTCACCGCCCAAGTCATAGCGTTGCCAGTTACGGGCACGGGCAGAACCTTCGCCCCAGTACTCTTTCATCGAGGAACCGTTGACGGTCACCTTTGCTGTCGGCGATTCATCAAAACGGGCAAAGTAACGACCGAGCATTACGAAGTCGGCCCCCATGGCTAAGGCGAGCGTGATGTGATAATCGTAGACGATGCCGCCATCGGAACAAATCGGTACGTAGATGCCGGTTTCTTTGTAGTATTCATCGCGGGCACGTGCGACATCAATGACCGCTGTCGCCTGACCGCGTCCGATTCCCTTGGTTTCACGGGTGATGCAGATGGATCCGCCGCCGATACCGATCTTCACAAAATCCGCGCCGCAGTCCGCTAAGAAGCGGAAGCCTTCGCCATCCACGACGTTACCCGCACCAACTTTGACGCTGTCGCCGTAGCGACTGCGAATCCATTCGATGGTACGTTTTTGCCATTCGCTATAGCCTTCACTGGAGTCAATGCACAGGACATCTACGCCAGCTTCGACCAGAAGTGGTACGCGGGTTTCATAGTCGCGCGTATTGATGCCGGCGCCCACCTTTAAGCGCTTTTTGTGATCCAACAGTTCCTGTGGATTTTCCTTATGACTGTCGTAGTCCTTGCGGAAGACAAAATAGAGCAAACGCTGATTGGCATCAATAATGGGGAGGGCATTGAGCTTTTTATCCCAGATGATATCATTGGCTTCTTTGAGCGTAGTGCCTTCTTTACCGAAGATCAGCTCGTCAAACGGCGTCATGAATTCCTTGACTTTCGTTGATGGATCCATACGTGAAACGCGATAGTCGCGGCTGGTGACAATGCCCACCAGCTTACCGTGTTGTGTGCCATCTTCGGTGACGGCCATAGTCGAATGGCCGGTCTTCTCCTTTAAGGCTAAGACAGCTTCCAGCGTATCTTCCGGAGAGACATTGGCATCGCTCGGAACAAAGCCGGCTTTATAGCCTTTGACATTGGCTACCATGGCGGCTTGGCTTTCCGGTGACTGCGAGCCGTAAATAAAGGACAGACCGCCTTCACGCGCGAGAGCAATGGCTAAGGAATCATTGGATACGGACTGCATCACGGCGGAGACCATGGGGATATTTAAGGTATGTTCTGGCTCTTCGCCGCGATGATAACGCACCAACGGGGTCGACAGATTGACATTATTCACCATGCATTGGCTGGATGAATAACCGGGAATTAACAAATATTCGCTGAATGTACGGGATGGTTCCTCTAGATAAAGCGCCATGCTTCCTCCTTCTTTGTTTTTCTAATGTTTGCATCGATTATATCCTTTTTCGCGTTTCCTGCACAGTCCAATCGTGAAAGAGCCACAGGAAAACATCTCAACTGGCGGAAAAAGCGGCCCCCAAAGCGTAGCCATATCATGATAGAATGGTACAGGGAAATCGGAAAGGGGCACCGGCTCCTTATTACGAAAATGAGAGGAAGAAAAATGCAGATTGCCGTTTTGGGCGCCGGAACTTGGGGCACTGCCTTGGCGCGGCTTTTGGTGAAAAATAAGCATCACGTTACGCTGTGGTCTAAGATTCCGCAGGAATTAGAGGCGATGCAGCGCACGCATCGCCATCCGAATTTGCCGGAGGCGGTGATCCCTGAGGCATTGCAGTATGCTTCGATGCTGGATAGGGCGCTTGCCGGGGCGGAGATTATCGTCTTTGCTGTGCCATCTCCTTTTGTACGTGCGACGGCGGAAGAGGCTGCACCGTATCTTAAAGAAGGCCAGATTCTTGTTGACGTGGCGAAGGGGATCGAAAAGGACAGCGGTCTGACATTGACAGAGGTCATTGGCGATGTGTTACAGGCAAAACGACCGGAGCTTGCATTGCCACTGGTGGCACTCTCCGGACCGACCCATGCCGAGGAAGTCTCGCGTGATTTGCCGTCTGCGATTGTCGCGGCATGTCGGGAAGATGCGGCGGCGCATCGCGTGCAGGATGCTTTTATGAACGAGAATTTCCGCGTGTACACCAATCACGACGTGCATGGGGTAGAACTTTGCGGTGCGTTAAAAAACATTATTGCTCTGGCGGCAGGCATTTCGGACGGACTGGGCTTTGGCGATAATACGAAGGCGGCTCTAATGACGCGTGGAATGGCGGAAATGACACGTCTCGGGTTGGCCTTAGGATGTGAGCCCTCCACCTTTTCCGGTTTGGCCGGTTACGGGGATTTGATTGTTACAGCGACTTCGGTACACAGTCGAAATCATCGCTGCGGAGTGTACATCGGACAGGGGGTTCCTGTACCGGAGGCCATCCGTAAGGTGGGACAGGTGGTAGAAGGCATGAATGCGCTTCCCGCCGCACAAGCACTCTCGTCGCGATGCCAAGTGGAAATGCCATTGGTCGATGCCGTGGCGATGGTCCTGGATGGCCGGGATGTGCGGGAAACGGTGCTTTCTTTAATGACGCGTGAGAAAAAAAGAGAATTCTCGCGTCATTAAGTGATATTATGGTAGCGTCTGTAGCTGAAAACCCGAAAGGGTTGATATTGCCACAGCGATTCTAATTTAAGGGAGTAGGGCAGCATGAAGAAGGGAAAGAAGTTCATTGTTTTTATCGCCATAGTGGTCTACCTTGCTTTTGGGTTGATCCTATGCGTGAATAATTTTTTGCCGCTCAAAGAGCGCCTGCTTTTGGTTGGCATCTTTTTCGTATTGAATTTGTTACTGATGATCGGCTTCGGACACGCGCGCCGCGGATCGGCAGTGGTGCTTGGACTGTTGTTGATCTCGGTGATCGGTGCCGAAGCGTACAGCAGCTATTTTGTGTGGTCTTCCATTCGTACCTTGGATATTGTTTCCAATAAGAAAGGGGAATTGGGAGGAGAGAGCGTGGAACGCCCGATCGCTCCCGAGACGGAAGAAGAACTAGTGAAACCGTTTCATGTGTATTTGAGCGGCAAAGATACGAACGGTTCTTTGGACAAGTCCTCGCGTAGCGATGTCAATATGATTTTGACGGTAAATCCGTCGACGCATTCGGTTCATATTACTACCGTGCCGCGTGATGCCTACATGAAAATTGCCGGAGACGGCAATGATCGCTACGATAAATTGACGCATGCCGGAAACTACGGTGTCCAGACGTCCGAGCGTACATTGGAAAATTTCTTTGGGATTACGATCAAATATCATGTGATGGTGAATTTTGATTCCATCGTGGACATTGTGGATGCGTTGGATGGTGTAGATGTAGAGAATCCGGAGTCTTTCTCCGCCCAAGGGTATCATTTTTCTACCGGTAAAATACATCTGGATGGTAAACAAACGCTGGCCTTTGCGCGGGAACGCTATGGCCTGGGAGAGGGCGAATTAGCCCGCGGGCGTAATCACGTGCGCATCATGAAGGCAATTATCGAACGCGCGGCATCGCCGGCTATTCTCACCAACTATCCTGCGATTTTACAGGTCATTGCGCGTGAAGTTTCCACGAATATGCCACGTGAAACGATGGTGGATTATATCAACTATCAGATTTCCCATAACGAAAAATGGAAGACAACCTCTTCGCAGCTGCAGGGCTTTGAAACCATGGGATTGCCCTCTTATCAGATGCCGGGTTCACGCCTGTACATGTTCTTGCCCAGCCAAGCCAGCAAGCGTGATATCTTGGAAATCATGGATTTGATTAAAAATGGCAAGTCCGTGCCGAAAGCCGGTACGAAGCATTATTCCCTGCATGAAGAGGATTATGAAGATATCCCGGTGCGCAATATTATGAATTATCTGCAGGGTGGCGCCGAGATCACGGCGGGGGACGATTTTGATCCCAACGAAACAAAAGGCTCGTCCGAATTTCACTATTAAGGGAGGCGCCTTTTCGTCCTTCTGCTTTCAGCACTTGTTATCATGAACAGGGCATTGGATTCGTCCGGTGCTCGGTTGCGTGAATAATGCGCCTATGCTACAATGGCGCGACACGGGGATGCTCGGTTTCGACAGGGAAACGGAAGAAGGAGAAGCGAGTCGTCAGGCAGATGACGTAAATCAGGCAAAAACAATAACTGCTAACGACAACGAATTAGCTTACGCTGCCTAATCATGGCGGCCGGTCCTCCGGCTGGACCCGTAACAGACGGACTGACCTCAACTATGTCGGGAAACTTCCTGCGCTAAGCTTTGCCCGCAGGTTGGATCTATGAAGCTACCGAATGACTTCGTTTGTTTATTTCCCCGGTCATTCGGGAATCAAATGAAATAAACTGCACTCGGAGAAACTCGTTTGGATGTTTTTTTGGACGAGGGTTCGATTCCCTCCATCTCCAAAGTAGAGAAATGCCCGTCCTTGTAATTTCAAGGAAACGGGCATTTTTCAATGTTTGGGCTATTTAGCAGGGAAAAGCTCACAGGAAATGGCGAGGATACTACGCAGACGCTTCGGCGTCTCCATGTATAACGCCTAACGTCTGGCACGAACCGAAATGGCACGTGTACAGATAGAAGCGCAGATGCAGTCCTTTGAGAAAAACGGCTATACGCACTATGTTTTCATCGCGCGCGAGAGCGCCTGCGATCATTGCGCGCCGCATGATGGAAAGATTTTCGCAGTAAAAGACATTTGACCGGGCGTGAACGCACCGCCGATTCATCCGGACTGTTTTTGCTCGATCGCGGCGGCAACGGGGAACAGATACAAGCGAAAGAGTTGGCGGAAAAACATATTGAACGAATGAAAGAGGAGACGCTATGAGCTTAACACCAACAGAGTATTATTATTGCCCAGATTATGATAAATATGTGAAGAGAGTAAACGGGGCTTTTTATTCAATCGATGATAATGGGAAAGAAATGTTTGATCAACGAAGATTTTGTCCGATACTCATCGGAGAGATATTCACCATTGATATTACAAAAGAGGAATACGAGAAACATCTAAAATAAACCATCGCTATAGGCATAAAGCGTGACCGGAAACGGTCGCGCTTTTTATATGCAACAAAAGGACACCGTGGGCGAAGAACGCGGCGGACAAAGAAGGGAGAAAACAATGGCAGAGGAAATGATCACAGCGAAAGACGAAGAACAGGTCGATGAGGCTAAAGCGGATGAACAGAAAGACACGGAGAAAGCGGAAAAGTCCGCACCGTCCTTTGACGACATCCTGAAAGACCCGAAGATGCAGGCAGAGTTTGACCGCAGACTGAGCAAGGCACAGCAGACACGCGAGGAAAATATCCGAAGCGAGATCGAGAGCAATATCAAAGCACGCCTTGTGGAAGAGCAGAAGGTTGCCAAAATGAACGCGGAAGAAAAGGCAAGACGCCTGCATTTCGACACGTAAAGCGTTGAAATGCGGGGATTCGATCTTCGGCATTGTGCCAAGATCGGACTTTTGGTGAGCCCTTTTTTATGATGTCAACGTTGTAGCTTTACGGCGGCAAAACGCAAAAATGCAAAAAGCCGCCGTAAATCTCGGCGGCAAACCACGGCGGCAAACCACGACGGATTCCATACGGCCTTTTACCAATAAATATGGACGCTGTAGCCTTCTTCTCGTTGCAAATCCCCGAATACATCCAACAGGCGTAGGCCGTAATCGCCCAATTGTTCGGGAATGGCGCGCGCCTCGTTAATTTCAATCTCGACTCCATGTAAATCTTGTAACATATCCCAAAGAGCATCTAAATTATGGCCCACATAATCCGGCCAACGAAAGATCTGCTGCATATAGGAGTAGGCCGCTTCGCGGGACGTAAAGGCGGTACCGTTTAACACGTAACGATTCATTTACTCCTCCGATCCGTATAATTGCTCAAAATGCTCATAATGATCCCCGGTATAATAAATGGCGCCATCGTTTGAGAACACCAGACGTTCCGGACCGCGATGCTCGTGATAGCCGGCGATGAGATCGGCTTCATAATAGATACACCCTTTTTTCGCGGGCAATTTTCCCTCGCGATTGCCGAAGCGATCGCCACCAATCACATAACCATTATTATCAGAAGCTGACCAATTTTTCTCTTTGGCTTCCTTTTTTGTAATGTAATTTGTCGGCAAAGTTCCGAACGCATGGATGTACGCTGCGACTTCTTCTTTAGCGTAGTAGCGCCCCTCTTTTTTCAGCGTTTCCGTTTTTATTTCTTGGCTTATCGATGCCTTGGAGCCGATTTCCGTCTTATGCACAGGCTCTGCGGTGTTCTGTCGTAAAAAGAAAAACGCAAGAATAGCAAAAAATACCAGAAGGGGGAGCCATTGATTTCTTTTATTCATCATAAAACCTCCTTCCGTTTTCAAAGAAGTATTTACCCTTTTTTTCTGAAGTACATGGGGACTTATGAAGGCGAATTGGCCACATGTTATGCTTTCCCCATAAAAGCATAAAAATCACGGTGGAAAATCCGTTTTCTCAGATTGTCCACCGTGATTTGCTTAAAATTCGAATGTAAGGGTGCCGAATTACAGTACGTTGCAAACGCCGGGATCTTCGTTTGCGTCTTCGTGTGCTTCGCCTTTGACCAAATGTTCTTTCATGTATTGGATAATATCATCCGATTCATAAAGCGGATCCCCGTCGATAAAGAGGCAGGGAACCTGATCCATTCCGCCGCGTTTTACGAGATCCTCCTGATTCTTGGGATCTTCGATAATGTCTTTCATGACCACACCTTCGACGTGGTTTTCTTTCATAAACTTCATGACTTTTTGGCAGTAGGGACAGACATCTTTTTTATATAATTCATAGCTTGGCATAGTATCCTCCTTCAGAGTGATCCTTTACATATCGATGCTGCGTTTAAAAGCGCATCATTTTTCATCCTTATTTTAGATACCCAAAGGTGTACGCAAGTCCATACTATTGTGTAAAATAAACAGTAGAATATCGACAAATGATTCCATAAAACGTCAACCGTCACATTCCATACTCTCTCGAAAGGGGATAGAAGAGCCATGAAAAAAAGATGGATTTCTTTCATTTGCGGTGGGCTGGTATTGCTGCTTATCTTAACTTCTTGTGGAAAAAGCCCTAACAAAACGAATAGCGAAGATGCGTCAAGTGAGACGTCAGAATTGAGCAATACGAGCGTCTCTTCCACGGAGCAAAAAAAGGAAGCAGACCCCAAAGAAGCTACTACGGAGAAGAATGCAAAACTGGCAAAGCTATACGGCCAAGTGTTAGATACGATCGGCGAAAGTGATTTTAACGCCTCTTCTGTCAATGGGAACTATTCCTACGCGTTGGTCAATATGAATGACGAAGATATGCCGCAATTGGCGGTTTGTACGGAAACCGGTGGTGGTGTAGCGGCCATTAAATTCTTTTCTGCTGATAATGATTATACAAATGTAGTGACGAATGAAGAGCTCTTTTCCATCGGTGCATCTGCCGCCGGCGGCTTTCGTGGCGGAATGAATCAAAGCAGAAAGCAAGGCTCTTTACTCTACACGACCTTTTCCGCCGGTAGTGGTGATGCGGAAACGCAAGCGCTGACAACGTCGGTTAAAGATGGGAAGCTGGTCATTAAGAAGAACACCATTTGGGAAGGAAAAATCAACAATAAGGAAGAGGATGGATCTTTTCCCATCGATTTTTTGCCTGTTCGCGATCGAAGCACTTTAGACAAACTGGCAAAAACGGAAGATGGTAAAGTGAAGGAAGCCTTGCTTAAAATCTTGACTGGTGGAAAGCCACAATCGGAATCAAAAGCCAATACCGAACAGTCGTCCACTCCGAATACTTTGGAAGGCAAGAAACGAGCAGCCGTTGCCGCCGGCAAAACCGTCGTTACGGGCGTCGTTAAAAAATTTAATCACGATGAAATGGTTGAATTCAAAAGTTTGATCCAAATGTCTTGCCTGACATGGGAGAAAGTTATATTGTTCTGCTTCTAGAAAACAATGTCGATATTACCGTCCATTCCGGAGATCCTTATGGGGGATATCGGACAAAAAGCGTGAATCTGGTAGGCCTTCCCGAAGAGATGGCAGCCTATGACGGACAGAAAATCACGATTGCCTTTACCCCGGACGATGGCTATTGGCAGACAGACGTCAGTTTGCCGATGTATGCACCGAGAATGCATACAAGTATAAAGATACTGAAATAAAAAATAGGAAATCAGAAAGGCACGAAAGCGGTTACCGTTTTCGTGCCTTTCTTTATTTTTATCGAATTTCAAAACTTTGCCGGCCCCCTTTATTGTACGGGATTCATGTATACAATCGCCTTGCGGAGGATGCGCCCGCGCTGGTCATGAAGCGAAATCGACAGCGGAAAGCCTTGCGTATCGGGGTGTGCCAAAAAACCTTCCAGACGCAAGCGTTGTTCTTTTGTCAATGCCGTATCTAACGGAAAACGATAATGCTCTTCTTTTTTGATTTCCAGCTTCCCATCTTCCGTGTTTGTCTTGATTAGAGGCACTCTTTTCACATTTTCGCCATCCATAGCGCGATACGGGAAACGATCGGAAGCATTCAGTTGGAGATAGTAGCTATCACTGGCATCGGAAGGAATCGGTTGATCACAATCGAATTGGACATCAAATGCGCTCTTCCCGTTTTCTTCGATGAGACGCACATGAATAGGCGCATCGCCTACAGGCGCCGCATTCGCCACGGCTTTTGCGTATATGGTATTCATCCCCGTCAGGATATTCTCCGGAAGAAGAATGCCGGCTAAAACTTCAATACCATAGCCGTCCGGAGCAAACAAATATACGCTTGCGTTTAAGCGATCCCGTTTGCCATGAATAAACTCCTGGAGTATCGCTTCATTTTCATTGTCAAACGCCTTCGTATCGGATGACAGGGAGAGGGAAATCGTCCCGGGCATACACCCGTTATCCACCGGTATGGTAAAAATCTTATTTTTTGCTTCTTTCATCGTGTGAGGGATGATTCCGTCGAAAGAAACCATGGCATAGATTTGCGGGGAATCAAACATGGACATGTCGACGCGAAAAGAGGAATCCACTCTTTCCAGATTCACGTCAAGACGATACTGGTCTCCAGCAACAAATAAGGGAAATACATCCTTTGCTTGATAGAAGCGCACCTCCTCCAGCCATCCATCACCGCTTCCAAGAACACGGCTTTCCTCTGACGATTCGGAAACCCGCTTCGATTCTAATATGATCAGCGATTCACTTTCTTCCGGCGGCTTTTGTCCGGTACAGGCGGTCAACAGCAATAGGAAAGCGAAGAATATCCAGCCGCTCACGGAACGAAAAAAGTTTTTTTTCATAGCATTCTTTCCTCCTTTCCACAGTAGTAGAAGATCAAACGCAAAGAGAAAGGGTTTACCTTTTTATCTTTTTTTACCCGTTGCCCCTTATTCAAACGCGATATGTTGAGAAAAGTTCTATTAGCAACATTAAGCAGTGGTGATGTTCTATCTTAAACACACGTGTATCGTCATTGATATAAAAAATACCTATTACATGCTCCTATTTTGTTTGGACGAGGAAAGCGATTGGTGGGCGAGAACGACACCATCATGATAAAATAGAGAAGACTTGACAGATCCTTAAGGAGGCGCGCATGAAGGCATATATTGGCATAGATTTGGGCGGAACGACGGCAAAGTTTGGCTTATTTGATGAAAAAGGAAAACTCTGTAAGTCTGTTTCCATACCCACGGGAAAAGCAAAAGCGCAAGATACGCTGATTCACGAGATGGCTGTACGGATTCGCAGTTTTCTAAAAGAAGAGGGCTATACGGAAGAAGCGTTGGCCGGGATCGGCATTGGTGTGCCGGGTCCGGTGATGAACCATTCACTCGTGAACGGTTGCGTCAATCTGAGCTGGGGGCTGGTGCCTCTCGTAGATCTCTTTAGGGAGCAGGAAGGATTTACTTGTCCCATTGTTGTGGAAAATGATGCGGATGTGGCGGCTCTTGGCGAAGTGTGGCAAGGCGCCGCTTCGGATCGCAATTCCATCGTGTTTATTATTATCGGCACGGGTATCGGCGGGGGAATAATCTTGGACGATCAAATCTTAGCGGGCGTACACGGCGCCGGCGGTGAGATTGGTCACATGCCGATATTGTCGGAGCCTTTTTCTTTCGAATGTGGCTGCGGCGGCCATTATTGCTTGGAGCAAGTCTGCTCGGCGCCCAATATTCTGCGTTACGCCGGTGAACTTCTGGCGCAATCGGATGAGCCATCGTCGTTACGCCCCTATGGTGACAGCTACGACACTCGTGCCATTTTCCGCGGTGCACAAAACGGCGACGCTCTTTGTCAGCGCGTGGTAGAGCACGTCACTGATACGCTGGGGCGGGGCTTAGCGGTTTTAAGCGCCACCCTGGATCCCGAATGCTTTGTCATTGGCGGCGGCGTGAGCAATGCCGGCGATACGCTGCTCGAGCCGCTTCGCATTGCGTATCGCAAATATGCCTTTTTTGCCACACGGGAAACGCCCATTGTTCAGGCAAAACTTGGCAATAAAGCGGGTATGATCGGCGCAGCACGCCTCGTCTTTCCTGCGGAGGAAGCGTAATGCTCAATCTTTACGCCTCACGTGTCCCGATGGAGGCTTGGTATGCGTTAACCGATGCCATTCGGCAAAGCATTGCTGCCGGAAGACACGCCTATTTAGTGGTGCCTTCGCAATTTACGGTGGAAGCGGAGCAGGCTCTTTTTGCTGCGCTGGACACGCCGATTCTGATGAAAGCGCAGGTTAAAAGTTTTCGTTCTTTAGTTCGCGATATTTTGCAGGAAGGCAGTGGTCTGCGCACGCCGGTGTTAACCGAAGAAGGCCGCCGCATGCTGGTGCGCTCGCTGTTGGAATCCAAAAAAGAGGAACGAGAGGTTTTTACCGCAGGGACGATCGGCACGCAATTGGTGGATGATTTTGTACGCCAGATGCAGGAATGGAAAGAGTACGGCATTGATAGTCAACGCCTGCAGGCGCAAGCGGAGAAAGCGCCGGAAAATCATCGCACGCGCCGTAAATTTGCAGAGATTGCCGCTATTTATGAAGCCTATGAAGAAGCATTAGGCAACATTCGCTTGGATGGCGATGACCAAATGCGTCATGCCTTTGCGCAATTATCGGAAGTTTCGGTATTCGATGGTGTGGATTTTTTCTTTGATCGCTTTCATTCCATGTCAAAGATAGAAGGGGAAGCGCTTGCGGCCTTAGAAAAGACGGGGCATACGCTTCATGTCTCGGTCACCATGGATCCGGGAATGGCGCGCATCATTCTTTCCGCACCGCCGGAAATCGGTGCAGAGACCTTGGAATGGATGCTTTCTGAGAAAACGGATGATGCTGCGGCGTTTTCGTTGAGCACCCGTTTTGTACGTCAACTTGCTGCGATGACATCCGTTACGCTGCGTCCTGTTGCCGCCCGACCCGCTACGCCTTATCAAAAGCAGTCATTACAGGCGGCGCAGGCGGTTTTTGCGTTAAAGACGCCGCCGCATCCTGCTAAAGAGGCTTTGGCTTCGGAAAACAAGAGCCGAGGCATACGCCTTGTGAGCTATCGCAATACCGAGCAGGAAGTGGACGGCTTGGTGGTCGCCATGAAAAAGCTGATGGCAGAAGAAGGGGCGCACTTTAGCGATATCGCTGTCTTTTTAACGGAGCAGACGGAATATGCCTCCATGCTCAAACGCGCCTTCCATAGGGATCGCATTCGCTTTTTCTACGATGAAGTGAAGGAAGTGGCCTATCATCCGCTGCTGCGAACAATTCGTGCTTTGCTCGCCTTAAATCTGAAGGGACCGCGTCCTGAAACGATGCTGGCCTTCTTGAAGGCGGGTCTGTTGGGCGTTGAAGAAGAGGAGATCGAGATCTATCAACGCTTCATTGAAGAACGGCACATTCGCTATGGAATGTTTGAGGAGATTCGTTATTTTACGGCGGATCCCACGCGGCAATTTCGTGATGCTGAGGAAGAAGCGCGCTATCGTCATCCGTATGATGTCGCGCGTCGTGTGAATACCATCGTTTTGGAACGGCTGCACTTTTTCGCAAGACGCATCGAAACGGCGCATCGGGTGAAAGATTTTGCGGCAGCATTGGTAGAAACTCTACGTACGCCGACTACGCAAAATGCCCTCTTTGCTTATGGCGAAACCCTGCAGGCGGAAGGGGAAGAGGAGAGATTGGCCATCCATGAGCGCGTTTGGAGTGCTCTCATGGAACGTTTGGACGAAATGGTCGAACTCTTTGCCGATAAGGAGACGGATCTTGCCTTGTTTGCGGGCCTTTGTGAAGAAGGTCTTGCCGGTATATCGCTGGGGGTCATTCCTCCCTTTAAAGAGCAGGTATTTGTCGGCGATCTGCTCCGTAGCCGTATGCAACCACGTAAATATGTGTTCATACTCGGTATGACGGATGCTTGGCTGCCGGGCATGCATAAAGAGACCGGGCTTTTAAGCGAAGAAGAAAAGGCATTGGTGTTGGAAAAAGGCGAAGCCTTGCCTTCGATGCAACGCTTTGCGGTAGAAGAGGAGCGTCTGAATTTCTATTCTGTCTTGCAGCAAGCAACAGAGCGCCTGACCTTGTCCACGGCGATGCAGGACAGTGCGAATGTGTCAATGACACCCAGCCACTGGCTCTTGCGCATGAAAGAATGTTTGGGCCTTGTGCTATCCGTGCAGGATACTTTCAGCTTTCCGGAGATCCTGTATTCTCGCGGGCTCTTACTGAAGCGCTTGCCTGCATTGTTGCGAGAAGAAGATACTTCTCCTGCCGTGCGCCGTTTTGCCGAACGCGTTTTAAGCCATATGAAAGCTTTGCCCGCCTATCGCGAGCTGGCAGAAACACTGGAACGGGAAGGCGCAGAATCTCCGGAGCGTCCGCTCTTGCCGCAAGAGATTACCCTCGCCCTTTATCCTTCGGAGACGATTAGTGCCTCACAATTGGAATGCTTTGCGGCATGCCCGTATCAATATTTTGTTCGCTATGGTTTGCGTGCAAAAGAAAGCGAGGATCTATCCATTCAGGCATTGGATATCGGGAGCATTTTGCATGCGGCTGTGGACCAATGGACGACGTTGTTGCCGGGCTATCTGGAACAGGGAAAACTTCCCGACTTTGCCGCGTCGGAAGCGGTGCTTCTTCAAGCCGGCGACGCATCGATACAAGCCTTCTTGGACGCTGTAAAGCGCAACGATCCGAAAAATGCATTTATGTTGGATTTAGCTAAAGAAACCATGCGGGAAACCCATGCCCGTCTGCTTTCGCATTTGGCAAAGAGTAAGATTTGCCGCGTGGATCACGAATATTCCTTTGGCCCGGGCCGAAACTTACCGGGTATTGTTCTGGCCGAATCTCCGCGATCGGTACTGCTAGAGGGGCGCATGGATCGTGTGGACACCATTCGAGAAAACGCACAACGCTATGTAGAAGTCATCGACTACAAAACAGGGAAGACGAGTTTTGACTTAACGGCCATGATGAGCGGCACTCGTCTTCAGCTGCCGCTCTATCTCAAAGCTGCCTCCCAAAATGGAAAACCGCTAGGAGCCTTTTATTTCCCCGTGCATGCGCCCGCCCCTTCGGAAGAAAAGGAGGGCGACGGGGAGACGCTGCTGTGGCCGAAGGAATTAAAGCTTAGCGGATTTATGAGTCGCGTCCCGGTAGGCGAAGCGTTGGATGAACGCTTGGCCGAGAGTGCTGCGGCGTCCGTCTATCAATTTAACGGCAACGGAAAGGATTGGACGAAGAGAGAGAATGTGCTCACGCAGACGGAAATGGAACGTTTATTGCAGGAATCGGTCGAGAAAGCACAAAAACTGACAGCGTCTCGTGAGAGCGGCTATATTTCTGCCCATCCGGTATATTGGAAGATTTCCGATTCTTCAAGACATTCAGGATGTCACTATTGTCCCTATGCGGCGATTTGTCGCTTTGAACGGCTGCGGCAATTTGGAGCCCAGCGTATCCTTCCATCGACGGATTGGAAAAGTTGGAAGGCGCAACAAGAAACGGAGCCGAAAGGAGGCGAGGCATGAATTTCACAGACGAACAGAAAAAAGCGTTGGAATTAACGCCCGCCAATCGTATCGTGTCGGCACAGGCGGGCGCCGGAAAGACCGGAGTATTGGTTGAACGCATTTTGCGTGAAATTACCATTCATCACATCGGTCTGGATCAAATGCTGGTTGTCACCTTTACCAAAAAAGCAGCTGGTGAGATGCGCAGTCGTATCCGTGAGGCACTGCAGCAGCGGCTATCCGATGGAAACAGTGATCCGGTCTGGATTTTTCGCCAGCTCAATCTCTTAGCGGCGGCCAATATTCAAACGCTGCATGCGTTCTGCCTGGAAGTGTTGCAGCGTCACTTTGACCTTTTGGATCGCGATCCGGGACTCCATATTTTATCCGGCCGACAATTGGAAGGGCTGCAGGAAGAGGCCATGGAAAACGTGTTGCGCGCGGCGTATCAGGGGACCATTTTATCGGAGGCAGACTCTTTTTCGGTATCGGCGGCATCGTTGCATGATTTTTTGGCATGTTATATGGATACGAATCGTCGTGACGACCAGGCCTTGCAAGATCTCATAAAACAGTGGGATGGCCTGGCCGATGCTTCTGCCGATCCAAAACAGTGGATGCAAAAGAACGTGGAAGGGGTAACCGAGAAAGCCACCATTCAAAAAATCATGGACGGCATTCGCGATGCGCTTATCATCGCGCCGGCTCTTTCCGTGGAGAGACAGCTGCGTCGGATGGAAGCATTACCTTGGAAGGAAGTGCCGGAGTTTCTTGCGCAGTTTTTCTATCGGGAGTGTGCTCAATTGCGTGCCACCCTATTTGAAGCCATGGAGGGGGAGAAGGGGCCACTTACCTTAACTGAAGAACAACGGGAAGCGTTGATGGATCGCTTGTCCCGAGGCGTAGCATTCCGCTTTGAGACACAACCGACGGTAACCGAAAAACGTGACGGCGCGCAGGCAGTGCGCGTCAAAGAAGTATTTCGAAAGCAGCGTGAGGCTTTAAAAAACGATTTTAAGGCATTACTGGAAGGGCTGGAGCAATGGGATTGGGATGCCATTACCCGAGAACAGGAGCTTTTGCAGGAACGCTTGCGTCCGCTTGCTTTTCTAGCCACACAGTATCGACATCGCTTACAAGCGCTAAAACGTGATGCCAATGGGATGGATTTTAACGATGTCGAACACGAACTAATCCGTTTACTCCAAAATCCGGAAGTGGTGCAGTCGTTAAAGGAGCAATACCAACGCATCTTCTTTGATGAATATCAGGACGCGAATGCCATTCAAGAACAAATTGTCGAGACGTTAGCAGGCGAGGACAATTTATTTTTCGTCGGCGATGTCAAACAATCCATATACGGTTTTCGCCAGGCCTTGCCGGAAAACTTTGTGCAGCGCTTCAATCGCTATGAAGCCTCCGACAGAGAGCAAGCCCTTAACTTGACGACCAATTTCCGTAGCGACAGTCGTATTTTGGATTTTGTGAATCGGATTTTTACGCCCTTGATGACGCAACAGCGCGGCGGTGTGACATATGATTCATCGGGGCATCGGGCGCAGGCTTCGGCAGAGCATGAGGGAAAAGGCGAGGTTACGCTCTGCGTTTTGGAGGATGTGCGTGAAAAAGAGGATGATGCGGAACCGAAAAGTGCATTGGATGAAATTTCTTCCGAACCGTTCTATGTGGCGCATCAGATCGTAGAGCATGTGAAGGCGGGCGGTCAGTACCGCGATTGTGTGGTGCTGGCACGTACGAACCTTCGCATGCCGGAATACGAGCAGGTATTTCGACGCTTTGGTATTCCGTATTTTCAGGACGCATCGGCGTCAGAAGAGGAAACGCTCGAGTTGCAACTGGCCAAAAATCTGTTATGTTTTCTGGATAATCGTCGCTATGATATTCCGCTGCTGTCTGTTTTGTTATCACAAATGGGCGGCTTTTCAGAGGAAGAACTGGCGCAAATGCGTGCGGCATATCCGGATGGTGCTTTCCATGAAGCTTTTCTTTCTGAAACGTCGTTCGTCTCCGAGGCATTGCAGGCGAAGCGAGATCGCTTTTTGGCGAAACGCAACGCATGGCGGCAGCGCTATACGGAAATGCCGCTCTCGGAATGGATGACGTTTCTTTTCGAGGAGAGCGGCTTATTCGCGTATTTGACCACGCTTCCGGATGGCGAGATGCGTTTGCAAAACGTGTTAGCCCTCATACGTTTAGCGGAAGACTATGAAAGCCGGGAAGGCGGCGATCTGACAGGCTTTTTGAAGGAGGCGTTGCGCCCTGCCGGCAATGGCGAAGATACGTTACCGTCCGTACCGTTGTCGGAAGAAGACAATGTCGTTCGCCTGATGACGATTCACAAGGCGAAGGGGTTACAATTTTCGGTGGTGTTCTTAGTGGATTTGGCGAAAAAATTCAATGAAACCGTGAAGAAAAAGGCACTGGTATCGGATCCCTCATGGGGGACGGCGTTGCAATTGAACTACCGTGCGCCCGAAGGGGGCAGCTGTTTTCGCAAAAAGACAACCTATCAAAACCTCATTACCAATGCCATTCTTAACAAAGAGCGCGCGGAAGAAGTGCGCATCCTCTATGTGGCACTGACACGAGCCGTGCATCGCTTATATTTGGTGGGACACGTTACGAATATAGAGAAAGCAAAACCGGAAGTGCCGGACGTAGAGGCATTTCTAGAAAAAAGCAATACAGTGTTGGACTGGACGTTGGGAATTCTTTCAGCAAGTGCCGAGGAGCTCTCGTCGCAGGAAGGATTGGAGATTCTTTTTGCGCAAGGCGAAGACTATCGCACGTTGCCGGCGCTCTCTGATACGGCACTCGATCGCGAGAACGGAGGGGCTCTTGATATCGATGCGATTTTGCAGGCGTCTGATCTCAAGGAAGAAACAACGCCGTTGCCATTAAAAATGACGGTTTCACAACTCTCCGGGAAAAATCAAATCTTAGATCCGCATTTTGAAGATTGGCCGTGGTATGGCGGTGCGCTGACAAAGACAGAGACGAGCACGACGGAAAGCGTCGAGCATATGCCACTTCCTGTTTTTCTGCAGGGAAAGGTTGAAACTGATCCGGCTACCATAGGCACGTTGTTGCATCGTGCGCTGCAAAATTTACCGTTAAAAAAGTATACGGAAGAAACCATGAAACAAGCACTGGACGCGATGGAATCGCGTGCGCTCTTTACAGAGCAGGAGCGATCCCTGCTTGAGGAAGCGCTCTTATTGCGCTTTTTTGAAAGTTCTTTGGGACAAGCAGTAATTGCCCATGAGAAAAACGTGGTGAGGGAGCATAGCTTTACGATGCGCTTACCTTATGAAGAAAGTGAAATTGCCGTGGACGGGCAGATTGATTTATTTGTCGATCTGCCGGACGGCATGATTTTAGTGGACTTTAAATCGGATCGCCATCCGAATCCCGAGCGATACCGCAAGCAATTGGCGCTTTATGCGCGGGCGTTGCAACTAGCGTATCACAAGCCGGTTAAGGCAGCGTATCTCTATTGGATTCGGCATGGCACAGCGGATCGTTTACAGTAGGAACTTTGCAGCAGGAAGGCACGCCGACTCGGCAAGCCTTCCTCGAATCAGTGGATTTCCATGCCGCCGTTAATGCCGAGGATCTGTCCGGTTACGGCATCAGAAGCATCAGAAGCAAAATGCGCCACCCACCGAGCAATTTCCTCCGGCTGTAAGGCACGCCCGAGTGGAATTTCTTCCACGACACTTTGGCAGGTTTCTTCGCCCATGGCGCGCATCATGGCCGTGTCCACAACGCCCGGAGAGACAGCGTTGACCGTAATGCCCGAATAAATAAGCTCTTTAGCAGCGGCTTTCGTGAAGGCGTCCACCGCCCCCTTGGTTGCTGAGTAGAGCACTTCACAGGAAGCGCCCACCTGGCCCCACATGCTGGAAATATTGATGATGCGGCCCCATTTTTGGGAAATCATCGCCGGCAGCGCACGACGGACGCAGTAAAACATGCCGTTGACATTGGTGGCAAATACACGATTCCATTGGTCATCCTCGATTTCTTGTATCAGGCCGTAGACAGCAACGCCTGCGTTATTGACCAGAATATCAATGTTGCCAAAGCGTTGTTCCGCTTTGCAAAAGAGCGCGTTAACTTTATCCGATACCCCGATATCGGCGGAGAGGACCATGGCTTCTGCTCCTTTTGCACGGCACTTGGCAGCCGTTTTTTCGGCAGCTTCCTGATGGCGATGGCAATGCAATACAAGGCGATGCTCCGGTTCGGCAAGCTGCAGGGCACAAGCGCTCCCGATGCCGCCGGAAGCACCGGTGATGAGAATCGTATGTTGTGACATTTTATACTCCTACTGTTTTTTCTGTTTCAGGGGTATGATACCATGAATGGAACGATCGCAAGAACGACATGCTTTTAAAAAGAAGCCGGGATTGCGATTATTGCCGTCAGCGCTAGCGCAAACAGGGCATTGAAGAGGAGAACTATGAAGAAGGTACTCGGTCAACTTTTATATCTGGTGGCAAAAGGCTTGGATCTGCTTTTTTCAGGCTTGATTTTTTTGCTGGAAGAGGCAGTTCGCTTGGTGGAATCGGTTCGTAATATTTTCAGACCCCTGGTGGGATGTCTGGCGACAGCGATATTTTCCATGCCGCTTCTTTTCTTTTATATTCCGATTATTCGCCTGCCTGCCGGCGTCTGGCTCATTATCCTTATATTAGTTATCTTCCCCTTGCTCGGACGAGGCTTTGTATCCATGCTGGAATATGGCAAATATGTTTTCACCGAATATCTCTACGATCTTTCCGATGATTTACGCACCGGACGCAAACCCGGCCGCTCCTTCTCCAGTTACGGCCCCGCCTATCGCCGAAAGCTCTGGGAAAAAGAGGAGAAGAAGCGTCGTGAAGCCCAACAAAAAGAGAAAGAAAAATGGGATCGCATCTTTAATGAATACTTCCGCAATGGCGGATTTTATTACAACGAAAACAGCGGTTACAACCAAAACTCCGGCTATGGTGGCTTCGGCGGCTTCAACCAAAATACCGGCAATGGAGGCTTCGGGGGTTACGGCGGCTATGGCAGCAATGCCGGTGGTTGGGCCGGGCAAAACCCAATGGATCAATTTAAGGAGACCTACGAGAAGAGCTGCAGCGTCCTCGGCGTTTCCACCAATGCCACGGAATACGAAGTCAAGCTCGCCTATCGCAAGCTGGCAAAGAAGTACCATCCCGACGTGAACCCGGATCCTTCAGCCACGAAGAAATTCCAAGATATCAATGCGGCTTATGAGTTCTTATCGCCGGAAAATATGCAACGCTATAAGAAGTACTCGTAAGAAGAGGGCGGCCGTTTGGCCGCTCGTTTTTATGATGGGCAGACAATGATCCATCCATGAATTACGTTCATTCGAACAAGAAAACCTTGTCGATTCCTTTTCTTTATATAAGAAAAGGGGTAGTATGAATTTGCTCGTTCATGAGCACGAAAGATCGTAAAGGAGGGAGGGGCAATGAACGAAACCATTCAAGCCATCCTCGAAATAGACCGTTCGACAAAAAAACTAAAAGAAGATACCGAGCGTATTTTAGAAGAAGAAATGAATAATACGCGATCTGTTATGGCGGATCTTCAGAAGGAATCGAACCGTCAAATGCGAGATGAGGCGGAACAAAAGGTAGAAGCCATTGAACAAAAACGCAAAAAAGAAGAAAGCGACCTTGCGTCAACATCGCAGGATCAGATAGCGATTATCTGGCGCTTTTTTGATGCGCATCGCGAGAAAATGGCAACCGAGTGGTTCCAAAGACTGCGTGATGACGATGGGATCTAGTACGGCATTGGTAGCCAAGGTGCGCGGGCGATTCGGCAAATATTTGAACCCGATTCAACTGCACAACATGGTACAGGAAACGGATACGGCCGGTGTTCTGCGTTGTATTCGTGCGATTGTCGGTCCGGATGCCGGACCTTTTGATGATGTCGTTTCATGTGAAAGGGAATTGGAATCTTGGAAACGTCGAAGGAATGCAGAACTGCTGCACTTCCTAGATACCAAGGAGCGCGACTTCATTCAAAGCTTCTTGGTGCAAGATGAATTGTTGGAATTGCAACGATTCTTGCGTGTTTTGCAGAGACAAAATCACGAAGAGCAGATGAGTTTTGTGTTGCACAGCATTTATGCAAACACGTTAAATCTGACGACGGATACTACGGTTGACGTGCCGGCGTATTTGGCAACATTACAAGATAAGGCGTATTATCGACTGCTGGAACCGATGGTGCTTAATGATACGAAGGCAAAGGATCTGAATTTCGATACCTTGTCGGTGAATAGTGCCCGTTGGTATTATCATCGTCTGCGGGAAGAAGCCAAATCCTTCAGTGGCAACAGAGCCAAAGTGCTTAACGATTTTCTCGGCGTGATGATTGATTTGCGTAATCTGACACGCATTTTTCACGTCAAGAAATTTGTACCGCAGGAAGACGCCTTCTTGCAGCTGCAGATGATAGACGGCGGTAAATCCATTCATGGTAAGGAATTAGATACCTTGGTGGCACAGCCACTGGCGATGTTTTTAGAGCAAATGGAAAAAACGCCGTATCATGCCCTTTTTGAGGGTGGGGAAGTCGAATATTCCTTCTTGCCCATTGCTACGCAGCGCTATCTCTATCATTTTTGTCAGCGCATTTTCCGTACCACCGGCGATGGCTTGCTGGCGGCGCTTTGCTTCATTGTGATGTTGCAGGGACGCATGGCGGAGATTCGACGTATATTGGAAGCCAAGAGTTTAGGATTGAAAGAGGAGCAGATGATACAGTACTTAATCGAATGGAGAACGGAATAGGAGGCGTGCATTGGCAGTTCAAAAAATGAAAATGATGCAGCTGGTTGCGCCCCTGGAGGATCTCGTTCCTGTGGTGATTGCGCTTTTTCGAACCGGTGGCATCCATCTGACGGATGCGGAAAAGATGATTGAAAATTATGCCTTCACCATACCGGTCACCGAAGAGAATATGGCAAAGACGGTGGATGTTTCGACGGTGCGTAATTTTGAGAAGGAAAATTTCACCGGCGAACGTCGCAGGTTAGCACTCAATTATCTACAGCGTAAGCCGCGTGAAATGGGCGATATCTTTGCCCAGAAAAGCCTGACCACCACGTTGACACCGGAACAGGAAGCAGTTCTTGCAGGTTTGACACAGCTGGATCAGCAAATCGAAGAAATTAAAAAGGCACAAAAAGACGCTAAGGTGAACTTAAACCTGCTGCGACTGCTGTCCGCAAATGACATTGAGTATGCGGATCTGGCGGGGTTGGAACAATTTTCCTTTGCCTTTGGTACATTATCGGAAATCGGTCGACGTGCGATTCGCAGCGCTTACGAGAAAATACCGGCAGCCATTTTGCACTTGGGACAAATCTCTAAAGAAGAGCTCTATCTGTTGGTCTATCCCAACAAGGTGGAAAATGAAATTCGTCGTCTGGAAGATCGCTTGAGCATGAAATGCCTGAGTCCGAAATTTCCGAAAGAAAAGAGCAATGAACAAAGCGCTCGTTTCATCGAACAAAAGCTTGCCGAAGGAGAAGCGACGCTGGCGTCCTTGCAGAAGGAAAAGCAGACGCGCATCCATCGCCATGAAAAGGATCTGGAAGGCCTCTATTATGCGGCGTCCCTTGGCGATGCGGTTAATCAGGCGAAGCAGTATTT
The DNA here is from genome assembly GCF_000308275.2 of Levyella massiliensis. GTDB lineage: Bacteria > Bacillota > Clostridia > Tissierellales > Peptoniphilaceae > Murdochiella > Murdochiella massiliensis_A. The sequence goes on from NZ_HG529490.1 coordinate 321,552, forward strand.
TGCTCGCGGCAAGGAATACTTCTATGTGACGGGCTGGGTGAGTGATGCGGATGAAGCGGCATTTCGCCAAACCATCTCCGGCTTTAAAGATACCTTTGTTCAGTTTATCGATGAAAAAAATGTGTCGGCAAAAGCGCCGACTCGTTTGCACAACAATGCGCTGGTGCGCCCCTTTGAAGCCATGGTCAACATGTACGGCACGCCAAACTATAACGAATTGGATCCGACCGGTTTCTTTGCCATCACCTACGTGATCCTTTTCGGAGCGATGTTCGGTGATTTCGGACAAGGCGCCATCTTTGCATTGTTGGGGTTGCTTTTAAAGAAAATGCGTCATCCGAATCTGGGCGGCGTTACCTTACGTATGGGACTTGCCAGTATGGCCTTCGGCTTGGCTTACGGCTCCGTCTTCGGCTTGGAAGATGTGATTCCGGCCTTGGTCATCCGCCCGTTTAACAACATCAATACCGTTTTGATTGCGGCTATTGTCTTTGGGGTGGGCTTGTCAAGCGTTGCCTATATTTTGGGCATTGTGAATAAACTACGCATGCATGACGTCCAAGAAGCGCTTTTCGGAAAAGAAGGCCTCTGCGGTTTTGTACTGTATCTTTCCATCTTGTTATTGGTGGTCAATATGGCCGTGAAGCCCATTCTTCCCGCAGGTGTGCTGACGATCATTATTCTCTTGGCCTTGGCGGGGATTCTGTTCCAGCAACCGCTTACCAATTTGCTGATGAAGAAGAGACCGCTTTATAAACAAACTGTTGGCGACTACTATGTAGAAACCGGATTCTCGCTCTTGGAAACGCTCATTTCCATCTTTTCCGGAGCCCTGTCCTTTATCCGTGTGGGCGCTTTTGCCATCAACCACGTAGGATTGTTCATGGCCTTTTCGACCATGGGAAGAATGATGGGCGGTGCCGGTAATATTGCGATGTTGATCATTGGTAATATCGTCATCATCGGATTGGAAGGCCTGATCGTCTTTATCCAGTCCCTGCGTTTGGAATATTACGAGCTGTTTGGAAAGTACTACGTCGGCGATGGTAAACCTTTTGTCGATGCGAAAAAAATGTTGAGTAACCATTAAAGGAGAATTGCTGTGGATATCATTTTAACGTTGTCTACGATCATTGTTGTCTTGACTATTTCTTCCGGTCTGTATCTGCTGTACAAAAATACGGACTCTTCGAAGACAAAACTGAAGAAGGCGCTGCGTTTGAACCTGACTTGTTTTGTTCCGTGCCTGCTCATGGCGATTGTCATGTTCATGCCGTCCACGTCGTTTGCAAGCGGCGCATCGGGTAGTGCCGGAAACGGCTTGGCATACTTGGGCGCCGCCCTTTCCACCGGTATGGCGACCATCGGTACCGGTATTGCAGTAGGCGCCTGCGGTTCTGCTGCTTTGGGCGCTGTTTCGGAAGACCAGTCCATCTTGGGTAAAACCTTGATCTTTGTCGGCTTGGCCGAAGGTATTGCGATTTACGGTTTGATCATCTCCATCATGATCCTCGGCCAGATTGGCTAAGAGGCAGTCATGCACATGAAGCTCATCACCGACAACAAAGAGCTGGCGCTGGGTTCTCGTCTCAGTGGCATCCAAACGCGGGAGATTACGGATCTATCAACGATCGCTTCCGAATGGGAGATGGCCATTGATGATGCAGACTGTGGCGTGCTCTATTTGTCTAAGCATGTGGCGGAAGCCTTAAAGGAAGAAATTACCGCTTTTCGAGCCAAGCATCATCGTCCGCTCGTGGTAGTTTTGCCCGAACAGGAGGAGAATTGATCATGGTTGAGTTACAAAACAAAATTGTTCTGTTTCGCAATATGATCTGGTCGGAGGAAAAGCGTCGCTCGGAACAGATGCTCTATGATTCGACGAAACAGAATACAAAATTGATAGAAGATCGCAAAGCGCGTTTAAAGCACGATGCCGATACGTATGTCAAACAACATACGGACCGTGCGGAGCGTGCCGCGCACGAGAGAGTGGTTGTGCATAAACAGGAAAACCAGCGTATTTTCTTGGAAACGCAGCGTAAATGCCTGGACGCCTTAAATGCCTCCATTCGTCAGAAGTTCACGGATTTCGTACAAACGGATGACTATAAAGAATGGATGAAAAAGCACTTATTGCGTGCACTGAAGGAGTTAGATGTCGCGCAGGTTCACGTTCTTGCGCGTGATATGGACTTGGCGCATTCGATTTGCGGAGACGATATGCCCATCGAGAGCATGCCGGACACGGAAATCGGCGGCTTTGTGCTGGTGGATCGCCAGCAGGCCAAGCGTACACGTCATACCTTTCAGTATCTGATTCAAGCCAATGAATATGAAATCGGACGAGGCCTTAATGAATGGCTGATGAATGGCGTGGTTCAGGAAGCGGCGGCGGCAGATCAGTCTTCCGTAGCGAAAGGAGGACAGCATGAATAACGCCCGAAAAGGAACCATTCGTGCCATTAATGGCCCGGTTATCCGTGGCGTTCATATGACCGGCTTCGGCATTCATGAGATGGTGGAAGTCGGCGAAGATCGTCGATTGGGCGAAATTATTTCGCTGGATGTGGATCATGCCGTGATTCAGGTCTATGAACAAACCGAAGGTTTAAAGGTGGGGGAGTCCATCTATAGCACCGGCGAACCGCTTTCGGTTGTGCTTGGCCCTGGCCTTTTGATGAATATGTATGACGGTATTGAAAGACCGTTGGAACGCATCCATGATGCACATGGCGATTTCATGGCGACCGGTGTAAAGATGCCGGCGCTGGATGCGGAAAAGAAATGGGATGTCACCATGCACATCCATGTCGGCGATACGGTAGCACCCGGCGTCATCTTTGCCACCTGTAAAGAAACGGTGTTAATTGAACATCGCTCCATGGTCCCCGCCGGGGTAGCGGGCAAGGTTACGGAAGTCGTCGAGAACGGCGCCTATACGGTGGAGGACGTGTTAGCCAAGGTCGAAACCGAAGATGGCAATACGGTGGAATTGAAGTTAGCCCAGCGCTGGCCGGTTCGCCGCCCGCGCACGGTGAGCCGTCGCTTGGCAACGAACGATTTGCTTGTCACCGGGCAGCGCGTGTTGGATGTGTTCTTTCCTATCGCGAAAGGCGGTACGGTAGCTATTCCGGGCGGCTTTGGCACGGGAAAAACGATGCTCCAGCATCAGATAGCAAAGTTCTGCGATGCGGATGTGATTGTCTACATTGGCTGCGGCGAACGCGGCAATGAAATGACGGACGTTCTGGATTCCTTCCCGCAACTGGTGGATCCGAACACTGGTGAAAATTTGATGAATCGTACGATTCTGATTGCCAACACCTCGAATATGCCGGTGGCAGCGCGTGAAGCGTCCATCTATACCGGCATCACGATGGCGGAATACTATCGCGACATGGGATATGATGTGGCGTTGATGGCGGACTCTACTTCCCGTTGGGCCGAGGCGTTGCGTGAAATCTCCGGCCGTCTCGAGGAGATGCCGGCAGAGGAAGGCTATCCGGCCTACCTGTCCTCACGAATTGCGCAGTTCTACGAACGGGCGGGTCGCGTGGAAAATTTGAATCATTCTATCGGTTCAGTTACGCTCATCGGCGCTGTATCGCCGGCGGGTGGTGATTTCTCCGAGCCGGTCACCGAAGCAACGAAGCGTTATGTGAAAGTATTCTTAGGATTGGATAAGGAGTTGGCTTATTCCCGTCACTATCCGGCCATCAACTGGATGGACAGCTATTCCGGCTACCTTGATCTTTTGGCCAATGACTACATTGATCGTACGGACGTGGATGTGATGGCACTGCGTCGCAAGATGATGGAGATTTTGCTGGAAGAAAGTAAATTGAACGACATCGTCTCCTTGGTCGGTGCGGATGTCTTGCCGGAAGAACAACGCTTAGTCTTGGATATTGCTCGCATCTTGCGCGTGGGCTATCTGCAACAGAACTCCTTCCATGAGATTGATACGTATGTACCGCTGCAGAAACAGGTGCGTATGTTGCAGGTCATTGATACCCTCTATGAAAACGGCAAAGACCTGTTGGCGCTGCATGCACCTCTTAGTGTGGTTCACGATGATGAGCTGTTCCAACAGGTGACGATGATGAAATACAATGTGCCCAATGACGACTTGTCCGCCATCGATGCGCTGGAAGAGTCCATCGTATCGCATTACGATGCGCTCAAGTTGCAGTATCAGGGGGAGGATGCATCATGAAGATTGAATATATCAAACTGAAGCACCTCGAAAGTGCGATTGTTACCGTGGATAAAGTGCGTGACGTCGGCTATGGTGAAATCGTGACGATTACCTCGGAGGGTAAAACTTATACCGGCGAAGTCATGGCCATTGAAGACGATTTAGCCATGGTCCAGGTTTTCGGCGATACAACGGGCATGACGGTGGATAACGCTGTCGTGACCTTTGAAGGGCGCCCGCTTTCCTTGCCGCTCAATGCCTCGATTTTGGGACGTGTATTTGACGGCCTGGGTAATCCCATCGATGGTGGTGGCGCGGTATTTTCGGACAAGCGCTATAACATCAACGGTTCAGCAATGAACCCGGTGGCGCGTGAATATCCGAAGAACTTTATTCAGACCGGTATCTCTGCCATTGATGGCCTGATGACGATTATCCGCGGCCAGAAATTGCCGATTTTCTCCGGCTCCGGCTTGGATCATGACCGCATTGCAGCGCAAATTATTCGTCAGTCGCAGATTCGCAATACCGATGACGACTTTTGCTTTGTCTTTGGCGCCATCGGCGTGCAGAAGGATGAGGCGGATTTCTTTGAAGAAACCTTCCGTGCGGCCGGCGTGCAGGACAAGGTAGCCAGTTATATCAACTTGGCTGATGATCCGGTAATGGAGCGTTTAATCACCCCGAAATGCGCTTTGACGGCCGCCGAATATCTGGCGTTTGAAGAACATAAGCACGTCTTGGTTTTGTTGACGGATATCACCTCTTACGCTGAAGCTTTGCGCGAGATTTCGAACTTGCGTGAAGAGGTACCGAGTCGTAAAGGCTTCCCGGGCTATCTTTATTCCGATTTGGCCGCCATGTATGAACGCGCCGGCATTTTGCGTTCGGGCGAAGGCTCCATCACGCTGATTCCGATCCTTTCCATGCCAAACGACGATATTACCCACCCGATTCCGGACCTTACGGGCTACATTACAGAAGGGCAGATCGTGCTGTCGCGTGAATTATCACGCCGCGGCATCTATCCTGCCATCGATATTCTGCCGAGCCTTTCGCGTTTGATGAAGGATGGTATCGGGGAAGGTTTCACTCGCGAAGATCATGCCGATGTCATGCGTCAAATCTACGCTTCTTATGCCAAAGCCCAGGAAGTACGCAATCTGGCCCAGATTATCGGCGAAGATGATTTGAGTGACGACGATCGCAAGATTCTCTCCTTTGGCGATGCCTTTGAAGAGCAATTCCTGCGACAGGACTTTACGGAGAATCGCTCCATTGAGCAAACGCTGGATCTCGGCTGGTCCCTGTTCAAACTCCTCCCTGAGAGCGAGCTTTCGCAGATCAGCCCGGAGATGAAAGAAAAGTATTTAAAGCGGTGAGTCATGGCATTCTTTAAGATTACTCCGACCAAAGCCAATTTAATGAAAGTAAAATCCATGCTCGCCCTGATGGAGTCCAGCTACACTCTTTTGGATAAGAAGCGCGTCGTGCTCTTGCGTGCGGCAAACGCAGAATTGAAGAAAAAGAAAGAGCTGGAGGCGGATCTTGCTTCCGTCAGCGATGCGTTTCGTGAGAAATTAAAGCATGCTACGGTTGCCATGGGGCACTATCACTTGGAGTCCATCGCCGCGGGAATGCCTGTCGACGAATCCGTAACCCTCCAGAATCGCTCGTACATGGGCGTGGAAGTGGCACGTCTGCAACACGGCGAAACCACAAAGGATGAAACAGACTTTGATACCGTGCATATTACGTTAGACTTTGCCACCCAAGCAATGCAGGATTTTAAGAACATCCTCTTGGAGCTCGCGTCGGTGACCGATGCCGCCGATCGCTTGCAGCGAGAGATGCTAAAGACGCAGAAGCGTGCCAATGCCCTCGAAAAAGTGCAGATCCCGAAGTACAAGAAATTCCGGGATTTCATTGCTCAATCCCTTGAAGAGAAAGAGCGCGAGGAATTTTTCCGCTTAAAATTGCTGAAAAAGAAGAAGACGCGCAAAAAGGGCAAGGCGTAGAAGAGAGATACTAAGTGAAGAAGCGGAGGGCGGCCTTTGGGCCGCCCTCCGCTTCTTTCTTTGCCGTATGGTGAAACGCCTGATGGCGACTAGGTATATTTTGATATACGCTTTTTACCTAGCCGGAAATCGGAGTCGATCGGCGTGTTGCGACTAGGTATATTTTGATATACGGTTTTTACCTAGCCGAAAATCGGAGCCGATCGTCGTGTCGCGACTAAGTATATTTCCATATACGTTTTTTACCTAGTCGAAAATCGGAGCCGTTCGGCATGCTGCGACTAGGTATATTTCCATATACGTTTTTTACCTAGCCGGAAATTGGAGCCGATCGGCGTGTTGCGACTAGGTATATTTCCATATACGTTTTTTACCTAGTCGAAAATCGGAGCCGTTCGGCATGCCGCGACTAGGTATTTTTCCATATACAGTTTTTACCTAGCCGGAAATCGCCCACGAACGCTCCACAGCAGCTAGGTATTTTTCCATATACAGTTTTTACCTAGTCGAATAGCGCCCATAGGCACCAAAAGCTAACTAGGGTTTTCTGCTATTTTAACTTTTACCTAGCCTGCAGATGCATCATCCGCATAAAGCCGTGCGCTTTCTCATAAAGAAGCATGGCGAGCGCTTTTCTTTCTTAGCAAAAATGCCGCTACTCATTTATCGCTTTGTCGCAGACAAGCAGTATTCCCGGTCAATCTCGCCTTGTTATGCTGTTTCATTGAATTGCTAAGCATTGCCTATTATTTTTTAATTTTCATTCAACTCCTCTATAATGGTTCTGAAGGAGAAAGTAAATGGACACAATTGACAATCAAGCGGCCATCGAAGCCGTTTTTCATACCTATTTTAACGATGGATATTTCGAGTCCCGCAGCGGCGAAATCTGCCTCACGCTGTATCCGAAGCGATGGGCTTGGCTGCCCTCGGACAAACAAAAAGCATGGGATGCGGTTGTTGCAAAATTTTCTGATGACCCGCGTTGGGATCATACGGATGTGATGAAACAGCAATTCTATTGCCATGCGCGCTTTGTGTATCAGCTCTTTGAGCGAGAATGGAATCTTGAACCGTGGCGGACATCTATGGATTTCTTCACTTGCAATTGAGAGTAACGGGTATGCCTATGAAACGGCCCCATAGGTAGATTTTAGCGAGTGAACATCGCAAGAACGATCGAACCTCAACGCTTGTTTGGCGAAATCCATGGTTTAGGTCTTTGGATAGGGAAGGGGGATGGAATGGAAACGAAAGGGAAGAAGAAAAGAATATTGTTGCTGGGAACTGGGGGCACCATCGCTTCGGTACAGACGAAAGACGGATTAACACCCGCTATCAAGGCGGATCAGTTATTGCAATATGTGCCAGAGATTGCTACCAAAGTGGATGTGGATGCAAAGCAGATTTTGAACCTGGATTCCACCAATATTGAAACCTGCCATTGGCTGACGATGGCGAAAACCATTCAACAAAATTACGATGCCTATGACGGTTTTGTACTTTGTCACGGTACGGATACGATGGCGTATTCCTCGGCTGCTCTTTCCTATTTGATTCAGCATTCGTCCAAGCCTATCGTGCTTACCGGATCACAAAAACCGATAAATCTCGACAATACCGATGCGCGTGTCAATTTGCGTGACGCTGTACGCTTTGCGGCCGATTCGCGCGCCCATGATGTCAATGTCGTTTTTGAGGGAAAGGTGATTTGCGGTACGCGCGTACAAAAGGTGCGTACAAAAAGCTACAATGCTTTTGATAGCGTGAATTATCCTTTGCTGGCAGCGATCCAGGAGGAGCGCATCGCTTTTTATATTGATGACAAAGCGCGCCAAAGTGCACCGGTTCATTTTTATTCCACGCTTGATCCTGCTGTTGGCCTGTTTAAGTTGACGCCGTCTCTTGATCCGGTGATGCTCACTGTTTTTGGCCGCTCGTTCCACGCTGTTATCATTGAAGCGTTCGGCGTGGGCGGTTTGCCAACATATCGAGCAGGTGCTTATCGCGATGCCGTCGAAAAGCTGCTGCAGGCAGGTAAAACGATCGTGATGACCACGCAGGTACCGTATGAAGGAAGCGATATGTCCGTCTATGCCGTGGGGCGGGATGTGAAAGAAGATCTTGATCTTTGGGAAGCCTATGATATGTCGCTGCCGTCGGTAGTGACAAAATTGATGTGGATATTGGGTCAAACCGAGGATCCAAAGGAAGCACGAAAACTCTTTCAAACGCCGATTAACCGCGACACGCTGTGGTTTTAAGGGGGAATCCTTTCGTTCTGAATTCTTAATTATGAACCGACTTCAAAAAAACAAGAGGCGGTAAATTTTGATTTTGAGTGGAAGTCGGTTCTTTATTTTCATTCTATTTTTACAAAACAATAATCATCATTTTTCTTGTGAAAACGATATAGCATGTATTATAATTGGAGTAGACAGTTAGGTTGTCTTGATAGAAAATGGGGGGGGTATACACAAGTAAGATTGTTGTCGGCTAAATAGGGAAAATGATTTCTACTGGCTAAAAATTATCATCGCTATCTGAAACAAGGGACTCAACTGCGCTGCAAAAGTATTAATCAAAGAAAGGGAGGAATGAAAATGCCTAAGAGATTCAAAGTCTTTCTAAGTGCTTTAGCATTGCTTTTTCTATTTTGCGCCTTTCAAATCGTTCAGATCAATCGTGAAATACCGAATCAAGTTAGAGAAGTACAAAAGTCACTGCCATATACGTTGAACATAGATGGCACCGAAGTAACGGTGACCGATTATGCGTTTGGCACGAAAGAACTGGATGGAATAGCCTATCATACTTGTACGATCTTTTTGCAAGTAAAAACAGGCGACGTGATGCCTGATCCGAAGGCGCCTCTCTTTCCTTTTGCCATGGTTGAAAATGATTATATTTTCCCGGATATACAAGGATATTCAGAAAATCTTCGCGACCCCGAAACGAGAGCGCTTGTGTTGGAGCCCAATAACACGGTGAAAGGAAGCATTATGTTTTTGCTGAGCGCTGCACAAAAAGCCGATTCCGTTCGACCGGCATTGGTGATGAAGCCGCGCGCATATCTTGAATTGTATGATCGTGAGTGGAACACAGGCAATCTTTATCTTGAATTTATTCCTTTGGAGGCAAAACGTGTTCAATCTTGACTTATATCGAGTAGGTTATAGAAAACGCATTTGGGCGATCATTCCCATCCTCATCATTTGTTGTGTTGTAGCCATACAGGATATTTCCTTTGGAGATGGAGGGGAAATACCCCTGGATGTAAGGCATTGGTTTCCGTTAAATAGCGCATGGAATATGTGGCAACCCTTCTCCAATGGAATTCCGGCGACGATATTGGGGTGGCTTTCTTTTGTGATGGTTGCCCTACCGGCAAGCGACCTCTTCTATGAAGATCAAAAACATCGCCTGGTTGTTCCTTTTCGCACAGAGAAGAGTCAAAAGATAATTACCAGATCGCACTATATCCTGAATTTTTTAGTCGGCTTTTCTGTATTGCTTCTTTTGGGGGTGGTGCAGAATGCCATCATTTTTACGCGAATCCCCATGATCCCCATTTCAGAACACTATATTCCCCCGGCGTCAGGTCAAAATATCTTTTCTCTGTTTTTCCTGAAGCAGCCTTTCTTCTATCTTGTTTTTGCATTATTACGATGTGGACTTTTTGGGGGAATATTGGCGTGTGCGTCGCTGTCAATAAATTATTGGTTAAAAGGAAGCTATGCGGGGCTATTTATTCCGTTTTTTGTCATTCAAGTTTTCGACTTTTTATGGAACCGATTGGCTCGACTTCTTCAGCTTCCCATCGAGTGGTTTGCCCAGCTATCGATCCGATTCCCCTATGGCGTTGTAGCCTTAAACACTATGGCAAAAATCGAACTCGGCGTTTTGGTCTTCTTCATTTTCGCAACATATTTGCATGCCTGTCGAAATCGAGATGTGCTATGAAGCTATTTAGTCGCAACCTCATCTATTATTTTTTCTTTTGCTTGCGGAAATCACTTCTCATTCTGATGATTTTTACGCTTTTCCAGGGGATGGCATTACAGGAGGGGGCAGATCTGGGATTATCTCCCTATGAGACATGGACACAGATCGTTCAATGTGACGTGGGCTTGCATGTGGATGCTTCCATGTATCGACTTCCTTCGGTGTGGTTTCTATTACATTTCCTTCCTGTGTGGCTGTTTTCCGATGCTTTTTGGAAGGACTATCAAGCGAACGGATGTCAGCTCCTATTGCAGTCCGGATCGAAAAGACTTTACTTTATAGTAGGACTTGGAAGCCTATGTACCCTGTGTATAGCGTTTCATGGGACGTTAGTTCTTGTACTAAGCGTTCTCGCATTGGTCAAAGGCGGAGGTGTTAGTGGATGGATGTCTTTTTTACGAATTCATCTGTTTTTTACCATAGAGAATATTGTGTTCCTTACAGCAGTGCTTTTTCTAAGTGCATGGATACTGTATCGAGTGGGGCTTGTCGTTGTTTTTTTGTGGTTAGGAGCAGTTAGCTTGATACCATCGCCATTTCTGTTGGGCAGTGGCTCTCTCGTTTTTCGCCAGGATTTTATGGAACCGGAAGGATATTCGCTTCCTCTAAATCTTATTGTCTGCGCACTATATTTATTTGTGGTTTTTATTCTCTATTACCGACGAACGAAGAACGTCGATGTTCTGTGAGGAGGACACCGTGATTGAATTAAAAAACGTTGGAAAAAAGTTGGCTGAAGAGTGGGTTTTGAAAAATGTCACGTTGGACATAGAAGAAGGTGGAATTTATGGATTCGTAGGACAGAACGGATCGGGGAAGACGATGCTCTTTCGGGCTATTCTTGGACTCATTCAGCTCACAGAGGGGGAATGTTACATAGACGGGCATAAAGTAGATTTTGATCATCTACCAAAGGATGTGGGACTACTCCTTGAATCTCCGGCATTCTTGCCCTATCTGAGCGGACAGCAAAATTTAAAATTGCTTTCCTATTTGAAGTCGGAAATAACGGATAAAGAAATATCCGACATGATGAACAAAGTAGGACTGGCAAAGGCGAAGAACAAAGCGTACGGAAAGTATTCATTGGGCATGAAGCAACGATTAGGTCTTGCCTCGGCCTTCCTTCACGCACCGCGTCTCATTATATTAGATGAACCCACGAATGCATTGGATTCACAAGGAATTGAAATATTAGTGCAGCTGCTGAAGATGTATGCATCTAAGAAACGAATCATTCTGATTGCAAGCCATGATGAGCAATTCTTGTCACAAGTAACGAATAGACTTTTTTATATGAGCAAGGGACAACTAACGAAAACGTTGTAACGATCTTCATGTGATGGAGGCGTTCCGTATCATACGATGATTGTTCATTCAACAGGAAGCAATGCCGGAAACATAGGGATTTCAGCACACACTACAGCAAGACGGATTTATCCATTAAAAAAACTGGGGTTAGGCATATCTTCTACACGCCAATGGTTAGGTTTAAAGATTCGAGGCAACTATGGATATTAAAAAAACCATGCTTTCGTTCGCTTTATATGGAACGTGATAGCGCCGTAAGAGATCCTTCGATGACACAATTTGAACGATTTAACGTGATGGATACGTTTAAAAAAGAGGATTCCATCCTTATGCTAGTCGATACAGTTGTGACCAATGAAGCGCAAACATTCGGTTCCGGTTGCGTTTATCGTTTGCTCTTAACGATGGAAGATGATCATCTAAGGCTTGATCAAATCATTGGAGAAAGCGGTGAGGACGCCATAAACTATGCTCAAACATGACGGTAGAAGAGATGCGCAAGGATATTGATCTTTTGGAAAAAAGATTACTGTCAACAGTTGATTCACCGGATGTAAAAGCGGCGTATCAAAAGGATATCGACGAGGCGAAGAAGAAATGTGATCCCAAAAGTCCAATGGATTTTTACTATACGATGGGCATGTTTGTACGTTCTATCATGGGAATAGAGAACCGGGACATGTTGATTCCCATTATGCAGAAGCATAATGTGGCAGAGAAACAGTAATTCTCGTCTATGGAAGGTCGTCCAAAGATCGACCAAATGAGATGCTTTTCTATCAATAGAAAGGCTTGATTTGGCGAAAAAAAACCTTCGTCAGTGGATAATAGAGTTTCTCTACATGAAAAAATGAAAAAAGCTTGGAAAAGGTGCTTGACAGTTCAGGCACCTTTTAGTATTCTAATCAACGGCTTCACTCGTGGGGCAAACAGAAATGAAAAAAATATGAAAAATATTTGAAAAATTTCTTGACAAAGCCATACGATGTTGCTAATATGTATAAGTCACCTCGCGTGACGCGAACCTAAACAACTGAATCAATCAATAAACTTTGAGTTGAAATAATTCAAAACAACAAATTTAGAGTCAAGATATTGGCTCTCAAAAAAATTTTTTGAGAGTTTGATCCTGGCTCAGGATAAACGCTGGCGGCGTGCGTAACACATGCAAGTCGAACGAGAATGTGCTGACAGATCCTTAGGGTGAAGATAGCACAGGACAGTGGCGGATGGGTGAGTAACGCGTAAGAAACCTGCCTTTCACACCGGGATAGCAGCTGGAAACGGCTATTAATACCGGATGACACTTTTTCCCCGCATGAGGAAGAGGTTAAAGAATTTCGGTGAAAGATGGTCTTGCGTCTGATTAGCTAGTTGGTGGGGTAACGGCCTACCAAGGCGACGATCAGTAGCCGGCCTGAGAGGGTGTACGGCCACATTGGGACTGAGACACGGCCCAAACTCCTACGGGAGGCAGCAGTGGGGAATTTTGCACAATGGAGGAAACTCTGATGCAGCGACGCCGCGTGAACGAAGAAGGTCTTCGGATTGTAAAGTTCTGTCCTGGGTGAAGATAATGACGGTAACTCAGGAGGAAGCCCCGGCTAACTACGTGCCAGCAGCCGCGGTAATACGTAGGGGGCGAGCGTTGTTCGGAATTATTGGGCGTAAAGGGTACGTAGGCGGTTTGTTAAGTTTGGCGTTAAATCACGGGGCTCAACCCCGTTCAGCGTTGAAAACTGGCAAACTTGAGTAGTAGAGGGGACAGTGGAATTCCTAGTGTAGCGGTGAAATGCGTAGAGATTAGGAAGAATACCGGTGGCGAAGGCGACTGTCTGGATACATACTGACGCTCAGGTACGAAAGCGTGGGGAGCAAACAGGATTAGATACCCTGGTAGTCCACGCCCTAAACGATGAGTGCTAGGTGTCGGGTGTCAAAGCCCGGTGCCGCCGTTAACACATTAAGCACTCCGCCTGGGGAGTACGCACGCAAGTGTGAAACTCAAAGGAATTGACGGGGACCCGCACAAGTAGCGGAGCATGTGGTTTAATTCGAAGCAACGCGAAGAACCTTACCAGGGCTTGACATAACAGTGACGGGTTAAGAGATTAACCGTTCCCTTCGGGGACACTGCTACAGGTGGTGCATGGTTGTCGTCAGCTCGTGTCGTGAGATGTTGGGTTAAGTCCCGCAACGAGCGCAACCCTTGTCGTTAGTTGCCAGCATTAAGTTGGGGACTCTAGCGAGACTGCCGGTGATAAACCGGAGGAAGGTGGGGATGACGTCAAATCATCATGCCCTTTATGTCCTGGGCTACACACGTGCTACAATGGCCGAAAACAGCGTGAAGCAACCTCGTGAGAGCAAGCGAACCACGAAAAGTCGGTCTCAGTTCGGACTGTAGGCTGCAACTCGCCTACACGAAGTCGGAGTTACTAGTAATCGCGAATCAGCATGTCGCGGTGAATGCGTTCCCGGGTCTTGTACACACCGCCCGTCACACCATGGAAGTTGGTAATACCCGAAGCCGCTGAGCGAACCTATGACGCAGGCGTCGAAGGTAGGATCAATGACTGGGGTGAAGTCGTAACAAGGTAGCCGTAGGAGAACCTGCGGCTGGATCACCTCCTTTCTAAGGAAGCGAAAAGAGAGGAAGGATGGAGATACACGGAGGAAGAAATTCGGAAAAGGCCGTTTATACGGAAGAAGTACGGAGGACGAACCCGCGAAACCCATTCGGAATTCTTTTTGCAAGATAAGACTCAATTAGAGTCGTTCAAGGTTTATTGATTGATTAGGTTCACTTGATCACCCTTCGGGGTGATTTTGTGGGGATATAGCTCAGCTGGGAGAGCACCTGCCTTGCAAGCAGGGGGTCAAGGGTTCGATTCCCTTTATCTCCATGCCGATTTCGGCTTATGCCGTGCGGCATCTTTCCAATAGGAAAGTTTGATCCTTGACAATTCAATCGTAATAGATATTTCTGGTCAAATTGAGAAGAGCACGAGGCGGATGCCTTGGCACATGACGCCGATGAAGGACGCGAGCAGGCGATAACGACGGTGAGCTGCAAAAAGCTTTGATCCGTCGGTTTCCGAATGGAGCAATCCGGCAGGAGAAGATCCTGTCATCCTAACGCCAATCCATAACGTTAGGAGGGGAGACCCGGAGAACTGAAACATCTCAGTACCCGGAGGAAAAGAAAGAAAACTCGATTCCCTTAGTAGCGGCGAGCGAACGGGGAACAGGCCAACAGTGAATCACGATTCTGAAATCTAGCGGAAGTTTCTGGAAAGGAACACCAAAGACGGTGACAGTCCGGTACGCGAAAGAAGAAGGAATCATCACGAAAGAGTACCATCGAACACGAGAAATTTGGTGGGAACATGGGAGGACCACCTCCTAAGCCTAAATACGATCATGTGACCGATAGTGAACTAGTACCGTGAGGGAAAGGTGAAAAGAACCCCGGAAGGGGAGTGAAAAGAATCTGAAACCTTGTGCTTACAAGCAGATAGA
>NZ_HG529490.1:337694-877157 GCF_000308275.2 Levyella massiliensis
GGCTGTTCGCCCATTAAAGAGGTACGCGAGCTGGGTTCAGAACGTCGTGAGACAGTTCGGTCCCTATCCAGCGTGGGCGTAAGAAATTTGAGAGGAGCTGTCCCTAGTACGAGAGGACCGGGATGGACGAACCGATGGTGTACCGGTTGTTCTGCCAAGAGCATAGCCGGGTAGCTACGTTCGGAAGGGATAAGCGCTGAAGGCATCTAAGCGCGAAGCCCCCCTCGAGATGAGATTTCTAAGAGACCGTGAAGAAAACACGGTTGATAGGTCAGAGGTGGAAGCGCAGTAATGCGTGGAGCTAACTGATACTAATCTCTCGAATATTTGACCAGAAATACCTATTACGATTGGGAAATGGCTAAACAAGCGAATTGCTTGGAAGCTATTTCGACCGCCTAAGATTAGGTGAGTCATTGTTATGGAGAGGACTTGTTCCAACGACAAGTCAATATGGTGACGATAGCGCAGGGGATACACCTGTTCCCATCTCGAACACAGAAGTTAAGCCCTACATCGCCGATGGTACTTGGCTGGAAACGGCCTGGGAGAGTAGGTAGTCGCCAATTAAAGGAGAGCCCCGGATGGGGCTCTTTTTTTATGCTTTTATACTCGGCTTTGATTCTGCGTAAGGATGTTTCTTCGAGTTTTTAATATTTTCTCTCCGCAGCAGTTTTAGAATTTTTTTGGAATCTTTTTCGAACCTGTTTTTGGCATTCTGTGCTACTTTGCTTTTGAAGTGATGTTGTTTTTAAAACATCGGGCGAATTTAGAACGTTTTTTGGAAAGGTGGCGTGGTATGACAGATGTAAAGCAGGGCTTTTGTCCGAAGTGCGGTGCCGTTATTTCGCCGGAAGACATTTTTTGCGGCAATTGCGGTCAAAATTTAAAGGAAGCTGTTGAAGTTTCATCTTCTGAGGTTGTAACGGAAACTATTTCTAAGAAGACAGCGCAGCCTATCGACATTTCAACGCCTGTTGCTTCGCCTAAGACGTCGGTTTCTTCGAACGCCACGAACTTTTCAGTGGCTTCACAGCCTGTTACGTCTATAACCTCCCAAGAAGCTATTAATGAATTGCGTAAGTTTAAACAACTTTGGGATGAAGGCATTTTGACAGAGGAAGAATTTAAGACGCAAAAGGCAAAATTACTGCCCTATCTGTAGAGGGAGATGAAAGATGAAGAATCCATATAAGGATAATACTTATTTGAAGTCGGTTTCGACCTTATGTTTGGCGCTGATTGTACTTTCTGTCGTTTCAATAATTATAATAGGCATATTAGCCGTATCATCTTCATTAGGCGCTTATGTCACGCCGTACATTGTTCCTATGGTTCTTTCTTACGTCATACCTTTTTCTGTAGTTGCCATTTTGTGGCTTTTATTGCGCAAGGGTAAGCCGACAGGCATCGGCATACTTTACCTGCTCAATGCTCTCCTTTGTTTAGGATCTTTTTTATTCGGTGGATTCAAGCTTACGGATCTTCTTCAAGGTGTCGCGGCACTTTTTTTGTCGATTATGCTACTGCGCTGGATTAGTTATCAAGGAGCTCTCAGCATTTGGTGGGTGCCTTTTACCGCCCTTTTGGCCAGCGATGCACTAACAATTGCTTCTTTATTACCGTATGCGGGAATGCTGTCTTTCGCTTCCGACTACATGGCGATCCTAGTATTCGGGCTTATTTATCTTTTTGTAGTAGGGATCATTCAACTATATATTTATTACGGTTTAGGGCGATGGTGGCAAGCGGTATCCGTTTTTGAAATTAATAACGCTGAAAACGGCGAATCGTTGCCATTTATTCAAAACGATAACACAACACAAGTGGGAAAAAACCTTCAAGCGGGGAAGAGCGTTGCAACTGGAAAAGGCAAGCATTTTGACACTCCCTTCAACCTTTCACCTGTTCGCGATGCCCTTTCGCAATGGAAGGAATCCGGACTCAATGCCCTGAATAAGACCATAAAACAGGAAGAGATTATCGATAAACCAAAACTCATGCATCCGGCAGATCGTGTACGAGAAGCGCGGGCATTATTTGATGAAGAGATATTGACAGCAAAAGAATATGAAAAGGCGAAAGAGAAAATTTTGAATTCTTATGAACCATCGGATTACATCCGTTGAGGAGGGACTATGTTTTGCAAACATTGTGGTGCTCCTCTGAATGAGAAGCAAAAATTTTGTCCGCGTTGCGGTACACCCGTGCCCCCAAAAGTGGCATCGGAACCCCAAGATAAAAACAACGATTCAGTGGCTGTTTTTCCGATCTTTGCAGTGATTGCGGTAGGGATTCTCTCAGTGATTCTCATCCTGTATTATGCCGGCGTATTAAACACCATTAGTTCTCCCTTTAAGAACAAAAATTCTGAGGCGGGAGGAAACAATGCTTTTGGCTTAAACGCGACATGGTCTGCGGATCAACTGAAAGATTATCAGTCCATCTACCAAGCTTTGGGACAAGCCGCGGGAACATGGGATATGAAATTGATTTCTACCGATGTCAGTCAATACCCGTTAGTGAAATTGTATGTGTCCATTCGCGATCAGAACGACCAAGATGTGGTGCTCGAATCCCCGACAGCGGGCATTCGAGAATGCATCGGTAGCGGCAAAGAAATAGAACGCACGGTACGCAATATTCAACAAATCAATCAAAAAGAAGGTATCGGTTTTGAATTGCTGATGGATAAATCCGAAAGCATGACTGATGAATTAAGCGAAATGCAGCGCATTCTCGATGACTTTGTAAATTCCTTAGATTTTTCGGTCGGCGACAAGGCAGAATTGATCTCTTTTGATACGTATCTGATGTACATGACCACCTTAACCGGGGATCCTTCTCTGTTACACGGCGGCATACGCAACATGACGGCCTATGGGAGAACGGCGCTCTACGATGCGCTATACACGGGCGTTCAGAATGCGGCAGCCCGTCCGGGAGCCAACTGTGTCATTTGCTTTACGGATGGCATCGAAAACGCCAGCTCGCACTCCTTGGACGAGGTAATTTCATTAGCAAAAAAGCTTAATGTGCCTGTGTATCTGATTGGTACGAGCGAAGCGGATGCGAATACGCTCAATGAAATAGCTACGGCAACCAACGGCCACTGCTGGACGATTGATCAACTGCCGGATATGAAGGAGATTTTGAATACGATTTCGCAGGATCAAAGAAATCTCTATACGGTGGAGTACGAGTCCGTCAAAGATGCGGATGCTTTCTCGGAACGATCGATTTCTTTAGCAGTGGTGGATGCTGCAAAAGGCAAGGCCTCCGGCAATAACGGAAACAAAAATGGTGGGGGAAAATCTCCGATGGGCGCTTCGTTTCAAATGGTACATTTCACACCCGCCAAAAAGCAGGAAGTCGTGAAACATAATAGTCGCTATGAAATCATTCGAGGCGACTTTACTTGGACAGAGGCCAATGACGCCGCCCGGGCACGGGGAGGGCATCTAGCAACGATCACTTCGCAGAGTGAAATGGACACTTGTACGCAGTTGGCCGATAAAGAAGGCATTCGTTATTTGTGGATCGGCGGATATACATCGGTGCGCAATGGCAGCGCATTCGGACATTGGATTACCGGCGAACCCTTTGACTATGCGGTATGGTATCCGGGCGAGCCGTCACGTAACGATCTGGACGGGACGCCGGAATTCTATCTGATGCTTTGGAAGATTAAGGATGTTTGGTCGTGGAATGATCAACGCGATCAAGTCACTTCTGCCGGCGATGCCTATATGGCTGGAAAGATGGGCTATCTGTGTGAATATGAACAGTAAATGGTGGCGATGGGTTTCGCTTGCCCTATTGCTTTGCCTTACCTTTGTTGTTACATCTTGCGACAATGCGGCAAAAACCGAGGAGAAAGGTATCGAGCAAGGCCTATCGCACCAGCAGGAGGAGAATCTGAATGATACCTCGCATTCTGCTTTGCCCGTTTTCGATGCTACGCCGGGCGATGCGGATTGGGATGAAAAAGCGGAAGCATATTTGCAGAAACTCACGTTGGAGGAAAAGGCGGCACAGCTGTTTTGCGTGACCCCGGAAGGGTTGACGCATTTTTCCGGAACGGTGGTGCAGGCAGGAGAGACAACGCAAAAGGCATTTAATCGTTTGCCGGTGGGCGGCATTCTCTATCATCGAGAAAATCTTAAAAATCCAAAACAGACGCAGGAAATGCTGCAGAAGATGCAGAGTATCAGTAAAGCCCGCATCGGTTTGTCACTCTTTCTCTGTGTGGACGAAGAAGGTGGTTCGGTCTCTCGCGTTTTCAGTCAGCCGGCATTTTCCGATACGCCCATCCCACCGATGCGAGAGATCGGTTTTACGAAGGATCCTACGCAAGCCGAAAAAATTGGGACGCAGATCGGCGGAAAATTGCATACGCTCGGCTTCAATGTCGATTTTGCGCCGGTTGCCGATGTCCTCTCCAATCCTGACAATGCGTTGCTGAAGAGTCGCTCCTTCGGCGCAGATGTGTCCCTGGTGACTAAAATGTGTGCGGCATTTTGCCAAGGGTTGGAAAAATCAGATGTTCTTCCTGCCTATAAGCATTTTCCGGGGCACGGCTCCACGTCAGAGGATTCGCATTCCAACCGTACGGTTTCACACCGTACGCCGGAAGAACTTCGTCAAACGGATCTCGTTCCGTTTCAGGACGCCATCGCTAAGAACTGTCCCTTTATTATGGTCGGCCATGTCAGCTATCCGCAAGCCTTTGGAGAGCAGCCGGCATCGCTCAACAAAAAAGTTATGATGGACTTAGCGCGTAATGAGATGCATTTCCAAGGCATCTTGATTACCGATGCGATCAATATGGGGGCCATTACCGAAAACTACGACCCGGAAGAAGCAGTGATTTCCGCTCTTCAAGCCGGCGCGGATATGATATTGATGCCGGACGATTTGGATAAGGCGGTAAAGGCGGTTGTTCAAGCGGTCAATCATAAACAGATCTCGGAATCACGCCTGGACACTTCGCTTCGACGCATTCTCCGCGTCAAGACGCAAAGGCTTTAGTGAAAACAGAAAAAGAGCATCCGACCCTTTCGCCGAATGCTCTTTGCTGTTGCTTTTTTTTGAATTAATAGTTCTCAGCGGCAATCTCAAAGAATGCTTGCGGATGATGGCATACCGGGCAAACTTCCGGAGCCTTTTCTCCCACGACGATATGTCCGCAGTTGCGGCATTCCCAGATCTTAACTTCGCTCTTGGCAAATACTTCTTTTGCTTCCACATTGTGCAGCAATGCGCGATAGCGCTCTTCATGATGCTTTTCAATGGCAGCTACCCCACGGAACTGCTCGGCAAGCTCCGGGAAGCCTTCTTCTTCCGCGGTCTTTGCGAAGCCGTCGTACATATCCGTCCACTCGTAATTTTCGCCTGCTGCAGCATCTGCCAGATTTTGTGCCGTGTCGTTCAAGCCTCCCAGCGCTTTGAACCACAGTTTGGCATGTTCTCTTTCATTGCTTGCTGTCTTCAGAAACAGCGCTGCAATCTGCTCAAAGCCCTGTTTCTTTGCTTTGGAAGCAAAGTAGGTGTACTTGTTAGTGGCTTGAGACTCCCCAGCAAAAGCCGCCTGTAAGTTTTTCTCGGTTTGTGTTCCTGCGTATTTATTGGCCATAATTCACTCCTTAAAACATAATGCTTCATTGGTACCGTTCTTATGTACCCAAGTATTTGAAAACACAACAAGAAAAGTAAAATTTTCATTCTACACTACGAAAATTAGGTTTATGGAAGTCATGTCGAAAGAAGACGTCAGTAAAGCATATGACATAAAAAAGTCGAACTCGATCACCGAGTTCGACTTTTTTCTTCAAGTGGAGAATAGGGGGATCGAACCCCTGACCTCTTGAATGCCATTCAAGCGCTCTCCCAGCTGAGCTAATTCCCCGAGGCGATGAACCTATTATAGCGAAAGGATCTGCATTCGACAAGGGAAAAATCGTAAAAAAGCGATTTTTTCTGAAGTAGAGGCGATGAAAGGGGCGAAGGGCGTGCCGAATCGGCGGTGGGAGCTAGGAGTGGCTGATAATCGTGTCAAATTGCAGAAGGGGGCATGCAACGCGAGACATCACCATCTTAATAATTTCTTTCATTGACCTTCTAAAATCGCTATGGTAAAAGTGAGTAAAAGAAGAAAAAGGAGCTGGAAATATGAGAAAAATCAGTAAAAAAGGCCATTCCTCGAAAAAATGCGCGAATAAGCGATATGTGTTTTGGTGGGCAGCACTCTCTTTATTGATACTGGGCTTTGCTTTTTTTATATGGGCAAAGCAGCCGGAAAACTTGAGAGAAGTGAAAGATAAAATTCATCATATGACGTGGGAATGGCAGAGTAAGGAGCATGGTGCCTATAATGCCAAGTCCCTACTGGTTATCGATCGGCAAAGCGATGATGCCTTTATATTAAAGAACGAACACAAACCGCTGCCTCCTGCCAGTTTGGCGAAGCTCTTTACAGTTGAGTATGTTTCGGAACAGGCGGATCTGAAGCAAAAGGTCCAGGTCACGAAAGCTGCGTTAAGTCATGTCAAGAAAGGTTCATCGGTAGCCCGACTGCAAGCCGGTGAAACCTATACGTTGCAGGACCTTTTTGCAGCGATGCTCGTACCTTCGGGTAATGATGCGGCCTACGTGGTAGCGGACTATTGGGGCGGAGTAAAGCATCCGAAGGCAAAGACTTCGAAGGAACGCATCGCTTTATATTTGAAGGACTTAAACGCCTATATCCAAAAACAAGGGTGGAAGAACACGCATCTCTATGATCCGAGTGGTTATGATTATGAAGGAACGACCACGGTATCCGAGCTGAAAGATGTCAGCGATTTGCTTTTAAAAAAGAAGTGGTTTCGAAAGATTGTGTCACAGTCGAATTACGCCGTGACGCTTAGCGATGGTACGCAGAAGGCATGGAAGAACACGAATCATTTTTTAAATCCCAAGGATCCTAATTATAATCCTGCGGTAAAGGGCATTAAGACGGGTTCCCTGGATCAAGACTTCAATATCATTGTACTGTTTGAAAAAAACCATAAAGAATATTTGATTCTCAGCATCGGATCGCAGTCGGATGATTCGCGCTATGATGACATTAACTACATCTTAAAGTCGATATAGAGTCTATGTGATTTGAAGAAAGGCGTTTACGGTGGTAAAAGACAAAACCTGGAAAAGCCGCCGTAATTTGCCCGCGGCGCACCCATATTCCGTGAGCGCTAACCATCCCAAGGTCTACAAAGGCAACCAATTTGATTTATTTAAATCGCGCTTCCTTTCATTGTTTGGTTGATACTTTCATTGCACAAGAATTCTCTCTTTTTATCTTCTTGGTCTCACATCAATGGTATCTCTATAGATATGCTCATCGAATTCGCCTGACCATTTCGCGCATAAGATCGGCGATTATGCTATACTTGAACTGAAATTTACGGTCATATGACCCTGGTCGAGGAGAGTACGTTTGATAAGTCTGTTGTGAGGGGAGGAGTTAGAAATGAAGCGCAAAAATCGATGGGGGGTACTACTCTCGCTGCTGCTGATCGTCAGCATGGTGGCGGGGATGCTTCCGCATAATGTTGAGGCGGAAAAGGTAGCAGATCCACCCGGAGTGAACTACGATGCCGAGGGAAACCTGATCATTGAGAATCAGAAGGCTTTGCAGGATAAGATTGAGGAAGCAACCGCTCTTGGCGTAACGGTCAATGTTACCGATCAAAAAAACGATCCCATTTACGTTGGAAAGGCTACAGCATTAACGGCTGCTAAGACAACGATCGAGAGCAACAATACAGACGCTATAAAGGCACTGGATAACGCCATCAACGCGCAGAAGAAAAATAATATGGATTATCAAACGCTATTGAAAGACTCATTCAAGGACATCCAGGGGACAGAGTGGACGTTTGGGGATATTCAGAATTTTATTTTAACCGACAAGGAAAAACAACTTTCTAAGGATAAGCAGTTGGCCCTCATGGTACAAAGAATGTCCGCCGCATCGGTGGTTACGCCGAGTTCTGAGACGAAGCTAATCAAGACGAATCTTAAAAATCCTGGCTATCTGACTGAGGGCGATACGCTTCGCTATGAAAAGGTCTTGCAGGATAGCGCTACAGATAAATGGGTTGATTTTAAGCTGACGATTAAAAGGATTGATCTCGTTCACACACCGTATAAAGAGGGCGAAGCCAAAAAAACCGAACTTAAGCCCAATAAAAACCATTCTGCACATGATATAGACCCGGCCAAACCGTTAATTTACTATTCCTGCGACGATCTCACTATTCAAGTGGACTTTTTAAAACATGGAACGGACGAGCCGATTTCCATCATTCCCATTCTTGTTTTTGTGGATGTTGACGTTACACAGGCGGTTAAGTTGGAATCTCCTGCATCACATAATGCTCTTAAGGGAAAGAAGTTGGACTACGATGCAACGAACGACAAATTCTATGATGCGATAGGGGATGATGATGGGAACCCTGATGGTGATGATCGAGATAATTGGGTGATGTTTAGCACCGGCGCGACAACGGGCTTTACGTATACGTTCTATACGCAAAGGAAGAATTTTACAGGCGTCATTCAAGGCATCGGCGGCGACAGCGTGAAGTACACTCCGCCGGCGAAGCCAAAGAGCGAAACGGTTAACGTGACTCGCATAAAGCAGCCGATTTATCACCAGGTGCGCTACGCGTTTGTGGGTGACATTCCCCAAGGGATACCAGCGCCTGTAGACGAGAACAACTATCTTTTCAATACACCTCGCGCGAAGTCGCCTGAATTATCCAAACAGACCGATAGCCAAGGAACTTGGACGTTTTCCGGTTGGTGCGATGATGAAAAGTTAACGAAGCCTATCACGGATCAGGCGCCTGTGACAAAGGACGAAATCATCTATGGAAAATGGTCGCTAAACCCTTACACCTCCGTTTCCGTACAAAAAATCTGGAAAGGCCGGGCGGCGAAGGAAGTGGAAATCCAGCTTTTAGCAAATGGCAAGGTAAAAGAGACGAAGAAGCTGACCGCAAACGATCAATGGAAGTGGACATTTAACCAGCTATTGACTAATGATGATAACGAAAATCCAATTGCCTATACGGTTACTGAAACACCTTTGAAGGGATATCAGACAACGATTACCGGAGATGCGGCCGGCGGCTTTATTATTACCAATAGAAAGAAAACTTCTTTCACCCCACCAACAATCTCCTCCTCTTCCAGCGAGAGCAGCTCGTTGCCACTTAGCTCCGACTCGACGAGCGATGTCCCGGATATTCCTCAGACGCCGGAAGATCCGCCGGAAACGTCGACACCGACACCTACGCCTACGCCGACACCTTCGCCTACGCCGACACCTACGCCTATGCCGACACCTTCGCCTATGCCGACACCGACGCCAAAGCCAACACCGACGCCGACGAAAACAAACGTTAACGCTCCAAAGACCGGGGAAATGCAAAATCACATCTTGGATGTCGCTTTGTTTGGTTTCGTTGCTACGGCTATCAGTTTAGTTATATTGAAGAAAAGAAAATCGACGCATTGACGAGGAGAAAAACACAAAGAATTATCGTTTTCTGTTTAGGGAATCTTTTTCCGGGTACTATAGGAATAACAAAGAAAGAAGGAGGTGAGACCCTTGGACACTGAACATTCTTTCTTGAGGGAATCACCGAATTCCCTCAAGAGCCTGACTATCAAAACCCAAGCATGACCCTGCATTTAGCAAGAAGTACCAGATAGCGAGAGACGGACTTTCCGTAACAGGGTATTGTGCACAGCGTTCTTCTTGACGGATCGGTGAACGGAGAAAAGGAAATCAATAGTTTCTATGAACGGATCAGGCAGCGGCCTGTGTGCATAGATTGAGTGTATCCGGCAAAGAAAACATGGTTTTGATTACAATTGAATAGGATATCAGCATAACATTGATATGACAGTATTAAAGTACTTCGAACCGAAACCAAAGAGCGCCGTTGCGATAACGGCGCTCTTCTTTTTGCGATAATACGGAAAAACTCATCCTTCAAACGAGTAAAACCTGCGAACGTCGAGCGGATGCTGTGCGAAAGGATGTAAGCATGGTACACTAAAGTGACTTGATTCGCCGACAGAAACTTCAGTCGGTATGTCGCAACAGCATCAATAGGATGCCTCAATAATAAAGGGAAGAGAATTCCCGGAAAGAGGACAATATGAAAAATCCAATCGTAACGTTTACGCTCGCGCAGGGCACGATTCAGGCGGAGCTGTATCCGGAAAAAGCGCCGAATACCGTGAACAATTTTGTTTCCTTGGTGAAGAAGGGCTTCTATGATGGCCTGATCTTTCATCGCGTCATTGAGGGATTTATGATTCAAGGTGGCGATCCGGAAGGTACCGGCATGGGCGGTCCGGGATATTGCATTGCCGGCGAATTTGCCCACAATGGTTTTGCCAATGCCATTAAGCATGAACCGGGTGTGCTCTCCATGGCTCGAGCGATGGATCCGAATTCAGCGGGCAGCCAGTTCTTCATCATGCATAAAGCCGCACCGTATCTGGATGGCGAATATGCGGCCTTCGGAAAAGTTATTGAAGGCATGGATGTGGTGAATACCATTGCTGAAACAGATACGGACGCAGGGGATCGTCCACTCGAAGAAGTGGTGATGCAAAAGGTCACGGTTGAGACATTCGGAGAAGACTATCCGGAACCGGAGAAGCAATAAGGTCGAAAGACGTAAGGATAAAGCAAAACCGCTTGGAATTCATAATTCCAAGCGGTTTTTTCTAAGCCGGCAAAAGGACTTGAACCCTCAACCCTCTGATTACGATTCAGATGCTCTACCACTTGAGCTATGCCGGCGAGAATTACTTGCCTATTATAACAAGCGATACGCAACCTTGCAAGTTAAAGTGGAAAAAATGTGCCCGTCGGCAAAACCGGCATTTACGGGCCAAAACAGGCACAGCTGAAGATGACCCGTAAATGCGATGCATCGTCACGGTTACGCCTGAACGTTGTCAGTAAGCGGCGTAGCGATTTGCGATTTTTCCGTCGGCAATAAGAATTTCTCTACCAAACAGGCAACCAGCAATACGAAAAGCGTCGGTACCATCCATCCGAGACCGTTTTCCGATAAGGGGAGCATGGCGTACAAACTTTTCGGGATTAGCTGCAGGGAAAAGGTAGTGCGCAACATATCAAATAGCGGGAAAAGAACAGAGACGAAGGCAGCGGCGCGATAGGAGAGTGTACCGAAGTGCAGACGTTCCTGCGTCATGCCCATCACGATTAATATCAGCGATACCGGATAGATGACGGTAAGAAGCGGTACAGAGTAAGCAAGCAAGGTATTGAGTCCGAAGTTGGCCGTTAGGAAGGAACAACCGGTCCATACGATGACCCAGGTGCGGTAGGACAACTTTTCATGGAAGAGATGATGGAAATATTCCGCACCGGAGGTGATCAGGCCAACACAGGTGGTGAGGCACGCCAGTGTGAAGATGCTAGCTAATAGCACCAGACCGAAATCTCCAAGCGCAATCTGCATGGAATGGCTCAAGATGACGGCACCGTTTTTTGCGCCGGCCAGGGTTTCGGAGGATATCATACCGATCATGGAAAGCATTGCGTAAACGAGGAAAAGCATCAGTCCGGCTATAATTCCGGCATGCTTCGTATATTGCGTGACACGATGGTCGTCTTTGATGCCGAAACGTCGCACGGCCATACTGATGACAAAGCCGAAGTTCAGGGCAGCAATGGCGTCCATGGTGCCATAACCGGCCACAAAGCCCTGTACGACAGGCGCCTTTGCGTAATTGCCGACAGCAGGGGCGACGGATTTCGGTAACATCATCAGGCGCGCAAACATGGCTACGATTAACACCAATAAAACCGGCGTTAAATATTTACCGATGCGCTTTACCAATTGATTCGGCTTGAAGCAGATCCAAAGGGCGGTGGAAAAGAATACAAACGTATAGACGAGGCGTACCAAAGTCGGGGAGACATCATTTGACAGATAGGGTGCAATGGCCATTTCAAATGGCACCGATCCGGCACGCGGGATACCCAGACCGGGGCCGATCGATAAGTAAATCGCCGTCGTAAAGACGATGGAGAAGAGGGGGCCGACGCGGCGGGCCAGCACGGATAGGCCACCCGTTTTTCCGACAGCAATAGTGCCGAGAACGGGAAAAATAACGGCCGTGACGGCAAAGCTTAATAACGCAAGAAACATCGCGCTTCCCGCCTGATTGCCAAGCAAGGGTGGGAAGATGAGGTTGCCGGCGCCGAAAAACAGGCCGAACAGCATGACGGAAAGTTGCAAAAACTGACTTCGGGATAATTTGGACATATGTTCCTCCTATAAATTCCTGTGGATTTTGCCTATAAAAATCAATAAAAAAAGTCCTTTGTCTGTACAGACAAAGGACGAAATTTTCCGCGGTACCACCTTTTTTCTTATCGAAATAAGCACTCTAGCATCTATCAATGCCGGGTATTGATAACGCATACCACTGCGACAAATCTTACTGTAGTTCAGACTTGCACCGAGAAAAAGGATTTTCCGCCTGCTTCCGATATAAGCTTTCACCAAACGCTTACTCTCTGTGATCTTCTCCAAACGTACTCGTTTTTTCTATAGGTTTTTCTATTGATTTTTATGGTTTGTCATTTTAAAGCATTTAAAATGACAGGTCAAGATTTTTTTAAGACTTGCCAAGGCTGCTTATGAATGACTACAATTCTTAGAGCGAAACGATCTCTTAAAGCACCGAGTATGGTGCTGCGCATAGAAAGAAGGAGAACTGATGGCAATGATTCAGAACGATATGCCGGTACGTCAGGCGTTTCACTTGCCGGTGGATGCTACGCATCGTTTGTATGTTGAGGATTGCGGCAATCCGGAAGGCATTCCGGTTATTTTTTTACATGGTGGTCCGGGCGGCCATATCGAGCCGATCTGTCGCACGTTTTTTGCTCCCGAAAAGTATCGGGTGATTCTGTTTGACCAGCGCGGTTGCGGAAAAAGCCGGCCGTTTTTATCGGTGGAAGAAAATACGCCGTTTAGCGGCGTGGCCGATATAGAAGCCATTCGCACGCATTTGAACATTGATACCTGGGTGGTGTTCGGCGGTTCGTACGGTTCCTCGCTGGCATTAACTTATGCCATTTTACATCCGGATCGTATTCGTCACATGATTCTGCGCGGTGTGTTTTTGGGCAGAAAGTCCGATGAGGATTGGCTGTATCGCGGCGGAGCAGGCGCCTTTTATCCCGAGCAATATGACTATTTCCGCGATTTTATTTCGAAAGAGACGGATGTGGTGGACGGATACCATGCAGCCATGACGGGAGAGGATGAAGAAAGAAAAGAGGAAGCCTTTCGGCGATGGGCAAAATGGGAAGATTC
Organism: Levyella massiliensis; assembly: GCF_000308275.2. GTDB lineage: Bacteria > Bacillota > Clostridia > Tissierellales > Peptoniphilaceae > Murdochiella > Murdochiella massiliensis_A. Next base: position 351,119 of record NZ_HG529490.1, read on the forward strand.
TCTTGTGACGTTGCTGCCGCATTTTCCGGATCCTAAAACGCTTAGCGATGAAGAACGTTCGATTGCACGATTGGAAAACCACTTTTTTTATCATCATATGTTTTATCCGAGCGATAATTATTTGTTGGAAAATGCGAAGACCTATGCGCATATTCCTATGGATATCGTGCAGGGGCGCTATGATGTCATCTGTCCGCCCTCCGGCGCTTATGCGCTGGCGAAGGCATCGCCAAGGGCGAAATTACACTTGGTGGAAGCCGGCGGGCACAGTCCGTATGATACGGTGATGTTTGAGAAATTAAAAGAGATCCTAGCAACGTTATAAAAAAAGCCTCCCGTGGAAAACGGGAGGCTTTTGCCGATTATGAAAGGGACACATGGCATCACTGGATGAGCTTGTTCAAAAGTCCTGTGGATTGCAGGAAAAGAATGAACATAATGACGGGCAGAAAATATTTCACCATGACCGCATAAAGGCGTTTGCGTCGATACACTCTACCGCCACGTTCAACTTCTTCAAGGATCCAGGAGGGTTTCATGACCCAACCGATGAATATCGATGAAAGGAAGGCAACCAGAGGCATCATACAGCTGTTACTGATGTAGTCCATGATATCCAGAAGCTGCCCGATGCTGCCGTTGGGTAGGGGGACTTCCACGTAAAAGCGACTGTAGCCTAGGGCGATCACGGCAGTTGCCACAAGATAGATCGCGGAAAGAACAATGGTGGTACGCTTGCGATCGGTGTGCAGGATTTCAATACAGTTCGCCACAATGGATTCCAATACCGAGATGCAAGAAGTCAGAGCGGCAAATGCGGTCAAAAAGAAGAAGGCCAGTCCGATTATTCGGCCACCGTAAGGCATTTGAAAAAATACTTTTGGTAAGGAGATGAACATGAGGCCGGGACCAGCTGACATTCCGTCCAATCCCAAGAAAACAAAGACGGCCGGTATAATCATAACTCCGGCAAGTATTGCCACACCGGTATCCATGGATTCAATGAGTGAGACGGATTTATTTAAATCCACATCCTTTTTCACATACGAGCCGTAGGTAATCATGATACCCATGGATACGCTGAGCGAAAAAAAGAGTTGGCTCATGGCGTCCAAGGCAATCTGTAAAAAGCGAGAAAGCGTCATGCCGTTAAAATTCGGCTTGAGATAGACAAAAAGGCCCTGTAATCCGGTGCGCAGCTCTCCGGACGGTGTTTCATAACGCAAGGTCAGAGAATAGAGAGCAATGCCGACCACCATCACGAGGAGTACGGGCATAATCATGGTGGAAACGCGCTCAATTCCCTTTTCCACGCCACCGTAGACAATCAGCGCCGTAAGGGCCATGAACAGCAGACTGTACCATACCGATGCGGAAGAGGAGATAAAGGATGAGAAGAAGCCTCCATTTGAAGCCGACTGCAAATTCCCGGTTAAGAAAACACGAATATAGTAGAGCACCCAGCCGCCGATGACGGAGTAATACGTCATAATCAACACGGGAACAAGAAAAGTCAAAATACCTAAAAATTTCCATTTCTTGTGCATCGATTCATACGCATGAACAGCACTTTTCCCGGTTCGGCGACCGATGGCTAAATCGGTTGTCAGGAGTACGAAACCGACTGTCAGAATGAGCGCAAGATAAACAAGCAGAAAAACGCCGCCGCCGTCCTTTGCTGCCAGATAGGGAAAACGCCAAAGATTTCCCACACCGATGGCACTGCCTGCCGCTGCAAACACAAAGCCGATTTGCCCTGTAAATCCTGATTTTTTCTTCACGATAAAGCCTCGATTCCTTTAAATTGGTAAAAAAAAACGCGACCTCAGGCGATTTATCCCAAGTCGACCTGCGTATTCGGTTGCGTATTTTTAGTATTATACACGTTATGAACAGGAATGCCAGAATTTGTTTTGAGATGGAGGGCAGCCGTGACAAAAAAAGAGCTCCGACATGCCAATGTCGAAGCTCTGTTACGAAAGGATTATAGGGAATCTGTGGTCGGATACCGCTTCGTATCAAAGGTGTTGTAGCCGTCCAGATTGCCGGCTTCGTAGCCTTTTTTGAACCATTTCATGCGCTGTCGGCTGGAACCGTGCGTGAAAGATTCAGGTGTCACATGGCCTTGCACGCGTTTTTGAATGGTATCATCGCCGATGGACCAGGCCGTTTGAATGGCGTCTTCAATATCGCCATCTTCCAAATAGCCGCTCTCCTGCTGATACCGTGCCACGACACCGGCTAAATAGTCGGCCATCAGCTCCAAACGTACGGTCAAGGCATTGCGTTCCCTTTCACTCACGCGGGCTCGCTGTTTATTCACTTCATCCAGAATGCCCAGCTCATTTTGTACGTGATGACCGATCTCGTGGGAAATCACATAACTTAAAATGAATTTATTATTTTTTGTTCTGAAATCTTTAAGCAGTGTGTCATAAAAGGACAAATCCATGTAGACTTTACGATCACGACCGCAATAGAACGGACCGGTACCGGAACTGGCAACACCGCATCCGGTTTTAATACCTTGCTGGAAAATGACCATTTTTGCGGGACTATAGGAGCGGCGATAGTCTTTAAGAATTTTAGTCCAGGCATCTTCCGTATCTTTTAGTGCGACGGAAGAAAATTGATACAATTCTTTCTCTTTTGCATTGAGTTGAATTTCTTCCTGATGGCCGGAAGCCGGTGCTTGTACAGGGCTGTTTAAGCCGATGTTAAGTGCCGCCAGCGGATTACCGGTGAGCAAAAACACCACCAGAGCCAGAAGAAGACTGCCGCCCCCGATTGCTTTCCCGACGCCGCGTCCGCCGCTTTGTATATTGGAACTTCCTTCTCGATTTCTCCACTTCATCGTTTCCATCCTTCCCGCTGATACGGTATTGCAGTAAGGCTATATCGCATACCGTTATGCTTCTTTTTCGGAGACGGGTTCAAGTCTCCCTTTCGTGTTCTATTTCTCTTATGCCCATTTTACGGCATAATTTGTGTATGCGGGAAAAAGAAGGACAAGCCGACAACAATTCCATAGAAGTATCCATTTGCGCCTTTTCCCAACAAAAGTCTATGGTATTATTAAACCAGATAGGAGGGCGCATGATTCGACTGTTTTGTTCGGACTTTGACGGGACCCTGTCACCCGGCACCCACATTTCGCAGAAAAATGTAGATGCCATTCGGCGTCTGCAACAGGCAGGCGTTACGTTTGCGCTCGTGAGCGGACGGCCCTTGGCCAATGCTTTGAAGATTTTGAAAAAGCACGATCTGGTGATTCCGACCATCACCTCCAACGGCGGGGTAGTGACCACAGCAGAAGGGCAGGAACTTTTGTGTGCGGGCATCGATCATTCCGCATTGGAAGATCTGTTGCGCGAGGCAAAAGAACGTCACAGCTTTTTCATTGCGTATGAAAAAGATCGCTGTTTTGTCCCGTCATGGACACCATTGGTGCGCTTTGAAGGCATCGCTAAATGGGTGCAAAAAAAGACCGGCATCTTGCCGACACGTCTTAATCCGGAAGCACTGCCGCTTTGGACCGTTACCAAATTCAACTACTACCCTTGGGGCGCTCCCGATGAAAAAGATTGGCAGCGTTGGCAGGCGGATGAGCGCGTGTACGTGACGACATCTTCACGTCATAAGCTGGAACTTTCGGCAAAGGGCGTTTCCAAATGGAACGGTATTACCGTTTTGGCTGAGGCCATGGGAATGGATCGGGAGGAAATCGCAGCTATCGGCGATTATTTAAACGATGTGTCTATGGTGCAGGAAGCTAAGATCGGCTTTGCAGTGGCCAATGCGCATGCATCGTTGAAAGCATGCGCCGATGTTGTGGTGGCTTCCGCCGGAGACGATGGCGTTTGCGAAGCGATCGATAGGGTGTTACAAAGCAACAGCCATTCGGTCAAAACGACAGAGGGCGTTGCCATGGCATTAGAGAAGAGGAAAGAATGAAAGAAACGCAACCGGAATCGAAGCAGCCGAAAAAAACGGTGATGCGATACCGCGCAACCGGAAAAAAGCCTGCGTATGCTAACGCTTTTGCGGCGGGGATGGATTTACCCTTTATGAACGAAGAGGCGGTAGAATTGCATACGGGAGAACATACCGATGTCTTTACCGGTGTCCATGTGGAACTTCCACGGGGGACATTTGGCCTTGTTGCCATCCGTTCCGGGCTCGGACGTAAAGGGCTGATGCTATCGAACGGCATTGGCATTATCGATGAGGACTATCGCGGCGAAATTCGCATTCCGCTCTATTATCACGGGATCGAGCCGCTTCGCCTGGAACCGGGCGAGCGTGTGGCACAGATGGTAATTATCCCTTATGTGCAGGCGGATTTGCAGTGGAGTGAGGATTTAAGCGATACAAAACGCGGGCAGGAAGGCTTCGGTTCCAGTGGTCGGTTCTAACGGATCCGTTTCGAAGCAGAAGAGGAGGCTTTTTTGCGTTTAGATAAATTTTTAAAAAATTCACGCATTATAAAACGAAGAACGGTGGCCAAAGAGGCAGCTGACGGCGGCCGTATTGAAGTAAACGGTCGTGTGGCTAAAGCAGGTACGGATGTGGCCCCGGGGGACATGATTCAAATTGCGTTTGGCAATAAAAAAATGACGCTCGAGGTGGCGTCAGTACCGGAAACGGTGCGCAAGGAACAGGCACAGGATATGTATCGATTGATAGGAGAAGAGGAATGAGCCAATTTAAATCCATTCTGCCCAAGGGGGATCCCTCCCGTAAGAGCCGTCGGGCATGGCAGGAATCGGAAAACACAAGAGAAACTCGTAACGTTCGCTACGCCGGTAATCGTAGCGGTCATAAGCAAGAAAGAAACTTCCGCAACGATGCTGTTATAAAGGCGCGCGGCACCGCACGTGGCCATAAAAAAAGGACCACATTCAACCGCTCCAGCGTTGGTGTATTGGCTCTTTTAGCCCTGCTTCTGATCATTCTCATTCCTACCGCACTGACCTTGCGCAGCACATCGCATCAATTGAGTGAAACCAAGGCTATGCAGTCTTCGTTAGAAGCGCAGAGAGAAGCGCTGCAGACTTCGGTCAACGATTTGAAAAGTCAGCTCGAAATTGTGAATACCGATCAATTTATCGAAAAATATGCGCATGAAAAATTGGGCATGTTGCGTCCGAATGAAATTCTGATGGAGATGAAGGACGGACAGGTAAAGGTGAATGAGGAAGCGCTGGCCAAATATCGTGCACAGCAGTCGAATCAACCGCCGGCGTCACAATCCAATTTGTCGGAAGAGGCTACAGGCACTTCGGATCAATCGGCACAGGGCTATGGCACGACAGCGCCGGCAGAGGAACGGCCGGTTGAATCCTCGCAGCAATGATGGAGCGTGAAGACGGCTATGCGGCGCTTCGCTCCCTGCTTAAACCGTTTCTGACGGTACCACGCCGCCTATATTGCGCTGTCTCCGGTGGAGCGGATTCCATGGCGCTTGCCACCTTTTCGGATGCGTTGTGGCAGGAAGGCTTTTTACCCGAAGCCCCCGTGCTCTTACATGTGAACCATGGTTTGCGCGGCCAAGCCTCCGATGCGGATGAAGCCTTTGTGTGCGCATGGGCGAAAGATCACGGTTTATCCGTGGCCGTGGGTCATTTTGACGTGCGGCAACACGCAAAAGACACCGGCACTTCCATTGAGACGGCTGCTCGAAACGTACGGTATACTTTTTTTGAAGAGCAGATCCGAAACGAACACGATTCAGACCAAGCAAAACCCCTATTGCTTCTTGCGCATCACGCCCAAGATCAGGCGGAGAGCATATTGCTCCACATCTGCCGGGGGAGCGGTACGGACGGCTTGGCCGGCATGCGTCCGTGTGAGGAACGCAGATCGTATTGGCTCCTGCGCCCCTTCCTCTTTGTGCCCAAACAAAAGCTTATTGGTGCATTGCAAGAGAGACAGCAATCGTGGCGTGAAGATGCAACGAACGGGCAGCGAGAGGCGACGCGTAATCGCTTGCGGTTGGATATTTTGCCGCAGCTGCGTAACGATGTGAATCCTGCGTTGGATGATGCTCTTCTTCGTTTGGGTGTCATTGTGGCGGATGAATCCGATTATATGGAAGACACGGCGGCTGCTTGCTTGGCAAAGCTGGTTGAACCGAAATCAGGTCAGGATCCTTTTTCTGGCTCCCTTCTGGCGCGCAATGCCCATCTGCTAAAAAGCATGGCTTTACCGCGCCAGGCGTTTTTAGCGCTGCCGATAGCGCTACAACGCCGTGTTATCCGTCAATGGGTCTTTTCCTTGGCAAAAGACAAAAAAATAGAGCCGATTTCCCTTCTCTTTCGTGATATTGAAGAGATTCGTGGCTATTTTTCGAAACCGACGGGTAAATGGCTCGGACTTTATGGTATCATGTTTTTAACTGATTTCGAGGGAGTACACGCTTTAAAGCAGAAGCGTTTTATGACTCTCGAAACGGAGGAGGAAACCCCATTTTCTCTTCCGATTCAATCCCATATGCAGCAGGTGACGAGTCGTTTTGGCCTTTGGACGATGACATTCCAAGCACAGGCGACCCCTGCTACGGTATCCTCTTTGGCGTCTCTGCCTGCCGCATGCTGTGCCCTGAATGCAGAAGGACTCAGCGGTTTGGAATGGCGTTTTGCGCTGTCGGAGGATCTTTTTATTAAATTTGGCGGCGGACAAAAACCGCTGCGAAAGATGTGGAATGCCTGGCACGTCCCATCGCTATTGCGAAAACACTGGCCGGTCGTAACCGATGGAAAAGATATTCTGTGGGTTCCCGGATTAGGACGCAGTGCAGTGCGAAAAGTACAGGTCGGGCAAGCAATGGTGACCATAAATTGGAGAAGGGTATGAGTGGAGATAATTTACTGAGATACGTTGATCGCATTCTGTTCACCGAAGAACAAATTCAAGCGCGCGTTGAGGAATTGGGCGCAGCCATCACGAAAGATTACGAGAAGGAAAATGCGGATTTACTCGTGGTGGGGATTTTGAAGGGTGCCTCTGTGTTTATGGCCGACCTTTTAAAACAAATTAAACTGGATGTGGAGATTGATTTTATGTCGGTTTCCAGTTATGGCTCCAACACCGTTTCCAGTGGCGATGTGCGTATTATTAAAGATTTAGAACAAGCCATAATGGGCAAGAATGTGCTGATTGTAGAAGATATCGTGGATACAGGTTATACCCTCAGTTATCTCGTAGATAATCTGCTATCGCGTGGCGCTCACAGTGTGAAGGTTGCCTGCATGCTCAACAAAGCAGAACGTCGGGTGACGGATATTCAAGGCGATTATGTCGGTTTTGATATTCCGGATGAGTATGTGATCGGTTATGGCATGGACTTTAATCAGAAATTGCGGAATTTGCCGTTCATCGGCACACTCAATCCGATTTATTATCGTGACTAGTGTTTGGCAGGGAAGGAAAGTGGAATGAATAAGAAAACCCCGAATCGTAACAATGTGGGAATGCTCATCAGCTATCTGTTGCCGCTTCTCATGATTGCACTGATTTTTATGTTTTTTAATGCGAATAAGTCAGCGCAAACGTCCATGTCGCATAATGCATTAATTACGCACTTGGACAAAGGAGACGTCAAAAGCCTGGTTTACCAGGGAGACAAGCTGCGTGGCGTTCTCAAAGATAAAGCCAATACGCCCTTCGAAGTCGTTATTCCGCAGGAGTATTTTTCCACGTTTTATCAGGAACATGTAAGTAAACAGGTGGAAGAGGGAAACGTGGAAATGGCCTTTCAGTCCATTCCGGAACCGAATCCGTTCTTGACGATGCTACCGGATATGCTCTTTTTGGGGTTGATCGGTTTTATGATGTATACCTTCTTCAAGCGCACCTCCATGCAAAACAGTGGCATGAACAGCTTTGGAAAGAGTAAAGCGCAGCTGCATCAGGATAAAGGCAAAAAAGTTACCTTTGACGATGTGGCAGGCTTACAAGAAGAAAAAGAAGAATTACAAGAAATCGTCGAGTTTTTGAAGAACCCGCGTAAATTCATTAATTTAGGTGCTCGCATTCCGAAGGGCGTTCTGTTAGTAGGCCCTCCGGGAACCGGTAAGACTTATCTGTCTAAGGCAGTTGCCGGAGAAGCCGGTGTACCGTTTTTCTCGATTTCCGGTTCGGATTTCGTTGAGATGTTCGTCGGCGTAGGTGCGTCCCGAGTGCGTGACCTCTTTATGGAAGGCAAGAAAAATGCACCGTGCATTATTTTCGTGGATGAAATTGATGCGGTGGGACGTCGCCGCGGGGCAGGCCTTGGCGGTGGCAATGACGAACGCGAACAAACGCTCAACCAATTGCTCGTTGAGATGGATGGGTTTGATAAAAACGAAGGTATTATCATTATGGCGGCAACGAACCGTCCGGACATCTTGGATCCGGCGTTACTGCGCCCGGGCCGCTTTGATCGACAAGTGATGGTGGGTATGCCCGATGCCAAAGCGCGTGAGGCTATTTTGAAAGTGCATACGCGCAATAAGCCGACCGCGGAAAATATTGATTATGATGCCCTCGCGCGCCAGACGGCAGGTTTTACCCCGGCGGATTTGGAAAATATGACCAATGAGGCAGCGCTTCTTACCGCACGCGAAGGGAAGAGCGTGATTGATATGCATACCTTTGAGGAGGCGGCCATTAAAGTGGTAGCCGGTCCGGAAAAGAAATCCCGTGAAGTGATTGAAAGGGAACGTGTGCTTACGGCGTATCATGAAGGTGGCCATGCGATTGTAACGCGCTCCCTGCCGAATACGGATAAAGTGAATATGATTACGATTGTACCGCGCGGTTATGCCGGCGGGTTCACCTCTTTTTTGCCACATGACGATCGCCAATTCATGTCGCGCAATGAAATGCTGACGGAAATTGTAACCTTCCTCGGCGGACGAGCGGCAGAAGCGCTGGTGTTGGATGATATTTCCACCGGCGCCTCGAACGATATTGAACGAGCAACACAGATGGCACGGGATATGGTGGTGAAATACGGCATGAGTAAAGCTCTCGGTCCCGTCACCTACGAAGAAAACAAAAACAATGTATTTTTAGGCAACGATTTGGGACAGGTTCGTGCGTATTCGAATGAGACAGCGCAGGCCATTGATAAAGAAGTGCGCTCGATCATGACGAATGCGCTCGAAAAGGCTATGGAGATCCTGCGTCAGAATCGGGAAATGCTTGACGCATTGGCGAAACGCTTATTGGAAAAAGAAACGATGCACGCGGCGGAATTTGAGGAGCTTTTCCAAGAATACGGTGTGGCGTATGAGGAAAAGGAGGAAATTGCATTATGAGTTCGCAAGCAGCCAAACAAACACAACAAGCAGGCCAGATGCCGGGCATTCATCTTCTCGGCACAACGCTTACGGTAATCGATTTACTCTATGTCGGCATGCTTCTTTTCCTGTTGTATCAGGTATTCCGCGGCATTAAAATCGAAAAGAAATTGCAGCAACCGAAATATTCCTATGCCACACGTCCGAAATCCATCAACCTCGTATTGATGGGCATTATCATACTGTTCGGTATACTAACGATGACTTGGCAGGGCGAATACGTCCGTGGCTTGATCATGGTATTGTTGGGCATTACGTTCTATTTTTCATCGCGCAATCGCGTGATCGTATCGCCGGAAGGCCTCTTTGCGGATAATAAATATATTACCTGGAATGAAATGCGCAAATGGGCTTGGGATACGAAAACCGGCAACTTGGTCATCATTACGAAAGAGCGCGGGAAAGCCGAAACACGACAGGTTCTGCAGATCGGTCGTCTACATATGACGGAGATTAATGAGCGGATTCGCGTTTTTAAGCTGGGAAAAGAATCGGCATGGCTGGAAGAAAAGGAAGCCTTGGATCGTAAGAAGAACAAGAAAACTGAGGATGAGCATAAAGCCAAAGAAAGCGGAGAAAACGAAGCCTTGTCCGAAGAGGATAAGAAAGAGGCTCCGGAGAAGTAATAACGCAGGAGGGGGAGCATGGCAAAATTTATTTTTGTTACCGGTGGCGTCGTTTCCGGTATCGGCAAAGGCATCAGCGCAGGCAGCGTGGGCAGATTGCTCAAGGATAACGGCTATTCGGTATTTATGCAGAAGTTTGATCCGTATCTCAATGTGGATCCGGGTACAATGAGCCCCTACCAGCACGGTGAGGTGTTTGTTACCCGCGACGGTGGCGAAACGGATCTGGACTTGGGTCACTATGAGCGCTTCATCGATGAGGAACTGACCAAGAACTCTTCGGTTACGAGCGGGCGTATCTATTCGAATGTCATCCGAAAGGAAAGAGCCGGTGATTACGAAGGCAAAACCGTGCAGGTGATTCCGCATGTGACCAATGAGATTAAAGAAAAGATCTACTCTGTCGCAGAAGAATCGGGAGCGGATTTCATTATCACAGAGATCGGTGGGACGGTGGGCGATATTGAATCACAACCCTTCATCGAAGCGATTCGTCAGATCCATTCCGAAAATTCCGATGATGTGATGTTCTTGCATACGGTGTTGATTCCGACAATTCCAGGCACGGATGAATTAAAGACAAAACCCGCACAGCACTCCTTTAAGGAACTGATGAGTTACGGTATTAAGCCGGATGTCTTCATTTTGCGCGCGGATCATCCCATTACGGAAGATGTGTATGAGAAAATTTGTCTGTTCTGCGATTTACCCCGTGAAGCGGTGGTAGAATCCAAAACGGTGGATTTGATCTACGAAGTGCCTTTGGTCTTCAAGGCGCAGGGGCTGGATCAATATATTCTGCGTCATTTCCATTTGAAGACGCGTGAAGATCATACGGCAGATTGGGCCAAGATGTGCGAGTCTTTTAAGTCGGCGAAAGAAAAGCTTTCGATTGCCTTAGTAGGCAAATATACCGCCCTTGGCGATTCCTATCTTTCGGTTGTGGAAGCCGTGCGTGATGCCGGCTATCATATCGGCGCAAATGTCGAAGTAAGTTACATCGACTCCGAGACCGTAAAGGCAAAGAATGCCAAAGAAATCTTAAGTGCCTATGACGGCATCATTATTCCCGGTGCTTTTGGATCGCGTGGTACAGACGGCATGATTGAAACCGTGCGCTATGCTCGGGAAAACAATGTACCGTATCTGGGCATCTGCATGGGTATGCAGATCGCTTGCATTGAGATTGCACGCGATGTGCTGGGCATCCGAGATGCTTCGTCGCTGGAGTTTGATCCGGAAACGAAGAATCCGATCATCACCTTCTTGGACGGACAATCCGAGAATATCGACCGCGGCGGCACGTTGCGCCTTGGCAACAATGACTGTGCGCTGACAGAAAATACGCTGGCACATCAGCTTTATGGCCAGAAAAACATTGTGGAACGCCATCGCCATCGTTATGAATTCAATAATAAATATAAAGAGATGTTTGAGCAGAATGGCGTGGTCTTTAGCGGCATTCAGCTCGCAAAGAACCTGATGGAAATCATTGAGATTCCGAAACATCCGTACTTTATTGGTGCGCAATTCCATCCTGAATTCAAGTCTCGCCCCAATGCACCACATCCACTGTTTACGGGATTGGTACGGGCAAGCTTGGAGAATAGAAAACAGTCCTCTGCGAAAAAATCCAAATAATAGCGGGGGAATCGGGGCATAGCCCGAACAGACCGGCATCCTTTGTGAGCCGGATCGGAGGAAAAAATGAATCAACGATTTTTTAACGGACGTAACATGGCCCGTCTGGGCGTACTGATCGCATTGATGCTGGTTCTAAGCTATTTGCCATTTGGTTATGTATTGATCGGTCCCATTCAAATTACGACCATGCACATTCCTGTTGTGTTGGGCGCCATCATGGGAGGCGTACCGTATGGTTTCATCCTGGGGTTAGCTTTTGGCTTAAACTCGATGCTACGTGCCTTGCAAGGCCTTTCGGGACCGATGTCCTTCGCTTTTGCCAATCCGCTCATCAGTGTCGTTCCACGTGTGCTCTTTGGCGTGATTGTGGGCTATTTATCCACGCGCTGGAAAAAGCAGAATATGATTGTGCATTATTCGTTGCCGGCACTGATCGGAACTGTGATGCACACGCTAATGGTTATGGGAACTCTGTATCTGATTTACGCAGGTCGCGTGGCTGAAGTTAAAAATATTACAACGCAGGCCGTTGCTGCGATGGTTATGTCAACGGTAATTGGGAATGGGATTCCTGAAGCCATTCTTGCGGCCGTGGTAGCTACGCCGATCGCTCGCGTATTGGAAGGCAGAGAACGTCGATTGCGCATCGGCGAGGACAACGACCAAAACTCCGCGAAGGCCTGATGGTGAATTGAACGAGGAATAAAGATGGATACTCAGCAACAACCGAAGGAGCGTTCTCTCCTATTGGCCATTGATGCCGGTAACACGAATATCACTTTTGGTCTATTTCAAGGAGACGTCATCATTCATCAATGGCGCATTAAGTCGGACAGCACGAAAACATCGGATCAATATGGCATTGAAATTGAACAAATTATGCGCCACTTTCATTATACGCGTGAAATGATCTGTGCCGTCATCCTGTCCTCGGTGGTACCGGAATTGGTCCATCAGATGAGCGCGATGTCGGAGCGATTCTTAAAGCTTACGCCGATGATCGTCGGCGAAGGCACAAAAACAGGACTGTTGCTGCGCGTGGATAATCCTCGTGAAGTCGGAGCGGATCGTATTGCCGATGCTGTCGCCGGCTATGCACTTTACGGTGGCCCTTTGGTCATCATTGATATCGGTACGGCCATTACACACGAGGTGGTCAATGAACGCGGCGAATACATCGGCGGAACGATTTCGCCAGGTATCGGTATCTCTGCAGCAGCGCTGACGCGTGGTACGTCCAAATTACCTCGTGTCGAACTGACGCATCCGGATAAGATCATCGCTACGAATACCGTGAACGCGATGCAGGCCGGCTTAGTGCGCGGCTTCATCGGCCTGATCGACGGGATTACGGAAGGGATCTTGGAAGAGCTCAAAATGCAAACCGATAAAAAACCATTGGTCGTAGCTACAGGCGGTTTTTCCACACTGCTTTCCAAGCATTCCAAATACGTGGATACCGTCAACAAGGATTTGAATTTACTCGGTCTGCGCCTGATTTATTTGCGCACGGTGAAAGCCAAAGCGTTGGAAAACGCACGAGATGTGCACCATGAAGGAAAGCAACATGCTTAATTACTATGACAAAGCATCTGTTGATGAAACCGGCGGCCGCAAGGAGCCGGTTTCCTGTTTTATCACACTCGCCCCGCTGGCCGGCGTCAGTGACCACAGCTTTCGCGAGCTGTGCTTTCGTTATGGTTGTGACGGCGCTACCACGGAGATGATTAGTGCCCAGGCCCTGCTCTATGACAGCGCCCGCACGCAAAGCTTGCTAACAAAGGGAGATGAAGGCGCCTTGGTTGTGCAGCTCTTCGGCAAAGACCCGGCAATTTTGTCCCGCGTCATTCGCGAGCATATGAATAACGATTCTCGTTTTTGCGCCGTGGAACTCAATATGGGCTGTCCCGCGCCGAAGATTGTAAAGAACGGGGAAGGCAGCGCACTGATGCGCGAGCCAGAAAAAGTTGCTGCGATTTTTCATGCCATGCGCGAAGCGTCCGAAAAGCCCGTGTACGTGAAGATGCGACTCGGCTGGGATGCCGACTCTATTAATTTTTTGGAAATTGCTCATATTGCGGAGGAGGAGGGGCTTAGTCAGGTAACACTTCACGCCCGCACGCGTGAGCAAATGTATGCCGGAAAGGCAGACTGGGAAGCCATTGCACGATTAAAAGATCATGTGTCCCTTCCCGTGGTCGGCAACGGCGATGTATTCAAGCCCGAAGATGCTGTGGCGTTATGGGAACAGACGCACTGCGATGGTATCACCATCGGTCGCGGCGCCATGGGGAATCCCTTTCTGTTTCGCCAGATTCATGAATTTTGCACGAGCGGTACCTATGCGCCGACCGCTGCGGAGGAAATGATAGACGTTCTCTTGGAGCACTATGCGAAAGAGATCGCTTGGCGCGGGGAAAAGCGCGGCATCCTTGAGATGCGTAAGCAAATGGCTTGCTATCTCAGCGGTTACTTCGGCGCGACACAAACAAAATCCGCCATCATGCAAATGACAACGATGGCGGAGATTCGTGAGGCATTGGCGTTCTTTTTGAAGCGAGTGCAGGAAGCACGATAAATCGAGCGCTAAGATGTCCAGGCCTTGTCAAATAGCAAAAAAAGACAGAGGGCGACCCATTCGGTCAGCCCTCTGTTTTTTTGAAGAATTCGCCGGGTAATCGTACGCGGAAAGTTGTGCCTTTGCCGACTTTACTGGTGACCTCTATATGACCACCCAATTGCTGAACGATGTTGCGCGTAATGGCCAGACCCAAACCCTGACCGCCGACGGCGCGATTGCGGGAAGAGTCCACGCGGTAGAAGCGGTCAAAGAGATGTTGCAGATCTTTTGGCGCTATGCCGATGCCGTCATCACTGACGGTGAGCGACACCATCTTGCGATCCGTATTGAGTGCCACTCGAATGCTTCCGCCATCCTCAATGGCCTTGATTGCGTTGGAGAGCAGATTGCTGAGAATTTGCGAATACAGTCGTTCATCCGTCTGTAAGCTGACATTGGGATCAATGGCACGGCGGAAGGTACCGTTTTTCTGTGCGATACGCGGTTCAAAGCTGTCGAGCACACGTGAAGTGAGTTGCGAGCAATCGATGAAGCGAATGTCTTCCGCCGCCACCAGGGAGGACTCTCGGAAGGTATTCTTTAAGCGTTCTACCAGAAGAGTCAACTGTGTTATGTTTGCTTCGATCATCTCGAGATTTCTCTGGTCTGCCGGAATGATGCCGTCTTTCATGGCTTCCACATGCAACTGCATATTGGTTAACGGCGTCCGCAGCTCATGAGAAATATCTTGTGCATAGCTGCGACGCGCCTTTTCCTGTTGTCCGAGCGAAGAAGCCAGGTATTGCATATTGGCATTTAAACTTTGCATCTCATCAAAGCCTGAGTCCGGAAGACTTATATCAAAATGATTATTGCGAATGCGCTCGGCGGCCACACGCAAATTTTCGATCGGCGTGGTAATCTGCTTGGAAAAGAAATAACTGAAAAGAATGGCCACTATACCAAAGACAACGATGCCCAGAAGGGTAGAGCCCAGAGATTGCCTTTGAAAATCATGCAGCGCACTGGTCAGCGCCGGGTTGCTGCGGTCATAGGTCACCAGCATCGATCCCAGCTTTTTACCGGTATGATCCACGAGCTTATACTGGTCGACTTGAATATCAGCGTCGGCATTTTCAATCAGGCCATGATAATTAGCAATGATGGAGGACTCATTATCCATAATGGTAATGTTGATATTGGAGTCTCGCGCATAAAGCTGCAGTTGGTCGTTGATGCCTTCGGAGGTCAAATCAAGAGATTCGGTGCGTGCAATGGTAGCGATATCGTTTACAATGCGTTTGAGACGTACTTCTTCTTCTTTCTCCAGATAGCTATAAAAGGAATTGGAGTAGGCGCGTTGCATGCCGTAGGCGATGACCGCCATCGTTACGAAGACGATGATGATAATCGAAAGGCTCAGACGCTTTCTAAGCTTCATCAAAGCCTCCGGCGCGATACCCGACACCATAAACCGTGCGGATATAGACGGGGTTTTTCGGATCCGCTTCAATCTTCTGGCGAATGTTTTTGATATGGGTATCAATGGCGCGGTCAAAGGCTTCATAATCCATTCCGAAGGTGACTTCGATAATTTCATCGCGCGTATAGATCTTATTGGGGTGCGTAAACAAAGTCTGCACAATTAAAAATTCGTTTTTCGTCAAATGGACTTCTTTGCCCTCTACAAAGGTGCGCATGGATTCGATATCAATGCGCAATCGTCCATCGGCCGTTTGTAGCATTTTTTCATCTTCCCTGGACGGGGTACGACGCAAGATAGCGCGCACGCGTTCGACAAGCTCTCGCGCAGAAAAGGGCTTTACCATATAGTCATCGGCACCGTTGCGCAAATTTTCTACACGGTCATCTTCTTCCGATTTGGCGGAAACGATAATGACCGGTGTATCCTTTTGTTCCTTAATGCTTTGTAAAACTTCTTCACCGGATTTTTTTGGTAACATCAGATCCAATACGACTAAGTCGGGAGCGAAGGCCGTATATTGTTCGAGCGCCTCATTGCCGTC
The DNA here is from genome assembly GCF_000308275.2 of Levyella massiliensis. GTDB lineage: Bacteria > Bacillota > Clostridia > Tissierellales > Peptoniphilaceae > Murdochiella > Murdochiella massiliensis_A. Next base: position 367,323 of record NZ_HG529490.1, read on the forward strand.
CATCGCTTTTTCGACCTGAAAGCCGGCTTTTTCCAGATAGGCTTTTTCGATATTGATAATGCCTTCTTCGTCTTCTACCAGTAATATTTTTCGTGGTTCCATGCCTGCCTCCCGGATTATCCGTTAATGTTCTCTTGGTGCGCGCTCTGCAGATGGATTGCGATGCGACATAGCGCCGGAAACATTGCCACCGGAGGAATCAGCCGGTAGCACGCTCTTTCCGATTTCTTTACCGAGCGCATCATAGCGAATGACTTGCGTCGTACCATCCGGCATCTTGGTTGTCTCCGTATAGCTGCCGTCAATTTGGTTGTATTCGCGTATTGTGGTCAGACCATTTTTTGTAAAGGTTTCAGGTGGCATGAAGCTGCCCAAATCCGAATACCGTGTCGGCACGCGACGCGCCCAATCTTCCGGCTTGATGTTATTGAATTTGCTAGGATCATAATCCGAGCCCACATCAATAAAGGAACGATACGCACGCAACCTTGCAGGGGTACTGTCTGCGGCCAGAAGATTGTTGCGCACATCCACCTGGCGGTAGACATAGCCGGTATCATCGCTCTTGGGAGCCGTTTGCTCGCTCACGAGTATGCGTAAAACGCCGTTACCACCGCGTGTGGCGGAGGTGGGTTTTTGACCGGTGATATTTGAAACTTCCGCTTCGAAGACACCCTTAGGAATTGCAAAATCCTTGGCCTCTAAATTCTCATGCAGAATGGTATGCATCGTGGCGTAGATGTTTGCCGGGATGCGCGAGTCGCCTTTCATAGAAATCAAAGCGTTATCTGCACCGACCCATACGGCAGTCGCATAATAGGGAGTGGCCCCGGCAAACCAGAAGTCCATATTTTTACTGGTGGTACCGGTCTTACCGATTAAAGCCATAGAGCGACTGCGTAAGGTGCGATTGGTAAAGCCGTCGCTTACAACATGTTTTAAAAGATCGATCAGCTGATAGTTAACCTCCGGCGCCAAGACCTCTGTCGCTTGATGTTTATTTTCATAAAACACTTTGCCGCGATTATCGGTAATCTTCGAAATGCTCATGGCGGGGATGCGTGTTCCGTTATTGGCAATGGCCTGATAGGCTCCGGCCATATCCATGGTTGTGAGACCGCGTGACATGGAACCGATGCCCATGGCCAGGTTTTCATCGTTGTTTTGTCCGTCTTCGGATGCCTCCACGAAATGATCGCGATCCGGATGCTCCGCATTGATGATGCCGTAACGGGTTAAATATTCCTTGGATGTGGCCAGACCGATCTTATTGAGCCAACGAACGGCTACCGGGTTGGAGGAACGCACTAAGGCTTCCTGCATGGCCATCATGCCGCGATAACGGGCATCAACGTTGGCCGGCCACGGCTGATCCTCTTGCATGGTGAAGGGGGCATCGTCCATGGCTACGCCCTGGTTAAAGCCCAGTGCCAAAGCACCGGTATAGTCTGCCAGCGGTTTTATGGAGGAACCGGGTTGGCGTGGGAAACTGGATGCACGATTCAGGAAATGACGATCATCTTGTTCGCGTCCGCCGATAATGGCGCGCACTTCACCGGTAGCCGTATCAAGTACCGTAAAGGCTATCTGCGGTTGCTTGACGCCAACTTTATCGTAATCGTAGTAGTCCGGGTTTAAGATCATGGCGCCATCTTTACGCACTTCATAGAAAGGCGTCTTATTAGAATCCAGGAAGGCCTTAGCGATGTGCATGGTGCCCGCATCATCCACGCTTAGGTATTTTTCATCAATGGGAATGGTTCCTACTTGGTGCGTGTGCAGCACGCCATTTTTATCGAAATCGAAATAATCCATAATATCGATATAGCCGCTGTAACCACGGAGCAGGCCACGTTTGATGATCAGATTGCCCTTTTTATCCACCTGGAACTGGGAAGCCGGTACAATCACACGGTCCTTCTTATCCATCAGGTTAGCGCGGCGATAATAGAGCAGGGAGTTATCGCGTCCGATTAAGTTGCCGGCCCGGTCATATTTAAGATCCAATGCCAGCGGCGAGTAGTCACCCGTAGGGGAAAGCAGAGAGCTGCTAATGGCAGAAACGGATTCTTGTAATTTTTGTTGCAGATCCATATTTAGTGTCGACGTAATGGTCAGACCACCGTACATGAGCATCTGTCGTGCCTGCTTTCGCGAGATTTTCTGCGTATCCATCAAAATGTCAATGGTCTGCTCCTTCACGAGATCCGTCACATAGGTGGAGACATTATCAGCGCGTTTTTCCGGCGCGTTGATGGTTTTGGCAACGTTGGTATTGAGCGCATCTTTGTATTCCTGCTCCGAGATAAATCCGTTTTTTTTCATTTCCCCGAGTACCCAGTGGGCTCGTTTGTATGCCGGCGGATTGTAAATGGCAAGATAGCGTTCGCCGTTAATCTCGGTTTCGTCCAGTATCGTTTCATCTGTGACTTCGGAAGGACGTAGCGTTTTATATAGGGAATAATGCGAAGGAGCCGGCACGATGCTTGCCAGAGTTGCACACTGTGCGAGCGACAAATCCTTCACGTCTTTGGAGAAATAGATTTGAGAAGCGGCTTGTACGCCATAGGCATTTTGTCCGAAGAAAATACGATTGAGGTAGGATTCCATGATTTGCTGTTTGCTAAGCTGGTCATCAATCTGATAGGCCAAATAAATCTCCTGAATTTTACGCTTCCAGTTCACATCGCTATTCAGGAATACATTACGTGCCAATTGCATCGTGATGGTGGAAGCACCGCGCAGATCGCCGGAGCGGAAGAAATCGCGGACGGTAGCGGCAATGCCGTAGAGATCTACGCCGTCATGGCTGGCAAAGCGTTTATCTTCGGCGCTGATAAAGGCGTTGATAAGATTTTTTGGAATCTGATCATAAGGAACTACTTTGCGGTACTCCGTGGTTTCGATCTGTTGAATCAGATTTCCTTTGGCATCCACAATTTGGGAATTTTCTTTTAAACCCGACAGTAAGAGATCCGCATTCATTTTCGGCGCCTCCTTGGCAACCTCCAACATGGATCCCGCCAGATAGCCACCAATAATGGCTAAAAAAATCAAAAAGCTTAACACAAAAATGGCAGCAATTTTTCCTATATTTTTCATGGTATGTGGCACCATAGTTCCCCCTTATGAATTCGTCTGTTTGTCGTAATGGTATGGGTTAGCGTTCCTTAATATTGCATTTATTTTACCATAATGCCATACGATTTGCGTAGTTGGCGAATGGCCTTGATTTCGCGGCTCGCTTCCTGCTTATGATAAAATAGCAGGGAAAAGAAGGGAAACTATGGAGAACGAGACGTATAAAGATAAGAAACGGGAACGCGCCGTTTTGGCATTTGTGTTCCTGCAAGAAAATGAAGAAGAAAAAGCGCGCCGTCGCCACGAATTGAAGGAAATTGTGCGATCCTGCGGTGGCGATGTCATTGCTATCCTGGAGCAAAACGTAGAGCGTTACAATCCCCGCACCTTGATCGGGAAGGGGAAGGTGGAGGAGATCGCGCGTTTTGTGGAGGAGCAGGATATTGCCATGGTGGTGTTCGAGCAGGAACTCACAGGATCGCAGCGCTCTCATCTGTCAGACGCCATTCCGTGCAAGATTCTGGATCGCGTGGATCTGATTTTGGATATCTTTGCGCTTCGAGCGCGTACCGTAAAAGCCAAGCTGGATGTCGAATTAGCGCAGCTTGCGTATCGCTTGCCGAATCTGCGTGGCTACGGGCAAGTCATGAGCCGTACGGGCGGCGGTATCGGTACGCGAGGACCCGGCGAACAGAAGCTGGAGACGGATCGGCGTGCCATCAGCGAGCGAATGAAGCGCTTGCGTGCCCGACGGGAAGCGGTGCAAAAACAGGAGCACGAAGCCGGTAAAAAAAGACGGCAATCTGCCGTTCCCATCGTGAGTTTGGTCGGCTATACCAATGCCGGAAAATCCACGATTCTGAATGCTCTCTTGGAACGCTTCGGGGAAAAGGATAAAACGGTTTACGCGGACGATCGCTTGTTTGCAACGCTTGAAGTGCACATGCGCCGCATTGCCGAAACGGGAGAACCGCCCTATTTGCTGGCGGATACGATTGGCTTCATCCATGATTTACCGAAGAAACTCATTGCTCCCTTCGAGAGTACTCTGGAAGAAATACGCGGCACGGACCTCATCATACATGTCGTGGATTGCAGTGAAGAAGGGGTCGCAGAGCGTGTAAAAACGGTACAAGACATGACGCGTGAGGCCGGTGAGCACATTCCTGTTTTATTTGTCATGAATAAAGCGGACAAGGGCAGTGAGCCAGGCGTGACGCCACAGGAAGATACGCTTTGGATCAGCGCACGCAGGGAAGCGGATATCCTAAAGCTTCAAGACGCCATTCTGACGCGGCTGTTTGGAGAAAAAGGCGAAGAAACCGTATGCGTTCCCTATGCACAAGCGGAGGCACTTTATGCCGTGCGTCAAAGTGGTACCGTGCTGGAGGAAAAAAGCACCGAACAAGGGTATGTCTTGCGCCTGCTCCGTCGAGAAAGGGCGACTACTTTTTCGCCGGCTTACGATGCGGTTTCTCCGTCGGATAAGGACGAAGGCGTATTGTCGGGGGGGTGATGATTTTGCTTCATCACAGCAAGGCGGTGCTCCATGAGCTATCGCAGTTTGTGGAAACGGGGGGAAGCCCGTTTTACGATAAAAAAATCAGAGTTTATCGGCATTGCTACGCCGATTACATCGCTTGAGGAAACAGAACAGTTTCTGCAGCAGGTGCGTGAGGAGCATCCAATGGCAACACACCGTTGCAGCGCCTATATTCTCGGAGTGGACGCCTCGCATCAGAAATACGATGATGACGGCGAACCCCGTGGAACCGCCGGCATTCCCATGCTGGAAGTGCTGAAACGTGAAACGCTCTGCAACGTGGCAGTGGTTGTCGTTCGTTATTTTGGTGGTATAAAATTGGGAGCGGCCGGGCTCGTACGCGCTTATACGCAGGCTTGCAGCGCAGCAATAAAGGAGGCGATTCCGGCAGAGTATGCGCCTTTTCAGAAGGTTGTCGTGCGTTATGCCTATCCGGAGCAGGGCAAGTGCGACTATGCAATGGCACCATTTTGGGAATTGGATCGGCAGTATGCCGAAGACGTGCGTATTTGCTATTGTCTCCCGGAGGCAAAGATTGACAAGATTCATACGACACTGTTAAATTTGACAAGGGGAAAATTGGAGTGGAAAACGGGTGAAACGCATTTCTGTCCCGTGGATGCACTCGGAGAACCATTAGAACGAAAGTAGGGAATATGTCAGGGCATAATAAATGGAGTAAAGTTAAAAACGTTAAAGGTAAAGAAGACGCCAAACGCGCCAGCGCATTTACGAAAATCAGCCGCATGATCATGGTGGCTGTGCGCGAGGGCGGTGGCGATCCGGATTATAATTCCTCTTTGAAAATGGCTATTGAAAAGGCGAAAGCGGAAAATATGCCGAATGATAATATTCATCGCGCCATTAAAAAGGGCTTGGGTGATCTGGACGGCCAGGAATTTACGAATATCGTTTATGAGGGGTACGGTCCGGAAGGCGTGGCAGTGATCGTTTCTTGCTTGTCGGACAACAAGAACCGTACGGCCGCCAATGTGCGTCATTATTTTGACAAGTACCACGGTAATCTTGGTACGACGGGTTCGGTCATGTTCCAATTTGACTTTAAAGGTATTTTGGTAACGGACGATGAAGGCAAGGATGAAGATGAGGTCATGATGGCCGCGTTAGAGGCAGGGGCAGAGGATGTTCGCCATGAAGACGGATCGTTTATGATTTTGACGGACCCGACGCAATTCGCTGCGGTGAATGATGCCTTGGTCGAAGCCGGCTATAACTTCAGTGTGGCGCAGACAGGCTACTTGCCGAAAAATACGGTGACCATTCAGGATCCGGAAAATATCAAGCATATGGAAACATTGATCGACATCATGGAAGATGATGACGATGTTCAGGATGTTTACACCAACTGGGAGCAGGAATGAAACGCGCCGGCGGTGTGCTCTTTGCTTTATGTCTGACGCTTTTTAGTTTGGGCATTGCTATTTTTGCTGTTAGTTATGATACGGACAGCTATCATGCCTTTCAGCAAGAGCACGCCATCGTGGAGGCTACGGGAAAAAATCAGGACGATTTGGACAAAGTCAATGCCGATATCGTGCACTATCTTAAAACCGGAGAGCCGATCCTGATGACGAGAAACTTCGGCGAGCGGGAGTGTGCGCACATGACGGATGTGTTTTCACTGTTCTCATTAGCGCGCCTGCTCTGCCTGTTGAGCGCAGCAGGAGCGGCCGCCTTGCTGATCTTTCGAAAGAAAGAGAGAAATCCCGCTTCGGCAAGTGCATCCCTGTGTTCTCAGACAGTCGTGTTTGTACTACTGATCATTTTGGCGTTTTTCGCTTGGACCCAATGGGATACGCTGTTCACCACCTTTCATCATATTTTCTTTCGCAATGATCTCTGGCTCTTAAATCCGGAAACTGATCTTATGATTCAAATGATGCCGACGCCATTTTTCGTCGGCTTGGCAAAGGGGATAGCGGTGCGCTTTATAGTGTTATGCCTGCTTGGTCAGGGACTGTGGTTTTTGGCCGGCCATCGCCGTGAAGAGGGAAGTCGGGTGTAAAGTTAGACGATAACCGCAGGAGACCTATAGGAAGGGAGAAGCCTATGTTTGAATATACAGGAGACGGTATTGCCTTCAATCTTTTTGGTATTGGCGTGCATTGGTATGGCATATTGATCGTCATCGGTATGCTCTTAGGCGTCTGGCTAAGCAGCCGCGAGATGGAGCACAAGGGGATGAACGGAGAAGTGATCTCTGATCTGGCGCTCTGGGTTTTACCACTTGGCGTCGTGGGTGCTCGTCTGTGGTATGTCATTTTTGAACCGCAGCGATTCCATTCTCTCTTTGACATTATCAATTTGCGATCCGGAGGCCTTGCCATTCAAGGCGGCGTCATGATGGGGATTTTGGTGAGCTGGATTTATTTGAAACGTCACCAACTGCCATTTCTGCGCGTTGCTGATTGTATCATTCCTTTCCTTCCTCTGGCGCAGTCCATCGGACGATGGGGGAACTTCTTTAATAATGAAGCCTACGGTTATGCTGCCGACGTTCCATGGGCAGTTCTTATCAATGGCAAACCGCATCATCCCACATTTTTTTATGAATCCGCGGGAGACTTTTTGATCTTCCTCTTTCTGTGGTACTACTTGCGCAAACGCGCTCGCACCGACGGACAGACAACGATGCTGTACTTCGTGTTATACGGGTTGCTGCGTTTTGTCGTAGAAGGGTTTCGCACAGACAGCTTGTATTTCGGCAGCTTGCGCGTTGCACAGCTGTTGGCTCTTGCCGGATTGCTGCTTGGCCTTATCTGGTTTGCCGTGCTTTCCAAGAAAGGGAAGAAGGGATAATACGACGCCCTTTTAGTACATGTTACAGTGTAAAAAGCTTTTCAGCTAAAAAACACTGTAGTTTTAAGGCTCCAAATACAGTACTTTTTGCCATGGCTGCAAATAGTACTGTATTTATTTTTCCTTTTTTACAGTACTTTTGTTCTTTAATGGAAAAAGCACTGTATTTTTCCTCCTTCTTTTACAGTACAAATTACTCTTTTTAGCGAAAGTACTGTATTTTCCTCATTTTTTCTACAGTGCAAATTGTCGTTATTGAAAAAAACACTGTATTTACTCCTCCTTTTCTACAGTACAAATTGCTTTATTTTCAATAACCACTGTATCCAACGGCTTTTTGTCCATATTTTGCGTTTTTTCGTGCGCACGGCCTCCTCGGCCCGGTGCACGGAATCCTCACCCCGGTGCACGGAACCCTCATCCCGGTGTACGGAATCCTCACCCCGACGCACGGAGAAGAGCAGCATCTCCGGCAAAAGGAGAATATTTAACCCACCACGCTGCAAAGAAGGAAATTCGCCCTTCCGGGCGCTTTTTTTATGCCGAAACACTTGCCAAACCCTTTTCTCTTGTCTAGAATGGTATTGAGAAGGCAGAAAGTGGTAAAAAGTGGAGGAAAGTGGGATGTTCATCGGAGAATACAACCACAGCGTGGATTTAAAAGGGCGCGTATCGCTCCCTTCCCGTTTTCGTGACGAACTCTCCGACACTTTCTTTATCACAAGAGGTATGGACGGCTGTCTCTTCATCTACGATCGGACTCAATGGAAGATCATGGATCGTAAGATCAGTCAGTTACATTTAACGGCAAAAGCGGCACGTAACTTTTCACGTGCGTTTTATTCCGGGGCAATGGAAGTCGGCTGTGATAAGCAAGGCCGATTTCTCATCCCGCCACAGCTGAGAGCCTTCGCTGCCATCGAACGCGATGTAGTCATCATTGGCGTTTCGGATCGCATTGAAATTTGGGCGAAAGAGAAATGGGATGAATTTGTTTCTTCGGATGCCATGGATTTGGATGCGTTGACCGAGACCCTCAATGACGATGGGATTGATCTCTAAGGAGGCGACATGGCATTTTCGCATATACCGGTTCTTTTAAAAGAAACGATTGCCGCCTTATCCATTCAACCGGACGGGTTCTACGTGGACGCAACAGTGGGAGGGGGAGGCCATTCCCGTGAAATTGTGAAGCAACTGACCAACGGTCATTTGTTGGCCATTGATCAGGACGAAGAAGCCTTAGCAGCGGCAAAGGCTAATCTCGCACCATGGGCAGAGAAAATCGCTTTTGTGCACGATAACTTTCAGAATCTCGGACATATTCTTCAGACATTGGGCACGGAAAAAGCGGACGGCATTCTTATGGATATCGGTGTTTCCTCGTATCAGCTGGATACGGCGGAACGTGGATTTTCCTACCATGAAGATGCATTGCTGGACATGCGTATGGATCAAAACAAAGAGATGCCCACCGCGCGCGACATTGTAAACAGCTATTCGGAACAAGAGCTGACTAAAATTTTTTATCAGTACGGTGAAGAGCGCTGGTCGAAGCGGATTGCTCAGTTCATCGTAGTTGACAGACGTACGAAGCCGCTTGAAACATCCTTCGATCTGGTCAAGGTCATTCAAAAAGCCATCCCTAAAAAAGTGCGCATGCAGGATAAGCATCCTGCAAGAAGGGTGTTTCAGGCACTTCGTATTGAAGTAAATCACGAGCTGGACGCGTTGGAACAGTGTCTGACACAGGCAGCCGATCACTTAGCGCCGCGGGGGCGGTTGTGCGTGATCACTTTCCATTCGCTGGAGGATCGCATCGTAAAGAATGCGTTTCGGACGTTGGCAAAGGGAGAAGCAATTCCTGCGCAGATTCCTGTCAAAGCACGGGACGTGCAAAGCCCCTTCCGCCTTGTCACACGCAAACCGATCGAAGCTTCCCCGGAAGAGTTGGAAGCCAACCCGAGAGCTCGTTCCGCAAAGTTAAGGGTGTTGGAACGATGCCAAGAAAATCAGGAGGGGTGAAATGGATGCAGCGGTACGTCAACAATTAGAGTATGAAATCCCACAAACAAGAAAAAAGCTCTCCGTCATTCATCCCAGAAAGAGGGGCGGATACCCTGATGAAGTTTCCCGCCGGCATAGAACTCGTTCACGACGCACCAGTGCCGGAACGGCAGCCATCGGCGTACAGGCACAAAGCAGACCGCATAGTGGAGTATCGCAAGCAAGCGCAGTGCGTAGCGCTTCTCGCACACAGACACATTCCCGCCTACGGCTTGTGTACTGGATTGCGGTGTGCCTGTGTACCGTGGCAACCCTTGTATTGCTACTCTCGAGTCTGCTGCGCTATAATGAAATGTCAGCAGTGAATCGTAAAGTTCGTGCGACGGTAGCGGAAGTTGAAGAATTGAAAGCACAGCGAGACACATTGAATATGCAGTTGGCTCCGTACTTGGAACCTGCCCGCATAGAAGAACTTGCGAAACGTCGATTGGGCATGCAGTATCCAACCAAAGAGCAAAAGCTCTCCGTAGCTCGTGACCCTTCGACGGTGATGAAAAACCAAACCGCAGCCGAATCGCAGGAAACCAAAACGCTTGCGGCCAATCCGCAGCACAAGGAGTAATGCGGACGGAGTGAGGCTATGAGTAAAAATCAATTCAAAAATCAGCCGAGACAAGACCATTCATCGGTACGGATTCGCGTCGTTTTCCTTTGCGCGCTTCTCGTCGTTGTTTTGTTTCTTGCTCGGCTTTTTTATTTGCAGGTAGTGGTTGGTTCAAGTTATCAAGAAGCAGCCCTGGCACAGCGGCGCAGGACTATAACGGTCAAGCCTAAGCGCGGGACGATATACGATCGTGCGGATCGCCCGTTGGCGGTGTCGGTGATGGTAAATACGGTTTATGTGTTTCCAAAAGAGATAAAAGCGGAAGATAAAAAGAAAACCGTGGAATTATTGGCCTACATATTAGGCATGGAAAAAGAAGAAGTCGAAAAGGCGCTTTCCTCGAATCGCTATGATGTGGCGCTGAAAACGAAGTTAACGCAAAGTGAAATCGATCAGCTGCAAAGCTCAGGACTCCAGGCGTACCGCGTAGTGCAGGAACCGGATCGTTTTTATCCCAATCAGGATATCATGGCGCAAAGCTTAGGCTTTGTGAATAATGAGGGAGGCGGCATCTATGGTTTGGAGTCGAAGTATGACGCCTTATTGCGCGGTAAGGGCGGACAAACTACAACATCAAGGGATTTGGGCGGCAATATTATTCCGACGGAATCGGTAGAAAACTATGCTTCCGAAGAAGGGCAAAATCTGCATTTGACCGTGGATCTGGAGGCACAGCGCATTGTAAGCGAACAATTGCGCAAAGGCTTGAGCGAATTTAAAGCGGATTCCGGCACAGCAATTCTTATGAATCCCAATACGGGTGAGATTATTGCTATGGAAAGTGCGCCCACCTTTAACCCCAATACACCTTATGCGCCCGTGAACGATAAGGGCGAAGCCGCATGGAAAGCCATGAAGGAAGAAGAGCGCATGAAAATGCTCTATGCGCGTTGGAAGAACCCCGCCATTACCACGCTCTATGAGCCGGGGTCCGTTTTTAAGACGCTCACAGCCTCTATCGCCTTGGAAACAAAGACATCGCGGCCGGATTCACGTTACACTTGTACCGGAAAGATTGAAATTGCTCCGGGGGTATGGGTGCATTGCTGGCGCGAATCACATCCGCACGGCATCCAAACGCTGGAGCAGGCGCTAAACAACTCCTGCAACCCGGCCTTTGTACAAATCGTGCGTAATATCGGTGTCAATAACTATTTTTCCTATCTGCGTTCTTTGCATATGGGCGGGATCACGGGGGTTGATTTACCAGGCGAGCAAGCCTCCCTTTTCCCGCAAACGGTGGGTAAATTAGATAAGATTCAAATGCAGACGATGTCGTTTGGACACGGCATCTCTTTGACACCGCTTGAGATGATGACAGCTGCCAATACCGTAATCAACGGCGGCTATTATCGCACGCCGCATTTTTTCAGTTCTTCGACTTCACAGGAAGGCAAGACACTGTCCCGCTATCAGCAAAGTATCACGGATCCTATATTTTCCCAGGAAACCGTCGCTACGATGCGCAAGTATTTGCTCAGTACGACGGAGGTATCGCACGCTAAGGTACTGCGAATTAAAGAATTATCGATTGGCAGTAAAAGCGGTACGACGCTGCTTTTGGAAAACGGTAAGTACACCGACAAAACAATTGCGTCGCTCTATAGCTTCTATCCGTACGATAAGCCGGAAATGGCCCTTTTCGTGATGATTCATAACCCGACCAAGCAGACCTTTGGCGGCGAAGTGGCCGGCGAAGTCAGTGCTCGTATTCTGGAACAATTAGTGGCCTTAAAAAAGAAAGCGACACAACCGTCAAACGAAGGAAAAGTGGTTCCGAACGTTTGCCGGAAAACCGTGGCAGAAGCGCGTAAACTCTTGAACAATGCGGGCTTTTCTTGTAGTGTCTACGGTGCGATGAATGATTTCACGTTGGTGGAAGAGCAAAATCCGGCACCAGGCACGATAAAGGCAGAACAAACAACGATCGAGCTACGGCCGGACGCAAAACAGTCTTATAAAGCCCCGGATCTGACGGGGAAATCCGTACGCGAAGCACAGATGCTTCTGGGCGGAACGGGGATTTCTCTTTCTATCAATGGCGAGAAAGAAGGCGTAATTCGGACGCAAACCCCGGAAGCGGGAGCAATTGCCGGAAAAGACACGCCCATCATTATTAATGTAGAAGCACAATCCACAGAAGCAAAAGGTAGTGCGTCCTCTCAATAAGAGGATACTTAGGAAAGCTATATAACAAATAGGAAGAAGGGGGAACGATGCTCGTTTCAAAGTCGTTGGTGTTGGCAGGTATTATTGCAATCCTGCTGTCTACCGTTGCCACATACTTTTGGATTCACTTTTCCAAGCGTGAGTCCATCGGACAAGAAATACGTGAGGAGGGCAATAAGGCCCACTATAAAAAACAGGGTACACCGACGATGGGCGGCGTAGCTTTTACCGCTGTCTTTACGGTATTGTTGTTTGCCTTCGGCGGCTTTAATGCCTGGAGCGCTCTCATTGCCATCTGCACGTTAGGATTTGCAGGCATCGGTTTCCTGGATGATTTGGAAAAGGTCATGAAGCACGAGAGCGAAGGCCTCACACCGCGACAGAAATTGATTTTACAGTTCGCGTTTTCCGCCATTCTTCTGGCCGTGGTGTATATACTAGACCCGGCTTTGGGCACACAAAAAATTCCCTTCTTTGGCTGGGAATGGCATCTGGGGATTTTGAGTATTCCTCTGCTTGCCTTTATCGTAGTCGGCACCGTGAACGCCACCAACTTAACAGATGGGCTGGATGGCTTGTGCGGCGGCGTTTCGCTACCGGTATTCATTACGCTGGCGCTCTTAAACATCGGTACCGCCGGTAACAAACCGGCTGCTAGCGTTGCGGCGGTACTCATGGCGGGCTCTCTGATCGGCTTTTTGTTCTTCAATAGTCATCCGGCATCGCTATTTATGGGAGACACCGGCTCCATGGCTATCGGCGGCGCGCTGACAGCTATTCTCATGGTGATGAACCGCCTGCCGTTTTTGATCGTATTGGGCGGCTTATACTTTATTGAAGCGTTAACGGTGATTATGCAAGTCACCTATTATCGACATACTGGCGGCAAGCGCATCTTCCTGATGACGCCGATTCATCATCACTTTGAATTGAAGGGATATCCGGAAGAGAAGATTACGGCGGCGTTCTCACTGATCAGCGTGCTGCTGTGCCTGTTAACCTATCAAATTTGGTAGCTACGTTTTTCGCGATTGGCGGCAAAACATTCCATCCGACAAATAAAGGAGCTGAACATGAAATTTAAGCACACCCTTACAGGTGAAAAAGTGTTGCTGTACGGCTTGGGGGTTACCGGAAAATCCGCCCTCAAAACTTTACCGGCAGCTGGAGCTGAGCTTGCGCTCTACGTGGACGGGGGATTGTCCGAGCAAGATCAGGCGTACTTAAATACTCTGCCTCATCCGGAATCCATTGCGATTATTGAAGACGTGGATGCGATTTCTCTGGATCCCTATGCCTTTATTTTGCGCAGCACGGGCATCTCGTTTCAAAAGCCGCTCGTGCAGCGTGCACGCCGAGAAGGTAAGTCCGTGATCACGGACGTTGAAATGGCCTATCGCCTCTTTGGCGGAGAAAATGTGGTGGCTATCACCGGCTCCAATGGCAAGACGACAACGACATCGCTCGTTGCCTGGATCCTACAGCATGATGGCCGGAAAGTAACCGCCTGTGGCAATATCGGCCTCCCGGTGTTGACGAGCATGCAGGAAGCAGAGGAAGGCACGACGTTCATCGTGGAATGTTCGAGCTTTCAGCTGGAAGGGGCAGACACCTTTATGCCGCGTCGAGCTGCTATTTTGAATCTTTCAGAGGATCACGTGGATTGGCATGGCTCTCTTGGGGCCTACGCCGAAGCCAAATCCCATATTACGCGTAATCAGCAGGCGACAGATGATCTTTGGATTCAGGAAAATGATCCGACCATCGAAGAAACCGTTGCCAGAGTAGGTACGAAGGCGCGGATCCATCACGTAACGTATCACGATCCGTATTTGGACCATCTGCGTCGCGGAGAAGGCTGGCATCTCTGGGGAGAACACAATATCCATAATGCTGCTTTTGCCATTGCCATTACGAGGGATATGGGCGTGAGCGAAGACGTCTTGCGCGAGGCACTGGACAGTTTTCGTCCGATTGCGCATCGCATGGAAGATTTGGGCATGGTAAACGGCGTTCGCTACATCAATGATTCCAAGGGAACGAATGTGGATGCTACCGTGACGGCGCTTGCCGCCATTCACCAGCCGGTTCTTCTCATTGCGGGCGGATATGATAAGCATATATCGTATGATGATATGTATGAGGCCATGCGCCCGCATGGGAAAATGATGATTCTTATCGGGCAGACGGCGGAACGCATTGCCCGAGAAGCAAAGGAACGCGGCTGGGGCGATCGTACGGTCATCGCCGGAACGTTGAAAAAGGCCATGGAAATTGCGTTTCAAGAAGCTAAAAAGGGAGATCTGGTATTACTTTCTCCTGCCAGCGCAAGCTGGGGACAATATAAACGCTTTGAGGAACGCGGCGATGAGTTTCGCGCTATTGTTGAGGCGTGGAGAAAAAAGAACGCAAATAACGGATGAAGCATTAGAAAGCATTAGAACGGAGTATGCATGCGCAGGGCAGCTCATAATCGAAAAATCATTCGAAAAGGCAGTATGGATCGGGGGCTGGTATGGCTGATCATTCTGTTGTCTGTTTTTGGCGCCTTCATGGTGTTTAGCGCCAGTGCGCCCTACGCCTTGAAACAATTCGGGGATGCCAAGTACTACTTCGTGCGCGATGCTATTTTTTCTGTTTTGGGCATTCTCGTGATGTTCCTGTTTTCGCATATTGATTATCGCCTCTATCGCCGCTTCGCGATGCCGCTTTATGTTGTTGCGTTGCTGTCCTGCCTACTGGTATGGGTACCGGGTCTGAAATATCCGATTAACCAGGCACATCGCTGGATTCATCTGGGCCCCGTCACCTACATGCCGTCGGATGGCTTAAAAATCGCATCGTTAATTTTATTGGCAACGATGCTATCCGACAAACGCCCTGAAGAAAACGGTTCATTGCGCAAATTTATTACCGTCCTTTTGTTTATCGGTATTACGATTTTGCCCATCTATTTACAGCCGAATTTTTCCGCGGTCATCGTAATCAGCGCAACCTTGCTGTTCACCTACTTCGTCTTTGGCATGAGTCTGTGGCATTTTTTACCGATGCTGGGTGTTGCAGCCGTCGGACTTCTCTATGCCTTTTGGCCGCGCCCCGGTAACTATCGCTTGGAACGCCTTTTGTCCGTATTGAATCCGAAGCGCGATCCCTCGGGTAGCGGCTGGCAACTGCTGCAATCGCTGTATGCTGTGGCATCGGGAGGCCTTTTTGGCGTAGGTTACGGAAAAAGCGTACAAAAATTTGATTACCTGGCTGATGAGCCGCACAACGACTTCATTTTCGCTGTTATTTCGGAAGAATTAGGCTTTTTCGGTGCCTTTCTTGTCATTGCTGCATTTTGCTTTTTGGCCTATCGAGGTCTTAAGATAGCCGGCAAAGCCAAAACATCATTCGGTCGCATGCTGGCAAGCGGCTTGACCTTTCTCATCTGCTTTCAGGCGATGGTCAATATCGGAGTTTCAATCGGCGTGATTCCTACCACCGGTATTACGCTGCCCTTTATCAGCTACGGAGGCAGTTCTCTTGTGATTATGAGCTTGATGGCGGGAATCCTGTTAAATATTTCGCGGGACGCGTAGGAGGCTTTCATGCGCCAAAACCAAGGAAGACAACCGAATTCGCGACCACCGGTCGGCCCTCATTCTCATGGAGATAAGAGTCGTACCGTCCGCTCGACTCGTCAAACGGCGCAGGGGATGCGCAGTATGCGTCAAGACGATCGCCGCAGGAAACGAGTGAACATGAGCAGAAGAAGGACTATCCTTCCTACGGTGCTGCTCCTGCTTGCGCTCGCGGCAGCAATGGTCGTATTTTTGTTGAAGGCTCCATTTTTTAAGATTCATTCGGTCCGCGTGGATGGCAATCGTGTCGTCCGAGATGAAGATCTGGTGCATGCACTGGGGGATACCAATCAGAACATCCTCACCTTTCCGGCGGAAAAGTGGAGGGAACGCGCTCGCGCTCTTGAAGGCGTGGCCGATGTGACCTTCGAACGGGAATTACCGGATCGGTTGGTGATTCATGTAAAGGAATCCTATGTGCTGGGCGTTTTTGTCTACGCCGGACGGCAGTATTATGTGGATGCGCAAGGAAAAATTACGGACCATTACAATCCGGATCTTAACCGCATTAAACCCATTCCCTTGGAAAAGGAGCTTGCCTCCATGCGATTGGGAGAGGACTTTTTTGAAGATTCGCGCGAATTGGACTTCTTATCCACCTTGCATGAAACACGAATGGCCGAAAAGGTTTCAAAAGTTCGTTTTGAAAAGCCACAAGCCATTGTTATAATGTATAATGATATAGAAATTCGCTTTGGCGCACCCAATGATATCATTCATAAATTCACGGATTTAGCTGCGGTGCTGCAAGAAGTGGAAAATAAAGGGGTAAATGCCCAGGAAATACTCCTGGATGAAGGGAAACATCCGATTGTAGTCACCAAAAACGGGCAACAGGTGTTGCCGGAATCATCGGAATCACAGGAAGAAACGGAAGGAAACTGAGGGGGAGTCATGAACACTTTCGACATGGAATTAAACAATGACGGTCTTGCTAAAATTAAGGTCCTCGGCGTCGGCGGAGGCGGCAATAACGCGTTAAACCGCATGAAACAGCATGGGCTGGCAGGCGTTGAATTTATTGCGGTCAATACGGATCGTCAGATTCTGGATGTTGTGGATTCCGATAAAAAGCTGCAAATCGGTGTGAAATTAACGCGTGGTCTCGGATCCGGCGGAAACCCGGAAGTGGGTGAGAAAGCGGCAGAAGAGTCCAAGAGCGATATCACGGAGCTGTTGGCCAATACGGATATGGTCTTCATCACTGCCGGTATGGGCGGCGGCACAGGCACCGGCGCAGCACCTGTCGTGGCGGAAGCGGCCCGTTCGATGGGCATCTTAACTGTCGGCGTGGTTACGAAACCGTTCGGTTTTGAAGGACGTAAACGTCAGACACAGGCCGAGAGCGGCATCAATAAACTGAAGGATAAAGTGGATACCTTGATTGTCATCCCGAATGATCGCTTGTTGCAGGTCGCGGAACGTCGCACCTCTATGGTGGAAGCTTTCGGTATGGCGGATCAGGTATTGATGAACGGTATTCAGGGCATTTCCGATTTAATTGCCGTGCCGAACATCATTAACTTGGACTTTGCGGATGTGGAGTCCATCATGAAGGATCAAGGCATTGCACACATGGGCATCGGTATTGCTAGCGGTGAAAACCGTGCCGTCAACGCCGCCAAGGCAGCGGTCAAGAGCCCGTTGTTGGAAACGAGCGTGGACGGGGCCAAAGCTGTGCTGGTTAACGTCACCGCGGCAGACCTAGGCATCTTCGAAGCCAATGAAGCCATTGAAATGATTCGCGAAGCTGTCGATCCGGATGCAAATATCATCTTTGGCGCCGGTGCGGACGAATCCTTGGGCGATGATATTAAGATTACGGTAATTGCGACGGGATTTGATAATCGCAAGGTCACGGCAAAGGATGATGCGCCGGTGCGTAAAGAAGTGCACAGCGCGGATGAAACACAGCCGAAGCGTCGTGAAGTCGAAGCGGACGACATGGACATTCCGGAATTCTTAAGAAAGTATCGTTAACATGAAATGCCCGTATTGCGGCTTTCCCGATACGAAAGTCATTGATTCCCGCCCGACGGAAGATAATGAGGCAGTGCGTCGGCGTCGTGCCTGTCTGAAGTGCAAGAAACGCTTTACGACCTATGAGCGTTACGAAGACCAGGCGATTGTCGTTATTAAAAAAGATGAAAACCGCGAGCCTTTTATGCGCTCAAAGATTTTGAGCGGCATGATTCGCTCCGCAGAAAAGCGGCCGGTGCCGGTAGAAAGACTGGAACAGGCAGCGGATGCCATTGAAACGCAGCTCAACCATTTGAATCAGCGGGAAGTCACAACCGCCTATATCGGTGAATTGGTTATGGACCAATTGCGAGAGATCGATCAAGTGGCGTATGTGCGTTTTGCATCGGTATACCGTGAATTTCAAGATGTTGACAGCTTTTATAGAGAGCTGAACAGCCTGAAAGGTGAACAGGCGGAAGATAGTAAGGACGAATAAGCGAAGGCGATCCCTCGGATCGCCTGCTTTTTTTAGCAGGAGAGTGGGAAATGGATTTACTCGAGCGACAACAGGAGCGCGAAAATCAAAAAAACGCGCCGCTTGCTGATCGGATGCGGCCCCGCACCCTGGATGAAATTGTCGGACAAGAAGACATTTTGGGCCCGGGGAAATCGCTGCGCCGATTGATTGAGGCGGATCGCATTCCCTCCATGATTCTTTTTGGCCCGCCCGGAGCCGGAAAAACGACGATTGCGCACGTTATTGCGGAACGCACCCATCGCGCGTTTCAACAATTAAGCGCCGTTACCAGCGGTGTCAAGGACATTCGCAGCGTCATTGATGAGGCGAAACAGGCGCTGCTCTTTGATCACGTGCGCACCATTCTTTTTATCGATGAAATTCATCGCTTCAACAAGAGTCAACAGGATGCGCTGTTGCCGCATGTGGAAAACGGAACGGTAACACTGATCGGCGCGACCACGGAGAATCCATTTTTTGAGGTGAATAAGGCGCTTCTTTCGCGTTGTCAGGTGGTGGAGCTTAAGTGGCTGGCGCCTGAAGCCTTGGACGCTGTGCTAGAACGCGCTCTGCAGGACGAAAAACGCGGTCTGGGTGCTTTTCAAGTCGTCCTGGACGAGGAAGCGAAGAAAGTTCTCGTCGCTTCGGCAGGCGGCGATGCGCGAGTGCTGTTAAATTCACTGGAAGTGGCTGTCCTTTCCACCCCGCCCAAAGAGGGGAAGGTGCATCTTACGCTGGATGATGTGCGCGAGAGTATGCAAACCAAAATCATTCAGTACGATAAGGGCGATGAGGAACATTACAATACCATTTCTGCGTTCATCAAATCCGTGCGCGGCTCAGATCCGGATGCCGCAATCTATTACCTGGCGCGCATGCTTGCCGGAGGGGAAGATCCGCTCTTTATTGCACGTCGCTTGGTGATTTTGGCCAGTGAGGATATCGGCAATGCCGAGCCTTTGGGGCTCATTCATGCGGTGAGTTGCTATCAGGCGGTATCGCACATTGGTATGCCGGAGGCACGTATTATCCTTGCACAAACGACGACTTTCTTGGCTTCGTCCCCAAAGAGTAATGCCTCGTATCTGGCTATTGATGAAGCACTTGCCTATGTACGTTCGCATCCGCCCGGTGATATTCCCGCCTATCTTAAGGATGCTCATTAT
Organism: Levyella massiliensis; assembly: GCF_000308275.2. Lineage (GTDB taxonomy): Bacteria > Bacillota > Clostridia > Tissierellales > Peptoniphilaceae > Murdochiella > Murdochiella massiliensis_A. Next base: position 386,875 of record NZ_HG529490.1, read on the forward strand.
GCCGGGGCAGAAGCCTTAGGCAGAGGACTTACTTATCGCTATCCGCATAATGATCCGACTGGCTACGTCTTGCAGAATTACCTGCCGGATGAAATAATAGGACATACTTTCTATCACCCGGTGAATCGCGGGGAAGAAGCCAACCTAAAACAATATTTAAAGAATTTAAAAAAAACGGAGCCGTCTTCCGGAACGTCGGAGAACGACCGGGAGCAACGATGAGCATAAGGAGGAAGCATGGAAGTTAAACAGTGTTATCGCGAAGCGTCAGCCCATGAAGGAGAATGCATCCATATCGATGGATGGATTCGCCAATCGCGCATTTCCAAAAATGTCGGTTTTCTCATGGTGAACGATGGGACCTTTTTTAAGCCGCTGCAGGTGGTGATCACCCCGTCGCTTGAAAACTACGAACAGGTGACGCATATTCCTAACGGCAGCTCCATCGCCGTTGACGGAATATTGAAAGTGACGCCCAATTCTCCGCAGCCCGTTGAACTGGAAGCAAAAAAAGTAGAACTTTTGGGCAGCAATTCCGAAGATTATCCCATTCAGAATAAACGACAGAGTATGGAGTTTTTGCGTCAGTTCCCGTATCTGCGTTCGCGTACGAATACGTTCCAGGCAGTGTTTCGCACACGTAGTGAAATTGCTTATGCCATCCATGAGTTTTTCCACAGCCATGGCTTTACTTATGTGCACACGCCGATTATAACTGCCTCGGACGCGGAGGGCGCCGGGGAAATGTTCCAGGTGACTACGCTGGATCTGAACGATGTGCCACGGACGGAAGAAGGCAAAGTGAACTATAAAGAAGACTTCTTCGCTACGCCGGCCCATCTGACGGTTTCCGGTCAGTTGGAGCTGGAATCCTTTGCTATGAGCCATCGCAACGTCTATACCTTCGGACCGGCTTTCCGTGCCGAACATTCGAACACGACGCGTCATGCGGCTGAATTTTGGATGATTGAACCGGAAATAGCTTTTGCGGATCTGACGGATATGATGGATTTGGCCGAAGCCATGATGAAGCACATTTTAAACGCCGTCATGGAACGACTGCCGGAGGAAATGGAATTCTTTAACCGCTTCATTGATAAGGGACTCAAGGAACGCTTGGATCTGGTGCGTAAAGCGAATTTTGCGCGCATGACCTATACCGAAGCGATCGAGATTCTTTCAAAAGTGAATGATCGCTTTGAATTTCCCGTCCAATGGGGCTGTGACCTGCAATCCGAACATGAACGTTATCTGACGGAGGAGATTGTTAAGGGACCGCTTTTCGTAACGGACTATCCGAAAGAAATTAAATCCTTCTATATGCGATTAAATGACGACGGAAAAACGGTGGCTTGTGCGGATATGTTGGTGCCCGGCATCGGGGAGCTTATCGGCGGCTCACAGCGTGAAGAACGCGAGGACGTATTGCTCCAGCAGATGAAGGATAAAGGCATTGCTGAAAAAGACTATCAATGGTATACGGATTTACGTCGCTTTGGCGGCTGCGTGCACAGCGGTTACGGCCTGGGCTTTGAACGCTGCGTGATGTATGTGACCGGCATGGAAAATATTCGTGACGTGGTGCCGTATCCGCGTACCGTAAAAAGCTTACGATAAGTGGTGCAGCTTAGTCGCACGCGTAGGAAAAGTGTGGAAACGAAATGGAAGAGTAAGGAAGGGTACAATGGAAACCTATAATCCCGCAGTGATCGAGAAAAAATGGCAAGAATTTTGGCGAAAGACGGATGTTTTTCACGCCACCTTGGATCCGAGCAAAAAGAAATACTACGCCTTGGTTGAATTTCCCTATCCCTCCGGGCAGGGGCTGCACGTCGGCCATCCGCGCCCGTACATGGCGTTAGATATTGTCTCGCGGAAGCGTCGCTTGCAAGGCTATAATGTGCTGTATCCGATGGGGTTTGATGCTTTCGGTTTGCCGACGGAAAATTATGCCATTAAGCATAAAATTCATCCGGCGGAGGTGACACGTAAAAATATAAAACACTTTCGTGACCAGCTGGATTCCATTGGCTTTTCCTTTGACTGGGATCGTGTCATCAACACCACGGATCCGGACTATTATCGCTGGACACAATGGATTTTTATCCAGATGGTAAAACACGGTCTGGCGTATAAAAAGGAAGTTCCCATTAACTGGTGCCCGAGCTGCCGCGTCGGCTTATCAAATGAGGAAGTGGTTAACGGCGCTTGCGAGCGTTGTGGCACGGCAGTCGAACATCGCGTAAAAGATCAGTGGATGCTAAAGATCACGGCTTATGCGGATCGTTTGATTGACGACTTGGACACAGTGGACTATACGCCGCGGATTAAACAGCAACAGATCAACTGGATCGGTCGCTCGCACGGTGCTGAGGCAGACTTTGCCGTGGTGGCGGGCGATAAAGAAACCGAGGATGTGCTGACCGTTTATACCACACGTCCCGATACGATGTTCGGCGTGACTTACATGGTGGTTGCCCCGGAACATCCGATGCTGGAACAGTATGCCGATGCCATTGAAAACATGGATGAAATCAAAGCCTATCAGCAGCAGGCGCTGTTAAAATCGGATTTTGAACGCGGGGAACTGAACAAGGATAAAACCGGTGTGGCGCTCAAGGGCGTTTGCGCCGTGAATCCTGCCAATGGCAAAAGAATTCCGATCTGGGTTTCGGACTATGTTCTCATGACCTATGGTACCGGTGCTATTATGGCGGTTCCGGCGCATGATTCGCGCGACTGGGAGTTTGCCAAGAAATTTGATCTGCCCATTGTAGAAGTGGTGGCAGGTGCTCCGGTGCCTGTGGAGGAAGCAGCGTTTACGGACGTTTCCGAAGGGACCTTGGTGAATTCCGACTTCTTAAACGGCCTGTCTGTCAAAGACGCCATCGCTAAGATGATTGCGTTTTTAACGGAGAAGCACTTGGGCAAGCCACAAACGAATTATAAATTGCGTGACTGGGTGTTCAGTCGTCAGCGCTATTGGGGCGAACCCATTCCGATGGTGTATTGCGAGGAACATGGTTGGCAACCGATCCCGGAGGAACAGCTGCCTCTGTTATTGCCGGAAGTACCGAATTATCAGCCGACGGCAACGGGAGAGTCTCCGCTGGCCGAGATGGAAGACTTTGTCAATACGACTTGCCCGATCTGCGGCGAGCCGGCACGTCGTGAAACGGATACGATGCCCCAATGGGCAGGCTCTTCGTGGTATTATTTAAGATACATGGATCCGCACAATAATCAGGAACTGGTGTCGAAGGAAGCCGAACAATACTTCGGACCGGTGGATTGGTATAATGGCGGTATGGAGCATACCACATTGCATCTGCTGTATTCGCGTTTCTGGCATAAATTCCTCTACGATATCGGTGTTGTATCCACAAAAGAACCGTATGCGAAGCGCACTTCCCACGGCATGATCATGGGCGACAATGGCGAAAAGATGAGCAAGTCTCGCGGCAATGTGGTCAATCCGGATGAAATTGTGTCAGAATACGGTGCTGATACGTTGCGCACTTATGAAATGTTCATCGGTGATTTTGAAAAGAGCGCCAACTGGACAGAAAGCGGCGTGCAAGGTTGTCGCAAATTTTTGGAGCGCGTCTGGAAGATGGCCGATTTGCTGACCGAAGACGAATCCATGGATAAAGAGACGGAAGTGCTCTTCCATCAGTCCATTAAAAAGGTCACTGAGGATTTTGAAACGCTGAAGTTCAATACGGCGATCGCACAGCTGATGACATTATCGAATGCATTACGCGCCAAAGAACGCGTCACGCGCACGGAATGGAAAACTTTCCTGCTGTTATTAAACCCTGTGGCGCCGCATGTAACGGAGGAGTTATGGGAGCGCGCCGGATTTACGGGACACATTGCGACGGATGGCGCTTGGCCGGAATATCAGGACGATAAGCTAAGTGAAAACTACGCTGAAATGCCCATTCAAATTAACGGTAAAGTGCGCGGCAAAGTCGTGTTACCGTTAAAAGCCACACAGGAACAAGCCGTGGAAGCCGCACAAAAAGAAGAGAGCATTGCTCGCTATTTGGAAGGCAAGAAATTGGCCAAAGTGATTTTTGTTCCCAACAAAATCCTGAATTTGGTGGTGAAATAAATCTTGGTATTAGTTAGGAAAGTACGATGAAATTAACAACCCGCAGTCGATATGGTTTACGAGCGATGACTTATATTGCCGAACAGGAGAGAGAAGGGCGTCCGGTTCCTCTCTCTGAAATGGCGGATGCTTTATTGCTGAGTGAATCCTACTTGGAGCAATTGATGCGCTTACTGAAACGCGATCACTTGGTGAAGAGTATACGGGGCGCAAAAGGCGGCTATACGACCGCTCGCGACCCGAGAGACATAACCGTTTTGGACATGCTCAATACGCTGGAAGGCAAGTTTTGGCTGGCGGATTGTGTCAAAGCGGGAGATTGCCCCGGAGGCTTTACCAATTGTCCTACGCGCCTTGTGATCAATCGCATGAACGAGGCCATCTATCGCTCCATTGAAGACCTGACGTTGGCGGACATGGTGGAGATGTCCCTTGCCGTGTAGTAACCGGACAGAATCGGAATGCAGAACGTGAGCAGAAAAACTGCAGTGAAGGAAGAAAATAAGAGGATGACGATGCAATATCTTGGAATGAATGAGTGCCGTTCGAAATATCTGGATTTTTTTGAAGCCCGTGAACATACACGTCTGGTGAGCTTTTCGCTCATCCCGGAAGGGGACGACAGTCTTCTTCTGATCAATGCGGGTATGGCACCTTTAAAGCCCTATTTCATGGGCGAGAAAAAAATGCCGCATAATCGTGCTACCAGCTCGCAGCGATGCGTGCGTACGGCGGACATCGACAATGTGGGTAAAACCGCACGGCATGCCACTTTCTTTGAAATGCTCGGCAACTTCTCTTTTGGCAATTATTTTAAGCCGGAAGCGATCTCTTGGGCGTGGACGTTTTTAACTGAAGAAATCGGCTTAGAACCGGATCGTTTATGGATCACCGTTTTTGAGGAAGATCAGCAAGCCTATGATATCTGGACGAAAACCATCGGTGTAGCGCCGGATCATGTATTGCGCCTGGGGAAGGAAGATAACTTCTGGGAACTGGAACAGGGGCCCTGTGGTCCTTGCTCGGAGATTCACTACGATCGCGGTCCCAGCTACGGAGAAGGTACGTCTCCTTTGGATAACGACGATCGCTTCATGGAGATCTGGAACCTTGTCTTTACGCAATTCGATCGTCAAGCGGACGGCTCTTATGTACCGCTCGATCATCCGAACATTGATACCGGCATGGGTCTGGAGCGTTTGGCGTTGGTCTGTGAGAACAAGGACAATATTTTCGAGTTGGATGAATTTCAAGGGCTACGCTCGGTGATTCATGACCTTTCCGGTAAACAATACGGTGAAGATCCGAAAGCGGATGAATCGTTCCGTGTTATCATCGATCATTCCAAGGCTATTACTTTCTTAGTGTCGGATGGCGTGGTTCCGTCCAATGAAGGACGTGGCTATGTGCTGCGTCGCCTCTTGCGCCGTGCCGCGCGCTATGGAAAATTACTTGGTATTCAAGGAAAATTCTTGCGCAAGACCATCACGGAAATCATGAAGGTCTACGGGGCGGAATATCCGGAAATTTTGGAAGGCAAAGAACGTATTTTCACCATTGTGGAGCGCGAAGAAGAAAACTTCCAGCAGACCATTGATCAGGGGCTGGAGCTCTTAGAGGGTATCATTGCCGAATCCAAAGAGAAGGGGAAGAATGTGCTGGATGGCGAACGCGTATTCCGCCTCTATGATACATTCGGCTTCCCGATCGATTTAACGCGTGAAATTGCCGCAGAACAAGGACAACAAGTGGATGAAGCGGATTTCCGCAAGCGCATGGAGGAACAGCGTCTGCAGTCTCGTCAGCGTCGCAAAGAAACGAGCGGCTGGGACACAGAGGAGACCATTCATGCGGAAGATCTGCCTTCTACGGCGTTTACCGGTTACGTTACGCTTGAAGACGAATCTGTCATCCTGGCGTTATATCGCGGAACGGAACGCGTCAAGAGCCTCTCGGAAGGCGAAAAGGGCATTGCTATTTTAGATCGTACGCCGTTTTATGCCGAGGGCGGCGGTCAGGTGGCCGATAAAGGTACGTTAAAAAAGGACGAGGCGGAAGCGGACGTCGAGCAGGTCAAGAAAGATAGAAACGAGATCTTCATGCACAGCATTACCGTGCGCAAAGGCACTTTGCACGCCGACGATTGCGTACAAGCTTGTGTAGAGAAGGATCGTCGCGAAGATATCCGACGTAACCATTCTGCCACCCATTTGTTGAATAAGGCATTACACCTGGTGCTTGGCAATCATATTAATCAAGCCGGCTCTCTAGTCGACCCGGAGCGGTTGCGCTTTGACTTTACGCACTACGAAGCCATGTCGGCGGAGGAACTGCAAAAAGTCGAAAAAATTGTAAATCGTGCTATTTTCGAATCGTATCCGGTCGAAACTCGGGTATTACCTTTACAGGAGGCGATGGACGAAGGAGCTATCGGCTTATTTGAAGATAAATATCATGATGAAGTGCGTGTGGTCTCCATGGGGGATTTTTCTAAGGAACTTTGCGGTGGCACACACGTGGATAACACGGCACAGTTGCAGGCGTTCCATATTCTTTCGGAGCAGGGCGTTTCTTCCGGTGTCAGACGTATTGAAGCCGTGACCGGTCGTGCCGCTCTTGCCCGCTATAAGGAGGAAGAAGCCGATCGCCAAGCATTGGCAGATCTTCTGAAGGTACCGGCGGAGAATTTATTGCAGCGTATCCAAACCCTTTTGGATGAGAATAAGACCATGAAGCACGAAATTGAGACTTTCCAGTCGAAAATGGCCAGCGAACTGTCGCAACAGTTGAATGGAAATGTTCAAAAAATTGCGGGCGTCAGCGTCCTCGGTCAGCGCGTGGACGGTAAATCCATGAACGAATTGAAGGACTTGGCCGATGCCCTCAAGGAACAGTACGACTCCTATGTAATTGCTCTGGCTGCTGCAACCGACGGCAAAGTGTATTGGGTAGTATCCGTGGCAGAGGATCTCGTCAAAAAAGGATTAAAAGCCGGCGATTTGGTTAAATCGTTGGCACAAATCACCGGAGGTAACGGCGGCGGTCGCCCGCAGTTTGCTACCGCCGGCGGCAAAACTCCCGCAAAGATTGATGAGGCATTACAATCGCTAAGCGGATGGGTGGAAGGTAAATTGTCGTAACCACACTGGTTAGGAGGCAGAGATGTCGAAAGATTTCAGCGAAACAATGCTTTTCACGCCGATTGAAGAACGGCACAACATGGAAGAAATTTTGGCAAGTGTGTATGCCTCATTGAAAGAAAAGGGATATGCACCGGAAAACCAGATTATCGGTTATATTCTCTCCGGCGATCCGACATACATTACAAGCTTTAATGGTGCCCGCAAACTGATTCGTCAGATTGATCGGGATGAACTGCTCGAGGCGCTTTTAACCTATTATTTGAAAGGGCATCGCATTCCGTCAGAGGACGGAAAGGAAGATTGAGGAATCGTCGGCCTTGTACGAACGTTTCGGAGGGAATATGAGTCGCGCAATGGGATTGGATGTCGGAACAAAAACCATCGGGATTGCTTTCAGTGACCCCACCTATCTTATTGCGCAGGCTCATAGTACTCTCAAGCGCACGCAATTGTCGCAAGACTTAGCGGCGGTGGAACGCTTGATACAAGAACAGGATGTTCGTGAAATTGTGATCGGCTTGCCAAAGCACATGAACAATCAGTTGAGTGATTCGGCACGCCGAGCACAGAGTTTTGGGGCGGAACTGCGGAAAAAAGGGTATTCCATAGAATATCAAGACGAGAGATTGAGCACGAAATCGGCCTCACAGGTGTTAATGAAAACCGGTGTGCGCCGTGAAAATCGTAAGAAACATGTAGACGCCGTTGCCGCAACGTTTATATTGCAGCAGTGGCTGGACAGACGGAGTAAACAACAATGACCGGTGAACAGATTGTATTACATGATGGTGAAAAAGAAGTGCCAATGACATTGCTGGCTACGTTTCGCCTGAATGATCAAGATTATTGCTTAATGGAAGACGTCGATGACGGCTCTTCCTTCTTTTTGCGCTATTTTACCGACAAAGATGAGGTGGTCTTTGCGGCCTTGGAATCCGAAGAAGAACTCGATGAGGTGATGGAAGCCTACGAGGATTTAATGATAGAAAAAGAACAGGAAAGGAAGGATCAGGTTTGAAAACAAAATCGAATATAAAGAGGCTTCGAGTGATTCCACTCGGCGGTCTTCGCGAGATCGGAAAGAATATGGCGGTCGTCGAATACGGCAATGATATGATTGTGATCGACGCAGGGCTGACTTTTCCGGATGAGGACATGCCCGGTGTGGATACGGTGATCCCGGATATTTCTTACTTGGAAAAGAACAAGGAGAAGTTGCGCGGCATTCTTTTGACCCACGGGCATGAGGACCACTACGGCGCGGTGCCGTATGTCTTGAAGAAATTGCCTACGAATGTGTATTGTACGAGATTGACAGGTGGATTGCTGGAGAATAAATTCAAAGAACACGGCTTAAACCCCTCCTGCATTAAATATGTGAAAGCTGGCGATGTTTTGCGTCTGGGCGAATTGGATTGCGAATTCATTCGTGTGGCGCACAGCATCCCCGATGCTTGTGCCATTGCCGTGCACAATCCGGTAGGTACCATTCTTTTTACCGGCGATTTTAAATTTGATTTTACGCCCATTGACCACGAACCCACAGATATCCATCGTCTTGCCGAACTGGGCGAGGAAGGGGTTCTGGCCCTTTATAGCGATTCCACCAATGTGGAACGACCGGGCTATACCTTGAGTGAACGTAGCGTCGGAGAAACCTTCCGCGGCATTTTTAGGAACACGACGGGACGTTTGATTGTAGCTACCTTTGCTTCGAATTTACATCGTGTTCAGCAAATTATTGATGCGGCAGAAGCGAATAAACGCAAAGTCGCTTTATCCGGCCGTTCCATGTTAAACAACGTGGCCGTCGCGAGTGCGTTGGGCTATCTGAGAGTGCAAAGCAAAACGCTTATTGATATTAAAGATGTCAACAAATACAAACCCGACGAAGTATGCCTTCTGATCACAGGATCACAGGGCGAACCCATGAGTGCGCTGTCACGCATGGCCAACGGCTCCCATCGCCAGATTGAGGTAGGACCGGACGATACCATTATTCTGTCCGCTTCCATGATTCCCGGCAATGAAAAGGGCATCGGTGATATGATTAACCAGCTGATGCTGCGCGGATGTAAAGTGATTTATTCCTCGCTGCAAAACGTCCACGTTTCCGGGCATGCTTGCCAGGAAGAAATCAAACTCATGCATTCTCTGGTACAGGAACAATACTTCATTCCCGCCCACGGCGAACCGCGCATGATGCTGACGCATAAAAAATTGGCGCTGGATCTGGGCATGGATGAAGAACATGTTTTAATGGCAGAGAACGGCAGCGTGATTGAATTTAATCGTGTGGGTAATGCCGTCGTGGCTAATATGGATGAAAAAGTACAGGCCGGTAAGATTCTAATCGACGGGCTGGGCATCGGTGATGTCGGTTCTGTGGTGCTTAATGACCGCAAGCGTCTATCCGATGACGGCATGATCGCCTTGGTTGTGACCGTGGATCGCAAGACACGCAAGATGGTCGCCGGCCCGGAAGTGATTTCTCGCGGCTTCATTTATATGAAGGATAATGTTGATTTGATCGAAGAAATGAAAGGCATCGTGTCGCAGATTTTCCGCGATGCGCAGAAACGAAACATTACCGATTGGGCTTTCCTGAAATCGCGCATTCGTGAAGAAGTCAAGAGCTATGTATACAAAGAGATTCAGCGTAATCCGATGATTCTCACCATCATTATGGAAACGGATGGGCATGATGAGGCCTGATCGGCCGGTAGAACTGCTGGCGCCAGCAGGCGATATGGAAAAATTAAAAGCGGCCCTACATTTCGGCGCCGATGCAGTCTATCTTGCCGGCGAACGCTTCGGACTGCGCACGGCATCCAAAAATTTCGGCCCGGAAGCCATCCAAGAAGCGGTGACCTTGGCCCATGCGAAGGGCGCCAAAGTATATGTCACCATGAATATCATTGCTCATAATGACGACTTTGACGGTTTGGTGGAGATGGCCAAATCGTTGGAAGCGATGGGCGTGGACGCGGTGATTGTTTCCGATCCCGGCGTTTTTCAGGTCATTCGGGAATCCACAAAGCTTGCCATTCATATTTCCACACAGGCAAGCCTCATGAATGCACGCACCGTGCAATTTTGGGGGGATCAGGGCGCAGAACGGGTGGTCTTGGCGCGAGAATTGTCTTTACAGGAGATTGGCGCCATTCGTCAGGCGATTGATCCATCGTTGGAACTGGAAGCCTTTGTACATGGCGCCATGTGCATATCGATATCGGGACGTTGTTTACTTTCCAATTATATGACCGGTCGTGATGCGAACCGTGGCGATTGTGCACAGGCTTGTCGCTGGAAGTATGCGCTGATGGAACAGACGCGACCCGGTGAATATTTTCCCATTGAAGAAGATGAGAACGGCACCTTCATCATGAACTCCAAGGATCTGTGCCTTTTGCCGTATCTGCCGGAATTGATGGATAACGGCGTATCCAGCCTTAAAATCGAAGGGCGCGTCAAGAGCGCATACTATGTGGCGACCATTGTGCATGCCTATCGGCGCGCGTTAGACGCCATCGCCGAGGGAAACTGGAATGACGCTGTGATCGACGACTGTATGAAGGAAATTTCGAAAACAAGCCATCGTGCGTTTACGACGGGCTTTTTGCGTGGTAATCCCGGTGCAGAGGGGCAGAATTATGCCTCCACTTCCTATATTCAGGATTACGATTTTGTAGGCGTTGTAAAAGCCGTTCATCCGGATACCGAGACGATGGAGGTCGAGGTGCGAAATGCATTTTCTCTTGGAGATGCGTTGGAACTCATGCGTGCCAAGGGGGATTTTCTCAACTGGTCGCCGACGACGATAGTAACGACGGACGGTGAAAGAGTTGATAGGGCAAAGACGCCTAAGACCATTGTTACAGTGAATCTCCCGGGCCCTTGTGAAGCTGGAGACATGCTGCGAAGGAAGAAATGCTGACGCCGCTTTGCTTGAAACAATTGTCCCGCTAAGCTTCGTTTTCGTTCTTCTCCGTCACGCGAAAGAAGTCGGGTGTGGCTTGGGGATTCATGGTTAGGGTTTGGAATTCCTTGTAGTAGACCATGCCTGGTTTCGCCCCTTTCGCTTTGTACACGTGTTTCTTTTGTGTGAAATCAATATCCACGGCATTTTCCTGCGCCTGGGAGGAATATTTGGCGGCAAGCCATGCGGCAGCCTGTATATCCTCTTGTGACGGTTCGTTTCCGCCGCAGCGCAGGATCACATGTGCGCCGGGCACCGTTTTCGCATGGAAGAAATAGTCCTCTTTATCGGCAACTTTCAATGTCAAACGATCATTTTGAAAATTATTTCGGCCCACGAGAATGATCAATCCGTTGCGTGTCGTATACTCACGCGGCGGCAGGGGCGTCGAACGGTTTGCCTTTTTATGGCGCTTTTTGCGCGGCAACAAACCTTCTCGTTCAAATTCTTCCCATACTTCATTGAGCGATCCGCTGTCTTCAGTTTGCTCCAGCATTTCTCCAAGCTGTTCTAAATATTGAATTTCTCCTTGTAACTGCGGGATGCTCTTTAATAAAATCTTATGTGCGGTGTTGAGCTTTGAAAAATGCTTGTATTTAGCGTCCATATTTTCATGGCCTGTTTTTTTGGGATCCAGGGGAATGGAACGCTTTGTATTGTCGTGGAAAAAGTCATCCACCACAATTTCTGTTTGCCCTTTTTGTACGGTGTGCGCATAAGCGGCAAGCAAATCCGCTTCTTCCTTAATTGTTTGACGATTTTCGGTTTCCGCCTCGTCCTTTTTGAGATTTTCAAGCTTTCGATTTTTCTTCTCCAGAATCTCTGCCAGGCGATGGCGCAAGTGATCCTTTTTCTGACCGAATCCATCGTCACGAGCGGTTTCTACGGTTTGAAGGTCTATCATCGCACTGATGGAATCGGATTCTTTTTCCGGCGCGCCATAATGCGTCAAAGCAAAGGGGTAGGCTTGCAGCTTGGGAGAGCGATACAGCGCGGGATGATAAGTATCTGTGCGCAAGGCTTCAGTCCATGCACAAAGTTCGGCATCCAACGCTTGGATTTGGTCCGCTGTGAGCTGACCAATGGGCATAGCGGGATCGACATCAGCGCGGACACAAAGCTCCGTTGAAGCCAATGGCGAAAAACCTGTCAACGAGCCGTAGAAAATCTTCTTAACGGTCATGCCACCGTGTTCCGTTTCTTGTGCCTTTGCTACGAGCTCTGACACCGAAGGGTGATCCGCCAAAACTTCCTGTTTATCGGCAGGGAAGACTTCATAGCGTTTCCCCGGGTAGATTTGGCGCACGCGACTCATATCGTGAGAGACCCGTCGCACCGCTTCCACCACCTTTTCATTTTGATCTACCAAAATCAGATTGGAATGGCGCCCCATAATTTCCAGGATTAACTTTTTTATGACCGTATCACCCAGCTCGTTATGCGTTTCAAAGCGCAGGGCAACCGTACGGTCCAAGCCGACCTGATCGATGCCGATCAGCTTTCCCTGGCCCAGATGTTTGCGCAAGAGCATGACAAAGTCTGGAGGCGTCAGCGGGTTGGTATATTTCTTTTCGGTTAAATGTATGCGGCCGCTCGAGGAATCGCAGGATAAATAGAGTAATTGATTCATCCCGTGCGCATAAAACGACATGGTGATTTGCGAAGGGCCGATTTGATTGATTTTTTTTATGTGACCGTTCAAGAGCTTCGCTTTGAGCTCCGCTACGACCGCATGCAGGGTAATTCCGTCAAAAGTCATGGTGTCTTCCTTTCTTAGGATATTATACCATCCGTTTCTAATGACTCCGGAAAAGAAAATATGACATTGTTGTCTTATTTTCTTGGCGATGTACACGAAAGTTCGTTACACTTAAGGCAAGAAATAAAGGAGGAGACATGCGACGCCAAGGACATTTGATTATCATTTCCGGTCCTTCCGGAGTGGGGAAGGGCACGGTCTGCGAAGCACTCAAAAAGATGCGTCCGGATCTGAAGGTCAGTATTTCCGCAACCACGCGTAAGAAGAGGCCGATGGAAAAGGACGGGGAGAACTACTTCTTTTATACCAAAGAAGAGTTTAACGCACTGATTGATGAAGGCGCCTTGTTGGAATTTGCACAGGTGCATGGCAATTATTACGGCACACCGAAAGCCTATGTCATGGAGCAATTGGAACAAGGGGAAGATGTTATTTTAGAGATTGACGTGCAAGGCGCCATGCAGGTCAAACAAAATATGCCCGGCGGTGTTTTCATTTTCCTGTTGCCGCCGCATCGCGATGATCTCGAGGCACGCATTCGTAAACGCGGCAGTGAAGATGAGGACAGCATCCATCTGCGTTTGTTTAATGCAAAGAAAGAAATATCCATGCTGCATGACTATGATTTTGCCGTGGTCAACGACGAAGTTTCACGTTGTGCCGAAATGGTATCGCACATTATCGATGCCGAGAATCATCGCATCGATGCCAAATTGATTGAAAATTATTGGGAGGAATTTCATGATTAATCCATCATTTCAAGAATTGAACGAAATCAGTCCGAGCCGCTATGACGTCTGCGTCATGGTGATGAAACGGGCACGTCTGTTAACGGACGGATCGAAGCCGTTAGTGGACAGTAAAGGCGAAAAACCGGTTACGGTGGCGCTGGATGAAATTATGCAGCACCGTGTGACCAAGGTGGATCAGGAATCCGTGGAGGAATAAATGAGTCTATCGGGGAAACGCATACTCGTCGGGGTGTCCGGAGGCATTGCGATATATAAAACACTGGAGCTTTTGTCCCTCCTCAATAAAGCAGGGGCAGAAACTCATGTAGTTATGACCGAAAGCGCGACGCGTTTTGTGACACCCCTGACCTTTCAAACGATGTCGCAACATAAGGTGTACACGGATCTTTTTGAAGAGAGTGACGGTTTCATTCCGCACATTGATCTCACGCGTGAAGCGGATGCCTTTTTGATTGCGCCGGCAACGGCCAATGTATTGGCAAAAATGGCGCACGGAATGGCGGATGATTTGCTTTCCGCCACTGCTTTGGCCGCACATTGTCCCGTCATAGTGGCGCCGGCTATGAATGTGGTGATGTATCAAAATCCGGCAACGCAGGAGAATTTACAAATTCTTGAGAAACGCGGGATCCATGTGCTGTATCCCAACGAGGGATGGCTCGCCTGCCAGGAAGTCGGCACCGGTCGCATGCCGGAAGCCACAGAACTTTTTGAAGCGCTGGACACTTTCTTTACCGAAAAAGATTTAGCCGGTACCAAGATTTTGGTCACGGCCGGCCCAACCAAAGAACGATTGGATCCGGTGCGTTTTCTGACCAATGACTCTTCCGGCAAACAAGGCGTTGCCATTGCACGTCGTGCGCAGAAGCGCGGTGCGGAAGTCACCTTGGTTCATGGCGATATAAAAGTTCCGGTACCGATCCATGTGCGTGATATTCCGGTGGAATCGACAGAGGATATGTTGGAGGCCTTGAAAAAGGAATTTCCGGCAACGGACGTGCTCATTATGGCTGCTGCTCCGGCAGATTTTCGACCGGTAGAGGAACAGACGCAGAAAATCAAAGGCTTGGATGACGGTAAAGTACGTGCTTTTTCCGTCTTGGATACGCCCGATATTTTACGGACGCTTGCCGGCATGAAAACCGATCAGGTCGTCATCGGCTTTGCGACGGAAACAGAAAAGGTGCTGGAGCATGCCCGCGAGAAGATGGAAAAGAAGCAATTGGATTTTATCGTAGCCAATGACGTAACCAAAGAAGGCGCTGCTTTTGATTATGACACCAATATTGTGACCATTCTCGGGGAAGAAGTCGAAAAATCGCTGCCAATTCTCTCGAAAGAGGAGGTAGCGGATCAAATTCTGGATTTACTCCGATGAGCTTGTACGTCGAAGTATTGCTATCGACCAATACGCGAAAAACGGATCGCCCCTTCACGTACGCTGTGCCGCGTGCACTGGAGGAAGGAGCCGTACGCGGTGCCCTTTGTTCCGTCCCTTTTGGCAAGGGCAATCGTCCTCGACATGCGATGGTGCTTCGGGTGTTGGAGCAGGAAAAACCGGATTTTCCGACAAAAGAGATTTTGTCGTGGATTGCTGCGCCTTCCCCGGTATCGGCAGAATCCTTGGCATTAGCCGAATACATGGTGGACCATGATCTTTCCGATTATACGGCAGCCATTCAAACGGTTTTACCTCCGGGAAAACCGGGTGCCTATCGCCCGAAGATGGAAACATTCTATGTACTGACGGAAGAGGGCAAAGAGGTAAAACCTCGCTCCGGCGCTTTGCGTCAAAAAAAGGTTCTGCAAGCTCTCCGAGAAGGGGAACGGTCCGGAAAAGCCCTGCAGCAGGAGACCGGTGCTGACCGTGCGACTCTGTCCCGCTTGGTTGAACTGGGCTGGATAGACGAACGCGAAAAACGCATCGCGCGGCGCGATGTACCGCTCTCTGCGGAATATGCTTCCCAGACGCTGACAAAGGCGCAACAGGAAGTCTTTGATCGCATTACAGCCGAAACGGGCGCCTATGTACTCTGCGGCGTCACCGGATCCGGCAAGACCGAAATTTATTTGCAATTGGTGGAGCGCGCATTGCGTGAACAGAAGCAGGCGATTGTGCTCGTGCCTGAAATTTCCTTGACCCCGCAGACCATTGCTCGCTTTGAAGGCAGATTCGGTCGTCAGGTGGCCATTTTGCATTCCCGTCTGTCGCAGGCGGAGCGTTATGAAGAGTGGGAGAAAATCGTCCGTGGCGACGTTTCCATCGCCATCGGAGCGCGTAGCGCCATCTTTGCCCCCTTTCCGCATCTGGGCATGATCATCATTGATGAAGAGCATGAATCGAGCTACGTGAGCGAAAAGAATCCGAAGTATCATACGGATCGCATTGCTGCATTTCGTGCGCACTATCATCATTGCTCCCTGGTATTAGGCTCAGCGACGCCCTCTATGGAAACACTATATCGCGCCGAAAAGGGAGAATTGACTCGGCTGGATTTACGGCAACGCATCCATAATTTGCCCATGCCGAGAGCCCATATTATAGATATGCGCGAGGAATTAAAACATAACAATCGTTCCATGTTTTCACGCGCGCTTTATGAAGCCGTGCACGCGGCGTTGCAACGTAAAGAACAGATCATTTTATTTCTGAATAAACGCGGGCATACGTCTTTTGTATTCTGCCGTGCTTGCGGGTATGTGTATCGCTGTGATGCCTGCGATGTGGCCATGACCTATCACAAACATCGCGACAAACTCATTTGCCATTATTGCGGCAGAGAAAAAGCATATGCCAGACAATGTCCGCAGTGCGGAAGTAAAGCCATTCGGGAATTCGGCGCGGGAACCGAACAATTGGAAGAAGAAGTGCGTCGTCTGTTTCCACAGGCCCGTGTGCGTCGGGCCGATGCCGATACGATGCAGCGAAAAGGGGCTTATGAAGCGGTCTATCAGGGGATGCTGGAAGGAAACATTGATATTCTGGTCGGTACGCAAATGATCGCCAAGGGCTTTGATTTTCCGCGTGTGACCGTGGTGGGCATTTTAAGTGCGGATGTGAATCTCAACTTGCCGGATCTGCGTGCCGCCGAGCGTACATTTCAGCTGATCACCCAAGTGGCGGGTCGTGCCGGTCGTGCGGATCGTCCGGGCGAGGTGTTTATCCAAACCTATACGCCGGAACATTATGCCCTGCAGGCTGCGGCAACCTATGACGTAGACGCCTTCTATCAGAAAGAGATATCGTTTCGGCAAAGCAACGGCTACCCGCCGGCTTGCCACGCTTTACACATTCAGCTGAGCAGCGTATATCGGGATGAGGCGTTAAAAAAAGGACATGCCATCCGTCGGTATTTGGATATGCACTTTTCAGATGTGGCTTGCGATGGGCCGACTCCAAGCGTTATTGAACGCATGAATCGACGTTATCGCTTTTCCTTGCAACTGTGGCATGCCTCTCGCGCACGCTTGGAGGCGGTAGGGCATGCGATTCTTTCTTCTTTCCCGACGGAAGAGAGACTATGGATTACTGTGACGTTGGATCCGTTAACGACGTATTGATTCGACCGATACCGGAGTTCGCCCTTGTGACGACTCGTAAAAGATAGAAAGGAACACTATGGCTTTATTAACATTACGATTGGAAGGCGACCCCATCCTGCGTAAAAAGGCAAAACCCGTGCGGGAAGTGACGCCGCATGTAAAGGCACTGTTGGATGCGATGCTAGAAACCATGTATGCCGATCAGGGCGTCGGTTTGGCGGCTCCGCAAGTAGGACGTTTACGTCGCCTGATTACCGTGGATGTCGGAGAAGGACCGTATAAAATGGTAAATCCGGAAATCCTGGAGCGCTCCGAAGAACAACAATTGGATATTGAGGGGTGTCTCTCCGTGCCACATTTTAATGGGACGGTGTATCGTCCCAAGCGCGTTACGGTACGCTATACAGATGAAAACGGAGAAGAGCAGACGGTGGAAGCCGAAGACCTCTTTGCCCGTTGCCTCTGCCATGAGATCGATCATTTGAACGGCATTCTGTTCCGCGACCTGGTAGACGAGGTCATCGATATGGAGAACCCGAGCGACGAGCAGATTGCCTATATGCAGGAGCATCATTTGCTACCGGAAAAGAGCGATGTAGAAGAAACACCGTCGGCAGCTGAAGACGAGGAGGCGTAATGCGTATTGCATTTTTCGGCACGCCTGATTTCGCGTTACCGGCGCTACAAGCGTTACAAGAAGCGGAAGATATGGAGGTCGTGCTGGTCGTTTCTCAACCGGATCGCAAGCGATCTCGCGGTAAGTGCACACCGACTCCGGTAAAGGCTGCCGCTTTACAGTGGGAACTGCCGGTGTTAACGCCCGAATCCGTGAACAGCCCATCGGTCCGGGAGGAATTGGAAAAAGCTGATCCCGCGTTTCTCGTGGTCATCGCTTACGGACAGAAAATCGGTTCAGCCCTTTTGGACGCCTATGCCGGTCGCATTGTGAATATTCACGGTTCACTCTTGCCTCACTATCGCGGTGCGGCGCCCATACAGCGTGCGCTCTTGAACGGTGAAGAAACCATGGGCGTGAGCGCGATGTTGATTAATGAAACGATGGACGGTGGCGATGTGCTTGCCACTGCTTCTTTAACGACGGGAGACAGTGATCTGACAGAGATTACTGAACGCTTAAGTCGTCTTGGCGCATCGTTACTGTTGGACACGCTGCGTCACTATAAAGAGCGCTTTGATGCGCGCATACCTCAAGATGACAGTCATGCAACCTATGCAGAAAAGATCAAAAAAACGGATGGTCAATTGGACTTTTCACAAAGTGCAAAGGCCTTGTTGTGGCGCATCCGTACGGTAAAGGACTGGCCGGGGGCCAAGCTTTTGCTGGATGGAGAAACGTATAAAATTCATAAAGCCCATGCCGCGCAGGCCGATAAGAAAGGGCGAATCGGCGAAATTATGCAGGCGGATAAAAATGGTATTGCGATACAAACGGGAGATGGCCTGCTGGTGGTGGATGAAATTCAAGCACCGAATAAAAAAGCGATGGCAACGGAAGCCTTTTTAAATGGTCATACCATTCCTGTCGGTACTTGTATTACGCCCTGGGACACGGAAGCGAGGAAATGATGCCGGCAAAACATTCGGCGCGCGGCATTGCTTTAGCTGCTCTATGCCGCAGTGAAAAAGAAGGGGAATCGATGGAGCGGTGTCTCAATCGCTCCGATAGCTTGCTTTCGGATCCGCGTGATAGGGCATTCTCGCGACAGCTGGTTTATGGCGTTCTCGAGAATCGCCGCCTGTTGGATACGTTATTAGATGACGCTTCGAAATTCCCTATGAAAAAGCAGAAGCTGCGCGTGCGCAATTTGTTGCGCATGGGAGCGTATGAACTCTTTTTCCTGCATACGCCCTCTCATGCAGCGATCAATGAAACGGTAACATTGGCGCATGCCGCGGCAAAGGCTCAGAAAAACTTTATCAATGCGGTATTGCGTGCTCTGTGGCGTAAGGAGGAGGCAATACAGTTGCTTTTGAGCGACACGTCTTCGTTACCGCCGGCGGTACGCTATTCGCTTCCCGATTGGATGGCGGATTATTTGGCGACGTGTTTTGCACCGGCATCTTGGGAATCCGTTTTGCGTCTGCAAAACCAGCCGGCACCCATCAGTCTCTTTGTCGCCCCTTCCTGCGATAGGGATGCGGTCGAAGAGGAGCTTGCTACGATTCTGCCCCATGTGAGAAAGGGCACTCTTTCGGAGCATTGTCTTTTATGCGATGGCGGCGCTATTACCGAAACCGATGCGTTTCAAAGCGGTCGCATCTCCATTCAATCCCAGCCCGGCGTGCGGGTGGCGGAGATTGCCGTTGAAGGCATGGAGAAACCTCGGATTTTGGATCTTTGTGCCGCTCCGGGAGGAAAATCAGTCGCTATGAAATTATTGGCACCGGGAAGTTCCGTGGTATCGAATGATGCTGTGCCCGAAAAAATGCGTTATTTACGGGAGAATGCTGCACGCATGCAAACTCATTTGGAACTGGTGACCGGGGATGCCCGTCAAGAACGTCAGGAGTGGCGGGGTGCTTTTGATGTGGTGCTGGTGGATGCGCCCTGTTCCGGCTTAGGCCTTTTAGGACGCAAACCGGATATACGCTGGAACCGTCAGCCGGCCGATTTGCCGGCGTTACAGACGTTACAAAAAGAAATTTTGCATACGGCCGCGCATTATGTCAAACCGGGCGGCCGTCTGGTTTACAGCACCTGCACCTATGGGACAATGGAAAACGAAGACGTCATTGCTTCTCTTTCCGATGCTTGGTCTGCGGAAGCGATTGGCGATAAGGATGTTTGCCGTTATTCCCCATTGGATGAGCAAGCAGACGGCTTTTTTATGGCGCGATTTCGGCGTCAGAGGTAAGCCGGTCGGGAGAATGGTATAATGACGAAGAAAGGAAGGACGCTATGCAACGAGCGCTCAATGCTTACTTGCCGGAAGAGATCTGTGCATGGGCAAAAGAGCAGGGCTTGCCGGCTTTTCGCGGCAAACAGCTTTTTCACTATTTTCATGTTGAGCGCGGACTTTCTGTAGAGAAAGCCAACGTTTTGCCCAAGGCCGTGCGCGCGTTGACAGCCGCCTATCCGATTCGAACCGCAGAGGCCGTCAAGGTCCTGCGTTCACGCGACGGCAGCGCTAAATATCTGTTGCGCTTAGAAGATGGTTCCATCATTGAAACGGTCTTCATGCCCTATGCGGATCGCAATACCCTTTGCGTTTCTTCGCAAGTCGGTTGTCGCATGGGCTGTACATTTTGTGCCTCGACAAAGGCGCCGTTCGGACGTAGCTTGCAAGCCGAAGAAATTTTGGCACAGGTGTATCGCGTGGAAGAGTGGGAAAAAGCCAATATCAGCCGTATCGTACTCATGGGCATCGGAGAGCCGATGGATAATTATGAAGAGGTGATGCGCTTTATTCGACTGATTACCGCTCCGGAAGGAAAGAATCTTAGCCAGCGGCATATTACGCTGTCTACATCCGGGATTGTTCCGGGGATTCGACGACTCATGGGGGAGGATTTGGCGATCAATTTAGCCATTTCGCTTCATGCCACATCAGATGAACGGCGGCAACGTACGATGCCGGTGGCCAAGCGGTGGTCCATTGACCAGATTCTCGAAGCATGTCGGGACTATTTTTCTTATACCGGCAGGCGCGTAAGTTTTGAATATGCCTTAATTCAGGGAGAAAATGATCGTAAAGAGGATTTGCTTTGGCTTTGCGAGCATTTAGCGGGACCGGGATTTCATATCAATCTCATCCCACTAAATGAGATTGATGAATATGACGGTAAAGCTGCCGAAACCACTGCCATTCGCCATTTTGCTAAGGCGCTCGAGGATGGTGGCGTGCATGTGAGTGTACGACAAAAACGCGGTGCCGATATTGATGCGGCATGCGGGCAGTTGCGCATAATGTATGAAGGAAGGGGAAGGGGTTAATGCATACCTATTCCATAACAGATGTCGGGCGTTTGCGCGCTATGAACCAGGATAGATTTTCCAATTATTTTCATCCGCGTTTTTCGCTGTTGTTGCTGGCGGACGGCATGGGCGGCCATAATGCAGGTGAAGTAGCGGCGTCCATGGCCATTGAGAATACACAAGATTATCTCATGGCCTATAAAGAGCGTGAGGATTATGCTCGTCTTCTGACGGAAGCTGTACAGGCAGCCAATACTGCTATTTATGAGGAAGGCAAAAACGTGGCGGAATATCGTCGTATGGGTACGACGATCTGCTGTGCTGTCGTCACCGGTGATAAGCTTACGATTGCGCATGTAGGGGACAGCCGCATTTATCTCTTCCGCGATCGAACGCTGCATCAATTGACACAGGATCATTCTTTGGTGGCGGATCTGGTTCGACAGGGCCTGTTGACCCCGGAAGAGGCATTGGTTCACCCGGATCGCAATACGTTAACGCGTGCCGTGGGAACCGATCCGGCAATTGACGTGGATACGCGAGAGATTGCGCTGGCAGAGGGGGATCGCATCATGCTCTGCAGTGACGGATTAACCAAAATGGTGGAGGACGCCGCGATCGCATCGATTCTCGGCGAACAAAGCAATGTGCGTATGGCCTGTGAAACCTTAGTGGAACAGGCGAAAAACAATGGCGGTGCGGATAATATTACGATTACCTTGTACGACATAGGAGATGACCATGAATCCGATTGTGCTGAATAATCGCTATCGACTGGCGCAACGCATTGGGCATGGTGGTATGGCCTATGTTTATGAAGCGGAAGACCTGGTGCTGAAGCGTAAAGTCGCCGTAAAGATCCTCAAAGAACAATATCTTGAAGATGAGGAATTTGTACAAAAATTCGAAAATGAAGCCTTGGCGGCAGCCTCGCTGAACCATCCCAACATTGTAAACGTCTATGATGTCGGTCGCGAAACGATTGAGGATCGCACGTTGCATTACATTGTGATGGAGCTGATTGAAGGCACTACGTTAAAGGAAGCCATTCAGGCTCACGGCACGATGAGTTCGGCTGTCATTGCCAAGACAGGACGTCAAATTGCGCTGGCGCTGCAACGTGCTCACGAGCATGATTTGGTGCATCGAGACATTAAGCCGGCTAATATTCTTATCACGAAAACCGGTGACATCAAGGTTGCCGATTTTGGTATTGCGCGCATTACCTCGGCATCGACGGTGACGTTGACCAACAATATTTTGGGCACGGTGCATTATATTTCGCCGGAACAGGCCAAGGGACAGGCAGTGGACGTTAAGTCCGATATTTATTCGCTGGGTGTGGTGATGTATGAGATGGCCACTGGTGCGGTGCCTTTTGATGCGGAAACGTCGGTAGGGATCGCGATGAAACAGATTCAGGAAGCGCCGATCCCTCCGATCGAACGAAATCCGGCGTTGCATCCGGGACTGAATCGTATCATTTTGCGCTGTCTTGAGAAAAATCCTTCGGATCGATTTGCTTCGGCAGAAGA
The DNA here is from genome assembly GCF_000308275.2 of Levyella massiliensis. Lineage (GTDB taxonomy): Bacteria > Bacillota > Clostridia > Tissierellales > Peptoniphilaceae > Murdochiella > Murdochiella massiliensis_A. The sequence goes on from NZ_HG529490.1 coordinate 409,640, forward strand.
GCTGGCGGATGCGTTGGACAACTATGATGCGTTAGAGGACACCATGTTTTTGCCTCCGGTGACGCATGCAGCAGTAAAACCACGTGTGGAGAGAAAACCGGGCCCACCGGAAGCCGTGTATCAAAGCCGTGGCAACATTGAACCGGAAGAAGACAACAGCAAACGTCCGATGATGCGAACCATTGCTTTGTTGGCAGTCGTTGGAATCATCGCTCTTTTCAGTCTCTTGTTCTTCTTTTTCCAACGGCAACAGGCGGAAAAGGAGCGTAGCATCATGGTTCCCGCTGTCATCAATTTGGATGAACAGGCGGCCTTGGATTTGCTGGCAAAGGATGGATTAAGCGGCGTCGTAAAGCAACGAAAAGCCGATGATGAAATCGAAAAAGGCGTTGTGATTGATCAGAGCATTATGAGCGGCACCCCGGTGGAGAAGGGCACGACGATCAATTTAGTCGTGAGCACGGGTAAAATGCACAAGGCTGTACCGAATGTAGCTGGTCTCTTGCGGGATGATGCGGTGAAGCAACTACAAGAAGAGGGCTTCCGCATCGGGCAAACCAGCTTTGCCTTTGACGCCAACGTACCGAAAGACCAGGTCGTTCGCACGGATCCGGCGGCGAATGCTCAGTCGGAGACGGGCGCACGTATTAATCTGATCATCAGTCGCGGACAGGAAGCGGTGATGACGGTTGTGCCGGTGTTGATTAATAAGACACAGAATCAGGCTCTTGCCGCGATCAATGAGGCCGGTCTTAAATTGGGGAAACTGAACACTGCTTTCAGCACCTATCCTTCCGGTACGGTGATTGCGCAATCCATCACAGCTGGTACGCAGGTGGAACAAAACAGTGCGATTTCCATTACGGTATCCATGGGCAAACAAAACTCGGATTCTTCGGAAGCGAACGCCGCGCGTAAGATGATCTATTATACGAGCATCTATCCGCCCGCAGGTAAGAAGAAGTTTGAAGTGACCATTTATGATCTGAACGAGTCTCGTGAAAAACCTGTTTATAAAAAAGTCTTTTATGCCTCGGATGTCAATGACAAAGGTTATATTTCCGCCAAAGTTGAGGCGCTGGAGGGGGCACAGTTTGCAACCTATATCGACGGCGTTCCTGCCGATACGGCCAGACAAAACACGAACGGTGGAAGAGATAAATAGTACAAGGAGGCGATGTGCCGCAGGGTCATATTATTTCATCGGAAAAGGACCGCTATGAGATTGTGGCGGAGGGAAACGAAGAAGGCATTGTTTCACTTTTCGCGAAAGGCCGTGGCGTTTTTCGGGATAAATCCATTCGTCCCATGATTGGCGATTATGTGATTTGGACCAAGGCGGAGCAGGATGAGGAGGCCACGATCACGGAAATATTACCACGCAAGAACAGCCTTCTGCGCCCGCCGGTTGCTAATGTGGATCAGGTGTTGGTGGTAGAAACGTTAGTAGAGCCCATGGTAAATGCCCTGCAACTGGATAAGCTTCTTGTGGTGTTGGAGAAACGTTGCTTTCCGGTACTCCTCTGCTTTAATAAGATGGATCGCACCGATGAATCCTTGCGTGACGCTTGGGTCAAGCGCTATCGCTTAGCGGGTTATCCTGTTTTTTCGATTAACGCTATGGATGGCAGCGGCGTTCCGCCCCTGGAAGAAGCCCTGGCAGGAAAGCTCACCGCCATCGCCGGACCTTCCGGCGCCGGAAAAAGTACGCTGATACGGCGCTTGAGCGGCGAAGATTCCATAGTGATCGGATCCCTCAGTGCCAAGACAGCACGCGGAAAACAGACGACACGGACCAGTCGTCTGTTTCACATTGGCGAAGAGGCCTATATCTTTGATACACCGGGCTTTTCCTCTTTGGATCTGCGCGATTTTGCATCACCGGCGGAAGTGGGAGAGGCGTTTCCGGAAATTTGTCGTTACAAAGCAATGTGCCGGTTTCGGAACTGTACCCACCGAAAAGAGCCTCATTGTGCGGTGAAAGAAGCAGTGGAAAGCGGGAACATGGCACCTGAACGCTATGCGTCCTATTTAGCACTATATGCGGAAATCGAAAATCGCTCTTAAAGAATCCGGAGCGAAGGGAACGGAAAGGGAGAGTCATGGAACGCCAATTGGTGCCGTCGCTATTATCGGCGGACTTTTATCGTCTCGAGGAAGAACTGGCAGCTGTGGAGCGAGCCGGCGTGACGCATCTGCATTTGGATGTGATGGACGGTCAATTTGTGCAAAATATTTCCTACGGGCCGGGGGTTATTGCGAAATTGCGGCCGCATACGGACCTGTTTTTTGATACGCATTTGATGGTGCGAGAGCCTTCGTATCTTTTTCCGGCGTTCCAAAAAGCCGGCTGTCAATTGCTTACCGTACACTGGGAGGCAGTGACGCATCTGCATCGTGCCATTCAGGAGATCCATGCTCTGGGCATGAAAGCAGGCGTTGCTTTGAATCCGGCCACACCGGCCTCGGTATTGGAAAGTATATTACCGGATCTCGATCTCGTCCTGGTCATGAGTGTGAATCCCGGCTTTGGCGGACAATCTTTTATCACCACGATGCTGCCCAAGATTCGTCAGGTTAAGGCGATGATTGAGGCTTCAGGCCGTCCCATTATTCTGGAAGCGGATGGTGGTATTAATCTCGGCAATGTGGATGAGGTGCTTGAAGCGGGCTGCGATTGGGTTGTCGCCGGTTCGGCGGTCTTCGGTAAGGATACCGAAAAAGCGGCAAGGGCATTTCAGGAGCATCTTGGGAAATGAAAAGAGCAGGTGTTATTGCGGCGGGCGAGAGCCTTCCCGAGCCGGAACAGCTTCTCCATTTACTGGACAGCACAGACATGGTGCTATGCGCGGATGGTGGCTTCGATGTGTTGTTGAGCCTTGACCGCGAAGCAGATCTATTGCTGGGGGATTTTGACTCTTCTCGTGTATCGCCAGAGAATGCGCACTTCAAACACTATGAAAAAGCGGGAAAAGTCTTGCGCTTTCCGGTAAAAAAAGATCAAACCGATACGGAATTAGCGCTCTCGTATTGCCTGGAGCACGGTTTTAACGAAGTGCTTCTTTTTGGCGCCATCGGATCGCGCCTGGACCACAGTATGATTAATATTGCGATGATGGAACGCTTTGCAAAACAGGGAATGTCCATCATCCAGTACACAGAAAATAATTGTGTTCGTTATTTACGGCCGGGCACCTATCGATTGCCGAAACGAACGGCAGAATGGTACACCTCCTTTATGCTTTTTTCGGGAAGTGTGCGTTTAAGCCTTGTCGGATTTGAATATTCATTGGATCGTGAAATATTGGAAGCCGGTTCATCACTTGGCATATCGAATCATATTTTGAGCGAAGAGAATGTAGTGGTTGTAGAAAGTGCGGAAGGCACGGGCGTTTTTTGTTTTCAATCTCGAGATCGAAAAACGCAGGGATGAAAAATTCGTACAAAAAAGGGAGTGCGAACGCACTCCCTTTCTCTTTGTTTTTTTGTATTTTAATTTTCTGCTTCTGCGCTTTCGGTAACCGCTTCCTGCGTTTCTTCAACAATAACAGCTTCCGTGTTCGCTTCTTCTACCGTATAAACGGAATCGGTCGGACGATTCCGATTGGCTAAACCGGAACGCAAGCAACGGGAGCAGACGTACATACGCTTCGGGGTCCCGTTTTCATCATAGACACGGACGCGACGAAGATTCGGCGTCCACGTACGACGAATGCCTCTATGCGAAAAGGTAACGTTGTTACCGGCTGCTTTCGATTTTCCACAAATACCACAAACTCTCGACATACTTTCCTCCTGCCCATACTTTTACTTAACATGGGTATTATAACAAACCAAACAGCCTCTAGCAAATGATTCCATGCATTTTATCCGCACTTTTACGGAAAAAGACAAAGGGTAAGGAGGAACAAAGGCTGTTTTTATTATGCTATAATTACTATAACTTGTATGCATACAAAGGAGGAGCCATGTCTTCAAAAATTATTAATGAATATGGTGACGTCACGATAGAAGATGATGTAATCGAACGTATTGCGAGCCAGGCAACCATGGAATGCTATGGGGTTGTCGGTCTGGCTGCCCGCGATTCCCGCGATAATATTTATCGTTTGTTGCGCTTGGAGAATATGAGCCGCGGCGTACGTGTGATCAGCAGTGGAAGAAATTGCGTTGTGATTCAACTGCATGTCATTATGGAATCCGGAGTACGCATTTCCATGGTAGCTGAGAACATCATCGATACAGTGAAATACAATGTGGAATCCAAAACGAACCTTACCGTGAGCTCTGTGGATGTCATGGTGCAAGGCTTGCGTGTATAAGGGGGCGGATGTGGAACGGATTGATGCAAAACAACTGAAAGCAGGCTTTCAAAAAGCCTGTGAAGTATTGGATTTCCACAAAGCGGAAGTGAATGCCCTAAACGTGTTTCCGGTTCCGGATGGCGATACAGGCACGAACATGAGTCTGACGATGAAATCTGCCGTGGAAACGGTAGAACATGCGCCGGAAAGTATAGAAGCGCTGGCAAAAGCGCTGGGCAGCGGCTCTTTGATGGGAGCACGAGGTAATTCGGGCGTTATTCTGTCGCAGCTGTGCCGTGGTATGGCGCAGGCGCTTAAGGGCAAGGAAGTAATCCTTCTTTCCGATATTCCGGACGTGTTTGAAGCGTCGCGTGCGAAGGCGTATAAAGCAGTCATGCAGCCGACAGAAGGCACGATTCTTACGATTGCACGTGCCATGAGCGAATTTGCACAGAAAAACAGGGGCGAATACGACGATATTCTGCTCTTTTTGAAAGATATTTTGCGCTATGCCAATCATGTGCTGCAACAGACACCGGAAATGCTGGCAGAACTAAAAGAAGCCGGTGTGGTGGATGCAGGCGGACAGGGGCTTGTCTATTTGCTTTGCGGTTTTGTGGAATCGCTGTCGGGCGAAAATCTGAAAGCGCTTCTGGAGGAGTCTAAAGCGGAAGCGCCGCATGTGGAGACGACGGAAGAAGGGCGCGACAATGCACTGAAAGCAGAGAAAGAGTTTTTTGTCAGCTTTGACATCAGTGACATTGAAGAAGCGCGTTTATTGCGTCATCTGGAGCACTACGGGGTGTTGCATACCATTGAACACATCGATCGAGGTTTTCATGTAGAAGCATATACGGATACCCCGATCAAGCTTTTAAACAGCCAGGATAAAAGAGGCAAAATACTTGAAGTGCATGTGGTAAGCACGCGGGAGCATGCTGTACGCAAAAGTGAAGAAGTGCAAGTCGTTTCGGAACCGATCCGGCCGCAAGAGCCGGAAAAATCGAAGGAACCTTTGCGTCGTTTCGGCTTTGTTGCCGTATGTATGGGCGAAGGCTTCACGTCGCTCTTTAAAGACATGATGGTGAATGAAATTGTCTCCGGCGGACAAACCATGAACCCTTCGACACGTGATTTACTCGAAGCGGTCGAGCGCGTGCCGGCGCAGTCCGTCTTCATTTTGCCGAATAATAAGAATATTATTCTGGCAGCGGAGCAGGTGCAGGAATTGACGGAAAAACAGGTGTATGTGATTCCTTCGCGAAGCATGCCGGAAGGGATTATGGCTCTGTTTAACTTTGATGATACGGCCACGGCGAAAGATAACTTCGAGCAGATGAAGAGCAGTCTTTCGGATGTTGTTACGGGGCAGGTGACCTATGCGGTACGCGATACGGAAATCAGCGGACTGGCAATCCACAAAGGCGATCGCATTGGTCTTATCGGCAATGAAATTGTCATGACGGCGCCCGAAGATGAGCAACTGGTACTCCAATTGGTCGAAAAATACTGGAAACCGGCGTATACGCTGCTCACGGTTTATGTGGGCTCGGATGCGGAGGAAAGTAAGGCGGAAGCCTTGCAAAAAGCGTTGACACAGAAATGGCCGGATATCGAAGTAGAGTTTTTACACGGCGGTCAACCGGTATACCCCTATATCTTCTCAATGGAATAATCATGGAACTCACGGCTTTAAAAGGAATCGGACCCAAACGGGCAGCATTGTTTGCTCGTTTGGGTTTGTTGTCTGTAGAAGCCCTTTTACTGGACTTTCCCATACGCTATGAAGATCGCTCGAAGCCGATAACAGTATCGGCACTGACACAAGATACGAATAGCGAAAGAAAGGTAGTAAGGGCACGTTTGACGCGTCTGGCACGCCCGGTGCGTTTGGGAGGAAGACGTTCTCTCTTGCGCGGATCGATTGCCGATGCTACGGAAAGCGTCGAGGTGGTATGGCACAATCAACCCTATCGTAGCGCCGGCCTTACCATCGGCAGCGATTATTACTTTTACGGTTCCTATGATGCGGAAAAAAACGTGCTTTATGATCCGCAAGTCGGAATGATTGACGACTCGAAAGCGCAGGCATTCCTAGGCATTTTTCCAGTGTATTCGTTAACCGAAGGACTGACGAATAACGTACGTCGTCAAGCGATTCGTGAAGCCTTAAAGTGTCGGGATCTCGTCGAAGATCCTCTGCCGGTTACTTGGCAAAAGGAGCTTGGTTTGCATCCGCTGGAATCGTTACTTGAGGCACTTCATTTTCCGGCTTCTTTAGCCATCGCTCAACAGGCACAGAAGGAACGGCTAAAGCGCGAGGCCTTGGAAACAGCGCTGTTGCGCCACTTTTTAGCCAAGGAAAGACAGCAAAAGCACAGTATACCGCTTCCGCGCGTTTCTCTCGAAGCGTATCGAGAGCGCCTCCCCTTTGTATTGACGAAGACCCAAGAAGAAGCCGTTCAAACGCTTATAACGCAATTGGTATCATCGCAACCGATGAACACTCTGTTGCAAGGGGATGTAGGCTCTGGGAAAACCATCGTTGCCTTTCTTGCGGCGGCTCATGTCTTAGAGAACGGATCCGGCGTGGCTTTTATGGCACCTAGCGAAGTGCTTGCGCAGCAGCACGCTCAAAAAGCGCGTTCATTTTTTTCTCATCCGATCTATCTGTTGACCGGGTCCACACCGAACGAGGAACGAGAGCGGGTCGAACGCGCAGCACGTGAAGGAAAACCAGGTATTTTTTTCGGTACACATGCTCTTTTTCAGGAGCGTGTGCGTTTTTCACATCTCGGCTTGGTCATTACGGATGAGCAGCATCGCTTTGGCGTCAGACAACGCGCAAAGCTGCAGGAAAAGCTTGAAGAACCCAATACGTTGGTATTAAGTGCTACGCCCATTCCGCGTACAATGCATCTTGTGGAGCTTGGCGATTTGGATCTGGTACGTTTAACGGATCGGCCGCCTGGACGTGGTTCGATCACGACACGCGTTGTGGATCGTCGCTCGGAAGGCGCCTGCTATCGCGCCATCGCCGGACAGATTGCCAAAGGTCGGCAGGCATACATTGTTTGTCCTCTGATCGACAGCGGAGAGTCGGACTGGCAGTACTGGTCGGTGGCGGAAACGCTTGAACGCGTAAGAAAAGCGATGGACGAAGAAGGGGAAAAACGCGGTAGGACGATCACCGTGGATATATTGACAGGAAGACAATCGGCGGCCGATAAAGAGGAGGCGATGGCGCGCTTTTATCGGGGAAAAACGGATCTGCTCATTGCGACGACGGTTATTGAAGTCGGGATTGATGTGGCTAATGCGACAGTGATGATGATTGCCGGTGCAGAGCGTTTCGGCTTGGCTCAGTTGCATCAGCTTCGCGGGCGCGTCGGTCGCGGCAAGGAAAATGCCTATTGTATCCTCATGCTGCATACGGCAGGGCAGTCGCATCGAGAACGGTTAAAGATTCTTGAGAAAACGCAGGACGGATGGCTGATTGCAAAAGAAGATTTACTAAGCCGCGGCGCAGGCGATCGACTGGGCACGGAGCAACACGGCCTTTTTGTTTCCGAGGACGAGAACCTGGCCATGCGAGAGGCGAGACAGCAGGTAGAAGACTGGCTTACGACACAGAAACGGGCCTTAGACCGACCGGAGGATCTGCCGAAAGCGCTCGGAAATCGACTGTATACCTTGCTTCAGCGTGTGCGTACGATTACACTGAATTAATCAAATCCTGAAGAGAAGGGAGAGCGTTATGCATGTCATTACCGGAATCAATCGCGGCATGAAATTGTTGCCGCCCGGAAAACACGACCGTACTCGACCGACGGAGGACAAAACCAAGGAATCGGTGTTCGATGTGTTGCAAACCATTCAAAAAGATGCCGTGGTATTGGATCTTTTTGCCGGCACGGGACAAATCGGGATTGAATTTTTATCGCGCGGTGCAGGACGTGTTGTTTTTTGTGAAAAGTCCCGCAGTATGGGAGCGATTTTACGCGAAAATATCCGGAAGACAGGTCATGAAGAGGAAAGTACGGTCTTATTGTGCGATTATCGCCGTGCGCTGGCGGATTGCGATACGCAATTTGATTATGTCTATTTGGACCCTCCCTTCGGTTTTCATATGGAAGAGAAAGCCATTGCTTTACTGCGGCGTCTGAATCGCATGAAGAAAGGCGGCCTGATCATCGTGGAATCCGGCCTTAAGCGCGGAGAAACGGAGCCCGAAGAGACGGAGATGTACGGCTTTCGTTTAGTGTTTCAGCGGGCGTACCGCAGCCAGCTCATACGTATGTTCAAGGAGGAAGTATGAAAGTCATTTTTCCGGGGAGCTTCGATCCCGTTACAAAAGGGCATCTGAACCTCATTTATCGCGCCGCTAAATTATTTGATGAAGTTATCGTAGCCGTGCTCATCAATCAAGAAAAACCACCGCTGTTTACACCGGAGGAAAGAATTGAAATGATTCGGGAACTGATGTATGATTATGACAATGTTTCCGTAAAGTTATTTTCCGGACTTCTGGTGGATTTTGTACGGGAAGAGAAGGCGGATGCTGTGATTCGTGGGCTTCGCACTTCACAGGATTTTCTCTATGAGCGGCAGCTATCGCTGCTTAATCATTCGCTGTACAGTGATATGGAAGAGATTTTTCTGTTTACGGATGGTAAATATTCTTATGTCAGTTCGAGTTTTGCGCGCGAAGTTGCAAGCTACGGCGGAGACGTTTCCGGCATGGTGACGGAAAACGTTGCGGAAAGACTTCGGAAGAAGTTCGAGTAGCGGGCATTCATCAGGAGGAAGCCATGGATATTTTGCAATTAATTGAAGAGCTGGAAGACGAGATGGATGATGCGACGAGCATTCCTTTATCTAAGAAAGTAGCCATTGATCCGGATACTATTTTTGAGATTATTAAAGAAATCCGTGCCAGTTTGCCGGAAGAAATTCGTCAGGCAAAATGGGTGAACGAAGAAAGAGATCGCATTCTGCAGGAAGCCAATGATCAGGCACAGCAGCTTATCGATCAGGCGAAGCAACGCGCAGCGGAATCCGATCAGGATACCCAAAAACGCTTCAACGAGCTGGTGAATGACCATCGCATCACACAAGAAGCTACGAAGAAGGGCGAAGCTATGATCGAACAGGCCAAAGAACAATCCCGTCAGATACGACAGAGCGTGTTCGCCTATGTTGATGAAATCTTATCCAATACGCAGGACAATTTAAATTCTGTGATTGCCGAACTGGATCACAATCGCAGCGAGCTGAAGTAGGGAATAACTCGGGCAGAAGGATGGCTTGCGCCATCCTTCTTTTTTTTAAGGAGAAATTATGGCACTCACACTGCATGATTTTCAAATGGCCATGGGCGAACATGTTTGCCAAGCAGCACAGGAAAGAGTCGAAATACGCGCTATCTCGTATAATTCCAAAGAGGTCGTGCCGGGCACTTTGTTTTTCTGTAAGGGGAATCATTTTAAGCCATCCTATTTGAAGGAGGCGTTGGAGCGGGGCGCGGTGGCCTATGTGGCAGAGACGGATTTCGGCGAAGGCGTACCGCATATTCTCGTGGATAATATGCGCCATATACTGGCCCCCTGTGCGCGGCTTTTTTATGGCGATCCGCAGAAAAAACTGCAACTATTGGCAGTAACCGGAACCAAGGGGAAATCCTCTACGGTTTGGTATCTCAAGTCCATTTTGTCGGCTTACTGCAAAAAGCATGATCTTGGACCGGTCGGCTTTCTGACATCCATTTCCAACTTTGACGGCGGGGAAGAGAAAACCAGCACGCTGACAACACCAGAGCCTTTCGAGCTTTATGCGATCTTATCACGTTGCGTGGAAAACGGCGTTCGGTACGTGGCTTTTGAAGTATCCTCTCAAGCCTTAAAGGTGGAACGCACGGCAGGCCTTCATTTTGTTATGGGTGCTTTTTTAAACATCAGTCCGGATCATATTTCTTCCATCGAACATCCGAATTTTGAGGATTATTTTCAGTCCAAATTGCGGCTGTTCTCCCAATCGGATATTGCCATTATCAATATCAACAGCGACCACCGCGAAGAGATTGAAGCCGCCGCGGCCTCCTGTAAAAAGATTGTGCGCGTAGGCTTCAGCAATCAGAGCGATGCTGATGTTACTGCGACCATAAACGATCATCATAAAGGGATTTCGTTTACGGTACAGGCCGATGGCAAGTCTATTCCTCTGCACTTGCCGGAAATCGGAGACTATGCCATGCAAAACGCAGCAGTAGCCGTGACGATGGCGTTGGAAGCGGGCGTGCCGGCCGAAGAGATCCCAGGCGCTTTAGAATCGGTGCACATCCCGGGGCGCATGGAATTTCTGTCAACGGGAGACGGCATGATCCGCTCCATCATAGATTTTGCCCACAACGGCGTCAGCTTTTCTGCTGTTTTTGAAGCAGCGCATCGTCAATTTCCCGATTGTGCGATGCTTACGGTATTCGGCTCCACCGGTGGAAAGGCTGTGAATCGCCGCGCTGACCTGGGACGTGTTGCCGATACGTACGCCGATCGCATCATTTTAACAATGGATGATCCCAACGCGGAACCCTTGTCAAGTATTTATAGCGATATTGAAAAGTCCATTCGGCAAACGCCGTACGAAACGATAGACGATCGCAAAGCCGCCATAGAAAAGGCTATGGATTATGCGAAAGAATATGCCAAAAATGGAAAAAAGTCGATGCTACTGTTATTGGGCCGAGGTAATGAGACCACGATGTACGTGGATGGTGTGGCTCGCCCCTATGGCGATGATCGCAGCATCCTTACTCCTTTATTTACCGCTTATGATAAAAAGACTGAGTAAGATCCAGATTTTCGAGATCGTAGAGCCATTCGTAGAGACGTTGGGCCTTTTGGTCCGTCAAAAATAAGGGATCATACGCTCCGGGACGCAAGCGCCCGGGCGTTTTTTGATAGACGGGCAGGACGACGTCACGCAGTAATGCCGCGCCGGTACGATTAAACGCCAAGGGACGAACATAGGATAGCGGAGCAATGTCTGTCTTTTGGATGCCGAGGAGAGTCGTCAAAAGCAAACGACGATAACGGGACTTCGACTGTCGTTTATTCGAAGCGGCATTAATGGCGCCTTCCAGTGAATCAGCCTGTTGCAGGGCCGCTTCCAAGCGATATTCCATGCCCGCCTCATAGTGAGGAGAGCACGAAAAATCCAGCGGATCCAAAATGGTACGTGCTTGCACATAGTAGAACAGCTTCTCTATGGATCCGCCCAACGGATGAGAGAGAACGATAGCGGGATCCGCAAGATCCTTTAAAGCAGGATGTTGCAAAAGCTGATCTGAATTGGCATCTGTTTTTGCAGCGATGCTTTCTTCTCGTAGAGAACGGAGCGCGTGGCGCAGCTGTGTTGCCGTGGGCGACGTGGAAGGACGCGCCACCTTCAGAATTTCCCACGAGAGATTTTGCTCTTTCAAGGCTTTTTCGTATTGTTTGGCTAAAATTTGATTTGGTAACCAATTTCTGCCACTTGCCAACGAAAAGGCACGGCGATACGACAAACCTTGCCTCAGTCGACGAACCAGGTCTTTTTCGAAGGTTGCATTTTCTGAAAAAGGCGCTTCTCGAAGAGCCGTTTCCTCCACGCCAAAGGCGATCGCACAAACGGCGGGTACGGCGGCTAAGACTTGTATTGCCCCCGCTGCGTAGCGATCTGCGCTTTGTAATACGAAACCCTGCGGGACTTCCAACACCAGATCCACACCGTGACGAATGGCCTGTGCGGCGCGCGTCCACTTATCCGTCACAGCAGGGAGACCTCGCTGTACAAAGGGGCCGGACATAGCCGCCACCACGGCAGAATATTCGGTTTTTGCGCGTTCAATGAGGCGAATGTGCCCGGCATGCAGCGGATTCCATTCGCAGACGATGCCGCAGGCACCTTGTTTTTTTGTCATGGCTTCTCCTTTGGATTGGAAATTATTCTTATCATTGATTATAATGCTTCTTTGCAGGAGTCGCAGAGGAGAATGCTTGACAACGCCTTTTTCCCTGTTTATAATTCTTGTGTTAATCTAATCCAAAATCAGGAAGAAGGAGGTGTTCCGATGGCAGTACCCAAGAGAAAAACGTCAAAGCAAAGAAGAGACAAGAGAAGAGCTTCTTCCTATCGTTTGAAGACATATGCGACGGTAAAATGCCCGAACTGCGGCGAAGCAAAATTACCGCATCACATTTGCCCGCATTGCGGATACTATGATGGAAAAGAAGTTATTCAAATCGGTGAGTAACCGAAAAGGTGCGGAACACTCCGCACCTTTTTTTAATAAGAGAAGGCAGGGAGAACATGACAAAAATCATAATTGATGCACTGGGCGCTGATGCCGGCGTGTCCATGGTGGCGTCAGCCATTAAATTGGCACTAAAAGAGCGCAATTTTAACTGTGTTGTGGTCGGACCTGCTTCTGTATTAAAACCGGCACTTGGCGCCGAAAGACGCGTGGAAATTGTGGACACGGACGTCTGCATTTCCAATGACGAATCACCGGTATTTGCGATTCGCCGCAAGAAAAAGGCAAGCCTGGTGTTGGCCTATCAGCGCCTCAATAGTGATGGAGATGTTCTCCTCTCGGCCGGAAGTACGGGAGCATTGCTGGCAGGTGGCTATTTTTTGGCTAAGCGTCTGCCCGGAATGGAGCGTTTGTGCCTGGTTCCCACCGTGCCACATCAAAACGGCAGTGTTTTGTTAGCGGATTCCGGCGCGACGATGGACACGACCCCGCTCATGCTCTTGCAGTTTGCTACCATCAGCGCGATCTATGCGCGTAAGGCACTTGGAAAAGAGCATCCGCGCATCGGCTTATTAAACGTCGGCGCTGAAGCAGAAAAAGGAGACAAGCGGGCAGTGGAAGCCTACCGCTTATTGCAGGAAAGTCCGCTTAATTTTGTCGGCAATATTGAAGCCCGTGATGTGCTTTTTGCTGATTATGATGTTCTGGTGGCAGACGGTTTTGCCGGCAATGTGGCGCTGAAATCCATGGAAGGCACGGCACAATTCGTGCTGAAAACCTTGAAAAATGTGCTCTATGAAAACTGGAAAACGAAAATGGGTGGCTTGCTGATCAAAAGCTCGCTAAAGAAAGCATTTGCTTCCATGGACTATCGGGCGCATGGTGGCGCGCCGTTGCTCGGAGCACGTAAGCCAATTTATAAAGCACATGGCAATTCCAACGCCGAGACCTTTGCACTAGCCATTCAGGAAGCCTTGGATTTTGCGGAAAGCGGCGTGATTGAAGAAGTTGAGACGTCGCTGAAGGAGAGTGACCATGAAAGCTGATGAACTTGAAAAATTTCAGGAGCAACTGGGCTACCATTTTCATAATCCCTCCTTGTTGGAATTGGCAATGGTGCATCGGTCACTCATCAATGAAGCGCCTGAGCGCTATCCCGAGAGCAATGAGCGACTGGAGTTTTTGGGGGATGCCGTATTAGAACTCATTACGACGGATCATTTTTTCCGGCATCATCCGGAGGATCCGGAAGGTGAATTATCCCGCAAGCGTGCACTGGCGGTTTGCGAAGCTTCGTTTGCCCGCTTGGGAAGAAACATCGGCCTTTCCGAGCTATTGCAGCTCGGGCATGGGGAAGAAATGCAAGGCGGAAGAGAGAAACCTTCGCTTTTAGCGGATGCCTTTGAAGCAGTTTGCGGTGCGATTTATTTGGATGGCGGCATGGATTTTTTATGGCCATGGTTTACCGATAAACTGGATGCCATGCATGATAAACTGGAAGCCTCTTCCGTGGATACGGACGCCAAATCGGCATTGCATCGCTATATTTTGCATAATGGACTGGAACAGCGCTATATCGTTTTAGAAGAAAGCGGACCGTCTCATGCACGCCATTTTCGCGTAGCGGTGGAAATTGACGGAGAAAGAATGGCGGAAGGCGCAGGGACCAGCAAAAAACGAGCCGAAGCGGATGCGGCACATAAGGCTTTATTGCACCTTAAAAAGCAACAGAAATAAGAAAAGCCATTGAATAAAGAATAAAGACGGAGAAATGCATTGCGACTGAAGAGATTGGAACTGTACGGATTTAAATCCTTTGCAGAAAAGACCACATTACAATTTAATGATGATTTTGTGGCCGTTGTGGGCCCGAACGGTTCCGGCAAGTCCAATCTTTCCGACGCCGTGCGTTGGGTATTGGGCGAGCAGTCGGCCAAAGCGCTGCGCGGCAGTCGCATGGAAGATGTTATTTTTAACGGCACCGACAAAAAAGCGCCCATGAATTTGGCACAAGTGGTTTTGATTTTTGACAATGCCGACGGACAGATTGCGCTTCCTTATGAAGAAGTGAGTGTTGCCCGAAAGGTGTATCGCAACGGCGAAGGCGAATACTTTATCAACAATCAACAGGTGCGTCGCAAGGATATCAATGAACTGTTTTTGGATACCGGTGTGGGCAAGGAAGGATATTCCATTATCGGACAGGGGCGCATTGATGAGATCCTGAGTACACGAAGCGAAGATCGTCGCAGCATTTTTGAAGAGGCGGCAGGTATTGCGAAATTCAAGTATAAAAAAACGGAATCCCTGCAACGTTTGGATCGCACCGAACGGCAGTTGGATGAAGTAACGCGTGATCTGGATCTCAAAGAGCAGGAAGCCCGTCTCTTAAAACGACAGGCGGACAATGCGAAACGCGGTCGCCGTCTTATGGGGGAATTGGAGCAACACGAGTTGTCTTTGCTCAAACGGCAGCAAGAGGTGACGCGTGAAGCACTCACAAAGATTAATGCTGATTTGGACTTGAACACCGCAGAAACGGAAGCGCTGAAAAATGAACTGACGGCGTTGGCCGAAAAAGCACGTCCGTATGAGACGTTTTTGCATGCTTATGAATCGAAACGGCAAACCTTGTTGGAAGCCGTGAGCAAACTGGAGCGTGACCTGCAGAAAGAGGAAACGCAACACAGTGTGGCAGTAGAAAAAATCCAGTTTTACGAGCAGGATCTTGCCCGCTTGGATGCAGAAGAAAAGGCAGCGGAAGAGCAGGAACGCGCGATTTCGGCACAAATTGATACGATCGGGCAGGAAAAGGCACGTCTCGAACAGACGTTAAAAGAGATTTCTGATCAGGCAGACCATCTGACAGAGGAGATGGGCGCTGCCGATCCGGCGATTGCTCAAAAAACGCAGGAAGCGGAGGCCGAATTACGCCGTCTGCGCGAAGCACTTTCGGTGTTAGCCTATCGTCGAGAAGAAGCAAAAAAAGCGCAGCAACAGTTGCAACACGAAAAAGACGAGAAAACGGCATTGGCAAAGACGCTTGCGGAGGAACACAACGCACTTACCGAAAAGCGCGATGCGAAGGAAAAGGCATTAGAAGAGCAACTGCATGAGCAGGAAGCGCGTCATAAGGCACGTGCTGCTTGCGAGGAAGAAATGCGTCGTTTAACCGAGATAACGGATCGGTTGACGGAAGAGAAGCGGAAAAATGACGCCAAGCGCGCAGGTGCTTTAACGCAAGAAAAGATGTTGCATGCGCTCATGCAACAATATGAAGGCTACCAGCGTTCCGTGCAAAATCTGTTGCGCAGCGCCGATCAGGATCCCTCGATTAAAAAGCATCTTATCGGTCCTTTGGCGGACCTGATACGGGTAGAACCGGGCTATGAAACCGCTGTCGAAGTGGCGCTGGGTGGGGCTCTCCAGAACGTGGTGGTAGAAAGCGAACAGGATGCAAAAGTACTCATTCAACTTTTGAAGGAGCGGCATCTCGGTCGTGTGACCTTTTTGCCGATCGATCGCATCCGCGGTTCGCAGCCTGTGCTTTCTGATGCTCCCGAAGCGCTCTGTAATGGCGTAGATGCGGTACGTTATGATGACAATATTGACGCCATCGTCACACATTTTCTGGCGCGGACCACATTTGTGCGCACGATCGACGATGCCCTGCGTTTATCGCATCGCGGCAATGAACACAATCGCCTGATCTCCCTGGAGGGTGATGTATTAAATACCTGGGGCTCCATGGTCGGAGGTACCGTGCATCGCCGCAATGAAGCGTCGCTTTTAAATCGCGATCGTGAGCTGGAAGCGTTACAGAAGACGATTGCTGCGTGCGAAGCAAGCGATAAAGAAAATGCTTTGGCCCTTCAAAAAGCACAAGAGGAGCGACGTGAACAGATGGCCGAGCGAGATCGCCTGTCGGGGTGCTTGGAAGAGGATCAGGCGCTCGAGCGAAAATTGCGCGCCGAACTCGAACAATTGCGCCTTGCGATGATGGAAAAGCAACGCGAGCAGGAAGAAGCGGCAGCGGTCCTTTCTCGCGAGGATGCCTTTGTGGCCGATGCCTTTGTAAAACAGGAAGCGGAATTAAAAGCCCGTGAGACGGAAGCACTCTCTGCCTTTAATACCTGGAAGGAACAAGAACAGGAACAGCTGAAGTTGCGACAGGGCAAGGAAAAAGAAGCGGCTTTACTGGAGAATAAAAAAGAATACTACAAAAAAGATCTTGAGCAATGCTCTCGTCGCTTAGAGGAACAACAAACCCAGCTACGCACCTTACAGCAGCAGAAGCAATTTCGCACCGAACAAAAACAGGAAGCCGAACGGGTGGTGGAAAACAGCCGCGTTTTGATGCGCGAAGGGGAAGCCCATCGCCTGCAATGGAAGGCGGAATGGGAAGAAAAACGTCGGGCAATGGATGCATTGACTGAAGATCATCGCATGCAGCACGAGAAGGCGGATCAAATCGTGCAACAGCAGGCACAGAAAAACGAGCGACTGCAGGAACTACAGAATGCAGCATATCGCCTGCAGGTGGAGAAGGAACAAAAAGAGCAGCAGGAACAGCAAAGACTGGAAGACTACCGTGCACAATATGATCTCTCTGCGGAGATGGTCGAAGAGCGCTTACGCACATTGGTGCCGGTGGAAACCACTCGTCAACAGGTGCTGGAACTGAAAGAAAAACTGTCAAAAATCGGGTATTTCAATGTCGAAACCATCGAGCAATATCAAGCAATTGCCGAAGAACTGGATTTTCTGAAGCAACAGATGGAGGATCTCAAAAAATCACGCCAGGACATTGAAGATTTAATCCGCGAGTTGGATGCGACGATGGAGGAAATGTTTACGGACAGTTTCCGTCGCATGAATGAGGAATACAATCGTATTTTTCAAATCCTGTTCCGTGGAGGGCAGGCACATTTGCGCCTGGATGGTACGGATGTATTAACGGCAGGTGTCGAAATTGAAGCGCAGCCGCCCGGCAAAAAACTACAGAGTCTGAATCTGTTATCCGGCGGAGAACGATCCATGACGGCGTTGGCCCTGCTATTTGCCATCTTTTCCATTCATCCTACGCCGTTTTGCATTTTGGATGAGATTGATGCTTCCTTGGACGAAGCCAATATCGGTCGCTATGTGGACTATTTGCAGAGCATTTGTAATGAAACGCAATTCATTGTCATTACGCATCGCAAGTCAACGATGCAGTTGGCGGAAACGCTCTATGGTGTAACCATGCAGGAAGGCCTCTCGCATGTGGTATCGCTGCGGTTTAAGGATTTTGAAGATGAGGCAGATCAAGCCATGAGAAAGGACGTGTGATGGGACTCTTTGACTTTTTGAAAGAAGGCCTGCAAAAAACCAGAGACAGTATCGGCGGAGCTCTTGACAATCTTTTTAACGGTCGCGCAACCATTGATGACGAATTATTCGATGAAATTGAAGAAACATTGGTTTCGGCCGACATGGGCTTTGAGACATCGATGGAGGTGATTGATGCCTTGCGCGATGCCGTGGCGGAGGAACACATTCGCGATCCGCAGCTGGTGCGGGTGCGCTTGGTCGAGATCATGAAAGAAAAATTGCTTGCCGCCAACTTGGAAACCGCTCTGATCGAAGAACCGGGTCATCCCATGGTGATTCTCGTGATCGGCGTCAATGGTGTCGGTAAGACGACAACCATCGGAAAATTGGCTAATCATCTGAAACAACAGGGGAAATCCGTTTTGCTTTGCGCTGCAGATACGTTTCGTGCGGCAGCCATCGATCAGCTGGAAGAATGGTCCCATCGTGCGGGCGTAGACATTGTCCGTCGTGAGGAGGGAGCGGATCCTGCTTCCGTTGTTTATGACGGCATTCATGCCGCCCAGGCACGCGGCACAGATGTTCTCATCTGTGATACAGCCGGTCGCCTACATAACAAAAAGAATCTCATGCAGGAGCTGGAAAAGATATATCGCATTATTGCGCGCGAATATGAACAAGCAACGCTGGAAACCCTTCTTGTCCTAGATGCGACGACGGGGCAAAATGCCATTTCGCAGGCGAGAGAATTTAATAAGGTTACGAATATTACCGGGCTGATTCTCACAAAATTGGACGGCACTGCGAAGGGCGGCGTGGTCTTCCCGCTGCAATTAGAGGTGAAGGTGCCGGTGAAGTTTATCGGCGTGGGGGAACAGATGAATGACTTAAGACCGTTTTCCGTAGAACCTTTTGTGGATGCCATATTTTCGTAAGCCTGTCAAACAAAAAAACTTGACACAGGGTCCTAAAGCCCTTAAAATAGCACTGTTCCTTGGAATGGTGCTATTTTTTTGCAGAGAGGTAGTTATGGAAGAAGCGGTACACATCGGCTTACTGTATGAGATCTATGGGTTTGCACTGACAAAAACCCAACAAAGTCTCTGTGAAGCCTACTATTACGATGATTTATCGCTATCCGAAATTGCTGAGCTGCGCGCTATTTCCAAGCAGGCCGTTTCCACACAGATCGCACGTGCGGTGAAAAAGATGTCTTTTTTAGAAGAGCACTTGCGGATATTGGAAACGGAAAAACGGGCACAGGAAGCACTTCCTGTGCTGAAGGAAGCGTTACATTCCGAAGATACGGCGCTGCGCTTAAAGGCACAGGATGCTCTAAAGCATTTATCGGCTTCTTTGGAACGTACTCGCGACCGCGATGAAGGAGGAATGCATGTTTGACAATCTCGCCGAACGCCTCCAGGCCACTTTTGCCCGATTGACCAAAAAGGGAAAGTTGGATGAAAAAGATGTCGACCAGGCCATGCGTGAAATCCGCCTTGCGTTGTTGGAGGCGGATGTTAACTACAAGGTCGTTAAGGACTTCGTGAAAGAAACCAAAGAGCGTGCCGTTGGTGAAAATGTCATGAAATCCCTGACGCCGGGCCAGATGGTCGTCAAGATTGTGCGCGAACAGTTGATTGATCTCATGTCCGATGAAGATATGGGGCTCAAGAGCGCACAGAAACCGCCTACCGTCATCATGATGTGCGGTTTACAGGGCTCCGGTAAAACGACACATGCGGCAAAACTTGCCAATCTGTATCGAAAAAAACAGCGTCGCCCGATGCTGGTGGCCTGCGACGTATATCGCCCGGCAGCCATTAAACAGCTGCAGGTGGTCGGGGAACAGGTAAAGACGCCAGTTTTTGAACGCGGGTCGGATGCAGATCCGGTGGATATTGCTAAGGCTGCCTATGCGGAAGCCGTGCGCACCGCACATGATCCGCTCATCATCGATACCGCCGGTCGATTGCAGATTGATGAAGCGCTGATGCAGGAGTTACAACGCATCAAAGAGGCGGTTCCCGTGACGGAAACGCTGCTGGTGGTGGATGCCATGACCGGCCAGGAAGCCGTCAATGTGGCCAAAACCTTCAACGATGCCGTAGATCTAACCGGTGTGGTGCTGTCCAAATTGGATGGCGATGCTCGAGGCGGTGCGGCACTATCCGTACGCGCGGTGACGAAGAAACCGATCAAACTCATCGGTACCGGAGAAAAGCTGGACCAACTGGAAGAATTTCATCCTGACCGGCTGGTCAATCGAATCCTGGGTATGGGCGATGTGCTGACGCTCATTGAAAAAGCACAGTCGGCTGTGGATCAGGAAAAGGCGAAGGAACTGGAAGCCAAAATGCGTTCTCAGAAGTATGATCTGAATGATTTCTGGGAGCAAATAAAACAGATGCAGAACATGGGACCTCTGGAAGACCTGATTAAGTTGATTCCGGGGCTCAATCCCAAGCAACTTGCCGGCGTCAACATTGACGAAAAACAGGTAAAACGCCTGGAGGCAATCTTATCGTCCATGACGGATGAAGAGCGCAGAAAACCGGACATGATCACGAATTCGCGACGAGCCCGTATTGCTAAGGGTTCGGGCAATGATCCCGTCATGGTGAACCGCCTTCTGAAACAGTTCAAAGATTCCAAGAAATTGATGAAGCAAATGAACCGTTTTACAAAGGGCAAAAAACGCTTGAGTTCATTATTCAAAAATCCGTTTATGAAATAAAAATTGGAAGGCAGAAAACGAGGAGGATGGAATGGCAGTTAAAATCAGAATGAAACGTTTGGGTGCAAAGAAGTCACCGTTCTACCGTATCGTGGTGGCAGATTCCCGCCGCGCACGCAACGGTCGCTTCATTGAAGAAATCGGTTTTTACAATCCGATTTCGGAACCGCGTATGTTCCGCGTTGATGCGGACAAGGTTAAGACATGGATTTCCAATGGCGCGCAGCCGTCGGATACCGTAAAACGTCTGTTCCGCGAATATGGTGTTATGGAAGCGGAGGGCGTTGTAGCTAAGGGCCTGTCCACGGAACGCAAGGCGAAGGCTAAAGTCGTCGATTTTGCGGACACGAAAAAGGAAAAAGTGGCAGAGACAGAAGTTGTCGAAGAAAAAGTAGAAGAGAAAGCGGAAGAGACGGACGGAGAAGCGAAGGCTGAAGACAAAGAACCAGAGGCCTGATATGAAAGAATTATTATTCTCCATGGCAAAAGGTCTGGTGGATCACCCGGATGAGATGGAAATCTATGAGGAAGACAAGAACGGTGTCGTTACGCTTTCCTTGCGTGTCCATCCCAACGACATGGGAAAGGTTATTGGAAAGCAGGGACGCATTGCTAATTCCATGCGTCAGGTGCTCAAGGCCTGTGCCATTAAAGAAAACGTCAAAGTTAATCTGGACATTGATTCGCTATGAGAGAAGGCATCGTCACAGGGCAGGTGCTGAAAACAAGAGGGCTTCGGGGCGAAGTGAAGATCCGCATGGCGGATGCCCGCAAGAACCGCTTTACGGCGGGGATGGCGGTGGAAACCTCGTCCGGAAGAAAGCTTACGGTTTGCCGGTTTCGCGCACAAGAGATGTTTGGCTTTTTACAGTTTGAGGAAATTACCTCAGTGGAAGAAGCACAAAACTTAGTGGGGGAGAACCTGCTGGTGGAAGAAGAATCGCTTCCTGCGCCGGAAAAGGATCACTACTACGTAAAGGACCTGGAAGGCATGAAAGTATATCGTGAAGACGATACGCTTTTGGGCGTTCTTGAAGAAGTGATCGAAAACCGCGCACAGGATCTTTATCGGATTCGCACGACCGAAGGCAAGGAACTCTTGCTGCCGGCGGTAAAAGAATTTATCCGGCAAGTGGATGTGGCAAACCATAGCATGCATGTGCATCTGATCGGGGGAATGGAATGAATATCGATGTGTTAACTTTATTCCCGGACCTCTTCAAAATTCTTCATGAATTCGGTGTGATCGGAAAAGCAATGGACCGTGGACTGATTACCTTGAACACACATCAGATTCGCGACTATGCTACGGATAAACATCACAGCGTAGACGATACGGTGTTTGGCGGCGCGGCCGGCATGCTCATGAAGCCGAATGTGCTCTATGATGCATTGGAAGCGGTGCGAAGCCCCCAATCTCACGTCGTGTTTTTAAGTCCGCAGGGAAGCCTTTTAACACAGGATAAGGCGCGCGAATTGGCACAAAAGAAGCATTTGGTGCTGCTTTGCGGCCATTACGAGGGTATTGATGCGCGCATTACCAATCACTATGTGGATGAGGAAATCTCCATCGGCGATTACGTCTTGACGGGCGGTGAATTGCCGGCAATGGTACTCATCGATACCGTGGTGCGGTGGGTAGATGCTGTGCTGGGCAATCCCGACAGCGCCGCGAGCGACTCGCATGTCGAGCCCTTGCTGCAGTACGATGAATATACGAAACCGCGTGAATTTCGCGGTCATGAGGTTCCCGAAATTCTTCTGAGCGGGAACCACCAGGCGATAGCCGCCTGGCGCAAAGAAAATGCGTTGGAAAATACGAAACGAAAACGACCGGATCTCTATGCCCGTTACATGGCGGAGAATCGGGATGAAGGAGGAATCCATGGACTACATTAAACAATTGGAACAGGAACAGGCAAAGACGGATTTGCCGGAATTTCGTGTCGGCGATACCGTTCGCGTTCACTACCGCATTAAGGAAGGCAGCCGTGAGCGTATCCAGGTTTTTGAAGGCACCGTCATTCAGCGTGAAGGTGGCAGCACGAACGAAACCTTTACGGTGCGTCGTTTGAGCTATGGCGTAGGCGTCGAGCGTGTCTTTTTGGTACATTCGCCGCGCGTCGAAAAAATTGAAGTTACCCGCAAAGGTAAAGTGCGTCGCGCAAAGCTGAACTATCTGCGTACCCGTGTGGGTAAAGCGGCCAAGGTCAGAGAAAAGACGAATTATTAATTTCTTACAGCTCGCTGCCTGCAGCGAGCTGTTTTTTTAGGAGGCAAGGATGGGCATTAACTGGTATCCGGGGCATATGAAAAAAGCCACGGATGAAATACGACAGAAATTACGGCAGATCGATCTTTGCTGTGAGATTCGGGATGCGCGCATCCCTTTTGCCAGCGCAAATCGGGAATTAGCCGCTCTTACCAAAGGAAAAAAACGCATCATTGTCTTGAACAAGAAGGACATGGCAGATCCGAAAGAAACGGAGAGATGGGTACAGGCTTTACGCGGTAACGGACAGACGGCGCTTGCCATCAACGCTTCCAAGGAGCGCCCAGCAAAACGTCTTTATGAGGAAGCCATAAGCTTATTGCAGGAAAAGCAGGAGAAGCGTCTTGCGCGCTCCATTATCAATCGCGAAGTGCGCATGTTGGTCTATGGTATCCCGAATTCCGGGAAATCTACGTTTATTAATGCCCTCTCCAAGAAGCGATCGGCAGCTGTCGGCGATCGACCGGGCTTTACCAAACAACAGCAATGGATTAAAACCGATGCCAATCTGCTGTTGGTGGATACGCCGGGGATTTTACCGAAAAAACTGGGGGAGACACAGGCGCTGCATCTGGCGTTTACCGGTGCCATTCGCGACGACATTTTGCCTCTTCAAGACGTGGGCTATGCCTTACTCACCTTACTCCTGCGCTGCGCACCGGAGGCGATTGTTTCGCGCTACGCCTTGAGCGATGCTTCCGCCGAGCCTCTTGCTGTCATGGAGGCCATAGCACAACATACGGGCTCGCTTCTTAAAGGCGGAGAAGTGGATTATACGCGTACGGCGCAGATTATGATTGACGATTTCCGTAAACTGCATTTTGGCGCTTTGACGTTGGAGCGCGCGGCCGATTTTGCAGAGCGCGAAGGGAACAAGGGCGAAACAATATGAGAGACCATTTGACGCCGGAGACATTGCAAGAGCTTTTATTGAAAATTGATGCGACAGAATTGGTATGTGGTATCGACGAAGTGGGACGTGGTCCGCTGGCCGGACCGGTGGTTGCTTGTGCTATAATCATGCCGCACGGGGAAAAAATTGAAGGCATTCGTGATTCCAAAAAGCTTTCCGAGAAAAAGCGGGAGCGTCTTTACGATGTGATTTTGGATCATTGTGTCGCTTGGGGCATCGGTCAAAGCGATGAACGAATGATTGATCGTATCAATATTCGTCAGGCTACCCTTTTGGCAATGCGGGAAGCGCTTCATCAGCTGAAGGACCGGAATGGGCAATTGGTTACGCCGGATCTTGTGGCCGTAGACGCGGAACACATTGATACGACCTTGCCGCAAGTCAGTGTGGTGCATGGCGACGATCGCATTTATGCGATCAGTTGCGCCTCTATTGTCGCCAAGGTTACGCGGGATCGTTTGATGCGCCGTTATGATGCGCTTTATCCCGCCTACGGTTTTGCTTCTAACAAAGGATACGGCACGAAGGCTCATTACGAAGCCCTTCGCCGCTATGGCATTCTTCCCCTCCATCGCCGAAGTTTTTTACATGGAGAGGACTTGCATGACTATAACCCCTAAATCGAGCAAAAAATCGCCGATCTTACAAGCCCCCGGGAAGACAACACCGCCGAGGACACTGCTTACTAAAAATGATCAAAGCGTGAGTACGACCTTACAAGGCCGAAATGCCGAACAGGCCGTAGCCGCGTTGTATCAGGAACACGGTTATCAAATTTTAGAACATAATTTTCGCAGTCGCCATGGGGAGATCGATATCATTGCTGCCCGCGGCCAAACACTGCATTTTATTGAAGTAAAAGCACGCACGAACACACGCTATGCCTATCCGCAGGAAGCCGTATGCGCGTGGAAACGCAGGCGTCTCAGTCTAACGGCGCTTTACTATCTGGTACGCCACCCTTACTTACCCTATGCTGTTTACCTCTTTGATGTGGCAGAAGTCTATTTGCAACAACGCCGCATTCGTGTCTTGCAAAATGCCTTTCCGATGGAGAGTTCGCGTTGGATGTCTTAGATTGCGTACAGAAGATGGCCGCCTTCGATCCGCCGCTCAATCGCTCGCATCTGTTGCTGATGAGCTTGCGCGGTTTAACATCGCCGCAAATGGTTGCTTTTTTGAATGGTGAAACCGAAATAGCGGCGCGAGGTAATGTGCCGGCAAAACAGCGTAGCGATTATCTTGTTGCGCATCCGGAAGACACGCCGGACTTTGCGCGATGGAAGCGCTGGGAGGAAAAAGGGTTTTGGGCGCTAACCATTTTGGACGATGCCTATCCCGCCCGATTGCGTGAGATTGAACCAATTCCGTTTGTGCTGTACGGCTGCGGCGATCCATCCGTATTAACGGGTTTCAGTCTGGCTGTGATCGGAACGCGTCATCCGAGTGCCTATGGCGTCTCTTGCACCAATCTTTTCGCCGAAGGCCTGGCAATGCAGGGCGCCACCATTGTATCCGGCTTGGCCTATGGCATTGACAGCTTGGCGCATCGCTCGGCACTGCGAGTAGGTCGTCCCACTGTGGCTGTACTGGCAAATGGCTTGGATCGTATTTATCCGGCAGCCAATCGGTCGCTCGCAGAGGAAATTTTAAAGGACGGTTGCCTGCTCTCCGAATATCCGCCCGGCGTATTACCACTGCCACACCATTTCATTGCACGAAATCGCCTGATTTCCGGACTTTCGGACGGTGTTTTGGTCATTGA
This sequence comes from Levyella massiliensis, assembly GCF_000308275.2. Classification (GTDB taxonomy): domain Bacteria; phylum Bacillota; class Clostridia; order Tissierellales; family Peptoniphilaceae; genus Murdochiella; species Murdochiella massiliensis_A. The sequence continues at coordinate 435,234 of NZ_HG529490.1, forward strand.
GGCCAAACGACGATCAGGAACAATGATTACCGTCAATTGGGCCTGTGAGCAGGGGAAGAATGTGTTTTGCGTGCCCGGAAATATTTCGCAGCCTCGCAGTGAAGGAACCAATGCGCAGATTCAAAGGGGCGCCTATTTGGTGACCGGCATCGATGATATTCTGCAAGCCTATGATTTAAAGCCGCGCACCTTTGAGGAGGCGAAAAAAGCTCGTGAAACATTGACAGCCATGGAAGGCGCCCTATATGATATCCTTCGTCAGGCACCGAGCGGGGCCGATGAACTGGCCCGTGCTTTTCCTCTTGGCGTGTCCGATTTATGGATGTGCCTGACGTCGCTGGAGATGAAGGGAAAGATCACACGTCGCAGTGACGGAAAATTTGAGACACGGTAGATGGAAGGCGAGTATGACAACGAATTTAATCATCGTCGAGTCCCCGACCAAAACTAAGACCATTTCTAAAATTCTCGGGAAAAATTATAAAGTAATGGCCTCGAAAGGCCATTTACGTGATTTACCGAAAAGTCAGTTTGGCGTCGACATCGAAAATCATTTTGAGCCCAAGTATATCAATGTACGGGGTAAGGGACCGACCATTCAAGAGTTAAAAAAAGAAAGTAAAAAGGCCAAACACGTTTTTCTGGCTACCGACCCCGATCGTGAAGGCGAAGCCATTTCCTGGCATTTAGCGCAAATTCTCGGCCTGGATCCGGAGGATGTCAATCGCGTAAGCTTTCATGAAATTACGCCGCAAGGCGTGAAGGAAGGCATGGCACAGCCGCACAAAATTGACATGAATTTAGTCAATTCGCAACAGGCAAGACGTATCATGGATCGCATCGTTGGCTATCAGATTTCTCCCATTCTGTGGAATAAGGTGCAAGGCGGTCTATCTGCCGGTCGCGTGCAATCCGTAGCCTTAAAGCTCATCGTGGATCGCGAGAAAGAAATTGAAGCGTTTGTTCCGCAGGAATACTGGAGCATTCATGTGCATCATAATGAAAATCGCATTGCCTTTGTTTCCGATTGGGTTGGCGAATGGGACGGACAGAAAGTGCACAAAGGGGAATTAAAAGATGAAGCCGCGGCTGATGCGTTGGTTGCGTCTTTGTCATCGCCGTTTACGGTGCATGACGTTGTGAAAAAGAAGCGTCGTAAAAAGCCGTATGCTCCCTTTACCACCTCTACCTTGCAACAGGAAGCCAACCGTCGACTGGGCTTTTCCACGTCCAAGACCATGATGCTTGCGCAGCAGCTTTACGAAGGCGTGCCTCTGAAAGGCGCCGGGCAGGTCGGTTTGATCACCTATATGCGTACCGATTCCACTCGCCTTTCGGACAGCTTTTTGCAGCAGGCAAGACAGTATATTACCGAAAATTTCTCGGAGAAATACGCGACAAGGGGCATTCATTATGGCGGCAATAAAAAGGCGCAGGATGCACACGAGGCGGTGCGTCCGGCGAATATTTCCTATGTGCCGCAGCAAATTCGCACTGATCTTACTGCTGATCAATTTCGTCTCTATGATCTCATTTGGCGACGTGCGTTGGCATCGCAGATGGCTTCTTCGGAATTTCTCTCGACCACTGTGGAACTGCTTTCCGGTCAACAGTTATTTCGCGTAAATGGGGTAGAACCGCAGTTTGACGGTTTTGAAGCCGTCTGGCCGGTCAATAACAAGGAAGTGGAGTTGCCGGAGCTTAGCAAAGGACAAGCAGTCGAGGCCAAGCACATTGAGAAACAACAGCACTTTACGCAGCCGCCGGCGCGTTATACTGAAGCATCGTTGGTACAGAAATTGGAGAAAAACGGTATCGGACGCCCCAGTACGTACTCCTCGATTATCAAATCCATTCTTTCTCGTCACTATGTGGAATTGGAGAAAAAACAATTCCATCCCACTCTTTTGGGACGTAAAGTGGATGATTTTTTAGGCGCCAACTTTAAGGATATCATTAACGAACATTTCACCTCCAAGATGGAGGAGCGATTGGATAACATTGCCAATGGCGATGTGGATTGGCGAGAACTCATGAGAGAATTTTATGAGGTCTTTGCTCAAGACTTAAAGAAAGCAAAAGACGATGACACCGGCTATAAATTGCCGGTACAGGAGACAGGGGAAACGTGTCCGCAATGTGGCGGAAAACTCATTGTAAAACACGGGCGTAACGGCGATTTTATCGGCTGCGCCAATTTTCCGGACTGCACCTATACGAAGAGTATTGTGAAATCAACCGGCGTACGTTGTCCTCAGTGTGGCAAGGGGGATCTGATCGAGAAAGTCTCAAAGCGAGGCAAAGTGTTTTATGGTTGTAGCAACTATCCCGCTTGCGATTACGCTACTTGGGATCCGCCGACGGGTGAAAAATGCCCTCTATGCGGGGATCTGATGCTGCATCGGAAAAATCGACGCGAGGATCGCGTGTATTGTCATAATGACAAGTGTGCCAATCACGAATGACGCAGACGACGTAGGCAAGAAAGCGGATAGAACACCCATTTCTTCTGCGTTTTCGGTTGCACTAAAACGGGAAGTATTGTATACTGAATCGGTATATCGCACGCCTTTTGAATATCGTAGCGCAGTGTGCCCATAGGGTCGTGCATGATTTGAGAGAGGCGGAGGAAGAACACAGGAGGATTTTATGTCAGTTGTAACTATGAAAAGTTTGTTGGAAGCCGGTGTCCATTTCGGACATCAGACCCGTCGTTGGAACCCGAAAATGAAGCCGTACATCTTCACGGAACGTAACGGAATTCATATCATCGACTTGTCCAAAACGGTGGGGCTCATTGAAAATGCGTACAATAAAGTGCGTGAAGTGGCTGCGGATGGCGGTAAGATTCTGTTTGTCGGTACGAAAAAACAGGCACAGGACACCATTGAACAGCAGGCAAAGCGCGCTAATATGTATTATGTCAACGAACGCTGGTTGGGCGGTATGTTGACCAATTATCAGACGATTAAGAAGAGCATTGAACGCTTGGAAAAGCTGAACACAATGGCTGAAGACGGCACGTTTGATCTCTTGCCGAAGAAGGAAGTGGCACAGTTACAGCATGAGACAGAAAGACTGGATCGTTTCCTGGGCGGCATTAAAGATATGAACGGCCTGCCGGATTTACTGTACGTGGTGGATCCGAAGAAGGAAGCCATTGCTATTAATGAAGCACGCAAACTGCACATTCCTGTCGTTGCTATTTTGGACACTAATGCGGATCCGGATGAAGTAGATTTCCCGATTCCGGGCAATGACGACGCGATTCGTTCCGTGAAGCTGATTACTTCTCTGATGGCAGAAGCCGTTATTGAGGGTCGCCAGGGTGAGCAGATGGAAGATGATGCGGAAGCGTCCGAGGATGAAACCGCAGAAGCTGCATCTGAAGAAGTAGCGGAAGTCGAAGAAGACGCAGAAGACGCAGAATAAGAGCAAGGGGGCTTAGCATGGAAATTAAAGCAGCGCAAGTAAAAGAATTACGCGATATGACCGGCGCCGGCATGATGGATGCCAAAAAGGCATTAATGGAAGCCGAAGGCAATATGGACAAGGCGATTGATATTCTCCGTGAAAAGGGCGAAGCAAAGTCGCTGAAGAAGGGCAACCGCATTGCTGCCGAAGGTATGATCGGTTCGTATGTACACCAGGGTCGTATCGGTGTTTTAGTAGAAGTTAACTCCGAGACCGATTTCGTGGCTAAGAATGCCGATTTCCAGGAATTTGTTAAGTATCTTTGCATGCAGGTAGCTTCAATGAATCCGAAATACGTCAGCCGCAATGATGTTCCGGAAGAAGATGTTGCTCATGAAAAGGAAATCTTAATTCAGCAGGCGATGAATGAAAGCCCTGCCAATATGCCGGAAGACAAAAAGAAATTTGTCGCCGAGAAAAAGGTGGAAGGCCGCATGAACAAGTTCTTTGAAGAAATCTGCCTGATGGATATGAAGCATATTCTGCAGACAGATAAAACCGTGGAACAGGTTCGCCAGGAATTGGTCGCCAAAATTGGTGAAAATATCGTGGTGCGACGCTTCGTTCGTTACGAAGTCGGCGAGGGACTGGAAAAACGCGAAGATAATTTTGCCGAAGAAGTGGCAAAACAAGCCGGTCTGTAAAAAGAGCGTTGCGGGCTGTGGCGGAAAATCATTCTGCCACAGCCTTTTTTTGTGTCTTATCGGATTTGAAAAACGTTCTCATCCCATGTAAAATTAGTAAAGATGGAGGTGACCATGCTGAACTATAAAAGGATCGTGCTGAAGCTGAGCGGTGAAGCGCTGGCGGGGCCGGAACACAATGGCCTGGATGATGCTACGGTGGATCGCATTTGTGCATCCATTAAACAAGTTCATGATTTAGGCTTTGAGATTGCCATTGTCGTAGGCGGCGGGAATTTTTGGCGCGGACGCACGTCGGGTTCTATTGAACGGGCGCAGTCAGATCATATGGGCATGCTGGGTACCGTTATAAATGCCTTGCGTGTACAGGCAGCTTTGGAGGCTATTGGCGTTGAAACACGTGTACAGACGGCCATTCAAATGCAAGAGGTGGCGGAACCCTATATTCGTCGCCGTGCCATGCGTCATATTGAGAAGGGACGCATCGTGATCTTTGGGGCCGGAACCGGATTGCCGTATTTTTCGACAGATACCACAGCGGCTTTGCGTGCCTGTGAAATCGATGCGGACTGCATTCTGATCGGCAAGAAGGGAACCGACGGGGTTTATAACAAGGATCCTAATCGCTATGCGGATGCGGTAAAATATGATGAATTGAAGTATGACGAAGTTTTGCAGAAGCGTTTGGCAGTGATGGATTCCACGGCCACTTCTTTAGCAATGGAAAACCAAATGCCTATTGTTGTGTTTGGCATTGATGAACCCGAAAACATGGTGCGTGTGGCTAAGGGCGAGAAAATCGGTACGATTATTACCTGATGCTTAGAAAAGGAGAAAAAGATGTATCAGCAAAAGGACTTTCAAACCAAAATGGAAAAAGCGGTAACATCTTTCCGCGAAGATTTATCAAAGATTCGTGCCGGACGTGCCAATCCGAAAATCTTGGATGAGGTTACGTTTGAATACTACGGTACACCGACTCCCATCGCTCATGCGGCCACCATTACGGTGCCGGAAGCACGCCTGATTACCATTCAACCTTGGGATGTGAAAAATATTTCGCCGATTGAGAAAGCCATTTTGGCTTCGGACATCGGCATTACGCCGAGCAACGACGGAAAAATGATTCGTTTGCCGTTCCCGCCGCTGACGGAGGAACGCCGTAAAGACTTGGTCAAAGACATGAATAAACGTCTGGAATCCGCACGCATTGAGGTGCGCAATGCACGTCGTGAGGGAATGGATGCCATAGCCAAGGCGGAAAAGGAAAAAGAATTTTCTGAAGATGACCGTCATTCGGAAGAACAGGAACTACAAAAACTGACGGATCAATTCATTGAGAAATTGGATACCATCGGAAAAGAAAAAGAGAAAGAACTCATGGAAATCTGAGTTGGCAGAGCCTCCTTCGGGAGGCTCTTATCCAGAGGGGAAGACAATGGCTGACACGCCGAAACATGTGGCAATTATATTAGACGGAAACGGACGCTGGGCGACCGCAAGAGGGCAAGAGCGCACCGCCGGTCATGAAGCCGGGGCGGATAATATTGTGCGCATTGCTCGCTATGCGCAGGAAAAGGGAATATCCGTACTCAGTCTCTATGTATTTTCTACGGAAAATTGGAAACGCTCACAACAGGAAGTGAGCGCTCTGATGCGACTTCTCGTTCGCTTTTTCAAAGTCTATATCGATGAATTCATGCAGCGCCATGTGCAATTGCGCGTGATGGGCGACATCCGTCGCTTACCTTTTGCTACGCGTCAAAGCGTTAAGATGGGGATCGAAAAAACTGCAGAGAATGACGGCGTTGTGCTGAATATTGGCCTGAATTACGGAGGAAGAGACGAAATTGCAAGGGCAGCGCGTCGCGCCATGGAAGATGGTATCTCCTCGGAGGCCATGACTTCTGATGTGCTGGAACGCTATTTGGATACGGCAGGGCTGCCGCCTGTGGATCTTTTGATTCGTACCGGCGGTGAAAAGCGCCTTTCGAATTTTATGCTGTGGCAATTGGCCTATACGGAATTTTATTTTACGGATACGTTGTGGCCTGATTTTAAGCCTGCCGATCTGGATCGGGCGATCGAATGGTTCGGACAGCGTAACCGACGTTTTGGAGGTGTTTGATGAAAAGCTTTAAGGAACGGTTGTTGGTCGGAGCAATTATATTATCCGTCACTCTTTCCGTGATTCTGTCCTCCTCTCGTCTACTGCTGTTTCTCTTTGTTTTGGTATTGAGTTCTCTCGAGATTGTAGAGCTGTTTCACTGTCTGGATCCGTCCAAAACGGGTCGTAATCACTGGATTATGTTGATCGGGAACGCTCTGTTTCAGTTTTGCGCTTATCTGGCAGTGCCGGAACTGCAACTTGCCGTGGCGGTCTTATTCTTTATGTATTTATTTGTACTATCCGTGGTGCATCCGTATCGAGAATTTGAGGATTTGTTTATCACACTCTTTGTGTCCATCTACATTTCCTTCTTCAGTTCCTTTACCTTGAACTTTCCGGCCGTCAAACAAAATTATTTGTTGCTGATCTTATGTGTCTCCTGGGGCACCGATACCTTCGCGTATTTGGCAGGCTTTTTCTTCGGGAAAACGCCGTTGACAGAGATCAGCCCGAAAAAAACGCGAGAAGGAGCCATCGGAGGACTGATTGGAGCTATACTGCTGTCTTTATTACTGCGTCCTTTCTTCTATATCTCCCTCTCCGCCGACAAAGTTTTTTTGATTGCGCTGGCGGGATCTATAGCCGCCCAAGTGGGCGACTTATTCGCTTCAAGATTAAAGCGTAAAATGAATATCAAAGATTTTGGGACGTTACTGAAAGCGCACGGTGGGATTATGGATCGTTTCGATTCGGTGCAGTTTGCGCTGCCCACAGTTTGGCTCATGGTGCGCATTTTTACAAAACATTGAGGAGCCTTTATGACTATCATCATTGCACTGCTTGTTTTTCTGGTGGTGATCTTATTTCATGAATTCGGCCATTTTGCCGCCGCAAAACGCGTCGGCATTCGTGTCTTGGAGTTTTCGGTCGGCATGGGACCTGCTCTGTTGCAAAAACAGAAGGGAGAAACCATGTATTCTTTGCGTGCATTCCCTCTCGGCGGTTATTGCGCCATGGAAGGGGAAGATGAAGAATCTGACGATGAAGCCAGTTTCATGCATGCCAAGCCATGGCAACGCTTTGTCACGATATTGGCCGGACCGATGATGAATTTTATCATCGCGTATCTCTGCTTCATGCTGTTTCTGGGATTTCAAGGCATTCCGGTGCCGGTGGTGGAGAGCTTTCCACAATCCTCTCCCGCTCGCGAAGCAGGACTGCTGGCGGGTGATCGTATCACGGCCATAAACGGAGAAACAGTACAAGGCTCCGAGCAACTGCAGACATTGGTACAAAAGTACGGGCAGAAGAATAAACCGTTGCAGGTTACGGTATTGCGCGATAATACCTCGCAAACTTTCGGGGTACGTCCTAATCATGAGCAGGGCAAAGCCCTGATCGGCATATCGATGGCGCGAAAAACTGATTTCTTGGCTGCTGTCGGCGCAGCGTGGTCCATGCTGTGGGATACGTTCTTTTCACTTTTTGGCATCTTACAGAAACTCATCACGGGAACGCTCTCCATTAATGCGCTTTCCGGTCCTATTGGTGTAGTCTCCATGATAGGGAAGGCGGCACAGCAGGGCTGGATGAATGTGCTATTTTTTACGGGTTATATTTCTTTAAACCTGGGCTTTTTCAATATTTTGCCGATTCCGGCACTGGATGGTTTTACGCTGTGGCTTGTTGTTCTGGAAAAATTGCGCGGGAAGCCGCTCAGTCAGAAGGTAGAATCGAGGATTAAAATAGCAGGCTTTGCGCTCTTGATGGGATTAATTTTATTTGTCTCTTTTAAGGATGTGTTACGTCTCATTTGATGTGACCTTTTAATACAGATTTTCTATACGGATGGAAGATAAGGGAGGATCCATGCGTTCTCATACAAAACAGATTCATGTTGGCCGTGTTGCCGTGGGAGGGGATGCACCGATCACGGTGCAGTCCATGACCAATACCGATACCAAAGATGTGAAAGCCACGGTGGCACAAATATTGGCACTGGAAGAAGCGGGCTGTGACCTATCTCGCAGTGCTGTAAACTCCTTGGAAGATGCAAAGGCCATAGTCGCCATTAAAGAACAGACGCATATACCTTTTATTGCGGATATTCAATTCGATTATCGTTTGGCGCTCTATGCGGTGGAGTACGGGTGCGACTGCTTGCGGATCAACCCGGGTAACATCGGAGACGAGGACCGTGTGGAACAAGTGGTCCGCGCCTGCAAAGCCAAAAATATTCCGATTCGCATCGGCGTCAACTCCGGCTCTGTGCATCAACAAATGATTGAAAAATATCATGGTGTGAATGTGGAGTCGTTGGTTTATAGCGCCTTGGAGGAAATTCGTCTGGTGGAGCGTTTCGGCTACGACCAAATGAAGGTTTCCATTAAATCCAGCGATGTACAGACCATGGTGGAAGCGAATGAATTATTTTCTTCTCTTTCCGATTATCCGCTACATCTTGGCGTAACAGAGGCAGGCCCTCTCTTTACAAGCAGCGTGAAGTCATCAATCGGTATCGGTTCCCTCTTGTTAAGGGGCATTGGCGATACGATTCGTGTTTCGATTACCGGCAATCCGGTGGACGAAGTTCGCGTGGGCAATGAAATTTTAAAATCTCTGGGATTACGGCAAAGCGGCATTGATCTGGTCTCCTGTCCTACCTGTGCCCGAACGAAGGTGGATCTGGTGGGCTTGGTATCGCGCGCAGAAAAGGAAATGACCCATCTGCATAAAAATTTGCGCATTGCTATTATGGGATGCCCCGTGAATGGCCCGGGCGAAGCCAAGGAGGCGGATCTGGGCATAGCTTGCAGTAAAGGCAGCGGCGTAATTTTTAAAAAGGGAAAGGTGTTGCGTCAAGTGCCCGAGGAGCAGCTTTTAGACGCCCTGTTGCAAGAAATAGAAAAAACGGAGAATTGACATGCAACTTTATGAGTTACTGGCGCTTTCCGATGCTTCTGCGCAGGGGAATAAGGAAGCGAAACCTTTTTGCGACTATCCCCTGAAAAAAGTGCAATACGATGCACAAAATCAAACGGCACGTTTTCTCTTGATCGGTAAGCACCCGGGAGCCAACGAGGCTTCTGCCATCACGCGGGCGCTCACCGATCGTTTTAAAGCCTCGGTTAAAGTGGATTGGTATGAAGAAGAGCCGTCGCCCGCTTATCAATTTTATGATGCTCCCGTTCATATCGAGGCCATGGAAAAGAAGGAGAGCCCCACACAAGCTGCAAGTTTTGGCCGTTTTGGCAAGAAGGATGAAACCGTTGCGTTGTCCGCTGTGACGCAAACGAGCGGAAAAATTTGTACCTGTGGTACCGTACAGAATTTAACGGAAAGAATGACAAAGTCCGGTACGGTCATTTTGCTTTTTGATCTCTTTGATAGCGATGGTGGCGCTTTGGGTGCCAAGTTTTTTTGCAAGGAGAAGGAACTGGATGCCGTCCATGATGTTTTACACAACGGTCAATACGTCTGTGTGCGGGGACAGCTGCAATTTGACACGTATGCGAATCAGTTGCTTTTTTTAGTGAATGCAGCCCGACTTTCCGATGCACCGATGAGTACGGATCCTGCGCGCGAGAAGCGCGTGGAATGCGCTGTTCATACGCAAATGAGCCTGATGGAAGGCACCATTGAGGCCGAAGCGCTGGTTAAGCGCCTCAGCCAATGGGGCCATAACGCCGTGGGCATTACCGATGTCGGGTCATTACAGGCCTATCCGCTCATAGCGAAGGCGGCAAAGGGGAGTGACATAAAGATACTCTATGGATATCAGGCGAAGCTGTTGGACGACACGCTGCCCATCCTGTCCAATCCCTATCACGTTTCTGTCGAGGAAGACCCGCAATCCTTTACGGTCTTTGACTTGGAGACCACGGGCTTTTCCCGCTATACCGAAGCCATTATCGAAATCGGTGCCGTACGCTATGAAAAAGGAATTAAAGTCGGCGAATTTTCGGAATTTGTCAATCCCAATCGCTCCATCCCGCCTCGTATAACGGAGTTGACATCGATTACCGATGCGATGGTAGCCGATGCTGATTCCATTGATACCGTGCTGCCTGCGTTTTTGAAATTTGCGGAAGGTAGCGTTTTGGTGGCACACAATGCACAGTTTGATGTGGGCTTTATTCGTGAGAACGCTAAACGTCTGTCCTTGCCATTTGAACCGATATGGATGGATACGCTGTGGCTTTCTCGTTGTCTGCACCCGGAGTTTAAGAATCATAAGCTGGATACCATTTCCAAGGAATTACACGTGCCGCAGTTTCATCATCACCGTGCCATTGACGATGCAACGGCTACGGGCTTTGCTTTTCTCACCCTTTGGGAAGAGTGGAAGGCCAAAGACGTATCGTTTGAGACGATGAACAGTACTCCCACCGAGTATCCGAAATCACGTTATCCGGAATCCGAATTGCTCGTGTACTGTCAAAAAGAAGACGGCCTCAAAAAACTGTATGAGCTCGTTTCTGCCGCCAATATCGATTATTTTGATTACGGCCGCCCGGGATTACCGGCGTCTCTCCTAGAAAAGCTTAAGCGCGGCTTATTGACAGCGTCAGGCCTTCTTGGCTCTAAATTGTTTGAAGCGGTTGCGTCAGATATGCCGTCGGATACCCTTTACGAACTGGGCAATGCCGTGGACTTTTTTGTCGTGCAGCCGCCTTCCTTTACGCCATTGGCTTTACGTCATGAGCTTGTCGCCGATGAAGCACACTACCAGCAGGTCATTATCAAGCTGCTGGCTTTGGCAAAGGAGCTCAACAAGCCCGTTATTGCCGTAGGAACGCCCAGCTATCTTGATAATGGGGATCGTGCCGCACGCAATATTTTGGTCAATTACCAGCGCAATGTTGATTTCGATTATAACGGTCGCTATCGCTTGTTAAATACAGAAGAGATGCTGAAGGCCTTTTCTTTCCTGCCTCCGGAAGTGGCGGAAGAAATTGTCGTGAAAGCACCACGTCGCTTTGCGGATTCCTTTGATACGATTATTCCTGTCCCCGGTCAAACCTATTCGCCGGAACTGGAAGGCGCCGCAGAAGAATTGCGAAGTTCTTCGTATGAAAATGCGGAAAAGATATACGGCAAACCGTTGCCGGATATCGTCAGTAAGCGCTTGGAACGTGAACTCACCTCCATTATCGGACACGGCTATTCGTCGCTTTATGTGATTGCACGCCGACTGGTGCAGAAATCCAATAGCGATGGTTATCTTGTCGGATCGCGAGGCTCTGTCGGCAGCTCCTTTGTGGCGACGATGTCGGGCATTACGGAAGTTAACCCCCTGATACCGCACTATGTTTGTCCTCACTGCAAGCACAGCGAATTTATCCAAGACGGATCGGTGGAATCCGGATTTGATTTGCCGCCCAAGAATTGTCCGGAATGCGGCACGGAAATGGAGCGTAACGGACACACCATTCCGTTTGAAGTTTTTTTGGGCTTTGACGGGGATAAGGAACCGGATATTGACTTGAACTTCGCCGGCGTCTACATGCCCACCATTCACAAGTATACGGAGGAGCTCTTCGGCGAAGGGAAGGTATTTCGTGCCGGCACCATTTCCGGTGTGCAGGAGAAAACCGCGTATGGGATTATAAAAAAATATTTAGAGCAACTCTATGTGCCCGACGAAGAGAAGAATCTGTCTCCGGCACGGATCCGCTCGTTGCAACACATCATGGAAGGCACGAAGCGCACTACCGGTCAGCATGCCGGCGGCCTAATGATCGTGCCAAAGGAGATGGATATTACGGATGTCACGCCCATTCAATATCCTGCCGATGATGTTAAGAGCGATGTCCGCACGACGCACTTTAGTTACAATAACCTGGATCATTGCCTGTTGAAGCTGGATGAGCTGGGACACACCAGTCCGACCATTATTCGTCAGCTGGAAGAGATGACCGATATCAATCCCTTGACGATTCGCTTTGATGACAAAGAAACTATGTCCATTTTCTGTTCCACGGACGCTCTGCATGCTAAGGCACCTTATTCCAACAGCGAAGACGGGACACTCGGTATTCCCGAATTCGGCACCAATTTTGTGCGAGGTATGCTAAAAGATACGAATCCCACCACTTTCGGGGAATTGTGCCGTATTTCCGGCTTATCGCATGGAACGGATGTATGGCTCAATAATGCACAGGAATTGGTGCGCGAAGGCAAGACAACGCTGCGCAATGCCATCTGTACGCGAGATGATATTATGACGTATCTGATTTCCATGGGGCTCAAGGATAAGGACAGCTTCAAAACCATGGAAGCGGTGCGAAAGGGCAGAGGCATTCCCGACGGTATTACGGAAGAAATGAAAGCGCATAACGTGCCGGATTGGTACATTGAATCCTGCGAGCGCATCAAGTACATGTTCCCCAAGGCTCATGCGACTGCCTATGTGATGATGAGCTACCGCATTGCCTGGTTTAAAGTCCATCAACCCGCGGCGTTTTATGCGACCTACTTTACCCAGCATCTGAGCCTTTTCTCCTCCGAGTTTTTTGTGTCCTCCTTGGAAGAGGCACAACAGCATTTAGAAGAACTGCGCGCTGCCAAGCAAAGAAATGAAAATGTCGATGGCGGGAAATTCGCGCTGTGGGAGCTCATTGAAGAGATGTACGCCCGTGGACTCTCCTTTGCGCCCATCCGTCGTGAAACGTCGGATGCCGCCGTCTTCCGTACGGCAAGTCCTATGGAGGTGCTGCCGCCGCTTGCCGCCTTGGATGATGTTTCGGAAAGCAATGCTTGTGCGATCAAAGAAGCCATGCAGGATGGTGAATTTATCTCTCGCGCCGATTTTAAAAAGCGCACGGGCATTCCGCGCAGTGCGATGCAGGCACTGATTAACCGCGGCCTCTTGGATGATTTGCCGGAAAGTAATCAAATGAGCTTTTTCCCGGGGTTTTAAGGCGAGACTGTTGTTATTGTAAAACACCTTCGCCTTTTTCCGCGCTCTGCATATAATAGGAAATGATTTTGAAAGGAGCCTTGCATGAATTACGAACAAAGCGTTGCTTTTTATGAGCAACGAGAAAAATTCGGCGTAAAGCTGGGGTTGGAGACGGTGTCGGATCTGCTGCATCGCCTTGGCGATCCGCAGCTGGGACAGAAATATATTCATATTGCCGGTACGAATGGTAAAGGATCCACGGCAGCTTTCTGCTCCAATATGTTGAGAGAAGCCGGCTATCGGACGGGACTATATACGTCACCGGCATTGGAGCGTTTTAACGAGCGCATTCAAATCAATAACAAGCCCGTATCGGACGCTCTGATTGCCGAGAATACCACGCGCATTGCGGAAGCGGTGGCGCAGATGGAGGCGGAAGGAGCGAATGTGCCGAGCCAATTTGAACTGGAAACGGCGCTTGCTTTTTTGTGCTTCCAAGCGGAAAAAACGGACATCGTGGTATTGGAAGTCGGCATGGGCGGCAGATTGGATGCCACAAATGTCATCACTGCTCCCTTGGTCAGCGTCATCTGCTCGATTTCGTTAGATCACACAAGATTCCTGGGCAATACGCTGGGCGCCATAGCCGGAGAAAAAGCCGGTATTATTAAGGACAATTGCCCGGTTGTACTTTATCCGCAGGAGAGGGAAGTGGAGGAAGTGGTTAAGGCGGTAGCAACGTCGCATCATGCGGCGCTAGTGCTTCCGGATTTTTCATCAGTGGAAAATCACACCACATCGCTCGACGGACAGGCCTTTGATTGGATGGATAACCATGAAAAGAAACGCCATCTCAAGCTTTCCGTCATGGGAGATTATCAGGTGGCCAATGCGATCGTCGCTTTTACGGCGTTGGATCTGCTGCGTCAAAATGGAGCGCTTTCGCTCACGGACGAGGAAATGCTTACGGGAGTGGAGAAGACCCGCTGGAAGGGGCGCTTTGAAAAGATTCTGGATGCTCCGCTTACCATCTTGGATGGAGCGCATAATCCGGGCGGCGCAAAGGTATTTGCGCAATCCGTGCGCGATTTTTTAGAGGGACGCAAGCTGGTCTTTGTGCTTGGCATTTTAGCGGATAAGAAAATCGATGAAATGCTTGCGCAATTCCTGCCGCTGGCTGATCACGTGCTGACCATTACTCCGGATAATCCGCGGGCGATGGACGCCAAGGACTTGGCAAAACAAATTGAAGCAACGGGCAAACCGGCCGAAGCGTTTGATTCATTGGAGCAGGCTTGGGAGAGAGCAAAGGCGCTTTGCCCGAAAGAAAACGGCGGTATCGTGTTTGTCGGATCGCTCTATATGATCGGTGTGGTGCGCAGCTACCTTTGCAAGAAGGAGAAATAAAGTGGAGAATTTGCGATTTAAATTGGGAAGGCATTGCTTCCGCCCGGAGGATCCGTGCCGGATTTGTGCGATTGTGAACGTCACCCCGGACTCTTTTTCGGATGGTGGACAATGGGATACCACGGAAAAAGCGGTACAGCATGCCTTATCGGTTTTGCAACAGGGAGCGGATATTTTGGATATCGGCGGTGAATCCACGCGACCCGGTTCGCATTATGTGGAAATTGATGAAGAGATTCACCGCGTTGTTCCGGTCATTGAAGCACTGCGCAAGAAAACGGATTGTCTGATTTCCGTAGACACCTGGAAGGCGCCGGTGGCCAAAGCAGCGCTCGAAGCAGGGGCTGATATTATTAACGATATTACGGGTCTCATTGGGGATCCCGACATGGCAAAGGTGGTGGCAGAACATAATGCCGGACTCATTGCTATGTTTAATCCGGTTGTCCTTCGCCCCGATCATCCGAACAGTAAAAAATTCCCATCCTTTGGCGATGGTGCCGCCTTTACAAAGGAGGAGAAGAAAGCGGCTGCAGAAGAAAAGGATATTCTCGTGCTGCTGAAACAGTATTTGGATAGAAGCCTTTCATTAGCAAAAGATGCCGGCATTCCGAAGGAACACATCATGCTGGATCCGGGCATCGGCTTCGGTTTATCCAAACGCGATAATCTGCGGCTGATTCAGCATTTGCCGGATCTTCATGCGCAGGGCTATGCCGTGTTCTTAGGTGTTTCGCGTAAACGCTTCATCGTAAATATGCTGCAGGAAGCTGAATTTAACGTGGATGCAGAGACCGAAGCCGGTTTTCGCAATCGTGATGCCGCTTCGGCGGTTTTAACCGCGCTCGCTGCACGCGAAGGGGTTGAAGTCGTGCGTGTCCATTCTGTAGAGGAACATCGTATGGCTGCATTGGTAGCGGATGCCGTGCGCCTGGCGGATGCGCAGGAAGATATTAATTTCGGAAGCTATCAGAAGTAAGAAATGTGGCGTTCAATTTAAGTCAAGAGAAAAAACGGCGGCGTTTCATAAGGAAACGCCGCCGTTTTTGTGTCGAGTATTCGCGTAATCCCGATCTCTCATTTCTCTTTTAGCGCCTTTTGCAATTGACGAATTTGCTGATGCAGCACCGGATGGATCAGATAGGGAGCAATCTCCGATAACGGGTCTAATACAAACGCACGCTCCTCCATGTAGGGATGCGGTACTTTTAACGTGTCACTGTAGAGTACCAATGAATCAATCATGAGGATATCCAAATCGATGGGGCGCGGCCCCCAATGTTCGTGACGCACGCGGCCCATGTCCCGCTCGATCTTTTGCAACAGCAAGAGCAGATCTTCCGGTTCTTCAAAGGTCTCTATCTCGATTACCTGATTCAGAAAATCGGGTTGATCCGTTTTTCCCCACGCTTTGGTTTCATATAGCGAGGATTCTTTTTTCACCACAAGTCCGGCTTCTTGCATGGCCTTAATGGCTTCGGCAAGCAGTTCTTTTCGTTCGCCCATATTGCTGCCTAACGCAATCCAAGCGGTACGTTTTTTGCGCGTAATACACACCTCCGGATAGCGAAGGGGAAGACCGATGGGAGCAAAGGGCTTTTTTATGGATACACTGACTTCGCATACGTAGCGGTAATGAGAAAAGATATGTTCAACGATGACGTAAGCGCAGGTTTCTATCAGATCATAGGTATTTTCCGTCAGCAGACGATGAATCTCCGCACATAAAATACCATAATGAACCGAACTTTCTAAAGCATTATCCTTTGCCGCAGTTTTCATATCATAGGCGCAGTCCACGGAAACCAGAAATTTTTGCCCCAACGCTTTCTCTTCCGGAAAAACGCCGTGCTTAGCCATGATTTCCAGATCTTTAATGTATAAATGATCCATGGTTCCTCCTCTTTACCGTGTGCCTGCTTAATAGCGCAGCGTGATGTTTTTGCGTTCTTCCGGCCAATGACAATCCTGTTGCGCAGGGCAGAAAAAGCAGGGACGGGAAAGCTTATCCGCCTGATAAAACAATGCCTCTAAAGGATCGTCCGACATATGGCGATGGCCACCGATCAGGCGTAATATACGCTGCTTTTCCTCGTACGAGAAGTCGCAAAGTTTTAAAAATTCCTTGGCAATCTCCACCGAAGCTTCATCATGGGGGATGCCTTTTTCATATTGATCCACGCGTCCCAAATCATGCAGAAGTGCTGCCGTATAAAGCAAATCTTTGGAAACGGAGAGCCCCTGTTCCAAGCTGAGGATATAAGCAATACGGCCTACGCTAAGAAAATGCGCCAGGTCATGATGGCAAAAAACGCGATCCGCCTCTAAGCGCTCTAATTGTTTAAGATATTGCCCGTAGGCAGGCGAATGATAGATGCGATTCGTGTTTTCCATCACATTTTCATCAGACGATATACTTCGGTCTTCAGGTTCTCATCGTCCTTAATGCTACCTAAGGCACACGCCGTCACCGTTTGCGTTCCCGGTTTCTTGATGCCGCGCATCGTCATGCACATATGCTCGGCCTTTGCAACAACCAAAACGCCCTTAGCATCCAAATAATCCTGTAAAGCATTAGCAATTTGTTCCGTCATGCGTTCCTGGATTTGGGGACGCTTTGCATAGACCTCCACGGTACGTGCCAGCTTTGACAAACCGGCTACCTTGCCGTTCGGAATATAAGCAATGTCTACTTCGCCATAGAAGGGAAGAAGGTGATGTTCGCAAAGCGAATAGAAATGAATATTTTTCTCAATGACGATATTTTCATTGACAAATTCAAACGTTTTAGAAAGATGATTTTCTGCGGTGGTATGAAGCCCCGCAAAGAGCTCCTCGCAAGCACGTGCTACACGTGCCGGTGTTTCTAACAGCCCTTCACGATTCGGATCTTCTCCGATACCTTCCAGGATCGCCCGTACGCCCTGCTCAATTTTGTTTTTATCCATATTGTTTTCCAATTCCTTTCGTCCGCTCAGGCCGAAAATCGCACTATGATGCCATTCGACCTCTGAAGTGGTTTCATTGTACACGATTTTCCCAATAAGGAAAAATGACACTTATAAACTTTAAAGAATTATAGAATAATAAGCGTCGAAGTAAGAAGCAAGGAGAGCATTTGGTCGGGACAGGCGGAGAGAAAGCATCGCTATCGAACAGATACGCCTTCTTGTATATTTGTAAATGATGTGAGACCAAAAACAGGAGAGAGAATTTCCTGTATGCTACTCTATTGATGGCGGGTTAACCCGCCATCAATAGGGCGCGTTTTTCCATGGGCGTTAACCACCCCAAGGTTTGCATAGGCAGTCGATTCGATTTATATAAATAGCGCTTCATTTGTACCAGCAAATCCTCGTAGCTGTAGAAAGACAAGCGCGAATAGAAGCGTTCGTTGTCATTACGATGACTTCGTTCTACTTTACCATTGTGTATCGGCGTCCTTGGGCGAATAAGCTGGTGCGTAATCCCTTGTTTTTGGCAAAACAGGTCAAATGGATGCGTTCGGCGTGTTTTCTGGAAGTGAGTAAATTCAAAGCCATTATCCGTCTGTATGATTTTTGGTTGATAGCCAAAATGTTTGATGACCATTTTGATAAATTCCACAGAGGACATGGTTTTGTCTCAAGGCGGCGAAGCACTTTTTTTCTTAATATATGCCGATTATCGGCCAACCGTCCGTCTTATTTTTGCATAAGGATCTGTTTATCTTCTATGCGGATGATGTGTTGATAATTCTCGTCTTTTTCCTCGGTACGATGGGAAACGACGATAACGGTCACATTCTTTAGAGAAAAGATGCATCGTTCAATCTCTTTCAGTGAGCGATTATCCAGATTAGAGGTGTACTCATCCAAGAGGATAAATGGCGTTTTTCGCAATAAGGCCCGTGCCAGAGCTAAGCGTTGCTTTTCACCGCCCGATAGGTTTCTACCGTTTTCGAAGAGAACGGTTTGCAATCCGTCTTTTAATCCGAGCACATAATCCAGCAGCCCGACTTGGGCTAAGGCCTGTTCGACTTCTTCTATACGGAACGTTTCAAACAACGTTACATTGTTAAAAATCGTATCGTTAAAGAGGAAGGGAGTCTGTTCGATGAGACATATGTTTTTCGCTATATTTTCACGGCTGATTTGTCGCTGATCTATATTGTTATACAGGATTTTTCCTGTATATTTTTCCTCTAAACCGGAGAGCAAATTTAGCAAAGTCGTTTTTCCTGCGCCGTTTTTTCCGACGATAAGGTATTTTTGATTGCGATCAAATTGGTAAGAGACCGCTTTTAGTATGCTCTTCTTCTCGTAGGCAAAGGAAACATCGACCAGTTGAATCGTGTGTAAGGCTATTAGCGGATCATGAGTAGGTTCTTTTGTTATTTCCTGGTTTAGGATTTTTTCTATGCGAAGAAGTGCAGTTTGGGCTGCCTTTATCTTTGCTAAGTCATCAACTAAATACAAAGAAGGACCACTAATATAGGAAACGACATTCGTAATCGCCACGATAATGGATAAGCGTATGCTTCCTATCATCAACAAATAGCCCCCGACGAGAAAAATGCCTAAATACGCAATTTTATTGAAAACATAAGAAAAGGAATTGACGAAAGAGTTTAAAAACTCCTTTTCCCTCCATTTTGTTTCCACCTCGCATACGGTTTTTCCATAATTTCTTGTCAACATGCTTTCAATATGAAATATTTTAGCCGTCATATGGGAAGAGAGGTAGTCCTTTAGGGTTGCAATATGCTTCTCTTGTCCCTCGGTATATTCTGCTCCGCTGCGTTCTAATTTTTTGCCAAAAGCAATAGGAATAAATGCCTGCAAAAAAGAAGTGAGCAGAACAAACAAACCTATCTGCCAACTGTAGTAAAACATGATAAGAGTCGCAAAAAACATTCGCATAAAATCTTCCATCATATCCATAATCGTATAAAGCACTTCGCGCAGAATTTCCACATCATTTTCGATAACGGAAAGATAGGTGGATGATTTATCATGAAAAACATCTTTGTCTTGCCACATCATTTTTTGAAAAAGACGCTGTTTCAAGCTGGAGATACTCTTTTGAATTAACGTAAAATGTATTTTTGCATCAAAAACATTAATGAGAAAATCGACGAGAATGTAAACGCCAAAATACATAAAATATTTTGGCAGTTGCGTTAATGATCCGCTCATCGCAAAATCAATGATACTGGCAATAATCGTCATGACCGCAACAGAGCTCAGGGCACGCAAAGGCATTAAAACCAGAAAAAGAAAAAATTCTTTTTTTTCGTTGATGATAAAGTTCAACATATTTATTTCCCTTCATACAGTGCTATGTAGAGAATCCTTTCATTGTTTGGTGGACACTTTCATTATACAGGACTTCTCTCTATGTTTTTTCTTCTTGGTCTCACATCAATTGTATCTCTACACGCTATAGAACAGATACGCCTTCTTTAGTTGTCAGTATAAAGATAATATGGTAGAATACTATCGATAGATGTGATGGGACAAGAGCGGGTTTCCGCTCTTGTTTTTTTAAGGAAGGGAGGCACCATGAACCAGGAAATGTTGCGGACTTGGAAGCCGCGTTTTGCCGAGGTGGTGGAAGAAGCCGGATTTGAATTGCTGGACGTGGAATTTGTGAGAGAGCAAGGGGATTCCATCCTGCGCTTTTACATTTACCATCCGAACGGCATTACCGTGGACGATTGCGAAATTGTGAGCAAAGCGTTGAGTCCGAAGCTGGATGAATGGGACCCGATTGATCAGCACTATTTGCTAGAGGTGAGTTCACCGGATTTATCGCGTCCTCTAACGACGGACAGACAGTTGGAATTAAATCTGGGTAAAGAAGTTGAAGTCGGATTATATCAAAAACGAGACGGCAACAAACAATGGGTTGCTACCCTGGTTTCCTTTGATGATGAGACATTCACGTTAGAAATCAACGGGCAAGAACAGAAATGGGAACGCAAAGATATTGCGAAAGTGCGGCCGCACATTACGTTTTAAGGAGGAAAAACAGGGCAAATGAATAAAGAGTTATTACAGGCATTGGATGAATTGCAGAGCACAAAGGGGATTTCCAAAGAGGTAATTCTGGATGCTGTGGCAAAAGCGTTGGAAAAGAGCTACGAAAAGAACTTCGAGGACGAGACCAATGTGGAAGTGACGGCGGATCCGGAAACCGGCGATTTCCATGTTGTGCAAATTCGCGAAGTGGTGGAAAAAGTTGAAGATCCGATTGGCCAGATCAGTTTGGAAGAAGCCCAAAAGAGCATGAAGAATGCCCAGGTCGGCGATACGGTGCGCGTAGAAGTGAAACCGAATAACTTCGGTCGCATTGCTGCACAAACGGCACGCAACATTATCATTCAAAAGCTGCGCGATGCAGAGCGAGAAGCGGTGTACGACGCCTATATCGATCGCATGAAAGAAATGATCATCGGCACGGTGCAACGGACGGATCACAATAATATTTACATCAATTTAGGGAAAACTGAAGGTGTGATCACAAAACGGGAGCAGATTCCCAATGAGCATCTGCATGTGGGCGATCGTGTGAAACTGTATGTGTGCGATGTGCGCGTTTCTTCGCGCGGCCCGCAAATTTTACTGTCCCGTGCGCATTCGAACCTGGTAGCGCGTCTGTTTGAACAAGAAGTACCAGAGATTGCGGATGGCATAGTAGAGATTTACTCCGTTTCGCGTGAGGCGGGTTCTCGAACGAAGATTGCCGTCTATTCCAAGGACCCGAATGTCGATCCCATCGGCGCTTGTGTCGGCTATAAAGGAAACCGTGTAAACCTTATCGTTGATGAGTTAAACGGTGAAAAGATGGACATCATTATATACAGTGAGAACCCCAAAGAATTCATTGCGAACGCATTGAGCCCTTCTGAGGTAACGCATGTCATTCTCCAAGAAGAAGAAAAAGCGGCCACGGTCATCGTTCCGGATGATCAACTGTCTTTGGCCATCGGAAAAGAAGGTCAAAATGTTCGCTTGGCGGCTCGCCTGACCGGTTGGAAGATTGATATCAAGGGAGAAGCACAGTATAACGAGGATCCCTCCGCTTTCGAGCCGGTGAATAAAGACGAAGCGATCGACATCTTTGCTTTGCCGCAGGATAAAGAAAAAGAGACGGAAGAAGGGGATGAGGCAGAGCATGCCTAAAAAGGAGCCGCTTCGCAAGTGTGTTGTTTGCGGGGAACGGAAACCTAAACAGGAATTACTCCGTGTGGTTCGTACCCCGGAAGGCATATTGACCATGGATGATACTGGCAAAATGAATGGCCGCGGCGCGTATCTTTGCCGGTCACTCGAATGTATAGAAATCGCACAAAAAAAGAATCGTTTGAAAGCTGCACTGAAAATGCAAATACCGGAGGCCTTTTATGAGGAGCTGAAACGATCGATGTAGGAATCGAGGTGTTTATGAGAGTTTATGAATTAGCTAAGGAACTGGGAAAACAGACGACCGCCTTCCGAGAATTGCTGGAGAAGGAATTGGATTTGACATTTCCCTCCCACATGTCTGCCTTAAAAGAAAGCGATGTTAAGTTGATTCGTGAGTATTTTGTCGAGCAAACCAATAAAAAATCCGACAAGAAGGAAACGAATAAAAAAGAGAAGCAAAAAGTAAATAAGACAGAAAAACATAACTCGCGTCATGAAGAGCAAGAAGATAATGTAGGGCATAAGCCGCACATGGACAAAAAAAGAAAGAGAAACAGCATGTGCCGCCCAATATCGTAGAAGCATCGGCAGAGGAAGAGCGGGAAACCCCGAAACGAGGCAAGAAAAAGAAGCCCCAGAAGAAGCAGGATAAACCGGTGGAAAAAGCGCCCGAGGATGACTTGGACAGCATCATTGAAATTCCTGCTGAAATCACTGTCGGTGATTTTGCCAAAGCCATCCATAAAAATTCCATGGACGTCATCACGGAATTGATCAAAATGGGCATTATGGCAGGCCTAAATGAATCGATTACGTTTGACACGGCATCCACAGTAGCGGAAAAATTCGGTGTTTTGATTACCGAACCGGAAGAATCAAACGAGGATGAAATATTTGAATCTCTGAATTTTGACGATGATCCGAAGGATCTGGCGTCACGTCCGCCGGTGGTTACGGTCATGGGACACGTCGACCACGGCAAAACTTCCTTGTTGGATGCCATTCGAGAAACGGCAGTCACCCGCGGTGAAGCCGGCGGCATTACACAGCACATCGGTGCATCAGTAGCCATCGTGGATGGACAGCCGATCACCTTCATCGATACGCCGGGACACGAGGCTTTTACGCAGATGCGGAGCCGTGGTGCGCAGACGACCGATATTGTCATCCTGGTTGTCGCAGCGGACGACGGTGTCATGCCACAAACCATTGAAGCCATCAACCACTCGAAGGCTGCCGGTGTTCCCATTGTCGTTGCCATTAATAAAATGGATCGCCCAGGTGCGGATCCGAACCGCGTGATGACGGAACTGGCCGAACAGGGCCTGGTGCCGGAAGAATGGGGCGGCGATGTGATTATGATTCCGATTTCTGCCAAGACGCATCAAGGCATCGAAGATTTGCTGCAAATGGTCATTATGGTAGCCGAAATGGAAGAACTGAAAGCCAATCCTAAGCGCCCTGCGATCGGCGTTGTACTGGAATCACAGATTGAACGCGGTCGTGGTGCCACGGCTTCGGTTCTGGTGCAAACCGGTACGCTCTATGACAAGGATTATGTTGTTTCCGGTCAGGTCAGCGGGCATATTCGTGCTATGTTCGATTCCCATGGTAAGAAAGTGCATAAAGCGGGTCCTTCTGTTCCCGTGAAAATCACTGGCCTTTCGGATTTGCCGGAAGCGGGCGATGCCATCTATGCCGTTTCGAATGAAAAGGCGGCACGCAGCTTTGCCGAAAAGGTTGCACAGCGCAATCGCGACGAACGCCTCAACAAGACCACCCATATCTCGTTGGATGATTTGCATATGCAGATTTCGGAAGACGGGCTAAAGGAATTAAATCTGATCGTTAAGACCGATGTGAAAGGGACGATTGACGCCTTGGCGGGATCTTTGGCCAAACTCAGTAACGACGAAGTGAAAGTCAATATCATCCACGGCGCTGTCGGCGGTATCAGTGAAAGCGACGTGATGCTGGCCACCGCTTCCAATGCGATTATCATCGGCTTTAACGTTCGCCCGAATCAGGGCGCCATTCGCCAGGCGGAGCGCGATGAGATTGATATCCGCACTTATCGCGTCATTTACGACGCCATTGAAGATATCGAACAAGCTATTAAAGGTATGCTTTCGCCGACCATCAAGGAAGAAGTCCTAGGACGCTGCGAAGTACGTGACACCTTTAAGGTCCCGAATGCCGGTACCGTTGCCGGTATCTATGTCACCTCCGGCAAGATTGTACGCAATGCCGGCGTGCGCCTGCTGCGCAATGATGTCGTCATTCATGAAGGCACCATTTCTTCATTGCGTCGTTTTAAGGATGACGTGAAAGAAATTGCCAGTGGATTTGAAGGCGGTCTGGGTATTGATCGTTATAACGACGTGAAGGTGGGCGATTCCATCGAATGCTTCCATGAGGTGGAAGTGCCCGTCGAATAAACGAGAAGACGTAAAAGAGAAAGTGAGGACACCATGAACGAAAAAAGATTGGGCCGTATTTCGCAGGAGGTCAAGAAAGCACTTTCCGAAGCCATCTTTTTCGAATTGAAAGATCCGAAGATTTCCACGGTTTTGACCCTCTCGGAGGTACGTGTCTCTAATGATCTTTCTTACACGGATGTCTATGTCAGCGTGATGGGTTCGGACTGGGATCAACGCCAAACGCTAGAAGGCCTTGAAAATGCGCAGGGCTTTTTAAAGAATTATCTGGCCCATCATGTGAAAATTCGTCAGATTCCGGAGTTGCGGTTTCATTTGGACGACTCCATTGAGCATGGGATGTACATGGATAAATTAATTGCCGAAACCATGCGTAAAGATGCGGAAAACCAAGCCGCTAGGGGAGAAAGTGTCCCCGGCGAGGGAGGCTGCGAATGAGCACGATTGAACAAGCCAAAGCATTGATTGATGCTGCGAAGCGTATTGCGATTGCAGGTCATGTGAATCCGGACGGAGACAGCTATGCCTCCGTCCTGGGGCTGGGGCTGGCTTTGCAGGAAGCGGGCAAGGAAGTGGATATGCTGGCAGAGGAAAATAATGCGCATTTTTCCTATCTGCCGGCCTTTTCTTTGCTTCGTGCGCCGGATCCCGACAAGTCCTACGATCTGTTCATCCGCGTAGATTTAGGCGATACGCCACGTATGGGCACTGCCAAAATAGCATTTGATCACAGCAAACACTCCCTGAATTTTGATCACCACTTGACCAATGACGGGCTGTGCGACTGTGCGATTCTAGACCCGAAGGCCTCTTCAACCTGTGAAATCATCGCTCGTTTTCTGTTGGAAACGGACATGGCATTTTCGGCGGATGCTGCGACTGCGCTTTATACCGGCCTCATTACGGATTCGAATCGCTATCTGTATGATACGTCGACGGCACGCACCCTGCGCATCGGTGCCGACCTGATGGACCGAGGTGCAGATGCACAGCGCGTCTATTTTTATGAGTATCAAAACGAAAATCCGCATATGGTGGCGTTTCGCGGCATAGTCACCGAACAAGCAAAACAGCTACATGGCGGAAAAGTCATTGTCGCGAACATTACGCAGGAGATGCTGCATCACTATGGCATTGCTATGCCGCAGGCGGAAGGCGTGGTGGACGATTTACGCAGTCTTGCCGGCGTCGAGGTGGCAGCCATACTCAAGGAGCAGGATGCCGACACGCAAAAGATCAGTTTTCGCTCCAAAGCCTATTTTGATGTAGCGGCAGTTGCACAGAAGTTGGGCGGCGGGGGGCACAAGAAAGCAGCCGGCGCCACGCTTCACGGCAGCAATGCCGACTGTTGGGCTCAATTCCTGCATCTGATGGAGGCGTTGGAAATAGAATGAACGGCATCATCAATGTTTTTAAGGAAACAGACATGACGTCCTTTGACGTCGTGGCCATTCTGCGTCGGGTATTACAAATTCGTCGCATCGGACACAGCGGAACGCTGGATCCGATGGCGACGGGCGTGTTGCCGGTACTCGTGGGCAAGGCTACGCGTCTGACCGATTATCTGACGTCGTACGACAAAGAATATATTTTCACGATGCGTTTTGGCGTGGAGACGGATACGCTTGACAGGACGGGCACGATTTTGCGTGAAGAATCCCTTGAATCCATCGATCCACATCAGCTGGAAGATACTCTGCCGCTTTTTCTTGGCAAGCTCTTGCAAAAACCGCCCATGTACAGTGCTGTAAAAATTAACGGCAAAAAACTGTACGAATACGCAAGACAGGGAAAGACCGTCGAGCGTAAGGCGCGCGCGATTGAAATCTATGCTCTGGAACTCTTAGCCATGAAAGGCACGGAAGCGACACTGCGTTGCCGCTGCTCCAAGGGCACCTATATTCGCCAGTTGATTGCGGATTTGGCCGCTGCCATGGGGACGTGTGCCATGATGACATCGCTAAGACGCACGAAGGTCGGTCCCTTTGTTGAAGCGGAAGCGATCTCGATTGCGCAATTGAAAGAGATGGATCGCTTGACGGCGGAAAGCTTATTACAGCCGGCAGACAGAGCGGTATTGCATTTTCCGTCGGTCGTATTAGAAGGAAAAGAAGGATGGCGCGCTTCGCAAGGGCAAAAGATTACTCTGGGAGCGGAGCGCATCCGGAAGGCATCGTTGTCTGCTCCGGAAGAAGCGGGGACAGAAGATCAAGCACATCTTTTGCTTTCCAAAGAACATATCGTACGTGTCTATGCCGACTCGGTGTTTTTGGGCCTCGGCGTGTGGGAAGGCACGTGTCTGAAGATGAAGAAAGTCATAGCCGAATCAATCGGCTGAGGAATGCAATGCAAATTTTGGATTACGACCGCGCCGATTGGGTGCAAGAGAAGCCGGTGGTTATCGCACTCGGAAATTTTGACGGTGTACATTTGGGGCATCAACAACTGTTGCAAAAAGCGAATGCGGTTAGCAAGGAGCATGGCTGGGAATCGGCAGTGTTACTTTTTAAGAATCATACGACGAATGTTCTAGCACCTTCGGCAAAACGGGTACTGACCAGTGTCGATGATAAAAAAGCGCGTCTCTCGCGTGCCGGCATTGATACCATATTTCTTTGCACCTTCAATGCAACATTCGCGGCACAATCCAAAGAGGTCTTTATTCAGAAAATTCTTCATCGCGATCTCCATGTTCGTCATATCGTTGTGGGATACGATTATCGCTTTGGAAAAGGCGCTGAGGGATCGGTGAAGGATCTTTTAAAAGCCGAGAAGGATGGCCTTTTCTCGCTCAGTTTAATTGAGGATGTCCGTTTTGAAGGAAAACGCATCAGTTCGACACGCATTCGTGAAGCGATCGCAAAAGGAGAAGTGGAGCGTGCCGATGCAATGCTTGGCGCGCCCTACACCATATCCGGCACCGTGATTCATGGGGCACATCGCGGTCACGATCTGGGCTACGCAACGGCCAACCTGGGCATTTCCTTTCCCTATGTGCTGCCGCATGAAGGCGTCTATCTGACCTATGCGCGGTTAAACAATTGGCAGGGCTTCGGCATGACATCGGTGGGTACGAATCCAACTTTCGATGATGGTTCAAAAATGACTATCGAAACCAATCTTTTTGATTTTCACGAAACCATATACGAGCAGCCCATGCAGCTCTCTTTCTTGCGCTTTGAACGGTTTAATGTGCGTTATCACGACAAGGAAGCCCTTATCCGACAGCTCAAGGAAGATGATCGCTTATTGCGTTCGTGGGCGGAAGAGTGGAAACAGATGCGCTCTACATTTATCAATGAAGTGAGATAAAAGCGAGAGAAAGAATCTTTCGTATGCCGTCTTCTTGGTGGCGGGTTAATCCGCCATCAAGAGGGCGTTTTTTTATGGCGTTTCTCGCTTCACTGAAATTTCAACGGAACAGACATTTTTCGATTAGAGCTTAAAAGCGTATTGGTGGGTATAGTATTAAAAGAACATGACACCACTGCTTATCGTTTAAGAAGGAAAAAACAAAAAGGAGGAGGCAATCATGAAGACGACAAAAAAACGGTTTTTCTCGATACTTTTCGTCCTGGCTCTTGTCATTGGCTTTCTGACCGCAGGGAAAGTTCTTGCGGATGGAGCCACGAAAAAAGAGACAACGTCGCGAGCCTTGACGGCGCAAAATGAGGTGTATTTTGAGATTTTGCCGGAAATTCTCTTGGAAGACTCAAATGCGCCGAATATGCCTAAGCTGTTAACGCCGAACTCAGCGATTGGCGTTTGGCGTAATACTATGGTATTTGGTGGCCCACTGAAAAACGAAGCAAAAACAGCTTGGGAAAACGTATATTTTAATGTCTATAACGAGGACCGAACCCTTAATGAGAGAACGAATGGCACGATTGGTGGGCGTTGGAGTGGAGCAAAATATCTTGGTCCCTACGAAAAAGGAAAAAAGTACACGATTGAGGTCGACGCATCTACGCTTCCTCCGTACTATTATTCTTGGTTTACACAGGAAAAAATGGGAGAAGATCCGGAGTATCTCTTGAAGGTAAAGAGCGACAGAGGTGATATAAAAGCACTATATGACGGAAAAGGGACAAAGACATATGCGGTAACGCGTTTTCACATGGAAATGGTTAGTATCGCTTTTGTCAAAAATGAGGATGTCGGTAAAAATCAATTTATATTAAATGGTGAAGGCAAGGTAACCGGTCGAAATCGTCAATATGTAGACGGGACAGATTACATCCTTAAGACGATCGGGACGGATCATAAGCTGCCTACGCTTACTGAAGCAGAAAAGGAAAAGCTTGCCGATGAAGGCAATTGGCCGGTAGGATTTTACTTTTATTATAAGTCGAAAGGTAAGCCGGATGTAAAATTACCTCAGCGTGCTATTCGTCCCCAGGAGCCTGAATATGGCTTTTTGCGATCATGGAATGATTCCAATGGAATTAATACCAATTATAAATTCAATTCCTCTAGTATCTATACGCTTATCTTGGAACAACGTATTCCGGTCGTGAGCTTCTATAAAAATGAAGGTAGTGCACAAGTAGCGGATAAAACGTTATTAGGCACGCGCAAAGTATACTATAAGCATTCTTTAGCGGATAATTGCTTGTCAAATGGTACATGTTTGCCAAAGGATCTGCCCGTTAACCCAACGCGTGCCGGAATGGTCTTCTCCGGATGGAATACGAAGCCCGATGGAACGGGCGAAGCTTTTACAGCGAATTCGATGGTGAAAGAAGATATGAAGGTCTATGCACAGTGGAAGAAGCCAACACCGCCGACGCCAAAGCCAGACCACAAGCCCACCACCCCGATCCTTCGCATTATTAAGATCGACGGCGACGGCAATCGGATTCCACTGCCTGTGACATTTAAAATTACAGACAAGATGTTTCCCGCGATCAACCGCGTCGTGACGACGGATAAATCGGGTGAAGCGAAGGTGGCATATCTCACAACAGGGGACTATTCGTTGGAGGAAATCAAGACACCGGAAGGCTATGTTCCGCTGGACAAGCCACTCTCTTTCTCCATTAAGGACGGGCTTATCCGTTACGAGAATGACATAGTCCGCACCATCTACGTCAAGAACGATAAAAAGACGGAAGAACCGGACGTCATTAAACCCATCGATGACCCGACACGGCAGGATATTGCGGCTACGATCTCCAAGACGTACTTCGGCGATGCGAAAAAAGTGATCCTTGTGCAGAACATGGCTTATGCCGATTCCATGAGTGCTATGAATGTCTCCCAAGGGAATATCCCGATTCTGTATACGCAGAAGGATGCGCTCTTT
This sequence comes from Levyella massiliensis, assembly GCF_000308275.2. GTDB lineage: Bacteria > Bacillota > Clostridia > Tissierellales > Peptoniphilaceae > Murdochiella > Murdochiella massiliensis_A. The sequence continues at coordinate 464,685 of NZ_HG529490.1, forward strand.
GACGTGACGAAGCAGGAAATCCTTCGTACCGGCCGCGACGAAATCATCGTCATGGGTGGCACGAACACGATCTCTGAAAAGGTAATTGCGGAGCTCAAGGCTATTACCGGTGCAAAGATTACCCGTGTGGACGGCGTTGACCGCTTCGAGGTGAACAAGAACTCGGCGGCTTACTTGCCGGAGAGCACGAATGCGGTGATTGCGAGTGGCATGATTTATACGGATGCTCTTTCGTCGGTACCGTATGCGCATCAATGGAAGGCACCGATTCTCTTGGTTCGTCAGGATCGCGTACCGAATTTCGTAGCGGATGTGCTGAAGGCCCGTATCTCGAATGCGGTCATCAGTGGTGGTAAACGAACCATTGGCCCTGAGACAAAACAGGCAATCGAGACAATGATCGGAAAAACGGTGTCCCGTGTAGACGGCGCAGATCGTTATGTTGTGTCGGCAAAGATGGCAAAGATGGTAACGAATCCGACAAGCGCCATTATTACGAGTGGCGAAAAGTGGTCGGATGCGCTCGTTGCCGGTCCGGTAGCACAGAAGCTCAATGCCCCGGTACTCCTTACGAGACAGTCGCATCTGCCGATGCCGATTGATGCCTACTTGAATACACATACCAATCTTAAGCAGATTCTCCTCATTGGCGGACCGGCCTCGGTAGGCGAGAGTGTGCGCAATACCTTGAAGGCGATTTTCACGGTGAAGTAAGGAAAATACGCTTTGAGAAAGCCTCAAAGTAACAATTGAAAGATTAGAAAAAAGAAGCAGCGACAGGCACCTGTCGCTGCTTTGTTTTTTTACTCGGGCCATTTATGCAGCTTATGCCATTTTATGCGCGATCTTTACGGTCTGGAATTTTTTTGGAAGTTCTTTAGAACCTTTATAAGGCCATGGATGCTATAAATAAAGCAGGAGAGGCACTTTGCCTCATTTCACGTTATGCCTTGGAGGTGAAATATGAAGATAAAAAGTATGGACTTTAGACAGCAACGATGGATTCTGTGGTTCATGATTTTTGTGTTGCTTTTTTCACTATCCGCCTGTGGGCCGGATCCGAAGATCGTTCAGGCGTTGAAGGAGGCCGAAAAAAACGGATCGCAAATTATTCCGGGTACGGTGCGCATTTATTCATCTACGGAGGAAATAAAACAAGCACAGACAAAGTATTATAAAGCACAGGGCAATATTGGCAAGTTAAATAGCGTGCGATCACGATATGAATGGGCCGAAAAGCCGGACAATCCGTATCGCCAATACTTAAAGGTAAGCTATGCTGTCTTGGAGCTTGAAGGCGATCCCGAAATCTTAGCCACAAATGCAGCCTCAGAGCCAAAGCCGCGCCCCGCGCATTACATTTTTTTGACCAATAGCAATAATCAGGATGCGTTTGCTTATTGGAAAGCCTATGAAAATCATAAGGTGGTTTTGATCGTTCCTTCCATCGAAGATATTTTTTGGCAGGATGAAAATGTGCATCCGCCTTTTTTTGAACCGGTTTTGTACGAAAAGAAAGAACCTCTTTATGAAATTCCGGATTTTCGCCTGTTGGTCGGAATGAAAGGAACCATAATGGCGCCTCCGCATACTTGGTCCTTTGCGGACTTTAGCGGATCGTATGCGTGTTATAGCGGGGCGGGTGCCTGGGGTCTCGAGTTTACTCTTAAGGAGGACGGTAGCTTTTTGCTTTCCTATCATGACAGCGACTCGGACCAAATCGTTCGCTCTAGGTTAACCGGAAAACTTTCTAATTTTAAGGTCACCGATAAGGGCTACGCCTTCACTATTGAATCTTTGCAATCGCCGGTTTCGCCTGGAGAAGAAAAAGTGGAGCACGATCATGGGGTTCCCGACCGTCTGGTCTATGACGATTTTGGCATGAAGAAGGGCGGTACAGGAATGATTTATCCGCCAGGAAGCTCGCTGGAGCTGTTTCCGGAAGAAATGCGCAATATGATGCATGCCGCACAGATTCAGGAAGAGCGTTTGACAGAAAATACAAAAACCAGTATCGTGCTGAGTCCCAAAATTGGCGTCTGGCAAATGTCAGAGGAATGAGAAAACAAGGACCGACAGGAGGCTGAAATGAGAAGAACGTATTCATATAATGCCATTTGGATTGGCTTATTAATCGGTTTGTTGGTGGAAAAGGCAACCGGCAACACGGCGCTGAGTGTGATTGCCATGGTTGTGTCCATTGTTGGTGTATATCTCGGCATTCGTGCCTTTGAACGCATGTTATACCAAGGCGCGATTAGCGCTTCAAACGCCCTCACGAAGGTCTTTGATCAGCGGTATCGACTAAAGCAATCCAACGAAAAAAACACTGTGTCCGTCATGGCTACTACGCCTTCCGAAAACACAAATAAGCCGGTTGCATACTGTACAAATTGTGGTGCCAAGCTACCCGCCCAAGCCAAATTTTGTACAAAATGCGGAACGCCGGTTCCAACCGCTGTTTCAGGCGGAAATGACATGTGAACTAGCCGGGATAGCGTAAGGAGAAAAAAATGGATGTACCAATGATTCTGATCGCGTTGATTATTATTGCCGTCGGTTTTACTGCACAAGCCTATATTCGAAGTAATCTGAAACACGCTGGCCATATTATGGATCGAGACAAAGACTTTATGGAATATGCAGAAATTTTTACATTTTCACCGATTTCGCCGGAGCAAATGAAGACAGCGCTTGAGTCGGTCGATTGGAAGGCACAAACAAGCTTTGTTCTGTCCGGAAACACAAATCTGGTTCGGCTGAACTATGGAAATAAGATTTCCGCCTCTCTAACCTGTGTAGAACAGTCAGAACAAAAAACGGTTTATCAGTTTCAATTCACCGGATGGGAAGTCTATCATGGCGTCGTAGAAGATGACATGATCATGAACGGTCTTTTAACGACCGTTGAAAAATTTTTTCTGCAATTGGATTCCAATACGCAGGTCACGACAAAGAAATTGGAAGTGCATACGAAGCGAGACTTTATTTAAGGGAGGCAGGGAATGTATAATTCGGGGGCTGTGATTCTCTTCATTGTTTTTGTAATTGCGATGATGGTTCTTTGTAAATTTGCCAGCAATGCGATTGGCGGCATTTCAGACCACGTGAAAGACGCAAAGGATCGGGCAGCCGGAAAGTATGAGGAATCGAAGTCGCAAAATTTGCGCGATCGATTTAAGTAAAAGTATTAGATTTCGAGGTATGCGATGTATTGTACGAATTGTGGTAAGAAAATTCCGGACGGGAGCAAATTCTGCCGCTATTGCGGCATTGCCGTCAGGAGAAAAAACGGAGGGATGGGGTCGTTTTTCAGACGATATTGGCGTTTTTTTATCGTCGGTTGTTTCGTTGTCCTTAGCGGAACATTTCTGTTTCACTGGCTGACGGGTCCAAAATACACGCTGGCGGATGGCTATCAACGGATGACCAATAGCGAACGGATTCATGTCTCGTTGCATTTGGAACGTGTGAATGGTGTCGATCTATTGGACGATGAGATTTGGCTTTTTCGCGACAAGCATCGGTTGATTCAAAAAATCATCGATGGTCGTATCATACAGGCGGGATATACCTTTTCCGACGATAGCCGGGTCGGCTATTATAATTCGGAAGAAAAACAATTGAGCGCTTGGTCCACGAGAGAATCTTCGTTGCGCCCTCTTTTTTTTAAAGAGCGTCAGGAAATGAATGTGGCCATTCCCTTGTTCTATCGCTTACTTTCCCGCTATAATATACACTTTGTTAATGAAAATGAGGATCAAATTGACATTGATGGAACCACTGATATCGCCGGTTTTGACTGGAGCGAACAGAAAAAGCGCCCGGAGGCTTACGAGAAAAGCGTGAGTGCACTGAAATTGCTGTTGGAGGCGATGCAGAAGAAAAACATCGTTTCCCTATTGGGGCGGATGGACCAAAAAACGGAAAAGTTTTTTACGACGGAAGTTTTACCGGATGGAAGCCGTCTGAAGCGGGCACCTTTTTATTCAGTGTTAGATGCGCTGCTCTTGGACGATGAAGGCCTCACTGCACTAAAAAAGAACTGTGCGGCCAACATCGATAAAATTTTAGGCGTGCGAAAATACCAATTTTTTATAGACCTACTGGTCCGCGAGTGGAAAGAAAATCGAAATGCTCTCCTTTCACTGCAAAACGAGGATACCTGGATTGTGGAGGTCCGATTTGGATCCGATGGCACTCTCCGTTCTTTAACCATGCGTGAAAATACGAAGGAAAAAAACATGGAGGCGCCCAATATCACGCTTTGTTTCGACCAGGAAATAGGGGCGATTCAGCCCATGTTAAAGGCTTTAAATGCTGAAAAAGATCCATCAGAAGACAAGGGCATGGTACCGGAACGAGAGGAACTCCCGGAGCGTACCAACTTTTATTGGTTTTTCCAATGGTATTTTCCGGATGCTTTATTGCCTTAAAATCGACCTATTTGCCAATGCGGGATTGCATTTGCAAATGCGTTTTGATAGAATAATCGAGTACTCTTTCTCAGAGGACGGCTCTCCGACCGCCTCTTTGATAGGAGCGAATTTTTACAAAGGAGAAAATTATGTTAACAAAAGAAAAAAAGCAGGAAATTGTCAAAGAATTCGGTAAGAATGAAAAAGACACCGGTTCCTCGGAAGTACAGATTGCTCTGTTAAGCTATCGTATTTCGGAACTGACAGAGCATTTGAAGACCCATGAGAAAGACAATCATTCTCGTCGCGGCCTGTATATGCTGATCGGTCAGCGCCGTGGTCTTCTGAATTATTTAAAGAAATTGGATATCGAAAGATATCGTGATTTGATTGCACGTTTGAATTTGCGTGGCTAAGAGAAAAAGAGTGCTTCGGCACTCTTTTCTTTTTTTTTGCGCTTTTTTAGCTTAGACCTTGCGCTTAAAGTACGGCTTTCGCGTAGGGAATCTTTGGAATCATAGATTATTTAACATGCTTTTGATATACTTGTACAGTCTATAACAGGAACCTCGTCGAAGACGAAGGGTGAGTGTTCATCTAGAAATTTAGGAGGAAAGAATGAAAGAATTCGATTACCGTTCTGAGGTAACGAACAATGCCTTCCATGTCACCATCGGTAAGGTGGCAGAACAGGCAAACGGAGAATGCATATTGCGCGCAGGAGACAGCATCGTCTTGACCACGGCTGTCATGAATCGCAATGTTCGCGAAGGACAGGACTTTTTCCCGCTGACCTGTGAATATCAGGAAAAACTGTATGCCGTCGGACGGATTCCGGGCGGCTACATTAAACGAGAAGGACGCGGCTCCATGGAGGCAACGCTCAATGCGCGCCAGATGGATCGACCGATTCGTCCGCTTTTCCCCGAGGGTTTTAAGAACGATGTGCAGGTGATTGCTACTGTTCTCTCCGTTGCACCGGAAGATCCTCCCGAGATTTTGGCCATGAATGGTTCTTCTTTGGCGTTAAGTTTATCGGACATTCCTTTCGACGGACCGACAGGCGCCGTTATCGTGGGCTATATTGATGGCAATTATGTCATTAATCCGTCGGAAGAAGAGATGGAACATTCGGAATTGAATTTAACCGTTTCCGGCACGGAAGACGCCATTATGATGGTGGAAGCCGGTGCGAATGAACTCAGTGAAGAGCAAATGCTGGGCGCCATTCTCTACGGTCACGAGGAAATCAAATCCATCTGCCGCTTCTTCAAGAAGATTGTGGCAGAGGAAGGCAAGCCGAAATATGAATTTGTGAAACATGAGCCGGATGCCCAGCTGCGCGAGCGTGTCGAACGCTTCTGCAAGGATCGCCTGATCCAGGCACTGCGCTCGGACAATAAGATGATCCGCGAAGACGGTATTTCAGAAATTAAGAAAGAAACCTTCGAACTTTTTGAAGCGGCTGATGCTGAAATTTTCCCGAGCATTCGCAATGACATTGATGCCATTATGGAGGAGATCGTTCGTAACGAAGTCCGTCGTCTCATTACTGAAGATAAGGTACGGGCCGACGGTCGTGCCATGGATCAAATCCGCCCCTTGAGTGCGGAATGTGGATTACTTCCGCGTGCACACGGTTCCGGTCTCTTCAAGCGCGGTCAGACGCAGGTTCTTTCCGTTGTGACGTTGGGCGGTCCGCGCGATGTACTCTATATCGATGGATTACACCAGGAAGAAGTGGTGAAGAGCTACTTCCACCAATACAATTTCCCGCCGTTCAGCGTAGGCGATACCAAACCGTTGCGTTCGCCCGGCCGTCGCGAGATTGGACACGGCTTCTTGGCAGAGCGTGCGCTCTTGCCGGTATTGCCGGATTCCACAGAGTTCCCGTACACCATTCGCGTGGTTTCTGAGGTACTGAGTTCGAACGGATCCAGTTCTCAGGCTTCGATTTGCGGTTCTACGCTGTCCTTAATGGACGCCGGCGTGCCCATTAAAAAACCGGTAGCGGGTATTGCCATGGGCCTGATTAAAGAGGGCGAAAACATGTCCATTCTTACCGACATTCAGGGTCTCGAGGATCATCTGGGCGATATGGACTTTAAGGTAGCCGGCACCAAGGATGGTATTACCGCCTTGCAGATGGATATCAAAATCGAGGGAATCGATAAAGAGGTCATGGAAGTTGCCCTTGCGCAGGCAAAAAAGGCTCGTGCCGAGATTCTAACGGTGATTACCGATTGCATTGCCGAACCGCGCAAGGAGCTTTCGAAATACGCGCCGCGCATTCTGGCTTTGGATATTGATCCCGAGAAGATCCGTGAAGTCATCGGCAAGGGTGGCAAGACCATTAACGGTATTGTTGAAGCCACCGGTGCCTCCATTGATACGGCTGATGACGGACATATTACGATTACGGCTCCCGACGGCGAAAGTGGCGAAAAGGCCAAGAAGATGATCGAAGAGATTGTTCATGACGTCGAAGTCGGTGATGTTTATGAAGGAACCGTCGTACGGCTTATGAAGTTTGGCGCATTTGTCGACTTAGGCGGCAACAAGGAAGGCATGATCCATATCTCCAAATTGGCGCATGAACGCGTCGAGTCCGTGGAGGATGTGGTGGAAATCGGTGACAAGGTCAAGGTAAAGGTCATCGAAATTGACGATAAGGGCCGCATTAACCTTTCGCGTAAAGCACTGTTGCCGCGTCCGTAAGGAAGGCAATCAAAGCTCTATTTGAGAAAAATGAGACGACAAGGGACGGGAAGAAACACTTTCCCACGCCCTTGTCGTCTTTTTGTTAGGCGGTTATGTTATACTTAAGGGCGGGTGAGGAGGAAGCATGGCAAATCGAACAAGACGCGATAAAAAGCGAACGCAGGATGAAAAAATTCAGTATTTAATGGTTGCCAGCTTTATAGCCCTCATTATTGGCGCGGCAACCATTTATTTCCGTGCGCAGACCGGCTGGTTTGGTCGTGTAATCGGAGGCGGCTTTTTCAAGCTATTCGGTGTCACCGCATATGCCGTTCCGCCGCTTATTTTATTGTTTTTAGTGGCCGGCGTAGTGCATGCGTTGCACGGGAAACTCCTTCGTACCCTTCTTTATCTGGTCGCCTTGTTTTTCTGTATCAGCATGCTATTCAGTGTCAGTGATCTGCCTTTAGCTTCGTTTCAGACGACCGTAGCGTTGTCGGCGGAACGTGGGGAGATATTGCGCGGTGCCGGCATGCTTGGCGGGGTATTGAGTTTTGTATTTCGACGTTTCATTGGAGAAATCGGACTTTGGCTGCTCTTTTCGTTTGTCCTGTTCTTCTTCGTGTTGCATTTATTCGACGTGAAGTTGTTGGAGTTTTTCAACATTGTTACGCAATGGATTGCTGCAGGATGGTCAAAGGCGGGGGATGTACACGCTTCTCTGCAAGCTTCTGCGGAAAAGCGGAGGAATGACAAAAGAGAACGTGAAATCACTGAACATCGTGCAGATTTCTCACGCAATCGACATGACGAGGTCGTGGAACAGATCCCTGAAGCGGAGAATCGTCGTTTTCATCCGGAACCTCTATTCGAGGAAGAAACCCTGGAGAATGATTCGTCAGAAACGGCACCCATTCGCATCAAAAATTATAACGACCGTACGTTAAGCGCCGAAAAAAAGACATCTCTATCTAAGGCGGAACCGCTGGCAGATGTGCCTTCTAAGGCGACAAAAGAGGACGAGAAAGACAAAACGGAGGACGTCCAAGATTTTGGCACGTCTACTGATGTAGCCGATGAAAAGACGTATATTACGCCTCCCATTGCGTTGTTAAAAACGGGAGAACAATCGGGCAGTGCGAGTACAGAAAATTTGGAAGAGCAGGCGCGTAAAATTGAAACGACGCTTGATTCCTTTGGAATTGAATCGCGTGTCGTGTCGATTCAGCGCGGACCAACTGTGACGCAGTTTGAGTTAAAACCGCAAGCGGGCGTTAAGGTCAGTCGCATTACGAATTTAGCGGATGATTTAGCGCTGGCGCTGGCTGCCCAGGACATTCGCATCGAGGCGCCGATTCCCGGTAAACCTTACGTGGGCGTGGAAGTGCCAAACAAAGTGTCGGATACGGTATGGCTTCGGGATATTCTGCAGAGCGATGCGTTTATTCGTTCGGATTCGGGCATTCCAATCGCTTTGGGACAGAGCATTGACGGAGATCCCGTCATAGCAAAGATATCTAAAATGCCGCATTTGCTCATTGCCGGCGCAACCGGCTCCGGTAAATCCGTTTGCATCAATACGATTATCATGAGCATTCTGTACAAATATGCTCCTTCAGAGGCGCGACTGATTCTGATTGACCCGAAGGTCGTGGAATTGTCGGTCTATAGTGATATTCCGCATCTTATGATTCCGGTTGTGACGGATCCGAAGAAAGCCGCCCGTGCGCTCTATAAGTTGGTAAAGGAAATGGAGCGTCGTTTTCGCTTGTTTTCGCAATATTCCGTACGCGATATCGGCGGATATCGGGAGCAGCAGAAAATTGACGAATCGATGGAGAATCTGCCATACATTGTTCTGATCATCGATGAGTTATCCGATTTGATGATGGTGGCCTCTAAAGATGTTGAAGCACACATTACCCGTCTGGCACAGATGGCCCGTGCTTGCGGCATTCATTTGATCATTGCTACGCAGCGTCCTTCGGTGGATGTCATTACGGGTACGATTAAGGCAAATATCCCATCGCGCATTTCGTTTGCGGTTTCCTCTTCTGTGGATTCGCGCACGATATTGGATCAAAGTGGTGCGGAGAAATTATTGGGCAAGGGCGATATGCTCTACTATCCCTCGAATTTTCCCAAACCGAAACGTGTACAAGGGGCGTTTGTTTCGGATGCGGAAGTTTCGAAGGTAACGCAATTTTTGACGGATCAACATACCGTCTCCTATGACAAGGATTTGGTTGCCTCGATTGAAAAAGAAACAGAAGTTTCGCGTGACGACGAGGATGCGCCGCAAGACGCTCTGATGGATGAGGTACTGGAATTTATCAGCCATGAAGAAACCACCTCCATTAGCGGCTTACAGCGACGTTTCCGCATCGGCTATGCACGCGCGGGACGCATTATTGATGAGTTGGAAGCGATGGGAGCTATTTCATCGCAGGATGGATCGAAGCCGCGAGAGGTGTATCTGCATGAATCGTCGTGGCAGGAGGATGAGGATGAATCTGCCGAATAAGATTACGATGGTACGGATGGGACTGATCCCTTTTTTCGTTGCAAGCTATCTTTACTTGACGCCGAACAGTGTCATTCCCGCTTTACTGTTTATCATTGCTTCTGTAACGGATTTTCTGGATGGTCATATTGCCCGCAGTCGGCATTTGGTGACGACCTTCGGCAAGTTTATGGATCCTTTGGCGGATAAGGCGTTGACGCTATCAGCGTTTATTTTGCTGGTAGGTGGCGGACAGATTGCCTCGTGGGTTGTCGTCATTATTGTGGTGCGCGAGCTCATGATTACCGGTTTTCGCACGATTGCCGTATCCAATGGCGTAACCATTGCCGCTTCTATCTGGGGAAAATACAAAACGACGTTCCAAATGCTGGCTATCATCGTGTTGCTGATGGAAAACAATTGGCTGTCTTTCTTAAGACCATTTCCGGTGGCGAACGTCTTGGTAGCGCTCGCTGTCATTTTCACCATTCTCTCGGGAGTGGATTATCTGTGGAAAAATCGGGAGATCCTAGATCTCCAAAACATGTAACAGGAGGCATTATGGCCATTGCAAATATGAATCAGGAAGATAAACAAAAGGCGTTAAAGCTCGCCTTCAGTAAGATTGAAAAGCAGTTCGGCAAAGGTGCGATTATGCGCCTTGGCGAACAGCCGGTACAAGAAATTGATGCCATTCCGACCGGTGCGATCAACTTGGACTTGGCGCTTGGAGTGGGCGGATTACCGCGCGGACGTGTGATCGAGATTTACGGTCCGGAAAGTTCCGGTAAAACCACTTTGGCGCTTGAAACTATCGCGCAGGCTCAAAAACTGGGCGGTATTGCCGCTTTTATCGATGCCGAACACGCGCTGGATGTCGGTTATGCACGTCGTTTAGGTGTGGATACGGATAATCTTGTACTCTCGCAACCGGACGATGGGGAATCGGCGCTGGAAATTTTGGAAAGTCTGGTGCGCTCCAATGCTATCGATGTGGTGGTTTTGGACTCGGTGGCTGCGCTGGTGCCTCGTGCAGAGATTGAAGGCGAAATGGGGGACACCCATGTGGGTCTGTTAGCTCGTCTGATGAGTCAGGCCTTGCGTAAATTAACGCCGGTGGTTTCAAAATCTAATACGACGGTTATCTTCCTAAACCAAATCCGCCAAAAAATCGGCGTCATGTACGGGAATCCGGAGGTGACGACGGGCGGTGTTGCGCTTAAATTTTATTCTACGATCCGTATGGAAATTCGCCGTGGCGAACAAATAAAGGACGGAGAAGAAGTCATTGGCAACCGTACCAAGGTTAAGGTTGTCAAAAATAAGGTCGCTCCTCCATTCAAGCGAGTGGAGTTTGATATTATGTACGGGACGGGGATCTCAAAAATCGGAACCCTGCTCGATACTGCTTTTGATCTGGGGATTGTGGAACGAGCCGGCGCCTGGTACAGCTACGATGGTGAACGACTCGGCCAGGGACGCGAAAACTCTAAGAATTTCATTGCGGAGCATCCGGACTTGCGCAAAAAAATGGAAAGTGAATTGCGCGCGACTCTCCATGATCTGGCTCAACCGAAGGGAGAAGATGAAGCAAGCGCGGGCGACAGTCAAAGCAACCCTTCATCCGCTTCCAACAATCAAGGAAGTGAAACCTTTACGTTGGACTGATTAAGGATTTGTAAAGAAAATTTTACGGAAAGGAGGTAACTATGGATTATATCTATCCCATTCTGGCCTTCCTGGCAGGTGCCGTAATTTTCTTCTTTGTCGGTAATAAGTATCGTATGGATCAGAACCGAGCCAAGATCGGTTCGGCAAAATCTCTGGCCGATAAGATTATCGATGATGCCAATCGCGAAGCGGAAACATACAAAAAAGAAGCTTTGTTGGAGGCAAAGGAGGAAATTCATCGCATGCGCGATGAACAAGAGGCACAGTATGTGCGCCGTCAAAACGAATTGCAAGATACGGAGCGCCGCTTAAATAAGCGTGAAGACTTGCTGGACGATAAGAGCGCACAAATGGAAGCGCAGGAGAAGAAACTGGCCGAAGACCAGAATCGATTAAAGGGAAAGGAAACGCGTGCTGATCAGTTGATCGCTCAGCGCCAAGAGGAGCTGGAGAGGATTGCCGAATTAAATCAGGCGCAGGCACGTGAATTGGTACTTGAAAAAACCCGTGAAGATGCTGTGCATGAACGTGCACAAATTCTGCGGGAAGAAGAAGCCAAAACGCGTGATGAAGCGGAAAGCCGCGCACGGGAAATTATTACCCGTACGGTGCAACGCTATGCCTCAGATTTTGTGGCAGAAAGCACAGTCACGGTGGTTCCTTTGCCGAATGACGAAATGAAGGGACGCATCATCGGTCGAGAAGGGCGCAATATTCGTGCCTTTGAACAGATGACTGGTGTGGACCTGATTATCGATGATACACCGCAGGCTGTTGTCCTGTCGTGCTTTGATCCGGTACGTCGTGAAAAAGCGCGTGTCGCCTTGGAGAAGCTCATCGTTGATGGGCGTATTCATCCCACTCGTATCGAAGAGCTCTATCAGAAAGCGGAGCAGGAAGTGGATCATGCGATCCGTGAAGCTGGCGAAGCGGCTGTGGATGAAGTCGGGATTCGCAACATTCATCCGGAAATTGTCAAAACGCTGGGTAAACTGAAATATCGCACGTCCTACGGTCAAAATGCGCTGAAGCATACGATTGAGGTAGCCCAGCTTGCCGGCATGTTAGCAACGGAACTCGGCGCTAATGTGAAGATTGCGAAGCGAGGCGCCTTGCTACACGATCTCGGTAAAGCGATCGACCATGAAATCGAATTACCCCATGTGGAGCTTGGTGTTCGTATTGCCCAAAAATATCACGAGAGCAAGGAAGTGGTGCACTGTATTGAGGCGCATCATAATGATGTGGAACCGGCAACGCTTGAAGCATTTATTGTACAGGCTGCCGATGCCTTGTCAGCGGCTCGTCCGGGCGCTCGTCGCGAATCGACGGAGAATTATATCAAGCGTTTGGAGGATCTGGAGGCAATTGCCAAATCCTTCCCGGGCATCGAACAATCCTATGCCATTCAAGCCGGCCGCGAAATTCGTATTGCGGTAAAACCGGAAGAAGTATCAGAGGATAAGATGGTCATTCTGGCGCACGATATCGCTCGAAAGATCGAAAGTGAACTGGAATATCCGGGACAAATTAAAATCAATATTGTGCGTGAAACACGCGCCACTGATGTAGCAAAATAGTTTCATTGCCCCTTTTTCTATGGACATTCTCTGTAGAGAAAGGGGCTTTTTCTGTGCAATAGAATAAAATAGGTTAAAATAAAAGGACATCAAAGCGAAATGAATGTGCAGTAAGGAAGGGTAGCGTGCTGGCTTTTTTTCAACAATTTGCAGTTTTTGCGTTCTTGGCTGGATTTGGTTTTTTTCTGGCGCGAAAAGGAAAACTCTCATCGACAACCACCAACGAGATGAGTCAGATTCTCATTGCGTATTTTTTGCCGATATTGCTTTTTCACTCTTTTTTGCGTCCCTTTGATCCCGATGAAGCGCTATCCCTAGCTGGCATTATGTTGTTTACGGCCTTAGTACAATTTCTTTATATTCTGCTCTCCCGTCTGATTTTCGGGAAAGAACATCCGATAGATCGTTTTGCGGTCATTTTCAATAATAAGGCCTTCGTGGGCATTCCCATTGCTACAGCGTTCTTTGGTCCGAAATGCGCCTTTTACATTGCTCCATCGGTTGTGATGTCCAATCTTCTCATCATTTTATACGGCTCACGTCTGTTGGATCCCAATGCCTCCAAAAGCTTGCCATCGGTAAAGAGCATCGTGAAGCAACCCATATTTTTATCGTTCGTTGGAGGTTGGCTCTTCTATCTGCTGCAGGTGCCCGTTCCGGAAATCGTATTGCGTCCCATTTCGGCTTTGGTAGCGATTAATTCTCCCTTAGCCATGATCATACTCGGTGCCTTTATTGCAGCCAAACCGCTCTCCGGCTTATTCAAAACGAAGCGCGTATGGTTTGTTGCCTTTATACGCTTGGTGGTACTTCCCATTGTGCCGTTAGTACTATTGATCCTATTTCCCTTCGGATCTGTCGAGTTGCGTATGGTAACCGTCGTTGCCTGGAGTTGTCCGACTGCCAACAACTTAGCCATGCAGACAAAAATCTATCATCTGGACACCTATTATGCGTCGCAGATTATCGTGGTAACCTGTCTGGGCTGCGCAGTGACCATTCCTTTCATCATGATGTTGGCAAGGCTATGGATTCATTAATGAAAAAGGGATTCAGCTAAAAACAACTTTCCCGAAAGGGAATACCGTTTTTCCGTTTTATTTAATTTTTTAAGGTAGGAAAATCCGTCAAAAAAACAGTACTTTTTGTGAAAAAGTGAATTTGTACTGTATAAAATCGGCAGCAATTACAGTGCTTTTTTCGATAACGCTTGTTTGTACTGTATAAAATTGGCACCACATACAGTACTTTTTTCGATTATGTCTTTTTGTACTGTAAAAAATGCGATAAAAATACAGTGCAAATTCCAATAATTGCTAAAAGTACTGTATTTTAGGACGTAAAACTACAGTACTTTTAGGTGAAAAGGAATTTTACACTGTAAAAGAGGCTTAAATTCTACAGTACTTTTCATCGATTCTCAAAGAAGTACTGTAAGTCTGCTAACATGAAGAACAATTCAGATGATCCGTTTGGGGTGTTTCTATTGTGGCGGCCGATTTTCTTTATTCGCATCCCGATACCGGCGATACTCCGCCTCTGTGAGGGCTTTATCATGCGCATGAAGCGTTTGATGGCAATGCGGGCAACGCGTAGGAAGGGGAAACATGCGCTTTCCGAGATGGTGGAGGCAGTGGGGGCATCGCCACTTCGTATAATCTAGGGCAGCAGCCGATCCCCACAAGAACAGAAAGCCTGCAAGGGGAATCCAAGGATGAACGCCTACCGGGGGAAAGAGCGTGAAAAATAGCGCTACGGTTCCCAGCACGCGCAACAGGAGACTAATGCTTCTTACCCAAGAAAGACGCATCAGAGTGCCTCCTCATGTCCTACCGATACTGCTGATACTGTTCGAGCCTTACTTTGCCGTTCATTACGGATCAAAACAAATAGAAACATGAGTCCGGCCAGGCTTAAACAACACCCTTCCCACAGCATGGGGGTGTGAAACTCCATCTCCAGTTTGTGAGTGCCGGGCGTCACCGAAATCGCTGTTAATGCATTCAAGACCTTCTTTGTAGGGACAGAGCGTCCATCCAGCTTTGCGCTCCATCCTTCATCATAAGGAAGGGTTAAGAGCAAGTAGGGCGTATTTTCTGTCGCTTCAAAGGTACCGGAAAATGCCGTCGAATGAAACGATGTTAAATGTAAGCCATTCTTTTTCTGATATGCCACGGCATCCTTCAGCGCATTCTCATCCAATTCAAATAAAGCGACGTGATTGAGACGAAAACTATCTTTTTTGCGATGCATCTGAATCGTCAGATCCTGTGTTTTCTCGGATTCGTTGGCAGCGGAGACGTTCAAGACTTGCGAAGTGGATACACTGCCGGAGCGTTTGTTTTCGATTTGCTTATTGTTCAGGAACACAAATGAATTGTAAGAATTGAACGTTTCGGAGATGGTCATATACGCCGAAGCATTGCCGGACGTATGCACCTTGTATTTAATCTGTGCATGCTCGTCCTTGTTCGAGGATATTCTGCGATAGGTAGCCAGCTCCGTGCTGTGTTCATCTTTTTTCAGATTAATGAATTGTGGCTTTTCAAGCGGGCGGCGTACAAAATAATTGAGTTTGCCTTCCGCCTTCCCATCCAGCATATTTGCCAGATAATCCTGCAAATCGATAGGATTTTTGCGACCGATCTCAAAGTTTCCGAGCTCTTTTTCCGCCACCATGCCGAAAGGCATGCACCATGGATTTTCATAGACGCGAATCCAAGGATGCTCTGTTTTTAAGGTCATGTTTTGAATATCGGGGCGATGTGTTTTTGGCTTATAGACCGAGTCTTCGCCGGCAAACGTCGGCGTATTTTCCTTATCTTTTCCGGCCAGATAATAACGAATCCCAAAGAATGCATCGGTAAATTTTGTTGCATTTCCGCCGGTGGTCGATGCACGACCGCGTGAAAAGCCAAGACTTGAGAGCAATTCAATGGTGTTAAATTCATAGGTGGAATTGAAGTGCGTCAATCCGCTAATGCCGAAACGCATGCCGTCGTTACTGTCATGCATGAACGTTTTTTCAACACGATAAAATGTATTTGCCTTCGGACGCACGTCTTCTAGAGCTTGCTGCATATTTTGATGAAATGCTGCAAATTCAGTACGTCCTTCATAAGTGAAGCAAGCAGTGTAGACACAAGCGTTGGCAGAAATTTCAAGCAGGGAGAAAAGAAGCAGCATGAAGGAAGCTGTCCTAAGCATTTTTTTCTCCGCCGTCCAGCGTACCAAAAGAACCAGATATACGATCGCCAATACGAAAGTTCCTGCCAGATGGTAGAGGGTTAGGAAGGAAAAGGCCTTGTCATCCGTGTATTTTCGGTAGGCGAGATAGCCTAAAAGAGCAACGAAGCTAACAAGTGTTATAGAAAGTTGCACCAAGGAGACACGGCGCATCCGCATAAACCCACGGAATGCAAGGAGTACGGTAAACAGGCAGAAGATCCACGAAAAGCGATAATTGTACCAAATGGGATATTGGAAACCGTGCCAAAATACATTGAGCAGGCGAAAATTCATTGATACCAGTAAGAAAGCCGTCAATAGGAACGAAGTAATGCGTTCTCGCACCGATACGCGTGCATTAAAGAAATAGAAAAACAATAGAATCGTGCACAAGGTACCGGAATAGATATTGGCATAGCCATTGGACACTTGATCATAGTCAAAGGCAAACGGAATCAGGCGAGACAACGGGTCGGCTAAGGGATACTGAAAAGTCGCCTTGGCTACAACTTGATCTTGATAGGGCCCCTTACTGAGCAAAAGTGAATAAAGATTGGGGAGCAACAGCCAAGCGGACATGGCTACAGCAATACCCGAAAAGAGAACAAAAGAAAAATACTTTTGCACACAGGTTTTTATCCAATTACCCGATTTCATGCCGTTCGGACGCGGGCGACGAATGAGGGACCAGAGGGCATAGAAGCCGAGAAAAACGCAGAGCATGTAGGCCATATAGAAATTCATCAAAATGGTCCACAATAGCAAAAGAATGTAGGGTATCGGACTTTTCCCATCCAACAAGCGTTCCAAATAAAGCAACACCAACGGCGCCATGTAAAGCACATCCAACCACATGACGTTTAAAAGATTCGCCATGGAAAATGACATCAGGGCATAGAAGGAAGCAAATAATAACGTCCGCCAGTCATCGCCATGTTCGCGACGGGATAAAAAGAGAGCAAAAAAAGCACCGGAGAGTCCGATTTTCAGCACTTGGATGAGTTCAACGGCCAAAGGCATTTGAGCCGAGGGGAAAAGGAAAAACAAAAAGTTTAACGGGCTCATTAAATAGTAGGCGTCGGTAGCACTCATTAATCCGCCCGGTCCTTTGGTGAAATTGTAGAGCAGGCTGCCGAAATCTGAAAATACGTGCTTATACGCTTCAAAGAAGCCAATGTACTGATTGCGCAAATCCACGGCTAGGGTGGTTTGATCTCCAAAAGGGAAAATGCCGGCATAGATAAATGCCGGCAATAAAAGGAGAATCGGTACCAAAAAACTCATCAAAACGAGAAATTTAATATGAGAGGATGGAGATTGCCCCTTTTTATGCACGCGAAGAATTCCTCGGCGCTCTCGTTTTATCAGCGTTCTATAGTACGACATATGGCCTCCCTACATTATGCTTGCGGTTTAAAGCTGTCCCGCAACGTTACGATACGATTGAAAATGCGTTTCTCAGGGGTAGAATAGTGACGATCCTCACAGAAATAGCCTTTGCGCATGAATTGATAACGCGTGTCGTCCGGATGCTCTTCGGTAAGCCAAGGCTCCACAACGGCATTGGAAATCACGGTTAAAGAATTCGGGTTGATGAGGTCGCGATAATCTGCCTCTTCCGCATCAGGATTCTCGACAGAGAATAACGGCTCATACAGGCGCACTTCTGCAGTAACGCCGTGCCGTACCGGTACCCAGTGAATGGTTCCGCGTATCTTTCTGCCGTCGGCGGCGTTTCCGCCAAAGGAGTCCGGATCATAGGTAGCGTGTACTACGGCAACTTCACCGTTTTCATTCAATTCGTAATCCGTTGCCTTAACAATATAGGCATTTTGCAGACGCACTTCATTGCCGGGGAAGAGACGGAAGTATTTTTTGGGAGGATCGATCATGAAATCTTCGCGTTCGATCCAAATTTCACGGCTAAAGGGAACCTGATGCGTTCCCATGGAGGGATCCTTAGGATGATTAGCAATCGTGCAAATTTCTTCCTTATCTTCCGGATAGTTATCGATCACCAAACGAATTGGATCCAACACAGCCATGGCACGCGGCGCATGCTCGTCCAAGTCCTCGCGCACGCAATAATCCAAGAAACGGGCATCCACCATGCTGTCGGTTTTTGTCATCCCGATGCGTTCACAGAAGTTGCGAATGCTCTGCGGCGTAAATCCGCGGCGACGTAACCCTTGCAAGGTTGGCAGACGCGGATCATCCCAGCCATCCACCAAGCCTTCCTCGACGAGTGTTCTTAATTTGCGCTTTGACATAACCGTATTAGTCAGATTCAGACGTGCAAACTCAATCTGACGCGGACGATGGGGCATATCCGTATTTTCGACCACCCAGTTATACAGGGGGCGATGATTTTCAAATTCCAACGAGCAAAGCGAATGCGTAATTCCTTCCAAGGCATCTTCAATCGGATGCGCAAAATCATACATCGGATAGATGCACCATTTGTCACCCTGGCGATGATGATGCAGATGGGCAATACGATATAAGACCGGATCGCGCATATTGATATTGCCAGATTCCAGATCAATCTTAGCACGCAATGTTTTTTCACCGTCTGCAAATTCCCCGCGGCGCATCCGATCAAAGAGATCCAAATTTTCCTCGACGCTGCGATCACGACAAGGACTGGGTTTACCCGGCTCCGTCAGTGTGCCGCGATATTCACGCATCTCCTCCGGTGAAAGATCATCTACGTAGGCAAGACCTTTACGAATCAACACCTGCGCGGCTTCATACATGCGATCGAAATAATCCGAAGCAAAATAGAAACGATCACCCCAGTCAAATCCCAGCCAATGGATGTCTTCTTTGATCGATTCAACAAACTTAGTTTCTTCTTTTAATGGGTTTGTATCGTCCATACGCAGATTGCAAATACCGTTATATTTTAGAGCCGTGCCGAAATCCATATTAATTGCTTTGGCATGACCGATGTGAAGGAAACCGTTGGGTTCCGGAGGAAAACGGGTCACAATCTGTTTTCCGTGTACACGTCCGCCTGGGGCGGATTCTTCTTCAATAATTTGATGGATGAAGTTTGTCGTCTCAAAATCCATGGGATCCTCCTTTTGCAGTTACAATGGCTTAATTATAACATTAAAATAGGGATGGCGTATATTCGACTTCAGGCCAAAGAGACACGTGAAAAGTTCTAGAGAAGAAAACGATTTATAAAAATTAGACAGAAATTTATTTCGAGTATAGCTACTTTGCCGCCTATTCTATATATCGTGGGGAAACTCAGCGTACGGTTCTGCACAATACGGAAGCGAGCATCCGCAACGATGAGGAAAGAGGCGAACTTGCTAATTTCTACAACGAAACAGGCATTAAGTGACTTTCCTTTAACGCCTGAAGGCCATATACTATATATGGCTTGATACAGAAATAGTCATGCCTGTAAAACCGTTTTTATAATAAGATCTCTAAGAGATCAACAATTGGAACAGAAAGGAATGATATGAAACCCATTCAAGTTACCAGTGAGATTAAGCCTCTAAGGAAAGTCTTAGTTCATCGCCCGGGCGACGAACTCAAGTACCTGACACCGGATACGCTCGGCGAGCTGCTGTTCGACGATATTCCGGATTTAACGAAGGCACAAAAAGAGCACGATGCCTTTGCGGATATTCTTCGCAAAGAGGGCGTAGAAGTGGTATACCTCGAAGATTTAATGGCGGAAACCCTGGATGCAAACGAGGGCCTTCGCGAGAAATTCATCGATGAATACTTGGATGATGCGGGTATCCATACCGAAACCTATCATAATATTCTGAAAAAATTCTTTGCCGGTATTAAAGACACCAAAGAGTTCGTCATGAAGACCATGGCTGGTGTTTCCTTCAAAGAACTGGGCGACATCGAAACAAACTTCCTGATTGATGAATTGGAACATCCTTACCTGCTCGTCAATCCGATGCCGAACCTCTACTTCACCCGCGATCCGTTCGCCTCGGTTGGCAACGGCGCTGTAATCAATAAAATGTTCTCCGTAACCCGCAACCGTGAGACCATCTATGCGGATTACATCTTCAAATATCATCCGGAATACAAGGGACAGGTTAAAGACCTCTACGGACGTCACAATCACTTCCACATTGAGGGCGGAGACGTCTTCAACGTAGATGAAAAAACGCTGTTCGTTGGTATTTCTCAGCGTACGACGGCTGATGCCATCCAGAAATTGGCCATGAACCTCTTCTTCGAAACGGAAGGCAATAAGATTGAACGCATCTTCGCATTCAATATTCCGGTATCCCGTGCATTCATGCACCTTGACACCGTCTTCACGATGATCGATCACGATGCCTTTACGTATCATCCGGGCATCACCGCAACACTGCGCGTGTTCGAACTGACGAAAGACGAAGCAAAACATGACGTCAAAATCGAAGAACACAAGGGCTCCTTGGGCGAGATCCTGGCCGGCATTTTGGGTATTGAAAAAGTTCGTCTGTTCCCGTGCGGCGGTGGCGATGACATGGCTGCTGAGCGTGAACAGTGGACCGATGGTTCCAACACCTTGACTCTTTCCCCGGGCAAGATCGTCGTTTACAAGCGCAACTTCGAGACGAACAAGTCCTTGAAGGAAGCCGGATTTGAAGTCATCGAGCTTGATGCAGACAATCTGACGGTTGGTCGTGGCGGCCCGCGCTGCATGTCCATGCCGCTGGTTCGTGAAAACTAATTGTTAAAATGAATATGGTCTGCTAATGACTCCGTAAGCCGGTACTGCCTGTGGCGTACCGGTTTGCGGTTTCATTGGAATTGCATTTATTAATGAAATTTGGTATGAATAAAGGAGATACTATGAGCAAAAAAAGGATTGTTGTGGCCTTGGGCGGTAACGCTCTGGGCAGCACGCCGAAGGAGCAGTTGGAGCTGGTGAAACAGACGGCTAAGACCATCGTGGATCTGGCAGAAAACTATGATGTGATTATCGGTCATGGCAACGGCCCCCAAGTCGGTATGATCAACAACGCCATGTCCTTTTCCGCCGAACACGGCGGCAACACACCGGCTATGCCTTTCCCGGAATGTGGGGCAATGAGCCAGGGTTACATCGGCTATCATCTGATTCAGTCCATTCAGGCGGAACTGGCCAACAGAAAGCAGAACGATCGTCAAGTGGCTTGTGTCGTCACACAGGTTGTCGTGGATGAGAAAGATCCTGCTTTTAAAAAGCCGAGTAAGCCGATCGGCAGCTTCATGGATAAAGAAGCAGCGGATAAATTAGCCGCTGAAACCGGTTATACCTTTGTGGAAGATGCCGGTCGCGGTTATCGCCGTGTCGTTGCCAGCCCGTTGCCCAAGAAGATTGTTGAATTGGGTGTGGTCAAACAATTGGTAGAGCTTGGCGACATCGTGATCACCGTCGGTGGCGGCGGCATTCCTGTTGTCGAAGAGAACGGCACCTATCGCGGTGTTCCGGCGGTCATTGATAAGGATCGCTCCTCTTCTCGTTTGGCCTTGGATATTGAAGCGGATATGCTCGTGATTTTGACAGCTGTCGATCAAGTGGCGATTAACTTCAATACGCCGGATCAGAAGGGCCTCGACACGATGAATGTCGAAGAAGCTAAGAAGTACATTGAAGAAGGGCAATTTGCCCCCGGTTCCATGCTGCCGAAGATTGAAGCATGCTTAGATTATGTCCAACAACGTGAAGGCGGCAAGGCGCTGATCACGTCTCTTGCAAAAGCAAAAGAAGCGTTGGAAGGAAAGACAGGTACCGTGATTACGAAGTAACCTGTCAGCGAACGAACCCTCGCGGTTCGAAGAAATTATTGAAAGGAGTTCATTATGGCTGATATGAATAAACAGCCGAACGCCGAAACGATGCCAGCTAAAAAGAAGCGTCATTCTTTATCTGCTTTTACCATTCTGGTCATCATTCTTGCCGTTCTTTGCATTATTTCTTTCTTTTTGAACGGTGCTACCATCAGCGATTCCATTATCAAGACGTTGGATCCGGGAAAATATCAGGATTTACTCGATATTGTGGATGAGGGCAAACACGTCACCGTTGTAGGTGCCCAGGTAAAAGACTTTGTTATGGCTATTCCGAACGGCTTTACGAATGCTTCCGATTTGTTGATGTTCATCATCGCTTTGGGCGGATTCCTGAACATCGTTATGAAGACGGGCGCTTTGGAAGCCGGTATCAACGCGTTGGTTCATAAGATGCACGGCAAAGAGGAAATCCTCATTGTTGTCCTGATGTTCCTGTTCTCGTTGGGCGGAAGCACCTATGGTATGGCCGAAGAGACCATCGGTTTCTACGCCTTTATCACCTCAGCAATGGTTGTGGCAGGCTTTGATACGGTCGTCGCTCTGTCTACCGTTTTGGTCGGCTCTGCTGCCGGTTGCTTGGGCTCCACGATTAACCCGTTTGCTACGGGCGTTGCTATTGCCGGCTTGAAAGCCAGCGGTATCACCCCGAACAGCGGTCTGATCTATCTGATCGGTGGCATCCTGTGGCTGGTCGTGATTGCTATTGCTATTGCCTTTACACTGCGCTATGCCAAGAAGGTGAAGAGAGACAAGGGATCGACGATCCTGTCTTTGCAAGAGCAAGAAACCATGCGTGAACAATTCGGTGAAGAAGATCCGAATGCACACATTGAATTCACCGGTCGTCATAAGGCGGTCTTGTTCGTCTTTGCCATTACCTTTGTTGTTATGATCATGTCCCTGATTTCGTATCAGGAGCTCGTGTTCCATGGCAATGAAGAAGCATACATGGCTGCTTTCGGTTGGACCGACAAATTGACAGGTCTGCCGCTTGGCCAGTGGTACTTCTTGGAATTGGCGGCTTGGTTCATTCTGAGCTCCATCGTGATTGCTATCATCGGCGGCTACAGCGAACACAGCTATGTTGAAAGCTTCATTGATGGTTCGAAAGACCTTCTGTCCGTTGGTATCATTATTGCTGTATCCCGTGGTATCACAGTTGTTATGGGCGCAACGCACATGGACTTCTGGATCTTGGATCAGTGCACACGCTTGCTGCAAGGCGTTCCGGGTGTGGTCTTTGTCCCGCTGTCCCTCGTGGTTTATATCCTGTTGAGCTTCCTCGTTCCTTCGACTTCCGGCTTGGCCGGCCTGTCGATTCCGGTTATGGGCGGCTTGGCAGCACAGTTGGGCTTCAACCCGAACATCATGGTCAATATCTTCACTGCCGGTTCTGGTGTTGTTAACATGGCAACGCCGACCTCCGGTGTCGTTATGGGTGGTGTGGCAGCATCGCATGTCGAGTATGCGACCTACCTCAAATGGGTCTTCAAGCTGCTCGTTATCATTGCTGTGGCTTGCGCGATCATTCTGACCGTTGCTGAAATGATTTTCTAAGACAAGACGTAACGGATCCTTGCTATCCGTAAAAGAGAGGGGAGATTTCCCCTCTCTTTTTTTGTCTGCTGTCAATACATTTTGGCGAGGACTCTTCACCATGCAGAGAATATCTTCTTTCCCCTTTGGGTATATAGATGGCAGGTTCGAAATCGAAAGGAGACACCATGCAGGGACACTATGATGATTTTTGGCGTCTGGAGACTGATACTACCATTGCCGAAGAAAAGGATGGCGCCTATACTTTTGAAGATACTGTATTTTGGGGTGAAAAGGGCGGTATGCCATCGGATCGCGGTACGATAAACGGGTTACCGATAACGGATCTTATCTGGAAAGATGGCGTACTGTGGCATCGCGTGGATGGGTCTCTCTCTAATCCCATTCATATGCAGGTGGATCCTGATACGCGTCTTACCAATACAGCAGCACAAAGTGCCTTGCATCTCGTGGATGGTTATGTGAAACGCAAGGGGATGGAACCCGGTGCTGTTGGCGTGCATGAAGGCGATCAGTGGTACGAAATCCCGCAGGATACTATCACCGAAGAAGAACTGGACGACATTCAAGAGTACATGAATCAAGCCATTTTGGCCGACGTACCGGTGACTTTTACCTACATTCCCGGTAAAGAGTATCCGGATCCTGCTTACCAGGATTTGGAACAGGTTCGAATCGTTAAATTTGGCACTTTCGATGAACAGCCGTGCGGTACACCGCATCTGCACAGTACGGGGGAGATTGGAAGCTTTGTCATTACGCATGCCGAGAAAACCTCGCGAGGCGTGCGCATCCACTGTGTGATCGGTCCGGCAGTAGGACGTGCCTTAAAAGACGATGAAACAACACTACAAACCTTGGAAAAAACGTTGAAGGTGAGCCGTAAAGAGCTTACCGAACGTGTCCGTGCCTTGTTCCTTTCGGAACATGAACAAAAAGATACGATCAAAGCCTTGCAAGAAAAATTGGCGGGCTATGAAGCCGATGCCTTAGCAAAAGACGATGCTCCGGTCATCGAATTGCCGGATAAAGACGGCGGAACACTGCGCATTCTGGGGCAGAAGATCGCTTTTGAGCATAAAAAGTCGAAAATTCTTGTTTCGGAAGTCGATGGAAAATGTGCGTTGGTATTTGCTTCGGCAGAGGGAAAAGCTAGAGATTGGCTCAATGTCGTAAAGGAAAGCGCACAAGTACGCGGAGGCGGTTCACCGCAATTGGTAAACGGACAGTCTGCACTGTCGGCAAAGGAGCTCATGCCAATACTAAAAGAAGCATTCGATGCATCCTTAACGTAAAACAAAAAAAGGCTCCCCATCGGGAGCCTTTTTGATGAGAAAAAAATCAAGAAATCGAAGCAAATTCATTATATTCGATGGTACCGTCTGCCTTTTGGTAATGCACGCGTTCTCTAAGTTCTGTCGGTGAGGCGGAAAAATGCTTACGGAAATAGCGATAAAAGGTCTTTAAGGTTTTAAAGCCGACGGACATAGCAATTTCTGTCACTGACATATCCGTTCGCACCAGTAGCTCGGACGCTTTATTCACCCTAAGCCATGCGATAAAATCTGAGGCGGAACGTTCGACATAATAGAGGGTAACGCGGTTCAACTCGGCCAGTGTGAGATGGTATTTTTCCGCAATGGACTGGGGAGTGGTGAGGGGATCTTCATAGTGGCGGAGGATGTCATTGACTACCTCTAAGGCAACGGAAGATTCGGACGTTTTTAAGTGCGTCTTTTTCTCAATGGCGGCACAGAAATTCGTGCGAAATTCATTGGGCGTCATATCTTCCATGCTCTTAAACGAGTGCACCAGATGCGCAGCATCGTTCATGCCAACCAATTGTGCAATTTCCTGCAGATTAAAATCGGTATAGGTCAAGAGATCCATTGCTTTATAAACGCGCATCGAAGTAATGAGTTCCTGGAACGTATAGCCCAAAGTTTCCTTCAATCGCTTTGCGATGGTCGATTGGCTGACATAGAAGATCTTATTGAGGCGACTGAGGGTGATTTTTTCAGAAAGATGACTATATAAATAGTTTAAAAGATCGCCGATGAAAAAGCCCTCCGTTTCACCGTCTTTGCTTTTATCAGAGGTTACGGTATTTTGGGCAACGGCATCTTCGGAAACAGATTTTTCCAATGCGCGATTATATAAAACTAAGAGTTCCACCACCAAAGAGACGGTATAAATTTGTGTAAAATTTTCGACAGGAACAGAATGGGCGCGTTCTGAAAATACACTTTCGATACCGACTTCATTGCGCAACCGTTCAATGATATCTTCAATGCGTTTGCCGTCATTCACGCCAAGAGAAATGACCGGATGCTTACGCATAACCTTCCAGAGCTTAAAAAATTGTTTATTCGGATTATAATCGGAGCGAAGATACAGATTCATGAAATTGAAGTTATAGATGATGCGTTCGGCAGTAACAGGCCTTCGCACCGCAACAATTTGCGTCACATCCCAGGGGAGGATGGCAATCATGGAATGTTCTGTCATCCTGTACTCTTCACCGTTGATACGGATGGTCGCGTCGCCTTCTCGAATATATAAAAAACGGCTCATGCTGTGGATCAACATCATGGTCGGTTCCTGATATACCTCTTGATCATAACTGGCCACGCGTTCCGGGGTGAGCAAGGAGGTGAATTTTGACTGCAGCATACTAATACTCATAGGTTCTCCTCTTTAAGGTCGGTCATTTTTATGCCGATCTATTGTACAATCTTGTAACCACAGTATACTTTTTTTAAGGATAAAGGGCAAAAAATTTGTTATTCGTGAAGTTCTATGCTATGATGCATTCAGTGAGTGCCATTAGCTCAGCTGGATAGAGCGTCTGGCTACGGACCAGAAGGCCTGGGGTTCGAATCCTCAATGGCACGTCATAGAGTCGCATCGCGTATGCGGCTCTTTTTTATTCGTTTAGAATTTGTTTCATACTTTATATGACAAATCGTTTTCCTTTCAAAAAGGAGCTGACAGTCATCCATTTTATTTTGAAAAATCGGATAGCAATAGCCGATTGGTTATGATGAGATATCACGATTCGAATTGACAGAAAATAGAGCTTTAGAAATAATCAAGTTAAATTGAACTAAAGGAACCAAAGAAGGAGAAATACTTTATGGTAAATCATCAGGCAAAAAAGTTTCGAAAATTGCTGTCGGAAAACGAATTCCTAACACTTCCCGGTGTTTATGATTGCTTGTCGGCAAAGATCGCCGAAGAGTCGAAATTTCCTGCACTTTTTCTTTCCGGTGGAGCATTAGCTTATAGCCGTATCGGTAGACCGGACATCGGGTTTTTAAGTTTATCGGACTTTGCGGACACAATTATGCATATTACAAGCACTGTGACAATTCCGCTTGTCGCTGATGCGGATGCAGGGTTTGGCAATGCCATTCATTCTGCCAACACTGGAAAAATATATGAACAGCTCGGATGTGCCGGCCTTCAAATTGACGATAAAGTTCTTCCCGCACTTCGTCCGGATAAGGATGAAATATTGGACTGGAATTTAGTCGCTCCAAAGATTAAAGCTATTCGCTCGGCAGTGAGCGAAGAATTTGTAATAATCTACCGCACATGTGCGAACCTATACGGCTATGGCATTGAGGAATCTATTACACGAATCAATTCCGCAAAAGAAGCAGGAGCCGATTATGCCTATGTTGACGGAATTAAGTCCACGGAAGAACTGCATCGCGTTGCAAAGGAAGCAAAGATTCCTTTGATGGTCAACTTAAATGAAAAGGGTTATGTTGGAGGAAATATTGCGCCAAAGGATGTCGCTGTTTTAGGTTTTAGCATTGGTTTGTTTCCGATTTCCTCCATGCTGGCAGCTTCGGAAGGTATGTTTGAAGTTTTAAACGAGCTTGCACAATCCGGCTCAACCCTTGCTGTACGTAGCCGAATGACTGATCCGCCGACAAAAGTACATGCCATGATGGGGCAGTTCACGCTGGTTGAGGAGTTTGCACCGTTTTATCAATAATTAAGCAATTACGATGCTTCTAGAGAAAATGGAAAGGACAACATTATGACGATGATGCAAGTGTTAAAAGACTTTGCCTATTTAAGTGTATTGCTATTAATCGGCTTTGAAATGCGTAAGCGCATTTCTTTCCTGCAACGCTTTTTTATCCCGACGTCCTTGATTGCGGGATTTTTAGGAATGTTGCTGAGTAAAAGTTGGCTCGGAGAGGTTGCAACTATCTACATTCCTTTCAGCAAAGGTATTGGACAGTGGGCAGGTGCATTAGTTGTCTTTATTTGCGCGACAATGTTTTTAGGTATCCAGTTGGATTCAATTGGGCGCGACGGAATGGCAACAACCTTTCTTGCAGGCGCTGCGCACCAAGCACAGCTACTTCTTGGATTGGGTATTACCGCAATTTTCTGTTTGTTTATGAAGGATTTGCCATATCAATTTGGTTACATGGGAGTTTGGGGATTTTATGCCGGGCATGGTAATGCAACAACCGTTGGAACCATTATTCAAGAAGCAGGTCTATGGGATGATGCTTTAGGTGTAGGTGTCACTTTTGCTACCATTGGGATACTAACCGGTATCATAGCGGGAATGATTCTAATTAATTTAGGTGCCAAAAAGGGCCTCACTCATGTTAAAATGTCGTTTCAAGATATGCCAGAGGAACAGAAAACGGGTTACGTAAAACCGGCGGATCGACGTTCCCTTGGCAATGGTGTCACAAATGCTTCGTCTCTCGATCCTCTTGCTTTTTCTTTAGCTATTGTTGGAGCTGTCATTGTTGTCGGCGTCATTCTGCGTGAGCTGCTCATTCAAATTCACCCGATCATGAAGCGTTTTCCATTGGTTGGCGCTGTTCTTCTGTCCAGCATGGTTATAGGAGGCATCATCAGCAAAACAAAGTTTAACGATTATATTGATCGCAAAACAATGAGCCGCATTACCGGGACGGCATTGGAGTATATGATTACTGCTGCTATTGCGACTACATCCATGCGCATCTTTATTTCATACGGTATACCGTTACTAGTAGTATCGTTGGCGATGGGCATCGGAAACTATGTAATCTGTATCAAACTTGGTCGCCGTTGGTTGCAACATGATTCTTTTGAATCTGGTGTCGGTCTATTTGGTATGGCATGCGGTGTTTTGGCCACTGGCTTGATGTTGATTAAGGTAATGGATCCCGATTCGGATACCACTGCTTCCTCGTGTATTTCCACTTCCAGTACATTGGGTTATTCTTGGCAAATTCCGTATATGGTTGTGGGATCGTTGGCAATTTTTACTGCACCGGTGATTACTACGGTTATAAGTGTGTTGTTATTCCTCTTTTTCCTCATTGGCGGTCATCTGCTGTTTGGGCGTAAAAAGAAAGACGCATAAAAGATTATAAAAAAGGAGGATTTTAATGAAAAATACTTTTATAGCTGCAGCGATTCAAATGGATTCCCAGCAAAATGTTGACGATAATCTGCACGTTGCGGAAAAGTTTATTCGTGAGGCGGCAAAACGCGGAGCAAAGCTGATTACTATGCCGGAAAATATGAATTATTGCGGCCCAGACAGTGTCGGACATGCAGAAGAGGTGCCGGGGGGACGGACATTTCAGTTGATGTCTTCTTTAGCAAAAGAACTTTCCGTCTGGTTACATTGCGGAAGCATCTATGAAATCAATAAAGAAGACGATCGACCTTATAACTCAACTATGATTATTAATCCGGATGGGGAGTTTGTGGCAAAATACCATAAGATTCATCCCTTTGATATTGTCATCCCTGGTGGAGTAGAGAACAGGGAGTCTGATCGAATCTCACCGGGTAATCACATTGTTACCGTTGATACCAAGGATTGTGGTATTTTAGGTTTATCGATTTGCTACGATATGCGTTTTTCCGAGTTATATCGTATTATGGCTCTTGAGGGGGCGCAGATCCTGATGATGCCTGCTGATTTCACCATGCCGACGGGAAAGGATCATTGGGAATGCATTTTGCGTACAAGAGCGATCGAAAATGGTTGCTATGTCATCGCACCGGCTCAAATTGGTCAGAAACCGAAATTTGCAGCCTATGGAAATACGTTGATTGTGGATCCATGGGGAAATGTAATTGCAAGGGCCTCCAACAAGCCGGGAGTGATTACCGCAGAAATTGATCTTGATTATATGGACAAAGTTCGAAATCAACTTTTCAGCCTACAAAATCGTCGACCGGACATTTACACATTGAAGCGTGCCTAAGAAAAAAAGCGTGAAGGGAAAGGCTTATGCCTTTCCCTTTTTAGAAAGGGTATTATGCAACGCCAAAAATCTGTTTTATTAACTATACTTGTTGCGTTCATTTGGAGTCTTTCCGGTTTGTTTGTCAAAACGATCTCGTGGAATGCTATGGCGATTGCTTGTGGACGCAGCGCTTTTGCAGGAGTATTGCTTTGGCCAATTGTACGAAAAAGTAAAATACATTTGGACCGTGCTGTTTTTGGCTATGCCATATGTTATTGCCTTTTCACCTATAGTTTTATCGGTTCTAATAAGCTGACGACCGCTGCAATGGCGATTATGATGCAGTATTGTGCTCCTATCTATGTTGCGCTCTTTTCGTTTTTTTGGTGGAACGAAAAGTTAAGTCGTGCGGATCTTCTTTGTCTATTTGGCGTGATTATAGGGATGGTGCTTTTTTTTCTTGACCAGTTCGGTGGGGGAAGTGCATTGGGTAATCTGATTGCAGTTGGCAACGGTATATTTTTTGCAGGCATTTCTCTTTTTTTGCGTCAACAGAAAAACAATGATCCGATTGTCTGCGTTTTTATGGGCAACATGTTAACCGCCATAGTAGGCTTGCCTTTTCTTGTACAAGTACCCTTTACGTTTGGAATCGACTGGATGCTTGTTCTGCTCAACGGAATTTTTATTGCTTTATCTTATGCATTGTATGCCTATGCAAGTAAAGGTCTGAGTGCGCTTGAAGCGGTATTGATCCCGATACTGGATCCGATTTTAACGCCGATATGGGTTTTGCTGCTCATTGGAGAAAAACCGGGCGTCAGCGCTATAATCGGTTCAGCAATCATCCTCACTTCCATTACAATGAATGTGTGGTCGAAACGAACATCGGATCCCACACATAAGGAGGTAGCTACAGGTGTTTGATCGTCGCTACTATACGTACGTAAAAGCTGTGGAAAAATCACAAAATTTTACCCGTGCGGCAGAACAACTTTATATTTCTCAACCCGCGCTGAGTCGATTTATCAAACGCGTTGAAAATGAATTGGGCATTGTTCTTTTTGATCGGGATGCTATGCCCACAAAATTGACGGAGCAGGGGAAAATTTACCTATCCTACATGGAAAAATTTTTAGCCATGGAAAAAGAAATGAAAAGCAAGCTGATCGGCCACGAACAGAATGAAACGGACGTTCTTTCCATCGCCACTATTCCATTATTGGGTGTATACGTCTTGCCTAAGGTTATCCCTTCCTTTGCCAATCAGTATCCAACGGTTAATCTTGAAGTTTTTGAGGGACCGATTTTTGAATGTCTCGAAATGATCCAAAAGAGAAAAGCGGATATTCTACTTACAAATATGATCCCGGAAGATCCGGATTTGGAACATATGGTATTGGCGGCAGATCCGATTATGCTCGTTGCGAGACAAAAAGAAGGATTCATGGATAATGAAACCAAGGAATTTTCTCCTTTTAATCCGGAAAAAATCGATTATTCGAAATTAAAGGATGAGCCTTTTATCGTATTACGTCCATGGCAAAACATTCGTCTTTTTGCCAATCAATTTTTTTCTTATTATGGTCTGAAACCGAAGGAATTGATTGAAGCACCGAGTTTATCATCGGCTTTAGGCCTAGTGGAGAGCGGAAAAGGCATATCTTTTCAAACATTGTCTTCTCTAATGTCTTTGCAACCCTCGTCCAATTTACGGTATTTTTCCGCAGGACAACTGGAAAACGTGACCTCTATTCTCGCTGTGTATCATAAGGGAACAAAAAAGAGTATCGTAGAACGTTTCTGTCAACGCGCAAAATTGGTGTTGGCTGAAAAATTCTCGATGAAGCAAATGAAAAGCCATCGTTCGGGTGTGGTACAATAGGTACGTTAGTGGTAGTGTTTCATTCTCTTCACGAGGAAAGAGAAAAGCAAAGGAAAAGGCGGAAAATTATGACGAATGAAGAAAAACTGAGCAATCTCATCAGCGATGTTCTCCAAGAGCAATATTCGCTGAAGCTGGATACGATCCCTATCGAAGTGCCGCGCAACACAGACTTCGGGGATTATGCTTCAACAATTTGTATGCAGCTGGCCAAACAATTAAGGCGTGCCCCACGCCAGATCGCCGAAGAGCTTGCGAAGGTTTTGAAGGAAAAATCGGATGTACTGGAATCGGTGGAAGTGGCCGGCCCGGGCTATCTGAATTTCCGTATTAAGAAAACCTCTCTTGCCGCTATTGTTAACAAGGTTTTGGCACAGGGCAAAAAATATGGTGAAAATTATAGCGGAAAACGCCAATCCATTTTGGTAGAATACGTCAGCGCCAACCCGACTGGTGATCTGCACTTGGGTCATGCACGCGGGGCTGTTTGGGGCGATGTCATCTGCCGTCTGTTAAAAGCAAGCGGTTATGATGTATTGCGTGAATACTATATCAACGACGCCGGTGCACAGATGACAAACTTAGGGTTGTCTGTATATGCCCGTTATGCACAATACTTCGGCCGTGATGTTGCCATTCCGGAAGATGGCTATAACGCCGAGGATGTTAAACAAATTGGGGAAGAGTTAGCCAAGACCCTTGGCGATGTGTGGCTGGATAAAGAAGAAGGTCGCACGGAATTCTTTAAGCAGGAAGGCTATAAGAGAGAGCTGAAGAAGATCGAAGAAGTTCTGCGTGATTTCCGCTGCGAATTCGATTCTTGGATCAGCGAACAATGGCTCTATGATTCCGGTAAAGTGGATGAAGCCATTGCCAAAATGAAAGAGCTGGGCATTGTTTATGAGCAAGATGGTGCGATCTGGCTAAAAACCACAAAGTGGGGCGATGACAAAGACCGCGTCTTGCGTAAAGCCAATGGTCTTTTGACCTATATGACGCCGGATATTGCAAACCACCTCTATAAATTCGACCGTGGCTATACCAAGTTGGTCAACCTCTGGGGCGCCGATCACCACGGCTATATCAATCGTATGAAGGCAGCCTTAATGGCTTTCGGCTACCAGCGCGATGACTTGGAAGTAGACATTATTCAGATGGTGCACCTTGTCGAAAACGGACAAGAAGTCAAGATGTCCAAACGTACCGGCAATGCGGTGACAATTCGCGAGTTGATTGATGACGTCGGCGTTGATGCTTCGCGTTACTTCTTTATCAGCCGTGCGGTAGAAGCACAGATGGACTTTGATATCGGTCTGGCAAAGAAGGCTTCCAATGAGAACCCGATCTATTACATTCAATATGCGCACGCGCGCGCAGCAGGTTTGCTAGAAAAAGCGCCGGAATTCAAAAAAGTGGAAAATTACACCCACTTGACCAGCGAAAAAGAAGTCGTTCTGCTGAAACTGTTGGATTCATTCCCTGATTTGGTGGCAGAAGCTGCAAAATTGCGTCAGCCGAATAAGATGACCAACTTCTTGATGCAATTAGCAACCGCATTCCACAGCTTCTATGGCGAAACAAAGATCGTCGATGAGGCAGATCCGGAAGGCACGAATGAACGTGTTGGTCTGGTGTTGGCCGTAAAAACTGTTTTACACAACGCATTAGACCTGATTGGTGTATCGGCTCCGGATAAAATGTGATATAAAAAGAGTGGCGCTTTAAGCGGCAACGCTTGTAGGCGTCGGTACATTACTATTTCGATTGAAAAAGGAGTAAAAATATGCCAATCAATCTGCAAGGAAGAAGTTTTCTCACATTGTCGGATTATACGCCGGCGGAAATCCAGTATCTGATCGACTTGGGACAGCGGTTTAAAGAATTAAAGATGACCCGTACCCCGCATCGCTATCTGGAAGGTAAGAACATCGTTCTGTTGTTCGAAAAAACCTCCACACGTACACGTTGCTCGTTCGAAGTTGCCGGCCGTGACTTGGGCATGGGCGTGACTTATTTGGATCCGGGTTCGAGCCAGATGGGCAAAAAGGAATCCATTTCGGATACCGCTAAAGTTCTGGGACGTTTCTACGATGGTATCGAATACCGCGGCTTTGATCAGAGAATGGTCGAAACGCTGGCTGAAGATTCCGGCGTTCCGGTATGGAACGGTCTGACCGATGAATTCCACCCGACACAGATGATTGCAGATATGCTGACCATTCAGGAAAACTTCGGTTACCTGAAGGGCATCAATTTCGTCTTCATGGGCGACTGCCGCAACAATGTCTCTAACTCTTTGTTGATCACTTGCGCAAAACTGGGTGTTAATTACACCGGTTGCGGCCCGAAAGAACTCATGCCGAAGCAAGAGCTGATCGATAAAGCAAAGAAATTTGCGGAAGAGTCCGGTTCCATCATTCGCTTCACGGATGATGTTGAAGAAGGCACGAAGGACGCTGACGTTATCTACACGGACATCTGGGTCTCCATGGGCGAGCCGGATGAAGTTTGGGAATCCCGCATTAACCAGCTCTATCCCTACAAAGTCAACCAGAAGGTCATCGACAATGCTTCGGAAGATGTCATCTTCCTGCACTGCCTGCCTTCCTTCCATGACCTCAAGACCACCATCGGTGAAGAAGTCAACGAGAAGTTCGGTGATAAATTCGACCTGGACGGCATGGAAGTCAACGACGAAGTCTTCTTGGGCAAACACTCCAAGGTGTTCGATCAGGCAGAGAACCGTATGCACACCATCAAAGCGGTGATGTTCGCAACGTTGAAGTAATCTTTCACGCATTAAACGAGAACAGCAAAGACAAATTTGTCTTTGCTGTTTTTTTTGTTTAAGTATGGTATCGTAGAATAGAAAGGCTTTCCTGCCAATGGAGGTGGGGAAGGGCAAATTGAAATAGAAAGGAAACGATATGGCTCTCAATAAAAAGGGCATGATTCTGGGCATAGGGCTTGCTCTTTGCCTCAGCTTCTTGCCTCAAACGGCAGCAGCCAAAGAGGATACATCACCGACGGAAAACTGGGTGATATCGCTGCCTGTAGACAAGATGGAGAGTAAGGAAGATGCGCAGGCCACCGCTACTTCGGATACATCGCCTTTAAAAAATGAAGCGGCAAAAAAGTCCGCCGAATCGGCGCTATCCACCGTTAAATCCAAGCCGATCCTTTTAGAAAACAAGGTTCAGGAAAAGGATTCCGAAGAAAAAGCTGAAAAGAAGGAGAATTCTTCCGTAACCGACGAAAAGACAGAGGAAAACGCAGAGAAGGGAAGTGAAAAAAAACCTTTGATGTCGCTTTCGCGCACAGGTGCCGGTAAAGAAACAGACCGCGGTGTACAGCTGTCCATGACCGAAGAACGCAGCTATCGGGCAGTGGTATCGTTCGAGAATATGACCTTGGAAGAATTAAAACAAGCCAACTTCTCCTGGACGTTATCCCGTACCAAAGCCGAAGCGCCGAATGATTGGTCTTTATTCCCGCATCAGAAGCTAGGCGGCCCCTTGCAGGATTGGCGTACGGTACACACCAAACACGCACAAATCAAGGAAGAATATCCATCAAAGCCATTATTTAAGGATATTCAAACAAAAGTGCAGATGGTGGACGGAAAGCCGAGTGTTGTATTAACGTTCCGTAATAACAAACTCTTCGGTTTCGATGGGATTGACATTCGCGATCGCGCCGTCGTGCGCTCTGCCATGATGGACTATTACGGCACCTATCACTTGACGCTGCTTGTAAACGGCAAGGCTGTTGCTGCCCATCTCTTTACGTTCCGTCCCTACGACGCTTATCGTTCACAAAAAGAGGTGGATCAGGAATTGCCGGAAGCCGTCGCCGAAGCGCGTAAAAATGGTTTGTATGCCGATGTTAAACAATTCGGTAGTTCGGCACAAGGCAGAGCCATGCGCACCGTCTTTGTCGCGAAATCCGAAAAGGACTTGAGTGACTATCAGGCTCTGAAGGCGCGCGTGCAGAAGGATCCTGCCGGCGTCTTAAAGGAACTGCGTGACGGTACGCTGCGCTATAAGGTGCCGGTCATGTATTCCAACATTCACGCGGATGAAATCGTCGGCGCGGATGCCGTGATGGAATTTTTGCGCATGCTTAGCCGCAACGAGAAAGTATCATATCGCTCCATTACCGGGCTTACCGAAGAAGGTAAGAAAGAATTGGCCGTCGAGATGGAAAAGGACAAAGCTGTCTGGTCCAAGCTCATTGAAGATAAAGTGACCGGTATCGGCTATATCCGCGGCAACGGCGGAATCAGCAACGGCAGCAATTACGATGGCGGCATTGATGCCTCGGCGGATTTAAGCGAAGAAGATTTCCATAAATACTACAACAGTGAAACCCGCGTCTTTGATCCGCGTCACATTCTCGATCATGTGTTCTTCATTTTAGTGCCGTCAGAAAACGTGGATGCCCGTACGGTCAATTCCCGCACGAACGGAAATGGCTTTGATTTGAACCGTGATAATACCTATCAGACGCAGCCGGAAACCCGTGCGATGTCTCAGCTGATCAGCAAGTGGAACCCGATTTCCCTGCATGAATTCCACGGTTATTATCAGTATTACCAGATTGAACCGTGCAGCCCCACACACGATCCGAATAACGAGTATGACTTGTTTATCGATACAGCTATGAAGCAAGGGGAAGCCTTTGCGGCGGCATCGCTGGCAAACAATCGCACCATGAATAGTGCTAAGATTCCGATGCGCGATTATCTGAAGAAACAAGACGATGGTACGGTATTCTGGGAGTATCCGTTTGATGATATGTCTTCCAGTTATACGCCGCAGTATGCCATGATGCACGGCGTGAACGCCTATACGGTTGAGTCTGCCTATGCCAATGCTGATGCCGTTCGTGCACTGCAGTTCGGATGTGTCGGTAATGCGGATTTCGTTGTGAAGAATCGTGATCGCATGTTCACGAACCAGGTAATGCGCTATCTGCGCGGTGTTAAAAATATCGATGCGGAAGCCATCCGCAAGTACTATGTCAATCAAAAGGATGAGGCGGGGGCAGAGGCGGATGTATTCCGTCCGAATAAGAATGAGAACAAGAACTTCTTCCCGGAATACTATGTCATCCCGATGGATGCGAAGATGCAGCGCAATCGCAAGGCAGCGGAGGAAACCATTGCTCTCTTGCTGCGCAATGATGTCGAAGTCAGTCGTTTAACCAAGGCTAAGACAGTGGATGGTGTCGTGTATCCGCAAGGATCCATTGTCATCAATATGCGCCAAGCTAAGCGCAATATGGCAAACCAGGTCCTGTATCCCAATATGGTCATTCGTGACTGGTCCGTCGGGTCTCTATACTCGGAACCGGTAACCAATTTCTCCGCATTCCGCGGGTTCACCATGAACACGCTTAGAAAAGTCGGCGTCTTTGATGGCGCCTTAGAAGCGATCACAGAAGCGCCGCATCCTACCTCTGTTGTAATAGGGAAGGGGCCGGTCAGCATCATTAAGAACAATTCTCTGGAAGCAATTCAGGCCGTTAATGCACTCTTAAAACAAAAGGCACAAGTAAGCCTCATCACAGCGGGGCCGATGCGCGGCAATTTTGCTACACCGTCGAAAAACCTGGTCGGCATCGCGGATCGCTTCGTACTCAACGTTTTAAAGCAGGGGACGGTACCGGAAGGTCGCCTGATTCAAACGAATTTAAGCCTCTATGTACCACGTGCCTATGCACAAGAGGCTATTCAAGACAAAGATGGTAACCCCGTTGGTATGGTGGGTTATAAGAATCGCCTGAATACGAACGGTAATTGGGATTTCTTTGCTCTGCAAAAGCAGATGGGCTTTACCTTAGCCAAGAGCCCGGAAGAAGCCAGTGCCATTGTCGGTAGCCAGTATCCTCATAACGATGCGGACGTTGCTAAAGCCATTGCTAACGGCAAGCCCTATGTGGGCTACACGTCGGATGCTTTGCAATTTGTAAAGGATACGAAGCTCAGTGATTTGCAATTCAAACTGGACGGTGACTGGATCGGATTTGACGCCTTATCCAAGGTAGAATTCCCGGTAAAGGATTTAGCGACGGCACCATACGAAGAAAGCGGAGACCACATCATGTACGGCTACGGTGGGGATTATTTCCTGACCACGCCGGATGGCGGCACGGTTTTAATTCGCACGGCCAAAGACCAAGACCCGCTTGAAGCGTTCATGACGCAGGAATACATGAATGGGTACAAAGGCAGCATCCAGGCCGTACGTATTCATAAGGACGGCAAAACGATGCGTCTCTTCGCCAACACCTTGACCAATAAGGCACATCAGCAGGACGATTATCGCTATCTGGCAAACTCCATTTATGCCGAGCATCTGTTGGATAAAAACTGGACACTGGCCGAAACAGGAATGACGTCGGCGGTGAAGACCGGAAAAACAAATGCAGTAAAGAAACCACAGACGCAAAAAGAAAAGACAGCACCAAAAACGTCGGATGTCGGTATCGAATCTATGTTCGCGCTGGCACTGTTAAGCAGCGGGTTGTTTCTTATGGTATCAATGGATAAGAAACAGAAGCACGTACGAACAAATAAGTAAAAGATCCTAAACGGATCGGTAACGAAAGGGGAGCCTCGATTTGAGGCTCCTTTTTGTTACGCTGTTTTCGAGATTTAATTTATGTCACAAAATCAATATTTTGCGACAAACAAGGGCGGGAGATTAGACTCTGTCATGTCCAACATCCCGCCATACTTATATTCTTATTGCCACGGCTGTCCCTTTACCGTCCAGACA
Source organism: Levyella massiliensis (assembly GCF_000308275.2). Classification (GTDB taxonomy): domain Bacteria; phylum Bacillota; class Clostridia; order Tissierellales; family Peptoniphilaceae; genus Murdochiella; species Murdochiella massiliensis_A. The sequence continues at coordinate 503,047 of NZ_HG529490.1, forward strand.
TCCTGATAGAACCAACGCAGTGTGGATGTTTTCGTCCGATAGGTTTTACTGAGCCCGCGATACCACCCCAACAATACCTTAAGTAACGCTTCATCCGGAATTTCTCCGCCGTAACGCACCGCCTGCAGTGCCTTTGTCACTTCGATATTGGCCGTTTGTGCCAGAGTCGGATCCGTTCTTTCTAAGAGAAGTTTTACCGCCTTTACGAAATCTGTCAGCGTATCGTCCGGTTGTAACACTTGGCCGTGCAGCTTTACTAGTCGATGCAAATGTTGCCACAATATGCGGAACTTTTCGTCATTTTCACTGTTCCAAGCGGATAAATCACCATAGAGGCGATTTTTCCATGCACGATAACGCCGATTCGCGATATACGCCGCCAGAAGGCCCATAGAAAGCAGAAGCAGGATAAGACACCCAATGACACCTATTTGTAAGTCCAAGGGGCTTCTCGGCGATTCTACGGCCTCGTTTTCATCCGTTCCCTGTGAATTTTCAGGATTTTCATCGGACGCCGGACCTTCCTCCTTTTCACTGCTGAAAGAAGATGAAATCGATTCGGATGCGTCTGATGATGCTTCTTCGGAGATGTCAGAGGATGCTTCAGCGGAGTCTGTGACATCCAGGTCCGTCGGCGGAACGAAATCCGGTAAAGGCTTCTTGGCCATATCCGGATTCAAACCACTTAACGCGCTCAGATGCGAGGAAGGCGTTGCTTCAATTGGAACCCAGCCCATACTGTCTAAATAAACTTCCGTCCAGGCATGCGCTTGTTTAGAAGATATTGTGCGTTCGCTAACGGCTTGCGCTGCTGAAGCCTGTGGTACGACAAATCCTTCAGCATAACGCGTGTTATAACCAATGTCGCGTAACAAAAGGCTGTAAGCGGTCGCAAAATAGATACAATAGCCTTTTTTATTTGTTAAAAAGTTATCAAGAAAACCTTGTTTATCCGGAATTTTCGGTACGTTCAAATCATACTGATATGTTTGTTCGAAATGAGCCCGTAGCTTTTGCAACAGAGCGGGAAAATCGTCTGTATTGCCATCATAGAGTAAAGCGGCCAGTTTCGGATCCTTTTTGCGTACCAGATTGGCATATTTTCGCTCTCCCCTGCCGTGTGAAGGACTGAAAAGCTGTTGCACCTGAGGACGCCAATAATTCGCTACCAAAGGCACAAAATCGAGATTTAGAAGCCCGTAATCATCATAAGCTGTTGCGCTGACCACCATACCGGACGCACTGTAGAAGAACGCTGTCTTAGCATTGTATTGCGTCAGCAGATCCTGCGTTTTGGCCCCGGCGGGTGCCTTCGCATTCAAATGCACGATCGTAGCCGGTTTTCCGCCATGGAACACAATGCGCGTCGGCTTTGCCGTCTGCAAAAAATAGAGTGTAGGACGATACAGACCTGACTGAATCGCCGTATCACGTGCGGCGGCATTGCGGAACCAAAACACTTTGGACGGATCCGTATCAAATTCATCATAATAGTGCTCGGAAAATGACAGGGGCAGCAACTGTTGGGATGCAGAAAGCGACCAACTTTTGCCGTCAAAATGATCATAAGAAGCGCCTCGCAAATAGAAAGACGGGGCTTCGGCACGTACCGTCAGATACGGGGTATCGGTCAGCTTTACCGGTCCGCCCACACGCAGATTTCCCTGCGGATAAAAGCCCAGTTCCGCCAAGGAAAAGCTTGTAATTTCGGTTCCGGTTTGCGTGGGCATCATCCGATTTAACTGTTCGGAGAGTGTCGAATTAAAAAAGAAATCCGGAGGAATCACAAACTGCAAAGCGAACGTCAAAGCCAATACTATGCTTCCAAAAAGCAAAGGCGGACGCTGATCCCGTCTGTCCGGATCCTGGCGAAAAGCATAGGAAGCATAGACACAAAAAAGTCCGGCCATCAGCCATAGCAGCCAAAAGGGATCCTGCGTGAGTTTTGGTATATAAAACAGAGGCGCGATCAAAAAAATCATGTTGAGAATGGGAATCGGCAGTGTCCAGTTCGATAAAACGGACAAAAATGCGACAAGCGCATAGAATGCCGGTAAAAAGATGTCCGGGCGCGCTCCCTTTTGACTGTTGATCGTAATAGCCCAGCGGAAGGCATCGGCCAAAGCGTTCCAAAGGGATTGCCACCAGGCTAATCCAAAGAACGGTATCGATAGAGAACTCTTCAATACATATTGAAAGCCCACCATAAGCATGGCTATGCCCAAGACAGAAAACGTAATCTTCCAAAAACGCAGCGCAACAATCAGAAGTGCAACCAATCCCAGCATCGTTAATATGAGGCTTACCAAAGGTGGCATGGGCTGTTCCAGCAAAAGAAGCGTAAAATGGCAGACGACGACCGCAAACAAGGCTGTTGTCAGATACGCCTGTAACATCTGTATCAGGTCTTTTTCCTTTTCCTGTACCATATGACTCCTACGAGGCATCTGCCTCATCCAACCATAAACATTCCAAGCGGGAACGCTCCAACGCCTGTAAAATTTCCGCCGATTGTTTATTTCGTTCTAAGACCAAAACGAAATCAATGCCAAGACTCTGATATTGCAACAAGCTGCCGAGCGTGGCATCATCCACCTCTTGCACCCATATCATCTGACGACGATCGTCACTCTGACTGAGTCGCCAGGCACGTGGTGTTGCGTTGAAGGAAAGCGTAGCAATCCAAACCGCCAGAGACTCTTTTTCTCCTATCGATTGAAGGTGAATCAACTGCGAATAGCGATCTCCTGCATCAATGCTTACGCCTTTTTCCAATAAACGCAACGCAACTGAATAAAAGCAATCCAAAAAATCCGTTCGTTCGCGTAACGCTTTATCCAGCGCAGGATCAATCGTCTCTTTTGTGCCGATAAATTGGGCCGCGCCATCGAAGTTAACGGGCTTTACATCGACTAAGAGACGTAACGGCGCACGTTCCACGTCAGAATAGTGTTTAATCATCCATTTTTGCAACCGACTGCTCAATTTCCAATGGGTATGCGATAGCGGTTCCCCCTGCTGTATCGGATCAATGGAAAACAGGTCGTCCGTTACGACATTTAACGATCGTCTTTCGATGACATTACCATCATCATCCGATGGCTCACCACCTGGGATTTCTTCTGCCTCGCGCTGCGCTGGCAGTGCAAAACAGCGCGCCGTGCGAATTTTTCGGCCGCCGAATTGCAATTTAAAAAAACCTAAAAGATCCTCAAAAATCGGTTCACCGGAAGAGAACGTATAGGTGCCTGTATAGGGGGCAATAAAGGGAAAGTGCAAACGGCGCACTTCGCCCGGACGCAACATCACCTCCGTGGTGCGATGCTTTTCGGATGGGAAAGGAAAATGCAGAAAAAACGGCATCCAACGTGAGCTGTTGTTAAGCTCCAAGATCCATTCCCCTTCTTCTCCGCGATGCAGGCGCAATGGGCGCAATTCTTCCTTTCGATCGATATGCCGACCGGAAAGAAAACTGAATCCCGCAGAGAGAATCGGCAAAAGCAGCCAAAAAATTAAAAGCACATGCGGAAAAGGCCGCAGTTTGGTATTGGCCAATAGGAAGAGGATTACTGCGGCTGCGATCCACATGAAGAAGCGAAATCGCAGGCCTTTCATCGCGGAACCGCCGTGGACTTCAGAATATCTCCGATCACATCATGAGCCGTAATGCCGCGTCCGCGGCTTTGCGGTGTTAATATAATGCGATGATCCAACACATCGTGCAGAAGCGTCTGTACGTCCTCCGGGATCACATACTGGCGTCCATTGAGCAATGCAAGGGTTTGTGCCGCCGAATACAGCATCTGTGCTGCACGCGGGCTGACACCAAGTTCAATGGTTTCGTCTTCACGCGTTTTACGCGTCAGGTTAAGCATATAGCGTTTGACATCATTGGAAACTTCAACCTGTGGCACTTGCTCACGTAACCAACTGATCACATCGGCCTCCGCCACCACGTCTACATCCTTTTGAATGCGCCGCATGGCATTAGTGGAGATGATCTCCATTTCCTCCTCCATGGACGGATAACCGATGGAAATGCGCATCATAAAACGATCCATCTGCGCTTCCGGCAGCGGATAGGTGCCCACGTTCTCGACCGGATTCTGCGTGGCCATCACCATGAACGGTTGCGGTAAGCGATACGTCGTACCTTCCACGGTAACCTGGCCTTCCTGCATCGCTTCGAGTAAGGCAGATTGTGTACGCGGTGAGGAGCGGTTAATTTCATCGGCTAAAAGAATTTGCGTATTGACAGCCCCTTCGCGAAATTCAAAGTCCGCAATTTTCGGATTATACATATTGAAGCCAGTCACATCAGAAGGCATGAGATCCGGGGTAAATTGAATGCGCTGAAAATCCAAGCGTACTGACTTGGCTAAGGCGTGCACAAGGGTCGTTTTTCCGATGCCCGGAACGTCCTCAAGCAATACATGGCCGCCGGCCAACAGACAGATCAACATCTTCTTTGCAGGGATTTCTTTTCCGATCACTACTTTTCCGATACTCGACAGCACGGCATCGCCGAGCTTGCGGCATATGGCTGCCGCATCCTGATGGTAAGTCATCATATTCTCCGTTCCACATATTTCATCGTGAAGCATGTATTTATCTCCATTGAAGCAAATGTAACCTTTTTGTATTATATTATGTAAGAAGCGGCATTGCAATGAAGCCGCCAAGGAGGCCGCCTTGGATTATCCATTGGTATTAGATGATTATATTAACTATATGAAAACTGTACGAGGTCTATCACCGCGTACCATTCGGGAGTACACCTATGACCTCGTGCGCTTTCTGCGCTTTCATGTCCGTCGCCACGGCGATAGTACTCTTCATCATAAGCCGTTGGAAGCCATTGCCATAGATAGCGTGAGTGTAGACGATCTTAAAGCCGTTACGATTAATGATCTTTTAGCGTATCTCGCCTACTCCGAAAGAGAAGAGGGCCTCTCGGGCAACCGTCGCGCACGGATGTCGTCGGCAATACGTTCGTTTTTTAAATATCTTGTGAACATTCAAGAATACTTTGAGAAAAATCCTGCCGAGAAGTTAACGACGCCAAAGCGCAAGAAGAGGCATCCTGTCTATCTGACGTTGGAAGAAGCACTACATCTCATTTCCGCTGCAGCAGAAGAACAGAATCCCTTCTTTCGCACCCGTGATGTTGCCATTCTTGTCACATTTCTCACAACAGGTATGCGCTTGAGCGAACTTTGTGGTCTTAATCTGACATCTCTCAAAGAAGGACGCTTTCATGTGGTGGGTAAAGGCAATAAAGAACGCGTCCTCTATTTGACAGAGTCCTGTGAAGCCGCCCTGCAGGCGTACTTGGCAAAACGCCCGATTGTTCCGGGAGAAACGGCGCTCTTTTTATCGACACGTCATGCCCGCATTTCACCTCGTGCTGTGCAGCATCGTATCGATAGTCTGCTCGAAAAAGCCGGCTTTGATACAAGGGTCTATTCGACTCATAAATTGCGCCATACCGCAGCCACGTTGCTCTATCGGGAAGGGGTAGATATTCGTACTCTGCAGCGTATTTTAGGGCATGAATCCCTGCAAACCACACAGATTTACACGCACGTGGAAGATGCAATGGCGCGCGATGCCATGCGGCGCAATCCCCTGGCGCATCTGGATGCCAAAGAGATAAAATAACCAAGAATAAGAAAAAGCCGGGGCCTGTACCCCGGCTTTTTTGTTTAACCTTAACCTTTAAGTCCTCTTGCTTGGCGATCCATATCCTCGACCACAATGTCAAAAATCTCTCCCAAAGAGCGACAATATTCCAACACCAGCCAAGGTTCATTGGTGTGATAGTGAATCTTAATCAGATTCTCATCCCCAACGGCCAGCAGGCAATCGCCCTTGAAATTTTCTACAAAGTAATCGTTGATCTGATCTTCATCCAGATCATCGCCCTCTATTAACAGCTGTGTATCATAACGATAGGCAATGCTTTGTTCAACCATGTTCTCCTTCTTTCTGTTTACGGATGTTACCCTACTCTATCCAAACTTAATGTACGGATTGTGTTGGTGCGGCGGGAGGCTCGTTGTTCGTATCCATTTTTCTTTGTTTTAACAGCATGACCGCTGATTCGACTAAAAACACTGCCATGGCAATGGAAGCGGCCATAATAAAGGCTTGGATCGCAAAGGCGCCTGCCTGATCCATTCGTTCATAGAAAATTGCATTGACGCAGCGATAAATTGGCGCTCCCGGCACTAAAGGATAGAGCGATGGAATAATCACCATCGTGACGGGAGTACGATAGCGGCGTGCTCCGATTTGCGCGGCGATGGCTACCACTAACGTGCCCATAAAAGTGGCTGCAAAATTGGACCATCCCAGATCCAAGAGGAGCGCATAGGTATCCCAACTCAAAAAGGCCACGATAGAGTTAAAGATCAATATTTTGCCTCCGGCGCCTAGCATGATGGTAAAAGCGAAAACCGCTAAAAAAGAGCCGGAACCTTGCATCAAATATTTCAACCACAGCGGCTGTGCGAAAGGATTAAATAAAAAAGCGCGGATGGCTTCCCATGTTACACTCATAGAAAGAATCCTCCTGTCAATGCCAAGGCAAAAAAGGTACCGGCGGCCAGCGCCGTGCCGGAAATGATCGCTGCCAAAAGGTTGCCAACACCGGTTAAGTAATCAGCGCGCATTGTATCGCGAATCCCGTTCGTTAACGTAGTTCCCGGGAACAAACTGATCAGAGCACCGATTGCCATGCGATCAATGCGAAGAACAGGAAAAAATCGGACTACGACACCCAACACAAAAATCATAACGAAGGTATGTAAAAAAGATGGAATAAAGCTGCCAGTCACACGATGTTGCACCAATTTATTGGTCAATATAATACTGCAGGCGGCCAAACCGGCAATCACACTTTCGACCAAATTGCCTCCGCACATTAATGCAAAGCCTGCAGCGCCAATGGCATGATACACTTTCGAAAAACGAATGGGCTCCTTATCCTCCGCAATGTCCTTAAGCATCTCATAGGCTTGCTCAATGGTCAGATCGTGTCCGGCCAGTCGGCGGGAAATGGTATTCACCCCTCGAATCTTCTCCAAGCGGAACGTGCGATCTTTAATACGACGCACTGCGGTCAAATAGCGATGATCTTCCAAGGTCAAGGTAACATAAAGTCCGGTCAGCAAAGCAACGACATCCATCTCGCGATGACGGCTTAAGCTTAAAATGCGCTCCATTGTATCTTCAACGCGATACGTCTCTGCCCCATTCTCCATGAGTATGACGCCGGCACACAGCGCAACATCAAAAATTAATTTGTCCTTGTTGTAAGCGTCTGTTTTCACGTTCTCCAACGTAGCCGTCGCCTGCTCCATGCTATCCTCCTCCGTTAGACTGAACACATTATAACATAGGTTTTCCCGGAGCATACAATTGCCATGTCGCATGAGATTTTGGATAGTTCACAGACTTTAGTCGCTTATTAATTCCTTAAAATTAAAGAAAAACTTGCATTTCCTTAACACATCCCCTATAATAATTAAGTCGTTCGCAGGTGTGGCGGAACGGCAGACGCGCTAGTTTCAGGGACTAGTGGGAGCAATCTCGTGGGGGTTCAAATCCCTTCACCTGCATCGTAAGCTGTGAGTCATCTCACAGCTTTTTTATTTGATTCTTTTAGGTACATCGATGCTAAAATGGCGGGGACATAAAAAGCGGCAAGGGTACAAAAGTATCCTTGCCGCTTTCTTTCGAAAGGAATCTTTTAAAAATTTCCTTCGTTTTTCTTGTAAATGTTCACGAATTACTTCACGTAATTCAACGTTACATTCGTGAAGGGCTTCATAATCAAAGTCGGGTCACCCATTTCCGTGGGGCTCAGACTTGCATCGATATCCGGAATCTTCTTATCGATATCATCGGTGTTCTTCTGAATCTTTTCGTATACCGCTTTGTAATCCGCTTCCGTGAACTTCTTGAAACGCGAGAAATCATTGGACAGCTGAACGCCGTCATCCTTAGCAGCCAAACGAGTGGTTTCGCCACCTACAAATTTATTCTCGGCAATGGACTTGCAAGCCTGATAAACAGCACCTTGAAGGTTCTTCATGGCCGAAGTCAATACCTGTTCGCCCATATCCTTTTGGTCAACGTCGACGCCGATCATCATACCTTTATTATCCTGAGCAGCTTTCAAAACCGAAGAGCAGATACCGCCGCCGCAGGAGAAGATGATCTCCGTGCCCTTTTTATACCAGGTAGCTGCCAACGTCTGAATCTCCGGCTTCGGCGTAAAGGAACCGGTATAGTTGTACATAACTTCAATTTTCGGGATATTCAACTCTTTAGCTGCATAGTCAGCGCCGGCAATGAAGCCGAAACCGTAACGTACGACAGCCGGAACCGCGACACCACCAGTGAAACCCAGTTTCGTGTAGCCTTCTTTTACGGCCGCATAGCCTGCCAAGAAGCCAGATTCCTGTTCTTTGAACATTACACCGGAGGTATTCTTTTCATAATAGGTTTCCGTTACCGGAGAACCGTCCTTGTTTGTTTTACCTTCCACCACTTTCTTCGGCTCAAAGTCGACAGCAATGAACTTCACATCCGGATGGCTTTTCTGTGCAGTACCTACAGCCGCCTCAAAGAGGAAGCCCGGGGTAACAACAACCTTTGCGCCTTTTTGAATGGCCTGCTCAATGGCTTGCAGATAAACCTGGTCGCCTTGACCTTGCGGACGGAGATAATTGGCTTTGACACCAATCTCTTTCGCAAATTTCTGCAGCCCCTCGAAGGAACCCTGGTTAAAGGATTTATCATCGATAGTACCAAGGTCAGTGATCAAATACAGGGAGTTATCATCCCATTTAATATCACCGGCAGCTGCTTTGTTATCCGAAGTAGCTTGGCTTGTTTGTGCTGCGCTCTCTTCCGAAGCTTTTGCGTTTTCCGAAGATTTTGCGTCATTCTTGTTGCCGCAAGCAGCCAGAACAAAGACGAGCGCCAGCAATGCGCCCAAAATCTTCCAACTTTTCTTCATAGTTTCCTCCTTATGTTCAAGTGTTAGTTCAACATTTACAAGACCCATGTGTAATTATTACACATCTTTAACAGTAAAATACCCTTTTATAAAAAATATTATCGCTGCCCTTTGTCGAAGGGGCGTCCTTCGGCGGCCGGAGCACGTGTCTTCTTACTGGTAAACGTCAACAGTACAATCGTAATCACATAGGGCAAAATCTGGTACACAAACTGCGGAATGCCCAAATTGTACAAAAACGGAATGCCCGAATAGATGGACGAGAGCGCCTTCAAAAGGCCAAAGAAGAATGCCGCCAGGCCGATGGTAACCGGGTTCCATTGCCCAAAAATCAATACCGCAATGGCTAAAAATCCGTAACCGGCAACCGTACCGTTAAATTCAGTCGAAACGGGAAGAATGTAGGCTAGACCGCCCAATCCGCCAAGAGCGCCGGAAATTAGAACGCCTGCCCAGCGAATTCTTGCGACGGAAATGCCTGCTGCATCGGTAGCCTGCGGAAATTCACCGGCGGAGCGCAAACGAAGCCCGAACGAAGTTTTAAAGAGCAGCACATAAGATACCGCCCATAAGAGTAACACGAGATACGTCGTGACATAAGTGTTTTGGAACAGAATCTCTCCGATGATCGGAATATCGCCGAGCAGCGGAACTTTGTCCAATGTGAACGTGCCGGAGAACGAAATCTGCTGAATCCCGATCAGAGAACGCGCCACAAAAATGGCAAAGGCGCCGGCAAACATATTGATGGCGGTACCAGAGATCGTTTGATCCGCAAACATATTAATGGAGGCAAAGGCATGAAAGGCCGAATAGACCGTCCCCGCGACGATCGAGATTAAAATAGCAATCCACAGATGCCCCATGGTAACCGTGCCGCCACCTTCCACGATCATGTGCATGTATAAGGTACCGGCAAAGGCGCCGATGACCATAATACCTTCCAGCCCGATGTTAATGACACCACTGCGTTCGGAAAACATTGCGGCCAGAGCAACGGCCATCAGAGGAACGGAAAAATTCAGCATTTGTTGAAAAACGAAGATTATGAGTTCCACGGTTTGCCTCCCTCCTCTTCCAGGATTTCCGATACGCTACGCAATTGCTTTTCGGTGCTGTCCGCCCTATCCTCTGCCATCGGTGTCTGTTGCAGCGTCTCTAATGACGTATCAGCCTCTTCTTTTGGTATCGCCGGCTTTGGCGGTTCCTTTGAAAGGGGCACTCCCGTCTCAATGTCGTCCTTTTTGCGCCGATTCAATAAGCGGCGGAAGAGAACCGAAAGAGCAGATACATAGAGGATGAAAGAAATAATAATGGTGATAAGCTCCGGCGCATACCCGAGAGTCTGAATGGCCTGTCCGCCAATGCTCAGATACGAGAAGAACAGTGCCGAGAGTAAAATACCAATGGGCTCGCTTAAGCCGAGAAGTGCCACAGCAATGCCGTCAAAGCCTTCCTGCGGCAGCACATCAACAACAGCAATGGCCGTGCCGGCGCCGGAGAGATAGAACAGTCCCCCGCCCAGTCCGGCCATGGCGCCCGAAATCGCCATGGATTTAATAATGCTGGCGCGTTCATTGACACCCGCATATTTTGCCGCATCACGGTTAAGCCCCACGGCCTTCATTTCAAAACCAAATGTCGTTTTTTTCAAAATTAAGTGCAAACAAACCACCATCACCACGCCGATCAAAAAACCGCCGCCGGCAAAGGTGCCAGGAAACAGTACGTCAAATCCCATGCGCGGAATGGACGTCGAGACGGCCACCGTGGTATTACGGAACAGATTGTAAATATTCAGTCGCTTGATGAGGTCATTGATCAGATACATGACGGTATAGTTGAGCATGATGCAGGTAATGACTTCATTCACATTGCGATAGGCTTTCAGCGCCCCGACAATGGCTCCCAGGAACGCGCCGGCAAGTGCCGAAACAAGAAGCGCCGCAGGCCACATGAGAAAGGGCGGAACAAAGCGTTCCAGACGATTGCAGAGCAAAATCACCATGAAGCCGCCCAATAAAAACTGCCCTGATGCACCAATGTTAAAAAGGCCCGTCTTAAAGGCAAAGCCTACTGCAAGGCCTGTCATCAATAGCGGTGTGGCATAGTAAAACAGATTGCCGATACCGGCCATGCCGTTCATGAAGGGCCCCATAAAGAAGTTTGGAATGGCTTCTCCGGCAGCTGAGGGGTTGGTGAAAAAGATGATCGCAACGCCCACTACGAGACCGATAAGGATTGCAATAAAGGAAGGCATGGCCTTCTTCAAACCAATACGTTTAGTCTTCATGGATTGCCACCTCCATGCGTTTTGCGCCGGACATATAGAGTCCGAGCTCTTCTTCCGACGTCTCTTTCGGCCTTAACTCCGCCACAATTTCACCATGATGCATGACCAAAATACGATCGGAGATGCCCAACACTTCGCTAAGCTCAAAGGAGACCAGAAGAACCCCCTTGCCCTCGTCCCGTTCATCGATAATCTGTTTGTGAATATACGAAATCGCACCAACATCCAAACCGCGCGTCGGTTGCACAGCGATTAATATATCATGGTTGCGCTCTATTTCGCGCGCCACAATGGCCTTCTGCTGGTTGCCGCCGGACATGGAGCGAGCAACGGTACGTGCCCCGCGACCGGCTCGTACGTCGTACATGCGAATGAGCTTATCGGCATAGTCATCGGTTTCTTGAAACTGAATCCAGCCATTTTTCTGGAAAGGCTCCTCAAAATAATTCTGCAACACCAGATTCTTTCCTAAATCATAGTCCAGCACAAGCCCATAGCGGTGACGATCTTCCGGCACGTGAGCCATACCGTGGGTATTACGAAAACGAATGGAACGCTTGAGCACATCTTCGCCGTTTAATTCCACCGAACCGCTTACATTTTGAATGAGTCCCGTCAGCGCATACACAAGCTCTGATTGTCCGTTCCCATCAACGCCTGCAATACAGACAATTTCTCCCTTGTGTACATCAAAATTGATGTGATTGAGCGTTTTCTGTCCGTCAACGGGTTGATCCAAGGTGAGATCCCTAACTTTGAGTACGCGATCACCCAAGGCATGTGGTTGTAAATCAAAAGACAACTGCACGGAATGACCAACCATCATACGACTCATTTCTTCAATGCTCACGTCAGCCGCTTTTACCGTATCAATGACTTTACCCTTGCGCAAAACGGTTACTGTGTCCGCTACTGCTTTGATTTCATTCAATTTGTGCGTGATAAAGATAATGGATTTGCCTTCCTTCACCAGCGTTTTCATGATCTCCAACAGTTCTTCAATCTCCTGTGGGGTCAAAACCGCCGTCGGCTCATCAAAAATTAAAATATCATTATTACGATAGAGCATCTTAATGATTTCGACACGCTGCTGCTGCCCCACCGAAATATCTTCAATTTTATCGTCCGGATCGATTTGGAAATGATAGCGATCCGAAAGTTCCATCACGCGTTTTTTGGCTTCCTCCATCTTTAAAAATCCGAGCTTCGTGGTCTCCACCCCGAGAACGACGTTCTCCAGTACGGTAAAGTTCGGTACCAATTTAAAATGCTGATGCACCATACCAATGCCGTAGCGCGTGGCATCGTTCGGGTCCTTTATTTTGGTTGGCTCCCCGTTTACCAAAATTTCTCCGCTATCTGCTTCATATAAACCGAAAAGAATAGACATCAGGGTCGATTTCCCCGCACCGTTCTCTCCGAGAAGCGCCAGAATTTCCCCCTTATGCAGGGTAATGGAAACATCGCTGTTAGCAACAACCCCCGGAAAAGTCTTGGTAATATGGCTCATTTGGATCACTGTTTGCGCCATGTTTTCCCTCCTCGTAACGTGGTAACGTTATCTTTTTCTATTATACCAGACCTTTCGCAACGAGGACTTAAAAACAAAATGAGAACAAGGCAAAAAAAATCCGCTGCGGGGGCAGCGGATCGTCGATTACCGATTTGGAATTTGTAGGGGTTGCCCCGGATGCAGGGCATGATTTTCCAAATCATTCAATCGATAAATATCTCGAACAACGTCGCGGACATCACGGTTTGAGGCATTAGCTAAGGGAAGCGCCATACTCCATACGGTGTCCCCTTCCCGTACAATCACCGTTCTTGCCGAAGAAGCCGATGCTGCCGAAGAAGAACGATCGGAAGCAAAACCGACCAAAAATGTAATCGTCAATGCGATAAGCAAAATAGCAGCAGTTGTAAATGCATAGAACCGTTTCGGATGAACAATGACTGTGTGTTTCATAACCCCTCCCGTGTCGAACATTTGTTCTTGATGGTTTTAGTATAATCGAACAAATGTTCGCTGTCAAGAAAAATATAAACAACATAAAACACGGCAGTCATTTTAAGCGATCAGCCCCACAAGCCTTACCTCATAAAATAAACAACGGCCGACGACCGCAGCCGAAAGCCGTTGCTTATTCGTTTTAATCCTGACCAATCCACTTCCTATAGCTTTAGCGTTGTTTACGCTTGCTTGCCACAAAAGCTCCTGCTGCAAGTACTGCGGTTCCCGCGAAAGAAAGCAGTGTGATGTCCCCCGTTTTGGGAGAGAGCCCTTTTTGATTCAAATTGATAGGTGCAGGTGCTTTTTGACCCTTCGACAGAGAAGACTTGTTCATTGCATCTTCTTCCTGTACTTGCTCCGTTTCTGACTCTGTCGGATGCTCTTCTTCATTGGGTACAGTCGGTTCCGATGTATCGGAAGCCGTGGGCTGCTCGATAGGCTCTTGCTCATGCGTTGTCTCAGAATCTTTAGAGGCTTGCGATTGTGACGCATCTCCTGTTTTATTTGAAGCTTCCGAGCGGGATGGCGTCTTTTCGCTTGATGACGCTTTCGAAGTATCGGAATGGTCCTTGGGCGTCGAATGATTTCCTCCCTGCGTACTGCTATCTGACGAAGCATCGTCGGAAGAAGCCGCCGAAGAGGAGCTATCAGAGGAGCTATCAGAGGACTGTTTTGCTTGCGACAGCATAATAACCAATTCCTGCGTATCATCGGCCGTCACACCAATTTTATCTTCCGGAACAGCAATCGTTCCGGAGGTCAGGTTAAATTTTTCTCCGTTTAATGTAGCAGAGACCGTTTGATAGGTGCCGTCTTTGAAGTTAAGCTGCAGCTCATAGGTGCCGCGTAACAGATAACCGTTATCTGTCGTGGGCGACGTACTGGTAGCGTCTGTAGCAAAGAGAGCAGTAGCTTTTTCCGTCTCAGGCGCCTTATAGAAGGAGATTACGTTCTTCTCATTGTCATAAACGCCGGGCATTTCACGTCCCTGCTTATCCTTTAAGGTGACGGATGTGATAGAAGGATAGGCTTTTTCGGTAATATTCTGATTTGACGAATCCTTTAACGTAAGATTCACGGACCAGTACGCTTTTTTCCAAACGCCAATGTATGTTTTAGATTGTTCAAGAGAAACTTCCATACCCGGCTGAACGATGGCCTTAGTATCCGCATCTTTCCAGCCGATAAACTGCGTATCTCCGGAAACAATCTCTTTAGGCAGCGGCAATGTCACCTTACCGTCTTTTGCCGAGATAGCGGCAGGTGCGGTAAAACCTTGTGGTGCATTTTTGTCATATTCGAAGGTTGCCTTGACCGAGGACTGTTTTGCTTGCGACAGCATAATAACCAATTCCTGCGTATCATCGGCCGTCACACCAATTTTTTCTTCCGGAACAGCAATAGTTCCGGAGGTCAGGTTAAATTTTTCTCCGTTTAATGTAGCAGAGACCGTTTGATAGGTGCCGTCTTTGAAGTTAAGCTGCAGCTCATAGGTGCCGCGTAACAGATAACCGTTTTCTGTCGTGGGCAACGTACTGGTAGCGTCTGCAGCAAAGAGGGCGGTAGCTTTTTCCGTCTCAGGCGCCTTATAGAAGGAGATTACGTTCTTCTCTTTGTCATAAACGCCGGGCATTTCACGTCCCTGCTTATCCATTAAGGTGACGGATTTGATAGAAGGATAGGCTTTTTCGGTAATATTCTGATTCGACGAATCCTTTATCGTAAGATTCACGGACCAGTACGCTTTTTTCCAAACGCCAATGAATGTTTTAGATTGTTCAAGAGAAACTTCCATACCCGGCTGAACGATGGCCTTAGTATCCGCATCTTTCCAGCCGATAAACTGCGTATCTCCGGAAACAATCTCTTTAGGCAGCGGCAATGTCACCTTACCGTCCGTTGCCGAGATAGCGGCAGGTGCGGTAAAACCTTGTGGTGCATTTTTGTCATATTCGAAGGTTGCCTTGACCGAGGAATTCTTTTTAACAACGACGGTAACCAAGAAGTTCGTATCTATTTCCGTTTTTACGCCGGGTCTGGGAATCGTCATCTTTTCCGACGCCGGATTAAAAGCAGTATGCTCCGTTATCATTTCATGTTTTTTCTGATCATAGTATCTATTGTCCAAGGTTGCCGAAACAAAGGAGTATTGACTACCGGAAAGATCGATGTTTAAGTGGTATTCGCCGCGTGGAATGTACTTATCGCTATCCTCGTCGTAAATAAGCAAACTGGAAATAGCGTAATCACTACTCTTGATAACAACCCCGTTATCTCCAATCAAGGAAGCTTTAAAGGTAGCCAAGGTAGCATCGTCCTTAATGATGTTGCCCTGTTCATCTTTGAAGGTGAGACGTACGGCCCATGCCGGTTTACGCCATTTGCCCACAAAAGTGGTGTCCTCCGTAAGAGTTACTGCATCTCCCGGTTGCCACGATCCCTCAATATAACCTTCTTTATTGTTTAGTTTTTTCCAGCAGATGAATTCCTTCTCGCCTTTCTTCATTTCTTTCGGCATCGGCAGAGTGATCTTACCGTCTTTTGCCGTAATGGCATCAGGCGCAACGACACCTTCCGGGGCATCTTCGTTATAGTCGAAGGTCGCCGTTATACCTTTTGCTTCCTCTTCTAAGGATTCTTCTTCAATGGTTTCCCTATTTTCTTCTGAAGACGAAAGGTTCTCTTCTGATGAAGAGGTAGAAACATCGGCTTGCATGACAACGGATGAATTTTCTTCGACCGGTTGAGGAGCTTTTGCTACGTTCGACCGCTCGGCAACGACTCCGGTAGACATAGCAATGCTAGCTGCGGTGACCAGCGCAAGCATGCGCGAACAGGTCTTAATATAGTTAGGTTGATTCACTGAAGCCTCCTTATGAGAATAAAAAAATTTCCGTGGAACGAGCTAAAACATTCCAAGTCTTAGCTTACGACACACGGAAAAATTTCTTATAAACGGAGTGTTAAACCTCTGTTAATCATTTAGTTGATTCAGCGCTTCCACCGTTAGCAAACACGCCAATTTGACCTGCTCGTAGACGACGCCTCCCTGATAATACACAATAAAGGGTTCGCGCATCGGCCCATCAGCACTCACTTCAATGGAAGATCCATCAATAAAGCCGCCCGATGCCATCACGACGGGATCGGTATAGCCGGGCATATCCCAAGGCATTGGTAAGACATCAGCGCCGACGCTTGCCGCTTGCTGCACGGCATGACAGAACTTCTCCACCTTCTCCCCCGTTCCGAGCGTAATGGCTTCGATGATATCGCTGCGCGGATCGGAAAGAGCAGGCATACAGGAATAGCCCATGTCTTCATAGACGCCCGCAAAAAGTAAGGCGCCCTTGAGGGCTTCAATCGTTACGTGCGGAGCAAAGAAAAGGCCTTGCAGGGTAAGACGCGTCGTTCCGAAGCTCAGGCCGGTATCTTTGCCGATTCCCGGTGCCGTCAAATGATTCATGCATCGCTCGACAAGATCTTTGCGCCCGGCAATATAGCCGCCACTGATCGCAATACCGCCACCCGGATTTTTAATGAGGGATCCCGCCATTAAATCGGCACCGACATCCAAAGGCTCTCGTGTTTCGGTGAATTCGCCATAGCAATTGTCCACAAAAATGATGGATTCAGGTGAAGCCTTGCGAATTACGGCAATGGCTTCTCCCAGCTCATCAATCGTAAACGCACGACGATTCGTATAGCCGGTCGAGCGCTGCAGAAGAACCAGTCGCGGATGTGTTTTTAAGGCCTCCGGCAAAGCGGCTAAATTGATTTTTCCGTGTTCCAACGGCAACATCTCGTATTTAGCGCCTCTTTCGAGAAGCGTTCCTACTTCTTCTCCCTTGATCCCGATGACTTCCTGTAATGTATCGTAGGGATGGCCGGTCGCAGCAAACAGCGTTTGTCCGTGGCCGACAAGGGCAAAAATCACCGTTGCGAGCGCATGGGTACCTGAGGTAATGCCGGCACGCACCAGCGCATCTTCGGCGCGAAATACGTCGCGGAAAATAGCTTCCGTTTTCTCGCGACCGGTATCGCCATAGCCATAACCGGTGGCAGCATAAAAATCGGACTGGGAAAGACCGTTATCCTGCATAGCCTTTAAGACCTTCAGCTGATTTTCCATACGAATGGCCTCTAACGATGCGAAGCGATCTTTCAGCTTTGCCTCGGCATGTTCTATGCGTTTGAGGGCAGCATCGCCAATCGAGTAATATTTTTTATAGGGGTTGTTTATCATGATCTTTTTCCTGTTTTCTAAGGTTCTGTCCACAAAAAAACTTATTCATTCGTCAAAAATTGGCTAACTTGTTCAGCCGCTTTGCGATAGCGCTCCTCCGGATCTTCCTCCTCGATCCAAACCGCTTCTTCTACCTTTCGATACCAGGTATATTGCCGTTTGGCATAGTTACGAGAGGCCCGCTGTATTAAAGACACCGTTTCGTCGTAACTTGTCCAGCCGTTGAAATACCAATAAATTTCGCGATAGCCGATGGCCCGCATCGCCTGCGAATCAAAAGGTACACCGGCTTTAAGGAGCGCTTCGACTTCTTGAACTAAGCCTTTCTCCATCATGGACACCACGCGGCGATTGATGCGATCATAAAGACTTTCGCGCGGCAAAGAAAGAACAATTACCAGATTCTCCCAAGTCGTATCAGTCTCATCGCTTCGTAGCAAGGAAGGCTTGGCATTTGTTTGACGGGCAATTTCAATGGCACGCACGAGGCGCGGTTTATCTTTTTCTGTTATTTTCTGCGCCGTAGCGGGATCGCTTTTCAGCAATTCGGCATAGAGAGAGCGCCCCTGATCCAACGCATACTCGGCTTCCAATTGCGAACGCAACGTTTCGGTGGTATCCACTCCCGTAAATTGGTAACCCTTCAAAAGAGCATTTAAATAGAGTCCTGTCCCACCGGTAAATATCGGTAAAATTCCGTTAGTTATCAGTTTTGCAGCAACGTTTTGTGCATCGCGTTGATAATCATAAACGGTATAGCGCTCACCGGGCGTTACAATATCCAACAGATGATGCGGTACCTGTGCCTGTTCTTGCGGAGTGACTTTTGCCGTACCGATATCCATGCCGCGATAAATCTGCATGGAATCCATGGACAGGATTTCACCGTGAAAGGCTTTGGCCAGGCGTAGAGAGAGCGCCGTTTTTCCGACTCCGGTAGGCCCTGCGATGAATAGGCGTTTCTTTGGCATGTCTCCTCTTTCTATTTAATGCGCATGAACCATTTTTCAAAATCTTTCTTCTCGCGACGAATCACCGTGGGACGTCCATGTGGACAGGTCAACGGATAGTCGCAAGCAAAAAGCTGTGCATATAAAGAGGCAACCTCAGCCTCACTCAAGCTGTCTCCTTGTTTCACAGACGCTTTACAGGCTTTCATGGCCATCTGGTCCAATAACGTATCGTATTCTTCCATGGCATTCACAGGCATATCCAACAGCTCCTGCAAAAGAAGGGCATTATCGGGAGATTTGAAAAGCGTCGGAACGCCACGCAGCACCACACGATTGTCGCCGAAGACTTCTACATCAAAGCCCATCTGTTGCAGAATCTTTTTACGTTCGGAAAAAGCTGACGCCTGTGCATCAGAAAGCGGCAACACCTCCGGCTTCAGCAGGCGTTGCTGCACAATGGCGCCATGTGTAAACTGCTTAACAAAACGTTCGTAATTCACACGCTCATGCGCCGCATGCTGATCCATGATGAGTACCGACCCCATGCCTCTTTCTTCAAAAAGTACATAAACCCGAAAGAGAACGCCCACAAAACGCAATGCGTCATAGGAAGGCAGTAGCGAGGTATCGTCAGCCGAAAACTCGTCACGGCTCTCCTGTACCACCTCCGGCACGGTTGCTTCTTCCTCCCAATCGAACTCCACCAAGGATTCCTCCGAGGCATCTTCGCTCTTTTCTGTATCTGCGACAGCATCCTCTTCTTCACAACGGGCAAAGCTTGTCGCAGCATGATTAACTACCATGTCAGAACCATGCGTTTCGGTTGGCCAGGCATATTGTTGCAGAAGGCGTTTCATGCTGTCTTCCGACGAAAGCGTAAACAAATTGTCTTTTTCCGGTTCCTCGCCGGGAATCATTGGCTTTTTGCGTAGCGCCTCCCGTACGGCTTGCGCAATCAGTTCTTCCAAGGCATCCGGATCGGCAAAATGAATCTTCATCTTATTCGGATGAATGTTCACATCCAGATTTGCCGGATCTGTTTCTATAAACAGCTGAAAAGCAGGAAAACGACCGTTGGGAATCAAAGAGCGATAACAGCTTTCCACGGCATCACGCACGCGCTCTTCTTCTACCGCTCGACCGTTGACAAAAAGATACTGCATCTGACGATTGGCACGGTAAAACGTATTGTTCCCAATGGCGCCTGTGACATGATAAAGACTATTCTCTGCTTCAAGCGGTACCAGCGCTTCATGATAGCTTTTCCCAAAGAGAACCAAAAGTGTCTCCGCAAGGGTCTGGTTCTTGCCGGTTTGGAGAACGCGCTTATCATCACGATAGAAATGGAACGCAATCGACGGATGGCCGATGGCAAAGCTATAAAGCAATCGGGAAATGGCATTGCTCTCGGCCACATCGCTCTTTAAAAATTTTCGGCGCACAGGAATATTGTGAAAAAGCTCGGTAATTTCCATGCGTGTTCCTGTCGCCATAGCTACGGTCTTCGTATCTTGCAACACGCCATTCTCAAAACGCAGGCTTTTACCGGTTTCCTCATCGGCTGTTTTGGAATGCGCTTCTACATTAGCCACTGCAATGATGGAAGCTAATGCTTCTCCACGAAAGCCCAACGAATGCACGGCATAGAGATCCTCAAATCCGTCAATCTTCGACGTGGCATGCGGCAGGAATGCTTTTTCCATTTCGTCGCGCGGAATGCCGCTGCCATTATCCGATACGGAAATGCTGGCCTTACCACCCTGACGAATCGAAACCTGAATGGAATCAGCTCCGGCGTCCACCGCATTTTCAACTAATTCCTTCACAACAGAAACCGGTCGTTCAATCACCTCACCGGCAGCAATGCGTTTAATCGTTTCTTCATCCAGTTGATGAATCATGATTCCTCCATCTCTTTGGCCTCACGGATCAGCGCATCCAGTTCCAAAAAGGCCTCCATGGGCGACAATTGATTGATATCCAAGGTGCGAATTTTATTAAGAAAAGCCTCCTGTGCGGGATCGAAAGCCTCTGGGTCGACATTCTGCAGTGGCTCCGCAAGGATCGAAGACGTTTCGGCCGATCCATTAAATACCGAAGAGGGCGTTTCTATTTTATGTGCATCCAGCTGTTGCAGCAGTTGATTGGCGCGCAACAGAATGCGTTCCGGCATGCCGGCCAGACGTGCCACTTCAATCCCATAGCTGCGATCCGCTGCACCGGCTTCCACACGATGCAAAAAGACCAGCGCTCCATCGTGTTCTTCAATTTGCACACTGCGATTGGTGAGATTCGGCAGGACATCCGCCAATTCCGTCAATTCGTGATAGTGCGTGGCAAAGAGAGTTTTTGCCGGCAAAGAACGTGATAGATACTCCAAAATAGCACAGGCAATGGAGAGGCCGTCATTCGTGCTCGTCCCCCTTCCCACTTCATCTAGGACCAAGAAGCTTTGTTCCGTTGCCTCGCGAAGAATGTCCGCCATCTCTTTCATCTCCACCATGAAAGTGGATTCCCCTTTGGCCAAATGATCACGTGCGCCAATGCGCGTAAAAATCTGATCGGTAATGGGCAAGGTGCAGTACGTGGCAGGAACAAAAGAACCCATCTGCGCCATAATCAGAAGCAGCGCATTTTGGCGAATATAGGTCGATTTACCTGCCATATTGGGGCCGGTAATCACTTGAATGCGATTGTTCGCTTCCCCTATCGTAAGATCATTGGGGATGAAGTCCACGCCCCCTTTTGCGGCGACGACAGGATGTTTGCCGCTTTGAATGGCAATAACGTCCGTATCTTCCGTAAAAGTCGGACGGATGTATTCCCCATCGTCAGCAACTTGGGCCAAAGAAAGGAGCGCATCCAATGCCGCCAGTGTATCCGCAACACGCTCCACATTAACAGCCTGTGCCGCCACCTGATCGCGCAGCGAACGAAAGATATCGTATTCCATCGCTTCAATTTGGGCTGCTGAACCAATGATGCGATTTGCCTGCTGCTCCAAATACTCCGTTGTATAACGCTCGGCATTCTTTAGCGTCTGGCGACGCTCATAGTCTTCCGGCACCTTATCCCAATTGGAACGGGTAACCTCGATGAAATAACCCTGATTTTTGCGATATACGACGCGCAGATTCTTAATACCGCTGCGCTGTCGTTCCTGTTCCTCATATTCTACAAGCGCTTGACGCGCTTCATCGCTACCGCATTTAAGTGCATCTAAGGCCTGGCTGTAGCCGTCGCGAATCATACCACCTTCATTCACCGAGATGGGCGGCTCGTCCACGATGGCCTGCAATATCGCATCATACAGTGGGGTAAGCGGATCCAGTCCCTCCAAAAGATACGATACAGCATCCGCTTGCATGGCTTGTAAAATAGCGATGATTTCCGGCAAGGTGGACAGGGATTGCGCAAAGCTCAACAGATCGCGTGCATTACCGCGGTGAAAGCTCAACTTACCGAGCAATCGCTCTAAGTCGTAGACACGATCGAGCGCTTCACGTAAAGACAGCCGCTCGACGAGATGCTCTTTGAAGAGGGCCACCACGTTTTGGCGCTGTAAAATTGCCTGTGTGTCCATCAACGGAAAAGAAATCCAGTCGGCCAACTTTCGAGACCCCATGGCGGTCTTCGCGCGATCCAATACCGAAAGCAACGTGTGATGCCTACTGCCATCATCCAAATTATGCGTCAACTCCAAGTTCTCTCGCGTTGCAGCGTTCATACGCAAGGACTGATAGGGGCGCAGCCATACGACTGTTGCCAGATGCTCCAAGGGTTTTTCGCGATAGGCATAGATGGTTTCCAACAACAGATATAAGGCAATCTGAGCAACCAGATGGTGCTTTAAAACAGATGGGATCCCTCCGGGTAATTTTTCACGCAGACCCTGATCCAAATCGCGAATGTGTAGCGTCCCGCGCTCCATGCGTGATACAAAGATCTTTCGATTGGAGAGCAATGTTTCAACGGCATCATTCACCCCGCTGTTATCCGCATCTTCCACCAAAATCAGTTCGGAAGGCGCTTTGGACTCTACCCAGTCCAAAACGGTTACCTCCGGTCGGGCACTGTGTTCGATTTCCGTAGTCTCCAAGCGTCCCGTCGATATATCACAGAAGCAAAGACCGAGCGCATGGCGGTAGTAATACGCCACCATCAGATAGTTGTGGCTATGGCGATCGAGGGTTTCCGCATCGATAAGGGTGCCCGGGGTAATGATGCGCGTTACCGCTCGCTTAACGAGGCCTACGGCTTCTTTGGGATCTTCCATTTGATCCACCAAACACACCTTGTGGCCGGCATTGACGAGTTTAGCCGCATAGGATTCGATGACATGGTGCGGAACGCCCGCCATCGGGCAACGTTCCGGCAAACCGCAATCACGCCCCGTCAGCGTCAACTCCAGTATCCGCGACCCCACCTCGGCGTCTTCGAAGAACATTTCATAGAAATCGCCCAACCGATAAAGAATCAGGCAATCCGGATGTTGCTCTTTGATACTCACATAGTGGCGCATCATTGGTGAGAGCTGTTCTCGATTAATGGCATCCCAAACCATGGCTCCTCTTTTCCGTCAAACTTCCTTCACGCGTTCACCGAACAACGCAAAAGAGTTGGCGTCGGTAATCCGCACTTTTTCCATTTTTCCAATATAGGACGCATCGCCCGGCACATGCAGCAGACGGCCCTGCGAATCGCGTCCGGAGAGCTTTGTTGCATCGTTTTTACTTACGGAATCAAAAAGAACATCCACAACGCTACCGATAGCCTCCCGATTTTTCTTCAGAAAGATCGGATACAGCACATCCAGCAATTCCTGAAAACGACGGCTCTTGGTTTTTTCATCAACTTGATCGTCACGCTTGGCTGCGCGCGTTCCGGGGCGTGGAGAATAAATGAAGGTAAAGGCAGTATTAAACTCCACACGTCGACACAGATCCAAGGTTTGCGCATGATCCTCCTCCGTCTCGCCGGGAAAGCCGACAATGATATCGGTGGAAAGGCCGATATCGGGCATGGCCTTTCGTAAACGATCGACTAAATCCAGATAGTGATCGCGCGTATAGTGACGATTCATTTCGCGCAGCACTTTATCCGAGCCGGACTGCAGGGGTAAATGAAAATGACGTTCAATATTTTCGTGTGCCGCCATCACCTGAATTAAGCGATCCGAAAGATCTTTCGGATGCGAGGACATGAAACGCAAACGTTCAATGCCGGGCACATCCGCTACTTGATCGAGCAGTTCCGGAAAATCCAGCGTACCATCCGCATAGGAGTTTACATTTTGCCCCAAGAGCATGACTTCACGATAGCCACGTCCTGCAAGGGCATGCACTTCCGCGAGCACCTTCTCAGCGGGACGGCTCTCTTCCCTGCCGCGCGCATAAGGAACAATGCAATAGGAACAGAAATTATTGCAACCGGTCATGATATTGACATAAGCAAATGAGGAATCGGTTCTTTCATAAAAAGGCGCTACATCCTCAAATTTCGTGATGTCCACGACACGTTCACCTGTTCGATGCACTTCCTCCACCAGTTGCGGCAAACGTCCGATATTCTGAGTACCGAAAATGAGATTCACCTGCGGATAGGAGCGCAAGATGGTATCCTTGGCCGCACCGGTCTGCATCATACAACCGCAAAGCGCTAAAATGCGTCCCGGACGTGCTTCCTTCCATTTTTTTAAAGCGCCCACCTGGCCAAACACTTTGAGCTCTGCATTTTCACGTACCAGGCATGTATTCATAAGAATGATGTCGGCTTCTGCTGATTCCGACGTGGGCGTATAGCCCATGGTCTCTAATAAGTACGCCATCCGTTCGGAGTCGTGCTCATTCATCTGGCAGCCGTGTGTAATAATTTTATACTTCATAATTCTCCTTTGCCTCAAGCTATTGTATCAAAGAGTGCAATAAAAAAGAGGCCTTTCGATGAAAGGCCTCTTTTTACTCTTCAGATGCTTAGGCTTCCGGTTATTCCGCAGTATTGGCATCATCAGCAGCTTGTTCTGCCGTGTTGTCGACCGTTTCGTTTTCCTGTGCAGGAGCTTGCTCCTCGGCCGGTGCCTCCTCAGGCGCATCGCCCAACAAATTCATCTGCGCGGCAATCAGATCACCCAAGTTGGTGCCGATATCATCGCCGTGTTCAAAATCCAACGTGGTCTGCGGTTTGCGGCGTTCACGCTGTTGCTTCGGCTGTTTTGCCTTCGGCTGTTCGTGACGTTCAAACTTAGAAGTGTCAATGTGACGCGGCGCTGCTTCACCCTCGGCTTCCTCAGCACCTTCCTGTTTTTCCGCTACCGGCGGCTCTTCCAGCGCGCGCGTCGACAATGCGATGCGCTGACGCTCTTCGTCAATTTCCAGGATTTTTACTTCCAGTTCCTGGCCGATATTGAATTCGTCAGAAGGTTTTTCTACATGATGATGAGCAATTTGCGATACATGAATGAGGCCTTCAACACCTTCATCCAGACGGACAAAAGCGCCGAAATCCAAGAGATTCACGACGGTACCTTTGACAACATCGCCCGGCTTATTTTTTTCCTTGAAGACTTCAAACGGCTTCGGCATTAACTGCTTCAGGCCCAAGGAAATACGATTGCGCTCGCGATTGGCTTTGAGCACGATCGGTTCAACTTCCTGACCAATCTCCAAGATATCCGACGGCTTTTCGATGCGCTGCCAAGAAATATCCGAAACATGAATCAATCCGTCCACACCGCCCAAATCGACAAATGCGCCGAAATCAGTCATGCGAACGACTTTACCTTTAATCGTCTCACCGACGACAATCTTATCCCAAACGCTATCCAGTTGTTCTTCCAAAACGGCACGAGCGGAAAGCACCACGCGACGTTTTCTTTCATCAACCGACAGGAATTTGCATTCCAGTGTCTGACCGATATACTGCTTGAAGTTCTTCACAAAATACGTAGCAATCTGTGAGGCCGGAATAAATCCATTGATACCCATCACATTGGCCACAAGGCCGCCGCGATTCTCTCCGGTGATCATGGCTTCCACCGTTTCGCCGGCTTCGTATTTTTCCATGAGCTTCGTCCAGTTCTTCAGACCTTCTACGCGTTGTGTGGACAGGACAACATTGCCTTCCCCGTCATCCAACTTAATCACGTAGACATCGATCTCGTCTCCTTCATGGAAGTGCTCGTGCGTGTTGGCACGCTGTTCATCTGTCATCTCGTCACTCTTGATGATTCCGTCTGCGCGATAACGAATATCGACATATACCTCATCATCCTTAACGCTGATCACAGTGCCCTTGACAATATCGCGAGGATAAATCTTCACCATACTGTCTTCGATTTGTTCCATGAAATCTTCTTTCGTAAAATTCTCCATCCCTCTGACGACCTCCTCAATAATCCAATCCGGTGTGCTCGCACCGGCGGTTATGCCTATTCTATTCAATATAGGGTAGTTTTGTAAAGCTAAATCCTTGAAAACTTCAATTTGTGCTACATTTTTTGTCTTACTTTCGGCAACTTGCCTTAATTTTTGCGTATTTGACGAGTTATGACCTCCAATCACAATCATAAGATCCGATTCTGCTGCTAATATAGCCGTGGCTTCCTGTCTCTCCCGCGTGGCATGGCAGATCGTTTTTTGTGCCGTGACCGAAATATCCTTTGGAAAGGCTGCCACGATGCGTTCGAAAAATTCCTCCCGATTCGTGGTTTGCGAAACCACAAAAAGTGGTTTATCGGAAATCACGCGACCGGCTTCTTCTTCCGAGTCAATGATAAGCGCATCCGGCTGTAAATAGCTGCGCATGGCGCGTACTTCCGGATGGTTAGGGTCGCCGATGATCACGCAACGATACCCTTCTTTTTCTTTCTTTTCTAATAAACGATAGATGCCCTGCAGTACCGGGCAAGTGCCATCGATGATGGTAGCTTTGGTCTTTTTAAGGACTTCGCGCTCCTCTTTTGTGACGCCGTGCGCACGTAAAATTAAAATGGCATTCGCATCTACTCTTGAAGCTTCATCTATGCTGTGCAAAATATGCACCCCTTGCGACTCACGCCGCTTTACATATTGCGGATTGTGTACCAGAGGGCCGTAAGAGTATACGATTTTTCCTTCAGCATGCTGAAGAGCTTCTTCCGTCTTACGATCAATTTCACGCACGCCGAAGCAAAAGCCGGCATGATCAGCAACGCGAATCATCATGACTCATCTCCTCTCCGCTATTTAAGGCATAGATGGAGTTATAAATCAGACGCATAATATCCTTACGTCCGGCCCGGCTATCGTACGGTACGAACGTCTCGAAAGGCAGTGCGTCACGCAAAGTCACACGGAAGGTGCTGCGAAAGTGATAGTCTGATTCCAGATAAAGACAATACACCGGCACTTTGGCTTTCTGTACCAAATAGGCAACGCCATCTTTCATATGGGAAAGATCCCGTGTGTCATAGCGATGCCCTTCCGGAAAAATACCGAGCACGTGTCCTTCCTTCAGGACTTTACGCATGGTTCGTAAAGCAGCAATATCATTGCCCTCCCGATCTACAGGAATCATTTGAATTGCGCGCAAAAAAGCTCCAATGATGGGAATATCCGACAATTCTTTTTTACCAACAATATAAGTGTCCATAGGCGATGCTAAAAACATGGCGAAGGCATCCCAATTGGAACGATGATTGGCACAGATAATGAAGGGGCCCTTTTTATCGACCAGTGCATCATCCATCTCAAAGCGAAACAAAAGATGCATCAGCCCTTTTGCTAAGACCTTAATGCATTTCAAAAACATGATGCCATTCCTTAATGATGCGTTCTACCACATCTTCCACTTCAAGATCCGTCGAATCAATGCGGATCGCGTCGTCCGCCTGCACAAGAGGAGACACGGCGCGTGTAGAATCATACGCATCACGGCGACGAATATCTGCGAGGACTTGCTCAAAATCCATGGTAGACGTGGACTTTTTATCGTACAGACGACGGCGCGCCCGCTCCTCCGGCGCAGCCGTCAAAAAGATCTTTAAGTCCGCATGAGGCAAAACGACAGTGCCGATATCGCGGCCGTCCAAAATCACGTCCTGTTTTTTGGCAATATCCTGCTGCATCGCCACCAGCTTGCGGCGTACAAAGTCATAGCCGGAAACTACGGAAACCTTTTGCGTCACATCATCCTCGCGCACGCGCTTTGTGACGTCGCGGCCATTCAAAAGTACCCTTCCCGGTTCCATGGTGAGATTCACTGCATCCAATCTCTTGCGTATCGCCTCCGCATCCTCAACAGGAATGTCCTGTTCCAACAGGTCTAAGGTAATGGCTCGATACATAGAGCCCGTATCCAAATGAGCCATATTTAACGCTTGGGCTAATCGATCGGCAACCGAGCTTTTGCCCGATCCCGACGGTCCGTCAATGGCCATAGTTCTTGTCATAGTTTTTTCCTCCCCATGAGAGTTTCCTTCTATTTCCCGTTTAACGAAGCTGCCGCGCTATCGCCGGCCAGATGTCCCATTGAAAATGCAATCTGTAAATTATAGCCTCCGGTAAAACCGTCCACATCCGCCATTTCACCGGCAATATATAAGCCCTTCTGTTTACGCGATTCCATCGTAGAAGGATCGATCTCCTTTACCGTGACGCCGCCACGCGTTATCACGGCTTGCTTGAAAGAACCGAAGCCCGAGAAAGTCAGAGGGAAATCCTTCAATAGTGCAATAAAGTGTTCTTCCTCCTCCCTGGTCCAGCTATGAAACGGCTCGGCGGCATCCCATCCGCCTTTTTCAAGAAACACATCGGTGCACCGCTTCGGTAAAAAGGATTGAAACAGTGTTGAAAGAGCACGATTCGGCGCCTTCTCTCGCTCCCGCACCAGCCGTTTACGCAAGGTTTCTGCGTCTAAAGCCGGTTTCCAATCCAAAGAGAGAGTTATCTCTTCATTTTTCTTTCCAGCTAATAACGCTGAAAGCGTCAGTACAACAGGACCGGAAATCCCTTCCCTCGTAAAGAGCATCTCACCAAAGCAAGAAAGCGGCTTTTTTCGTTTTCCTAAACGGGCCTTCAGAGCAATATTTTTCAGCGAAATCCCCTCCCAAGTAGCAATGTAAGGGTCAGATAAGGTGATCGGCACAAGCGATGGATGGGGTTCTTGAATCGAATGTCCAAAGCCCGCCGCAAAGCGGTAACCGTCACCGGTGGAACCCGTGGACGGATACGATTGGCCGCCGCACGCTAAAATCAGCCGACGCGCCTGCATTGTTTCCCGGCCGAGCACGGAAACCGTGAAAAGAGCATGCTCTGCGTCATAGGCTATCTTTTCCGCGAGATGATGAAAATAAAGTGTTGCTCCGTTTTCGCGCAAAACTTTTTCCAGCACGCGATTGATATCATTGGAATGATCCGATGTCGGAAATACCCGTTCTCCCCTTTCAATCTTGACGTTTTGTCCGTGTTGCGTAAAAAAATCCATCAAATCCTGATTTGTAAAGTGATAGAGCGCGGAATATAAAAAGCGAGAATTGTGGGCCAAGCCGTCCATGAATTCGGGTAATGGCGTTGCATTGGTCACATTACAGCGCCCCTTACCGGTAATATAGATCTTTTTACCGACCTTTTCATTGCCGTCGATAAGAGCTACCGAGGCTCCTTGTAACGCTGCCGCAATACCGGCCATACAACCGGAAGCGCCCATGCCAATCACAAGGATATCCCAGATTTTTTGCATTATAGACTCCCTTCCAGCACTCGATAGTCGCCCGGTAATATGCCATACAACTGGATTTCCGCCACGCGAACACGAACCAGACGCAATACGCGATATTGCAATGCGGCAAACAGGCGACGAATCTCCCGTTTATGCCCTTCGTGTAAAAAAACGCGGACAATGCGCGTAGGGAGAATTTTCGGCGGCCATTGCGGTAAAATTTCGTCCAGTCCCGCATCGGAAGTATACGGTTTAACGGCATCCATGCGCCAGAGACTACCCTCTATCGATACGCCGCGCAGAAGGGTTTCTCGATCCTTTTCGACAAAGGGGCGATTTAATACCACAACATATTCCTTTTCCGTCTCCATCGAAGGATGCGCTACCGACTGCGCTAAAATTCCGTCATTGGTGATCAAAAGCAAGCCTTCCGAATCCCGATCCAGTCGACCGATGCTGAACAACCCCAGGTCCTTCGGCAAATCATCATAGATCAGGCGTGACGCGTGCGGATCGCTATGACTGCACAACAGCCCCACCGGTTTATGATACGCAAGTAACAGCCGCTCTTGCGGCCAGGCGATATGCTTTCCATCCACACAGACGATATCTTGCGGAGATACCTCCGTTGCCAAATGGTCCACGCGCAAACCGTTTATCGTCACACGTCCTTCTAAAAGGATGGCTTCTGATTTACGACGCGACGCTATACCGGCCCGTGCCAGAAAGCGATTAATCCGCATCGCTTTTCTCCCATAGTGCTTCCACTTCTTCCCGGGACGGTAAATCCTCCAGGGAGGACAAGGTGAAGGCGCGTAAAAACTCACGTGTCGTTCGGTACAAAATCGGACGACCGATTTGTTCCAGACGACCGGCTTCTTCGATGAGACCGCGCTCCAGCAACGTATCCAAGGCACTGGAACTGCGCACACCGCGGATGGCGTCCACTTCTATGCGCGTCACCGGTTGTTTATAGGCAATGATGGCCAAGGTTTCCAATGCTGAATTGGACAGGCGCTTGCGCCTAGCTTCCCCGAAGAGTTTTTCAAAATAAGGCGCATGTTCCTTGCGTGTTGTCAGTTGTACGGCATCGCCCACCGTGTGAAGCACCAGACCGCGGCGCTCATGCTCCATCTCCTCTTTCATCTGCTCCAGTAAATTGCGGCAGGTTTTGACGGGAATTTCCGCCACCTCTGCCAAATCTTTTACAGGCAACGGATCGCCCCAAACGTAGAGCAGTCCTTCGATTAAAGATTTTAATTCTCGATCATTCTGCATGCTCATTCTCCGTTTCCTGCGGGTCTATCCATTCCAACACGTTTTCAAATGCTTTGCGATTGCGCATCTTTATGGAAATTTGTTGGCTTTCCGGGTCTTGCTGCAATTCCAGCGCATGGCGACGCGTCAGTTCCAGCATCAATAAAAAAGTAACGATGACGTTGCTTTTCTTGTAATCTCTGGGATCAAACAAGTCAAGAAAGGTGAAACGTTCGCCCTTCGCAAGCTTTCGACGAATCCGACGTGCCACCACATCCTCTCCATATTCTTCACGCACCATGACGGATTGCGGTGAAAACTGTGGTCGAGTAACATCACGTCTCTCCTGCCATTCATGTAACGCGCGAAGCAGATCCTGCGGCGTTCCTTCCAATATTTCTTTTGGCTTGGCACGAAAGCGATCCGGATCTTCACCCATTTTTACATAATAGAGTGCGCCTTCCTCCTCCAAGATCTGTAAGCGTGCCGCCAATTCTTTATACGTACGATATTCCAGCAGACGAGCAATCATTTCCTCGCGCGTCATGCCGTCATCTTCGTCATCCTGATCCTTTAACAGCATGCGAACCTTCATCTGCACGAGAATCGAGGCCATACGAATAAAATCGCTCAAATCATCCGGCGGAATGCTATTCTGCTGCATCACTGCCAGAAATTGTTCCGTGATTTGAGAGATTTCAATATCGTAAATATCAATTTTTGCTTGTCGCAACAAGGCGAGCAATAAATCCATCGGCCCCGAAAAGGGCGCTAAGTCCACTTGGATCAACGGATCCCTCGTTTCTGTTTCTGTCGTTCGTCAAGCCGTTTCAAACCATCATTTCTTAAAGCAGATGAAAAGAAAAATCCAGCATACCGCTGAGTATTCCTTCCGTGATCGGCTGTGCAATTTTACCGAAAATACCGCTAAACACTAAAATAGGCAACAGCCACTGCGTATAGCGCTCATAGCGATACACCTGCCAGCGGACGTTTTCAGGGAAAAAGGCAAGAATGACTTTAGAACCATCTAAAGGAGGAATCGGCATCAGATTAAAAACACAGAAAAATACACCATACGTCATGATCTGTATAAGCAGAGCCTGAAAAAACGGCTGCGAGACATGCGGTAACAAGAGCGCTGCAAGGAGAGCGCTTAAAAAATTCACCGTAACCCCGGCCAAAGACGTCGAGAGCATACCGAGTCGTTCATTGTGAAAATTGTCGGAATTGATCGGGACGGGCTTTGCCCAGCCGAAGCGAAAAACCAAAAGACATAAAAGGCCGATCGGGTCAATGTGCGGCAACGGATTAAACGTAAGTCGTCCGGCGTCCCGTGCGGTGGGGTCACCATTCCACAAGGCAACCAGCCCATGCGCAAATTCATGCGAAATGATTGTAAAAAGAATCGCTATGACGGAGGTGATCGTCGTCATCAATGAAAAGTTTTCCGAAAACATGCCCTATCCGTTCTGTCTCTTCTCCTTACTGTGCATCGTTTTGATGCATTTTTGCATAGAGAATGGCGATGATGGTTTTGGCATCCGCGATCTCAAAATTCAAGACCATGCGGTACAGCGCATCCACCTTATGTTCTTCTACCGTTATAAATTCCGTCGAGTCCTCCTCCAATTTGGACGGCTCAAGGTTTGTTGCCAGAAATAAACTCAGTTTTTCATTCGTAAAGCCGGGAGAGGCATAGGCATCTAACAGATATTCCATGTTCTGCGCCTTAAAGCCGATCTCTTCCTGCAATTCCCGCTGTGCGGCTTCCTGCGGTGATTCGCCCGGCTCTACCAATCCTGCCGGAATCTCCAGGAGACTTTCCTTTACCGCAATGCGATATTGTCGCACCATAATCATGGTATTGGGGTCCTTCATGGCTAAAATGCCGACACCGCGCTGATGGCCCACAATCTCGCGTTTTGCATAGACCATATTCGGCAATTCCACAGTGTCTACACGCAAATGCACAATCCGCCCATCATAAATTTCTTCTGATTTTATAATGCGTTCAATATTTTGATTCTCGTCGGTCATGACCTGCCCTTTCGTTGCATTCTCCATCGTTTGGCTTGTTCGATCATTTCCTCAGCGCTGGAGCGCGTTGTTTCAGTAATATGTACGCCGCCAATCAGACGTGCCTGCTCGGCGGCTCTTCCTGCTTCATCCAGTTCACGCATGACGGTGATGGTAGAGGCGCCATGCGTTTCTTTTACAACTTCATAGTGTGTGTCCGCCAACGCCGCAATCTGCGGCAGATGGGTAATAACGATCACCTGGTGATGCTCCGTCAATCTTGAAATTTTTTCAGCCACAACTTGCGCGGTGCGTCCGCTGATACCCGTATCAATCTCATCGAAAATGAGCGTCGGCATAGCGGATATTTCCGAAGCAATGATCTTCATAGCCAACATAAAGCGGGACATTTCTCCCCCGCTGGCAACCTCCGAGAGCGATTGCATCGGCTCACCGGGGTTTGTGGAAATGCGAAAATCAATGCGATCGTATCCGTTGCGTCCGATGGACTCAGTTTTGGTAAAGGGGATGGAAAAAGACATGGATTTAATCGCCATCTCCAGCATTTCACTCTTTACCCGATCTTCCAATTTATGTGCCGCGTTTCTACGCAAATCATGTAGCGCTGCTGCGTTTTTCTCTAAAGAAACTTCTAACGATCTATCTTCCTGCCGCAGTTTTTCGCGTTCCGCTTCAATCCCTTGCAACAAGGCAAGGCGCTTTTCAGCTGTGTTGCGAAATGCAAGAAT
This sequence comes from Levyella massiliensis, assembly GCF_000308275.2. Lineage (GTDB taxonomy): Bacteria > Bacillota > Clostridia > Tissierellales > Peptoniphilaceae > Murdochiella > Murdochiella massiliensis_A. The sequence goes on from NZ_HG529490.1 coordinate 536,298, forward strand.
TTCGCTGAAATTTTGCCCGTATTTCCGTCGCAAATTCTGAAGCATCTGAAAGATCGTATCAATCTCCTGAATGCGCATCGGATCAATAACGATACCGTTGCGATAACGAGAGAGATCCGAGCGAAGCGTATCGGTTTCCGCTTCAATCTGCCACATCATATCACGCATGTCCGATGCCGATGCGTCGTTTCCCGCCAATTCATCAAAAGCCTGTGCGCAACGCAATAAGCCGTCGCGTAAGCCTCGATCACCTTCCAGCGCTTCTGAAAGACGAGCGGCCATGCGCATCCGTTCCGTTGCCGATACCAGGGATTTATATTCCTGTTCGAGAGCTTCTTCGTTCAAATCCTCCAGATGCGCATCCTCGATCTCTTGGATTTGATAATGTAAGAGATCCGTTTCTCGCAACACTTCTTCCGGAGAAAGTGCTAAAGCTTGAAGCTTTGCCGCAACTTTTTCGCGGGAAGCAAGATCTTTTTTCAAGCAATCCTTCAGGGGGATTGCGTCTTTGCCAACATAGGCGTCTAAGAGCGGTAAATAGGTAGAAGGACTTTTCAAGAGATTCTGTGCATTTTGCGCATGAATGTCCAATAAAAGGGCCATCACCGTGCGCAACGATTGCAACGTGACCGAAATATCGTTCAGCCTCTGTTTGGATCCTTTTGCGGAGAATTCACGTCGTACGATAATATTGCCATCCTCATAGGGAATGTCCAACACCTCTAAGCATTCGCGCAATGGAGAACCTTCACAAATTTCTTCCGGTGCCGGTATAAAAACAGCTTCCACGATAGCCGGCCGCGCTTCATGCAGAATGCGGCGCTCCGAGCGCGCGCCGCGCAAAAAATCTAACGCATCAACAAAAAGGCTTTTACCCGAGCCGGTTTCCCCGGTGACTACGGATTCGCCGGGATAAAAGGAAAGTTCGATTTTTTCCAGCAAAGCAAAATGTTGAATCCGCAGTTCGACAAGCATTATTGAATGAACTCCTCAATATCTTTTACAAGCACATCCAGCAAGCTAACATCGGTCGGTGCAATAAAGAGTGTGTCAACACCGGCAACGATACCGGCAACATTGTTCAGTTTCGCGTTCGTAATGGTCATGGAAACCACCGGTGCGCAGTAGATGACAGTCTCAATAATGACCATATTACCGTTGTGATAGACGCTTAAAATGGCAGAACGCAAAATCTTGTGCAGTCGTTCATTTAACGAATCATGCACAGAGTCCAAGACGGTATACTTGTAGCTTCCCTTTACGGTTTGCACTTTTGAAATGCGCAATTCTTTAATATCTCTTGAAATGGTTGCTTGGGTAGCATGTACGCCCTGTTCGCGCAACAGATCAGCAAGCCCCTCCTGCGTCTGTACCTCCTGCTGTTCAATGAGATCCAGGATCAGACGTTGTCGATTATATTTTTTCATCGTTCTTTACCTTTCCTACGCCAATCAATTCTCTGTCGAAACCCCTTGTAATAACGTTAGAAGTCGTTCTCCATGAGGCAATGCCTTGGCCCTCTGTGCAGCAAGATCAAAGAGCACTGTGCGCATGTCGTTGTTTTCTTCACGCAGGGCCTGCCAATATGTGTATTTTCCTTCCTTCTCATCCTGTTGTCGGTCGTCTTCATCATCATTCAGTTGAAAAAGTAAGCCGAAAAGATTCCCGAAACGAACGGCATCATTCACATGTCTTTCATTGCCGCCGGCAAGAATGCAACCCATGCCGCAAGCCGCTGAAAACAATGCCGACGTTTTTTTCTCCACCATCGCTTGAATCGCTTGCCGGTCGTGGGAAATTGGATGCATATCCAGCACCTGACCTCCCAACATCCCTTCCAAACCTACATGACGACTAAGCAAGGTTCCGGCACGACTGATGCGTTGGCTAAGGCTCGCATCAGCTTCGTCCATTGCGTTAAAAAGGACGATATAGGCACCATTTAACAGCGCATCTCCGCTCAAAAGTGCCTCTGCCTCCCCATAGGCAGCGTGAACGGTCAGCTTGCCGCGTCGATAGCGATCATTGTCCATACAAGGCATATCATCATGAATAAGAGAATGCGCATGGATCATTTCCAAAGCACACGCGGCATCCGTCATTGCTGAAAACCAGGGCAGGTGCGGCGTCGGTTCTTGAATGGCGCTTGCTGCAGCAAATACCATCTGCGGGCGCAGGCGCTTTCCGCCATCCGTTGCGTAGAACATGCTATCCAGCGCCCGGATCGCTTCCAGACGGTCCCTTAAGCGTGGAAGAAAGACTTCTTGCAGCCAATCCTCAATCCGCATGATCGGAAACCTCCGAATCCAGAATGACCGAAACATCGTTCCCTTCCAAATCCTGTATTTCCAATTCCGCCTTATCCAGTTTTTGATGCAGCTGTTCGCCCAATTCCCGTGCTTCGCGATACAAAGCGGTGGATTCATCCAGGGTTAAATCATCGCGATCCAATGCTTTGGTCAATTCATCCAGGCGTAACAAGCCTTCTTCAAAACTCCCTTCAAAGGACATCCTTCTTCTCCTTATCCTTAACAATGATGCGATACTGATACGCTCCCGAACGCAAATAGTAGGAATCCTCCAAGCGTAAGGCGCCGGCGAGTACCGGTCGTCCGTTAAGATCCTTAACGGTCCAAGAGGTCTCGGCAAGCCGTTTTTCACGCACTGCTGCCGCCCGACGCACTCTTTCATCAATCGCATGGCGACGTTTGCGCATGGACTGGCGTAATCTTTCACCGATGACAAGCATATGTTTTTGCAGGCTTTCCGCTTGTTGACGCAAACGCTGAGAGGGCGATCGCTTTTCGACCGCTCGCATCACCTGCTCCAATTGCCGTCCTTTTCGATCAAACACCTGCTGCATACGTAACGATAAATGCTTTTGTCGCGTAGCCAAGGCTCGTAAGAGATCATTGCCGTCCGGAGTGGCCAGAATAGCCGCTTCCGTGGGCGTAGAAGCCCTTCGGTCCGCTGCCAGATCGCTAAGCGTGGTATCCACTTGATGGCCGATCGCAGCGATGACAGGCACAGGACACGCCGCAATACAACGCACCAGATGCTCATCATTAAACGCACTCAAGTCCTCGCCGGAGCCGCCACCACGTGCCAGCACGACGACATCCAAGGGAGAACTTTTATGCCATAAAGCCAATTGTTGAAACGCCCCACACATGGCTTCCGGTGCCGCCGTACCTTGCACGGAGGCAGGAGAAAACAGAATGCGCGCTAAAGGATAGCGTCGATGCACTTCATTGGCAAAATCATGCAAAACCGCACCTTCTGCCGAGGTGATTAAACCGATTCGTCGAGGAAAGCGCGGTAAAGAACGCTTACGCGCCGGTGAAAAGAGACCTTCCGCCGCTAATTTTCGGCGTAGCTGATCCAGGGCAACGAGCAACTTGCCCTGCCCCTGTTCCTCCACCGATAGTGCGCGCAGTTCAAACTTTCCTTGTTCTTTATAGACCATGGCGGCAGCCGTGAGGAGAATGCAATCTCCTTCTTTGGCCGTCGCCGGTAAAACGCCGTTAAAATCCACACAGTGCACGAGTGCACCGTCGTCTTTTAAGTCAAAAAAGATATGGCGTCCGCGAGAGAGATTCACAATCTCCCCTTCTACGCGCAGTCGCTTCAAAATCGGATCATCACGGACGATGCGATCCAAGTAGAGTACAAGTTCCGAAACTTTAATGGGTTTCATCGTATTTATCGGAGGGCAAATCCTCCGGATTCGGAATCTTAGCAGCATCCACCTGAATGCCGAATTCCTTCGTCAAGGTGCCCGACTGCAAATCTTTCACCAACGATGACAGAACACCGTTGATAAACTTGTAGGTTTGCTCATCGGAATAGCGTTTAGCTATTCCCACGCATTCATGAATGGTAACCACCGTCGGAGCGAAATCGGTAAAAAGAATTTCATTGATAGCTACGCGCAAAATGGCCCTATCAATCGCATGCAAACGCTGTGCCGTCCAATCACGCAAATAGTCCTCCATTATCCGATCAATCTCGGATTGATGGGCGTGTAAAAGACGCAAAGAATCTGCCAAATAGGCATTTTCCTCCGGCAACTCGTGGGCACGAAGCAGTTCCTGTGCCGAAAATGGATCCGCCGCATTCATATCTTGCTCGTAGACCAGTCGAACGAGCCATTCCCGTTGTTCTTGACGTCTCATATCACACGCGGGACAAATAGTCGCCTGTACGAGTATCGATCTTAATCTTGTCGCCGATGTTGACAAACAGCGGCACGTTGATCGTTGCGCCGGTTTCCACCGTAGCCGGTTTTGTGGTGTTGGAAGCGGTATCGCCACGTACGCCGGGTTCCGTCTGCGTGACTTCCAATTCAACAAAGTTCTGCGGCGATACGCTGAACGCATTTCCCTTGTAGAACTTCATGATGGCCAAATCACTCTCACGAATGAATTTCATGGCGTCCGCCGCCACATCACCTTCCAGTGCAAACTGTTCGTAGCTTTCCGGATCCATGAAGTAATATAAAGCGCCGTCCGAATACAGATATTGCATTTCCTTTGTTTCAATGCGGGCTTCCTCGAATTTATCATTCGGGTTAAAGGTAACGTCCTTTGAACCGCCGCCCATGACCGAGCGAATTTTAGCGCGCACGAAGGCCGCACCTTTTCCGGGCTTAACATGCTGAAAGTCTATAATTTCATACACGTCGTTCTCGTAGACAAAAGTCGTTCCTTTTCTTAAATCATTCGCAGATAACATATATCCTCCTCAAGGTTTTATCGTATTTATTATAGCAGTCCGCCCGAAGTGATACAATTTTTCCTCCGTTTTTATGAATGTAATTCCATTTCTGACGAATGATAATACACTCTTCTAAAAAACACTACTCCGGCGCCATTCCTCCGCGGCACGCCGATATTGAAACGCCTCTGCGACGGCACTTGATGTAATATAATCGCATTCGTCCAAATCAGCAATCGTGCGTGCTACGCATAGCAGGCGTTTCTGTGCGCGATAAGAAAGCGCATAGTGTTCGGAAAGCTGACGCAGCAATTGCTCCGCTTTATCGGATAACTGTAGTAATGCTGCCGGCAAGGTGTCAGGAAAACGAGCATTGACCGAAAAGTCGAAGGGCCGATAGCGCTCTATCTGCCGTTTGCGTGCCATGACAATATGTTCGCGCATCGACGCACTGTCAGCGCCGCTTTTCGATATAACCGTGACATCCTCCTGTGACGTCATTCGCGTACTTATGGTAAATACCATATCCATGCGATCAAGTAGTGGTCCCGATAGGCGTGCGCGATAGCGTTTAATGGCGGACGGCGAGCAGTTGCAGGTATGATCGGGATCGCCAAGATATCCGCATAAGCAGGGGTTGGCTGTGGCAAGCAGTTGGAAGTCCGTCGGCGCTTCCACCCGGCGTCGTGCCCTGGAAATGGTTATATGGTGTTGTTCCAGCGGGGTGCGTAAACCATTCAGTGCCTTTATGGAAAATTGAGGCATCTCATCTAAAAATAAAATCCCATGATGTGCGAGCGAAATCTCTCCCGGAATCGGCGGATTGCCGCCTCCCAGTAAGGCAGCAGGCGTAATCGTATGGTGTGGCGTTCGAAAGGGCGGCATCGGGTGTGCGTGGACAGATAGACCGCAAGCGGAGTGCACGCGTAGTACTTCAACTTCCTCCTCCGGGGTAAGCCACGGTAAGATACTCGGCACACGAGAAATGGCCATACTCTTCCCCACACCAGGAGGCCCGATCAATAACAGAGAATGTCTGCCGGCTATGGCAACTTCCAATAGACGTTTCAGCGGTTCCTGTCCCTTCAAGTCACGAAAATCAGGCAAGTCGTTGCGCCACTCTTCCGGTTTTTTGTCGCAATGTCGTCCGATGATCGCACCGCAATCGATTTGTCCCCGACACTTAGCAACGGCTTCTTGCAATGAAGTCACCGGAATAAATTGCATCCCTCCGATTTCCATGCATTCCTTGAGATTCTCCAATGGTAGATAAACAGTTGTAATACCGGCTTTTTGGAGTGTCAATACCATGGCAAATGCTCCGGGTACAGGACGACAGTGCCCATCCAATGACAATTCGCCTAAAAAAGCCACTGTTTCGAGTAATGATGGTTCCAAGGCACCCATCGCCGCCAATAAGGTGACAGCAATGGGCAAATCCCATTGGGTGCCGCCCTTTGGCACATCTCCCGGATACAGATTGACCACGATGCGTCCCGGCGGTAAGCGTATCCCCATGGATACGATGGCCGAACGGATGCGCTCCCTGGCCTCTTGAATTGAAGTGCCGGCAAGTCCCACGATATAGAATTGAGAGAAGCCGCCTAAAATTTGCGTTTCCACGGTTACCGGTTCTGTCGCCAGTCCTTCAAAATGACAAGATGTTGTTTTTGCAAGCATAGTTTCCTCCTTTTCTTTAGTGTAAAGGAGAAGCGATCTCAGCGAATTCCAATAAAAAGAACGCGTGTTTCCACGCGTTCCCATTTGATTCAAAAAGTGTAAAAGTGTTCCATAACCGTCTTAAAAAGGCGCTATATCCTTATCATCCGATAATGGCACATGAAAACCGTAAAGCGACAAGGCCCGTAAAAATTCATCATCCAAGGGTGCTACGACCGTGATCTCTTGTCCCGTATGCGGATGCTGCCAGGAAAGCCTGCGCGCATGTAATAAATGATGTGCAAACGCATGGCGTTGTCGGCGAAAACCGTATACGGTGTCTCCGACCACAGGATGGGAGCAATAAGCCGCATGGACGCGAATCTGATGTGTTCGCCCCGTCGCTATGTCGACAGCCATAAAGCTCGCCTCCGTCTGTGCCTCGATGGTAATGAATCGACTCAGAGCGTTTCTTCCGTCCGAGCGCACCGCCTGCTTTTCCGGATGCTTCGGATTTCGGCCGAGCGCTTTATCGACCACCGTCCCCTCTGTCTGCCAGCTGCCTTCAACAATTGCTAAATAGCGTTTTTTAACCAGATGTTGCTGAAACATATGCTTTAAGGCTTCGGCGGTTACATCGTTTTTTGCAATCAGTAATGCACCCGAAGTCTGAGCGTCCAAGCGATGTACGATGCCGGGTCGATCCGCTCCGAAGAGTGTTGCAAGAGGCCTTCCGGATGCCAATAAAGCGTTCACCAAGGTGCCTGATCGCACGGTATCGGTCGGATGTGTGATCATTCCTGCCGGCTTATTGACCACGAACATGTCATCATCTTCATAAAGAATGGTAAGTGGTATCGGTTCCGGTAAAATCGGTGTTTGCCGAAAAAAAGTGGGATCCAAAGAAAGGCTGTCCCCGCCTTTTAACTTAGTACGTGCCTTCACTGTTTTTCCGTTTAAAAGCAGAGCGCCCGCTGAAATAGCTTTTTCCAACTGCGAACGGGAGTAATCCTCCAATAGTTCCGCTGCCCCGGCGTCAAAACGCATACCGACGATTTCATCGCTACTTTGTATGAGAAATTGCTTATGTTCACACACGCTGATTCTCCCCCGGAAAGTCAGGCAAATGCCAATCGATGCCTTCCTCACCGCGTTCTTCAAAGAAACGATTGATCTTGGAAAACGGACGAGAACCGAAAAAACCGCGATGTGCGGATAGCGGCGACGGATGCGGCGCCATCAAAACCAAGTCCTCCGGATTTTGAATCAGTGACCGTTTCGATTGAGCAAACTTACCCCATAGTACAAAAGCCAATGGTTTTTCCCTCTGTCCCAAAAGCGACACGATGCGATCGGTAAGCACCCGCCAGCCAATCGCTTCATGCGAATTTGCCTGATGCGCACGCACAGTAAGGGTGGCATTTAAAAGCAAGACACCTCGCTCCGCCCAGGCCGTTAAGTCACCGTGTTGCGGCTGTGATATGCCCAAATCCTGTTCCAGTTCTGCATAGATATTGCGCAGGGAAGGCGGAACAGGTACGCTTTTTTGTACGGAAAACGCCAGACCATTGGCCTGTCGCGGCTCATGATACGGGTCCTGTCCCAAAATGACCACGCGACAATCAGAAAAGGGTACAAGTTGTAACGCATGAAAAATTTCATTGGCAGGCGGGTAGATGGTATGTGTACGATACTCCTCTACTAACAGTCGCCGCAGCGTTTGATAATAGGGCTTCTCCCACTCCCCCGACAAAATTTCATCCCAATCGTTGCCGATCGTCACCGTCATCGTTTTTCTCCTTGTTCGTCCGGTGTTCGCAATAATAAAACGGCTAGAAAAAACACACCCACCGTGACGCCGATGTCCGCTACATTAAATACGGGAAATTGAATGGAGCGAATAATATCCACTTGAATAAAATCAACCACATAGCTCCATCGCACGCGGTCGATGAAATTGCCTGCTGCACCGCCCAGAATCATTCCCATCGCCAAACGAAACCAAATGCTATCTTTGCGATGGCGCCATAGGACAAAAAGTAAAAAGAGAATTGCGCCGATGCTTAATGCGATAAAAAACAATTTCTGTCCGGCGAATATGCCAAAAGCAGCGCCATCATTCTCAACATAAGTTAAACGCAAGTAATGCCCCAAAACAGACAGACTCGCTCCATGCGAAAGCGCACCGACTGCCCAATGCTTGCTCCACTGATCCAAAAGCACCCAGACCACGCTTATCAGGATTCCAAATAACATAATGCTCCTATTCAAAACAAAAACTCCCTCGGACGAACCGAGGGAGCGATCTTCTTACAGTTGATACATGGACGATTCGGAAACGGACTCTTTCACTGCAGCGTCCACATCCACGCCCTTCGGTACAATGACGTAAATGTCTTTGGTTACTTTTTGAATATTGCCATTGAGGGCATAGACGCCGCCGCTGACAAAATCAAAAATCTGGCGTTTTTTATCGACTTCCAACATCTCCAGATTCAAAATGACTGTACGCGCCTGTGCAATATTATCCAATACCTTCGGACCGTCATCATATTCCAACGGTTCTTGAATGCTGATGCGCATACGCGACGAACCAGAAGTCATATCGATCACTTTGCCCAAGCGCGAAGACGTCGAAGAGGACGACGGCTCTTCATAGCCGGCGGAGCTGTAGTCGGATGCATAGTCATTTGTATTGTCTGAAGCATCGTCCGTTTCATAGGATTTATCATAGGACGGCTGGTCTTGGTACGCGTATTCGTCCGAATAATCCTCATCCTCATACTGATCTTCAATACCGATCATATTCTTCATCTTATCAAAAAATCCCATTCCATCCTCCTCACGGTTAGCTTCGTTTTCCGAATAATGCGGTCCCGATGCGCACCATCGTGGCACCTTCTTCCAGAGCCACTTCAAAGTCGTGCGACATTCCCATGGACAATATATCCAGTTGATTCCTATTATAACCGATGGTACGGTTCTTTTCGAACAAAGTTCTCATCTTTTTAAAATAAATACGCGATTCTTCCGGATGATCCACCACCGGCGCTACGGTCATAAAACCACGGCAGCGTACATGCGTCATAGACTCGGCTGCATCGAGCAAAGATGGAATTTCTTCCACAGGACAGCCGCCCTTTTGTTCCTCCCCGGCGATACTGACTTCCAACAGAGCTTCAAAAAAACGATCATCGCGAATCCCGATGCGTTCCAATTCCTCTAACAAAGAAAGGCGATCCACGCTCTGCACCAACACCACAGAATCGGGCAACTGGCGCACTTTATTGCGTTGTAATTGTCCTATCATGTGCAAGCGCGCTCCTTGGAACGCCTCTTGTTTACGCAGCATTTCCTGCACCCGATTTTCGCCCATATCCTTCATGCCGAGCTGAATCGCCTCACGGATGCGATCTTCCTCCACCGTTTTCGTGACGGCTATCAGTGTAATATCTTCCGGGCGATGTCCGAATTTGGCGGCCGCACGATTGATGCGTTCGCGCACCTCTTCGATATTTTCTTTTAATCCCATCGATACAACCCTCCTTCTTTCACTTCGGTCGGTTTCCGTATCACGCGATCAAAACGCGACAGAACCTTGGATGCATTTTTGCTTGGCACGGGCGCAATAAAAAATTCATCCGTTTTTTCATCAACACCTGTGATTCGAACGGGAATTTTTTGCGCCACATGATTCTTATCCAATATGAAGCAATAGGTCTTTTCTCCTTCGTGAAAAACGCAGGAAATCGGTATGCGATAGCTCTCCGCTTCCTCCAAAATCAGACGCAACGATGCAAAACGCGCCTCTTGTAAGCGTTGATAGCCGTCCCGTAGTGCGAAAATAAGAAGATTTCGGCCCTGCGCATCGGATACCCGTCGCACCAGCGTACCAGATAAAAACACATTTTTCTCCGTTTTGATCGGATAGTTCGTCCCAACTTTAACGGATAATGGCAATACCGATTGCGGGCAATCCATGGCGACATAGAAAAGACGATTATCCACAAATTTTAATCCCTTTTCCCTGACTGCCTTGCCCTCTGCCGTACCGATATCGCCCGGTTGTAACACGGACAGGCTCTCCGGTTGAAACAACGTTTCATACCCATCGATTTCTGTTTTTACCAGACCGGAAAAAGGCATCGTAACCGCATTGGCTTGCAACATTTGCTTCATATAAGAGGCTTCTTCCGATGCAGCCAAGCGAGCAGAAGCGCTTTCGATTTTTCGTCGTAAGGCTTCATCCAAAGGAAAAAGTGCTTTCTCCACACGATAGCGTATCGTCGTATCCAAATTCTTAATGGGCACGGTCAAGCCGCGAAATACATCCGGTGCATATTCATGATAGAAAAACGCCCCTTTGCCTTCCCGCGTCTGCTCCACCATTTCAGAGCGTACTAATGTGATTGTCTTCGGATTAAAAAAGAATCTCCAACCGATATAAAACAAAAGGCAGAGCAAAAAAATCCCCGCCAACATGGCGTAAAAGCGCCCGCTGCGATGGACTTTCCTTCGCTCTTTTTTCTGCTGCTTTTCCGCCGTCGTGTCAAAAGCAGACTGTTGTTCCGAGACAGATTTACGACGCATGATCAGCTCCCAAACGTTTCTCGCTGCCATTTAACAAGCGACGAATATTTTCATGATGGCGGAAAATAGAAACCGACGCACACAGGAGTAGCGCCACCTTGATCACGAAAGGATGCGTGGTAAAGAACAAAGTGTATAAGGCAGCACAAAAAATCGTGGTGATGGAACCGAGTGAAACCAGACGGGTTACTGCGACGATGATAAAAAAGACACCCAGCCAACATAAGGTCAATGGCGGATCCACCGCCATCATGACACCGCAGACGGTCGCTACACCCTTCCCTCCGGAAAATCCCAGAAACGGAGAATAGCAATGTCCGAATACCGCGAAGAACATGGCCAATGCCACGCCCAACGGGTCCGCCGGTGCAATCACACGCGCCAAAAAAACCGCCAGAATCCCTTTTAATAAATCACCGGCAAATGTCAGAATACCGAAGCCGATTCCAAGCGTACGCAACGCATTCGTAGCGCCGATATTACCACTGCCGCTTTGCCGTATATCCTTATGTGCCAACACTTTGCCGAGCAGCAATCCCGTGGGAAGGCCGCCTAACAAAAAGCTGATCACAATGATGCCGACGAGTCTCATGACCGTTCCTTTCGCTCGCGTACCTCCAGATGCAAGGCCACGCCCGTAAAATCAAAGTTTTTGCGCAGCTGATTTTCCAGATAGCGCATATAGGAAAAATGCATCAATTCCGCATCATTGACATAGAAAAGGAATTTTGGCGGACGAGTGGTCACTTGCGCAGCATAATAGATCTTTAAGCGCTTGCCCTTATCCGTCGGCGGCGGATTCAACACGACGGCATCGCGCACAATATCATTGAGCAGCCCCGTAGAAACGCGGAAGCTGTAGTGCTCATCCACGGCATTAATCAAAGCAAACAGCTTATCCATGCGCTGCCCCGTCTTCACCGAAACGGATAAAATGGGTGCGTAATGATTAAATGTCAAAACCGTACGAATGCGATCTTCCATGGTTTTTAACGTATTCGTCTCTTTTTCAATCAAGTCCCATTTATTGAGCACAATAATGGAGGCCTTACCCTGATCATGGGCATAGCCCGCAATTTTAGCATCCTGTTCCGTCGGACCTTCTTGTGCATCAATTAAAAACAGGCACAAGTCTGCTCGATCCACGGAAGAAAGGGTTCGCAAAGCCGAATACTTTTCAATACGTGTATCCACAGACCGCTGTCGACGCAGTCCGGCCGTATCGATAAGCGTATATTTTCGTCCATCGTGCTCATAATACGAATCGATGGCATCCCGCGTCGTTCCGGGGATATTGGTGACAATCATACGATTTTCACCAAGTAAAAAATTCACTAGGGAACTTTTTCCGACATTCGGCTTCCCAATCAAAGCGATTTTCAGGGAATCGTCTTCTTCTTCCGTCTGCGCATCGGCAGGCAAATGATCAAAAATCGCATCCAAAAGATCGCCCAAACCATATTGTTGTTCCGCAGAAATTACGAAAAGATCCGGAAAGCCCAGTTCATAAAACTCATAGACGTCATTTGGTGTCTCATGCGTATCAATCTTATTGACCACGACAAGACAGGGCTTTCCGCTGCGACGAATCTTATCCGCCACCATATGATCCATAGCAGTGACACCGGCCTTACCATCAACAAGAAACAAAACCAGCTGACAATCTGCCAGACCGAGATCCACCTGCCATTCGATTTGACGAGACATAACATCATCGGAATTCACTTCCAGACCGCCTGTATCCATTAGAAGAAAATAGCGATTTTGCCATTCAACTTCTCGATACAGACGATCGCGAGTCACCCCGGGCGTATCCTCTGTAATCGAGACACGCTGTCCGACTAATTTATTAAAGAGTGTTGATTTTCCGACATTCGGACGACCAACAATGGAAACGATGGGACGCATGAGGCCTCCGTTCTTTAATGCTGCACTTCACAGCAATTCGAGCTGGTTTCTTCGAGCGTGGTGCGATAGAGCATGCGCATGGCCGGGGTATCCGGTTCTTTCCGATCGACCTTTCGAATCACTGCCCAGTAAAGGACAAGCCCCAACAGGCCGCCGATAAGATCCAAAGCTTCGGCATGCATTCCCAAGGGCTTTTGCGCCAAATCGGTCAGCACGATGCCGCCGACAAAGAGCAGCATCGGCAAGACATAGAGCAAGCCGACGCGACGAAAGAAATCTGCATCCTTCATCTCTACCATAACAGCTTCTCCAGGCTTTGCCTGTAACGTATTCTCAATCACATAGGTGCTGGGTTTTGCACCACAGGCATTGCAGGCTTCACAGGAGCCGCATGCCTCAGCGCGCATGACCAGGATCTTACATTGACTTCCCATAGTACTCACAATAAGCGCTTTATTTTGCATGGTTTCTCCTTTCTTTCTCCTTCGGAAAACAGCCTACTGCGACAGAGCCTACCGCTCTTCTTCGCGTGCCGTAATGTGCAACTCTTCATATTGCGCAGGCGTAATAACCGTCGGTGCATCCATCATGAGGTCCTGTGCCGTCTGCGTCTTCGGGAAAGCAATGACGTCGCGAATATTGCTGCGATTGATCATCATCATCACGAAACGATCCAGACCGTAGGCAATGCCGCCATGCGGCGGAGTGCCGTATTTCAGTGCTTCTACGAAAAAGCCGAAGCGCAATTCGATATCTTCATTGCTTAGCTTCAGCAAGTCAAAAATCTTGCGCTGCAGATCCGCGTTGTTGATACGAATGGAGCCGCCACCGCGTTCATCGCCATTAATGACGATATCGTAGGCCTGCGCACGTACACTGGCCGGATCCGTATCCAGCAGCGGAATATCTTCCTCCAAGGGTTTGGTAAACGGATGATGCTTTGCCACATAGCGTTGTTCTTCCTCGTCGTATTCAAACATCGGGAAGTCAACAATCCAGCAAATCGCAAAATCATCCGGTGCAAAGGTTAAGTTTTCGTTAGCAACCGTGGTGCGCAAGGTTCCCAGATGCTCCAAAGTTTTCATTTTTGGTCCAACCAGAATGACGGCCACATCGCCATTTTCCAAGGACAAGGATTTTTCTAGGAATTGCTTGGCTTCTTCTGTCAAGAATTTATTAAAGCTGGAAGAAATCCCTTCTTGTGTCTTCTTTACCCAAAGCATGCCGCTTGCACCGATGCCCTTGGCAAAGGTCGCGAGCTTATCCAGTTTCTTACGGGCGTAAACGTCAGCCAGACCGTTAAAATTAATGCCGCCGATAAAATCACCGGCTTCCGCCGCTTGATGGAAAAGCGCAAATTCTGTGGTTTTCTCCACGCCCTCCAAATCGACAATTTCAAAACCGTAACGCAGATCCGGCTTATCCGTACCAAAACGGCGCATGGCTTCATCAAAGGAAATGCGCTGAAACGGTCGCGGTAACTCTACATGTAACACCGACCGGAAGACAGAAGCCATCAAACGCTCATTGATCTCCAAAATATCCTCCATTGTAACAAAGGACATTTCAATATCCACCTGTGTGAAGTCCGGCTGGCGATTGGCGCGTAAATCTTCATCGCGGAAGCAACGTGCAACCTGATAATACCGATCCGTCCCGCCGATCATCAGCAGCTGTTTGTAGAGCTGCGGGCTTTGCGGCAAAGCGTAGAATTTCCCCGGCGATACGCGAGAAGGCACCAGATAGTCGCGTGCGCCTTCCGGTGTCGGCTTGCCTAAATAGGGGGTTTCAACTTCAATAAAGCCTTCCTGATAGAGGAATTCACGGAAAGCGCGCGTAATCGCAGCGCGTTTGGTGAGCATCTCTTGCATACGTGGTTTACGCAGATCCAAATAGCGATATTTGAGGCGCATCTCTTCTTTCACATCGTCATCATCGCGAATATAAATCGGCGGCGTTTTGGCCACATCTAAAAGACGAAGTTCGGAACAAATAACTTCGATATCTCCTGTGGGCAGGTCCGGATTTTTAGAAGAACGCTCCACAACCTCACCGACGGCTGCCAGCACATATTCCTGGTGCATAGCTTTCGCTTTCTCATAGAGCGCCTCATCCGTTTCCGCATTAAACGTCAATTGCGTTATGCCGGTGCGATCACGAAGATCAATAAACGCTAAAGATCCGAGGTCGCGCACCTTCTGTGCCCAGCCCATCAAGGTTACCGTTTTTCCCACATCTTCCAGACGTAATTGTCCGCAATGATGCGTGCGTTTCAGTCCGTTAAGGGATTCCATAGTTGCTCCTTTTTCTTGCTATTCTTCATCCTGTAAATAATATCGAACGTAGGGATTAATGCTGCGTTCTTGTTTTAATGTTGTCGGAATATCATGTCCGGGATATACGATATAATCCTCAGGCAGAGAAAACAACTTTCGCAACGATTTTTTCATATCGCTTTCGCTGCCGCTGAACAAATCCATACGTCCCACCGATCCGAAAAACAATGTGTCACCGGTAAAAAGGGCGTTGTCGCTTTGGTAGACGACGCTGCCATGGGTGTGTCCCGGCGTTTCCAGCACCTTCAATTGAAAAGGCGTAAGACAGTCGCCCTCATGAATCCAATGATCCGGTTGTAGCTTTTCTCGCAGATCCCCAAGAACCTGCGGATAGCTGCGAATGGAGTTTTCCAGCACGTCTCTTTCCTTCTCCGACAGCCATACCGGAACATGGTATTTTTGACGGAAATACGGCACGCCGGCAATGTGATCCACATGTGCATGCGTCAGAAGAATATCGGTTAAGGTGAGATGCTCCTCCTCAATCCACTGGACTAAAAGTGGCAGTGGTGAACCGGGATCAATAAGAACCGCTTGTCCCGTTTGCGCATCGCTCAAAAGATACGTGTTTTCACCAAAATAAGCGGCTACTGTGGAGCGAACCTGCATACAGCCTCCTAACCGTTCATGCGAAATACATTTATGGTGTTCGGGACGGTGCGAATCTTGCGCATCACCTCATACACCTGTTTCGCATCATCAATTTCAATGGTCATTAAGATATGCGAGGTGTTATCCGCATCGGTATGCACCTGCAATCCCGACATGTTGATTTCCATCTTATTTAGCAATTCGACGATATCGGCCATATAGCCGGTTTTGTTGCGAGCCAAAATGCGCAGGGTAGAGAAAAATTTCGATTTTTTCGTTTCGGCCCATTCCACCTCGATCAGGCGTTCCGGCTGCTTCGTATGGACGATATTCACACAGTCCGCTCGATGAATGGAAATACCGCGCCCCATCGTGATATAACCGATAATCGCATCACCGGGGACGGGCGAACAACACTGTGCAAACTTAATCTGCAGATTGGATACTCCTTCCCCGCGAATCCGAACCGCCTCATCGCCACTTTGTGGACCATGTACCGCATGGACTTCGCCGGATGATTCGAGGTTCTCCAGTCGTTTCTTTTCCGCTTCCTCGTTGCGTTTCTCTTCATAGATAGCCTTAAGTTTACCCGTAACACTGCCTACGGTCTGGGAACCGAACCCGATTGCCGAATAGAGATCCTCTGGCGAAGCAAAGCTTGTCCGTGCAATGACGGATTCCAGAGCCTCGTCATTCATCAACTCATTCGGGTGATAACCGTCCTTTTTTAAATCCTGCACCACCATATCACGGCCGATCTCCACGTTGACCTCACGATTGGCATGCTTAAAGAACTGACGAATCTTCTGCTTTGTAGAAGGGTTGGCCACAAAGCTCAACCAGTCACGCGAAGGGCCCTCCGAATTTTTGGAGGTGAGAATCTCCACGATATTACCATTTTCCAATACATGGTTAAGCGGTACCAAACGGCCGTCTACTTTGGCGCCCACACAGTGATTCCCGATATCCGAGTGAATGCGATAAGCAAAGTCCACCGGCGTCGAACCGCGCGTGAGCTCTACCACATCGCCACGCGGCGAGAATACATAGACCTCATCAGAGAAAAAGTCCCCCTTTAGGGTTTCCATGTACTCCTTCGAGTCCGTGGCCGTCTTCTGCCATTCCATCAGCTGACGCACCCAAGTCAGTTTTTCATCAAAGGCGGTTTTCTTACGGCGTCCTTCTTTGTATTGCCAATGCGCAGCAATACCGTATTCCGCGGTCTGATGCATCTCAAAGGTACGAATCTGTACTTCGAACGTCTCACCGCCCGGGCCGATCAGCGTGGTGTGTAGTGATTGATACATGTTTTGTTTCGGCATGGCAATGTAGTCTTTAAAGCGCTTCGGAATCGGCTTCCAAAGCGTATGCACTACGCCAAGCACAGAGTAGCAATCTTTGACCGTGTCCACAATCACACGAATGGCTGAAACATCAAAGATCTGGTCAAAGGTTTTATTTTGCTGATACATCTTTTTATAGATTGAATAGAGCGTCTTCGGACGTCCGGAGATCTCAAAATGAATGCCCAATGACTCCAGTTCCTTGCTCAGTCGATCCATAATCTTTCGAATGTATTCTTTGCGTTCATCCAAGCGTTTATGTACCAATTCAGAAATCTCGAAATACGCATCCGGATCCAGATATTTTAAACACAAGTCCTCTAATTCGGACTTGATCGTGGAAATACCTAAGCGATGCGCAATCGGCACATAGATTTCAATGGTCTCGGTAGCTTTTTCCACCTGTTTCGCACGGTCCTTATAATCCAACGTACGAAGATTATGCAGACGGTCGGCAAGCTTCACGATGATGACGCGAATATCGTTTGCCATGGCCATGACCATTTTGCGATAGTTTTCCACCTGATTTTCTACTTTGGATTTGGATTGCAACTGTTTCAGCTTGGTAACACCATCCACAAGGGTGGTAATCTCCTCACCGAATTCTTGCTTCATCTCTTCTTCCGTAACGGACGTATCCTCCAGCACGTCATGCAAAAGGCCCGCGCATATCGATTGATCGTCCATTTGCAATTCGGCCAAGATCATGGCTACATGCAGCGGATGAATGATGTACGGTTCACCGGAATTTCGTTTTTGTCCCTCATGAGCCGCTGCAGCACAGGCATAGGCACGTCGAATGAGGGCTTCATCGGTCGACGGATGATACGCTTTTACCGCGTCAATCAATTGGTCAATGGTCATGATTCCCCCCTTCGCTCCTGCCGCATCGGCATTGGTTTACAAAATCTCGATATCTTGCATTAGAATACTATCTTTAAATTATACCTTACTCATACGGATATCGGCTAATTTTAATTGAATTTTCTTCTTCCCTTGGAATTCGTTCCATTCCGGTCGATACAAAATATCCACCGCAAGCGCAGAAGGTTGTCCGTAAAGGGCAGAACGAATCTCAGCTTCTGCTGTCGAGCCTCCTTCTTGCGCTAGTTTTTGTAACAGTGTATCGCCGGAAAAAGCAACCCCTTGCAAACGGGCTCCTTTGGATTCCAATAGAATCTGCAACACATTTTTTTGGCGACCGACCAAGCGCATGCTCAATACATTGCAATGCGTTGCTGCAAAAAGCGGCGGTGGGTTGCCTTTTCCGTAAGGTGCGAGAGCCTCCATGGCATCCAAGGCGTCGGCGTGAACCGAGGAAAGATCCAGAACGCCGTCAAAATCCACCGAAGGTTCAAAGTCTTTTTCCTGCAAATTCGCTTCGGCATTCCACAGCGCACGCAATGCCTGAAAATCTTCTTCTCGCACTGTCATACCGCAAGCCATGCGATGCCCGCCAAATGCCACATAGCGATCGCGATGGCGATTGAGAGAAGCGAACATATCATAGGCCTCAATGCTGCGCCCTGAGCCCTTTAAAAGATGCTCTCCCGCCATGGCATTTGTAAATATTAAAGTCGGACGATGATAGCGATCCTTCACGCGACCTGCTATAAGGCCGCATACACTTTCATGCACATCCGGAAGCACTTCAGCGATAACCGACGGTAACACTTTTCCATCAAGTCGGGCAAACGCCTCCTCTACGCCCTGTTTCGTCAGGTCCTTGCGTTCTTCATTTAACGTGTAAAGTTCCTGCGCATATGCCTCGACGGTGGCTTCATCCTGTTCTAAAAACAGTTCGACGCCTAAGCGTGCTGTCGAAAGGCGTCCGGAAGAATTGATACAAGGCCCGATAATAAATCCCGCCGTATAGGTGGTTACCGGGCGATCCCAGCTGTGCAGCTTCAATAAAGCGCGCAAACCCGGATTTTCCGTTCGACTGAGAGCTTCCAGCCCCAAGGATACGATCACACGATTTTCCCCTTGCAGATCCATCATGTCACAAATGGTTCCAAGTGCTGCAAAACCTATTAATTCATCAAAAAACGGCATCGGCATGTCACCATAGCGGCAAAGCGCTTGCATGACCTTAAATGCCACCCCGGCGCCGCACAGGCCGGGAAAAGGATAGGTTTCCTCCGGGAATTTCGGATTTAACAACGCTTCACACGGCGGGCGTTTCACCTGCCCGTCTACGGTTACAGCTTCGTGGTGATCCGTCACAATGACGGGAATCTGATACTCATAAGCTTTTTCCAATCCTTCAAAGGCAGCCACGCCGTTATCCACGGTAATGATCAGCCCAATCCCCTCTTTTGCCGCCTGTTCCACCAGCGACGCATTGAGTCCGTAGCCGTCCTCAATGCGATCCGGTATCGCATAGCTCACCGCCTGCATCGGATTCTTGCCCATCCCCTCTGCCAACGCGCGTAATCCCTTCACCAGGATAGTGGATGCTGCCACACCGTCCTGATCATAATCGCCGATAATACGAATTGGCGTATCGGTTTGCAAACTTTCGTAGATGTACGTAACGGCAATCTCCATTTCTTGAAACAGAAATGGATCCAAGAGGTCTTCCTTTCGAGGATGCAAAAACGCCTCCGCCTCTTCCGCGCCAATCCCACGATTGGCCAGAAGAAGAGCGGAGAGCGGAGACTGTGTTGTTTCGCGACGCAGTGTTTGATAAGCTTCGCGATTGTTCTTCATAAACCAGCGCATGCTCTTCCTTCCCTAGCAAAAAAAAGACGGGAAACCCCGTCTTTCTTCGCATTCATGCTATTGTTCCGTTGTTTCCTGCGGAACATCCGAAGCCGGGCTGTCTGCCTCCTCGGTATTCTCTTCGCCTTCCCAATGAAGACCGCCTTCTTCTTTCTTCTCCTCATATCCTGCGACGGGCTGGACCACGTAGGAAAGTGCGTTACGCAGGAATTCGACACGATGGTGCTCCTGTCCGGTTTCAATCTCAAAAGCATCTTCCGACAAAGCGACAATGCGACCGCGAATGCCGCCGATGGTGACAATGGTGTCGCCAATTTTCAAGGTGTCGCGCACTTTGGCCATCTCTTCCTGGCGTTTTTTCTGAGGACGAATCATCAGAAAATACATTGCGCCGAACATAATGGCCAGCATAATAATGGGATATAACTGTTGCATAGTAACTCCTTTAATCTTAGTTTTTGCTTTGCAAGCATTATTGCATCCGTTCTATTGTATCACAGTGTCTGTAAAGACGGGCTTTATCAAGCAAGATAGCGTCCCAAAAATTCTTTCTTAAAGTCAAGGAAGGCATCAGCCAGAATCGCTTCACGCATTTCCTGCATCATATGAATGAGAAAATACAGATTGTGAAAGCTCAAAAGGCGCGATGCGAGTATTTCGCCCGCCGTCACCAGATGACGCAGATACGCACGAGAATACTGCGTGCAGGTAGGACAGTCGCAATCCGAATCGAGAGCGCTAAAATCCTCTTTGAATTTCGCATTGCGCATATTTCGTTTGCCGTCATGGGTTAAGGCCTGTCCGTTCCGTGCAACACGCGTCGGTAAAACACAATCGCACATATCAATCCCCGCTTCCACTGAATCAAAGAGATAATCCGGCGTTCCGATGCCCATGTTATAGCGCGGTTTGTCTGCCGGCAATAACGGTGTCGTGTAATTGAGGATGCGCAAAAACTCTTCATGCGGTTCCCCGACACTGATGCCGCCAATCGCAAAACCATCACAATCTCTGGCAATGGTTTCTTTCGCGGAAAGACGACGTAAATCTTCTTCAAAGCCGCCTTGCACAATGCCGAAAAGAGCCCGATCGTCACGCGTTTTCGCCTCTATACAGCGATCCAGCCATCGTAACGTACGATGCATGGAGTTTTCCGTGTAGTTATAATCCGCCTCAAACGGAACGCATTCATCAAAGGCCATCATGATATCCGCCCCCAGTGCCTCTTGGACGCCGATGGAGACCTCGGGTGAAAGAAAACGCGGCGATCCATCCAGATGCGACTGAAAGGTCACGCCATCCTCCGTAATGGACTTGCGATCCGCAAAACTGAACACCTGGTAGCCGCCGGAATCCGTAAGCATCGGACGATCCCAATTCATGAAGTCATGCAGACCGCCCGCTTTTTTTACAATCTCCGGACCCGGACGCAAAAACAGATGATAGGTGTTCGCTAAAATAATTTGAGCGCCCATTTCCTTCAGCTCCGGCGTTGACATAGCCTTCACCGTAGCTTGTGTGCCCACCGGCATGAAAACCGGTGTCAAAATATCGCCATGAGGCGTATGCAATATACCGGCACGAGCGCCGCAGTCCTTGGATTGATGGACGAGTTCATACGTTACGGCCGGCATGGCGCCTCCTCAAAGATCGGATCCGAAGCGTCCGGCCCGTCGTGTTCACTTTCCGCTTGAAACTCTTCCGGATGCACCGCAATGCCTCGCTCGGCATTGGCGGGCGCAGTATCCCTACGGGAAAGAATTAACATGGCATCCCCAAAGCT
Source organism: Levyella massiliensis (assembly GCF_000308275.2). Classification (GTDB taxonomy): domain Bacteria; phylum Bacillota; class Clostridia; order Tissierellales; family Peptoniphilaceae; genus Murdochiella; species Murdochiella massiliensis_A. The sequence continues at coordinate 557,948 of NZ_HG529490.1, forward strand.
AAAGAAGCGATATCGCAAAGCATTGGCTACTTCATAGGCATGCAAAATGCGTTCCCTGCCCACTAAGGCAGAAATCATCATAATCAGCGTAGACTCCGGCAGATGGAAATTCGTAATAATACCATCAATGGCCTTATACGCATAACCAGGATAGATGAATATATTCGTCCAGCCGGAATCCGCTTGCAGACTGCCGCATTTTTGGGCAACGCTCTCCAAGGTTCGTGTGGAAGTCGTGCCGACCGCTATCACACGATGTCCGGCTTTTTTGGTCTCTTTAATCAGATCCGCCGTCTCCTTGGGAAAGACATAGAATTCCGAATGCATATCATGCTCTTCAATATTGTCTTCGGAGACAGGGCGGAAAGTACCGAGACCCACGTGCAAGGTCAAATAGCCCAATCGAATGCCATGGGCTTTCAAATCCTCCAGCATCGCTTTTGAAAAATGCAGGCCTGCCGTTGGTGCTGCGGCTGAGCCATCCACACGGGCATAAACGGTTTGATAGTCGTCCTTATTCTTCAGCTTCTCCGTGATATAGGGCGGCGTAGGCATGGAACCGATACGATCCAATATTTCTTCCCATACACCTTCATAATGAAATTGAATCAGGCGCTGTCCCTCCTCCAAAATGGACTGCACTTTGCCCGTCATAAGTCGAGGCTCCGTGGCATCGCCGAAAAGAATCTCGGTCTCCACCTTCATCTTTTTCCCCGGCTTCACGAGGCATTCCCAAAGATCGCCCTCAACGCGACGCAATAACAGAACTTCAATCTGTTCGTCTTTGCCCTCCCGATGGCCGTACAAACGTGCGGGGATCACTTTCGTATCGTTCATGATCAAGGCATCGCCGGGTTCCAGATAATCCAACAGATGCGAAAAATGATCGTGCGTCATGTTCCCGTTATCGCGATCCAATATCATCAGGCGGCAATCCTCTCTTTTTTTGGTAGGATGCTGCGCAATCAGTTGACGATCCAATACATAGCTAAAATCCGATGTTTTCATTTAGCTTCTTGTCCTTCCTGTTCCATCTTTCTTCCTGCCGAAAAAGCCGTTCACAGCAGGGTATTTTTGGGCACCGGTAGCCCGAGGTAATCATAGGCGCCCGGGGTTAAGACACGGCCGCGCGGGGTCCGTGTTAAAAAGCCGATTTGCATTAAAAACGGTTCAATCACATCTTCCACGGTCCGGCTTTCTTCTCCCATGGAGGCTGCAACGGTATCAATACCCACCGGTCCTCCGTCGAAAAGTTCGGCAATAATATGCAAAAAGCGACGGTCATCGCGATCGAGACCGAGTTCATCCACTTCCAGCATGGCCAGTGCTTCGCGCGTAATGTCCCGCGTGATAGAGCCGTCTCCGCATACCTGTGCCACGTCACGTATACGACGTAGCAGACGATTGGCAACACGCGGTGTTCCGCGCGAGCGACGTCCGATTTCCATGCCTGAAGCAGCATCCATTTGAATGTCAAGAATTTCCGCCGAACGTGAAACCACGCGGGCGAGTTCTTCCGGCTGATACATTTCAAACGTGATAAGCACTCCAAAGCGGTCTCGCAATGGCGAAGAAAGCATGCCGCTGCGCGTTGTTGCACCGATTAAAGTAAAGGGTTCCAAGTCCAGACGCAAGCTTTGCGCCGTAGTTCCCTTCCCCACCATGATATCTAAAGCAAAATCCTCCATGGAAGAGTAGAGAACTTCTTCGATATTGCGATTGATGCGATGGATTTCATCAATGAAGAGCACATCGCCGCGGTGCAGATTTGTCAGAATACTGGCCAGATCGCCCTGCCTTTCGATGGCAGGACCCGAGGTGATTTTCAAACGAGCGCCCATTTCATTGGCAATAATACCGGCAAGCGTGGTTTTTCCAAGACCCGGAGGTCCCGAAAGCAAAACATGATCCAGTGCTTCGCCACGCGCTTTGGCGGCGTTCATAAAAATTTGCAGCTTCTCTTTTGTTTTTTCCTGTCCGATATAATCTTTCAACCAGCGAGGACGGAGGTTTCCTTCGTGACAGGTATCTTCCTCATCGGCTTGTGTTGCCACAATTCGTTCCTGTTCCAATGTTACCTCCTTTCCTTAGCTCAAACGTTGTAATGCTGCTCGCATTAAGGTTGACAATGGCAGAGACGGATCCAATCCTTTGAGTGCGCGCATAGCTTCACTGCGCTGATAGCCAAGATTTAAAAGTCCCTGCAGAGCGACATCAAACTCCTCTTGCGTAGGTAACGTCTCCTCCTGAGGAAGAACCGCTCCCTCGATTGCCCAATCCTTAACCTGATCCATCAGCTCCAACAGAATGCGTCCGGCGGTTTTCTTCCCAACCCCCGGTGCTTTCGTTAGGGTAGCCAAATCCTGCGTCTGCACGGCTCGCACAATGCCTTCCACGCTCACTGAGGAAAGAATCGAAAGGGCTACTTTCGGCCCGACAGCGGAAACTTTAGTCAAACGGTCAAACATATCCCGCTCCTGCTCATCATAGAAGCCAAACAAAAAAACGCCATCATCGCGGACGATATAGCGTGTATACACTTTGACTTCTTCGCCCACCTGAAAACGCGACATCGCTTTTAGGGATGTCGCCAATTCATAACCGATTCCATTGTTTTCCAGGATAATCTTTTCGGCTTCCATTGCGGTCACCTGACCGATGATATAAGCATACATGGCTACCTCATTCGTTGTTGTTCCTTAAAACGTTGCCCGAAAGCATGCGTAATAGCCGCTGCCAGACCGTCCGCTGCATCATCGGGCTTTGGGACTTCCTGCATGCGCAGCAACATCTTCACGGCATTTTGCATTTGAATTTTTGTCGCACGACCGTATCCGGTGATCGCTTGTTTGATCTGTCCCGGCGTATATTCATAAAGCGGAATTGCCAGACGCTCCACCGCTGTGACTTCGACTCCTCTCGCCTGTGCGACGGAAATGCCCGTCGTCTTATTTTGATAGAAAAAAAGCTCCTCAAAGGACGCCTCATCCGGTGCGGTTTCTTTGAGCAGCTGATTCAATTGCGTATCAATTTGTATCAGTCTTGTCGGCATCGGACTGTGCGCCGGCGTTTCAATGCATCCATAGGTAACAAGGCGTAGGCTGTTACCATCAAAGTCAATGACGCCGTAGCCCATGCGAGCAAGTCCCGGGTCAATGCCAAAGATTCTCATCGCGCATACCTTTCTAAAACCGCATCATTCATGCCGCTCCAGAATGCATACCGATATACCTTCGCAATGTTGTTATAGAGAAAATGATTGATCTTTCCATAGATCATATTGAGTTCTCTTAAGTCCAGATTTCCTTCTTCCACCTTCAGCTGCGAAAGGTGTTCAAAGTCCAACACAATCTGGGAATCCAATGAGCCGTTCAACTGAAAAACTTTCTTGCGCAGTACCTTACGGCAATACAAATTGGAATATTGTCTTACTTCCTGATTACCCTTTGTAGACGTTTTAATATGATAAAACACCATGGACTGCAGCCCCATCACCTTCCCCTGCTTTTGATTATGAAAAAGTGTAGGCAACTGCGCCAGTTGCTCCGGATCGTATTCCTGTAACGCCAGACGTTCCAGTCGATCCACAAAATAAGAGGACTGGCCACCGGCCACATAGCCCTTCAAAAAAATAGCCAATTCAAAACGATTCACTTCGTCATTGATAAGTTTCTTAATGGCCGCCACAATGAAATCTCGGTCCTTACGATAACGCAAAGAGCGCTTTAAGGATTTCATCATATGCTTCATAAGGCGGTAGCCGGGCTGTATATTGGACAACTTCTTGCGATGATCGATCATGGACAGAAGAATGTGCATGGAATCCGGATCATTCTGATATAAAAAACGATTTTCAAGACCCTCTTCGACTTGCAGCAGTCGATCATTCATGTCGCATTCCCCCTTCCGATCTGTCCATTAAGTATACACTATTTTTTTCATTCGCATGCCTTTTCTCTCGAAAAAAAGCAAAGAAAAAACCGCTTGAAATTCTTCAAGCGGTTTAATAGCGTGCCATTGAGGATTCGAACCCCAGGCCTTCTGGTCCGTAGCCAGACGCTCTATCCAGCTGAGCTAATGGCACACATCTTCGAAGAGCGGGTGAAGGGAATCGAACCCTCGTAGCCAGCTTGGAAGGCTGGAGCTCTACCACTGAGCTACACCCGCAGGGAAGCGGCAGACGAGATTCGAACTCGCGACCCTCGCCTTGGCAAGGCGATGCTCTACCCCTGAGCCACTGCCGCAAATCACTTTCGTGATTTTTAATGACTCGAATATTTTATCATATTCGAGACCAAACTGTCAACCGAAAAATTCGGTCATGTTTGGTTAAATGGGCGAGAGCGGATTCGAACCACTGAAAGCATAGCTAACGGATTTACAGTCCGTCCCCTTTAGCCACTTGGGTACTCGCCCGTATTAAAAAACGACCCGGATGGGCTTCGAACCCACGACCTCCAGCGTGACAGGCTGGCATTCTAACCATCTGAACTACCGGGCCGCACACCAAACATGAAATTGACCCTACCCGGATTCGAACCGGGGATACCGCCGTGAGAGGGCGATGTCTTAACCGCTTGACCATAGGGCCAAAAGTAGCGGAGAAGGGACTTGAACCCATGACACCTCGGGTATGAACCGAGTGCTCTAGCCAGCTGAGCTACTCCGCCAAGCTGCCGAAAGTCGTTTCCGGAAATGCCGAGGACCGGAATCGAACCGGTACGATCGGTAAGGATCGAGGGATTTTAAGTCCCTTGCGTCTGCCAATTCCGCCACCCCGGCAAAACGCCTTGTGTAGGACTCGAACCTACGACAACGCGGTTAACAGCCGCGCGCTCTACCAGCTGAGCTAACAAGGCATAGCAGTGAAAATCACCGCCGCTACTTAGATTGAATCGCCATACGAACATTTAACACGCTCTTAATATCAGCGACTTGTACATTATAGCAACCTTGCATTCTGTTTGCAAGGGGTTTTCATATTTTTTTGTTATCTCGTTCTTAGCCTATCCGAAAGATATACGGTTTTTCAATCGTTATTGCTTTCAACACGTAAGGTCCAGCTCGGCTTCCTGTACATTGCCCAAGTCTATCGGGCCGCCGATAGCGGCATGCACATGCTCTCCTTCCCTTGTAGCAGAAAGTTCGATTATTCCCGCCGGTTGATGCAGGAGAATCGTATCTTGATCGAGATGCCATTTTTTCGCATAGAGATAGGCCACCGCAAAGCTGCCGGAGCCACAGGATCCCTCACGATACAGAGTTTGTGCCTCCGTCACATACACATATGGCACCAAGGATGGCTCTTTTTCGTTCAGAAACAAAACTCCTAAAGCAGGTGCCGGATAACGCTGAAGCAGTACATTGATGAGAATCGGCACCAAATTTCTATCTTCTGCGACATTTTGAAGTAGCAGATGATTAATCCCTTCCATTTGCACGACAGGATAATCCTTTTCTGCGAAAGAAAGTAGAGCAATCGCCTTCGGATCGGGAAGCGTCACCGAAGCAGTGTTCTGTATGGTGTCTACCTCAACCGACAAGGGCTTCGCGGCGCCGCTTACGGACACAACTTCCACGCTTTTGCCGTGTATGTCTTTTTGAAGCGCTTTTAACAGGGCAAAGGAGCGCGTGGCATTGCCGCAGAATTCCCCTCCCATCATGTCCATACGAACGGGAGAACCTGTATCGTCCATTGATAAGAAAGCAACCTGTTCAATGGACGGATCCGCCTGTGCCATCAAGGCACGCCCCACCGCTACCCATCGGTCCTTCGGTACAGATGTGTGAATAAAAGCGGTAATGTTGCCGGCTGGATTGACGCGCTGATAAAGGATTCTGTTTTTCATCCTATTTGCTCCCCTTGGTTTGCCTCTTGCCCCAAAAATACAGCAATTTTCTCCGCATCCTTGAGGCCTTTTTCATACAATTTTCGCATGCCTTCTTTATCCCTCTTCAGTGTATCAATGCCGCAGGTGTCATCCGGCGAAAGAATAAGGGCTCTGCCCTCCTCCCGGAGTGCCTTCACCTTATCGACACTGGCATTATAGCGCGCATAGCGAAGTGAAAATGCTTTGGCAGCGTTCGGGAATTCTTCTTTGATATGGTCAACTGCTTTCTGATCTCGTTCGGGCGTGCGCACGGTGGATTCCGGCAAGGTTAAAATCAAAATCACCTTATCGCATCCTTCTGCCAAAGCACGTTCGACAGGTACCGGATCCGATAATGCACCGTCATAGTAGAGCGTGCCGTCAATCGGATAGGGGCGACAAAAAAAGGGGATGGCTGAGGAAGCTTTGAAAATATCATATCGATCCTGTGAAATGGCTCTTTTATCAAAGTAGTGAGCCCGCCCCGTTTCTGCCTCGGTAGCGACTACGATAAAATCCATCGGATTATCACGCAGTGTCGGATAATCCAATGGGTTTTCGCCATCTGCATTGCTTAAGGTGCTATAAACATAATCCAAATCGACCATATTCCGATGGCGCAGAAAATTCCACAAACTGACATACTTTTTACGAAAGGAGTATTCCGTATAAAATTGCAGATTCCGATGCTTTTGCCGGGCAATAAAGGACGCCAAATTAGCGCTTCCGGCAGATACGCCGATGCCCAAATCAAAAGTAATATTTTCTTCCATACAATAATCCAAAACGCCTGCGCCATATATATCGCGCATGCCGCCGCCGACATCAATAATGCCGATTTTATTCTTTCCCATGTCTCCTTCTTTCTGTTCGAAAGCTACTATCAGCATAGCACGGAACGACATCTGTTGTACAACACAAAAAAAGCGCTGCACGGGCAGCGCTTTTTGCGTTCTCTAAGAGATGACAGAAGGATGATCTTTCGCCTTATCGTGAAAACGAATCAGCCCCATACCTCTTTCGCAATGTCTTTCACCAATTTCAGTTTTGCCCATTGCTCTTCTTCGGTCAGCTTATTGCCGATTTCGCAGGAGGCAAAGCCGCACTGCGGGCTCAGATACAGGCGTTCCAACGGAACAAAATTCTCTGCTTCGCGAATACGGCGGATGACTTCGTCCTTGTCCTCCAGCTGCGGATTTTTCGTCGTAATAAGGCCCAAAACGACTTTCTTTTCTCCGGTAAGTTTGGCAAGTGGTGCAAAGCTTCCGGAGCGTGCATCATCGTATAATACCATAGCCCCTTTCAAGTTGCTCCATAATCTGCGCTATCGTCAGATAATGGTCCTCATCAGTCTGTTCGTAGAGCATCTTGGCCACATAAAAGGGGCGAAGTTTCGCTTTTATATCCATTTGTAGCTCCCATTATAATCAACGCAAAGTTTCTACTGGCCATTATTAAGACTTCCGTTGATACATTGTTAAAGAAACAGCAGTCCCACATCTCTTGTACAATCATCATGGACCCGTCATTTCTATTTAAAAGCTCACAAATCAGCATCCATATAATCAAATATGTAGTTAATGCAACATTCAAATTAATTGCTTTTAAAAATTGGATTTCCATCCACCAACGCTGATTTATAGCATATTCATGACACATAGAATGAGGGGCATTCTAAAAAAAGCGTCGACAATTGTCGGAATACCATTTAGGAATCTGGCTTTGAAAACCATCATAGTCATTGGATGCCATCTCATATCTTTTTACCATTCCTTGTATTTCACGATTTCCGTACTCTTCGGCCCACTTTATTGAATATAATGATGAAAGAAGTACAGAAAGTTTCAATATTTTCCAGAACAACTCCGGCGGATCGCCATTGAAATATCCATATACTTTTCCAATTGAATATGGAATACTGATTTCAACTTCAAATGCCTGCATTTTGTAGAACTCGCTATACCCTTCTCCGCATCCCACGCGATCAAAATCTATAACTCCTACATCATCCTCGCTCTTCAAAAGAATTAGATTTCCAAGGTGAAAGTCTCCGTGTTTATAAACAGCTTTACTATTCTCAAGTAAGTGTAAATTATCCATCACATATTTTATAACATGTGAGTCGTTTTCTACTCGGTGCGCACAAGAAATATACTCCTCCATCTGCGCCTTTTTTTTCTCAACAACATTCTTTTTTGGTAAATCCTGCGGATCAATTGGGATTTGATGTATGGCACTAAGTATGATACCTGCTCGAACACCCAATCTAAATTGATGATTTTCATCAAATAGATTAATACATTTGTTCATTATCTGCCCATCGAGCCACGAAAAAAGCATATACACTTTGTCCAATTCAGGGCTGTATCCCGTCTCAACTAAACGCGACATAGAAAAATCCAGTCCATTAATTTTACGGACAATTCTACTTTCCCTCAATTTTTCATCCATATATTTTTTTTCGCTCAACCGAAGGAGATATTGAGTCCCTTTGCAGTCCATCAAACGATATTTTTCATCCTTCGACCAGCCATATGATATTTTGTCAATCGAACTTATATTGTACTTGTTAATTATCGATATCCTTTTCAGTTCCATTTTGTATACCTCAATTATTCTGGCACTTTTTAATAGCTCAGGCAAATCGATCATGGTAGGTTCACCATTATGGACTGTGACTTCTTGCGGAATGCCGTCGTTGACCGTCAATTCTTTGCGATATGGACGTTGAGATACGTCAATCTTTTTTGCCTTCTGACGTATATTTGCAATCGTCACCCTACAACTGAACAAACGGTATAATGTTCCTAATTAGAGCAAGTATATCACAGAACTCACTATATTGGAAGTTCCGAAAAAGTATCATCCATTTGCATCATCTGTAAGGGGCATAGGGATTGCTAAAATCGTACCCATTCTGCTCTACCTCCCAAGTCATCGAATCATACGACAACTAAGCAGAATAAAAACAACTTGTGATACTAAGCTGCGTTATAACAGCACTGAACACATCTTCTTTGAAAGCTACGCTCAAGCATTGAACGAAAATTCTTCCATTCGTTCAAATATATCGAAATATATTATTAGCACTGTGATTAAAACATCTTACTTTTTTGGGGTTTTTTCTTGTTTTCTTGATTATTTTTCCCGGCTATAATCTTCCACAACGTCCTAATCGGACCTATTGTGTGAACAAACATCCAAAACAAACATTGACAACTAATAATGTTTCTACTTTTAAATTGCTTGCCTGTTATCTTTTTAATGCACAGTTCACTCACCTCATTTATAGCTCTAACATAAACCTCAATTAGAGCGAGCAGGAGAAGAAACATGCCGTATCTACTAGTAAGTCCTGTCCAGATTAACAGAATAATGCATGTGATAGGAAATGGCAACCAATTTATCGCAGCTCGAAAGTTTAAAGATGCCGTAATAAATGCTCTCCATTTTATTTTATTGTTCTCTAACTTTTTGCACAAATCTGTAAAGTATTTATATGCATATAACGGGCCGTTAAACCATGTTTCCTGCTGTAACAAATAGACTGGCGTACTATATGCAAAATCAACCTTCTCCAAATATGGGATATGATAAACAGGTATATTTTTTATGCTCAAGACATATCCCAGCACATTATCCTCATTAATGTCCGATTCCGAAAACCCTTCAAAATTATCATACATTTCCCTTGAAAAAACCAAACCATGACCTATCACATAATTAAAATTCAATAGTTTAACAGTTCCTTTTGATCTTATTGTTTTAGGAAGTTCAAAAGCAAACATCCACCTATTCTGCCAAAGAATAGCACTATTAATTATTCTGCTGTCAGAAGTTCGTTCCGAGTATGAATACTGTTGGAATACTCCGTTATCTAACACCTCAATGTTGTCGATTACATAATCAATTGTTCTAATATCAATAACTGAATCAACATTATATACAAAGCAAATTGTATTGGGTTCAAATTGTTCTATCGCATAATTGAGTTGATGTGCCATCACCCCGGTATTATATGGGTACTCGATTATGTGTATATTCTGTTCGAACTTTTTCCGTTTGATGATCTCTCGCAAGACATTTTTCGTTGTATGCTTCCCGTGTTCCTTCTCAGTAGTAACATAATAAATGTTAATTCCATTCTTTGCAAACCCGCTAAAATTTTGTACTGATTTTTCAATTACATTTACTTCTTCATAAACTGGGATAATAATTGCTACTTTTCCATACCGTTGTTTTTCCCCCGTGTTATTCTGCTTTTCCATCTCCCTGTGGCTGCTCATTGGAACCATGCTGCAGTTAATCCGCTTAAAACCTAGCACAATGCCGATTGCTAAACATGTGCACGTTAAAATATAGACAAAAAAAATTAAAATCACCTCTTTAATATATAGCCATTAGCTCGAGCAAAGAAGCTGCTTTGTACGCTCTCTATGTTAATTTATAGTAAGATTTTGTTATCTTCAGGATCCATAAAAAAGTCTCCTTTAAAGTTTTGTATCGGATTTCTCCCTCCATATGAAATGCACAATAATTTGCATCTTTTGCACAAAAAGCCTGCCATGTTATTCGTCTGTCCATATAACCTCTCTAATCTTTCTTTCCTCTGTTCCCCTTGAAAAATTTCTTCTACGCTGCTTACATGGACATTTCCAAGTACTTCTCTTTGCGTCCAATCTTGTGAACACAGAACAACATTTCCGTTTGCTACAATAGAAATGCGTTCCTCAAGTCTCTTTAATTTGCATCCCGCCAATTTTATATTTGAATTATCATCCAACCTCAGATTATTTTTTACGCTCATATTTCCTGCACGATCTAGATATCCAAAATAATGTATTTTAGTGCCGTTAAACAATTGATTGGTTTTTATTCTTTCTGCATCCAAGTCCATTCCATCATACATAACTTGTATTATCTGCACCGGGATAGCGTTACCTCTTTTTTTATTATAATTTATAAATGCATGAATATTTCCTAATGTGTTATAATAATCTAGTCCTGGCATCAATTTTTTATACTGATGTTCAAAGGCAGAAAAAAAACTGATTCTTAAATCATCAACCAGCTTTTCGTCAACGATCACTCGAGAAATATCTTCATTCAAGCGTGAAGCATTCGTCGACAATTCTACCGGTAAATTTCTCTTTTTTATATATTTTAAAATTTCTACCATTCTTTCATCAAGAAAAGGCTCGTTATTTAGGTATGGTATAATTCTTTCTATATCACCTCTATGCATAGCAGCTTCATCTATTATGCTTTTAATTCTATCAATTGATAGTTCGTGATATCCACCGATTCCTTTCATTGTTGAGACTTTATTATATGGGCATATTGTGCAATAAGCATTGCAAGTTGACTTTGTTTGAATTTCAATATACCGCGGAAATGCTAACTCAATAACCAATTGTTTCTCCCCCATCAATAACAATTTTGGAACCATTAATCATATCGGTTTCATACAAAAAAACTATAGCCCTACAAATGTCTATCAATACGTTCCTATTCTTTATTTCCCTCTTGTTTGGATTCATATCCCCGAAGTAACCAGGTGCAATTATATTAAAACGGTACCCCTTAACACCCTGATATTCATATCCGAGTTGCCTTATGATAGATTCCGCAGCAATCTTGCTAGCAATATATGAATATGTCCCACGATTACATCGTACAGTGAGATTTGATGAAATATATATACAGGCGAATCTTTCCATCGTCTCAGCTTTTAACAGTTGAGAAAGGAACAAGCAAAAATTAACGCAATGAATTGCATTTACCCTTTCAAAGCGATCAATTGAAATGTTTGAAAAGTTTTCTTTAAAATAAATACCTATTGCATCAATCACACATACATCCTTTTTATTACCGACAATCGTTATAACTTTCTCTGCTAAACTGATTACTGACTCCTTTTTAGAAAAATCAACACACAATTTATAATCGGCACCAACTTCTCCAAGTTGGTTGGTGTTACTGTAGGTCGAAACTATGACGCTTGTAGCATATAGCTTCTTTAGATAGGATATTAGCTCTCTACCCAACGTCCCGCTTCCTCCAAGCACCACAAAAACAGGATCGAATCTTATATCGCCCTCTATTTTTTTCTCAGTATGCATTGTTTTTGTCCCTCCTAATTATAGGCTCATAATAGCATGTAATCAGTATTTCTAATATTTCGAACGGTTTCAACTTTTGTGAACTCTGTTTTTAACCACCTTGTTGAGATTACCCCCCAATTAATTCTTTCATAATCATGCATATCCACTGTATTATGTAGGAAATAATCAATGCAGAGCTTCGGAAAATTAACCCCAGCATAAATGCTTAGAATCACGCCACCGCCGAACCTTGGATTGATATCCGTGCAAACAAACTCGTTTTCATCTTCATCAAATATGTATTGTATATTTATTGGTCCTTCTAACTCTAATACCTCACAGATTCTCCTGGTCCTTTTTATCAATTCATCACGCTTTTCAAGAGCAGAAATTAAGCATTCTCCAGCTCTATGCTTAATTCGTTTTCGTGGCAAACAAACTATTGCCACCCCATTACAGCAAAAAGCGTCGACTGTATATTCGTCGCCGGTTAAAAATTTCATGATTAGCTTATCTGGCTCATAATAAGCCTCTAACTGCTTATCATCTTGCACTACTTTAACGCCAAAACTTCCAGATCCAAAATCCGGTTTTAATATCACTGGATACCTAAAAACGTCATCTCGTTGGTAATATTTTGCTATTCCTGTTATTTTTTTGCACTTTAATTCTTCACAAACCGCCCTCTTGCTAAATGCTTTTTTTGTTCCCTCACTCATTCCACAAGCTAATTTTATTCCTTCCTGTTCAAACGACTTCCAGTTATCAACTAATATAAGCATATCATTTTCAAGCCAAGGTATTAGCAAATCAATATTCCACTCCTTGCATAAGGACAATACTTCCTTGACATCTATTTTGCTCTGAATGACTCTTGACTTATAACTCTTAAATACAACCATACATGGATCTAAATTATCGTAGCAAGCAATATGGATATTACACAAGCTTTTGAACTCGTTAATCAACTCAATCCGTCTTGTTGGATTGAGGAATAACACATTCGGCTTATTAGAGATTACTTTTTGCTCAATAAATGCCAATAGCTCTTCAACATTGCAATTACGATAAACCTTTATGCATCGCCAGTTTTTTAGTTTATTATACTGAAACGTGCATGGTTTGAATTGCTTGCCTGCTATTAATGATAGCCAATCACTAAACCTACTTACCCGAATATGAGTATTGATAGCCTGCCAGTCAATTGAGCTTTCCTCAAAGTTTCCTTCCTTATTTATAGGCATTAGGATCAAATTGCACGCTGCTTTTGCTTTTACTGAAAAGTTCATCACTTCTTGAATATCTTTTATCGAAAATGTTCGCTTTTCTTTTTTTATATACTCACTCCACTCATGATGTTGATAATGATTCTTGCGCTCATTAGAATAAAATAATTCCATCATTTCAGGTACGTAATTTACAATATCTTTACAAATATTCGCTGAAATTGGATAGCCAATTATATCTCCGGTGTTACAGTTTAAAAAGGTTTTATCGTTTGACATATAGCGAACCTTTTTGTTTCTTAGTAACTGTAACAATAATGTTGTTTTGCCTGCCCCTTTATCCCCGACAATTAAGACACCTGTGTCTTCTACCGCTATGCTTGCAGCATGTAGTTCTACAAACTGATTCTCTATGAGGTAGCAATATAGTATGTCCCTAATAATTCTCATCGGAATATAATTTCGATGCTCGTCGTTTTTTTCTAAATAGATGTGTATAATATCGCCTTCAATCGATAAAATATGCCCAATTTTGTCATAAACTATCCAAACTTTTTGACCAACCCTATATACGTATGCCTTCTGATCATAATGGATCCATATTTCCTCTCCAGAGCTACTTTGGAAAATTCTTCTTTCTGACTCGAAAAGATTTCCTTCCGTGACAATTATTGTTTTGATCATTTGACTATTTTCAATCTCAAAACATCCACATTGCACACTGTAATAAGGGTCAAAATATTCCCTAATAAACCCAATTATCTCTTCACTAGCATGAATATCTACATAATTCTTTTCAACTATTAGTTTTACGTTCATTAATCCTTTTCCCTCATTTCCATTTTATTTGGTTTTTCCATGTTAGCGCGGGGCAGTAATCTCGCGGTGCTAACAATCCCTATGGGAAAAAATTCTCTTCATTTCTAGTGTTAGAAAAACTATTGCATCGTCATTATTATTAAAGTGGCGTCCGCCAGGGACCACAAAGCTCTCGCAGACAACCCCCTTACCTCTCAATATTGCCTCCGCCATAGCTGCATCAGCTTTACGATAAATATTATCTAATTCACCAACAAATATAAAAGTCTCTGTTCTATATAATCCTTTTATGAATAGGTTAATGGGTTGGTTCTTAATCATTGATTCGAGGAATTTCTTATTAACACATATGTCATTTAATTTTTTCTTTCCCTTTTGCAAGTATAATAAAGCTACGCCACCATTTGCTTTCATCCCCATATGTAATGTAAATACCGGTCCGATAAAAATGCATTTATCAATAGTATCATCTATATTGCAGTATAGTGCTGCCACCCATGCTCCTAGTGATATCCCAAATAAACTTATCTTAGCTTGATCATCAAAACTTTTAATCCATGTAATTATTTCCGTTAAGTCATCACGCCATTCCAAAATGCTATTGACATCAAAAATCTTTTTCTCACAATGCGAAAATGTAAATGTAACAATTGAGTGTGTTCTAACTACATCATCAAATAAAGGCTTGTATTCCTCATATCGAATTTTTGTGTCTCCAAATCCATGACAGACCACGAGATATTGGCTGGTCTTTTCATTTGATTCATACACTTCTATATCGTATTTTTTAATTAATTCACCATTTTCATAATTCATCATCTAATCCCTCGACAATTCTTAGACATTTTTCTATCTCAAATTTATTTTTATAATCTGCACCATCAAAATAATGCAAGAAACTAAGTGCATACAAACATCGATTTAGGTGTAATTCCTTTCTGTTATATCCTGATAGTGCAAAAATTGCCTCCTCTTCATCTGCGCTCTCCGCTCCGTATAATAATCTCGCATAATCCCAAATGGGATTGCCCCACATTGCTAATTCAAAATCGAATAACACATATCGTCCTTGTCGTTCTCCTACATTGTCCCATCTCACATCTCTGTGGACTAGGGATACTTTTTCAGCTTCCAAATTCCCAATATAATTTTTGAGAATATTTACTTGTTTCGATATATCTGTCTTAAAATAAATCTTGCCAGTGGTTTCCCACTCAGAAAATCTTTCTTGTAGATACTCCTTCCAGTTTATATACTTCTTTTTGCTCCCCAGTTCGTATACCTCCCCATTTCTCTTTGTTGATTCATGAAAGTCTCTCAGCAACAGAATCAATTCAATAATAGACCGTTTTTTGGGTAAAGTGCATCTTTCTAATAATATCGCGTTATCACTCTCATATTTCCCAAGTATTCTGGGGCGATATTCAGGGTTCAAAATATCATAAACCTGTTCTTCAATCTTATATTGAATTTCTGTTTCAAAAAACTTCACAACAATATTGTTTAATGATATCACCTTGTTTCTTGTAAAGAAACTGGATCTGTCTTGGCCCGAACTCAAAGCAAGTTGTTTACAATCTTTAATATATTTTAATCCATTTACCTTCATCATACTATTGGTTGTATATCTCACATTAGCACGAAAGCATAACAAATGTATATCATTCACACCGTCGCCAAGTGTTACTACTTGGTCATATTTATCTAGTTTGACCTCCCTCGATATCGAATCATACTTATTGACACCGGCTGTTTTTATCTCTATATAGTAAAAATCCCGGTTTGTAATAAAATCAAAGAAGCTGTTCAATCTTTTGGCCACTAAATAGTTTGTTATCCAGTTTAATAGCTCTATCTCTTTTTGGGGAACAGCTATCTTAACTTCAAAAATCTTTGAGTTTATTATTTTTTCAGCCTTTTCGATGCTATTGATAAAAACTGTTTTGGCTGGTGTGCAGTAATACACTTCTGCCCCAAAACAAAAAAGTTGCAGTTCGCATATCATAGCAATAATATGCGTTTTTTCTTTCTTATTAAGGTAATAATACTTCTGACCATCTTTGAGGACCAGCACTGCTCCATTTGCTAAAGATACAGCCTCAACGTATTGCCAAAAACCAGGTAATGACATTAGTTTTTTCATTGTTCCCATTTCGCGGCCTGAAGAAATAACTATATCATAAACCTCATGTAATAGCACAAGATTTGCCATTGCAATTTCCAAGTTGAAGTTATCTGTGATACATCCATCAAAATCACTTATTAGTAACTTTCTGCCGCCCATGTTAGATTTCCCCTATTTTACATCAAATCTATTTTCCCATTTTTTATCGCACTATTTTCAATTAGTTTATATATTATAATTGCAAGTGCAACATAAAACAAACATACAGAGAATTCTCGAAACAGCATAATGGGCACCCCCTCTGTTTGTTGGTTTATTACTGCACGCGCAGCTTCAATACCACCAGAAAGCGGAAGAACTCTTCCGATCGTCTTCAGCAGTTTTGGCAGCGTTTCGATAGGATAGTTGACTCCTGCACATATCATTATGAACATATTTACAAAATTGAGCACAGATGTCATATCTCGTATCAAAAGGCCTATATTACCCAAGAAAAGCGAGAAGCCAGAAATTGAGAGCATTGATACAAATGCAACTAATAACAATCTAAGACTTTCAAAAATACTGATATTTACTCCAAAACACACAGCGCCGTACATTACTCCAAGCATTATATTAAATAACCCGTCAACTAAATGCATTATAACTTGTGAGCAGTACCTTGAAAAAATATCCGTTGAACCTGTTATTGTATATTTTAATGTTCCAAATATTCTTTCGTATGTTGCATTGACACCAATGCCAAACAATGAATTGCAGGAACTGAGCATAAATGCATTTCCTACAATCCAATTAGTTGCATTCTCTTTACCAAACAATGAAATAGCAAACAATGAGAAAAAAGCTATTTGAAAAAAAGAGTTAATTATTTTATACAAAAAGTAGGGGACCACGCCGTAATAACTAAATAACGCCTTATAGCTATAATAACTATCGCGAAAGATTCTTTTTATCATTTCGTTTCACGCCGCTCCTTTGCTCTTAGTGTACGCTTCATATCCTAATCTGAGCTTCATTTCGTATCTTGTACTCCACCCATTTAAACATCATAATGTCGATAACGATATAAAAAAGTGCAATTAATGCATAGGTGAGTAAATCCTCCCTATGTAACCCAGATCTATCAATAATTGTATTATTAACGATCTTTATACCCCATGTCATAGGCAAAATCCGACCAAGAAACTGTGCATATTTCGGCAGATAAGTGATTGGAAAAGCCATTCCTGTAATCATAAAAATAGGGTATTCAATGCAATTAATTAGCAACCGAGCATTATCATAAATTGAAAAAATAGGTATGATAAACATTGCGGTAAGAATATATGAAAATAATAATATAGACACACAAAAAAGGATCTCTGGCACGGTGCAGTCGACTGTCATCTCTCTTGACAACAGCAAAACTGTTAAAGTGCTAACTAGAAAGCCTGTTAATCCCGTTATTGTGTTAGGGATTACTTTGCCAAGAATTATATTAAATAGACTTGTGGGGGTTCCTAATAGAGACGCTAGTGTCCTCCCATCTCTTTCTCTTTGTAGATCACACAGGCTTGAAAAACATACTGAACTCCAAAGTGAGATCATTCCACTTCTCAATATAATCGCCAAAGATGACAGTCCATATCCACTCGCGCGGTTTATTAGGTAAAAAAGGGTAGCGAAAAGAATCGGTTGAACAAGAATTGTGTATTTATATGCTGATCTTTCTATGCATTGTTTTATGCTATATGCACTTATTGATAACAGAGCTTTCAATGCTTTTCTCCTTTTTATCTTTTTAATATTTTTATGTACAACTCTTCTATACTTGATCCCTCTGCTAAGTGTCTTGATTTCAATTCTTCTTTACTCCCGATATCTACTAGTCTGCCATTATTGATAAACGCCATTCTGTCGCATAAAATTTCAACATCTTCCATGTAATGAGTTGTTATCATTATTGTAGTTCCTTGCTTATTTAAATTACGAATTAGTTCCCTTAAAAGCGCTGCGCCTATAGGATCAAGGCCAATAGTGGGCTCGTCTAAAAACAGTATTTTGGGAGAATTAACCAAGCCGCGTGCTATCAGCAGTCTTTGCTTCATACCTTTAGAGTATTGCTCAACCCTTTGATCAGCACTTTCATTTAACCCAACCGTCTCTAGTAACTCTTCAATTCGATTTTTTGAGATTTTATAAGGAATCTTATATAAATCAGAAAAGAATTGAAGATTCTCTCGACCCGTCAATCTCCAATACAGTCCCGCTTCTCCTCCAAAAACAAAGTTAATTTCCTTGCGTACTTTTTTTCTTTCCTTGTAACAGTCAAAACCTAACACTTTAGCTTCTCCATAGGAAGGAGCTAATAGAGTCGTCAGAATTTTGATTATTGTCGATTTGCCTGCGCCATTTGGGCCAAGCAATGCAAACACTTCCTGCTCTTTTACCTCAAAGCTTACATCATCTACTGCTTTAATGACCTTCCTGCCAACTTCATAATTTCTACCTATTCCTCGTAATTCAATCGCGTTTTTCCTATTATGATTTATCATCTTTTTTCCTTTCCCAATAACCCTAAATAACATATTTACCTTTTGTATCACTATGATTATGTACGTTTGTATCACTATGATTGCAACTTCACTTGCTCTCTTTAGTTTGGTATAATAATTTTTTTATTGCTTCTTCAACCTCATAATAACTATTTGCGTCAGAACATCCGTGCCCACAATTCTTAATGCAGACATGGCTTATATTGGGTTCATTATATATCACATCTACATTATTCACAGCATCTTCACTTCCGCTTATTATCAGGATGGTTGCCCGCTGTGCGTTCTTTATCAAATCTATCACATCTGGTTCTTCACATTTTCCCCCAAATGTTTTTCTCGGCATTGTCGTCATATACTCAGGAAACCTGTCCAAAATGTTGTTAATTTTTGTCGGTCCAAACAAATTAATATATAGTATTATATCCGACAAATCATACTCGACCATACGAAGGCTTAGATATCCGCCAAAGCTTTCGCCGCATATTACTATATTTTTTTCAAATAGATTTTTATGTTTGCCCCACTCGATAAGTTCCTTAATCTGTTGAAGGATCATTTCATAGCCACATTTACCGTTACTTGCAAAACCCTCCATATATTCTCTTCCATAGCATGTACTACCTATATAATTCGGCGCTATAACGTCAAAACCACTTCTCAGAAAGAAGGAAAACAACTGATTATATTTTCGTCTATTAGCAGCATTGGGTCCTCCGTGGAGCCAAATTGTACTCCCTATTTTAGCGGTTGGAGTCTTATAGACCAGTACCTCCATTTTATAATTGTTTAAGGTTTTTATGGTGATAGCATCTCCGTAATATCCTTTTGTATAGAAGTCACAAGAAACAATCTCTTCCCAACATCCTTCGTAATACCTATAAATTGTTGGCCTTATATTCTCTGATTCAGCAATAATATATAGATATCCTTTATAAGTGAGCATTTTTTCAACGACAGTTGCCCCTTCGGGTAACTTAATCGAATGACTTTTCTTTGTATCTATATTATGACTTAATATGTAATCTTTTACGCCACAGGTTATCTTTATATAAACTACCCCTCCTTTTTCGTCAATACAGTAGTCGTCAACCTCTCCGTCCTGATCAGAATAAACTAATTCTGATTCTCCGTTTAGCGAACACATATTTAAGCCTTGCCTATCAAATCCTTCATTGGTAATATAAAGTATTCTTTCTGCATCCAAAAATTTGGCTCCATAGTTGATGGATTTCTTGTCTTTAGAATTTATTTGTATATGACCAGTTACGGGTGTATACACAAAAATGTCAGAGCAAGAATTTGAATGCATATTTGTGTAGCAATAATTTTTCTTGTTTTTATGCACATCCATGAGTAATAATAATCCATTCTTTTTTGCTGCAAGTCTTGTAATCAGACAATCCTGTATACCAACGCAAGCTATTTCATTATTCTTTACGTCCCATTGATTAGTAGTTAGAAATACATCTCCATCTTGGCTACAAACAATAAATTCATTTAATTGTTTCTTTGCCTCATCAATTAGCATATCACAGTTTCCTGTTTTAAGATCATATCTGTACGCTTTATAATAAAACCTTGACCTTATTTTGCTTAAACAGAAATAAAGATTATCATTATCAGCAATTAATACGTTTATTTTTCCTTGCCTTTCCAACAACATTTTTTCCGTTTTTTGCCCGTGAAATTTCACATACACTCGACTAATGTTGTCTCTCTCTACTGCCCAGAACAATCCATCCTCATTAATTGCAAAAGATGTTATTATTCCTTTACCCATTTTTTTCTCCCCTTAATCTTTCGATTAGTGCATTTAAAACTGCACTGTCTCCATCCAAAAGACCGCGATATGCTGAAAAAACGTTTTCGTTATATAAACTCGAAGCAACATTTTTGAATCTATATGATATGTCCGAAATATCAAACCTGCTTCTTCTGTACTTTTCCATTGTTGTTAAAACAATCTGTAAATCTCTCTTTTGTCCTCTTATGACCTCATAATAGCTTTTATTCATACAGTACCATAGATCATCCATCTCACTCATAGTCGGAAGATATCCACTCTTTAACCCCTCTGAAAATGCAAGTCCATTGGTCAACGCATGATGAACATCCAGCACAAAATCTGTGTAATACTGATTTTTGTATTTAAACAGTCTAAATCGTCTCATAACATTATCGTGTAGCCCAACCGGTTCACAGTCTCTAATGAAAAGCTTTTTTACAAATGGCACATATTCATAATGACCACGTTCAGCAAGCACAATTTCTTCTTCATTTTTAGGATAAAAAATTTCACCACTTCTTGTTACATTGCCTTGCTTTAAACCATATTCATTCAATATTGTTTTAATATCAATCTGCTTACTTACTAACAAATCAGCATCAATCATTTTTCGCATTCCAAGCGAATCTTTTTCAAAAATAATATCTCGAATTCCCTTTATCCATATATGCTGTACTTCTTTTTCCGCTAAAAATGAGTCGATATTTATAATTTCTTGGAGTAAGGTTCGATTCCTTTCCTCATTTATTCTCCAAATTTTTCTCAGAATCTCGCTTAAATTCTGCTCTAAACTTAAAATTGAATAATCATAAAGATAGAGCGTCATCCCCGCAAGTCGAAAGTTAAATATATCCTCTAAATTAGACATCCCTATAGTCATGCCTTCATTAACGCGCAGTACATCTTTTATTATTCTTTTCTCAACTAAAAGGATATTTGACTTATTATCTGTATGTTCCATATCTATCACATCTCTCATTTAAACAAAAGTATTATTATACTTGTACATGTCGATGATAATATTAATAGCTTAGCGGTATAATGCCAGTGGTAGCGTCGGATAAAATCACTCTCTCCATGTTCCCGACTTTAAAGCTAACACCTTATTAGAGTATCTTCCACTATTGGATGAGGAATTGTAGCAAAAGGCTCATCTCACCCATCCATTTTAAGCCGGATGAATGAGACGAGCCTTCTTGTGCAATAATCGTTATGTTCCCATAAACTTTTTATTTCTCTTCGACCATTTTCACTTGTTGGTTGGTCTCTTTGTCACTCACTTCAACCCACTCAGTTTTGTCTGAACACATAATTATCGGCATCATAAATCACCCCCCCTTATTGCGTCCTTTTGATATTATATCACAGTTGTTCCAAAAAATCTACCTTCTGGAACAAAAAATTTTCTCCGAGAGTACAGATTTATAAAGATGTCTCATAATGTTTTTTTAAGGCTCAATTATCTGCACACATTTTTTCTTGTTCTATATACTTCCGATAAAAAGTTGTCGTGGACATAGATAACTTTTGCGCTGCCTGTCTTATTGTCAAGGTGCCCCCCTGCATTCATCGCAGACATTTGTAAAGTTTTCCGGTAGTGTTAATGGCCTTCTGCCAAAGCAAGTACCATTTTTCTTTGCAGCCGCAATCCCCTCTGCTTGACGTTGCTTTATTGATTCCCTTTCTGTTTGCGCCACATAAGATAAAATTTGCAATACCAAGTCTGCTATAAATGTTCCGGTCAAATCGTTGCTTTTCTTCCTGGTATCAAGAAGTGGCATGTCTAAAACGAGAATATTGGCCTTGATTGACTTAGTAATTACACCCCACTGATTTAGTATCTCCTCATAATTCCGCCCTAATCGATCAATACTTTTAATGACCACGAGATCTCCTTCTTTGAGCTTTCTAATCAGCTTTTTATACTTTGGTCGATCAAAGTCTTTCCCACTTTGCTTGTCGATATAAATCTGTTTATCCGCGATGCCAAATTGTTGAAGTGCAATAACCTGCCGAGCTTCATTTTGGTCTCGTGACGAGACACGAATATATCCATATGTCCTCGCGCTTTCCATTCTTTTCTCCTTTCTCAACACAACAAAATCAATATCAGCCACTTTTTTATGTAAGTGCCACCCTCACGGATGGCACTTACATCTTTAATATTCTGGAACCCCGTAACCCAGGATTTCATAGTAGCCTACAGCATAATGGTTCTCGCGGCAGCTATCGCCAGAGTTTCCTTCGACGGTGTAAACAATGCCGTCCTCAACCCGTTCAACGATTCCGGTATGATCGGATTCGCCGTCCTGCGGGCCGGAACTGTCCTTGTTATCCCAATCGAAGAAGATAATCATACCGGGTGCCGGTTCGATATCGTTATCTGCCCACTGGCCACGATCTTTGAACCAGTTGACGCCGTTAACACAGCCCGCGTATTTGGGAATAACACCAGTCTCGATATACCCGCACTGATCAGCGCACCATGAGACAAAGCAGGCACACCACTCAACACGAGAGCCGAAACCGTACCAGCTCCAGTAAGGCTCGCCACCCACATTGCCAAGCTGAGACAGCGCAACCGCAACAATCTGATCGTCTGTTCCTAAATTCCGTAGAGAACAGATGCCCACATACTACTGTCCTGTGCGAGCAGCTCTGCAACCTGGGCTTTTTGTTCCTCGGTGAAACCGTACTGTTCCATCATTTCTTCTACGGACTTGTGACTTACGGTGATATACAGATAAACTGTTGTCTCTTCGACTTCCTCTTCTATGATGTTGCCTTCTCCATCATCTGTTTCAACTATGACCGTTTCTGTCTTTTCCTCGGTTTCATAAGAAATCTCATTCATATCCCAGAAGATATCCTTCAGAAGCTGTTTCTTTTCATCAGTCATAGACGCCACTTCCTGCGGGTTATCTGGATCGTTGGTGGTCTTTACAGCGTAGATGGAAAGGACCTCCGGCCAGACTGCGCGGGAGCCTGACATTTCAAGTTCGTCGTAGGTGTTGGAGTTCTTGATATCGTCAAGCTTGTTCTGATAGTCCAAGTTGATCTCCTGTACGACCTGCTGCATGGTCTGCGTAGAGCCGGTATCCTCAGAAGAGAAGAAGATTCCAAAACAGGATGCTACGATAAGGCCGATCAAGCAGATAACGATAATCACAACGACCGCCACCCAACCACCGGCGGCAATGGCCGCGATCAGTTCTTTGATGGCTGCCGCAATCGCTTTGATCGCGGCGGCAATCGCTTTCGCTGCCGCCACCGCAGCTTTGTATGCCGCAATCGCAGCCTGTCTCGCCATCTCAGCAGCCTTCTGTGCGGCCTTGGCGGTCGCCTGAGCAGCTTTTTGAGTTGCCTTGGCGGTTTTCTCAGCCGTTTTAATGGCCGCTTTGGAGATCTTCTCCGCTGTCTTAATTGCCTTCTCTGAAGACTTAACCGTGCCTTTTGCACCGGTCTTCACAGTCTTCCTTCCTGCAGAACGGGCGGACTGCTTAATCGTGTGTTCCGTCCGCTCCGCTGTTTTGATGGTCTGGTTTCGCTTTCCGCGTAAAGCGTTCTTCCGAACATCACCACCGGTGGAGGCTGTTTCTCTTATGGTGTTCTGCTGGTAGGCATTCTTCCTCTGCCGAACACTGTTTTGCTTTTGCGATACCGCTTGACGTTTGGATGCGGGCTCACTCTGTATCTGCGAAGGTCCCTGCGGCTCTGAGCTGTGAGTGGTCGATTGACGGGGATGGGACTCGTGAGAAGAAGTATACTCGTAGCGAGCTTGTTCTTCTCTGCGAAAGCGCTCTTCATAGCGCTTGACCCGCTCCTCATTCTTTTCGATCCGCTTCTCCTCACGATGTTTCCGATACGCTTCTTTGCCTTTGTTGACAGTTTTTTTCGTCTCGGCTGACACATCATGACCGAGACGATCTGCAACATCTTCCGCAGCATAACGGATCTTATCCTCCGCATATTCAGACGGCGTGACCTGTCCATCGTCCATCAGATTTTCAAACTGATCCTTTGATCTGACCAGCGCCGTCTTCATACGCTCGGAGGCAACAGCTGCTTTGTCAATTACCTTGATATCCTTCACGCTTTCTCTTGTCTTAATCCTGCTCATAGCTATCGCCTCCTTACTCAAATAGCAGAATCAAACCTTCTTAGCAACTATCACGAATCGACCGTTCGTATAGGTGTACTCACAGGTGGAAAGCGTAATCAGCTTATCTCCGTACTTGGCGTCCACGCCGGTGTCGTATAGCTGACGGGCATGAACCTTCTGCATGAAAGTGTTGAACTGTTCCTCATCCATCGACGTGTACTGGTTGTATCGGAAGGTATCGTTGTTCGTATCAAAGCGGAATACCGCAACAATCTAATACTCTCCAAAGCCGAACAGGGTATCAAACTTGATGGTCGGATGTTCATCGTAGAATTCTTTGCTGGCATAGTTGCAGAGATCGTGGAACATGGTTTCGTTCTTCATGTGATGACCGTAAATGACATAGTTGTTGCTTTCGCCCATCACGCAGGCTTCGTCGATATACGGAACTCCGTAATCGCTGTATTCCTTCTCGAAACTGTGCTTCAGATAGTAGTCAGGGCTATTCGGCGTCCACATGACGGGATAATTGATGTTCGTGCCATCAATGCAGATCCAGCCAACAAAGTCGTTGTTCTTCTCGAAGAGAGCCTTGTATTTCTCGTTGGCAAGATCTGCTTCCGATAATTTGGGCTCATCTACCGTGGTATCATCCGGATCACTCTGATCAACGTCATCCGTGTCGCTGGTATTGACAGGTTCCTTGTCCAGGATGCTCGTGTCAACATCAACGATGAGGTCCTTCAGATCGTCGAATTTCTCGACGCTGTTTTTGGCGTCGCGGTACTGGTGGACAAACACAACGCCAGCGAAAACCGCAATCGCGCAGAGAAGTACAATCGCGGAGATGCCGATAATCTTTTTTACTTTCATTTCAAATTACCTCCATAAAAGATTGAGGACAGGGTTAATCCTGTCCTCTTGCAAATTCGCCCTCGCCGGGGCGCGTGGTCATAAGCTGATAGAGCTTGGTATCATGCGGGAACTGATTGATGAACGGAACGAGAGCCGATCCGTACTTAATCAAACCGCAGCCAGCGTCGGCATTGGTGATATAGCTCATCTGCTCATTGGAAATGTTGAGAAGCCGCGCGAGCTTCTCGCGGTCGGACGCTGCCTGGTTCAGCATGATAACAAACTCAGAGTTTGAGAGCATCGTGCTGGCCTGAACGGAATCAAGCAGGTACTCCACGTTCTGCGTAATCGCAGTCGGATAAGCATTACGCTTACGGAACTGACGCCATGCGGAGTTGAAGAACTGAGCCGAGAACTCATTCTCAAACACCACATGGAACTCGTCGATAAAGACATGGGTGCGCTTGCCTTTCTTCCAGTTCAGTGTCACGCGGTTCAGCATGGTATCGGTGATAACCAGCAGGCCGGTGGGCTTGAGCTGAGAGCCGAGGCCGTGAATGTCGAACACCACAATGCGCTTGTCCAGATCGACATTGCTCTGCTTGCCGAAGATATCCAGCGAACCGGTGGTATAAAGTTCAAGAGACAAAGCGATCTGCTTTGCCTCCGGTTCAGGCTGCTCCCGGAGCATATCACGCAGCGTACAGAGCGTCGGAACAGTTCCGTCCTCTGCGGCATTGCGATAGACATTGGTAATGCAGCGGTCAATGATGGACTTATGCTGAGGGCCAACGCCCTTCTTGTCGATCTGCTCGATCAGCGACATGATGAATTCAGACTTCACCACGATAGGGTTGTTTTCACCGTAGCCGTCAACCATATACATGGCGTTCAGTCTGTCCCTGCCTCCGGCAGAAACCCTGATAACCGATCCGAGATTGCCCATCGCTTCCACCAGTGGCGCATACTCGCCTTCAGGGTCGCAGATGAGAATATCATCATCGGTGTTCAGCATGAGGAAGGTAATCAGCTTTTTGGCAGAAAAGCTCTTGCCTGAGCCCGGAACGCCCAGCAGAAACGCTGACTGGTTCAGGAGGTTTGCCTTGTTGCACATGATGAGATTGTGTGAAATCGCGTTCTCACCGAAATAGATACCACCCTGATCCATGATCTCCTGTACCTTGAACGGCATCAGAACCGCGAGGCTCTCGGTGGTAAGGGTTCTGAACGTGTTGATCTTTCTGACGCCAATCGGAAGAACCGTGTTCAGTCCGTCCGTCTGCTGGAACTTCAGCGTGGCCATCTGGCACATGTGCTTTCTCGCAGTAGAGAGGATTGTCTCGGTGTCCAGGTCGAGCTGCTCCTTGGTATCTGCCGTGATCACCATCGTCACAACGGCAAACATCATGCTCTGGTCTCGGGTCGTCAGATCGTCCAGGAACTCCTTGGACTCCTTGCGCTGGAGCTCCATATCATACGGAACGACGGCACTGAAATTGTTATTCTGATTCTGCTTGCGCTGCCAGTTGGTGATATTGGTTTCAACGCCCAGCAGTCTGTTCTCGACCTCGCGTACCGCTTCATCCGTAGGGATAGGGATCACGTCGATGGACAACATCAGATTCCGGTTCAACTCGGTAAGCTCGGAGAGCATACTGTCCTTGATATAGCTTGCGTAATCTTTGAGGAACAGAACTCTTGCGAACTTTTCTCCGAGCTTGATGTGGTCTGCGCTACGCTCCACGCTATCCGGGCAGATATAATCACGGAAGTCGTGACCCATTCTTGCCTTCTTATTGATGTTCATCTCGAAGGCAGTCTCATCGCCGGGGCGGTAGAAGTCATGAAGGATACGCAGTCTCTGTACCGCATTGAGCGCAACGCACTTGGAACCGAGCCCCGTGAAATGGGTCGTCAGATCCGCACCGACTCTGGCGAAATATGCTCGCGCTTCCTCAATGTCCTTCTTGCTCACGGAGATGGTCACATACTTTTCCTGTGTGATGCCGTTGGCTCCGGTTGCCTTATCCAGGAGCATATTGTTGTACTCCATGCGGTAACCGTCCAGCCCGTCACGCTTCATCGGCATGAGAATGAAGTCCTCAAAATCCGCCTTGTTCAGTCTGTGGTTGTTGATTGTGATCTTCGTGGTTGCGCCGCTATCCAGACTGTTCAGGAGCTCAGAGTAGGTCAGGAACATACTTTCCTTATCCTCTCGGCTTGCCACCATATAGTTGATATCGCTGAACTTGTAGGTCTTGGAAAACTTGTTTCCAACCTTAAAGATACCGTCAGGCCAGATGCACTTGATCGGGATCAAATCCTGCACTTTCTTCGGCACCACGAACTTCTCTTTATCCTGAGACAGGATTGTTTTGATGCTTTTAATCATTGCCTTTGTAGACCTCCTTTTCCTTGGCGTCGATGGTGTCCTTCAACGCCTCGTAGTAGATATTCACCGGCTCAAACTTGATCTGCTTCGGCTCAATCATCTCTGACCGCAGCCACGCCCATACAAATTGCTCTGCCGTCATTCCGTTATAGGAGATAAATCCCATTGCGGCGAAAGGAGCCGCACCGAGGATGCACACCCAGGAAACGGTTTCCGTTCCGACGTGGGGCTTGAGCGCAAAGTACAGCACGATAGCAACACCAACAGCCAGCAAAGAAAAAACGAACTGTCTGAAGGACAGTCCGAAGAACATTGACTCGGTATAGTTCCGAATCTCTCTATTGATTTTTACTTCCATATTCTTTCCTTTCCCGACGGGCAGCTTCCTGAAGCTCCGCCTTGCAGACGCACTCATCTGCAAGGCAGTTCACTTCTCGGTTCTTCCTGCCGCCGTAATAGAGACAATACTTGCAATCTCAGTCCGCCACGGTATAACCCGGCCACTTATTCAAGATTCTCTTTGCCATAACTGCCTCAGATTCCCATCATCTCTTTAACGAGACGGTCAGCCATCTTTACGGCACCGACGAGGATCAGCATATTGAAGATCAACTCACCGATATAGCTCCAGACCATTGACGCTGCGGTTGCACTCGCGTCCACAACAGGCGGGCTTGACGCAAAGACAGAGAAGATGATACAGGCAAGAACAATGATTGCTCCCTCCATACATACCGAGGCATAGCTTTTCAGAAAGCTCTTGCCGATGTTCTGGGTGGGTTCACCGGCAAAGGTGGAAAGCGGGACTGGCGCGATTGCCGTGTACATATACATCTTGAAGAACCGTCCATAGACGCTCAGGATCATCACAAATGAGAGTACCCAAACGAACAGTCCTCCGATAAGCGTTACCGCCCAGAGAGGAATGGACTCAAAGAACCCGCAATCCTCGACTGCATCCACAATCTCCTGTGGCAGGATCGTCGCCTGTGGAGTGCCAAAACCGGCAGAGTTCATAATCGTGCTTACAACGCCTTGTATGATTTCAAGGATCGCCAGCATGAGTTCCATGCCATACGAGATCAGTCCTTTGGCGATAGCGAAACGGACGAACAGTTTTACAGCGTGTTCAGGCTTTTTCAGGTCAGCGAACGATCCACAGGTCTTTACAACGCCCACCACAAAAAACAGCACCAACAGTGCGTATCCGATGGCTTGCAAGGCTCCGTGGATACTGGTAATGACTGACCAAATAGAGCCACCTTTGAATGTCTGCGGTGACTGTGTGATCAGTTGCCAGATCTCAGACAACTTATCGTTCCATACCTCAAGGGCATTTTCGAGATTTTGTACAATCCAGTTATCCGACATTCGTTACACCTCCAATCCGGGGCGGTCATTGCTGACCGCCCCTTTTTCGGGAAACCGGATCAGCCCACGATCAGGTTGAGGATTTCCTTTGCGAAGGTGATAATGACGCCACCCGCCAGAGTCAGGAAGCCGTTGGAACGCTGGCTCGGATCGTGGCTCTGGAAGCTGAGGCCGACCTGCACAATACCCCAACCGAGAAGGATGAGGCCAACCGCGCGGATCAGGCCAAAGATGAAATCGGACAGGTTGTTGACAACCGTGATCGGGTCACCGGCTGCGAAGGCAGTAACGCTCATGCCCATAACCAGGGCAAGAGACAGGACCGCCGCAGCATAGAAGCGGAAGCCCTTCTTTACCTTGCTGGGAATCTCCGGCTTCTGAGTGTTGTTCTTACGATTGATGTTTTTCATGTTTTTCATGTTTTTCTTTCTCCTTTTTTTCAAATTTTTCTTGGAGCTCTTCTTCGGAGTAGAGCTCAAACTCGTGTAGCTGCGGTTCAAACTTCTGCGCCTTTTCGACTTCCATCGGATCAAACACAAAGGACATTGCCGCAATGCTTCTGGTGTCTTCACCGTGCGTATACGCTGGTGCTCCGCCATCGGTGGTTTCCCGCACATTGGGATGATGAAGAATGTCATACTTAAAATCCTGTACGGGGCGCTCACCGCGTATAAAAAGAAGCGCGTACTGATTGTCCAGCATACGCACTTCGTCAGGTGTCATAAGCTCACGCCCTGTGAGCTGGTAGTTGGTAGAGTAGCTTCCGTTTCTCCCGCGAGATCGACCGTAAGTGTTCGTGTCGATGGTCTCCTTGCCAAACAGCTTGGAGACATATTCGTGGGTAGACTGCTCGTTACCGCCGAGATAAAGGAACCTCGATACAGGATTTCAGAACGTACTCACGGCTCATAACATTGAACAAGCCCGTTTCCATGCCGGACAGTTCGATATTAGAAGGAAGCAAATCAACGCCTTCATTGTGAGCGATGATCGCGTTGCCGGGAGGCTCTTCATCTTCTATGACCGATTGCATGAGCGTAGATAGCGACACATCCAACTCGTCTGGGCTCTTCACACCGAGACTCACCGTGAGGCTCCCTTGCGGGTCAGCGTCAATCAGCAAAACCTTATTACCGGTGTTTGCAAGGCCCACGCCGAGATTAACTGTAGTAGTCGTTTTGCCTACGCCGCCTTTCTGGTTCGTGATAGCGATAACTTTATAGTTTTCCATGCGTTTTCCTCCTTTCTTGGAATTCACGACCCATTAAGCTAAGCTCTGGAT
Organism: Levyella massiliensis; assembly: GCF_000308275.2. Classification (GTDB taxonomy): domain Bacteria; phylum Bacillota; class Clostridia; order Tissierellales; family Peptoniphilaceae; genus Murdochiella; species Murdochiella massiliensis_A. Next base: position 588,417 of record NZ_HG529490.1, read on the forward strand.
CATGTAAAAGCGCAGTATTTGTTCTCAACGCCCTCTGCGCTACAGGAAGTCATCAGGCGACCATGTGCTTCATGGTCTCATAGGAGTCTCACCTCTGCCGGGTTCTCCGCCAGCCCCATAGGGAAATATCATTATCCTCAGACTTGTCATCGCCATGTCGGTAGCAATCCAACATTTACAGCACTGGATTATCGCAGGAGCGTACATGCTGCTCGGCTCATCACTCTGATTAACGTACCTGATGACCTGTATATTCAATTTTCAAAGTTCAGCGAAGCGGCTTTTCCTTTATCGAGAAAAGTCCCTTCACTAGCTAGTAAGTTCAGGGGGGTGTTTTTGGGGGTATCTCTAAAAAATTTTTTCAGAAAACAAAAAAGCCCCACAAGAATCTCTTCTATGATTCCTGTTGGGCCATACCGATCGCGTTTATTCTCTTTTCCCATGTCGCCAGCGGAAATAGTTCCGTCGAATTGTCACAACGTCCTTTTCAGGCTCTGCCTCAATGTATATATTAGATCGCTTAAATGTGGTGAGGACTGCATTAAGCATATCTATTAAGGAGTCTCCTCTTAAAATAAAGTGTCTGTCATTAGGTATGTCCTCTTCTGTTATTGTGTATAAGTCGATTCCTTGCTTCTTGCACTGTAATCGCTTGATTCCGTATTCTTCTATTCCGATCTTGGAATTACGGATTCCTCCAGTATCTATAGCAATTCCGACGGATGGAATGTATGTATCCAGGTGAATGCCAATGGCCGTTTCATCATTCAGCTTTACTTTTAACCCATATTTCCCAGCATAATACAGGACAGCCAACTGCGGCAGTACGGACTTAAATCCTTTTTCGCATTCAAGGCAGCCTTCTCCGTTCACGGTCCTATTATATATAAAGGCGTTGCATGAATGACCGCAAGAGCCTTTCCAACAAGCTCTTTTCATTGCATATCTGGAAACAGTAGCGGGACTTCCTTCATTCTTTGTATAATCCCACTCCCTTGCAATGTCCGGATCTGTAGTGGCAAGGTCATTGATACCCTGTTTTACTTTACGATTTGCGCAGACAGGGCAAGGGCCTCCATGCACACGGGTATGGACAACGGACTGCCATTCATAACCGCAGGTACTGCATTTCCACCAAATATTCTGCCGAGACTTCTCGTTTATATCTTCTGGGAGAAGAGGAAGGTTTCTTTCTGACCATTCCTCAGCAAGAGCAGGCTGCTTTGTTTTCAGATCATTAAATCCCTTCAACAGCTTGATCCCGCTACAGAATGGGCACTTGCTTCCTCCCGCACGGGTGGATATAAGCGTCTCCCACTCATGGCCTTTCTCACACAGCCACCATACCATTCTGTTCGCTCCCGCTGGAGCTTGGTCCGGTGTCCATGGAAGATTTCTTGGTGACCATTCCTTTCCCAGTTCTGGATGAAGCGTAGCAAGGTCGTTAAACCCCGGCATGATTTTATTATTGGAGCAATACGGGCAGCCTGTCCCTTTGACTCTTGCGCGTATTTCTGCAGTCCATTCATGATCGCACTTGCCTTTCCATTTTACCTTTCGATGAGATGCGGCATTTACATTGTTGGGTTTTAGCGGCTCATTTTCCGAAGACCATTCATCGACCAACTCCGGCTTAATGGATGCAAGATCATTAAAACCTTCCAGTACCCTCATCCCAGCACAATAGGGGCAACCTTCTCCGGAATGTCTGCTTTTAGGACTTGCAAGCCATTCATGTCCACACTTGCCGATCCACCAGTATTTCTTGTTTGATCCGTATGTAATATCTGAAACCGTCAGCGGCAGATTTCGTTCCGAAAACTCAGAGGCAAGTTCCGGATGCATTTCAGCAAAGCTCATTCCCATTCGCATCACCTCCTCCACTTATAGTGTAATCAAAACGCAGAGGAAATTGAAATGTGTGGGGTCTAAATCCGGAACGGCAAAAAAATAAGAGCCCCGAGTTGAATCGGAGCTCTTAGTAAAAATGTGCGAATTCCAGTGACTTATGGCGACTTGCAGCCACTTTGGTGTACTTATGGTGTTTTTGTGTGAATTTCGGCTAAAAAGCGGCAATGTAGGACATACCGTTTTTCCGGCAAAAGAGAACATGCCATGGTGTACTTATTAGTACAGCTTCGCGCCTGCCGGAATGCTCGGGTCTACCATCAGCAGATGAAGCTTTTCTTCTTCGCCTTCTTTGTGAACGGCACTAATCAGCATACCGCAGGAATCGATGCCCATCATTTTTCTTGGAGGCAGATTCGTGATGGCGATGCAGGTCTTGCCGACCAGCTCTTCCGGCTCATAATAGGCGTGAATTCCGCTTAAGATGGTGCGATCTGTGCCGGTTCCGTCGTCCAAAGTGAACTGAAGGAGCTTCTTGCTCTTGGGAACGGCAACGCAGTCCTTGACCTTCACGGCACGGAAATCGGACTTGGAGAAGGTCTCAAAATCGACGAGATCCTCAAACAGCGGCTTGATCACGAGGCTTGCAAAGTCAGGCTTTTTCGCATCAAAGATCGGCATGGAAGGATCGTTCGCATTCACCGCCGGAGCCTCTTCAGACGCCGTCTCTACTGTTGCAGCCTCCTCGGATTTCTGTACCCCATTCTTGTCCTTTGGTGTATCTAAGGGCTTCATTGTTGGGAAAAGCAGAACGTCGCGAATCGAGGTCTGATTGGTCAAAAACATAACAATGCGGTCTACGCCAAGACCCATGCCACCTGTCGGCGGCAGGCCCACTTCCAAAGCATGTAGGAAATCTTCGTCCATCATGCCGGCCTCTTCATCGCCAGCTTCACGCAACGCCACCTGATGCTCAAAACGACCGCGCTGATCCTGTGCATCGTTCAGCTCCGAAAAGGCATTGCCGATTTCGCTGCCCAATACGAAAGCTTCAAAACGTTCGGTCATATCCGGTTTCGACGGCATACGCTTGGCCAATGGGCTGATTTCCACAGGATATTCATAGATAAAGGTCGGCTGCTCCAGATTTTCTTCGACATATTCATCAAAGAAATGTTCCAGCACCTTGCCTTTTCCATCTGTCGGCTTCGTTTCAATGCCATGTTCTTTGGCTACGGCTTTCGCCTCTTCATCGGTTTGAATTTGATCAAAATCCACCTTGGCATATTGGCGTACCGCTTCCGTCATGGTCATGCGCTTCCATGGCGGACGGAAATCCAGTTCATGACCCTGATAATTCACGACCGCGCTTCCACAGGCTTCTTCGGCAACCGTCGAAATCATGTTCTCGCACAAATGCATCATGCCCTCATAGTCCGTATAGGCTTTGTACATCTCGATAGCGGTATATTCAGGATTATGCTTCGTATCCATGCCTTCATTACGGAACATACGTCCCATTTCATAGACGCCGTCAAAGCCACCGACGATTAAGCGTTTCAGATAGAGCTCATTCGCAATGCGCAGATACATATCAATATCCAACGTATTATGATGCGTCACAAAAGGACGTGCGTTTGCACCGCCGGCGATAGTGTTTAATACCGGCGTTTCCACCGCTAAATAGCCTTCATTATCCAAATAGCGACGAATCCCCGATAAAATCTTCGTTCGTTTGATAAAGACATCTTTGACTTCCGGATTCACAATCAGATCCACATAGCGCTGGCGATAGCGTAAATCCTGATCCTTTAGACCGTGAAATTTTTCAGGTAATTGTGCCAATGCCTTCGTCAACAGCGTTATCTTCTCGGCAGAGACAGAGATTTCACCGCGTTCGGAGCGCAAGATGGAGCCTTCCACGCCCACGATGTCGCCCAAGTCCAAATCCTTCACGACAGAAAAATTTGCATCACCCATGATATTGGCGCGGCAAATCAATTGAATTTTTCCAGTGGCATCCTGACAATCGATAAAGCTCATTTTGCCATGGCCACGTTTTGCCATGACACGTCCTGCCATGCTTACCTTTTTACCGTCCCAATCCTCAAATGCTGCGTGCACATCTGCGGCATGCGCCGTTACATCATATTTCGTAATAGTGTGCGGATCCTTACCGGCTTTACGCAACGCATCCAGCTTGTCGCGGCGAATTTGCAGCATTTCGTTATCCGATCCCTGCTTCGTCATTTGTCCTCCCTTATCGTACAATTTCCAGGACTTTGTATTTTACAGCGCTTCCCGGTGTTTCTACCGTCAGTTCGTCCCCTACTCTTGCGCCCAAGAGTAAACTGCCCAATGGCGATTCATTCGAAATTTTATTTTTTTTCGGATTGGCCTCTACGGTACCGACGATCGTAAACGTCATCTCCTCATTAAATTCCACATCCAGTACCTTAACCGTAGAACCCAAGTGCACCTTATCTTCCTCACCGGAAGCATCATTTTTAATGACCTGTGCATTCTTTAATTGTTGTTCAATCACCACAATGCGTTCTTCCAGCTGGCGCTGTTCATCTTTTGCCGCATCATATTCTGCATTTTCGGACAAATCTCCAAAAGCACGTGCGACTTTTAAATGTTCCGACACTTCCGCGCGGCGCGTGGATTTTAAATAATCCAGTTCTTCCTGAAGTTTGATGTAACCTTCCTGTGTTAAAATCGTTTGATCCGTCATGCTCATGCTCACTTCCTTATAAAAATAAAGCAGGTGAAAACCTGCCTTTGCTTATTATATCATCTGCCTGAAACAAGTCAAAATAAGCATCCTATAAAAAGAGCAAAGCGCACAAAAAAGCGATGAGTCCTATGCTAAAAAAAGAGAGGCTAGGAATGAACCCTTGGTGATCAAAGAAATAGTGACGATTAGTAAACATCTTAATGCCCCAATGGAGCAGAAGGAAAAAATCCATAACTACAATAGCAATGCCGGCAATGTGATGCAAAAAAAGGCCGTGAAAAATCCAAAGAGAAGAAAAGATCACGACGGGCGGTCCCAAAATATAATTCTTTTTTGCCGTGGCGTTCACCTGTCGCGCAAAAGGCGAAATACCGGTGAACCAAAAGTAGGCATAGCTTATCAAAATAAAGCCGATCGCGGCTGCCGGAAAGCTTTCAAGGGTCTTCGTTTGTAGAGGGGCAAATAAGAACAAATAAAACGTTGACTGTTGCAAAAAGGTCAAAGAGGCGGTCAGATATACAGTATTCGCCAACACATGGGCACGCGTTAACAAATAATTAAACCCATTTTCCTCTTCCATGTCCGGAACGGATACGGTCACATCAGTACGTTTTTCTTCGTAGTAATACATCAAAAGCACGATGAAGAGCGCGACGAGAAATGACAAATAGGCGGCCATGGGATCGTTTCGTTGGAGAATCATAGCCTTCAATCCCGGGACAGTGTCCAAAATAAGGCGCATGAAAATAACAATGCCCGCTCCCAGTCCATTGCAAATAAGGCCATATAAAATATGACGAGAGGAAAGATTAAAGCGACCACCGATCATACTTCGGCACTCCGGATCACCATATTTTACTGTCAAATAGAAACGACGCGGAGACAATTTCAGATCATGCGAAAAAAGATAATGCAAGATAGCAAGCGGCGTATCGATCAAGATGCCGCAGAGTTGTGGCAGTGCGGCTAAGACAAGAACCACGACGCTAAAGGATGACATTGATGCTGCAAGCGAAGCATGATAAAGAGACTGAAACAGAGGATGCCCGGAATGATTAAACACAAAAAGAACGGGTAGGCAAATCAGTAAGATAAAGAGAACCAGCCAATTTATACGCAAAAAGTCAGCCGGCCCCGTCACGCGTTTGGGAACCGCTTCGTGCTCGGACACTTTGTAGGATTCCGCGGTCGACCGATGCGCATCGAACCGCGTTTCCCGTTGCAGCGTCTGCATTTCAGGTAGCCGCAATTGATAGCCCATATTGCCGTCCACTCTGGATTTGTGAATGAACACGTCAAATAATGCGGAGACCTCTTTTTTATCCAGTTCCCTCGGCAAGGATCTGGCAAATGCCGATTTGATGGATGAAATCATTTTGGGCAGATCGATGCTGTTGAGATCGGCTTCCATATTCATCTTCGATCCCGTGATGTACCGGTCGCAATGCTTGGCAAGAAAATACAATACTTGAATTTTTTGATATTCCAGGTGCACAGGCGGACAGGAGCGGTAACGCAAAGTCTGATGGACAAAATCGAGCGTGAGCCCTTCGAGCGGCCCCTCCATCCATTGCAGTTGCTGATATTCGGGATTTAACTCTGCTTCTTGCGGTCTCATAGTTTCCCTCATTGCTAAAGGTCCAGCACATCATCTTTTTTCCATTATAGCGCTTAATGCCCACGCTTACCGATGAGGAACAATGCTTCTTCAGAGCTTCAGGGTATGGTTCTCCCAGGCCTCTTTCAGTTCGGAAATAGAGGCTGTGGAAATGTGTTCTTTGGAAATAGCAAACGCCTCGCAGAAATCATGAAGCCTTTCCACGGACGGAGCCTCGACTTCGATATAGGGAAAAGGAAAACTTTCAGGATCCCAGGTATCAAATTCCACACGAAAATCCTGCCACAGATAGCGACGGCGGCATTTCTTAGCGGGAATCTGCTGATCATAGCCCAACTGTCGCAGTAACAAGAGTAAGGCGTCACGATCGGTAACGCGCACCGTATATTCGTCGTTAACCCGTCCGCCATCCTGCGATAGGCGCTTTTTAAGCGTCCACTCCATCACCGTTTCGCGTCCTTCCACCTCGATGATACGCAAACGCATATGCGAATCCGCATCCAACGGATGTAGGCTGGAATTGAGGCGAATATTGGTCTGATGCTCCTCCACATCAAAGACCGCCCCCTTTGCCAGCAATTCTTTTTCAAATGGGGCAAAGGGAACCGACAAGATCTTAATTTCGATTTCTTTTTCCGGTTCAGTCATTTTTTAACTCATCTTCCAATAGAGAGGAAAGAATTTCCACCTCTTCTTTTGTCAATGTAATGCCCTTGCTCATCCGCGTATGCTCTGCATTCCAACTGCGCAAATCGTATTTAGGGTCTCTTTCGTTCCAAGACACCAGGTTCAGTTCTTTTTTCCATCCCTTTGCGTCTTCACTCAGAACGCCCAAGCGCTCCACGATGTCATATTTTAATTCTGCCATTTTTTCCGCCTTTCTTGTTGTTACGTCCGGTAAAGGACACTGCTCTTCCCTTTCTCCTCTAAGAGACGCTCGGCCTCATGGTATAATCAGAAAAAGGAGAAGTTATGGTCATTGTCAAAATTCTTTTCGATGAACGAAAAAACGGTTTTCTCTTTACATCTGAAGACGATGAAACCTTTTTGGTTTCTTATGAGACCTATCTGCGTCTCAATCTGCACGCTCCTTGCAATCCGTCCCTCGAACAAGAAAAGATCTTACGGGAAGAGGATGCGCGTTTTCGTGCCGCTTCCCTGGCTCTTAGCTATGCGAGTTACCAGCCGAGAACAGAACATGAAGTTCTATGTCGGTTGCAACGCGAAAAAATTGCACCGGATGCTGCTGAAGCCGCTGTTGCAAAATTACGCCGAGAGGGCTGGTTGGATGATGCCTCCTACGCTAAGCGCTATGGAGAAGATAAACTGCGTAAGGGCTGGAGTCTGCGTCATATTGCGGGAGGCCTTAGGCAAAAAGGTATTGATGCCGCACGCATTCGTGAAACACTCTCTTCATTCCATCAGGATGAAGAGGTTGAAACGTTGCGCCGTCTCGCCCAAAAGAAATACGGCCGTCGTGATCTTTCCGATTCGAAAGAGTTCGAGCGCACCGTCCAGGCGCTTTGCCGTCGCGGATTTCCGTTAGAAGCCGTCTTACGCATCCTTAAAGAAATGAGAGAGACATGAAAGAAACGCAGTATTATGTCTATATCGTACGTTGCCGCGATAACAGTCTCTACACCGGCTATACAACCGATGTTGAAAAACGTGTGGATACACACAATCGCGGAGAGGGGGCCAAATATACCCGCTCGCGCCTGCCCGTACAACTGGCAGGGTATTGGCGTTGTTCGGATAAATCGCAAGCTCTACGTACGGAAGCGGCGATAAAACGCCTATCTCACCACCGTAAGGAAAAATTACTTCAATCCGTCCCTGTCGGAAGCCAGCTGGAAACTATTCCTCGCTAAAACGAGAGGATCGCAACGTCTCCTCCGGCTCTGAATAAATTACCTGCGGCTGTGTCAATTCACCGGCGGTAAATTGCTCTCGGACCTGTTCTCCCTGCTCATCATAGAAGTAGCGTATGGAAACCATCTCCGTATCCTTGTCCAATTGAATGGAGAGCCGCGCACGAATTTCCACATGGTTTGGCGTAGAGCGGTAGTAAAGCAGCTCATCTTCATTTTTGATCCATAGACGATCGGCAGCTGGTGAACCCGATGCTGTGGTGGCCAAGGGTGCTTTATTCGTAATACGCGCCCAGGACATGGACTCAGCCGGCGCATTAAACATTTTGATTAATGGCACGACGTCAATATTGACTTGTGAAGAGTAACGCTTTTCTCCTGACAACCAATTCATGCTCGTGACAAATCCCCAGCTGATATTGCGTCGAATGATGCCGATATTGCTCTCATCCACCGTAATGCGTTTGGGATCAATCTCACCGTTCGGGTCCAAGAACGAAAGCTGAGCATTCACCTGTTCTTTCATGGCTTTGACTTCCGTTTCACCGCCGATTTCGGCGACGCTTAACGGGCGATCCTCCGAAAGTTTGTCCAAACGTTGAATTTCATATTTTTTGGGAGTATCTTTTTGCGCCGGGTATTGCGCCGGCTTATCAAACGAGATCGTATTTCCTTGCACAAAAGTAATGCCGCGTCCGCGTTTATCACGTAATACCTGTTGGTTATCACGCGCGCTGTTCTGCAACGCATGATAGGTAAAAATACCGTTCATCACACCGTTATTAATATCAGGCGCCGTTGTCTTGTAGTCCAGAACATAAGCGATGTTATCTTGATTGAGCACAAACAAGCGATTCATTTTATAGACAAGCGGCCGTTCATACGTGGGCTGATCGGATATTAAAAAAGACGAATAGCGATAATACGGAATGCCTGCGTTACTGATCTTTTTCGTACGAATGCCGATCAGCGTGGTAATGTGGCTGTTATAAGCCGTGCCCTTTTCCATTTTTTCATTGGTCTTGGCGAAGGTCATGATCTCATCCTTATTCCTTGTAGGAACCACGCCATTCTTTTGTTCCAACAAATAGATGGTCGAACCGCTGCAATACACTAATTTACGATTCGGCAATAAAATCAGATCCATGGAGAAAAGATCGGTATCGCGCACCATGCCGACGAACACTTGCGCATCCTTTTTTACGCCAAAATCTTTCTTAACGTTGCGCATGGCCAAATAATCTTGCAACTTAACATATTTTGAAGAAAAACTGGGGGCCGTCGTAATGGCATCTCCCAATGCCACAAATTCCGGATCCACATACAGTTTATCGCCTTTTTTAAAAAGTTCTTTTCCGGTGGTGTTCTTTTCTTGGTAGTCCACTTCGGTCACTTCCCATACCCCCTGCAAGGGCAGATCCGTTAACTTCGGCGATTTCAAAACGGCAGTCATATCATTGATGACGCTTCGGCGCGAATCGGTACAACCCGACAACAGTAACAAACAGAGGAGAAAAAACACAAGGGAACGCTTTTTCATGCTTCCTCCTCCTTTTCTCTCATCTCTTTGGGTGCTTCATAGGGCAGCGTGGCACTAACGCTGGTACCTACCCCCAGCTTACTTTTAATCGTTAAAGAGCCGCCGTGCGCACGAATGATCTCTTCACAGATAGAAAGTCCCAGTCCCGTGTGCGACTGCGAAGAACTGCCTTTCCAAAACTTTTCAGTCACAAAAGCAATGTCTTCTTCCGAAATACCGATACCGGTATCCGAGACGGTGATACGCACCATCGTATTTTCGATCTCAATGGAAAGAAACACCGTGCCTTCGTCTTCCGTAAATTTTATGGCGTTATCCAACACATTCAGCAGTACCTGTTTAATGCGTCCCTCATCGCCTAAGATTTCAATGACCGGTTGTGCATAGTTATAGTTCATATTGATATGCTTTTCCTGAACACGAGGGCGCATCTGCAACAAAATATGGTTGGCAATTTCCACCAGGTTAAAGCGACTTTTGCTGAGTTTAATCTTACCGGAAGAGTAGCGTGAGAAATCGAGCAAATCTTCAACCATGGAGCCCAGTCGCTCCGATTCTTTTTCGATGATCTTAAGGCCTTCCCCCACCAGTTCCGGTTTAATCCCTTCGGATTGTAACGTAATCGCCCACCCTTTGATCGACGTTAACGGCGTACGCAATTCATGCGAAACCGAAGAAATAAAGTCGTTTTTTAACTCCTCTTTTTCGCGGATGTTATCACTCATGAGATTCATCGTCCGCGCCAATTCTCCGATTTCACCGCGCGGTGTTTCATCCGCCCGTTCTTCATATTGTCCGTCCGCCAGCTTAGCCGCCACTGCCGTTAGGCTGTGAATCGGACGCACAATGGAGCGCGACATCCAGAAGGACAACAGACCGACAATAGCAATGATAAATATACAAAAGGCAATGGAAGGCCATATACGCTGTGCAATCATGGCATTAACACTGGTAAGAGATGTCGTCAGGCGAATCATGCCCACCTGCGCGGTTTGGTTGCGAAGCGGATAGGACAGGCTCATCACAGGCTCGTTGGAATAGCCCACATTGCCCACCATAATGCCGGATTTGTTCTTTTGCGCTTCCGCCACATCCTGTGTGTTTAATTTTTTTCCCGGAAGATCTGTGCCGCGATTGTCAAAAAGTACCGTCCCATCATTGTTTAATATCTGCACCTGCATGGTATTGGCCCGATAGAACTGGTTTTTGTTTTCCATGACCACCGTATGCAGATCATCATCCGACACATAACTGAGGAACAGCTCGGCATTATAACGTGCTTGTGATTCGAGAATACCGCTGACATTGTCGTAAAAATAGCTGTAAAGCGACTGGACATAAAAAATCTCAAAGACCGCCGTGGCTATGATAATGATGGTCAAAAAGAGACCCATAATCCGGACACCGATCATATCCGTCAGATTCATTATTCGCTCTTTTTCCACCGATAGCCGACCCCCCAGACGGTTTCCAGATACGCAGGTTTTGCCGCGTTATCCTCAATCTTGGCACGAATGCGCCGTACATTGACATCCACGATTTTACTCTCGCCCCGATAATCTTCTCCCCATGCCTGATGCAAAATCTCTTCCCGGCTCAGGGCTTTGCCGGGATGGGTCATAAACATTTTAATAATCGAAAGTTCCGTCGGCGTTAAATCAATCCACTGTCCATTTTTTGAAAACGTGCGTGCGTATAGGTCCAACGTAAAGGGTCCATCCTCAATATGGTTGGCATTCTCATGAGGAATCTCTAACCCGTCATCCAACTTTAGGCGGCGAATGAGCGATCGGACACGTAAAACCAACTCATGCGGGTTAAAGGGCTTCACCATATAATCATCCGTGCCCTTTTCCAGACCAAGAATACGATCGATTTCCTGCGATTTAGCCGTCAGCATAATGATGCCGATATGTGGCATTTCCGTGCGCAGAATCTCACAGACCTCGTAGCCGCTAATACCGGGCAACATTAGATCCAGCACCACAATATCCGGCTTTTCACTGCGAGCAATGCGCACCCCTTCCTCACCGCTTTCCGCCTCTAAAATTTGAAACCCTTCATTTTCCAGGTTGATGCGTGTAAACATTCTGATCGGCGCTTCGTCTTCTATCAAAAGAATCTTTATATTCATCCTTTCCCTCTTTCCAATTGTTTTGAAAGGCTTTGAAATTGTTCCGTCTTCTTCGAGTATACGTTGAATCTCTCTGGCAATGCAAGCGCCTCTAAATTTAGGAATTGCAAGCGATGTGACAGTAACAAATGGTGTTTAAACTCTTGGAGGCGATACTGTGCGCCATATGCACGATCGCCAATCAGAGGATGGCCGATGGCGGCCATATGCGCACGAATCTGATGGGTTCTGCCGGTTTCCAAGCGAATCTCCAGCAGTGAAAACTGCGATCTTGTGAGAAGTGGCTTATAATGCGTGAGACAGGCTTTACCATTGGCATCGACACGACTCATTCCGTTTTCCGTGATCAGCGGTAAAGCGACGGTATCGGGTTGATCCACGCATCCCTCCACATAAGCTAAATAGTATTTTTCAATGCGTCCTTCTCTAAGCGCTTCTTGGAGTATAAGCATGGCACGATGATTTTTTGCTCCCACTAATAACCCTGCCGTTTGCATATCTAATCGGTTAATCAGCGCCGGAACAAAGCTTTTTTCCAAGCGCGGCACATATTCTCCAGACGCAATCAAATCCGAAATCAGCGCATCCACCACGGTCTTTCCGTAATCGGTGGAATTGGCCGGATGAGAAAGTACGCCGCATGGCTTATCAATGACGGCAAAATCCTCATTCTGAAAGGCATATGATAGGTGCAATGTGGTTTTCGGACGGACACGCTTCTCCTCCAACGGTAACAGCACTTCTTCATAGAGATAGATCTGAATCCGATCTCCTTCCTTAATCAAGGAATTTGCCTCAGCGCGTTTTTTATTTACTTTTATCTTTTTTTGTCGGATCATCTTCTGCAAAAAAGAGGCGGTCGCTTTAGGAAAGACCTTGTTCAAAAAGCGATCCAGACGCTGTTTTGCATCATTTCTTCCGACCTGCAGTTCACGCATATTCTTCCTTCCAAACTGTCAAATAGACTCCGACGGTGAAGACAAGCATAAAAAAAGAAGCGTATTCCCGAAGGAATACGCCTCAAATTCTCAGTCTACTGCCAATTCAACGACTTCAACGCCTTCCAGCTTCGGTACCTTATCGGCATCCAAATTGAGGCCAATGATGAAATCAGCGCTGTTTTCAGAAGACAGAACCAGCAATTCCTTGATATTCTTTTCAAAATTTCCTTCCTGCAAGGTTTCTGCCGTCAGGCCGTCAATAAAGACGCGTTCAATATCAAAGTCTCTTGCCAACATGCCCGCCAACAGTCCGTACAGACGTTCCATAGAGTGGATGTGATATTGCTTCATATTGATCAGGCGAACGGCATGATCCAACTGGAACATTTGCGAATCGTCATTGTCCACAAAAACAAGATGACCATTATGCGATTTATATTCCTCATTGGCTTGCTCGATCATGCGTGTGGTTTTTCCGCTACCACTCGGTCCCAATACAAACTGAATCACGGCATCCCCCTCTCATTCTTCGTCCTGCGTATGGTCGTGACCGCATTCGCAGGAATCTTCCTCATCAATACTCTCCGACAGGATGCGATCAAATTCATCCGCAACCGCATTATACTCTTCATCGGATTCAATCTGCGTCAATTCGATGGATTCACCGTCGTCGCTTTCCGTATACTCATAGACTAGGATGCCTTCGTCCTCTTCATCCTCCGCCTCCGGCAACAGAGCAATGTACTCTTTATCTTGGAACGGAAAAATATCAAGAACGGTGCATTCCAGTTCAGAGTCATCATCCAGCGTTAAAACGATGCGATCCTCTTCTTCCGCATCTTCTTCCCATTCTTCCGATTCCATATCCTTTTGTTTTTCATCCGTCATGGCAGATCCTCCTTAAGTTGGGTGTTGGAAACGCTTCTACCGTTTTTATTATACACGTTTCAAGCAAGCGTTGCGATTTGTGCTACCAATTTTTTAAGAATATCGTAGGTGCGCAGGGTCGATTTAATGCCCAGGCGTTCATTAACCGTATGGGCACCTTCAATGTCCGGACCGATCGAGATCATGTCCAGATGCGGATTGTATTCGGCAAACATGCCACATTCCAGCCCGGCATGAATGTCCAGTACTTCCGCTTCTTTGCCCGTTTCTTCTTTGTACAGTTTAAGGAACATATCACGCAACGGAGATTTTTCTGCCAATTCCCAAGCAGGATATTGTTCTGTGTATTTACCGGTACCGCCGAAGGTTTCAATGGCCTTATCAATTTTGCCTTGCAATTCTTCCAATACGACTTCCGAGCTGGAACGAACGGAAACCATCACATCCGCATAGGAATCCTTGGTATCCACAATGGCCAGGTTATCTGAAGCCAACACATTCTTGCCGTCCTCGCGCATACGATAGACGCCGTGCGGCATAATATCCATCAAATTCAGCAGGTGGTTCGTGGATTCCGTCGTGAGCGGATCCTCATCAACAGCACATGCTTCAAAATTCAACTGAATGTCTGGTTCCTGCTTAAGCAGTCGTTCCTGCATCGGCATCCAAATGGTTTCGATGGAAGATTGTATTGCCTCGGCATCTTCCTCAGCAAAGCTGATCCAAGCCTGCGCTTCATTCGGAATGGCATTGTGCTTTTCACCGGAATGGAAGTGAACGATGCGTAAGCTCTTCTCCTGAGCCAATGCATGCAAGAATTGCGACATCACCTTGCAGGCATTGTTGGGCTCGGTCAGAATATTCTGTCCGGAGTGTCCGCCATGCATGCCAGACAAGGTCAGGTGCAATCCCGCTTGATTCCCCACCTTTTCGCGTTTTAGGGGAATTGTAAAATTACCTGTTGCGCCGCCCGCACAACCGCAGGTGACGTAGCCTTCCTCCTCCGAATCGATGTTGATCAGCATGTCAGCATCCAACCAAGAATGATCCAGCGTCATAACGCCGAGCATACCTTCTTCCTCGTCCGTTGTGACAACCACACGAATTTCCGGAAGGTCCATCTCCTCTTCCAAGAGAGCCAACGCCATAGCCACGCCAATGCCATCATCGGCGCCCAGCGTCGTGCCTTTCGCGGTCAACCAGCCGTCCTTCTCTTCCATCTCAATCGGATCACAGGTGAAATCATGCGTAATGCCCTTATCTTTAACGCAAACCATATCCATATGCCCTTGGAGCACCACACGCGGTGCTGATTCCAAGCCAGGGCTGGCCGGTTTAATGATCAGGACGTTACCTGCTTCGTTTTGTGCCGTCTTCAGATTCTTTTCCTTGCCCCATGCAACCAGGGCGTCGCTGATCGCTTTTTCCTGACCGGAACAACGCGGAATTTGGTTCATCCAATAAAAATGATTGAAAATTGGATTTTCCTCAAACAGCTGTTTCTCATTCATGATGCTCCTCCTTCGAAATTCGTTCTACAGGGTACTTGGATTCCAATTCTTTTGTATAATTCACATAAGTTGCCTGCTGACGCAAAAGCATCAACTGCATGTAAATTTGTGATTTTAATTGATCGGGATTCTTTTTTTCTTCCTTGGTAAAGTGTTCCTGGTTGGCCGAAAAATAGGCCTCCACTTCCTGCGGCAAAACCTTGACTTCACCGAGCAAATGACTTAAAGCGTACTGCTGCAGCACCTGCTTTTTCAGTGATGCCTGCTCTTTTTCCCACTGCTTTTGAAAGTCGTCTTCTGCTTCCAAGTTCTTATCTAAGGCATCGCGATACATCAATTCCTGATTGATAATCTCTTCCAAGAGGCGCTTATCGCCTTCTTCGCCTTTAAAATGCTCCGACTGTTCCCCGAGCATCTTGCGCAAAGCATCCACTTCGCTCTGCGTGATTTCTCGTTCTCCGACGCGAGCCAATACGGTATCCGTCATGTTTCCCCCTTTTTATCACTAGCGTTGCCGACAAAGCCGAGACAGGACGACTATTTAGCAAGCCGAATCCCGTCATCCTGAAACGTAATCATACCCCGCTTCAACAATCTGCCGACACAACGTTTGAATTGTGCTTTACTCATGCCGAATAATAAACGAATTTGCTCCGGATCACTGTGATCATTCACCCGTAAAAAGCCGTGGTTGGCTTTTAAGGTTTGATAGATCGTCAACGCATCTTCGTCCATTTGCTCATAGGCACGGGAATTCAGACTCAAGTCCAATTTTCCGTCCGGCTTAATTCTCTCCACTCTTACATGTACCCTTTGTCCGGGCATCAATGCGCCACGCATTTCTTCAGCCGGCAATAAACCGTTGTAGCGCTTTTCGACCAGCACAAAGGCGCCGATCTCAGGATTATTCGCATACACAAGGCCGTCCACCCAGTCGTTTTCGTGGAACGATTCGGGCATATAAAAATGATTCTTCACCCGCATTGTCGAGCAGATGCGATCGGTTTTATCGATATAACAAAAGATCAGAATGGCTTCCCCGACCTTTACCTTGTGCAACTGTTCCTGAAACGGTAAAAACAGATCCTTGTCCAGCCCCCAATCCAGGAACGCACCGCGTCGTGTCACATCTTTAACGGTTAGAAACGCGAATTCACCAACCTCCACCTTCGGCTTTCGCGTTGTTGCTACTAAGCGATCCTCCGAATCGCGCAGCAGAAATACCTCAAGGGCATCTCCCGTTTTAGCCCCTTCCGGCACATAGCGATTCGGGAGCAAAATATCTCCCTGCAATATCGCCCCGGGCGACTTTAATGCTTTAATCTTCAGAAGCTGCGTTTTGCCCAGCTGCATAGCTTACTCCCTCCTCGATCGTTGGATCGTTCTTTTTTAATACCTCTACTGCCGAGTCGGTATCCTCGGGCATCGGTCGCGTAAAGACGACTTGTTCGTTTAACGGTTGCGGATTCGATACACGTTGTCCGGGTGCATACGTGAAGCCCTCGCCCAATACTTCGTTCGCAGAATAGACAAAGACAAAGGCACGCGGATCCACTTCGTCTACATAGTCTTTTATGCGTATGTACTCTTTATGATGAACGACAGCGACAATCGCCAAGTGTGGGTTCCCGGAAAAACCGCCCTGCATGGGGTAAATCGACGTGCCGCGATGCATTTTTTCAATGATGAAGGCATTGACCTCATCCACCTTTTCCGTCGTAATGTTCATCACGATACGGCGACCGAAACCGGCAATCATATTTTCCAATACCATGGCCTGCGTATAGATGGCAACAATCGCATAGAGCGCATTTTCCAGTGAAATGCAGGCGCCGCCAAGCATCACGACAATGGCATCAATGGCAAACAAACTTTTTGCCAAACCGATATGCGTAATGTTGTTCAAAATGGCGCCTAAAATATCGGTACCACCTGTAGATGCATTTTGCGTAAAAACAAAGCTCAGTCCGATGCCGCTGATGGATGAACCAATCAAAATCACCAGAAGCTGGTCCTGCACTAAAGGCTTGGTCATGGGGGCAAAATGTTCGAAAAAAATCACCCAGGCCGAATAAGAAACGGACCCCACAAGGGTCATGATGCCGAATTGCTTGCCGAGTAATAAAAACGCCATCGCAAACAGCACAAGGTTTCCGACTAAAATCAGCGCACCGATGCCAAGGAACGGAAAAACGTAATTAATAACGATGGCAAGGCCGCTGATACCGCCGGCAGCGATGTGATTCGGAATAAAGAAATAATTCATTGCTAAAGCAAGAATAAAGCATCCAAAACAAATGGACAGCATTTTTTGCCATGTTGATCTCACGATTCCCCCTTTTGTCGGATATCTTGTTCCTGCGATATCACAGCCTGCATGATTTCCGCGGTGGCTGACAAACCCAATGCCTGTTTTGCCAGACGGCGACCTTCTTTCAGTGTAATGTGTCTTATCTTTTCTTTCAACTTCGGTATAACGGAAGCCGGTACGGATAATGCATCTACGCCGAGCCCGATGAGCAGGGGTAAAGCCCGCAGATTACCGGCAAAACCGCCGCACATGCCGCAAGAAATACCGGCACGATGCGCGGCATCGACGCCTTGTTTTATGGCGCGTATGACCGCCGGATGATACGGAGAATGCAATCCCGCCACGCGATTGTTGCCGCGGTCCGTAGCTAAAATATATTGCGTGAGATCATTGGTGCCTATGCTGAAGAAATCGCAAGCGTGCGCCAGTTCCTCCGCCAGCATCACAGCTGCCGGCGTTTCCAGCATGATACCAACGGGTATTGACGGATTAAAAGCGCGTCCGCGCTCCGCAAGCTTTTCCTTCTCCTCTTCAATCATGCGTTTTGCTCGTGCCAGTTCATCCAATCCGACAACCATGGGTAACATGAGGCGTACATTGCCATAAGCGGACGCACGCAAAATCGCACGCAGCTGCGTTCGAAAAATGATTTCTTCGTCAAAACAGAAACGCAACGCTCTCCACCCTAAAAAAGGATTTGCCTCTCGTGGAAAAGCGTAATATGGCAGACGTTTATCACCACCGATATCCAGCGTGCGAATCGTAAGTACGTTGCCCTGCAGCGCTTCTGCCGCTTGCCGATACACGGCAAGCTGTTCGTCCTCCGTCGGAAAGTGGTCCAGCTCCATATAGAGCATCTCCGTGCGAAACAGCCCGACGCCCTCTGCGCCGGCCAAAATGCCCACTGTCAAGTCGTCAAGGCCGCCGATATTGACCATGACGTCTACGACATGGCCATCCGCCGTTACCGCTTTCTCTGCCTTCTCCAAACTAAGACGCACAGTTTCAGCACGTCCGACTTCCATTTTCTGCCGCGCCTCTTGGATGGTGTCGACGTCGGGATTAATGATAAGTTCTCCATTTTCGGCATCAAGAATAATAAAATCCCCGTCGTTCACTTCCCGACTCAAGCGTTTCATGCCCACCAATGCCGGAATGCCGAGCGTTTGCGCAATAATGGAGGTGTGTGACGTCGCACCGCCCCGATCGCTTGTAAAGCCCAGTACATTCGCTTTATCCAGCTCGGTGGCTTCGGAGGGAGCCAGCTCTTCCGTCACTAAAATGCAAGGCGAAGAAAGATGATCCAGTCGCGGCACCGGCAGTCCTTTCAATTCATAAAGAAGACTGCGACCCATATCGCGATAATCCGTCCCGCGTTCTCTTAAATAGGGATCCTCCAAGGCTTCCAATTGCGCGGCCATAATGCGAATGGTGGTGTCTAAGGCGCGATCGGCCGACATCTTCTCCTCTTGGATGCGCTTATGAACCGAATCGATCAGAAACGGATCCGAAATCAATTCAATGTGTGCTTCGCGCAGAGACTGCATCAGAGGAGACGTGACTTCCTTCGCACTCAACTTCTCACGATAGCGAGAAAACGCCGCATCGATTGCCTTCAGCTCGCCTGCAACTTCTTCGTCTCTGAGCCAATCGGTGCGTATCGGAATATCTTCATGCAGCCATCGTTTAACAATGCCCATTGTCAGACCATAGGATGCAATAATTCCCCGCATGCGTTTTGCCATGGAACGCCTCCTTGCTGCAAAGCCATTCGACTCCGCTTCTCCTCACCGCTGCCACATTAAAATAGCGGTTAGGGCCTATTACCATGCATAAAAAAAGAGGGAGCATCCGAGGACGCTCCCTTTATCGGTCAGTCCGTTAAATTGGAGATGAACGCAACGATCCGATCCACATGGGCTTCTGCATCCTCGCCATTGACACGAACCGTGATTTCCATTCCCTTCGAAATACCAAGGCTCATCACGTTAAAAATACTTTTTGCATTGGCGACCTTGCCGTTTTTGACTAACTCTACATCCCCCGGGATGTTCTTGACGAATTGAACCAATGCCGCCGCCGGTCGTGCATGTAAGCCGGTTTCGTTGACCACTGTTACATTTTTCTCTGCCATGTAAACCTCCTTCAGGCTCCTAACGTTTAACTGTTATACCTTACTTTCGCTCTTCTGTCGACTCGCCAACCAGAATTTGTGTTGGTAAATATAAGGTTTCATCCAAAGTATTTTTTCCTTGCAGCGTCTTGGTCAATGCACGCATGACCACCGCACCGATATCGTAATAAGGCACTTCCATGCTCGTCAGGCGCGGGCGGAAAATCTGAATGTACGGAGATCCGCCAAAGCCGGCTACCTGAAACGCTTTCGGTATCACAATGCCATGATCGTAACAATAAGTCATAACGCCCACGGCCAGATCATCGTTCTCACAGATCACCGCATCAAAGGGTTCCTTATCAAGATGTTTCGTAAAGGCTTCTGCCGCTTTATAGCCTGCTTCAGCATCATCGCCATCTGCTTCCCACTTAACAGGCGTGAGATCGTGGGCGCGCATGGCTTCGTCATAGCCGAGGGAACGTTCTTTGGAAAAGTCATAACTCAAGCTGCTGCGCAAATAGCGCACCGAGCGGTTGCCCAATGAAAGCACGTAGTCCGTCAGTTCCTTCATGGCTTCCCGATGACGAATGGTTACGGTATGCAAATCGGCCGACTTATAAAAGCGGTCTAGCAGCACGAAGGGTAAGTGATACTCTTTAATCTTAACGATCGTCTCCGGCTCAATGCTCTCGGAAATAATAATGACGCCCTCTACCTGTTTACGGTACAAGAAGTCGATCGCCCGCTGCTCCAGCTCATGTTCGCCATAGGTACTGCTCAACAAAATATCATAATGATACATGCGGCCGATTTCTTCGGCACCGCGGATCATTTCCGCCATGTAATGGATTCCGATATCCTTTACGAGAATGCCGATGGAATTAGATTTTTTCATCACCAAGCTACGTGCAAGCTCGTTTGGCTTGAACCCAAGTTTGTTGATGGCGTCCAGAACCTTGCGCTGTGCTTCCGGACTGACCGGCTTCGATTTATTCATCACACGCGAAACCGTGGAAATCGAAACACCGGCTAATTTTGCTACATCCTTGATTGTCGGTTGTGCCATAGATTCACCTCTATTTCATTGCCCCAGTTCACTTTTAAAAGCATACCATAAAAACGATTCCATGTGTATGATTTTTTTATGAAGATTGGACAATGGTTCAGGTCTTCCGTTTTCCCATGCAATTTCTTCTTATTTGACGCTCGACAACGATGAGAAAAATTAACCTTTTCACAGAAAAAAAGGCGGTCCCAAAGGACCGTCTTTTTTAACCTGCTAGCGATGCAGAAGATCTGTTATCACTCGCAATACTTCTTTTACATAGTTTATCGTAGAAGCGCTTTTGTTGACATTGGTCGAAATAAAATCTGCCGTATCAACCGCTGTCGTGGCCACATACTGGACGGTATCCGCCGCGTCATTGGTCATACGCTGTGCATTTTCCAGCGTAGACTTGGCGCCCTCAATGGACGCTACGATAGCATCCGACGAATCATCCAGAATCGAATTCACTTTCGTAATGGTGTGATCAGCTTTTTCCGTTAATACCGGCAGCGACTTTATCGTCGCATCCAATTCTTCATTGTTTTTCTTGACCACCTCATTCAGTTGCTTGGTAATGTTACTGAGATTCTGCAACACCTGAATAAGGAAGAATACCGCAACCATGGCCATCACGATCAAAATGAACAGCAGCACTTCCTGTAAAGAAATCGTAAATGTCATCTGGTTCATTCGAAACCTCCTGCGAGTTCGTGATTACTTTTCGACCTTTTTGGCTGTTTCTTTCACATCGTCCTTGACGTCTTTTGCCGCATTCTTGACTTCCTCACCGGCTTTTTTAGCGCCCTCTTTCACTTCATCTGCAGCTTTCTTAGCCCCTTTACCGGCGTCCTCGGCTGCTTTCTTTGCGCCTTCTTTTACTTTATCCGCTTTATCCGCTGCTTCTTCAACAGCCTGGTTGATCTTTTTTCCCATATCATGAGCAGAATCACCCAGATCATCCAATTTCTCCGCAATAGCCGGACGAATACTGCTTAATTTATCCCCGACGTCTTCCCCGAAATCACGAGCGATGTTTACATATTCATCCGCTTTATCACGAACGATTTCTCCGGCTTCACGAGCCTTGTCCGCCAATTCCTTGCGGGTTTCTTCACCGGATTTTGGAGCGGTGAGAATGCCGATGCCGGCACCGATCACAGCGCCCAACAACAGACCGAATCCAACCTTCTTCGAATCTTCAAAGCGAGCGCGAGCCACGCGTTCACGATTTTTTGCTTCGATATAATCAATAATTCCCATAGTTTCCCCCTTCGGTTTGTTTCTCGTCGGGCAGTCAAAAGACAGACCGGCGACGAATCGGATGACATCGTTTTATTTATCATACTTTTTAATTATAACAAACAAAATGTGCCCTGAAAATGCTTACATTTCTAATATACCCAACCTTTTTTCAAGAAAACTCCCGCCGGTGGGGCGGGAGGAATTTTCGCATCCTTGGGCCTTACTAATTTAATACCTTCTGTTCGTGAAGGTGGGATAGCTGCCTATTTCTTCCAACTTCCCTCCAAAGGGGCTTGTTTTCCGATTTAGGACTCCGCCGTCCCTTATAAGATGCGTAGGTTTAATGTTCAGGCGTATCCAAGGACATTTATAGTATAGCAGACCTTTTCCCGATGAACAAGAGAACGTCCTCTTAGCACGCCCTTCAGAATGTGGTACCATGTAGGCCAAGGAGGGCATCGCCCATGGAAATCATCAATCTTTTCGTAAAACCCAGTCCGGAATCTCGAGAAGCCCATCGCCGTGTGGAGGCATATTTTGAGGATCACGGATTTGCGATTTCACGTCTTTACAACGAAAAGGCACGCTATAACATCGTGATAGGCGGCGATGGCTCCTTTTTACGCGCCGTGCACTCCACACATTTTTCTTCCATTCCCTTCTTAGGCATCAACACCGGCCATCTCGGTTTTTTTCAGGAAATTACCCTGTCGGATTTGGAAGAGTATCTGGAACTGTTGCGTCTGCATCGTTATGAAATTCATCATCAGGATGTCCTTTGTTGTACCGTTGAAACGACCGCATGGACGTATCGATTACTCGCAGTGAATGAATTTTTGATTTCAAGCAACGACGATCACATCTTGCATCTGAATGTTGGAGTAGACGGGGTGGACTTTATCAACTCCTCGGGCGACGGCCTGATGCTCTCTACACCGGCCGGCTCGACGGCGTACAATTTATCTGCCGGCGGTTCCATTTTGCATCAAATGCTGCGTGGCTATCAGATTACCGCCTTGCATCCGGTCCGTTCCAAATCCTTTGACTCACTCCCCTCTTCCCTGGTGCTGCCAGCCGAATCCAAAACGGTATTAACCATTGATGGAAGGGATGCCGAACGCATAAAGCTTATTTGTGACGGTGTGAAGCATGCATTTAGGGGCGTGAAGCGCTTGACCTTCTCGGTGCCGGAGGAGCGAATACAGCGCATTATCTTCCGTTCCAACTGGTATTGGAAAAATCTACGTGATAAACTTTTTTAGTCGGGCGAACGCCCTTTTAGTACACGGAGCAATATCGTTCGGGAAAGCCCGAAGTTATTAAAATCACAAGGTTAGGAGAATCCATGGACATTGTCATTGTCGGCGCCGGTAAAATGGGGCAGGAATTGTGCAGAAGTCTTGCCGATGAAGGCCATAACATTACACTGATCGAAAAAAATGCGGAAATACTGCAATTATTATTAGAAACCTATGATATTACCGGTGTTCTGGGAAATGGTTCGTTTTATGAGGTGCAAACGCAGGCGAACGTCAATACCTGTGACATGTTTATTGCGGTTACCGAGCAGGATGAGGTCAATATTATATCTTGTGTCATCGCAAATCGCATGGGGGCAAAATACACAGTAGCGCGCATTCGCACCCCGGAGTATGCGGAGCATTTGGATTTCTCTTCCAAAAGTCTGGGCATTTCCCTAATGGTAAATCCCGAACGTGAATCCGCGCGAGAAGTATTTCGGACCTTGCAGTTCCCGGCGGCGCTCAGTGTCGAATCTTTTGCCAACGGACAGGTGAGTATGGTGGAATTGTTAGTGACAGAAACCAGTCCCATCTTAGGCATGAATTTAATTGCCTTCCGTAAGCGTTATCCGGGACTCATCACTGCGATCATCCAAGAAAATGATCGATCCGTCATTCCGAGCGGCGAAACGACCTTTAAGGTAGGCCAACACTTCTATGTGTTGGGTGAACACAAGGATCTGCGTCGTCTCTATGCGGATTTAGGCGGTCTCTCCCGCATTAAATCAGTTCTGATCGTCGGTGGCGGACGCATTGCTCGCTATGTATTGGATATGCATCGCAAGACGAGCAAGCATATCAAACTCATCGAATCCAACGAGCTCATTGCCAACGACCTGGCCGAAGAATTTCCGAATATTGAAGTAATTCTCGGCGATGGCACGGATCAGGCTTTGTTGAAGGAGGAAAATATCAATCACTACGATTGCCTCTTAGCCTTAACCGGTATCGATGAAGAGAATATTATTTTATCAATGTTTGCGGCCTCGGAAGGAGTACCGCGCACAATTACAAAGGTGAACCGCTTCGCGCTTCTCCCCATCGCATTCAGCGTCGGCGTGCAGTCCATGATTACGCCAGTTAACCTGGGAGCCACGGCCATCATCCGCTATGTGCGTTCCATTAGCAATGCCTCGCAGAGTTCCAGCATTGAAGCACTCTATCGCGTACGCAACAGCACGGTAGAGATTATGCAATGTTTCGCCCGTTCCACTTTTCAAGCGATCGATATCCCGCTTTCGGATGTCAATTTCCGTGATGGCGTTTTGATTGCATTAATCGTGCGCAACCATACCATCATTATTCCGTCCGGATCGGATACCATACAAACAGGCGATCATGTCCTGGTTGTGTCCAATCACGGCATTGCCACCGAGTTAAACGGGTTTTTACGAGGTGAATAATGAATCATTCCATCACGCGTTACATCATGGGGCGGGTCTATGGCGTTTTTGCCTTGCTTCTGCTCCTGCCTCTTTTTGTGTCTCTACTCTATCGCGAGCCCATCGATGATATAGAAGCCTGGCTTGTCACCATAGGCATCTCGATTTTGCTCTTTCTTATCTTTGGACGAAAAGAGCCGGCGGACACCACGTTTTTTGCCCGTGAGGGCTTGGTCATGTGCGCCTTGCTGTGGCTGAGTTTATCGCTACTTGGCGGATTGCCCTTGTATTTGACAGGCCAGTATCCGAGCCTGGTAGATGCCTTTTTTGAAATTTCTTCCGGTCTTACGACAACGGGTGCCTCCGTTTCGGTCAACATCGAAAGCCTCAGTTATTCGGTGCTGTTTTGGCGCTCTTTCACCCATCTGATCGGCGGCATGGGTGTACTCGTATTCGTCTTAGCATTGACGCCGCATGCTTCCTCCAGTTCCGTGCAGATTGCCAAGGCTGAAATGCCCGGCCCCTCCTTCGGGAAACTGGTAGCCAAGCTTTCGGATACGGCGCGCATCCTGTACGGCATCTATCTTTTTTTAACGGCAATCTTAGTGATTTTTCTGCTGATCGGCGGAATGCCGCTCTTTGATGCACTCTGCCATGCCTTCGGCACCGCCGGCACGGGCGGCTTCGGCATCAAGAATACGTCCATTGCCTACTACCATTCGGCCTATTTGGAATGGGTGCTTGCCATCGGTATGCTTGTTTTTACCGTGAACATCAATCTCTACTATTTCGTTCTCATTGGTCGCGCTAAGGAAATGTTTGACGATGAGGAGTTTCGGTGGTTCTTAGTTTTTTTTGTCGCGCTCTTTGCCGCTCTTATGATTTCTCAATTCTGTCAACCACACCAGCATGGGATGGCTACCACGATCCGTCATTCCTTCTTCTCCCTGTCATCTTTGATGTCGACAACGGGATTTTGTACGGTTGATTTTGCGCAGTGGCCGCTTTTTTCTCGCTTTATATTATTGCTGGCGATGATCATCGGCGGTTGCGGCGGGTCGACGGCCGGCGGCTTTAAAGTATCCCGCGTGGCGATCACGATTAAATCTGCCTTTCGCACGCTGGCGCATACGCGCCATCCGCGCCGCATCGTTCCGCTGCAATTTGATCATAAACCGGTGGATGCCTCATTCCTGCGCCAGCTGCACGGTTACTTAGCCATGTATGTCCTCTGTGCTTTCGGATTGATTTTGATTGTCAGTTTGGATCCGGTGACGGACAGCATGGAAACGGCTATCTCCACGGTACTGGCCACGTTTAATAACGTCGGTCCGGGACTCGGCTATCTGGTAGGTCCGACAGGCAACTATTACGGCTACCATGCGTTGACAAAAATTATGCTCAGCATCGGAATGATAGCCGGACGCTTGGAAATTTGGCCGGTGTTGATTCTCTTCTCCCCGCGTACATGGAAAAAACATTAATTGCGTGTCCGAATAAAACACTACGATCAAAATGGGGCTACCCAAAGCGCAAAAACGTCGGAATTTCAATACACTGAAGCGTTGAAATTCCGACGTTTGAATATTGGCTGTTAGCTATTGGCTATTTGCAGTAAGCGCATTTTGATTACGCCTCGTTTGGCTCTATAAAGCCTTTTCTTTTGAGGTTTGTTCGCCGGATAACGGAGTCGTTTTTGGACTCGTGGAAAACGGCCAACAATAGCGCCAAAGGTCTCGAAGTCCTATACCAACCACGCCCCCCGGCAAGAGTCCTCCAAAATTCGGATTCCAGTGGAGCCATTGATTGCTTAAGGTAAGCGCCATGAGTATCCCATAGACAAGAAGCGTTATATAGTCTCTTTTTTTATAGCAGACAAAAACGCTGTCCACTACGAGAATATACGGAAACGCTAGGCTAAAAAATTCTGAATTTTGCATCACCATCGCGCAAACGTAAGCCACGCCGAGAGCTAAAATATTAACCATCAATAAATTAACTCGTTTACGATCCATGTCATGCTCCTTATTTTTCTTAGTGGACAGCTGTAACTAATTATAAACCTGCAACGCGCTTAACGAAAAGAGCTTAAGCAACAATAAACGTTACTTTTGCAGTGCCAGCTCTAAGATTTTTGCAACAATCGGCATTGCGGCAGCCTGACCGGAGCGTCCGTCATCTTCTACAACAACACAAACCAAAACGCGCGGATTCTCCGCCGGAGCAAAACCGATGGTCCAAGCATTGGTTGAACCGCCACTCGTCTGCGCGGTACCCGTCTTTCCGCCGGCGGCCTGTCCTAAACGATCGGTGAGGCCGATGGCTTTTCCTGTCGCAATAAGATCTTCCTGCAGTATATGTGCGAAGGTGGCATTAATGGTACGATGCACCACAGGTTTTGTTTCTTTCATTTTCTCTCCATTGGGCGCAATATAGTTCTTCACTAAATGTGCCTCCGGTACCTTTCCGCCATTGGCAAAGGCGGCATAGGCAACCGTCATCTGTAACGGCGAGACCAAAAGATTGCCTTGACCAAAGCTGTTGGAGACTTTGAGATTCACATCCATCCCTTCCGTATAGGGTGCCGTGGAGCGGGATGTGGGCAGCACAAAGGGCAGTTCTTCATTGAATCCTACCGATTCTGCAGCTTCACGCAAGATTTTCGGATCCATGTTCTTTGTTTTGTCGATGAAATACACATTGGAGGAATGCATCAGCGCCTCCTTCAAGCCGATCTTTCCATAGGCGGCTTGTCCGGCATTGGTATATTTCTTGCCGTCCACCGTCGTTTCCCCACGGTCGTCATAGGCAAGATCCACGCCTTCCTGCAACAACGCCAGCGCCGTAATGGGTTTCATGACAGAGCCCGGGGTATAAAGTCCCAGCGTTGCCCGCGGAAAGAGAGCGCGATCCTCATTCTCAACCAGTTGACTCCAATGCGCATCCAAGGTGTTTACATCAAAGCTTGGTAACGAGACCATCGCTAAAATTTCTCCCGTGCGGGGGTCCATCGCCACGGCAGCGCCTTTATGGCCTTCCAAAGTGGTGTAAGCGGCGTATTGCAGATCATTATCAATGGTGAGAACTACATCATTGCCGGTGCCTTCATTCAATACCTTGCCCCGCAGCGCTGCAATCGGATTATCCGTGGATAGGTTCAGTAATTGTGTGTTCAGCGCTTTTTCTAAGCCGGTTTTTCCGTATTGTTTGGAATGATAACCGATCACATGCGAATACATATTGGGATGATGCGAGAAGCGATGATAGCCGTTTGCATCTTTTTCGCGTCCTACGATTTCATGACCGTTGCGGTCGTAAAATCTTCCGCGTCCAAAATACGTTTCATCCACCCAGTTACGCATATTTTGCGGATTACTGCGTAAATCCGGCGCTTTAAAAAGCTGAAAAAACACCATATATAACACCAGTCCCAGGAAAAACACCAGAAAAAGACCGATGAGCATAGCTAAACGACGTTTACTTCGTTGCATATCTGCCTCCTTCCTGCATCCAATCCTCGGAACAGGTTTGTAATAAGGCCAGAAGCACAAAGCTCGACAAGAGGGAAGAACCGCCATACGTTAAAAACGGCACGGTTATCCCCGTTAAGGGTATGACCTTAAGAACGCCTGCAAACATGACAATTGCCTGCGAGGCAAAAATAGCGCTCACGGCAACCGCCACCGCGGCATAAAAATCTCTCTCCTGCTGCATGGCAATCTTAAAACCACGATAGAGCAGCAGCACAAAGAGCAGGATCACGCAAATCCCCATGAAAGCACCCATCTCTTCCACGACAGAGGCAAAGATAAAATCCGAGTGCCCCAAGGGAATGCTGTCAGGATGCCCAAGGCCGATGCCCGTTCCAAAGAAGCCGCCTTCCGCGATAGCAAATAAAGCCTGAATAATCTGATAGCCTTTATTATTGAAGTCCTTCCACGGATCCAGCCACATATCAAAACGCACACGCACATGGGAAAATAAATGATACGCCACAAAAAGGCCTACACAGGCCAACAGCAGGTTTATCACCGGCACCCAGCGATGCCGTTCGAAAGCAATCTGCGTAGTCAAAAGCGTTGCAAAAAAGATCGCCGCCGTGCCCAGTTCCTTTTGCAATAAAAACAATCCCAACAGGATATAAACCATAACGGTTAAAGAGATACGGCCCAAAAAAGTCTTCTCATAGTGTTCGTAATTCTTATACCAAGAGGCGATAAACAACACAAAAGGTATTTTCGCAAATTCTGAGGGTTGTACATTGATATTCGCAATCGTAATCCAGTTGCGCGCCCCACGTAAGGTCAGGCCAAACACCAATGTGATGAAGAAAAAGACAAGCGTCACCCCGTAATAGAAGAGCAAGTGCCCTTCCCAAAGCGTATAGGTGCGACGCATGATGAAGTACACGAGGAAAAAGGCTACCAAGCTAGCCAGATAGATCATCAGCTGTCTTTCGCCCCGCCCTGGATCCAAGCGATAAATCATGATAATACCGATGGTGAAAATCATATTGGTAATGAGAAGCAGATACACTTCTTTCTTCGAAACAATCCGCAAGAGAGTTAAAGATAACAGAGAAACGACCAAAAGTCCCGCGCCGAACAACAAAGACCTTTCACTGAGTTTCTTGATCTGAAACGTATAGACCAAAAATACGGTCAAAAACTGGAACAAAAACAGAAGCCATTTCGTATTGGAAAAAGCCATCTTCGCCCGCCGGTTATCCGGTGCAGACGGTTGAAAAAGATTAATTTTCATGATCCGCCTCGTTCAGAAATACAAAATGGATGCCGCCAAGCGCCACCATATCCCTGGAATGCAGCTCAACCGGCTGCGTCACGACCTCATCATTCACCTGCGTCGGGTTCGTGGCCTTCAAATCGTCAATTAGAAAATGGCCCCCGTTTTGGACAATCACTGCCTGATGCTTACTCATCTGCCGATCTTTAATGACAATCGTATTGTCGTCCGCACGGCCGATCGAGGTATTGTCGGAAAGAAAATATTCCTCACGCACCGGAAAATCAAAGTCAGCCGGATTGCTCAAAAGCTTTAACGAAGCGGCGCGCACAGAGCGCTGCCGCATGGTGGAACGAATGTCCATCGTAATCATGCGCACAATACGACTGATAAATACCAATACAATCAACACAAAGATAAATTTCAATATGGTAGACACAATCATATAAAGCGTTACTTTTCCGAAGAGTTGCGTGAAAAACAGCGCTTCCATTGCATTAAAAAAACCGTCCATAGTTGCCTCCTGCCTAGCTTGAGTATACCATAGCCCACGAATCGTATGAAAATCATACTAAGGTTGATCTGTGGAGAAACTTTGTGTAACAAAATATCCGTTCAGCAATGCGCAATCGCTAAGCCTTAACCAATGGCATACGACGAATAACCGAAAAAGGCGACCCGACGGGCCGCCTTTTTAACTACTTTGCGTTTTCTTACTTCACCGCATTCATCTGTGCGGAAACCAGCTCTGTAATTTCTTCACAGATAGCATCTGCCTTAGTCTGACTCTCTCCCACCGAATAGACATAAAGTTTAATCTTCGGTTCCGTACCGGATGGACGAATGGCCAGCCAGCTTTCATCATCCAATTCATATTTCAAAACATTCGACTTTGGAAGACCGGTGTTATCCTTCAAATAGTCCGTTACCCGTACTACCTTACGATCGCCGATATCCGTGAGGCCTTCGGCACGGAAGACATCCATGATGCGGCCGATCAGAGCCTGTCCATCGGCTCCCTCTTTGACAATGGAAATCAATTTATTGCCGTAATAACCGTATTCGTCATAAATGTCGTCTAAGACTTGCAGCAGATTTTTGCCTTGCGACTGTTTATAAAAGGCTGCCGCTTCCACCAAAAGCATGGCAGAAGAAACCGCGTCCTTGTCACGTACAAAGGGGCCATGATTATAACCGATGCTCTCTTCATAGCCGAACACAAAGCTGTGCTCATGCGTGGTATCCCAGTCATTAACCGGAGCGGCAATATTTTTAAAGCCGGTTAGCACATCATATAAAGCCAAGCCGTATTTTTTCGTAATTTTGCGTGCGATGTCGCCGGTTACGATGGATTTAATCACAGCACCGTCTTTCGGAAGGGTGCCTGTGGCGGCCATTTCAGAAACAATATAATGTGTAAGGATTGCTCCTAAATGATTGCCGTTGATAAACTGGTAACTGCCGTCTTTGCGACGCACTTCCAACGCCAAACGATCAGAATCGGGATCTGAAGCGATCAGAAATTCGGCATTTACCTCTTTGCCCTTCTTCTCTGCTAAGCGGAAACATTCCGGGCGTTCAGGGTTAGGATAACCGGTTGTTTTGAAGTCCGGATCCGGTTCCAGCTCCTCTTCGACTAGGGCCATGCCCGTAAAACCACGACGCTTTAAGACGGTACGAATGGGAATATTGCCGCAACCGTTTAACGGTGTGTACACAAAGGAAAGACTCTTGTCGATATCGTCATGAATGGAAAGCGCCAATACCTTTTCCAGATAGCCGGCCATCAGGGAAGGATCGATGTATGAGATCATGCCGGATTCCAGCCCCTCTTCAAAGGGGATGCGCTTGACCACGCCGTCCTTTTCGGTTTCATGAATCTTAGCCTCAATGGCTTCCGCCCAGTCATCCAGTATTTGTGAACCGGCAGTGCCGTATGCCTTATAGCCGTTGTATTCTCTCGGATTGTGCGAGGCCGTCACCATGACGCCGGCAAATGCGCCCAGCTCACGAACGGTGTAGGACAATACTGGGGTCGGAACAATCGTCTTATGAATGGACACTTTAATCCCATGTGCCGCAAAAATTTCTGCCGCCAGACGAGAAAATTCCAGAGACATATGACGCACATCGTAACCGATGGCAACGCCCTTCCGGCATGCCTCTTCCCCCTTTTCCTCAATCATACGCGCAAAGCCTTCCGTGGCATTGCCCACAGTAATCCGATTCATGCGATTGGTGCCGGCGCCTAATTTGCCGCGCAGTCCTGCGGTTCCAAAATGCAAGGATTGATAGAAGCGATCCTTGATTTCCTCTTCCTTACCGGCGATAGCACGTAACTCTTCCTTTAACGAAGCGTCCACCTTTTCATCCGAAAGCCATTGCTTATAGATTTTATGATAGTCCACTGTCTCCTCCTTTTTCCCATTCCGCCGATGTATTTCTCCAAAACCATCAGTACAGCACTTCGACTTCGAAAACCAGCATGGAAATGGGTTCTAATTGTAAATGAATGCCTGCTCTGCGATCCAACTCGACACGATTCGAACGCGTCCGTCCAAAGCGATCAAAAACCCTTTGCACGCACAAGCGCTCGGCGTGTAAGGCATCAAAAAGCACCGTCGTGTCCGCATCCAGATTCCACCATCCGCTGTGATACACCGTAACGAGATACTTTCTTTCGCTAAGATCCCCTCTCTGATAGACCATGCCTATCACTGACGGATGTTTAATACCCAAAATATGCACGCGCTGTGCAACGTCTTCCTTCGAACGAAGACGAAAAACCGGATAGGCTTTACGCAGCGCAATGAGATCCTGTACATAATGAAACAGATCCCGATGCTTCGCCTTTTCCCTCCAATCGATGCCATTAACCAGATAGGGGGCACGATAGGAATTATCCAACATGGCTTTACTGCGTCGAAATTCATTGCCGGCATGAAAAAAGGGAATCCCCTCAGCCGTAAGTAAAAAGCCGAAAGCCAACCGTGTCATCGCTTCATTGTGTTCCCGATTCCCGAGTGATAGCGAAAGCTTATCTTCCAAAATCAGATTATCATGCGCACTGAAGTAATTCAGCGAATGAATCGGATCTTTGGCGCCCCCATTATACGCCTTGGAATACCGTATCGAGCCTAAGAGACCAACCTCTGCCCATTGCTTAGCTTCGGTATTGCCTTGCACAAAGCCGCGCGAGGCTCCATTAATATCCCCGCACAAGGCATCCCGGAAACGCGCGTTAAAGAGCGCAAAATTCGCGTTATTTTGCGTTCCCCACGTTGTGCGTTCTTCTTCGGGTAAAGGTGTCGGCGCTCCGTACCACGGTTCCCCGTAGATAAGCGCATAGGGATTCTCACGACGCAGTCTCTCCATGAGCAGGCGCACGGTCGTTTGATCCAGAAGTGCCATTAGGTCAAAACGAAAACCATCAATCTTATATTCCTTTTGCCAATACGACAGTGATTCCAGTATAAACTTGCGCACCATGATGCGTTCCGAAGCAATTTCGTTGCCCACCCCGGAGCCATTTGCAAACGCACCGTCTACCTTTCGATAGTAATAATCCGGGACCAGCTGATTCCATTCGGAATCTTCGGTACGATAGGTATGGTTATACACGACGTCCATCACCACACCGATGTCCGCTTCGTGCAGCGCCTGTATCATCGCTTTTAGTTCGCGAATGCGCACTGTCGGATCATAGGGATCCGTGGCATAAGAGCCTTCCGGCACGTTAAAGAGATGCGGATCATAGCCCCAATTGTAGTTATCCTCCGCACCAACACGTTCCGGTCTTTCGTCCACCGTGAAGTTTTTAAAGATCGGCATCAGGTGTACATGTGTAACGCCCAGCGCTTTCAGATGACCAATGCCCGTCTCAATCGCATGATACGAGCTATTTTCAGTTACCCCGAGATATTTGCCGCGATACCGCGCCCCGCTGGTGGTACTGAAGCTGTAATCGCCCACGTGCATTTCACAAATGATCGCATCGGCCGGAGAAATTTTGACATACGAAGTATCCCGAAAGCCCGGCGGATCCGTCTCGGATAAGTCCACAATGGCACTACGTCGGCCATTGATGGAGCAAGAAACAGAATAGGGATCGACCACTTCCTTCCCCTGTACCTCGAACGTATAAAAAGCGCCCTTCCAATCTCCCGGGACGATTGCCGTATAGACGCCGTCCACATTCTCCATTGGGATATTGGCCACCGCTTCGCCATCGTCGGAAGTATAGAGGCGCAGGGTAACCGAAGGCTGCGTCGGCGCCCAGACACGAAAGGATGTCTCTTCATGAGAATAATGCGCACCGAAATGTGCCGTTCGCGCCGTTATCGTAGGAATCCATGCCTTTTCATTTTTCGTCTCTTCCAAAAGGGTTGTGTTGTCAACAATCGTCATAGACGGTCCATTCATTGTCCAAAGGGATTTAGCGATTCATACAGTTTCAGATACTTACGGCTTGATGCATCCCAACTGAGATCCTTGGCCATGCCGTTTTTCTGCAACATGCTAAAATCTTCCGGGGCATCACGATAAACGCGCAACGCACGCTGCATCGTAAAGAGCAAATCGTGTGCATTTACATTGGAAAAGCTGAAACCGTCGCCACTCTTCTCGTATTGATTATAGGGCTCTACAGAATCGCGCAGTCCGCCGGCTTCCCGTACAATCGGTACACAACCGTAACGCATCGCAATCATCTGGGATAGACCGCATGGTTCGATCATGGAGGGCATTAAGAACATATCCGCACCCGCATAAACTTCATGGCTCTCTCGCGTTGAAAAGTGCATGCGTGCTGCCAGCTTTTTCGGATATCGCTTCGCGAAATAGCGAAACATTTCTTCATATGTGTCATCGCCTGTACCTACGACCACGAGTTGGACGTCTTCCTGCAAAAACTCCTCGAGAATATAACGAACCAGATCTAACCCCTTCATGGCGTTCAAACGGCTTACCGTGCCGATCAGCGGTACGTCCTTTTCCGGAAGACCTGTTTTTTTCTGCAAGGCGCGTTTGTTTTTCTTACGCTTCTCCAAAGAAGCAATATCATAACGCGATGCAATCATAGTATCCGTGGCCGGATTCCAAACCTCTTGATCGATACCGTTTAAAATGCCGGATATCTTCCAGGAATAGGCATTAATGACATTCTGCAGGCCTTCTGCAAAAAATGGATAATGAATTTCTTCCGCATAGGTTTCCGAAACCGTGTTCACTTTTGTCGCATGAACGATGGCGGCTTTCATAAAGTTGATCGATTCATAAAACTTCATATCGTAGTCCGAATAGTAGGCAGGATCCAAATTCGTCCAGAAAAAGAGCTCCGGCGAAAATTGTCCTTGATACTTCAGATTGTGAATCGTATAGAGTGAACGCATTTCGCGATAAAAGGCATCACCACGGCGAAAGTCATTGAGATATACGGGTGCCAGGCCTGCATGCCAGTCGTTCGCATGAATCACGTCGACCTTCCAATCCAAAACACGCGGCAAGCGCACCGCCGCTTTTGAAAAGAAAATAAAGCGTTCCCCGTCATCGTACTGGCCGTAAATTTCCGGTCGTTTGAAGTAATATTCATTATCTAAAAAATAGTACGTTGCGCCATTATACGACAGTTCATATACGCCGCAGTACTCATTCTTCCAGCCGACGCTCACGGCATACTCTGCCACACGGCGCATCTTTTTTCGATACACGTCTTCAATTTGTGCGTAGAGTGGAAGCACCACGCGGCAGTCGCATCCCAACTGATTTAATGCTTTCGGCAAGGAAGCTGCCACATCGGCCAAACCGCCGGTCTTAATAAACGGTGCTGCTTCCGCCGCCACATACAAAATTTTCATAATTACCTCGAAATCACTTCTTTCTTGCCCACTACGAAGGGGTGTGCATACGCACCGGCAAGGGTAACACCCGTTTCAATGACAGCCTGTTTATCCGTAATAGTGTTAACCACCACGGCATCGGCGCCCACGGTCGTATTCTCATTTAAGATGCTGTTTCGAACGATTGCGCCTTTCTTCACATGTACGCCACGGAAAAGAATGGAATTTTCGACCTGCCCTTCGACCATGCAGCCATTAGCAACCAAGCTATTGTGGACATGGGCCGTATCCGAATACAGCGTAGACGGCTCATCCTTTGATTTCGTGTAAATCATATTGTCACGGTAGAAGATTTCCTGATACAAATTCTGGTCCAACAACGACATATTCGCCTGGAAATAGGAATAGATATCATGAATTACCAACACCGGGGCTGTGACCTCATATACGCCGATATTCAGACGATTCTTTTCATTATTGATGGCTTCAATGAGCGTCGTGGCCGAGCCGCGTTCCAAAGAACGCTTCACCAGATCCACAAATACGGATCGTTTGATAAACAGGCGCTCCAAGTAGAGCGGAAAAGCCGCATTGGTACCAAGGTTGATGCCCATGTTGATGAATTCATGATTCTCATCAAGAATCAGCTTTTTCATATTCGTATAGAGACCTTCGTGATCCTCCATATTTTTATAGAACAGCATAACATCGTCATCCTGTTCCAAAAAACGCTGATAGGCTTCCTCCAAATCCGCTTTTGTGATCATCATGGGGTTCATGATATGCACATTGGCCCCATTCGATTCCTCAAAAAAGGGAATTGCATCATAATAGGTCTGAATCACTGAGGGATGATGTTCCCACGTTTTACTCGGCGGGTTGATGAACAAGCCGTTATTGCGGCGATTCATTTCCCAATTCTTTCCATCGCCCACATGATCCAATGTGGAGCGGATATTGTTGCCGCCAAAGAGCATGACGCGCGACATGCTATAATTAGAGAGTGCCGACAGTGCAAAGTCGATAATACGATACCGTCCACCAAAAGGAATCATGTAATCGGGACGGCTTTCGGACAGAGCACCAAAATCACGATTGTCACTGTACCCACCGTAATTAGAATTAATAATACCGATACAATCTTTCATGCTACTCCTCCGTCACGTTTCCGTCCGCAACCAGATAGACAGCGCCGGAAGTGTCTTCTCCGATCTCCTGCCCTGCTCGGATCACTTCATTTTCCCCTACAACGGCGTGGACGACCTTTGCGCCCTTTTGAATCACGCTGCCCGACAGAATGACGCTGTCACGTACTTCCGCGCCCTCTTCCACTGTGACGTTGGTAAAGAGCACGCAATGTTGTACTTTGCCATAGACGCGGCAAGCTTCGTTTACAAGGGAATTAGAAACCTCGGCTTCCTGTGCGATAAAGTGCGGGGGTAAATTCTTCGCCGACGTATAAATGCGCCAGTTTTTCTCGTAAATGTTCAGGCCATTGTTCGGGTCAATCATGTCCAAATTGGCTTCCCAATAGCTTTTAATGGTGCCAACATCCTTCCAGTATCCTTTAAAGCGATACACATAAAGGGGCATTTGCGCTTTAAGCATCTTCGGAATAATGTCATGGCCGAAATCATACGTGGAATTTTTATCCTTGTAGTCCTCGATCAACGCTTTGCGCAATGTGGGCCAATTAAAGATGTAAATGCCCATGGATGCCAGATTGCTCTTTGGTTTCGCCGGCTTCTCTTCGAATTCAATAATGCGATCCTCTTCATCGGTATTCATGATCCCGAAGCGTGGCGCTTCGTCCCAAGGCACTTCCATGACGGCAATCGTCGCCTCGGCGCCCTTACGAATATGCACATCCAGCAATTCGTTGTAATTCATTTTGTAAATATGATCCCCGGACAAAATCAATACGTATTTGGGGTTTAAATTGTCCAAATAGGTCATGTTTTCATAGATGGCATTGGCTGTACCGTCGTACCACCGGCCCCCTTCCTCCGAATAAAACGGAGATAAAAGACGTAAACCACCGTAGGTTCTGTCATAGTCCCAAGCCGCACCGATACCGATGTGCTCATTCAAGCGAAATGGCTTATATTGCGTCAGAATGCCGATATCGTGAATGTCCGAATTCGTTGCGTTACTCAGTGCAAAGTCGATAATACGATATTTACCGCCGAAGGGTACTGCCGGTTTTGCCGTGTTCCGGGTCAACGCTTTCAGTCTGGAGCCCTGTCCGCCGGCCAATAGCATGCAGACCATGCCGCTTTGATTTCTCATTCTTGCTACCTCCTTTGTCGGCCGAAATAGGTTGAGGATTTGCAAAACGTTATCCTTTCTCTTATTTTATCATTCTATCCGCCTTCTGGGGCTCAATTTTCTCTTGCGATCTCTATTTGTTCTTCTATTTTTTCAGGATTTACTGAAAATTAACGGGTTATTTCGAGCTTTATCATGAAAACGACTGCCTACAAACACCGGTTTTAAATTTTACACAAAAAGAGCCGACCCTACGGCCGGCTCTTTTCTCAGCAATTCTGTTATCGAAATTATTCTTCTTCGGTTTTGGAAATATTATAAAAAGCGTCCATGCCCGGATAAACTGCATCATCGCCAAACATATCCTCGATGCGCAGTAGCTGATTGTACTTGGCCACGCGATCTGTACGGCTCGGCGCACCTGTTTTAATCTGACCGGCATTGGTGGCAACCACGAGATCTGCAATGGTCGTATCTTCGGTTTCTCCGGAGCGATGCGAAACGATCGCCGTATAGCCGGCGCGTTTGGCCATCTCGATGGCATCCAAGGTCTCTGTCAAAGTGCCGATCTGGTTCACTTTAATGAGAATCGCATTGGCAACATGCATGTCAATTCCTTTGGCTAGACGCTCGGTGTTCGTGACAAAGAGATCATCGCCGACCAACTGAACCTTCTTGCCAAGACGTGCGGTCAATTTTTTCCAGCCATCCCAGTCCTCTTCTGCTAAACCGTCCTCAATGGAGACAATCGGATATTTTTCAACCCATTCTTCGTACATGGCAATCATTTCATCCGTTGTCTTAAATTGATCGGTTTTCCAGAAGTAATAGCCTTCCTTGCCGATTTTTTTAGCTTCTTCATAAAGTTCCGTAGAGGCAGGATCCATGGCAATCATGAAGTCGCGTCCCGGTTCGAAGCCGGCAGCGCGAATGGCTTTGACCAAGTATTGCAATGGCTCTTCATCGTTCTTGAAGTTCGGTGCAAAGCCACCCTCATCACCAACGGCGGTCGGATGACCGTCCTCTGCCAAAACGCGCTTGAGCGTATGGAATACTTCTGCTGCCGATTGCAGAGCGTCCGACCAGGTCGCCGCACCTACCGGCATAATCATATATTCTTGGAAACTTACGGAGTTATCCGCATGCTTTCCGCCGTTAATCACGTTCATCATCGGCACGGGCAAGGTTTTGGCGTTCACACCGCCAATGTAACTGTAAAGCGGCATGCCGTATTCGTCGGCAGCGGCACGGGCACAGGCCAGGGATACGCCCAAGATCGCATTGGCACCAAAATTCGCCTTATTCGGTGTACCGTCCGCTGTAATCATGGCATGATCAATTCCCACCTGATCCGTCACCTCCCAGCCTTCCAGCAGGGTGGCAATTTCATCGTTTACATTGTCGACTGCGTTTAAAACGCCCTTGCCGCCAAATGCCTTTTCGCCATCACGCAATTCCACCGCCTCAAAGGCACCGGTCGAGGCGCCCGACGGAACGATGGCGCGTCCAAAACCGCCGAGTTCGGTCGTCACTTCCACCTCGACCGTCGGATTGCCGCGAGAATCGAGGACTTGACGAGCATAAACATCAATAATTTGGGACATAAGAATCTCCTTTCCGATATCCAATCTTTGGGCTTAATCGATACGATAATTGACCAGGCTGATGAAGCTTGCTGCTTCCAAACTGGCGCCGCCCACTAAGGCACCGTCGATATCTTCCTGTTCCATGATGGCCTTAATGTTCTCCGGTTTCACGGAACCGCCATAAAGAATACGGACCGCATCACCTGCTGCTTTGGAAAGTATGCTTGAAACCTGCTGACGAATGAAGTTTGCCATCTCTTGCGCATCCTCTTCTGAAGCCGACTTTCCGGTTCCGATAGCCCAAATCGGTTCATACGCAATGACCAACGATTCAAGATCCTTGGGGCTCAATCCCTGTAACGCGGATAGCAGCTGTCCCTGCACTTTTTCTTCTTGTTTGCCGGCTTCGCGCTCTTCAAGCGTTTCACCCACACAGAGAATCGGGCGGATGCCGGCCTTCAGAGCCGCTTCAACTTTCTTCTGAATCATTTCGTCGGTTTCGCCAAAAATGCCGCGGCGCTCCGAATGTCCAAGAATTACGTATTCCACTTGTAAATCTTTCAGCATGGAAGCCGAAATTTCGCCGGTGAATGCGCCATGATCCTCATAGTACATATTCTGAGCGCCCAGATGCAGCTGAGAATCATCCAAGACTTCGTTTACCGCCTGCAGATCAATCGCCGGCACACAAATCAGTGCCTCTACAGCGTCATCCAACTGAATGGAATCAATTTGACGAGCCAGCATCTGCGCCTGATACGGCGTTTTGTTCATTTTCCAGTTGCCGGCAATCAGAGACTTACGCATCATTCCCTCCTTCTTCTTTTTTCTACTCCTCGACTAGCGATCCGTAATGGCCGCAATGCCGGGCAGTTCTTTGCCTTCCAGAAATTCCAGCGATGCACCGCCACCGGTAGAGACATGCGTCATTTGCTCTTTATAACCGGCTTGTTCCACTGCTGCAGCGCTGTCTCCGCCACCGATAATCGTGGTGCCTTGGCATTCGGCCATCGCTTTCGCCAGTGCAAGGGTGCCGTTTGAAAATTCCTTGATCTCAAATACGCCCATGGGACCGTTCCAAACCACTGTTTTGGCTTCTTTTACGATACTCGTGAATGTTTTTATTGTTTCCGGCCCGATGTCTAAGGACATTTTATCCGCAGGGATCGCATCAATGGAGACAATGGCTGTCTTCTGATTTTCCGCTACCGCATCGGCAATCACACCATCTGTCGGCAGTTCCACGCGCACGCCCTTTTCCTTCGCACGGTGCAATAAATCCTTAGCAAGCTCCAACTTATCCGCTTCGAGAAGAGACGTACCGATCTCCTTGCCCATCGCCTTCAGGAAAGTATAAGCCATGCCGCCGCCGATCAGAATGGTATCTACCTTATCCAACAAATTTTCAATAACGCCGATTTTATCCGACACCTTAGCGCCACCCAGGATCGCAACAAACGGATGCTTGGGATCCTGCAGAGCTTCGCCCATGATATCCACTTCCTTTTGCACCAACAGGCCCAGCGCCGACGGCAACAGAGCCGCTACGCCGACGTTTGAACTGTGCGCGCGATGGCAAGTCGCAAAGGCATCGTTGACGAAAATATCCGCTAAAGAAGCCAAGTCTTTGGAAAAAGCAGGATCATTCTTGGTCTCTCCGGAAACAAAGCGCGTGTTTTCGAGAAGTGCCACTTCTCCGCCCTTCAATGCTGCTGCCGCTTGTTTCACAGAGGCATCCACCACCGTTTCGGAAGCCAAGAAATGAACTTTTTGGCCCAAAAGCTCTTCCAAACGTTCCGCCACAGGGCGCAACGTAAATTTTGCTTCCGGTCCTTTCGGACGGCCCAAATGGCTCATAAGAATCACGGTAGCGTTCTGCTTAAGCAATTGACGGATGGTCGGCAGAGCCGCTACAATACGCGAATCATCAACAATATGTCCTGTGCCGTCTTTCGTTTGCGGAACGTTGAAATCCACGCGAACCAGAACTTTCTTATCGGTAAAATCATAATCTTTTAATGTTTTCTTTGCCATTACCGCTCCTTTGTCGCAACGTTAAAAAAGGCGAGGAAGCTTCCGCCTCCTCGCCGATGTTTTGTTATTTCGCCAGTTCTGCGAAGTACTTGAGGGTACGGACCATGTTGCTGGTGAAGCCCATTTCATTGTCATACCAAGAGCAAGTCTTGACGATTTGCTTTCCATCAGGACCTTCCACCACGTTGGTGAGTGTAGCATCGAAAATGGAAGGTACGGGAACGCCGATAATATCGGAGCTGACAATTTCATCTTCGTTGTAACGGAACCACTCCGCCTCGCGTTCTTTCATAGCCGCATTCACTTCGTCCACGGTCACTTTCTTGTTAAGCACGGAATAGAGCTCCACGATGGAACCGGTGATGACCGGTACGCGAAGGGCGCTACCATCGATACGTCCGCTCAATGCCGGAATAACCTTACCGATAGCCTTAGCGGCACCCGTTGTAGCCGGAATCGTGTTCGCAGCGCCGGCACGGCTCTTACGTCCGCCCGGAGCATCCTGCATGCGCTGTGTTGAGGTATAGCCGTGAATCGTGGACATAATGGAGTGATCCACGCCAAAGGCTTCATTCAAAGCATTCACCATCGGCGCAAGGCAGTTCGTGGTGCAGGAGGCAGCAGAAACAATGCGATCTTCATCTTCCAAGCTCTTATGGTTAACGCCATAAACAATCATCTTGACGCCTTCCCCTTTAGCCGGAGCGGAAATCAAAACACGCTTTGCGCCGGCATCCAGATGAGCCTGTGATTTTTCTTTCGAGGTATAGAATCCGGTGCACTCCAGAACGAAGTCCACGCCCAATTCTTTCCATGGCAAATCTGCCGCATTCTTTTCAGCGTAGCAACGAATCTCGTGCCCTTCAACGATCAGACTGTCTCCTTTTAAAGAAACCTCATACGGGAAAGCTCCCTGTGCCGTATCGTATTTTAATAAATACAGAAGATCTTTGTTATCGGTCAGGTCATTGATTGCGACCACTTCCAATTCCGGGGCATTGCGCAACATTTCACGCAAAGCAAGACGTCCGATGCGTCCAAAACCGTTAATAGCAACTTTTGTAGCCATGTTTCCTCCTGTTCTCACCCACCGGGGCGGGTATGACGAGCCAACTATTCGTTTACTACCCTATTTTATTGTATTTAGTACATAACCGTCGGGTAAGGGTCAGTTTTTCTCAGCGTTGCTTTCTGCCGGAGCAGCCGATTCTTGGTTCGAAGCCTGTGCGGACTCCTGCGCAGAGCCTTTTGCCGAATCCTGTGTGGACGCTTGCGAAGCAGATTCTCCTTCAATCTTGACATCCGCATCTTGTACCAGCTTCTGCAGGTATGCGGTGTACTTCTCTCCGTTGAGCTTTTCGATAATCTGATCCTTCAGAGCTTCCACCGTATCATTGCGCTTTTGGACCTGAATGATATGGTAACCGAACTGTGTTTTCACCGGGTTACCGATTTCGCCAACCTTCTGTTCCAGGATAGCTTTTTTGAATTCATTCACAAATTTCGAAGGGCTGGTCGAGCCCAAACTGCCGCCGTTTTCCGCCGAACCTTTATCTAAAGATACTGCTTTGGCAACATCCTCGAACTTCTCACCCTTTGCCAAACGCTCCTTGACTTTCTTTGCCTCATCTTCTGTCTTAACCAGAATATGGCGGGCTTCCACCGTGACCAAAGCGTCTTTGTTCTTATCGAAATACTGCTTAATCTCCGCATCAGAAGGCTTATGCTGTTCATTATAAAGAGCCTTGTGCTTGCGAGAGATGGTCTCGAAACGAAGGCTTTCCTTCAGTTGCTCATCCGTAACGCCCAGTTGTTTTAACGTATTGCTGTAGTTAGCTGCTCCGCCGTATGCCTTCACCGCTTTATCGTATTCCACAGCAAAGTCCTTATCGGTCAGTTCGATTTTATTCTTCTTCAGATCCTGCAGCATGACCTGTTCTTGGATCAAGGATTCGCGAATGGTCGAGGGCAGACGATACTGTGCCGCGATCATGCTCTTATAAAGATCCAACTGCGATTCGTACTTGGCTTTTGGAATTTTATCGCCGTTAACGGTAGCATAAGTTGCTCCCGAGCCGGATCCGCATCCTGCCAATAACAACATTCCAGCCAAAGCCAAACTTACGAATTTTTTACCGATTTTCATTCCTTTTCCTCCCTGTTTTTCAGTTGCGTCATGAGTTGCAACAAACGTTTCGTATCCTTCAGTTTATGGGGTGAAACCGCAATCTTAAAACGCGGTTCCTTTTGAAAATCAAAAGTCAGCGGTCCGCTGTATCCCTCCGAAATCGCCTTCAGTTGCTCCACAGAAAATTGTTCGAATTTTTCATAACGCAATTCAATGGCTTCCTTCGTCTCCTTGATGCGCGAAAATCCCAAATCGCTCGCCCATCGTTTGATCAGAGCAATGTCCAACAGATTTTCCACGCTCTCCGGTGGATCGCCGAAGCGGTCCAGGAGCTCCTCTACAATTTTACTGTATTCCTCTTCATTTTCAATGGAAGCGATTTGACGATACATCATGATCTTGTCAGAACTTTGAGGGATGTATTCGTCAGGAATGAAGGCACTCACCTTCACATCCACGTTAATATCCCCTGCATGCACAGTCTTGGCCTCGCCTTTGGCGCGAGAGACGGCTTCTTCTAACATACGCACATAGAGTTCATACCCGATGGATTCAATATGTCCGGACTGACTCTCGCCCAAGAGATTGCCGGCACCGCGCAGTTCCAAATCGCGCATGGCAATCTTGTAGCCTGAACCGAATTCGGTAAAATCACGTATTGCCTTCAAACGCTTCTCGGAGATTTCGGATAACACCTTGGAACGATCGTAGGTGAAATAGGCATAACTCTGACGGTCGGAACGCCCGATACGGCCTTTGAGCTGATAGAGCTGCGAAAGGCCCATGCGATCCGCCTGCTCAACGATGAGCGTATTTACATTGGCAATATCCATCCCCGTTTCAATAATCGTTGTAGCCAGCAGAATATCCGCCTCGCCTGAAACAAATTGTTCCATTACGTTCTCGAGTTCACGAATGCTCATCTGCCCGTGCGCTACCACAATTCTTGCTTCCGGTACTAAGGCCTGCAAACGTTCATAAGCAAAATGGATATCGTGCACCCGATTGTGCACAACGTAGACCTGTCCGTTGCGATCGAGCTCGCGCCGTATCGCATCGCGCAAAACAACCGGATCCGTCTCCATCACATAGGAAATGGTCGGATAGCGTTCCTCCGGCGGCTCCTCCAATAAGCTCATATCACGAATCCCTGTCAATGAAAGCTGCAACGTGCGCGGGATAGGCGTGGCAGACAACGTCAGAACATCTACATTTTCTTTGATCTTCTTCATCTTCTCTTTGTCTTTCACGCCGAAGCGCTGTTCCTCATCCACAATGAGAAGACCCAGATCTTTGAATTGGATGTCCTTGGACAGCAGACGATGCGTGCCCACAACAATATCTACGCT
This sequence comes from Levyella massiliensis, assembly GCF_000308275.2. Classification (GTDB taxonomy): domain Bacteria; phylum Bacillota; class Clostridia; order Tissierellales; family Peptoniphilaceae; genus Murdochiella; species Murdochiella massiliensis_A. Next base: position 632,853 of record NZ_HG529490.1, read on the forward strand.
ACCCTGCCGAATCTGTTTGACGACGGCTTTTTGCTTCTCCGCACTTTTAAAGCGCGATAAAAATTCAATGCGCATCGGGTAGGACAGGAAGCGATCCATCATCGTCTGATAATGCTGTTGCACCAAAATCGTCGTCGGCGCCAGAAATGCCACCTGTTTGCCGTCCATGACGGCTTTAAACGCCGCACGTAACGCTACCTCCGTCTTACCATAGCCGACATCGCCGCAGAGCAAACGATCCATCGGTTTGGAACTCTCCATATCCGCTTTGATTTCTTCCGCCGCACGCAGCTGCGACGGCGTTTCTTCATACAGAAAGGATTCTTCAAATTCTTGCTGCCAAGGCGAATCCGCAGCAAACGCATGTCCTTTCACTTTGGAACGTTTGGCATAGAGTTCCAATAAATCCTCCGCAATGGCATCCACCGCTTTGCGCGCTTTTTCCTTGGAGCGTTTCCATTCCGAACCACCCAGCGATGAAATCCGCGGCTTGGGCCCGCCACTGCCGATATATTTCGTGACCAGATCCATTTCATCGGTCGGCACATAAAGAGCATCCGCCCCTTTGTAACTGATCTTGATGAAATCCTTTTTGAGACCGTCATATTCAATGGTTTCCGTCCCCAGAAATTCACCGATGCCGTATATTTCATGCACGACATAGTCTCCCGGCGCCAGATCCTGATAATTGAGCAGATCACTCTTGCGACGGGGACGCCGCACGGCCTTGCGTTTCTTTTCTTTTCCGAATATTTCGGTGCGCGAAATAATATGAAGATTGCCGTCCGGTAATAGAAAACCGTGCCCAAGTGACAACGACGAAAGAAGAATTTCCCCGTCCTTTATATCCTTGAAACGGGTACGTGGCGTTTCGTTCGTAAAGAGAATATCGGACGCCAAAAGCCGCTCTGCAAGAGCCTCTTTTCCGCTGCCCACCGCCAATACAATCTTCTTTTTTTGTTTCTGCGACCAGTGGAGCGCATCCGTAAACTCGCTCCAGCGATTATTAAAGTTTTCCGCCTCCATACTGCGAATCTGCAGCAAGGCATCCGGCGTGAATTCGCGCACGCTTTTTAGAATCTGCGTCAGATTCACTAATGCATAGGCGCCAAGGGCTTCGTATACATCGGTTATGGTGAGACGATGTGACAGATGTGCTTTTAAGATTTCCGACTGCTCTGCCAGCGTCGTATAGGTATCCAAGGCTAAGGCATCGCGCCGCTTTTCCGTCTCTAAAATACGCGAAATATCGTCAAGAACGATTACCGCATCATCTGGCAGATAATCCATGAGTCCCGCCGTCGAGTCATCATTAAGATATGCCTCCGCCAAATCCGGATTGGAAACGTGATTGTTCGTTTCCAATTCATCCATCAGGTGATAAAACTTATCCAAGTTGGGATGCAGATGATGCTTTTTAGCAACGGCTTCCGCTTGCTTTAAATCAACGCGCATGCGCGAGAGAACATCTTTACAGTCCGCATCCGTGAATAATAAATTTTCTGCCGGGGTCAACAGGATCTTTTCATGCGGATCCACCGAACGCTGTGTCTCCACCTCAAACGAATGAATGCGTTCAATATCCGTATCAAAAAATTCAATGCGATACGGCAGTTTTGATGCAGGCGGGAAAACGTCCAGAATATCGCCACGAACGGAAAATTCACCGGCATGTTCCACCGAAGTCGTGCGCACATAGCGCATGGCTACGAGTTTACGAATCACTTCTTCTTCTGAAACCGAGGTGTCCACGGCCAGCGTTACAACCGACTCTGCATAGCGACGCGGCGGAACAATGCGCCTTTTCAGAGCGGAAAGGGTCGTTGACACGACCATTGTGCCACCGGCATAGACTTCCTGTAACACAGAAAGACGTTGCCTGGACACCGGCGAAATCGTCGAATCCGTTTTGAAAAATTGCAGCTCTTCTTCAGGATAGGTATAGGCTCGTGCAACACCCGCATTCTGCAACTCTTCCGTGAATGCGCGCGCCTTTACGGCAGATTCGGACACGACAAAAACAGGACACTCGCGTTGCGCCGCAAGGGCGGCAACAAAGGGTCCTGTACTTTCCGGCACCAATCCGTGCAGATGGATGCGGCGTTTTCCCCCGTCCAGTTCATGCAGTAGACGAGTAAAACGCGGTTCAAGAAGAAACAGTTCGTCGGTTTTTGTCATGAATCTCCACAGCGCTTTGCTTTTTTACGAAAGGCATCCTGCTTGGCTCGTTCACGGTCCAAAGCACGAATCCGTTCGCTTTCTTCTTCACTGCGCTCCAGTAGGGAGGGTGCCTTCCAGCCGTTCCAGGTGTTCATGGCATCACGAACCCCCTTCTCCAAAATTTCCTCCACGGCCTCTGTGGCGGCATCCAATTCCTCATCGATGGTCGTTTGTTCCTCTTCCGTAAAATGAGAGAGCACAAAATCAGCCAAATCCCAAGAAGCCGGCCGATGTCCGGTCGCAATCTTAACGCGAATAAAATTGCTGCTGCTAAGCTCTTGCACCACCGAGCGCAATCCGTTATGCGTGCCGGCCGATCCCTTTTCCCGCACGCGCACAGTACCCAGATGAATATCGATATCATCCACAACAATAATGACATCCTGGGGATCGATTTTGAAAAAATCCACCGCCTGTCGCACGGCTTTACCGGATAAATTCATAAAGGTTTGCGGCTTCATAAGCACAACCTTATCGCCAGCTACTCGCCCTTCACCGACCAAGGCATCCCATTTCAGCTGCTCAATGGCAATATTCCACCGCCTTGCCAAGCGGTCCATCACGGCAAAGCCCACGTTATGACGCGTACCGTCATAACGTGCGCCCGGATTGCCGAGACCGATAATCAGCTTCGTGCTCATCGCGTAAACATCCCGCTGACGGATTTGAACGAATACACGCGGCGAATGGCTTCCGCAAGCAAGGGGGCGATGGAGATAATTTCGATCTTATGGTTCATCTTGGCTTCGTCCACCTTTACAGTATTGGTAACAACACATTTTTTGACAGAGGACTGCAGGATCTTATCCGTTGCATTGCCCGAGAAAATCGCATGAGATGCGGTGATATACACATCCTTGGCACCACGTTTGGTTAAATAATCCGCGGCGTTTGTGATCGTACCGGCAGTATCGATGATGTCGTCAATGATAATGCAGTTCTTGCCTTCCACATTACCAATGATGTCCACGACTTCCGACACATTGGCTTCCGGACGATGCTTTTCAATGATGGCGATGGGCAAATTCAACAGATGAGAGAAGGCACGCGCACGCGTTACACCACCCAAGTCCGGAGAAACCACCATCCAATCAGAAGGATTGTCCTTGACCAGAGGCTCAAAATAGTCGGCCAGTAAACTGCCGCCTTGGAAATGATCCACAGGAATGTCAAAATAGCCCTGAATTTGGCCGGCATGCAGATCCACGGTAATTACACGATCCACGCCTGCGGTGGCCAGAAGGTCCGCTACCAATTTAGCGGTAATCGGTTCACGGCCGCTGGTCTTACGATCTTGGCGGGCATAACCGTAATAGGGCATGACTAAATTGATATGGCTGACCGAAGCACGCTTAAAGGCATCGGTGCAGATCAAAGCTTCCATCAGGTGATCATTCACCGGTTCGGAGGTCGGCTGAATCAGAAAAACATCATAACCGCGAACGGTCTCGTTGATCTTGACGTTAATCTCTCCGTCCGCAAAATGGCCGACTTTCATGTCGCCCAGCGGCAGTCCCAGTTCTTTACAAATGGCTTCTGCCAGCGGAAGGTTGGCGTTTCCAGAAAAAACCTTCATTCCTACACGTTCCATAGATCCCCCTTTGATCCTTTCTTCCTTTTCGACACAGTGCGTGCCTTTGACGCTTACAATAAACCCTTGGCTTTACGCTTAGCAACATAGCCGGGAATACTTTTCTGTTCCGCTCGCTCCACAGCCAGCGCGCCTTGCTCTACTTTTTTCGTAATGGTGGATCCCGCTGCCACAAAGGCCTCGTCTTCCAATTCCACCGGTGCCACCAGATTGGCATTGGAGCCGAGGAAGGCATGATCGCCTACTACCGTGTGATGCTTGTTCTTGCCGTCATAATTGCAGAAAATGACGCCACAGGATATGTTCACATCCTTCCCGACATCGGCATCGCCGATATACGCCAGATGGCCTGCCTTGGTCCCTTCGCCCAAGGTCGCCTTCTTTACCTCCACAAAATTACCAATGTGCACGTGGGGGCCAATCACCGCATGTGGACGCAAATGGGAGTAAGGACCGATATTGGAACCCTCCTCCATGACGGATTCTTCGATGACGGAAGAACGCACCGTAACCTGATCGCCCAGCGTGGAGTCGGAGATGTCGGAGCGATCCGTAATCAAACAGCCGCTGCCGATTTTAGTTTCGCCCATAATGCGCACATTGCCTTGAATCCAGGTGCCCGCACCGATCACAACTTCCGGCGCAATTCGCGTCAACGTCGGTTCATCAATGCGTACGCCTTTTTCCATCCAATCATAGCAGATATTTTGTGCCAAACTCCTTTCTGCCAATTGCACTAACAGATAGGAGTCCACTACGGGCACATCTAGGAACAATTCATCCACTACCGGATCCGCTTCTTCCGGTTGAACCATATCCGTCCAGGCGTCAAAAAAGGTGTCAAAATCCGCATCGCCCAGTTCTTTTAAAGAAGCCAGCTCGCTTTCGCGTACCTTAACGATGCCCGGCGTGCCCTGATAATCCGCCAAGATAAGCTGGTCAGAGCTGTAGAATCGATATAATACATCCTCATCCAACCCACAGCAGGCTTCATTGATGACCAAAAGGTCCCCCTGACACACGTCAAGTCCGCCCGGAAGGATTGTCCAGGACGGACCTGATAAGGCTTTCTTCACATAATCCACGACGGGATGCCCTAATAACAACGCATTCGTCTCTTCCTGCCGAGCGCGAAGCGTGTTCAAAAAGGGTGACGATAAAATAATTACAGATGGCATATTCTCTCCTCATCAATACCAATCAAATCAAAATTATTATACACAAACCGTTAACAGAAACCAACAGGGCAGGAACTTCACTAGCGCCCGTGACAGTATGGTATAATACTAATTTGAGTAATAAGAGGAGGGAAAATGTTTCAGTTTAGTTTGAATCCATCGGACATGAAAAAAGTCCATTTCATCGGTATTGGCGGTGTCAGCATGTCTGGTATTGCGGAATTGTTGCACGATACAGGCTATCAGGTAACCGGTTCCGATGTTCGTGATAATAAATATGTTAAGCATTTGGAATCGGTGGGAATTCCGGTAACGATCGGCCAGTCGGCTGAAAACATAAAGGATCAGGAGCTTTTTGTGTATACGGATGCCATCCTCCCCACCAATCCGGAATTGCAGGCGGCCATCGCTACCAGAAAGCCGTGTGTCACGCGCGGCCAATTTTTAGGCGCTCTGATGCAGAATTTTCCAGCGTCCATTGCCGTTTCCGGCTCTCACGGAAAATCCACCACTACTTCCATGATTTCCGATATTCTGATTCGCACGGATGAAAAGCCCACCATACTCTTGGGAGGCACCCTGGACGATATCGGCGGTAATGTATTGTCGGGAAAAGGCCCCTTCTTCCTCGCGGAGGCCTGTGAATACAAGGGCAATATACGCTATTACTATCCGCAGGTTGCCATCGTTCTTAATTTGGATGAGGACCACCTGGATTACTATAAGGATTTGGACGACATCGTAAAGGCGTTTGAACGCTATATGCAAAATATTCGTCCGAACGGCTATGCCATCATCAATGCGGATGATCCCAATTCGAAAACCTTGGCGTCTCATGTAAAAGGAAAAGCCATTACGTTCGGCGTAAATAACAGCGATGCGGACTATAATGCCACTGACGTTACTTTTGATCCATACGGTCACCCCTCTTTTACCCTGCATTTCCCGGATCAGAGCGAACAGCGTTTTTCACTTGGCATCATCGGGCGTTTCAATATTTATAATGCCATGGCAGCGATCATCGCATGCGATATTACGCATGTGGATCGTCGCATCATTAAACAAGGTATTGAAGAATATCGTCCCCTCCACCGTCGCATGGAATACGTTGGCGATTTTCAAGGGGCACGCGTATTAACGGACTATGGACATCATCCCGTGGAAATCCGGGCCACCTTGGAGGCCTTGGCAGAACATAAGATGAAAAAACTGTGGTGCGTCTTCCAACCGTATACTATCTCGCGTACGAAAACCTTGATGGATGAATTTGCGAAAGCCTTTCATCATGCGGATGAGACGGTGATTACGGCCATTCAGGTGGCGCGAGAGATTGATACCGGTGAAGTGAAGAGCGAACAGCTCGTCGAACGTGTCAATCAAAACGGGGATCATGCGGTCTGCCGTCAGACCTTTGAGGATGTCCTCCATTATTTGGATGGAAAAGTGCAGCCTGGCGATATTATCCTAACCACCGGCTGCGGCAATGTCGATGAATTGGCGGAGCTTCTTGTCACATCTGAAAAGAAATAAGAAGCGCAACTGTTTTATGAAATAAAAGGCGACCCGTGCGGGTCGCCTTTATATTTTTAAGCTTTATTTTTCCCCCTTCGCCGGTTGCTTCATGCTTTGCTGTAAAGCGGTTTTCAGCATGGAGACAAAATGTGCGATGGCCTTATCCTTACCGTAAAAATGCACGCCGTCCGTCCCTTCATAGTACTCCGGGTGTTCCTGGGAGATTTTCGCCCAATCCGCCAGCGTCACATAATACGGCTTATCAACGTTACGCAAGAAATTCGTATATTGCACGGATTCCGTTGCCCTGTCTTTACTCTTATCAAAGGGGGTGACGAAAATGAGACGATGTCCGTTTGGCAAAGCGTCCAAGATGCGTTGGTATTGCTTTTGATAATTCGGATAGATATTCGTGCCCAGAGCGATCACAACGATATGCCCGAGACTCCCACCCTTTGCCTTTTGTGCAAGGATGTCTGCGCCTTGATGCAAGAAGCGACTCACGGCGCCATCCACTGAAAGATTGGGAATATTCTTAACCAATGAGGAGCGCACCACTAATGATACGCTATCGCCGATAAGCGTGATCTTTTGTTTGTCCACCTTCTTTTGCAGTTGCGCTGCTTCTTTCTTTTGCTTGGCTTCCCGTAACGCCTGCGATTGATCGGCAACGGTGTCGTGAAGATCTTGCATAGTTTCCCAGTCTTGCTCCAAGCCGTTAGCCCAGACTTGTCGTTCCATTTGCAACATGGCCGGTTCACGATGAAATGCCGCTGCGGATGTGAACAGGAATAAACAAAAACACCCTGTGAGTATGGCTATCCTCTGTAATGAGGTCAACACCTTCGTTTGTTTTCCTAAGCGTAGCGGACGATGAAACCACAGCGACTGCCACAGAAACTCATTGCATAAGCTTAAGAGAAACGCCAAAAGAAAGGCAATGATAGCTGCCAACGGCTGGCTCATATGTCGTTCCAACAGAACAAAAAACGGCCAGTGAAAAAGATAGAGCGGATACGTCAGCTTGGCTAGAAAACGAATGCCTTCCGGTTCATAGCGGCCATGCGGTTTCTGCGCGACCAAACGGGCACAATATAGAAATGCACCACTCAATAAAGCAACCAGCGGAAAGCCCAACACATAAGTCCATGCTGAGGTGTAATCAAGGCATTTTGCCATCACGAAAAGCAGCACCGGTACAGAAATGAGGACCGCAACTGGGCCTAACGACGATTGCTTTTGGGCACGGCGCAAAAACACCATCGACTGATGTTTAAAGCCGCTGATGCCGGCTACAAAACTGCCGACAAAAAATGGAGCCATGCGCGTCACATCGGCAAAATAGCGAAACGATGTATTTATGTTAAATAGCGTTAATAGCCATTGCAAAAGCGTCATCCCCATAAAGAGCACAGCACTGGTAAAACAGATATTCACGCGCAGCCGTCCTGCATTAGTCGTCTCTCTTTTACGGCGTCCGGAACGGTGTGACACGCTCTGTCGCGCCATCACTTTTAAGGCCACTGCCCAGAGGATGTAAAATCGCAACTCGGGACCCAGAGACCAGGTATGCAGAAACAGATGCTTGATATACTGACTCTCATAACTGCCGCCGGTAAAAATCTCATACCAGTTCGTGGTAAAGCCGAACACGGCTGCCAACTGGCGACGAAAATCCACCAGAAAATCCGAATGAATGAATAACGCAAGCGGCAAAATACAGAGCAGCAAAAGGGCCAACGGCGGTAATAACCGCAACACACGACGCTCAAAAAAAGCACGCAAAGAAAAGGTCTTATTTTCTATCATTTCATCCAATAGCGTTGCCGTAATTAAAAATCCGGAAAGCACAAAGAGCACATCAACGCCGAAAAAACCCGCAGGAAGACTCTTGGGAAAAAAATGATAGAATATCACAGCCGCCATGGCCAAAACACGAAGGCTATCCAGCCATTCCATGCGGTGTACCATCGGTTTTTTTACTTCTTTTCGTTCGACGGATGCTGTTCCGCTGTGTTGTAGCGAATCCATCCTTCCTCCTTCTTAAGAATCCACTGCTCCCCGTTTTCAAGCGTTAAAATGGCTTTCTCCTGCGGTTCGCCCAGTTTAAAATCGCCTTGTAGTGACCAGCCCTGCTTCGATTGAAAGGTCCCTTTTCCCTCAAAGCGACCTTTTTGCCACGTACCCCGATACAGAGCGCCATCCTTACCGATGAACACGCCTTCTCCGTTAAAACGGCCGCGCTGCATGCTTCCCGTATATTTTCCATTCAAAAGAGACAGATCCTTCACCTGCTGTTCTTTTGGCGGAAGCAGAGAAAAAATACCGCAAAATACCAATGCGCACAAACAGAGAAAAAGGGCTATCACGTTTTTGAAGCCTTTGGCTTTGGTTTTAACCATAGTGCCCCCTTATTCTTCCGAAGTTCCCTCTACCGGATCCTGTGATGTGCCAAGCACTTGCTCTCGCAGTCGCATGACTTCGTTAAAGAATTCGTCGGATAAGTCATCAAACGAGAGAATTTCTTTCAAATCCTCTTCGGCAGCATCGTTATCGCCGCTTTGCGCATAGAGAACAGCTCGATTAAAAAGAAGACGCAACGCATCCGGGTGCTGTTTAAGGCCTTCGGTTGCCGCCTCCAGCGCTTCATCGATCTTCCCATCCGCATTCAGGGCATAGACCAAGCCGTTATACACGTCTTCAAAATCCCCACCCTTATCCAAGCTGGCACGAAATGCCTCTACTGCCGCATCAAAATGGCTCATATTCTGGTACGCTACGCCCAAATAGTAATCGGTATCGTAACGATTGCTTTCGGCTTTGGCTTTCATCAGTGCTTCCAGAGCATGCGGATAATCCGCGCGACGCAAATAATAAATACCATTTTCAATGGCCGCATCGGGAGCAATACGCGTCATGCTCTCTCGCAATTCCTGCTTTACGGTTTCATCATTGCAATGTTCCAGTGCGTGGCTGTAATACGCTGTCGCTTTGAGATACTGCCCCATCTGTTCGTGCAGATCTCCCAATGCGGTATTGGCGGCCACATTCTCTTCGTCTTTTTCCAATACCTGTTCCAGGATGTGGTTGGCTTCTTCCAGAAAAATCGACTGCTGTCCCTCTCGCCATAACAGACGCGCATACTCCACTGCCGCCAGCGGCTCATCAGGATGAAGGATATAAGCGCCACGAAACGATAGCAATGCTGCCTCCCACTCCTTGTCGACAGCCTCATGCACTTTATCATTTGGTTCAACAGATGTAGACGCGTCCGTTATTTCCTGTTGCAACGTGTATGCCCGTTTCAGATGCCCCATTCCTAACTGCAGCGCATAGCCCGTCGGATCTTTCACGGCTTCCTGCAAAAACTTCTTGTAATCGTCAGTATAACGAAAGGCCGGATCGATGGCGAGCATCCACACCATGCCGTTTAAGATGGCACGCACGGGAATTTCGCGATCAAAATGCTCTTGCAGTCCCTCCATAAAGTCACACAGGCGGATGGGCAAAGGAATCCCCACCAAAGAGGAAGGCGCAGCCTCGGCCTGTTCTTTTAATTCAATAAAGGCAACCCGTGGATTTTTCTCACGAAAATAGCTGTCGATATCCTGTACTTCGTCCTCGTCATGATCGTGACAATGACACGCCTCATGATTGTGTCCGTGATGCTCACACCCGCATGCCTCATGCGCACACGCATCGCTATGGCGATGGGGTTCCTGTTGTGTTTCCCATTTTTTATTGTCCATACGATCTCCTAACGATCTTGTCCGAAATGTCGATGAAAGGCGCGTGAACGCGGATTTGAAAAATACAAAATTCGGAAGAGAATGCCCTTCGTCATCCAGTAGAATGCCCACAGTGTTGCTTTCAAAAAAATCACGCCAAAGCCGAGTGGCGAAATAAGGTCAACTGTTGCCAAAAAGGGAAATACGCCCACATAGATAACCACGCCTACCGCTGTATAAAGCAGTAATGGAATCCAATTTGTGCGCCAAAATTCCAGCAAAGACGACAATACATGCGCCGAAGATTCGTGTCCCAGGTAAACTGCCTCAAAGAGCGGTGCCGTAAAAATGATCCATAATAAAGTGATCAATTCCAATATCGTAATAGGCAGAGCGCGCGCAAACAGCAGTGTAAACACCATCGATACCAAAAACACGACAAAGTAGGATTGGGTCAGTGGATAAAAGAGTTGAAAATCCCAATGCAGAAGGTCGCCGGGGACCAAATGTTCCCGTGCAAAGAGTGTAATCATGAGAGAAGCAAAATGCATCATAATCACCATCTCTAACATCCAACTCAATAAGCCGTGGGGTAGTTCGCCCAAACGAGCAAATAGCGGCGCCGCAAGGCTTTGTCCTACGCTATAGATCAGGCAAGCCAAAATCAGCACCGGTAACGATGAAATCATCGTTTTGATATCCTCATAGAAGCTGGTGTATACGTTCTTAATATCTTCCACCGCATCCTCCCCTTATTTTAAAATAATATCCGTCGCACCGGTTCCGCCTTCGCGCACATCGGCAAAGTCAAAGGAGGCAACCCGACGATCTTTTTTCAGTTTTTCCTGGATGCCCTTACGCAGAGCGCCAGTTCCCTTTCCGTGAATCACGCGAACTTTATTGTACCCCGCCAGCACGCAGTCATCCAAATACTTGTCTACAATATCCAAAGCTTCTTCGTAGCGCTTGCCTCGCAAGTCTAGGTACGGCATCTGCTCCGCCGCTTTGTGCACGGACACAAACGATTTGGGCGCAGAGGGCACTTCAATTTGTTTCGGATCCGCCACACGGGCTAAGTCCTTCACATTGGAATTAATCTTTAAGATGCCCATTTGCACCTTCACGTCCCCGTTCTTGTCCGGTCCTTCAACTAATACACCGCTTTGATTGAGCGATAAAACTTTTACCGACTCTCCTACGGTAAGATCCGCCGGTCCCTTACGAGCGGGATCCACCTTGGCCTTTTGATGCTTTTTCTCAAAGGCCTTGGCTGATTCGTGAATTTTATTATAGGAGCGATCGAGCGCCGGACGTTCCCCTTTCAGCGCATCCTTTGCCTGACGAAGCATCTCCTGTGCCGTCTCTTTCGCTTCTTGTATGATCGATGCCGCCTCAGCGCGGGAAGCCTCCATGCGTTTTTCGTAGGCGCGTTTGGCCGCTTCCAGTTCCTTTTGCATTTCTGACAATTTTACCTGATAGGCTTCACGTTCACGGCGGATTTGCGCTCGTTCCTCCTCGGAGGCAATGCGGCTCTTCTCAATATCTGCCAATACATTTTCAAAGCGAATCGTACCATGATCCACATAATGTTGTGCTTCTTCGAGGATATCCTCGGGTAATCCCAAACGTTTCGAAATTTCAAACGCATTCGAGCGTCCCGGTAGCCCTATTATCAAGCGATACGTCGGCGACAGCGTCTCCACATCAAATTCCACCGAAGCGTTCTGCACGCCCTCTTCCTGGATGGCAAAAAGCTTAAGTTCAGCATAATGCGTCGTAGCCACTGTACGAATATCCTCATCACGCAAGCGCTTTAAGATGGCCATCGCCATGGCAGCGCCCTCTGTCGGATCCGTTCCTGAGCCCAATTCATCAAAGAGCAGTAGGGAATCCGGATCAGCATCCTTCAAAATATGAACAATATTCGTCATGGAAGCGGAGAACGTAGACAGGCTCTGCTCAATGGACTGCTTATCACCGATATCCGCATAAATGGAAGAAAAGACAGCCACCGTAGACGGACTGCGCGCCGGAATCTGCAAACCGGCCTGTGCCATGGACTGGAGCAGACCGAGCGTCTTCAAGGTAACGGTTTTACCACCGGTATTTGGACCGGTAATAATCAAGGTATTAAATTCTTTACCGAGGCGAATTGCAATCGGTACGACATTTTTGCCCAATAACGGGTGCCGTGCTTCGTCGAGTTTCACCGAACGATCCAGTGAAAATTCAGGACGGGATGCGTGAATTTCCAGTGCATACTGTGCTTTGGCAAACGTAAAGTCCACAAAAACAAGAGCCTCTTCATTGCCGCGAAGCTCCTGCTCAAACCCCGCCACTTCCATGGAGAGTTCCGCCAAAATCCGCTGGATTTCTTCCTGTTCTTCTCCCTCCAAGGTACGAATCTCATTGTTGAGCTCGACAATTGCCAACGGCTCGACAAAAACCGTCTGCCCACTGCCCGAAGAATCATGTACGACACCTTTTACTTGATTGCGATGGGCGGCTTTCACCGGTAATACATAACGACCGTCACGCATCGTAATTAAATTTTCATTGAGATATCCCGCCTGTCCGGCGTGCGCTAAAATTTCATTCAGCTTAATTTTAATTTGGTCGTTTTTCGCCCGTAATTTTTGGCGAACGCCATAAAGCGTGCGCGAAGCGGTATCGGCCATGGTTTCTTCGGTCAGAATCGCATTCGTGATTTCCTGTTCCAAGCCTTCTTGCAAAAATAACGCACGCAACTGACGCACGATGACGCCATCTTCTGCTTCGGAAACATAGGCATGTAATGCCTGCGCGACACGTAAGCTGTCCGCAATGCGCAACAGATCACGCATGGTTAACACACCTCCGAGACTCGCGCGCTTGAGTGCGGCTCGAATGGGATAGATCCCGAAAAGAGGCGGGTTACCAAAGGCCAGTAAAAGGCGTAGCGCATCGGCGGTTTCCTCTTGTGCCTGCAAAATAACATTACGATCTGCGGAGGGACGCAAAGCTAAGACACGCTCCTTGCCCAGAGAGGATGCCGCATGCTCGGCAACGCGCTGTAAAATTTTATCGTATTCCAGCGTTTTTAATACGCTCTCCTGCATAATGACTCCTTCCGCACGATTGGTTGAAAAATCTGCCCTTTATAAAGGCTATACCTAAGAGTAATCGGCGCCTTTAAAAAATGCAAGTGTTAAGTTTTCTATGATAGAAGTGACTTAACACTGCGCTACGATTTCATCTGCACACGCGTGTCGGCAATGCGCAACGTCGATTCCCGATGGGAAACCAACACCAGCGTTTTTGACGTAGCTTCTTCCTTGAGTGTTTTTAGAATTAATCCCTCATTTAAGGCGTCCAAATTGGAAGTCGGTTCATCCAGAAGAATCAAATCCCCATCCTGCAAAAAGGCACGCGCCAGGCCCAGACGCTGTCGCTGTCCGCCGGAGAGCCCTTCTCCTAATTCGGCAAGAGGTGTATCGTACCCCCTTGGCAGGCTCATGATGAAATCATGAAGAGAGGCCTTCTTTGCCGCTTCCGAAATCTCTTCCGAAGTGGCATTTCGCTTTGCCAGGGCGATGTTTTCGCCAATGGTGGCTTTAAAGAGGTGTGTGTCCTGACTGATGTAGCTCTGCGTTTTTCGAAGCGATGCACCGGGCACCTTTCTCAGATCCACCTTATTTAAAGTGATGCGCCCCTTTTGTACATCCCAGAAACGCATCAACAGCTTTAGCAATGTAGATTTCCCACATCCGCTCGGTCCATGAATGCCCAAAATCTGTTTGGGGGGAATCGACAGAGAAAAATCTTCCAGAATCTGACGCGCTCCGTAACTGAAGGTGATCTCTTCCGCGGCCATGCCTTCAAAAGATACGTCTACATCGCCACCGCCCGGCACTTCTTCCACTTCCGGCTTTTCTTCCAATAACCGCAGTACGCGCTCGCCGGAAGCCAGTGTTAACGTCAGATTATTGGAGAGGTTCGATAAGGCGACCGTAGGACCGAAAGAACCCATCAATGCAACTGTGGTAATTACAACGGTACCGACGCTAACCTGCCCCTGGCGATAAAGCCAGGTGGTGAGAAGAAGGTTCGCAAAGGTCGCCAAAAGAATGATAAGAGAAGTGAAGGCACGCTGAGTGCCGCCATTATCCGCCAGTTTCTTAGCGTCGCGCGACAGTGCATCCGATTCTTCAATGATTCGCTTTGTGCGTTCTTCCCCCTTATCAAAAGCGATAATATCTTCGAGCCCACGTAAGGATTCCAATACCAAGCTATTCATATCGCCTGCTTTTTGGCGGAAAGAAAGACCTGCCTCGGCGCCTCTCTTGCCATTCCTTAGCGGAATCCATACCCCAACGACAAGATAAGAGAGCAGGGCAAGCATGGCTACAGACCAATGGTATTGCCAGAAAAATGCCAAAAGAAAGAGGCAAACAACAAGACAAATAGCAATGGGCGAAATCGTATGGGCGTAAAACACCTCCAAAAGCTCAATATCGTTGGTCAAAACAGAGATAAGATTACCGCGTTCCTTGCCTTCGAGTTTTGCGGGGCACAAAAGGCGCAAGGCGGCAAAAACCTTGTGGCGAATAAGCGCCAAGGTTTTAAAGGCAATGAAATGGTTGCAATATTGCTCTACATAGTGCAAAATACCGCGCAACACTGCAAATACAAGCATAACGCCAAGCAGGGTGGAAAATGATAGAGGTTGAAGAAGTCCTGGCATTCCCTCCACGATATGCATCTCCATCAAGACGCGTAAAAGTGCTTGAGTCGCTAAAACCGTAAGAGATATCGCGCAGAGAAAACCCGCTACGCCAAAAAGAATGGCCAAAATCATGATGGGTAAAAGGGATCGAATCAGTCCGACCATGCGGCGCATTATCGCAATGCTGCTGCGTCGTTGAATAGCTTTATCTGTCTTCATCATGATCCTCCCATCCGAATTGCTCCAAGCTCTCCTGCTTTTCATAGAGGTCGCGATATAGCCCTTTCTCTTGCATCAACGTCTCATGCGTCCCCTGTTGTACGATTTCTCCCTTACTCAGCAAATAAATTTGTTCTGCCAAAACCACGTTGGCTAAGCGATGGGAAATTAACAGCACCGGTTTTTCCTTGGCTAACGCATAAATTTGCTCCATGATGACGGCTTCACTTTCCATATCAATATTGCTGGTCACTTCATCAAAAATGTAGAATTTCGCAGGCTTCAGAAGCGCACGTGCCAATACCAGCCGCTGCCTTTGCCCTCCGGAAAGATTGCTGCCGCGTTCAGCAATGGCCGCATCGAGACCGCCGGAAGATTGTATTTCATCTTGCAGCTTCACCGCCGCAAGAGCCAGCTTCATATCTTCTTCAGTTGCCTTCAAATTTCCCATACGCAAATTCTGTTTTACTGTGCCCTTAAAAAGATGACTGTCCATGCCAACACGGACGATCGCCTGATGCAAGCTACGTGCTTTGATATTCTTAGCTTCTTGTCTGGAGAATAGTATGTTTCCCGCATAGTTGCGATACTTACCGGCTATAATATTTGCTAACGTTGATTTTCCGCAGCCGGATCCTCCGACGATCGCAACCAGCCCCTTCTCCGGGAAAGTCAAGCGAATGTCTTGCAGCACCGGCTCATTTTCATGATAGGAAAAGTACAGATTCTTGATGGAGAGCTGCGCCTGTCCGTCCGGAAATGGCTCGGTTCCGTCTTTTGGCTCTTCGAGCGATAAAATGCGCATAACCTTATCGGCGGCCGCCATCCCATTCATCGCAATATGAAAAAAAGAACCCAATAAGCGCAAAGGCAGGAAAAATTCGCTGGCAAGCAGTACCACGCTCAATGCAGTGGAAAAATTAATGGTATGATTCAAAAACGCATGGCAGGTAAAAAACATACCGATAGCAGCTCCGCCGTAAGCAACAAGATCCATCACGCTAATGGAATTAAGCTGCATCGTAAGAACACGCATTGTAGCGATACGAAAGTCTTCCGCTTCGACATCCATTTCCTCTGCTTTTTCGGCATCTGCGCCGTACACTTTCAAGGTGGTCATGCCTTCCAGATTCTCAAGAAAGTGATCTCCCATGCCGGTATAAGAATTCCAATATTTTGCCAAAATACGTTTGGCGATTTTCTGCACAGCAACGATAGAGAGCGGAATCAGAGGCACGCAGAGCAAAAGGACAACACTCGCTTTAAAATAACGAGGTGCCAGTACGGCAAAGAGCGTTATCGGTGCCAAAAGAGCATAAAAAAGCTGCGGTAAATAACCACCAAAATAGCTCTCCATCTGATCCACGCCCTCTGTGGAAAGCTGCACCACTTCCGCCGTGGATACATGCGCCGTATAGGTTGGTCCCAGACGCAGCAATTTTTGAAATAACTTTTCGCGCAATACTTTTTTCACATCCGCACTGGCGCGATAGGAAAAAAGGCTCTGGCCTTTTTGTCCGACATAGCGCAACACGACAGCGGTAGCAAACGCCGGAAGACACATAGCCAGAACGCTCGGATCCTGTTCGAAGAGCTGCGCTTGCAAAAAAGCAGACAGAGAAAACACCACGGCAATCTGCGATACTAACTGGAGCCACTGGCAGAGTATTGTCAGCGCAATATACCTCTTTGCCTGCGGCACCAAGGCCAGCAATTCTTTTTTTATCATTTCTCCTCCCTTTTCAATTCTGACGATTTCAGTGTTTTGATGCGAAACAAAAAAACATAGATGTGCGCCAACCAAACCACCGAAACGATGCCGCAAGGAATCCAGTGCTTTCTCATGAAAAAGATGGCCATGCCAAACAACACACTGACCAATAGCAGAACGCGGGCTTTCATACCGCATGTCATTCCGCCCCGCTTTTTATACGTACCGACGGTACTCGCATATAAAGAAGTCTGCAAAAACCAGTCATGAAGTCGATCCGAGCTTCGTGCAAAGCAAAAGACCGTTGCCAAATAAAACGGAACGGTTGGCAATAACGGCAGGAAAATACCGATAGTGCCCAAAACGAGCGTTACCATTCCTAAAAGCAGCCAAAAAAGGCGAAATCGTTTCATCATTCCCTCCTAAAAGCATCATTTATAATACCAAAAAATAGGAAAAGAAGCCGCGAATCCGCATTTTTCATGCCGTTTCGTGGCTTCCCTCCTGTAATATAGCGTTTATTAGCCCATCAGGCTGTTACGCTTTCTTTCTGTTCTTGAAGTAATACATCAGTCCCAAGATACCGATACCGCCGATGAGAACCGCTGCTGCAAGAGTGATATGGGAGGAATCCGAAGTATCAACCGGTGCCGATTGCGAACTTTCTTTCCCTCCCGCAATCTGTGCGCTATGCGTTTCTTGAATCAACGTGGCGTTTGACCAGTCGAGAACAAGATACGCGTCCTGTGCGCCGGAGCCCGGTTGGATTTTATCATACGTTTTTGCTCCATTCTTCAGAGCATCCATCGCATCCACCCACACACGCACTTTAATCCGACTTTCTTTTCCACTGCGCAACAGGCTGAACTGATAAGGGAACTTCTGCAGTTTTCCGATCAGGTTCTTGTCGTTGTGCCATTTCATGACTTGTGCCGCCACCGGGTTGCCTCCGACATAATGGAAGAAATTCCAGACGTGGCCGTACATATTCATAAACTCCATGCCGTTGATGGAAAGAAGCACTTGCGTTTTGCCGTTTGATTGACAAATGACACGCGCCGTTTTTACCAGCGCCGGATTGCCCATCGATGGACGATTTTCGTACGCATGCATAAGTTTTACGGGCACATTATAAATCTTGCTTGTAATGTTGCTTTGCCCCTTAGTGTTGCCCTGAGGTTTTGACTGCGTGCCATGGGAGGTTCCCGAACCGCGCTGCTCCGTATTGCCTTGGTTTGGCGTCGGGTTCGGATTCGGTTTCGGCTGATCCGGATTCGGATTCGGCGTCGGCTGAACCGGATTCGGATTCGGCTTTGGCTGATCCGGGTTCGGATTCGGCTTTGGTTGATCCGGGTTCGGATTCGGCGTCGGTGCCGGTTGCGTCGATTCGTGTTTTACCGCCTTGCTCCAATCAAACTCCAAATAGGCTTTCTGTGCTCCGGAGCCCTTAACAATCTTGTCATAGGTCTTAGCGCCATTGTTCAGCGCATCCATTGCGTCTACCCAAACCTTTACGTGAATGCGGCTCTTTGTTTTCAGATTCGGCAGGTTCTTCTGCGCTTCTCCCGTACAATTTAAGCGGAACTTGGACGGGAATTTACGCATCTTGTTTTCTAAATCCTTGTCCTTTTTCTCTTCCAAGACAACCGCCGGTGTCCATTCTTCCGCGCCGCATGGTTCGTTGCGATAGTAGAGATTCCATAGGTGACCGTACATGCCCATAAACGCCATGCCGGTAAATTCCAATTCATAGGATAATCCATCTTTTGTTACAAATACTTTCGCCATATGCACTAAAGCCGGATTTCCCATGGAATGCTTCTTCTCATAGGCATGCATCAGCTCCACAGGAACCTCATAATAGATTTCTGTCCGCTGCGGCTTTGAATCACCTGGGTTTGGCGTCGGGTTCGGATTCGGCGTCGGCTGATCCGGGTTCGGATTCGGCGTCGGCTGATCCGGGTTCGGATTCGGCTTTGGTTGATCCGGGTTCGGATTCGGTTTTGGTTGATCCGGGTTCGGCGCCGGTTGCGCTTCTTTTACCTCAAAGGCCTGTTCGACCATTCCTGCTGCATAACCATTGCCTTCTTTGAAGGCTACCGCCAAGGTGTGCTTACCGGCCGCCAAAGAGTTCAAATACGACTCTTTTAAAGTAATAATGGTACTGCCTTCGGTGACCGAATAGTTTTCCTTCGCAAGCTCATTACCGTCCACTTTGACACTCTTTAAGTTCATCATGGGGGCTATAATACGGCAAGTAAAGGATTTTGTTTCGTTCTTCTTCCATACCTTCGGTGCTTGACCCTTAGAATCTAACATTGGCTTCTGTTTCGGTGTTGAAGGATTCGGGGCCGGCTGATCCGGGTTCGGATTCGGCTTTGGCTGATCCGGGTTCGGATTCGGCTTTGGTTGATCCGGGTTCGGATTCGGCGTCGGTGCAGGTTGCGTCGATTCGTGTTTTACCGCCTTGCTCCAATCAAACTCCAAATAGGCTTTCTGTGCTCCGGAGCCCTTAACAATCTTGTCATAGGTCTTAGCGCCATTGTTCAGCGCATCCATTGCGTCTACCCAAACCTTTACGTGAATGCGGCTCTTTGTTTTCAGATTCGGCAGGTTCTTCTGCGCTTCTCCCGTACAATTTAAGCGGAACTTGGACGGGAATTTACGCATCTTGTTTTCTAAATCCTTGTCCTTTTTCTCTTCCAAGACAACCGCCGGTGTCCATTCTTCCGCGCCGCATGGTTCGTTGCGATAGTAGAGATTCCATAGGTGACCGTACATGCCCATAAACGCCATGCCGGTAAATTCCAATTCATAGGATAATCCATCTTTTGTTACAAATACTTTCGCCATATGCACTAAAGCCGGATTTCCCATGGAATGCTTCTTCTCATAGGCATGCATCAGCTCCACAGGAACCTCATAATAGATTTCTGTACGCTGCGGCTTTGAATCACCTGGGTTTGGCGTCGGGTTCGGATTCGGCGTCGGCTGATCCGGGTTCGGATTCGGCTTTGGTTGATCCGGGTTCGGATTCGGCTTTGGTTGATCCGGGTTCGGCGCCGGTTGAGCTTCTTTTACCTCAAAGGTCTGTTCGACCGTTCCTGCTGCGAAACCGTTGCCTTCTTTGAAGGCTACCGTCAAGGTATGCTTACCGGCGGCTAAAGAGTTCAGATATGACTCTTTTAAAGTAATGATGGTACTGCCTTCGGTGACCGAATAGTTTTCCTTCGCAAGCTCATTACCGTCCACTTTGACACTCTTTAAGTTCATCATGGGGGCTATAATACGGCAAGTAAAGGATTTTGTTTCGTTCTTCTTCCACACCTTCGGTGCTTGATCCTTAGAATCTACCATTGGCATCTGTTTTGGTGCAGCTTTTTTTAAACCGTCAACAGCAGCTTTTAGGGCTTTCACCTGCTGATGCAACTCTTCTGTCGTAGCATCTTGCTTCTTTAATAATGCTTCTGCTGCCTCTTTTTGCATCGCCAATGGTTTCCAGGACTCCGGCGTATAGTCCGATTCCTTTAAAGCGCGGATTTTCGCCAATTGTTCTTGTAGCGCTTTTAACGCTTGGGCTTTTTGCGGATCTTCCTTTTTCTGCAAAGCGGCAATGGCATTCTTTAACGCATTTTCTGCGTTCTTAATCTCTGCATCGTTTGCCTTTTCTTTGTAGTAGGTCTTCGACGCATCCTTTACCGCCTTTTGCAGAGCGTCCCAGCTCTCCTTTGTATAGTCCTTAGCATTTAATTGTTTCGCCTGATCCAACAGATCTTTGAGATCCGCCTTCTTGGCATCGACTAAGTTGTGTCGGGCCGCTTTAAAATCCTGCAGCGCGTTAAACAGTGTGTTCGCATCCTGAAGTTCACCGGAAGCTAAGCTGTCCAGAGTATCCAACGCCTTTTTGTACGGCGCATAGCTCTTTGCGCTGTATTTCGCTGCATCACGAGATGCATCATGCACATACTGTTTTATCCCGGCTTGCAACAGCACCGCTTCTAAATCGGTTCCTGCTGCTAATTTTTCCGCCTTGCTCCAATCCGGTGTTAATTTCGCATTCTGTTCGCCGGCGCCGTGTTTGATCTTGTCATAAGAGGAAGTATCCGCTGATTGTAAAGCGTCCATGGCGTCTACCCAGACGCAAACCGGTACATAGGGTTTTGTTACGTCACAGTCCGTCAGCTTGAGAATTTCAGGAAATTCCATTAATTCGTCCAAAAGGTTGCTATCTTTGCCCATGCGAATCACCGGCACAGGTTCTTTTTTGCCTTTAAAGCTATACGGATTGGCGCCGATTCCATCACTTCTCCACTGGAACAACTTATAAAGATGACCATACATTCCCAAGAAGTGTAAACCGCGCATTTGCATATACAGCGTGGCTTTACCGTTTTTCACATCCATGGTTGCCGTCTGAATTACAGCACCGTTACCCATGGAAAGTCTTTCTCCATCGTACGCGTGCTTCAGTTTCAATGGCACCTTGTATAGGCCGTCTGCTAAGCCGGCAGGCTGCGTCTTCTGCAAAGCGGCAATGGCATTCTTTAACGCATTTTCTGCGTTTTTAATCTCTGCCTCGTTCGCCATGGCTTTGTTGAAGGTCTTCGATGCATCCTTTACCGCCTTTTGCAGGGCGTCCCAGCTCTCCTTTGTATAGTCCTTCGCATTTAATTGTTTCGCCTGATCCAATAGATCTTTAAGATCCGCCTTCTTGGCATCGACTAAGTTGTGTCTGGCCGCTTTAAAATCCTGCAGCGCGTTAAACAGTGTGTTCGCATCCTGAAGTTCACCGGAAGCTAAGCTGTCCAGAGTATCCAGCGCCTTTTTGTACGGCGCATAGCTCTTTGCGCTGTATTTCGCTGCATCCCGAGATGCATCATGCACATACTGTTTTATTCCAGATTGCAACAGTACCGCTTCTAAATCGGTTCCTGCTGCTAATTCTTCCGCCTTACTCCAATCCGGTGTTAATTTCGCACTCTGTTCGCCGGCGCCCTGTCTGATCTGGTCATAAGAGGTGGCACCCCCGGATTGTATGGCGTCCATAGCGTCTACCCAGACACAAACCGGTACATAGGGTTTTGTCACGTCACAGTCCGTGAGCTTGAGAATTTCAGGAAATTCCATTAATTCGCCCATAAGGCTGCTGTCTTTGCCCGTGCGAATCACTTGCACAGGTTCTTTTTTGCCTTGAAAGCTATATGGATCGCCGCCGTTTCCGTCACTTCTCCACTGGAACAACTTATAAAGATGACCATACATTCCCATGAAGTGTAAACCGCGCATTTGCATATACAGCGTAGCTTTACCGTTTTTCACATCCATGGTTGCCGTCTGAATTACAGCACCGTTGCCCATGGAAAGTCTTTCTCCATCGTAAGCGTGCTTCAGTTTCAATGGCACTTTGTATAGGCCGTCTGCTAAGCCGGCAGGCTGTGGATTCTGCAAAGCAGAAACGGAATTCTTTAACGCATTTCCTGCGCTCTCAATCTCTGCATCGTTCGCCTCCACTTCATTCTCTGTTGCAGACTCCGGATTTTCACTATCCTCAGAATTTCTCTTGAAAACGACAGATGTTCCTTCGGATGGCGAAGTTTGTTCTTCGGTTGCCGTCTGCGCCGTTCCCTCTCCCTCCGCGGCAAAACTTACCGTCGGTACGGAGAAGACCGTCGTTACGCAAAGAAGAAGGGCCATTAAAAAGCTCAGTCCCTTTCTCGTCCACGTTTGGATATTTATGCCTTTGCGCTTATTATCCATCGAAGATCTCCTTTCAATACATTGAATCCATATGGACTCGCCCTGTCAGACCGTCTTTACCAGATCGACCTGACCTGTATGAACTATCTCAAGGTCTATGTCATAAACCTCACGTAAAATGCTAGGTTGTAAGAATTCTTGTACCGCATCGTTAAAGAGCAGTTCTCCCGCTTTCAAGGCTACGATGCGGTCACTGAAGGCCGTGGCCTGATTGATATCATGCAGCACCATGATGATGCTCATGTCCTGTTCGCGATTGAGCCAACGCACCAGTTTCAGAATTTCAATTTGAAAACGAATATCCAAAAAATTTGTCGGTTCATCTAAGAAGAGAATCTTCGTTTCCTGTGCCAAAGACATGGCTATCCAGACGCGTTGCAGTTGCCCGTACGAAAGTGTGCCAATCGGGCGTTTTCTCAGATCCTCTACACCTGTCCATTGCAGGACGCGATCGATAACTTCCCAGTCCTTCGCGGACAGACGAGAAGTAAAGAGTGATTTATGGGGAGTTCGTCCATAGGAAACCAATTCCTCAACCAGCAAATCCGAAGGTGCATGGTTTTGTTGATGCACCATGCCCACCTGTTTCGCAAATTCTCGCTTGTTGAAGGTGTCCAACGAACGATTTTCCAATACTATGGCTCCGTTGCTCGGGTGCAGATTTTTCGCTAAAAGATTCAGTAAGCTGCTCTTACCGCATCCGTTTTGTCCAACTATGGCGATCACCTCACCTTTCGGCAGTGCCAAAGAAAAATCCTTGAAAAGCAGAGGCGCTTCCGGATAGGCAAAATCCATATGCTGCACTTTAAAAAGAAGATCCTTATTTCCCATAGCCAATGCGATCCCCCTTTCGAAAGAGCAGAATGAAAACCGGGCCGCCAATTACCATCATGAAGATGGATGCCGGCACTTCGACCGGGGCAAACACTGTTCTTCCCAGCGTATCGAAAAACAAAAAGATAAATGCCCCCAGCAGAGAAGCAAAGGGCAGCAATCTGCGATGTGCATTTCCTACGAGCGTCCGCGCCAAATGAGGCACAATCAGAGCCAAGAAGGAAATAATCCCGACAATAGAAGAAGCGATCGAAGCCAAAAATACGGCGATTATGGATACAATAAAACGTATTCTGCCAACACGTACTCCCAAGCCGGATACGGTTTTTTCCTCTAACAACAAGAGATCACACAAGCGCGCGCAAAGAAATGCCGCAACAAGGCCAGCCGGAATATAGGTCAACAGAAAGCCAACGTCCTGCCAGCCCTTCATATTGATATTCACAAGGCTTAACCCAGGTGCTGCCCCCATCAATTGCCCCGTAAAGTACTTCAGACCTGATACCAAGCCTAAAAACATTGCATTGATCGCTATGCCCGTTAAGATGATGCGAAGCGGTTTCAAACCATCTCTAACCGATAAAACGTAGACGAGTCCGAAGCCTAACGCACCGCCTAAAAACGAAAACAGCGGCTTGGCAAAGAATAGCTGCGGTAACAGCATGCCGACCAGCAAATCCATAAATTGAGCGCCACCCGAAACGCCGATAATGCCCGGGTCCGCCAACGGATTCTTAAGGCATGCCTGTAAAAGACATCCGGAGCAAGCTAAGGCCGCACCTGCCAAGGCAGAGATCAAAATACGCGGAAAGCGAAGATCGATGATGGCATTTACGAGATCGTCCTTGCCATTGAAAAGACCGGTAAGGAACTGCACGACTCCCACTTTCAGGCTTCCAAAAATGGCTGAAAACACCAAAAGGGCAACAAACGCAACCGACAATACCAGCAGTTTGATAAAAAAAGCGCTGCGTCTACCATCGTGTCGAGAAGTCGCATCAATGGCTGCTGTCGTTTTCATGCGAAACGCCTTTCTCGTTATATTGAGTATAAATTTTCCGCAATTGTTCCAGCCCCTTTGGATACTCAAAGTTCGCGCTCATACCAAAGCTCCCCGCGTCCAAGTCATAGACGTTGCCGTTTTTTACCGCACGAAAATTCTTCCAGATGGTATTTTCCGCAAACTCTTTGCGAAACATTTCATTCACGACTTCTGGCATGGCGTGAACGGTTCGCAAGATAATATCCGGGTCCCGCGCCAACATTTCTTCCGTGCTTAAATTCATGAATTCGGATTTACCATCGCCTTCAAAAATATTTTCGGCGCCGGACATTGCTAACAGGCTTCCCACGTAGGAACGTGGGGTTGCCACAACATACGATCCGGGTAATCCCATCAAAAGCAAAACGCGAGGCTTTTTCATGCCCTTTGTGGCTTCCTGGTACTTGGCTAAAAAATCATGGTATTCTTTCAGCAATTTCTGCACATTTTCGCTTTTTCCAAAGCGCTTACCGATTGTTTCCACGGAGCGATAGAGTCCTTCCACGCTGCGAAGATCCACAAAGGAGATGGGCAGATGGTGCTTTTCAAAGCCTTCCTTCAACCAGTCCTGCAATGTATCCGGGCAATAGACTACCGTGGGTTTTAGCGAATAGATGACTTCCATGTTCGGATTCATGGGCATGCCAATCTGCACAGTATTATCGTAGCGCGGCGGCATGCGATGCAATTTCGTTGACGGACGGCCGACTAAGTGAACGTCCAGGCGATTCATCATTTCGCATAAAGCAACCGAGGTGCAAACTACGCGTTCCTGCCCTTCGGGTTCTGATTTTTTATCTTTATTGACGGCATTCAGGTCGGTTTCGTCCTTTAAATACTCTTCCGGTACTTTAATGCCTTTTCCGATTTCCGGAAGCTGACGTTCCGAATAAACCGGACCTTTGCCGGCGCAGGCGCTAAGAGAAGTCGCCAGCAATAGAAGCAGAAAAGCGCTCAGGATCTGTTTTTTAGTTTTGTTTTTTTTTACGATCCAAACTGCCGCAATAATGGCAACTACGGCCACGCCCCCGCCAATCAAAAGCATCTTTTCTTGTTGCTTTTTCTTTAAATAATAGGTGTCATCTTGGACGAAGTAGTCATTGAAGTCCTTATTGCCTTTCTGGAGTTCTCCCGTCGAAATAACAAAATACTTCACAGCGCGCCCCATGGGATTAACAAACATTTCAATGGAGCAGTTGAATTTCTCAGCCGGTACCTCAAAGCGGAAATCGCTATAATTGATCCCATCGACCCCTTGCATTTGACTTTTGGTGATTTGATATGGCGTTTTTTGGTATGTACCGTCCTTTTGTTGAACTTTGAAAAACGGGCCGTCCTTTTCGCTAAAGTTGATGAAGTTCATGAGATATAAGCGAATCGTCGCAAACATCTTGCCATCTAAGCGTTTTTCGATAAGAGCGTCGGCATATTTTTCTTCTCCCGGCGCCGGTTTATGAAACACGCTGTTAATACCGCCAGCAGGATCGGACGGTGTAACAACGCCATCCACCATTCCTTCGCCGATGGCCGCGTTTTGAGTGCCGCCATCCTCCGTCTTCCCCGTTTCAGGGTTGAGATAGGAGCCGAAAATTCGCGTAATATACGCTCCATTTTCAGGTGCTGCCGCAGCAGCATGACCGGTTACAGGTAGAAAGAGCAGTTGTGTGCTTAGTCCGACGATAAGTAACAGTGCAAGCGCAGCTACACTCTTTTTGCCTTCTTTTTTCTGTCGCATAATCAGTGCGATTACAACAAGTAAGAATACAATGGACGCTCCAAGAAATGCCCATGCCGGAATAGCAGCAGATTGCGGTGTAGCAACAGCGTAATAGCCGTCGGTTGCCGTAACAATTTCCATTTTTCCTTCTACATTCTTTGCTTGCAGAGGATTTGGCGTGCCGTCTTCCGCAAAATTTATAATTTGGCATTTTTCCGCTTTCGCATTCTTCGGCAGCGGGAACTGCATGCGAATCTGGCGCACTGGCTTCAACGGACTACCCTTCTCGTCTACTAAATCGATTTTGTACAGTTTTAAGCTGAGGCCCTGCTTTTTGCCAAAATCCGCCGCCTTTTGGAATACCGCACCGTCTTTTACTTCCTCTACTTTTAATACGACGCCGCTTGCCAACACACGCTCATCAGCCAAGAGACGGATGCCGGATGCTTTGTCCGTTTGATCCACCGACGGAGTGTAGACATCGCCATAAGAGGTTTCTGTGCTGCCTTCAAGAACGAATGTGTCGCTCACTTTCTTCAGCGTATCCCAATAGAAGCGAAACCGTGCATCCACCGGTTTATTTCCCATGGCGGCAACATTCGGATCAACCATGCAGTGCATGAATTCTTCACCCTTATAGAGAGGAAAGCTAAATTTGCTGGCCTTCCCACCCTCCAGTTTTTTCTCCACCGCCTCTGCAAAGGCTAACTTGCCCTGTTCATCCGGATATTGAAAGGTAATCAGAGAGGCAACAATCCCGCTGACACCCATGGGATGTACAGTGAATTGGCATTCGACTTTTCCGTTTTTGACTTTTAATAACGCCAGATGATTCATGGAGCCGTTCCCCATGGAGGGGCGATCCTCATGCATATGCCATAAATCGATCTTTACGGTGTAATTGCCATCTTTTAACTTGGAAAGATCATAGTTTTTGCCAATCGTTGTATGTTTTTCTTCCTGAGGCGCTTTCGCATCTGGTGCTGCTTGGGCGATCTTTGCTCCTGCCGGCACAGCCGGAGCCTTGGAATAATCAAAGACCAAACGGGCGTTTTGCTCTCCCTTGCCGTCACCACCGGCGATACTGTCCATAGCATCCACACGCACACGCACATAAAATTCTTTTTCTCGCAGCAATGAGCGATGAATTACAATCTTCGAGGGGAAAACCATCTGCTTCCCATCCAACCCTACGTCTTTTTCCTCTGTTATCACCTTGGTGTCCTTGCAAGTAGCGTTGCGTTCGGGAGCCGGTTCTCCATCCCAAGCATATAGCTTCAATAAATGGCCATGCATGTTCATAAAGTCTAAAGCCGTAAATTGCAGTTCAATATCTGCTCCATCTTTGGTTTCCGTAATAACAGCAGTTTGACGCATCGCCGGATTCCCCATGGATGGTTGACTCTTTTCATAGGCGTGCATCAATTTAACGGGTACTTCGAAAGTATTCTTTTCCTCCGCAGCAAAAGTTTTTTCCGTTCCTATAGAGACAATAAATAACGCTAAAGCCATCACCATTGCTACGGTTTTCCAAAAAATACGTGGCTTATGTTTTTCCAAAACCATATTCTCCTCCCTGCAAGAACACATCTTTTATGAATGTGTCCAAAAGTTATGTAATATTCTGACAGTTAGTTATGGCTAACTATAAAATAGGTTAGCTATAACTAACTGTCAGAGAGGTGCCCCTCGAAAGGCGAAAGGGTGTCATCTTTTCTGTTAGTGTTTGCTAACACATTGTGCCACGTCTAGGTAAAGACGTGCTAATAAATGGTAGCCCAAGAAAAAACGTTTGTCAAGATAAGGAGGAATCGACTTTCCTTACCACTGCTCGAGAAACTCGTTGCTTCCTTCCCCTTCATCCACCACGCGTAGCCAAGCCGGTTGCAGACGCTCGTAGAGAGGCTGTACCTCTCGTAAATTCAAATACCGCGGCGAAAGAAGCTCCGTGTAGCCGTAATGCCGCACCATAGAGCGTTTCCCGAAGGCATCGACAAGACACACGTTTTTTTGATAGGCGCAGTGCGCACATTCGCTATCATCATGGCAACCCTTGAGTAAGGAACACGGACAGTGCTTTAACAGCATCCCCGGTGCCGGTCCTTCGGCTAACATTTCAAGCGCCGGCCCATTCAGCGGGAAGATAACGCCTTCTTCTGATGTACACTCCAAAGAAAGCGCGACACGAGAGATGGGCCACTTTTCCGCCCAACGCCACACTTCGTAAAAGGCATCGGAGTTGCACAGATTAAAGCCCGGGCCCAGTGCCAGCGGTACCGATTTTGAAAAGCGTGACATGCCATGAAGCGCATGCCCCAACTCGTTTACTGTGCGTGCATAAATGCCATCAAAGGGAAAGCCGAGCGCTTCCGCTTCCTTCCAGCGTTGATACGCCGCCTCCGTTTCCTGCAATTGCGGAAAATCCCATTCGACAAAAACGCCCGCTTCTCGCCAACGCTTTGCAAGACGCAAGTCTTTTAACAAGACACGGGAAATGCGGGAAAGGTGCGCCGTAAAAGCCTCCGGTCCCCGTGCTGTTTCCAATAACATACGTGGTTTTTCAGCAGACGGTTTTGTGGCAGAAGATGAAAGCTTTGGAAACGTAGCATTAAAAAAATCGTCGGAAAAAGGCGTATCCGCGTCTTCCTTCTCGGCTGTCAGTGCTTTACCCGTGAGAGAATGCCAGAGGGCCTCCAGTGCATCGCGGCGAGCGGCATTAAGCAAACTGACCGGCACAAAACAACCATCCTCTAAGTGAATTGTCAAACTATCCAGAGAAAAGTGCGTATCTCCCACCTTGCGAAATGAACGCTCCACCGTTTCCTGATCCAGACTCCGATTACGAGCCTGTTCGACGGCGGCTCCCTCCCACTGCATGACGCAATCGCCGCTTTTTGCCTGTACGCATAAGGGCTTACCGGGCATTAGGAATACAGTCATAGAAAGCGGAGCGGTTTTTGGATGTGCTTCGTCGGCAGCCAGCGCCGCTGTAAGATCGTTTCGCACCGATTCCGTATAGACGCGGTACACCGTTGATCCGATCGGCATATCATTTTGTGAGAAAAGAAGGCTTTCGCCTGCGTTCATGGTTTGTTGCACGGTATAAGGAAAAGCACCGCGTTTGCCCTGCAGACGCAGCATATCGCCGGAATAAAGCGCACGTGTCGGATGCAAAGCAAGTTTGCCGTTCTTCATCCGACAAATGTTACCTACGGCTTCCCCGGTAGGCTGATGTTGATCGAAAGTATAGTCCACGCCAAAATCATGAAAGATAAAGCCCTTAGTGAAAGGACGATTGGTCATGAGACGCAGGGCATCGGCATGCGTTTCTTCGCCGCAAAGCGCAGCACGATAGGCGCGTACCGCCGCAAATACATATTCCGGCTTTTTCATGCGTCCTTCAATTTTTAACGCATTAACGCCCATGGTGGCAAAGGTGGTTGCCTCGTCCAAGGTCATCAAATCCCGCGGACTGAGATACGTATTTTCCTTGCCGAGAACGGTGCCATCGGGACGCTCTAAGGTATAGCTCTTACGACAGGGTTGGGCGCAGCAGCCACGATTGCCGCTGCGGCCGCCGGAAAAGGCGCTGAGAAGGCATTGTCCGGAAACCGAGACACAAAGAGAACCATGCGCAAAGATTTCGACCTCAAGGCCTGTCTCATCGATGATACGCTGCGCCTCTTCATGAGATGTTTCCCGTCCCAACACAACGCGAGTAAAGCCGATAGCTTTTAAGACTTCTGCACCGGCTAGAGATGTAACGGATAATTGTGTTGAGGCATGGCGTTCCAAATGCGGCAGTTCTTTACGCAAACGAGCCGTCAGTCCCAAATCTTGAAGAATAACCGCATCCAGGCCGACAGCAGCCAAAGGACGCACCATAGCCAGTGCGTCCTCCATTTCCTCTTCCTTCAAAAGGGTATTGACGGTTAAAAATACTTTAACGCCGCGCCAATGGGCTTCTCCGATCAATGCAATGAGCTCATCTTGCTCGAAATTCTTAGAATAGGCGCGTGCGCCGAATTGCTTGGCGCCCACGTAAATAGCATCACATCCCGCTGCAAAGGCAGCTTGTGCCATTTCCCTATTCCCGGCAGGGGCCAAAATTTCCGGCATTTTCATCGATGCGTCCTCTGGAATTCCTGAAATTGTTTTGCCAGCTCCAGGCGCTTGTTTTCCGATTCCTCTAAATTCTTGCGTACCGCGTCCGCTTCCCCTTTTTGTGCTCTGCATTCCTTTTGCGCCTGCTCCAGCTTCTGTTGCAGATCGCGTATTTCCTTCTTCAACTCCGCTTCATGACTCTCGCGCGCTGAAATCTGTTTTTTTGCTTCGTCGGATTGTGTTTTCTCCTGAAAATACGCATCGGCTACATTGATACAGGCCAATGTCACCTGCATTGTCTTGTTATAGCGCGTCTGCGTAGAGGCCGCATCGTCAATCTGCTTTTTGACAAAATCCACCACAGCGCGCATCTCTTCGTCCGGACGCGAACTGTGCAGTACATAATCATTGCCAAAAATTTTCACTTCCAATCGATTCCGTTCTGCCATGTCGACCCCTTCCTTATTGTGCACGCAGTGTGGCGCCAGCATCGGCCAGAGCTTCGCGAATGTCCTTCATCTTCGCATTGATCTCTTCTGCTGTGAGCGTACCTTCTTCGGATGCCAATTCGACGCGCAATGTAACCGATTTATGACCTTCCGGAATCTGCTTGCCGCGATATTCATCCACAAACGTGATGGAAACCGCGCGATCCCCAATGGTTTTTTCCATATCCTTCCAAGTGCTCTCCTCTTTGACGAGCAAGGAAAGGTCTTGGTACACATGCGGATACTGCGGCAGATGTTCAAAATGATTGGTGCGCGAATCGAAAGCTTTCAGTTCCTCCAGATTCAGGACAAAGAGGCAGGCGTCTTGGAACTTCAGATCAGCGCGAGCCTTCGTTTTAATGGACAGCAGTCCCATGACACCAATGGCTTTGTCACCAACTTTGATGGTAAGCCATGCATTTTTATCTGCCCACGCCGGTTTTTCTGCCTGTGCGAAAGAGAAGCTCGGCGTCTGAATGGCTTGACCAACCCCCTCCAAAACACCTTTCACGGTGTAGAAAAGTTCTTCCGGATCCGTTCCTACCACAGCGCCAGCCAACTCGCGATGCATGGCCGGTAACACCTCATCCGACGAAGAGGGGCTCATCGCGCCATGGGCATACACCTGTCCAACTTCAAAAATACGGAAGGCATCGTAGAAACGAACATTTTTCACGATCGCTTCAATGATATTTGGAACATGCGTGGTGCGCAGGCCGGTCTGATCCGGCGCCGGTGCCTGTTCCAAGAGAACGGGCTCGTCCGGCTTCACCCCGGCGAGCAACGCATACTCTTCTTTCACCCACGGATAAGAAGTCAACTCCTGAAAACCGCAAGCAAAAGCCAGATATTCACGTAAGCGGCGATCCAAGCCGATTTGCGGCTGATGCAATGCCCCCGTTAAAGTAATCGTCGGAGAAATGCGCTCGAAATTCTCGTAACCGATCATGCGGGCCACTTCTTCCAAGATATCGTCCGGCAACGAAATATCGCCGGTGGAACGCCATGTTGGGGCCGTCACCTCAAGCAGATGTTCGCCATTCTCCGCATTCGTGCCTTTTGCTTCCAAGACAAAGCCCAACGGCTCCAGCGTTTCGTGCAGTTCTTGTATCGTCAGAGAGCGTCCTAAACGGCGAATCAGCCATTCAAGAGACAGGGTAATCTTTGCTTTCTCGGTTTCCTTTTTTGCTACATTGGCATAGGCCACCAGCGCAGCATCCGGGAAAATTTGCTTCATCAGTTTTTGCCACAGACCATAGGTGGGATCAATACGCTCTGAATCGATGCCCTTCTCATTGCGAGAAGACGCCTCCGTGCGAATTGCAAACTTCTGCGCTGTTTTACGAATGGTTGCCGGATTAAAGTTCGCAATCTCAAGCACGGTTTCTTGCGTTTCATGCCCGATGGAGTCAAGCTTTCCCCCCATTGCTCCGGCAAGGCCGAGTGCCTTTTTATAATCGGCAATCACCAGATCCTCCGACGATAAAGAGAGTTCCTTACCATCCAACAGTTCCAAGGCTTCTCCATTGCCGGCACGACGCGCCACCAAGCCGCCTTCAATATGGTTGGCATCATAGGCATGGGTCGGTTGACCGTAGACAATCATTACGAAGTTGGTCATATCAACCAGTGCCGTAATCGGACGAATATCGCATTTCATTAAGAGGGCGCGCATCCAAAGCGGTGCACGGCGTGTGTCCACCCCAGTATAGTGCGCGGCCATCATGCGACTGCACAGTTCCGGTGCTTCTATCTGCACAGGATAAGTCGGTACATCCGCCATCGCCGGTACATCCATTGGTTTTAAGGTCGTGTGATAAATTGCTGCCAATTCACGGGCAATGCCGTAATGGCCCCAAAGATCAGGACGATTCGTGATGGATTTGTTTTCAATCTCCAAGACTTCATCATTAAGACCCAAGACCTCCGCCAGCGGCATGCCCGGTTTCAGGGTCACTTCCTCTTCGATCCCTTCTTCTGTCAAGTCTAAAATATGGTGCGGCTCGTCGGTCGGGAACAACGTGTCAAGGCCGATTTCCGATGCTGCCGCAATCATGCCATAGGAATCCACGCCGCGAAGCGCGGCAGCCTCAATTAAGACAGGCTCGCCTTCGCCATGCCAAACGGCATGGGCACCGGGCAACGTGACTGCCACATAATGGCCTTCATATAAATTGCTGCCGCCGCAGACAATCTGCTGTTTCCCTTCAGGGCCGACATCCACCTGAACAATGCGCAACCGATCGGCATCCGGATGCGGAGCGACAGAGAGGATTTTACCGGCAACAATGTGCTCATATTGCTCGGCGAGATTGGTCGTTCCTTCCACTTCGACGGTACGCATGGTTAAATCATAGGCCAGCTGCTCCATCGTCAGATCGTCCGGCAGCGCCACATATTGCTTCAATAAGTTATAGGAAAGTTTCATGGTTCCTCCTTAGTGGAATTGTTTCAGGAAGCGCAGATCATTGCTATGGAACAGGCGTACATCATCCACTTCATAGCGCATCATCACCAAACGGTCCAAGCCGATATTGATATAAAAACCTGACCACACCGAAGGATCTAAGCCGGCAGCACGCAACACATTGGGATGCGGTGAACCGCCCGGCATGACTTCAATCCAGCCGGCATTATGACAGGTGCGGCAGCCTTTGCCATGGCAAACTTGGCATTCCATATCAATTTCAAAGCCCGGTTCCACAAAGGGAAAGAAGCCGGCGCGCATACGCGTACGAATCGGATGGCCAAAGACCTTCTCCAAAATTGTATCGATGAGCAATTTGCCGGAGGCAAAGGAAAAGTCTTTCTCAACCATCAACGCTTCATATTGCGTAAAGGCGCGTTCATGACGAGCATCCGTCGTCTCGTTACGATAGACGCTGCCCGGATAGATAAAGCGTGCCGGTGCACCGTGTTTCAGCAAATAGCGCACCGATGCCCCCGTCAGATGCGGGCGCAGAGCCAAGCGCTTCGCGCCATGTTCGTGCTCCGTACCCGCCAACCAGTACGTATCCATGGATTCGCGTGCCGGGTGATTCGGCGGGAAATTCAAATTATCAAAGGCATATTTTTCGCTGGAGATATCATCTTCACTAAAGATCTCAAAGCCCATGGACTGAAAAGCATCGTTTAAGTCGTACATCATCTGCGTAATCGGGTGTAAGGCACCACGCCCCACGGGCAGTCCCGGACGCGTTAAATCCAATGGATGCGACAAAACGCTGGCTTCTTCCATCAAATTTTCCTTGCGATCCCGAATCGCTTCGTGAATCTCTTGCTTCACCTGATTCGCGCGCTGTCCCACGGCTTTGCGTTCTTCCGGATCCAAAGAGCGAATGTTCTTCAATACATCCGTTAACGGACTTTTTTTACCTAAATAGCTAACGCGCTCCTGTTCCAATGCTTCCTGTGAGGGGGCATTCTTGATGCGTTCGAGTGCCTCTGAACGGAGTATCTCCAGCTGCTCTAACATAATTTCCTCTCTTCCTCTATCTTCTTATTGCGGATTACTATGCCGTTTTTCTGATGGTTGAAGGGCCGCCCACGCCATCAAGATGGACCCGGAAACGGCCGCATTGAGCGATTCGCCGCCGCCCTGCATGGGAATGGTGACAAAGGCGTCCATGGCATCCGCTACTTCCGGCGATAATCCTCGGCCTTCGTTACCGATGACCAGCACAAAATCGTTCGGAAAGGCAAATGCATCGATGGCTTGTCCTTCAAGATCAGCGCCGATCCAAGGGATCGTGCCCCGTTTTTTCCAACCGTTAACGCTTCCCTCGTCTGCATGATACAGATGCAGACGTAACGCTGCACCCATGGAAGCGCGTAAGACCTTTTCGCTTGCAAAATCTGCTGACGCCAGCGATACGATATGCGTAAAGCCGAAGGCTTCAGCGCTTCTTAACAGAGTACCGACATTCCCCGGATCCTGCAAGTGATCCAGTAAAAGCCAGCGTCCGCTTTTCATGGACGGCATAGCATCCGGCTGATCCATGCATAACACAGCCAAAATGCCATCGGGTTGCTCCATTACGGATAATTTCCGAAATAGCGATGACGCCAAGACCACCTGTGGCGGCAGGTTGGCATTGCCATTGACAGTAAAAATGCGGCAATAAGCCAGCATCGATTCGAGTGCGTTTTCTTTACCCTCTTCCACGATCAAAACGTCCACGGTTTTTCCGACATCCAGGGCTTCCGCCACCAGTTTACGGCTTTCCAGCAAGACACGTCCCTCTTTTTTTCGACCATGTGCTGTTTTTAATTTCAGCCATTGCTTATAGCTCGCATTTTTGTCACTATCAATGCGTTTTATTACTCTCGTAGTTTCACCCATTTGTCCAACCCTTCAAACGCTTCATTCGGTCCCAAGGCATAGACGATATCTTCGGCATGAAATTGCTCATCCGGCCCCGGATTGATCACAAGACCTTCATCACGCATGATGGCAACAATACTGATATCCAGACTCTTACGGATATCCAAGTCACCAACGCTCTGGTCGATCCATGTGTTCGGTACCGGAAATTCTTCCATGGAAAAATCTTCGGACATGCGCAAATGTTCGTAGATCGAACTGTCTGTCAAGGTATGCGCTAGGCGTATACCTTGCTCGCGTTCCGGTAAAATCACTTTCATAGCTCCCATACGATGCAAAATGCGCCCATGACGGGTATCCTTGGCTTTCGCAATAATCTCGGGAATTTCCTTCTCGCGGCAAATTGTCGTTGCCATGACAGATGCTTCAAAATTACCACTCATCGCTATAATCGCCACATCAACGTTACTCAAACCGATACCGTCAAGCGCCCCTTCCTGTGTCACATCAGCTTGCACGGCCACGGTCACACCTTCTGCTAATTCATTGACTAGCTCGGGATTGGCATCCACTGCCAATACCTCTTTTCCTAACTTTGCAAGCTCCAGTGCAAGACTACGCCCGAAACGGCCACAGCCGATCACGGCATAAGATCTATTTTTCTTGTCCATACTTTTCTCCTTATATAGCAATGCTACAAATGCGGCTAGCCTATGATAATGCGCTCTTCCGCCAAGCGATTGTTTTGCAATCGCGCCTTTGGCACCAGCGCATGAAGCAGTGTCAAAGGACCAAGTTTTCCAAATAACATCGTTGCACTGATCAAGAGTTTCCCCACCGTGCTCAGTACGCCGGTGACATTGCGCGTCAACCCCACCGTACCAAAGGCGGAAATCGTCTCAAACAGCAAATCTCCTAAAGCGATATGCGAATCCGAAAACGTCAGCAGGAACAGAACCAAAAGGTTCCAAAAAATGGACAGAGCAAACAGAACAAGCGCACTGTACACAACATTTTTTGCAATAGTGCGATGGAAGATAGATGTGTCACGCGAGGACCTCAGCGACGCTACCATGCCCAGCAATAACGCGACCATGGTGGTTGTCTTCAAACCGCCGGCGGTACCGGTCGGTGAGCCGCCGATGAACATTAAAAAGATGGATGTGATACTTGCTGCCTGTGACATTTTTTCCTGGGCAAAACTATAAAAGCCGGCCGTACGCGTTGTCACCGATTGGAAAAAGGCATTCAGCACTTTTACCGGTTCCGACATGGCCCCGAGCGTTTCCGGATTGGATGCCTCCGCTATTAAGATGAGTACCGTCCCAGCAACAAGCAGAAACGCCGTCATACTCAAGACGATTCTAGAATGCAGGTGCAGCCGACTACCCTTATGCGCATGCCAAAGATCCAGATACACCGTATAACCGATGCCAGAGACAATGACTAACATTGCCACCGTCATCATTACCAATGGATCACTTTGATAGGGCACCAAACTTGCTGCACCCAAAATATCAAAGCCGGCATTGCAAAAAGCGGAGATGGCGTGAAATACCGAAAACCAGATTCCTCTGCCCCATCCGTAGACCGGTACAAATCGAAACCCTAGTAGCAACGCTCCTACGCCTTCAATCAAAAATGTAGCAATAATGATGAATTTAATCAGGCGTACCATGCCCGTTAATTCATTCTGATTCTTCTCTTCCATGAAGCGTTTTCGGTCGGATATAGAAAAATGCTGATTCGTCAGCAATCCGAATATCGCCATAAACGTCATAATGCCCAAACCGCCGATTTGAATGAGAAGGATGAGCACCACCTGTCCGAATATACTCCAGTATTCGGCGGTCACCACCGGCGAAAGTCCCGTCACACAAACGGCCGAGGTAGCCGTAAAGAGCGCATTCACCGGCGCCGGAATGACGCCTTTCGCCGTCGATATTGGCAACAGTAACAACAGCGTACCTACCAAAATGACGCCCACATACCCGATGAGAAAATACAAAGGGGTGTTCCCCTTCAACTGATCGAGCCAATTCTTTTTATGAAATCGTGCGCTAAACGGCATACGCTCCCCCTTTCTTCGGAAAGCAGCTAGTCTCCGTTTCTACAACGGATTGCGACATCTTTTATTATACCGCACTCTTTCCTTTATGTGGAAAGACCATTATAGCGCAAGCCGAGAAAAAGAAGAAAAATATTTGACGTCACCCCAATGATTCGTTATACTTCTAAGAGATCAAGAAGAGCCCCCACTCTCACCGACCGCCACAGGCGTTTCGGTTATTTCTGAAAAGGAATGCGCAGTTTGCGTTTTGGAGTGGGCTTTGCCCGCTTTTTTTTGTGTTCAACAGGAGGTGCACTATTAAGGAACTGGCTATCAACGAACAAATCCGCGCGAAAGAGGTGCGACTGATCGATGCTTTGGGCGAACAGCTTGGCATCATGTCCATCCAAGACGCCAATGCGCAAGCAGAGGAACAGCATCTGGATTTGGCTCTCATTTCGCCCAATGCTAACCCGCCCGTCTGTCGTCTGATGGACTACGGAAAGTATCGCTACGAAACGCTGAAGAAACAAAAAGAACAGCGCAAGAACCAAAAGAACAGTGAGACCAGAGAAATTCGTCTCAGTCCGCGCATTGACGACCACGATCTGGAAACAAAATCCAAAAAGATTTTGGAGATTCTGGAAAGCGGCGATAAGGTCAAGGTCAGTGTCCGCTTCCGCGGCCGTGAATTGGGTCATACCGAACAGGGGCGCGAAGTCCTGGAACGGATCTTTTCTTTCGTGCAAGAAGTTGGACAGATGGATCAAAAGCCAAAAATGGAAGGCCGCAGCATGGTAATGCTGGTGGAACCGAAAACTGAAAACTAAGGAGTCATCATGAAAGCAAAAATGAAAACCCATCGCGGTTCGGCTAAGCGTTTCAAACGCACCGGATCCGGTCAGCTGAAACGCTTCTTCTCCGGAAAAAGCCATATGACCGGCAAGTATACCGGCAAGCGCATTCGTCATTTGCGTCAGTCGACCGTCGTCAGCAAAAGTGATATGAAGCGCATCGACAAGATGCTGCCGCGGTAAAGGAGGACTGAGTAATGGCACGTGTAAAAGGTGGCGTAAACGCCAAGAAAACACATAAGGAAATTTTGCGCAAAGCAAAGGGCTATTTCGGCGCCAAGTCGAAGCTTTACCGCGTGGCTAAGCAGGCGGTTATCAAATCCCTGCAGTACGCCTATGTCGGACGTAAACAGCGCAAACGTCAATTCCGTCAATTGTGGATTGCTCGTATTAACGCAGCTTGCCGCGAAAACGGAACGAACTACTCCCGCTTCATGAACGGCCTGAAGAAGCAGAACATTACGATCAACCGTAAGATGCTCTCGGAAATGGCCATTCATAATCCGGAAGACTTCAAG
Source organism: Levyella massiliensis (assembly GCF_000308275.2). GTDB lineage: Bacteria > Bacillota > Clostridia > Tissierellales > Peptoniphilaceae > Murdochiella > Murdochiella massiliensis_A. The sequence continues at coordinate 671,405 of NZ_HG529490.1, forward strand.
GCTTTAATTAACCAGGTAAAATAAGGACTTTCCTAAATAAAAGAAGAGCGTCGCTGCCATGGTGTGAACTTTGGTGGCGATGCTTTTTTATGTGATGCAAAGAGAAACGTGGCCTCTGGCGACGTTCTGAGCCGCGCCGCATGGCGGCGCTCTTCCCTAGCGACCGTCGACCGGTGGACGAGTCCGCTTGGCCCCGCATGAGCGGCGCTATCCTTGCCTGCCGTCGGCCGGTGGCCGACTCCTTCTGATTTAACCCCGCTAAAGGCGTGATCGAAGAACGAGTTCAAGTGCGCTACGCGACCGTGCCTTTTGCTAAAAATCCCCAAAGGCACGGTCAAAAAGCGCGTTATCGTATCGGGCGCGACCGTGCCTTTTGCTAAAAATCGGCAAAGGCACGGTCAAAAAGTGCATTCAAGTGAGCTTGGCGACCGTGCCTTTTACAAAAAATCAGCAAAGGCACGGTCAAAAAGTGCGTTATTGTGTCGGGCGCGACCGTGCCTTTTGCAAAAAATCGGCAAAGGCACGGTCGAAAAGTGCGTTCCGGTGTCGGGCATGACCGTGCCTTTTGCTAAAAATCGCTAAAGGCACGGTCAAAAAGTGCATTCAAGTGCGCTAAGCGACCGTGCCTTTTGCAAAAAAACGACAAAGGCACGGTCGAAATGTGCGTTATCGTGTCGGGCGCGACCGTGCCTTTTACAAAAAATGGGCAAAGGCACGGTCAAAAAGTGCTTTCTCGTGTCGGGCGTGACCGTGCCTTTTGCTAAAAATCCCCAAAGGCACGGTCAAAAGGCGCATTCAAGTGAGCTTGGCGACCGTGCCTTTTGCAAAAAAACGACAAGGGCACGGTCAAAAAGTGCATTCAAGTGAGCTAAGCGACCGTGCCTTTTACAAAATATCGGCAAAGGCACGGTCGAATAGTGCATTCAAGTGAGCTTGGCGACCGTGCCTTTTGCTAAAAATCCCCAAAGGCACGGTCGAAAAGTGCGTTCCGGTGTCGGGCGTGACCGTGCCTTTTGTAGAAAATAGCGAAAAGTCGAAATGACCTCGTCGACGCTTAAACCTCGTTAACGCCTAAGCCTCGTCGACGCCTAAAATGTGCCGTTCCCCGGCCGGTGAATGGAACAGAAGAAGGGGCAGCCCCAAAAGTTTACCTCTTGGGGCTGCCCCTTCCACTTTTGCGTCGTCACCTTTTCCTTCTCACGGCGCAATTTTCTCCAGTTCTTCCGGGAAAATACTCAAATACTTTTCTTCCGCCGTCAGTTTTTCATCAAAGGTGCTTTCGACAATTTGCCCATCCTTCAGAAAAAGGATATTGCCCGTCATTTGATCAATCTCACTTAAGGTGTGAGAAGAAATAAGAACAACGGAGCCCTCCGCCGCTAAGGATTTAAGCAAACGGCGAACCAAAATGACCGATGTCGGATCCAGACCATTTAACGGCTCGTCCAAAATCAAAAGCTTCGGCTTGTTGAGTAGTGCCATTGCGATAAGGAGATGCTGCTTCATGCCCAAGGAATATGTGCCGACTTTTTTCTTCACATAGGTTTGGATATTCATTTTGGCAATAACTTCATCCACTCTGGATTTCGGCAGTTTCTGGGCGATGCGAATAAAATCCAAATGGTCCAGACCCGTCAGGTATTCGTAAAGCACCCGGTTATCCTTTAAAAAAGAGGCTTCTAAGAATATAGAGGGATCGGTGTTTTTCTTCCCCAACACTTCAATCGTGCCGGCGGTGGGCTTTAACAGATTAGAAATGATATTGAAGAGGGTGGACTTCCCTGCCCCGTTCGGCCCGACAAGAGCCACAATACCGGGCTTATCCAAAAGAAGGTTGACGCCCTTTAATACTTCATGACGTCCATAATTTTTCGTCACGTTTTCGATTTTTAAAATGGACATAATTCCCTCCTATTTCACTTTCAAACGATTCACGAAGCTGCATGACAAGAGTATCCAAAGAAGCGACCAGCCGAAAAGAACGGCCAGGGCGATCGGATAGGAAAACAGATTCGTATGCGCAATAATGGCGATGGATTGGTCCGCAACGACATTGGATTTCAAGTAGATAAAGGGATTCAGGCTTTTGAGCGGACCGAAAGCTTCTGTGAACAATAGGCCAATCACCGTAAGTAAGCCAAAGGCGCCCAGAAGCTTTGCTTTATTGTCAATAACAAGCGATAACGCCATCTGCAAAGAAACGATAAACGTAATACTGCCGATCATCGCTATAAACCAGCGTACGTAGTAATGCCACATAGGAATGGTTTTCGTTGCCATCTCTTGATAAACCGTCACGGGAAAGTTATAGTCGCCAATGCCGCCGGACACAAGGCCGATGAGCGTGACAAATATAAAGCCAATCAGTAAAATGGCAACGCCAAGTCCCCATTGTGCAAAAAGTTTCATCAACGTATACCGTCTGCGCGAGAGTCCGTTGGTGAAAAGAAAAGCGCATTGCGATCCGTGTTCCCGGTCATTGGCGTAACCGATGCCTGCAATCAGGAGCACAAGAGCGTCGATCCAAAGCGTCAGTTGATGACTGCGAATCAATCGAAACGGTAAGTAACTTGCACTATGCGAGGCATAGCCGGCATTTTCGGAATTCTTTTCGATAAAGGAGGGATCCTTATGTGTCTCTAAGGCAGAAACATGCGGTGCAAAGGAAAACATCGGCGGACAATTCTGATCCGATGCTTTTTGCAGCAATTGTTGTTTCATCGCCGTCGTAAAATCACTGGGAAAATCATTGGCTAAGCCGGGCACATATTCGATGTTGCCCTCAATCTGTTGCGTCCGTGCCGCAAGAGCGTAGAATTCTTTACCGTCTTTATTTTTGTAGGCAGTGATCATGGACTGATAAAAGCCCAGCCGGTCTCTGGCGTTTTCAAGTTCGACCACGTAATTATCCCGGTCCCGCTTCACCTCTTCTTTGTCCTCTTCGGACCATTTGGACGAATCCATGGCTGCAATGTGGGCATCAAAGTCATCTAACGCTTGTTGCTGCTCCTTTATTCTGTCTTGATAGTCTGCCAATCGACTATTGTGTTCCCCCAAATTTTCGAGTTCGGTGTAATGATCGATTCTTGACAAAATGAAAAAATTGGAGACGATCAAAATCACAAAAGCCAACACATAAATGAGGGCCCCTTGCGACAACAGACTTTTCTTTTGTTCAAAAGCAGGCAGTGAAGAAATACGCCACGTATGCCGCGAAAAACGCGAGGCGCTAACCTGCTCCTTAGGAAAGCAGCTCAAAAGGAAGAAAACCAGAGCCATCAAAACGTACAGACCGTATTTGTACCACGGAAAAGCGAGGACTTGTTTTAGTGTGGTAACGCCTGCTGCATCCGTCTGGAGGGCAAAATACCCTAAGAGCACATTAAAGGACTGTACCCCGTAAATCGGGTTAGCAATGTGTCTAAACCATGTTGTGTTTTTGGTGAACACATAAAGAATGGCAAAAGAAGCTAAGCTCACAGCCAATGCCTGTTCGCCGGATAGGCGTGTACTTAAGAACAAAGCAAACAGAGCAACCATGAAAGCGGTGACAAAAAAGACGCCCATGACTTGGAGAAGCAGAAGCCATCCGCGAATGACGGTGTATGCCTTTTCACCGGTGATAAAGCGATACATATCTTGAAAGCCGGTAAAGGGCATACCGCGGAGGGTACTGATTGCAACAAAAAACAGAAATGCCGCTATCGTGTATAGTAAAACGCCGAACGCAATCACAACCGCCTTAGCGCTTAGAATATGGCGTCGCGAATACGCTTGGGTATGCAAAAGCGATAAGGTTCCCTGCTCTCGTTCTCTGGAGTAAAAGGTGGAGAATAATACAAGGAAAAACAAGAGTTGCCAAACTCCAAAGATATTTTCCTGCTGAAACAAAAACGCTTGTACCAAATTGTCCCCGCCCGGATGCGTGGGGTAATAGGGATCTTGAAGACCCTCGGAAACGATTTTTTGATTTTTATAGTTTTCCCATCGCCCGATCTCCGCCAGTCTTTCGCTCTCCTCGGTCTTCAACTTGGGGTTCTTTGTCGTCATAGCATCATATAGCTTCAAATCCCCCGTGAATTCGTCCAAGGTATATTGAACCAGGCGATGATACTGTTCGAGATATGTCGGATCCGATAATGGCATATCTTTTAATGCCATTTCTAACATTACCGATTCCTGAGACGTCGGATTCAACTGAATTGCTTTTTCATACGCCGTTTTCTGTTCTTCGGTCACTTCGCTAGAATTCATTGCCAAAAACATGGGATAAGGAGCAAATTCATCTTCCACCACGCGAAATTGAAATTTCGAAACATTGTCTTGTTTTTGCATCAGGATGCCGAAAGCGGCGGATAGGAGCGCAAAAAAGAGTATTATGAAAACGTTTTTCTTCTTGATGAACTTTTTACACTCAAAAAACACCATAACGGGCCTCCTCCATCGTTACCGTGCGATACGCAAAAGGTTGAATTGCTTTTCCATCATACATTGAGTGTTTAGCTATTCAGCGGTCAGCAATAGGGTGAACAACAAAAAAAGCTTTTTGACACGACGTGCTTTCATTGTTACCTCCTTTTAAAGGATTAAAAGCAATTCGACTTAAAGCTAATATACCCCGTTTACACTTCTAATGCTATAAAATAGCGAAAAATCGATTTCAGAAAAGAATTTCACTTAATTTAGAAAACGTTACGGACGTGAGACGCTACGATTTCGAATACGTTGCATCTGTTGTACCAAAAGAGACAGAAGAAAAATGCCGATCCCAATAAGGACAATGGCCCCACCCGGTTTTAAGCCCATATAAAAGGATACCGTAAGTCCGGAAAGGACGGAAAGCGCACCACAAAGCATCGCAAAAAGTACCGCACGGCGATAGCTTTTCGCAAAAAGCATGGCTGTTGCCACCGGAAGAATCATCAGAGAGGACACCATGAGCGCCCCGATCGTACGCGCTGCCATCGCTATGGTGATAGCCAATAGGACGGTAAAAAGCGTATCCAACAAGCGCATCGGAAGGCCCGTCAGCCGCGCCCCGTTCGGATCAACGCTGATGTAGAGTAAAGGATAGTAAAGCGTAAAAAACAGCACCAGCACCGCGACACCGATCGCCAGGCTTAAGAACATTTCCTCCGGACGAATCGTTACGATGGAGCCGAAAAGATAGGTTTCAAACTTCATGGCAGTCGGTACGACATCGGATAAGATCGAAGCCAGCCCGACGCCGACGGACATCACCATGGCTGTTGCTAAGTCACCGCTTTTGGGAAAGCGACGACGCACGAGTTCAATGGAAAATGCGCCGAGTATTGTCATGATTACCGATCCGACCAGCGGAGAAAAACCAAAAAGGAGTCCGAAACCGATACCGGCAAGCGACGAATGGGACAACGCATCGCCAATGGTGGAGGTGCGACGATTCACGACAACGACGCCCATTAACGGAATAATAAGACCCAAAAGAATGCCTACTAAAAAGGCGCGTTGCATGAAAGCATATTTCAGCATACCTTCACCTCCCTAACGCGATGCTCTTGCACACAGAAAAGGCGATTCCAGTGCCCTTCGCCGATATCTCGTTCATGGGTAACCACCAGAATCGTAATGCCGTGCACCTGATTCATATGATCGAGCGTTTTGACAAACTGTGCCTTGCTCTCTTCATCAATGCCCACGGTCGGTTCATCAAAAAGCAAAACATCCGGTGCATCTACAAGCGCTTTTGCAATAAGAACGCGCTGCTTCTGTCCCCCGGAAAGGGCATGAAAGTTGCGATCGGCCAATGCCTCGACCCCCAGATGTGCCAAAGAATCATCCACTTTTTGTTTTTCACTGCGATTCAAAAAAAAGCGAGGCACAATGGAGCGCGTGAGCCCGAGCGATACTACCTCGCGGCAGCTGATCGGAAACGCCATGCCGGTCGTTGGATTCATCTGCGGCACATAGCCGATGCGGCGCATCGCTGGGCCACGCACCCCCTCTTGCCCGTAGAAAAAAAGTCTACCGGCCAGAGGTTTGCATTCTCCCGTGAGAAGACGAAGGAGGGTTGTTTTCCCTCCCCCGTTCTCGCCGACGATGCCGACAAAGTCCGCCGGACGCACACAAAACGTGGCATCCTCCAGTACAACATCCGCATCGTATTGAAATTGCACATGCTCCAGCCGATAGACTTCCTGCATTATTTTCCTCCGAACGATGCCACAATGGCATCCAGGTTTTTCATCATAAAGGTGAAGTAATTCTCACCCTTTTCACGATCTTCTTTGGATTCTGCTTCCAAGGTGTAGAGGGGGGCCGTCTTTGCTCCAATTTCTTTTGCAATCGCGTCCGCTTCTTTATCATCGCCATAGGCTTCGTAGAAGATGGTCTTAATTCCCTCTTTTTTGGCCAGATCTACAATTTGCGCCAACTTTTTCGCATCCGGCTGTCCTTCTGCGAGCATTCCTTCCAAACCAACCTGTTTTAACTGATATTCATCAAAGAGATACCCAAAAGCCTCGTGCGGTACAATTACCGATCTGCCCGCAAAGGGTTTTAGCTTCTCCTCATAGGCCTTATTCAGTCTATCAAATTCTGCCTGTACTTTTTTATAGTTGGCATCATACGTTTCTTTGCCGGCCGGATCTGCCGCTACCATCGCCTTATATACGTTTTCAGCCTGCTTAGCTGCTGCTTTCGGGCTCAGCCAATAATGCGGATCGTAGATACCGTGATGATGGTGATGTTCATGTTCTTCGTGTTCGTCATGGGAGGCGTCGGCATCTTCATGCTCATGCTCATGCTCGTCTTCATGTTCTTCCACCTTGACAAGCTTCACCCCTTCTGACATATCCAACACTTTGACTTTATCCGTCAAGGAGGCTTTCACATCATCCAACCAGTTCTCCAATCCAGCACCGCTCACCAGAAACAGCTCGGAATCATTGATCTGCGTTAACAGCTGTGGCGATGGTTCCCAATGATGTTCATCGGCTTCGCCTTCAATGAGATCCGTCACTGCCACGCGGTCGCCGCCGATGGCTTTGGCAAAGTCATAGATCGGATCCGTTGCTGCCATAATGTGTAAAGAAGCTTCTTTTGTATTTTCTTTTGTCTCTGTCGATGAAGTCGCAACCGATTCTTCTTGTGAAGTCATTTGCGAAGTAGCGGGTTTCCCTTTTTGACCACATCCGGCAAAAAGAAGGGCCATGCCCAGTGAAAGAGCTAAAATACGTCCTGCGGGGACAAGCCCCTTGTTTCTTTTTTGTTGCATAGTTTCTCCTCTGTTAATGTTACGATCGCATCAAACGACCGTTTCTTGCGACCAAATGATTTCGAAAACAATAGTCGCCATGATTTTTCCCGTGCACAGGTTAAGGTTCATTAACAGTATACAAAACGGTGCAATACCCATAAGGGGTAGGGGTCGGGTATTTTAGAGAAGACGCTCGTCTTATTGGCAAGTCGGTGCATCATCGGGACCGGTGGATAATCCCACTTCTTCCGGGTCCAGGGTTACCGTCCCATCCTCTCGAACAAAGCAAGGAATGCCGACCAGTCCCTTAAGGCGCACATCGATAAAGGCATCCTTATGATCGCGCAGCTGCAAAAATTCTTTTAACACCCGCACGTCCTCCCCGATATCTTTACGTAAAAATTTGTCATTGTGTTCCAGTTGAGCGGATAAAGACGCACAATCGCCACAACTTTTCATAACATAGACCGTAATCATTGCTTCTCCTTTAAACGAAAGAAGGCGACCCGACGGGCCGCCTTCCCTAATATCAAACTGTGCCATGCAAGCGGCGCCATCTTTATGCGCGCGTTGCAATCTGCTCCGTAATCCAGTTCTTGAAGTCTTCCCAAGCGTAACTCTTGGCTTCTTTTTCGCCATGGATGCGGACGCTGACGGTATGCTCGGACATTTCGTTGTCGCCAACCACGATTTGCAGGAAGGATTTTTTAATCTGGGCATCACGAATCTTTTTGCCCAGTGTTTCTTCGCGCAGATCCACGTCGACATGAACACCGAGATCTTCGAGTTCCCTTGCCATCTGTTGCGCATATTCACCATGAGCCGCATTGTTCACCGGTATGAGTTCGACCTGTACCGGGGCCAACCACAGGGGGAAGTTGCCCGCAAACTGTTCGATAAGAATACCGATGAAGCGCTCAATGGATCCGTAAATCACGCGGTGAATCAGAACCGGCTGGTGCTTTTCGCCATCCTTACCGATGTATTCCGCACCGAATCGCTGCGGCAGCTGGAAGTCCAGCTGAATGGTCGCGCATTGCCAGGTACGACCCAGCACGTCTTCAATCTTAAAGTCAATCTTCGGGCCATAGAAGGCGCCGTCGCCTTCGTTGATTTCATAGGGCTTGCCCAAGGAATCCAAGGCATTCTTAAGACCGGCGGTAGCTACTTCCCAATCCTCATCCGAGCCCATGGAATCCTCCGGGCGCGTCGAGATTTCCATCGAATACGTAAAGCCCAATTTCGAATAGACACGGTCGATCAATGCCACAATTTTACGAATCTCGTCCTCGATCATTTCCGGCGTTAAGAAAATATGCGCATCGTCTTGCGTAAAGTTGCGCACACGGAAAAGGCCGTGAAGAGCACCTGAAAGCTCATGGCGATGGACATTGCCAAGTTCCGCCAAACGCAGCGGCAGATCACGATAGGAATGCGGCTTCGAATTGTACACGAGCATAGCGCCCGGGCAGTTCATCGGTTTAATCGCATAATCTTCCCCATCGATCTTCGTGGTATACATGTTTTCACGATAGTGATCCCAGTGACCCGAGGTTTCCCACAGCTGGCGATTCAAAATCGTCGGTGTAGAGATTTCCAGATACCCTGCCTCTTTGTGCAATTCACGCCAGTAATCCAGCAAGGCATTCTTCAGGCGCATGCCGTTAGGCAGGAAGAACGGGAAACCGGGTCCTTCTTCCATGAGGGCAAAGAGCTCCATGTCCTTACCGATCTTACGGTGATCACGTTTTTTAGCCTCTTCAATGCGTGCCAGATAGTCATCCAGCATGGATTGCTTTGGAAAACTGGTACCGTAAATGCGGGTGAGCATCTTATTATGCTCATCGCCACGCCAATACGCGCCGGCAAGGCTGGTCAGCTTAATCGCCTTAATGCCGTGGAAATTCATCAGATGCGGGCCGGCACAGAGGTCTACCCAATCGCCCTGCTGATAAAAGCTAATGACCGCATCCTCGGGCAGATCTTCGATCAGCTCCACTTTGTACGGTTCCTGTTTTTCCTTGAAGAAAGCAATAGCGTCTTCACGCGATTTCGTAAAGCGCGTGATGTCCGGATTTTCCTTCACGATTTTTTTCATTTCCGCTTCGATTTTCGGCAGATCTTCATCGGTAAGCACTGTATCGCCAAAATCGATATCGTAGTAGAATCCTTCTTTAATAGCGGGTCCGATGGCTAAACGTGCCTCGGGGTAAAGGCGCTGCACGGCTTGTGCCATCAAATGCGAAGTGGAATGACGGAAGGCCAGACGGCCATATTCGTCATCAAAGGTGCAAATGGCTATTTTATCGCCGTTGTGCAAAACGGTGCGCAGATCCGCACCCTCTCCGTTAATCTCTGCTGCCAGCGCATTGCGGGCCAAGCCCTGGCTGATGGCCTTGGCGGCATCTAATGCGTTTGCACCCTCCTGTAATTCCAGGGCGCTGCCGTCCTTCGTGTAAACTTTCATTCGTTCCCCCTTCCACTTGCGTCGCGCATGATATCAATTGCTTCCGCAAGCGTCATTGTCGTTTGTTCTCCACTTTCCATATTCTTCAAACTGATCTTCTTCTCCTTGCGTTCGGATTCGCCGAGAATGATCGTAAAACGTACGCCTTCGGCATCGGCATAGGAGAATTTCTTTTTCATTCTACCCGTTTCGGTATAAAGTTGAACGGTAATGCCTTCTTTTCGTAGCGCATGCACACATTCGAGCGCAAAATCCAGTTCCTCCGCGCTCATGGGAATGATGAGTGCTGTGATATAATCGCCTTTTTTCGGACGAATCAAATCGGCTTGCCGCAATTGATAGAACAGGCGTGTGAGACCGATCGAAATACCGACACCGGGCATTTTCTGTTTTGTAAAGTTGGACGCCAGATCATCATAGCGACCGCCGGAAGCGACGGAACCGATGGATTCGTAGCCTTCGATAAAGGTTTCATAGACCACACCGGTGTAATAATCCAAGCCGCGTGTAATGGAAAGATCCAACACGATGGATTCTTTCGGCATGCCAAAGCCCTGCATGGCTTTTATGATAGTCTGCAGATCGGCCCATCCTTGCTTAAATTCTTCGGCGCCGGGAGCATCATCCGGTAAAGACGCCGCATAGGCTTCCAATCGTTCTTCGGCCGGACGATCATCGGTAAGACCGATGAAGCGGAAAATTTCTTCCTGCTGTTTCGGATTGACGCCGTTCATTTCCAACAGATCCGCCACTGCATCAGCGCCAATCTTGGCCAATTTATCGATGGCATGCAAGACTTCCAGTGCATCGCGAATCCCTAACGAGGTAAAGAAGCCGTTCAACATGCCGCGATGGTTAATATGAATGTGTACGCCGGGAATTTCCAACGCCTGAAATACGTCGTAAATGACCGCAGGGCACTCGGCATCATTAATCACCGAGAGGTTATCCAGCCCGATGACATCCACATCAGCTTGATAAAACTCGCGATAGCGACCTTTTTGGTTCCGCTCGCCACGATAGACTTTTCCAATATGATAACGACGGAACGGGAACGAAAGCTCAGAAGTGTGCTGCGCCACATAGCGCGCCAGAGGCACCGTCAGATCAAAGCGTAGCGATTGATCGGCAGAATTTTCTCCCTTCTCGATGTGATAAATCTGTTTTGTCGTCTCTCCGCCGCCTTTGGCAAAAAGAATTTCGTTTTTTTCGATAGCGGGTGTATCCAGAGGCCAGAAACCGTAACGTTGATAGGTCTTTTCGATGGCCTGCTTGACGTGTTCAAACAGAACCTGCTCTTCCGGCAGTAGTTCCATAAATCCCGGCAGAATACTCGGTTGAATCATCCTTCCTACCTCCTTTAGTTATACTATTCCTATTGTACAACTAAAACGCTTGAAGCGGGGTACGGAAGCAACTCTTCCGGTACAAACGCTTCAATTTCATTGCAAATATCCTCTAAGGCGCGCATCGCTTCCCGCACTTCGTCGCGATAACAAACACTTTGGCGTTTGGCATCATCCATGCCCTCCGCCTTTTTCAACGATTCTTTGAGTGCCGTGCTCGCGACATCCAAGGCATCCATGAGTCGTGCGTTTTCCTTCGCTTTTTTCTCCAACGAGGTGCTCAAGCCGCCGGCGACAGCTTTTTGCAAACGAATCTGATATTCCATAAGCGCCGGATATATTCCCTTTGTCGCCATGCGTGCCAATACCTGCCCTTGCAAGCCCACCGAATGGTTGAATCGCTCGATAAGAATTTCGCGGCGTGCCACGAGCTCTTCACGACTTAAAACCCCAAAGCGCTCACACAGGCGCACGGTCTCTTCTCGCGTAATGGCATCAATACTGTCCAAATAGCCGGACACCTGTTCCAGTCCTCGGCGCTTCGACTCCTCCACCCATTCCTTCTTATAACCGTCGCCGGTAAAGAGGATGCGTTGATGCTGTTCCAACGCGTGATGGCAAATCTGCATCGTGGTGTCATGTAAGGCTTCCGGTGTAGAAGTATCCGACGACTCCAATTGCAGAGCAATCTCTTCCAAGGACTCCGCCATGCCCGCAAAGAGGAAGGTGTTCATGGCCGAGGCATTGAGCGACGAACCGAGCATGCGAAGCTCAAAGCGATTGCCGGTGAAAGATACCGGTGAGGTGCGATTGCGATCCGTCGTTTCAATAGACAGATCCGCCAGCGTGACCACCGGTTCCAAAATTGAGGTGAGTTTCACCTTCGGAATCTTTGTTGTCTTGGCCAATTCAATAAAAAGATCATGCAGCGTTTCTCCCAAGTTAATGGAAATAATAGCCGGCGGCGCTTCATTGCCACCCAAGCGATGATCATTGCCTTCATCAGAAGCCGCCATGCGCAGCAGCGTCTGATAGCGATCCACCGCCACGATAAAGGCTGTCACAAACAGCAAAAAGCGCAGATCATGCGGCTGTTCATCGCCGGGGTCAAATAAGTTCTCGCCCGTCGATGTGGTCAGGGAAAAATTGCTGTGTTTGCCCGATCCGTTCAGGCCATCAAACGGTTTTTCATGCAGTAAGCACTGGAAGCCATGATGTGTTGCCACATTTTCTAAAATGTCCATCACGACCATGTTTTGATCCACGGTCGTAATGGCATCGCCAAATACAGACGAAAATTCGTATTGTCCCGGCGATACTTCATTGTGCTCAATGGAGGCATAAATGCCCAAATTCCAACAAGCACGATTCACTTCATTCATGTATTGCTGTACACGCTCATTCATGCCCTGGAAATAGGTGTCCTGCAAATGGCCACCCTGCAGCATTTCACTGCCGAAAAGCGCTCTACCGCACAATTTCAGATCCGGGCGATGCGCTGCCTGGGAAGCCTCCACCAGGAAAAATTCCTGCTCCAATCCCAGCGTCGGTTCCACCCAATCCACATCCGTCTTTCCGAGATCATGCAAAACGCGCACGGCTTGGGCGCTTAAGGCGTCCAGTGCCTTAATTAACGGCATCTTCAAATCCAATGTATCGCCACGGTAGCTCATGAAGACGCTGGGAATGTAGAGCGTTGTTCCACGCACAAAGGCATACGAATTCGTATCCCAGAAGGTATATCCGCGCGCTTCAAACGTATCGCGCAATCCCCCGTTCGGGAATGACGAGCCATCCGTTTCCCCCTTCATCAGAGCCTTGCCGGAGAGGCGCGCAAGCGGCACGCCATTGTGATCCGGTTGAATGAAGGCTTCGTGCTTTTCTGCCGTTCTTCCGTTTAACGGCTGGAACCAATGGCAAAAATGCGTTGCACCCAGTTCCATCGCCCAAGTTTTCATCGCATGCGCAATCGCATCGGCGGTCATTTGATCGATGAACTGCTGGTGCTTCATTGCCCCTCTGTACTTCTGATAGACCGGCTTCGGCAGTCTATCCCGCATCACACTGCGATTGAACTGGTATTTTCCAAATGTTTCAAATGGATGCCCCATGCTATACCTCTCTTTCTGAAAAATATAAAATATCATACCAAAAAAGCATATCCTACGCGAGAAACGAAATAGAAAATAGGAGGCGTACGGGTACGGATGCGAAAAAACAACTGTCTCTTCGCAAAAACAATGCCTGAAGTCTTTGGAAACGCAGGAGCAAACAAAAAAAGAGATCCGAACGGATCTCTTAGAAAAAGGCGACACCCAGATTTGAACTGGGGGTGAAGGTGTTGCAGACCTCTGCCTTACCACTTGGCTATGTCGCCATAAATTGTCAAACCACGTGAATAAGATTGTACCATCCACAGTACAATTCTGCAAGAAAAATTATAATCGCAGCGTTTCCGCGCATGAAACACGGAAACGCCACGATTTTCTGAAAAGGATTACTATTATTTCCAGAAGTCGAGTTTCGAATCATCTAAGCCGATGTTTTTGGCCAAGAAGACCGGATTCTTGCCTTGTTTTCGTTGTACCTCGTAATCATGCAGCGCAGCGATAGCATGTTTTCCGAGAATCAAAATGGATGGCAGATTGATCAATGCCATCACGCCCATTAAAAGATCGCTCAACGCCCAAGCATATTTTGCTTTCTGCGCCGCACCGAGGAAGATAACCACAACAGCCAAGATGCGATAGACCGTCATAAAGGTTTTGCTTGGTTTCTTGCCGGCGATATAGGCAAGGTTATTGTCCACATAGAAAAGATTGCCGATGAGGGTTGTAAAAGCAAAGAGCGCCAACGAGAAGGTGATGAACGGTGCGCCGAAGTTTCCAAGGAATGTGGAAACGGCTTGCTGAACATAGGGAGCACCATCTAAGGCTTCTGCCGGTTCGATGCCGGAGCTTAAGCACATAAATGCCGTTGCGGAGCAAATCAGAAGCGTATCGATAAAGACGGAAAGCATCTGTACCAGACCCTGTTTCACCGGGTGACTGACGCTGGCAGCAGCTGCTGCATTCGGCGCAGAACCGATACCGGCTTCATTGGAATAGAGGCCGCGCTTAATGCCATACATCAGGCTGGAGCCCGCAATGCCGCCAAAAATGGCTTTGAAGTTGAACGCATCCGAGAAAATACGGCCGAAAACGGTGGGCATATAACCGATATTCATGAAGATCATAACAAGCGAAACCACGACAAATATGATGCCCATGATGGGAACCAGGGCCGAGGTAAACTGAATGATGCGTTTGCCGCCGCCGAAGATGCAGTAGGCCGTAATCAGAGCCAATACGCCGCCGATAATCCACGGCGTCAACGCTTTATTATAAAAGCCATAAGCGGAAAAGCTGGTCTGCAGGTTGAAGGCCGCAAGCATATTAAAGCCGACAGCATAGGTTAAGATCAAGGAAATGGCAAAAACAATACCCAAGGCGCGACTGTGTAGTGCCGATTCAATGTAATAGGAAGGACCGCCGTAGCTTCCGCCGTCCGGATCGCGACGTTTATAGATTTGTGCCAAAGTGGATTCGACAAAGGCCGAGGCACCGCCGATAATAGCAACGATCCACATCCAAAAGATGGCACCGTAGCCGCCGAGACACAGCGCACTCGACACACCCACGATATTGCCGGTACCCACACGCGACGCCGTAGAGACCATGAGGGCTTGGAAGGAGGAGACGGAATTTTTATCGGCCGGTTTTTCAACCACTACGCGAATAGCATCCTTAAAGAGACGCCCCTGCAAAAAGCCCGAGCGAATGGTAAAGTACAGGCCGATGCCCAACAGAAGAATGATCAGTATCGGATAATAGAGCACATCATTAATCTTACCGATGACATCAAAGATTGCTTTTAGCATAATTTTCTCCTAAGTGTTTAATAAATATGCAGATTCAATAATTTCGAGAGTCGTTCCAGCATGCGCACACCAACATAGGAATTGCCATGCTTATCCAGACCCGGGCAAAATACACCGATACCGTAGCCTGAACGACTGCTTGCTACAATACCGCCACCAACACCGCTTTTTGCCGGTATGCCGACTAGTAGAGCAAATTCTCCCGCATAATCATAGGTACCGCAGGTAGCCATCACGGTACGCAGAATGGATGCGTTCTCGACAGAAAGAATCTGCTTACCTTCCGCATCTTTACCGTCATGCGCCAGTACCGCTCCAAGCTTAGCCAAATCCAGTGTGTTCACCAATAAAGAACAGGACTTAAAATAGGCGTTAAGCATATCTTCCACATTGATCTTTGGCGAAATAATGCCATCGTTGAGGAGCATATACGTCAGCGCACGATTGGCAAAGGCGGAACCACTCTCCGATTGGTAGATCGCATGGCTGTAATCCAAATCCGAACGCCCGATCACTTCTCGTGCGCGTTCTCGGATCTTTTCAAACGTATTTTCGTTATATTCCTGTGCCAATAATGAGGTGGCCACGATGGCACCTGCATTGATAAAGGGATTCACAGGAATATTTTTGTGACTCAATTCCAATTCAATAATGCTGTTGAACGGCTTGGAGGATGGCGTGACGCCGATAAATTGCCGCACATAAGAAATATCATAGGTCTCTAACACACAAAGATAAATAATGATCTTAGCAATGCTTTGGGCCGAAAACTTGTAGTGGTCTTCACCCACGGATACTGTTTCAAAATCCGGGTTGATGAGCGTTGCTCCGACCGTGTCTCTGTGTTGTTTAGCAAGCTCCGGAATATAGTCTGCGACTTTTCCCTGATCGGTATAGCCTCTTCCGTAGCGATACGCTTCCTCTAAAGCGCTTTTGATGTCCATATTTTCCTCCTTTCTATTCCCCATCATAGCGCAATCCTTCACTTCTTCCTAAGTATACTCGAAACGTTTTCTGTAGAAAAGAGAAATTATGAGCTATTGCATAATCACTGAAAATCGCCTGTAAGGTGCTTTTACGCATTTATGCTATTAGAATCCTTTGAACCAAGGGAAACCCTTTCATTGCAAGATATAATTTTTTAACATAAAGTGCGACGAGAGGTCCTCTCTTCGTATATACTTACTTAGCAATACATAGTTTTTCATAGCAACGTTCCTGTTCGGATTGGAGGTTTTCATGAAAGTTTCACAGCGCGTTTCTGCCCTTCCCGTATCACCAACACGTCGCTACCTTGGTCTAGCCAAAGAAGCAGAGGGGAAAGGTAAACACGTCCTGCGTTTGAGTATCGGACAGCCCGACTTACAACCGCCGCGCGAATACTTTGAAGCATTGGCGCAAATTCCGGAAGGTCGCATCCCCTATCCCAACGCTTCCGGTCTGGAAGAACTGCGCGTAGCGCAGCAACGCTATTATGCGCGTCACGGCATCGATTTTGCACCCAATGAAATTTTTGTAACGGATGGAGCCATGGGCGCAATTGAGTTCAGTATTTTGGCTACGTGCGATCCCGGCGATGTCATCTTACTGATTGAGCCGTTCTATTCCAACTATGCCATGATCACCCATCTGACAGGCGTTGACTTCCGAACCGTGACAACGAAAGCAGAAGAAGATTTTGTCATTCCTTCGGAAGAGGCCTTTGAAGCGCAGTATTGCGACGGGATGAAAGCTATCTTGCTTTCGAGCCCTTGTAATCCGACGGGAAGAATGTATCGCAGAGACGAACTGGAAACCATCGTGCGTTTTGCAAAAAAACACGACCTCATCATTCTGGCTGATGAAGTGTATCGCGAATTTTACTTCGTCGAACGCCCCTTTGTGTCGTTCTATGAATTTTCGGAAATCCGTCCGCAGCTGGTTCTGTTGGACAGTGCCTCCAAAAAGTATGCTGTCTGCGGCGCCCGCATTGGTACGGCTTCAACGCATAACAAAGCCTTACAACAATCTTTTGCGAAGCTCTGTCAAATGCGCCTCGGGGTCTCTGCCTCAGAGCAGCAAGCGGTGGCAGCACTCGGCAATGTGGATCCGCGCTACCACGAAGGCGTGCGCGAAATCTATCGTACGCGTCGCCAAGTGATGCTGGATGCCTTTTCTAAGATGGATGGCATCCGTTATTCGCAGCCGGAAGGTGCGTTCTATTCGTTGGTAAAATTGCCGGTGAAAAATGCCGAGGCCTTTGTGCAATGGATGCTCACTGATTTTGATTGCGAAGGCGAGACGGTGCTACTGACGCCGGCTGGCGGCTTTTACAGTTCCTCTGAACACGGGCAGGACGAAATCCGTATCTCTTATTGCGTGGACGAAGAAGAGCTGAAACGCGCCCTGCACATCGTAAACGAAGGCTTAAAAGCCTATCCCGATAAAAAATGATGACGATGCATTGCATCAATAGAAACAGTCTGCTATAATCTTGTCAATTTTGGGCTTAGGAACGCTCGGGGAAACCCGAGCGTTCGTACAGAATGGAGGGATTATGGAACGCAACAACCTTTCGGAAAAAGCGACCACGAAACCGGGCGAAGCTGCGATTTGGGACATTACCACCATGGCTGTCCCCACCCGACTTCTCCTCGGACTGCAACATTTGTTCGCGATGTTCGGAGCAACGATACTCGTCCCCTTGCTGACGGGACTGGACATTTCAACAACATTACTCATGGCCGGACTTGGAACCCTGTTATTCCACTTTATAACGCGGGGAAAAGTACCGGCTTTTTTGGGCTCATCTTTTGCTTTCCTGGGCGGCTACGCCGCGGTTGCTCCCTTTGTAAACGGGCAACCCAATACGGCCATGCTTCCCTATGCCAGCGGCGGTGTCTTTGCGGCGGGCCTTGTGTATGTGGTACTTGCTCTGTTTATCTATAAATTTGGCGTGGAACGCGTTATGCGCTTCTTCCCACCGGTAGTGACGGGACCGATCATCATTTCCATCGGCTTGACCTTGGCGCCTTCCGCCATCGGTAACGCCTCTTCGGACTGGCTGTTGGCGATTGTCGCCATTGCTACGATCATCTTCTTTAACATTTGGGGCAAAGGCATGCTGCGCATTATTCCGCTGATCTTGGCCGTGCTCGTCTCGTATGCCGTCGCGTTGCTTTTGCATCGCGTCGATTTCAGCACCATCGTAGCGGCCGCGCCTGTGGCTCTACCTCTGCATCCAGAAAGTTTTATGAAATTCAACGTCTCTGCCATCATCACCATCATGCCCATTTCCTTAGCAACGATGATGGAGCATATCGGTGATATTACTGCCATTGGTGCTACTGTAGGCAAAAACTATATCCGCGAACCCGGCCTGCATCGCACCTTGCTCGGTGACGGTCTGGCCACTTCCTTAGCGGCGGCCTTTGGTGGTCCGGCAAATACCACCTACGGTGAAAACACGGGTGTATTAGCGCTTACGCGAGTCTACGATCCGCGTGTTATGCAGATCACCGCTGTCTTTGCCATTATTCTGTCCTTCTTCCCTGTGGTAAGCGGCTTCATCCGTTCCATTCCGACAGCGATCATCGGCGGCGTTTCCCTCATCCTCTACGGTATGATCTCCGCCATCGGCGTTCGCAACCTGGTCGAAAACCAGGTCGATTTCACCAACAGCCGTAACCTCATCGTTGCTGCCGCCATCTTTGTCTCAGCACTTGGCTTCACCGGCGACCATCCGGGCATCTCCTTCTCCGTCGGAGCTACCACCATTTCCCTTTCTGGTTTGGCCATTGCTGCCATTTTAGGCATCGTGCTCAATGCCGTTTTGCCGGGCAAGGATTATGATTTCACCGTGGAAGAGCCGAAGGATACCGGCGTTAACTTCTCCGGCGTGACAGATCGTGCTTCAAACGAAGACTTATAACACAGATAATATTCACAAATGAGATCATAAAGAGGTTCGCCGCGCTTCTGCCGCGGCGTTCTTTTTTTTGAATTTGCTGCGTTATTGACGCTTATACCGTAGGTAATTGCAATTTCGCCATGACCAACGGTACGTTCGAGGGTGCTGCTGGCGATTTTATACCGTGGGTAACCGCAATTTCGCCATTACCAACGGTACGTTCAAGCGTGCCGCTCGCGATTTTATACCGTGGGTAATCGCAATTTCGCCATTACCAACGGTACGTTTGAGCGTGCTGCCGGTAATTTCATACCGTGGGTAATCGGAATTTCGCCATTACCAACGGTACGTTTGAGCGTGCTGCTGGCGATTTCATACCGTGGGTAATCGCAATTTCGCTATTACCAACGGTACGTTTGAGCGTGCTGCCGGTAATTTCATACCGTGGGTAATCTCAATTTCGCCATGACCAACGGTACCCGGGACCGCTTTCGCGTTTATCCCATATGAATTCTGTGATTTTAGAGCAAAAGCGACGCCACGAAACCTGCTTACGCCCAGCGATAAATAAATGGCCAAGCCTCAACGTCTATCACGCTGAAACTTGGCCATTTCGTTTTTTGGGGATGAACTCTGTTCGTAAAATATATGAGGATAATTCGCTATTTCTGAAACTGGTATTCTACCCCGTCCACACGGACTTGGGAAGTGGCAGGTTGGTCATCCTGATTTTTAAACCAGGCTTTTGCCCAATATTGCTCCATGGTGAGTTGGATAGGATTGCCACTGATGTGACCGCCTTTTCCGTTCACAAAGGCAAGATAGATGCGTCCGTCTTGATAGCCGATGTGTTCGATACCGTAAGCATTGGTGATTGCTTCCTTCAAGTTGATCACGGGGCGCACATCGGCGCCGATTTTGGCTTCATAGAGCACACCGGTTTTTTCGTCCAGGAACAGGATGCGATCTTTATAGAATGCAGCATGCGCACGCTTAACCTGACGAATTTCGGTTACAATCTCCTCGGAAGAGGCTTCGGAAACATCGGATGAAATCTCGGAGTTTTGAATTTCAAATTTCTGATGTCCTCTGCCACCAAAGAAACGCATAAACGTTAGGATCAAAATCACGCACAAAACCAACGCCGCAACAAGGTATAAAATGCGATTTTGGAACTCTCCTAAGCGCGTGATCCCGTTTATTGCTCGCTTGTAGACGGGACGACCTTGAAGGGCAGACAGAATACGCTCTTCCGTTTCCGGTGCAAATACATGCGTATCCATGTGTGACACAGCTTCGACCGAATTGATATGGCTCTTCAGCCACAGATGTAATGCTGTGCGGAACGAAGGATTCTCCAGTAGTGAGGCACGGGCTTCATCCGAAAGGCTATTTTGATCCGCAATAAAGGCCAGGGCACGAGTACGGCGCGCATTCACGACATTACGTTTCATCCGCAACAGATGAGAAATTCTGTCATCGGATAAGGCGAAGAGCAGGCTCAGTTGCAGAACAATGCGATCGCGTTCGGGAATGCGGGCAATCTGTTCGCCATACACGCTAACCTCCGCATCACCGATGAGGGAAGGCATCGGAATATGAACGTCATGGCGGGATTCACCATTGTTGCGCAACGCTCGGGACGCCACCAACGCTCGATGTCTGGTCACCAAGACAAGTAAGCCTTTTCGTTCCTCCCGCGAAAGCTCGCTTTCAAAAATGCCACATTCTTGAAAGATGCCCATGACCTCCGCCACAACCTGCTCGGCGCTCTTTTCTTCATGCGTGAACGAGAAGGCAATGTGATAGGCCATGTTTTTATATTGATGATAGAATTTTACGCCATCCTGTTTTTGTCCTTCGTTTTCCGTGGTCATTTAAACCTCCTGTCCGTACTGTAATTCATATAGTACACGGAAAAGGCCGTTTTGCGCAATAAGTTCATCTTTTGTGCCTTGCTCCGCGACGCGCCCGTGATGCATGACAATGATTTCATCGGCATCCGCAATGGTAGAAATGCGATGGGCAACCGCCAACATGGTACGATCTTTCGCCATGCGCAAAATCGCACTTTGAATGAGTTGTTCGGTTTCCGTATCGATGTTTGCCGTGGCTTCATCCAAAATCAAGATCGACGGATCCCCCGCAATCGTACGCGCAAAAGACAGCAATTGCCTCTGGCCGGCTGAAAGCGTTGATCCGCGCTCCGTCACCGGTTCATCGTATTGTTTGGGCAGACGGCTGATAAAGGCATCCGCATTGACCAGTTTAGCAGCCTCTATTGCCCGACGGCGATCCACTTTCGCACGTCCGATGGCGATGTTGCTCAGGATATCCCCTTTAAAGAGGAATACGTCCTGCTGCACCGTGCCGAGCGCCCGACGCAAAGAAACGAGATCATAGTCATTCACATTGACACCATCAATTAGTATTTCGCCGCGATCCACGGTATAAAAACGCGCTAAAAGGCTTAAGATCGTGCTCTTCCCGGCGCCCGTCGCTCCGACAAAAGCCACAAAACTACCGGGCTCTATGGTAAAGGAAACATCTTTCAGTATCCATTGCGCAGGATCCTTGCCTGCCGCAACAGTTGCCTCTTCTTCCTCCGTATATTGTCCGACGTCCTCCGGTTTTTGGTAGCGAAACCAAACATGATTAAATTCGATTTTTCCGATAAATCCCTTCTCCGGCACCGGAATGCCCGAACGGTACTCCTCTTCTGGTTCATCCAATAAGGTAAAAAGGCGCTCCGAAGAGGAAAACGCAGATTGCATAACATTAAAAATTTCCGCCATCTCCTCGATCGGCATAAAGAGCCGCTGCAAATAGTTGATGAAGGCATAAACCACACCAAAGGTCAAAAAACCGCCCATCTGTGCCAAACCGCCAAACCAAAAGAGCAGAGACAATCCAAGCGTTCGAATGATTTCAATGGCCGGTCGGTAGATGGCGTAGTACTGCACTTCTCGATTTGAAGCCTTGTAATACTCCGTATTAGTGGCATCAAACTCTTGATAAATCTGCTTTTCACGGAAAAAGGTCTGAATCACGCTCATCCCTGTGATATTTTCCGATAATTTCGTATTGATCAGCGACCGAATGGCACGCTGTTTATCGTAAACGATGCGAATCTGTTTTTGGAAAATCACCGAAATAATGATTACCGCCGGCGTGAGCAGGAAGATAAAAAAGCCCAGACGCGCATCCAGAGAAAACATCATCACTAAAACGCCCAAAAACAGGACGAGATTGCGGAATAAATTGGTCAGCACGTAGGTATAAAGATCCAGCACGGAATCCGTATCGTTGGCAACACGCGTCACAACACTGCCGATCGCATGATGATCGAAGTAGCGCATGGGCAGGCGCAGAACATGCTCATAGATTTTCTGGCGCATATCGGTCACGATGAGCGTGCCCGTACGCATAGTTAAAAAATCGTAGGCATACATGACCACGAAGTGAAACACGATCGTGCCCAAATAAAGGAGGCCCAGCAATAACGCTTGCGATAAATGCGCATCTTGCACTGCTTGTGGCAGCACGCCGGAAGCAAGCGGTGACAAATGATCATCGATTAAAACCTGAATAATCTTCGGTCTTAGCAAAACCACAACGGTCGTCATAAACATCGTGATAAAAATCAACACATACCAGCTGAGATACGGTTTCGCAAAAGCGGCAAGACGCAAAAGATGGTGCGTATTCTTTTTCTGCTTTTTCATGCCTCTTCTCCTCTCAAGGCGGCCGCCGTCTGTCCCTGGTCGTCCGCCTCTGCGGTATTTACCTGGCTTTCCAACAGCTGGCGATGATACAGTTCCTGATAGAAGCCGTCTTCCTGCACCAATGCTTCGTGCGTGCCGCGCTGTGTGATCTTACCATCCTCTAAAACGATAATGTCATCGGCATTTTGCACCGTGCTGACGCGCTGACTGATCATGAGAAGTCCCTGGCGATGGCGGCGCAAGCCCGCTAAAAGGTGACTTTCCGTTTCGGTATCTACGGCGGATAAGGCATCGTCAAGCACCAATACCGGTGCCTTCTTGTAATACGCTCGCGCGATGGAAACACGCTGTTTCTGCCCGCCGGAGAGCGTAACCCCGCGTTCGCCGACTACCGTCTCATAGCCTTGTTTCATTGCAATGATATCGTCATGCACCTGCGCAAAGCGCGCTGCGTCGTGGACCTCGTCCGTATTCTCTTCTTCCCCGCCAAAGGCGATGTTGCCGCCAATGGTGCGCGAGAACAAAAAACTCTCCTGCGCCACAACGCCGAACGTGCGATACAGCGCCTCAAAAGACATCTGGCGAATATCCGTACCATCCACCAGAATCTCGCCTTCCGTCACATCATAGCGACGCAATAAAAGGTGTAATATCGTTGATTTTCCCACGCCCGTGCGCCCGACCACGGCCAGTGAATGACCGGGCTGGAGTTCAAAATTAATGTCGCGCAATACCCAAGGCAAGTCCTCACCATAGCGGAACGAAACATGGCGAAACACAATGTGTCCTTCCGACTTCTGCGGGTCCGCCGGATTTTTCACTTCCTGCACAGTCGGACGCACGCGGAAAATTTCATTCAATCGCGCCATCGAGGAGATTCCACGCTGAAAATTCGAAACGACAAGCCCCATGGCAATCAGCGGCCAAACCATCATATTGAGATACTCTATCGTTGCTACAAAAGAACCGATGGAAAGCATGCCGCGATGAATCTGCAAAGCACCATAAAGAATAAACACCACAAAACTGAGGCCGGAAATGAGCGTCACCGACGGATCAAAAAGCGAATCCACCTTGGTCCATTGAATACATTTTTTGCCATAGTCGTCATTGACTCCGCCAAAAGAAGCGGCTCGATTGTCCTCAATCGCGCACGCTTTGATCACGCGTATACCTGAAAGATTTTCCTGCGTCTCTGTCGTCAAATCCGAAAAAGCATTTTGTAGCGCCCGACTTCGTGTCTGAATCGGTCCCATCAATTTCGCAATGGTAAACGCTAACAGTGGCAACGATACAAGCGCCACGACAGCATTGACCACGCCGATGGTTGTCACCATCATGATCACCGAAAAAGCCGTCATGAAGAGGCTATCCACCAAAATCATCACACCGCCGCCCATGGACTGCGCCACCATCATCACATCATTAGTAGCATGCGCCATGAGATCGCCCGTCGAGTTACGATTGAAAAATGTCTGATCCAGCTGCAGATATTTTTTAAAAAGCTTATCGCGCAACCAATACTCCAACCGTCTGCCATTGCCGAAAATTTCCACGCGCCAAATATAACGACCAACGGCCATGAAAATACCCAAGCCCGCTATCCACGCCACTAATTCGATCAAAAGCTTCTCGGTCAGCACCCCGGTCGAGGCCAAGTCCGCAAAGCGACGTACGATTTGCGGCTGATATAAGCTGGCCGCATCCACTAAAATCAGCATCAAAATACCGAAAACATAACGCAGGCGATTATCCTTCAAAAATGGAAGTATCGTTTTAAATTCTCGCATGATGCCTCCCTCCCACAAAAAAAGATTACTCGTCGGGAAATAAAAGGTATAATACGCTTCGTATCCCAACTGATTGCCCCGTGCCACGGGCGAATCGAAAAAAGTCTGTTCTCCTATACTCCGAGAAAAGAAACAAATGGGTCTCTCCCCATTATAATGGAAAATAGGGGCAACTATGGAAAATAGCGTGAAAAAACGAAAAACACCGAGGAAAGGATAACGCATGGAACGAAAAACACACGCTTCCGCAGATAAAGATTATTTGGACGTGTTGCAGGACGTGCGCGATCACGGTCTCTATCCCCTTCATATGCCGGGGCATAAGCGCCATACCCGTTTTGGGGAAGCTCTCCCCTTCGGTCTGGATGTCACGGAAATTGACGGCACCTGGGATCTGCATCACCCGGATGCCTTTTTAAAGGAACGACTGGATGCCGTCGCCCGCTTTGTCGGCGCTTCATGTACTTTTTATACCGTACAAGGCTCTACCGGCGGTAACCTGGCCGGTATGTATACGCTTTGTCCGCCGGGTAGCGATGTTCTGCTCTCCCGAGCCAGTCATCAGAGTCTTTACCATGGTGTGGAGCTGTTGCAGTTAAACCCGATTTACCTGATGCCGGATTTGCGTGTGCCGGGCATCCCGGGTCCCATCCGTCCCGCACAGGTGGAAGCAGCTTTGAAAAAAAATCCGACCATAAAGACTGTGCTGATAACCTCACCAACCTTTGAAGGACAACGCTGTGACATCCGTTCCATTGCTGCGATTTGCCATGCTCACGGAGCTTCTTTATTGGTGGACCAGGCCCACGGCGCACATCTGCGTTATCTGACGGGTATCGGGCCAAACTATTCGGATGCGGTAGCAGACGGTGCCGACATTGTCATAGAAAGCTTGCACAAAACCTTGCCGGCTCTTACACCGGCGGCTCTCGTGCATGCCTCCTCCCGCGTGGATCAAACAGAACTGGCACGCGCCCTCTCTATCTTTGAAACCAGCTCTCCGTCTCATATCTTGCTGGCTTCCATCGATCACTGCATGCGCCTTCTGGAAAGAGAGGGCGTATCACTGCATCAAAAGATGTGGCAAGCCTGGCAGAGTGCGGCGTTACCGTTACGGAACTTAAAGGCATTGGAATGGATGCAGTTTAGCGATAAGACCTCCTTACCATCGGATCCCTTCCGGGTTGTCATTTCCACGGCACGCGCCTCTCTTTCCGGTCCTGAGCTGGCGAATTTGCTGCGTCAACGCGGCTTTGAAGTGGAAATGGCGCAGGCCGAACACGTGCTGTTTATTCTGACGATCGGCGATGATCCCGCTATTTTCCCGTCCTTGGCACAAGCATTATCGGATATTGATAAGACCCTTACGGTGTGCCCTGCTAAACGGCCGGTGGCTTCCTTGCCGCCTCTGCCCGAAAAAGTCCTGAGCATCGCCGATGCGCGACGCTCCCATAAAATCATGCAACCGCTCTCTCAAACTGCCGGCGGTATTGCCGCCGAATCGCTATGGACCTATCCTCCCGGAATTCCATTGCTTGTTCCCGGAGAACGCATTCGCCAAGAAACCCTGGAAGCCCTGGAAGGGATGGCCTCTCGTCATGTTAAATTACGCACGGAACGCGAACCCGGCGGCGGAACCTATGAGGAACTTTCACTCTGTGTTCTGGAAGAGGAACCGTCAACAAAGTAATTCGCTGTATTTTCCCGTTTTCGTACGAAGGTTGACGCGTTAAGCGTTGGCACGTAAAATAGATAGAGACCCGAAAGGGCACAAACGACCGAAAGGCCAAAATCCTGAGGAGGACATTATGAAACATATTATCAGTCTGCAAACCCGTGATTTGAAGAAGAGCGCCCTGGACGGCGGCTGTGGCGAATGCCAAACTTCCTGCCAATCGGCTTGCAAAACCTCTTGCGGTATTGCAAACCAAGACTGTGCTAAAACGTTGCGCTAATTCGCGTTCTTAGAAATTGTTCCGATGATTCATTATTTTCAATCGCAAGGCCATAAAATCGCGCTGGATGTCTATTCCGGCGCGGTTCATATTTTAGATGATATTTCCTACAGCGTTCTGCAGAAATTGGATACTCTCCAACGCAACGGTTCCTTTCTCCCGCAAAACGGTCTCGATGACGCCACAAGAAAGCAGGTATCGGCACAGCTCCATGCGGAAGGCGCCGTTTTTTCCGATGCGGAAATCAGCGATGCACTAGATGATTTTGTCGCTTTGATTGAAGATGAGCGCCTTTTCACGGAAGATCCTTTCGGTCATTTGGCCCTCAACCTCCGCGATCGCAAAACCTATGTCAAAGCGCTTTGCCTCAACGTTGCCCATACCTGTAACCTGGATTGTGATTATTGCTTTGCCAGCCAGGGCAAGTATCACGGAGAGCGCGCGCTCATGACCAACGATGTCGCCCGCCGTGCTATCGATTTCGTCATTGAGGCTTCTGGCCCGCATCGTAGTATCGATGTGGACTTTTTTGGCGGCGAACCCATGCTCAATTGGGAGTTGGTCAAGGATACCGTCGCTTACGCGCGTTCATTGGAAGCCGACTCCGGTAAGAAATTTCGGTTCACTTTTACCACCAACGGCATGCTTCTTAGTGATGATGTCACCACATTCCTGAATCGTGAAATGCACAATGTCGTTCTCTCTCTGGACGGACGAAGGGAAGTACACGATCGCCTGCGTCATACCATCGATGGTCGAGGCAGCTACGATCGCATCGTGCCTCGTTTTCGCTCCTTTGTCTCCCGTCGTGGCGATCAGGAATATTACATGCGCGGCACCTTTACGAAGAACAACGTCGACTTTTATCAGGACATTCTGCATATGGCCAACATGGGCTTCTATCGTCTCTCCATGGAGCCGGTTATCGGTGATCCATCCGAGCCCTACATGCTCGGTCCCGACGATGTGGAAGCCTTAAACCGTGAATACGACAAATTAGCGGCCGAAATGATTCGTCGCAATCGCTTAGCAGCAAAAGCACTGGCCGCCGGCAGCTCAATTGATGATCTTCCCCCGAAGGATCACCCGTTCATTTTCTATCACTTTATGATGAATTTGGAGGGCGGCCCTTGTATTCATAAGCGCATCTCCGGCTGTGGCAGCGGCGTCGAATATTTAGCCGTCACGCCCAAAGGGGAACTCTATCCCTGCCATCAATTCGTTGGTGAAGACGACTACATCGTTGGCAATGTCTGGGACGGTATCACGAAACAGGAAATCACTGCTGATTTCAAAGAATGCAACTGCTATTCCCATCCGGAGTGCGCGAATTGCTGGGCAAAGCTCTACTGCTCCGGCGGCTGTGCTGCCAACGCTCTACACGCCTCCGGCTCTCTCACCGGTACTGTGCCCTTCAGCTGCGCTCTATTCCGCAAACGCATGGAATGCGCCCTCGCCATCCAAGTGGATGCCTGTGTGCAGCAGAGCGAAATGGAAAGCCATGCGACAAGCCCAACGGAGTGCGAAGCAACGAAGGCATAGCGAAGTCGATGTGAGAAAGTGACGGCTTCGGTATGTGGATGTGACCCGTAAACATAATTACATTGTGTGTAAATAGGTAGCCCGGCTTCGCCGGGCATCCATTTTTTCAATATGACGAAGAAAGGCGATCTTTAGATCGCCTTTCTTCGTACTTTCGCCTTGCCGCCGTAAATCGGTGGCTCAGTTTACGGCGGCTTTTCGCACTATTGCCTTTTCGCCCCTGACAGCTTGCCATTTTTTTCGCCAGCGCCTAAAATGAATAGGTAAGGATACGCGATACGTATCATAATTTTTTGGAAGAAAGGAGTTCAACATGGGACCTGTGAACCATTCGGACAATGCAGAAACACCACCGACTGAGCCTCGAAGTTTTATGAGCGAACGCCTTTCGTCAGAAAAGCTATTTTATTTCGGTGTACTTCGTTAGTATTCAGACGCGATCGTTGCGGCATTATTGCAATTTGTATAGCCATGATTGATAACGTTGCATGCGACGCACACTTTGTGCTGCCCCATCGTTGCTATATAGGGTAAACGAGTTCCGTATCGTCTGCTTGCTTTCGTTGTATCGCTTTTCGCCCTTTCCTCTCTCGGAAGGACTTGGCGTTCATGCTCTTTTCATCAGGCCGTTGAAGCTGTCAAAGAAATGAGGTTATTTCATCCGACGAATCGAAAGGTCGGTTGAGGCCCACTATGGTTTCAACGAATATTGGTGTCTGCATTCCCGTGCGTACCATGACGGAGGTGCAAGATGGAAAACAAAACTTTTTTAGAAACACTTAACGAACTCATTGAAAAAAAAGATGTAATGGGGGTGCGTGAGCACCTGAAGGATATGCACGCGGCCGACATTGCACCCATTCTGGAACAGGAGCCGGCGGAAGAGGCAGCTATATTCTTTCGCTTCCTGACCAAGGACAAGGCAGCGCATGTTTTCTCGTATCTGAGTGTGCCGCGCGCTTTGGATTTGGTTTCGCTTTTTACAACTTCGCAAACGGCGGCTATTTTTGACGGGTTGTACGTGGATGACGCGGTTGATTTGTTGGAAGAAATGCCAGCGAATGTCGTCCGAGCCGTCTTACAGACGTCCACACCGCAAAAACGCGAACAGTTGAATCGCTTTTTGAAATACAAGGATCAATCGGCGGGCAGCGTCATGGGCGCTGAATTTATTCAAATCTTTCCGTTCATGACCGTACGTGAAGCCATCGATGAAATTCGACATGAAAAACGACTGCTCGACTCTTTTTCGGAAGTCTATGTCACCAGTAAGGATTTAAAATTGATCGGCGTCCTTTCCGTACGAGAATTGCTTTCGGCGGAGGATTCGCAAAATATTGTAGATGTTATGCATGATCACGTGATCTCCGTGAGTACGGATACGGATCAGGAAGATGCGTTGGATGTCATTCAACGCTACGACTTCAGTGCATTGCCGGTAACGGATTCGGAACAACGCATTGTTGGGATTATCACGGCGGATGATGCGTTGGATATTTCCGAACAAGCCGCAAGCGAAGACTTCCAGATCATGGCGGCGATCAGTCCGAATGATAAGGAATACTTTGATACCAGTGTATGGGATATGGCTAAGAGCCGCCTGCCCTGGTTGTTCTTCTTAATGCTGTCGGGCATGTTGAACGGTGTGATTCTGGGATCCTTCGAGCACGCGTTTTTGGCGATGCCAATTTTGGTAACCTTCATACCGATGTTGACCGATACCGGCGGCAATACGGGTTCCCAAAGCTCAACGTTGATCATTCGCGGTCTGGCCACCGGTGATATCAATATTTCCGATGCGCCAAAGGTACTCTGGAAAGAATTCCGCGTAGCCATTTGTGTCGGGTTTGTCTTGGGATTTTTCTCTTTCCTGCGCGTGACAATGGCACCCCCCTTCGATCCAGTGGTGGGTATCGTCGTCGGGCTGGCCGTCATGGTGATCGTACTGTTTTCTAAATTGCTGGGCGGCATTCTGCCGCTGGCTGCTGAGAAGCTGGGACTGGATCCGGCTTTAATGGCGGCACCGCTCATTACGACCATTATCGATGCCAGCGGCCTCATTGTGTTCTTCCTGCTGGCCAAGGCCATTCTTCAGTTATAACAAGCGGATTTTTGCGTACGAAAACGGAGCGCTTTAGCTTTCATAGGACGGATCCGACAAAAAGCGGCCCTCCGCATCCTCTTATGGATGCGGAGGGCCGCTTTTCTTTTTTCACACAACGATCAATGCTCTTCATCCAAATCTTTGGGGCCAAAAGAATAAGGCAATAATTCTTTAAGTGTAAATTCCCCAACGTTGCCACCGGCATCAGCCAAAAACACCGGCATATCCGGCGCACAAAATTCGGTCAACGCTTGACGGCAGACGCCGCATGGCGTGGTAAAGGCTTCGGTTAATGCCTGCATGCCTTCGTGGCGTCCCACCACAGCAATGGCGGAAAACCTATGGGCGCCTTCAGAAACCGCTTTATAAAGCGCCGTACGTTCGGCACAGGTGCCCGGCGTAAAGGCCGCATTTTCAATATTGCAGCCCGACCAAATTTTTCCATCGGTATCCAATAACGCCGCCCCGACTTGAAAATGAGAATATGGTGCATAGGCATATGCCAATGCCGCTTCTGCCGCATCCACAAGAGTCGCTTGCGGGCAATTTTCTCTCGTCCATTCTTTCATGATTCTCCCCTGCTTCATCTTACGCGTCAGGCATTTCCAGTTTTACGCCATCCCGACTGACCACGGCATATACCGGCGTATGGCGCTTTTTGACCACAGAATCCGAATATCCATAAGCACTTTGGGCAAGACGTACGGCCTCTTCCCCCTTCGCACGATCGTTCGCAAAGACGGTAAAGAGTGAATCACCCTTCTTAACGGTATCGCCCACCTTTTTATGAATGAGAAGACCAACCGCAAAATCAATGGCATCGTCGGTTTTGCGACGACCGGCTCCAAGAAGCAGAGAGCTTTTGCCGATTTCTTCTGCATCGATGGATGCCACCATGCCATCTTTTGGCGCGGTGCCCTCCAAGCGTAACTGCGCTTCCTCAAACTTCTGCGGCTCTTCCACATAAGAGACATCGCCGCCTTGATTGCGCACCATGGCTTTGAATTTTTCAAAAGCAGCGCCGGAAGCAATGGCTTCTTCCACCATCTTACGCGCTTGTTCCTGTGTGTCTGCCTTTTCGCCTGCCACGAGCATTGCCGAAGCAAGCGCCAAGCACTCCGCCATGAAATCTGCCGGGCCGTTACCATGCAAGGCATTAATCGCCTCGCGAACTTCCAGCGAATTGCCCACGGCACTGCCCAAAGGCTGCGTCATATCTGTCACTAAGGCGATGGTCTTTTTACCGTTATCATTCCCAATGCCCACCATAACTTCGGCCAGATGAATGGCTTCCTCCGGGGTTTTCATGAACGCACCGGAACCATACTTCACATCCAATACGATGGCATCCGATCCATCGGCCAGTTTTTTGGACATAATGGAGGCCGCAATCAGGGGTACGGAATCTACCGTTCCGGTCACGTCACGCAAGCCATATAAGACCTTGTCCACCGGCGCAATATCGGCGCTTTGTCCGATGATGGCAATGCCATCCTGCGCGACACATTGCTCGAATTCTTCTTCCGTCAGCTCCGTTCGAAAACCGGGAATGCTCTCAAGCTTATCGATGGTGCCACCGGTAAAGCCCAGGCCGCGACCGGAAAGTTTAGCAATGGGTAAACCGCAAGCCGCAACAATCGGAGCGATCACCAGCGACGTTTTGTCGCCGACGCCGCCGGAAGAATGCTTATCTACGATGGGATGACGTAAATTGGGAAAGCTTAAGCGATCCCCCGACATCGCCATTTCACGCGTTAATACGGCCACTTCCTGCGCATTCATGCCGGAAAAATAGATTGCCATGAGCAAAGCGGAAATTTGATATTTGGGGATTGTCTCATCCTTCACGCCGCGAACAAAAAATTGGATCTCTTCCTCGCTCAGCACCCCGCCGTTTCGTTTTTTAAGAATAATATCTACGATATTCATCGAGTCCTCCCTTCGGATCAATGTATGGATTGTGACTGCAATGTAATGACAACCAATTCCTGCGGATTAAACAGGCGAAAAGGAAACAGGCTGCCGCCCATACCCGCTGATACCACCATTGCACTTTTTCCTTGGCGATAAATGCCTTTACTGTAGGCGGGAAATAAACGTCGCTCCGGGGAAAATAAACCACCGATAAAGGGCAAGCGTACGACGCCGCCATGCACGTGACCCGCGAGCGTCAGTTCCGCCCCCCACTTTACATACGCCGCAAAAGGCAAGGGATTATGAGCCAAAAGAATGGTATACTCATTTTTCTTTTTGCCCAACCATTGTTCCACATCCGGCGCCGTGCGGTTTTCATAGCAGGATAACGGCTCCATGAGACCCGCCAGCTGAATCGTTGCTTCGCGATGCATCAGGCTGACGGAACGATTTTCAAGACGAATGACGCCGGCAGCGTCCAAGGCTTTGTAAAAATCCGCCGCATCGTCGCAATGCGCATCACGGTAAAGTTCATGGTTGCCGCGAATAAAATATGTGGGATACTTTGCCGCAATGGGCTTCAAAGCCTCTACCACGGCATGGGTATCATTGCTGCGACGCGAAATGGTGTCCCCCGTAATCACAACAATATTCGGCGCCGCGGCATCCACGGCTTTCTGTAACGCCTCGCCTTTATTACCGAACACATTGTTGTGCAAATCGGAAATTTGCGCGATGCGATAGCGATTAAAGGCATTGGGCAAATAGGGACTGGATATCGTATATTCTGTGGTATGAAATGTCATATTGCTCCGATAAAAAGAAAACAGAAAGCCGCATAGAGCCACTAAAGTTGCTATAAACAGGAGCAAACGCGGCCATGCGTACGAGCTCTTTCTGCTCTTTCTCTTTTTCTTTTGGGATAACGAAGGCATGCCCTCTCCGTTTCTTTGTACCGATAAACGGTTGGTGTATCGCTGCCTATGCTGCATAGGAACGCCATCTCAATTCTTAGCGATGAAGCTGATCCAGATATTTTCCGGCAGCAATGGCTGCAGTAGCGCCATCCGAAAGCGCACCGACAATCTGACGAACGCCTTTCGCACGCACATCCCCCGCGGCATATACACCTTCGAGATTGGTTAGCGTATCCTCCCCGGCTTCAATATAGCCTGCCTCGTTCACGCGAATCTGATC
The DNA here is from genome assembly GCF_000308275.2 of Levyella massiliensis. Lineage (GTDB taxonomy): Bacteria > Bacillota > Clostridia > Tissierellales > Peptoniphilaceae > Murdochiella > Murdochiella massiliensis_A. Next base: position 704,490 of record NZ_HG529490.1, read on the forward strand.
CGCAAACAGTTTGGTATTGGGCACCATGCCGATGTAGATAAACAGGCCAAAATCGCCTTCCACGGTTTTCTCTTCACCAGTCACATTGTTGCGCATCACAAACGACGTGAGCATCGTATCACCACCTAAAGCGATGACATCCGTATGCAACACAACCTTAATTTTGCCGGATTCCTTCGCGCGCTGCTGCAAGAGCTTCGTTGCTCGCGGGGTTTCGCCGCGATAGAGAATCGTCACGTGATCTGAGAGCGTCGCCAAATACAAGCTTTCATCAAAAGCGGCATCGCCACCGCCCACCACATAGATCGGCAGGCCGGCAAAAAACGGTCCGTCACAGGTGGCGCAGTAGCCCAAGCCTCGGCCGGTGTATTGTTCTTCGTTCTCCAAGCCCAATTTTCGGGGATTGGCACCGGTGGCCAAAATTACAGCATCCGCCTCTAAAACTTCCTCATCCAGTGTAATACGCTTTGGCGATGCTGCAAGATCCACTGCCGTCACTTCTGCGCTACGAAATACAGCGCCGAAGTGTTCTGCCTGCTCCTTCATACGCTCCGCCAAGACTGACGGATCATTATCGCCGCCGGGCATATTTTCAATCACGGCGGTCACCATCATCTGTCCCCCGATGGTTTCTTTTTCCAGCACCAAGACCGATTTTTTACTGCGTGCCGCATAAAGTGCCGCAGACAAACCCGCCGGGCCGCCCCCGATGATCACAATATCATAGTGTGTAAATGTATCCTTTGTTGTCATTACCAACGTCCTTCTTCTTTCAAACGCCACACGGCTTCTGCCGCCCCATAAGCATCAAAAGGTCCCGTGACCATATCGGCTGCTTCTTTGACTTCCGACAAAGCATTGCCCATGGCCACACCCACCCCGGCATGAGAAATCATACCGCAATCGTTCAAATAATCGCCCATGGCGCAAATTTCTTCCTGCTGAATGCCACAGTGATCGGCCACTACCTTAAGGCCATGCCACTTATCCACGTCTTGGGCCATAGCCTCCACCAGACCTTTTCCGGACATCGTTACTGCAACAGTACCGATGGCTCGGATTTCCCGCATCAACGCATTTTGCAGATCGAGATCGTCACCGGCAGAATATTGAATTTTCAACATTTGATCGGCGCCTTTTTCCAAATCGTTGTGTTTTTGGATATGAATATTGCACTGCATACGCATGCCGTACGTTGTGTCTGCCGCCAACAAATGCTCATATTTCTCCGGATAAAAGTAGGGAGAAAACAGCGTATCCTGCGAATAAAAGTGAAAATAAACGTGATGACGTAGACCGATTTGAATGAGTTTAACGGCGGTCTGCGGATCCAGTTTGTGTTCCGAAAGCACATGCCCGTTTGGTGTAGCGGTCACCGAACCGTTGGAGCCAACGCAATAGGCAGTGATCCCCGCCTGCGCAGCTAAAAATTGGGGCGAGCGCAAGACACGTCCCGTTACGAAAGCGATGGTTTTGCCTTCCGCCTGCAAAGCACGGAGCGCTTCTCGATTTTTTTCGCGAATGCTTCCATGAACCAAAAGCGTTTGATCCAAATCAAAAGCAAAGAGCTTCAACATAATATCTCCTAGAGAACGAAACTCGGCTCAGCGCGAGAGCGTCTGAATCACTTCGTCCATTTCTTTTAATTTTTGTTCGATTTCGTTGCGATCGCCCGATTCTGCCGAAGTGATCATGCAATGCGTCAGGTGCTCCGAAAGCACGTCTCGGTTAATGCTGCGCAATGCCTGGGAGGCCGCCATTAATTGCGTGGACACATCAATGCAATAGCGATCCTCTTCCACCATATGAATCAGCCCTTCCACCTGCCCTCGGACAATCTTCAGTCGGCGCAAAATGGCATCTTGATTTGCGTGCATCTTATACCTCGATCGAAGTGACCGTATAACCCGCATCTGTTACGGCCTTCTTCAGTGTATCATCGCTCACAGAGCCCGTGATTTCCACATCAGCTTTTGCATTCTCCAGATCCACCGTCGCTCGTACGCCGTCTAACGCATTAAGGGCATCGCTCACGTGCTTTTGGCAATGCACGCAGCTCATGCCTTCAATATGCAAAACTTTTTTCATGCTTTCCTCACTTTCCTTTTCGTTATGCATCTCTTCTACATGTTGTCCTGCCGAGTGCCCCTTCAAGGCGTCGCCAAGTTTCGTTTCAATGTTATTGTACCCGATCGTCGCCGGAAGGGAACGAATTGCAATCCGCTCTGGATTTTTTTCCGCGGCGGTATACTTTTCTTCATGGATGACACGGAAGCGGCGCAAGGTGAGCGCATTGGTCATAACGAATACCGAAGAAAGACTCATGGCGGCCGCCGCAATCATGGGGTTCAAGGTGATGCCGAAAGCCGGATAAAATACGCCTGCTGCCAGCGGAATGCAGATGACATTATAGAAGAAGGCCCAGAACAGGTTTTCTTGAATCTTCTTTTTGGTTTTTGCCGACAGATCCACCGCCGATACCACATCCTGCAAATCGGAACGCACGAGCACCATATCTGCCGAATCCACGGCAACATCCGTACCCGCACCGATGGCAATGCCGACATTGGCACGTACGAGCGCCGGTGCATCGTTAATGCCATCGCCAACCATGCCCACCTTAACCTTGCCATCTTCCTGCCATTCGCGCACATAGCGCTCTTTGTCTTGCGGCAGAATGCCTGCCACATAGCGATCGATGCCCAAATCGTTTGCGATGGCACGCGCCGTTTTTTCATTATCCCCCGTCAGCATCACCGGTGTGATACCGCGTTCTTGTAAAGCGTGTAATGCCTTGCGACTGGTGTTTTTAATCACATCAGCAGCCGCAAGGATAGCTATGACCACGCCATCCGCTGCAAAGTAGATGGGCGTTTTCCCCTGTTCGGCCAGGCTTTCTGCTTCGTTTTGAAGCGCATCGATAGCAATGCCTTCTTCATTCATAAAGCGTCGATTGCCTACAGCTAAAGCATAGGTCTTTTCTTCCTTGGTTACCTTTCCTTTCACGCCGCGACCCGGCACAGCTTCAAAATCCTCTACAGCAAGCAGGGGGATGTCTTTTTGCTTGGCCGCTTGGACAATGGCTTCCGCGAGCGGTTGCTCGGAATCTTTTTCCAAAGAGCCGGCCAGTTGCAGAATCGTTTCGGTATCCCAATTCTCAGCCACTAAAATGTCAGTAACATGCGGATGCCCCTCCGTGATTGTGCCGGTTTTATCCAGGGCCAAAATCTTCGTTTCATGCAGAATTTCCAAGGCTTCCGCTGACTTAATGAGTAAGCCGTTTTCAGCGGCTTTACCTGTGGCCACCATCACCACTACCGGCGTGGCTAGACCCAGCGCACAGGGGCAGGAAATAACCAGCACGCAAATGGCCAAGCGAAGCGCAAAGGTGAAGGGTTGCCCCACCAGCAACCATACGGCTAATGTCAAGATCGATATACCGATCACGACGGGAACGAAAATGCCCGCAATTTTATCCGCCAGCGCCTGCATTGGCGCTTTTGTAGCTTGCGCCTCTTCCACGAGTTCGATGATCTTTGCCAACGTGGTTTCTTCGCCCACTGCCGTCGCACGGAAGCGGAATGCCCCCACTTTGTTCATCGTCGCGCCTGTCACCTTATCGCCGACACCCTTTTCTACCGGAATGCTTTCCCCGGTGATGGCGGATTCATCCACGCTACTGCGTCCTTCAACAACTACGCCATCCAGAGCGATGCGTTCGCCGGGACGTACGGAAAGGATGTCGCCCTTTTCTACCTCTTCGATACCGACGATCGTCTCCACGCCGTTATGCACGACGCGCGCTGTCTTCGGCTGTAAATCCATCAGTGCACGCAGCGAGCCCGTCGTTTTCAGTTTACTTTTTACTTCCCAATACTTGCCCAGCGTGATCAGCGTCAGAATCGTGCCGGCACCTTCAAAATACAGATCATGGCGATACTGCATGACGCGTTTTGCATCGCCAAAGCCCATGCCGTAGCTGATCTGAAACAAAGCAAATACGCCATATATGAGTCCTGCCGCGGCACCTACCGCAATAAGCGAATCCATATTCGGCTGTCGCTTCCATAAGCTGCGAAAGCCGTGAAGAAAATAAATGCGATTGACAAAAGCAATGGGCAATACCAACAAGAACTGAAGGAGGGCAAAGCTTACGCTACCTTCCATACCGGATAGTGCCTTTGGCAGGGGCAAAGCGATCATCGGCCCCATCGCTACATATAATAACGCCAGCAAAAACGGTACCGAAATGCGTAAGCGCTGACGCATATCCTCAGCCTGTTTTGCAAAAGGACTTTGTTCCGGCTGCGCCGACGACTTTCCTGCCGTGCGTTCACTCTTCTTCGGCTTCAAATGGGCATCATAGCCGGCATCCTGTACCGCCTTTTCAATCTGACGCGCGCTCATCTTCTGTCTGTCATAAGCCACATCCATCGCATTCGTCATCAGGCTGACGCGTACCTCTTCAACGCCATCCAGCTTAGCAACGGCTCGTGTCACTGCATTTTCGCACGCCGCACAAGTCATCCCCTCTACGTCATAGCGTTCTTTGACAAGTCCTTCTGCCGAAGCACTTTCATGTGTCACTTCATGTTTTGTGTTTTCTTTCATACTGCTTCCTCTTCCCGTTCACATTCGATAGCATACCATAACAAGAAAGTATCGCTCCGACGGATTCGATACCTACGTTATCTTTTCTTCCTAAGAAGATACCCCCTGGGGGTATATGTAAACATGAGAAATATCCATTTTTGAAAATTTTTGCGTCATCGTGTGAAATAATCGAACCAGGGTAATTATTGACCGGAAGGCAATACCTTCCGTCAACCATCGATTCCACATCGAAAAAAACGATCGCAAATCGATCCTGAAAGGAGTCCTTCTTTATGTATGATCCGTACCCGTTTCCCCAGGACATGAACAGCGCTCTGCAAGAAGACCCGGAATTTTTCAAAGTCTTTCTTGCCTTTTTTGCGTCCTTCTACCTGATCTTCGCTCTGGCTGCTCTTACTCTTGGCATCGTCGCAGTGATTTCCCAGTGGAAACTCTACAAAAAAGCAGGCCAAGCCGGTTGGAAGTGTATCATTCCTTTTTATAACGAATGGATACGTATTAAGATTGCTCTGGGTCGCACTTCCATAGGTTGGTTTATTCTGTCCCTCATCCCGTTCCTAAGTCTTATCGAATATTGGTATGTAGGCTTTTATTTCGGGAAGCGATTCTCAGGCAAAGACAGCATGGCGTTCTGCTATATGTCCGTTCCATTTGTTGTCGGCATACTAATGGCCTTCAGTAATCGCTACCAATACATTGCCAATCGCGATGCAACTGACAGTGGTCGTGGAGGCATCGATGGAGATTTCCCGCTTTGGGCTGAAGAGGGCGTGATGGTACCCCCGCAGACCTTTGCGCGCTACGACTCTCGCTTCAGCGATCGCAACAGCACCTATCGCCATCCTGACGAGAACCCGAACGAGGCTAACTCGAACGAGGCTAACCCGAATGCTTACGATCCGAACGGACCGCAGGATCCGAGTCAATTCTGAGAAGACGGTAATGAAAAATAAATCCGGCTGTGAAAATGTCAGCTTGCAGCCGACGAATGAATAGGAAGAAGGCGACCCAACGGGTCGCCTTCTTTATGTTATAGGAAATGAGACTGCCTCGGCCGAACGTACCGTGGGTTTTGGCGTTTTTGCCATTAGCACCGGTATGAAATGGGGCTGCCGTTGACTGAACGTACCGTAGGTTTTTGCGTTTTTGCCATTACCACCGGTAGAAAATCGCCATTCGCTCCCTTCCTCCTACCGTAGGTTTTTGCGTTTTTGCCATTACCCACGGTATGAAATGGGACTGCACTTGGCTGAACGTACCGTAGGTTTTTGCGTTTTTGCCATTACCCACGGTATGAAATGGGGCTGGACTTGGCCGAACGTACCGTGGGTTTTGGGATTTTTGCCATTACCCACGGTATGAAATGGGACTGCACTTGGCTGAACGTACCGTGGGTTTTTGCGTTTTTGCAATTACCCACGGTATGAAATGGAGCTGCAGTTGACTGAACGTACCGTGGGTTTTAGCGTTTTTGCAATTACCCACGGTATGAAATGGAGCTGCATTTGGCTGAACGTACCGTGGGTTTTAGCGTTTTTGCCATTACCCACGGTATGAAATGGGGCTGGACTTGGCCGAACGTACCGTAGGTTTTGGCGTTTTTACCATTACCCACGGTATGAAATGGAGCTGCAGTTGACTGAACGTACCGTGGGTTTTAGCATTTTTGCCATTACCAACGGTAGAAAATCGCTATTAGCCCCCTTGCGACTACCGTAGGTTTTGGCGCTTTTGCCATTACCAACGGTAGAAAATCGCCATTCGCTCCCTTCCTCCTACCGTAGGTTTTAGCGTTTTTGCCATTACCCACGGTATAAAATGTGTCGCTCGCTTTTATCAGCTACGAAAAGATCGCATTCACCTTCTCCAAATCCTCCTCCGGGCAAAGCACAAGAATTTCATCGCCTCCCTTAAGGAAAGTGGCGCCATTAGGGGTAAAGGTGCTGCCTTCGCGCTCGATCGAGGCAATCAGCACAGAATCCGGCAAATCCCAATCAGAAAGAGTTTTTCCCAAGTAGGGTGCTTCATTTGGAATCAGATAGTACTGCATGGTCATATTTTCTTTTTTGCTGTCGGAATGCGAAGCTTTGGGGTCGCCAAAGCTCATCGCAAAGAGCGATTCGTAGATCGGTTCGGTACGACAGACTTTGGCAACTAAAAATGCAATGATGGCGCATGCGCTCATGGGAAGCATGATGTTGATGGAGCCACTCATCTCCATGACCAGCATGATGGACATGAGCGGCGCCTGCACCACGGCGGTGAGGACGCCGACCATGCCGAGATAGAGGAAATTCATGTAATATTCCGATGCAATCCATCCGCTGCCGAGGGAGAAAAAGAGAGCACCGGTCAGAGCGCCTACTGCCAAAACGGGCAGGAAAATGCCGCCCTGTGCGCCGCTGCCGTAGCTTGCCCAGACAAAAAGCAGGCGCAAGAGAAGGAAGACAAAAATCGGTGCCAGGGAAAAGGCGCCTTTCGCCAAATCCTCGATGAGGGCATGGCCGCCTCCCAGAAGCAATGGTTCTTGGCGTCCTACGAAGAATAGAACGGCCATGATCAAGAAGATGACGAGATAACGAGGAATCGGCAGCTTCGGCAATGCGCGGTTGGCAAATAAAAGGCCGCGATTGAAAACCACTCCCACCAACCCCGAGAGCACACCCATGGCTACAATAAAGCCGAGTGCCGTAACGGGCAAGGTGGCATGAATGCCGAAAGCAAAAGCGCTTTGCACGCCAAGGACAGAAAAGCTGAAGTAATTAGCCATGAGGCACGCTGCAAGGCACGGAATCAAAAAGAGGTGTGAAAGGCTCTTGTGAATTTCCTCCATCGCAAACAGAGCGCCGGAAAGCGGAGCATTAAAGGCCGCTGCCAAACCGGCAGCTGCGCCAGCCGTAACAAGGTAGCGTTCCTCCATCTCGGACACGTCAAGAAGGCGCGATGCTTTTTTTGCCAACATGCCACCAAGCTGTATCGACGGGCCTTCGCGTCCCAGCGTCAGACCACCGGCATTGCCTAAAATACCGCCTATAAATTTAGAAACAATGGTCGGCTCGACGGCCATATCAATTTTCCCCAACAGTTCTGCGCGGATCTGCGGAATGCCGCTGCCGCCACTGTACGGCGCCCACAAAAGCAGGCGATGCATGCAAAAAGCAAAGAACAAAAGGGCAAGCAGAATCCCGACACTCTGCCAAAAAGTAGCACTTAATAACACGCTCGTCCGTAGGCTGTCCACTTTTGTCAAGAACAGTCGATAACACACCGCAATAATCCCGGATGCCAGCCCCACCAATAAACCGAAAAGCGCCAGTCGCCACTCCAGACGTTTTTTTCGATACAGCTTTTTATCATGGATTTCAGTCATCTGCCGTTTTCCTCTCCATTTTCCTCAACAGTTTTTGCCAAGCCGCTTCCTTCGGCGGATAATGCCAGAATCGGTGTGTGCAAAGCATAGGCCCAATCCGCAAAACGGTGATGTGCTGTAAACAGTAAAATTTGCTTCTGTTTCTCCGCGGCATACGCCTGCAAAAAATCAAACGCGTGCTTCGCGCGTTCGTCATCATAAAAGGCAAAGGCATCGTCCAAAAACAAAGGCAAATTTTCATCGCCGCTGATCAATTCCGCAACAGCCATACGCAGAGCAAAATACACCTGGTCAATCGTACCCGTGGAAAGCAGACGCCAATCGGCAAGATCGCCAGCTTCCGACGATTCCATCGCAACGGCAAAATCCGTTGCTACGCGCACAGTGCCTGCTCGCCCGCGTAGCGCTTGTAAAATTTCCGACGTGCGGGCATTAAGCTGCGGACCGAAATTATGATGTGCTTTCTCCGTGGCCTGTTGCACCGCCTCCGCTGCGATTTCCAGGGAACGATACACGCCACGCATCCGCTCTGCCTGCTCCGCTTCACGCTTCAGATCACGATCCACCGCATCAGCCAGACGCACGCCTTTCCATTGCTCTCTAAGACGCGCTTCCTCTTCAGCAATAGCAAGACGCTTCGCCTCCTGCTCTTGCCGCATATGAAGTTCCTGCTCCCGCAAATCATCCAAGTGCGCCTTCATGGCACTTTCCGACGCTACCCCGTCAAATCCCGCTTCGCGGCACTGTTCCTCCAACGCCTCGAGCGAATCATTCTTCCAACGTGCAAAGTCGCTTTGCCACTGCGCCTCAATTTGCTTCAGTGATCCCTCCAATTGCTCCCGACGCGTCTGGCGATGGGATTCCTCTTCCTGCAGCGCCTGATGTGCTTTTTGCCAGGCGGCTTCATCTTCCTGCCATTGGCGAAGTGCGTCGCTTTCCTGTTCAAGTTTCCGCTTTAACCGTTCGGCTCTTGCCTGAAATTGTTCCGCCGAAGCTTCCTCTTTTCGGCGCATCAATTCATCTCTTTGCTGTGTGCGACGTGCCTCAGATCCCCGACGTTGCTCAGCCATTACGTTCTCTTCATGGCGATGCTTGCGCCATCCCCAGCCGAGAGCCAAAACCCCGATTACCGTAAGACACAAACCGAACACCCATCCGGTAGACCAAAAGAGTGGCAACAACAGCGCACACAATAAGCCGCACACCAAAAGTGCTAAGCCGACCCATACAAGCGTTGCGCGCACCTTTGGCTTTTCCTCCTGCTCCCGCGCCTCCTCTTCCAGATGCTTTAGTTGCAAATCTAGGAATTGCCGCTGCTCTTCGGCATGTGTCTCTTCCTGTTCTAAGGTAATGCGTTCCCGCTCTAACGTTTCATGTGCGGCATCCCATCGCTCTTTTTCTTGCTTTAAGACTGCTTCTTGTGACTCAAGCGCTTGTTTCTTAGCAATGGTCTCCGCAGGGAGCTGTTGCAGCGGCTGCACCTCGGAGCGTAAGGCTTCTTCCCGCGCTCGCAAATCACGAGCACGCCATAAATCACGCGCGTCCCATTGCTCCTCGGCGGCTTTCAACGCCTCCGCCTGCTTTTCGTAAGCTGTACGCATCCGCATAAACGACTCTTTTGCGGAGTCCAGCGCATGTTGCCGCATCTTTTTCTCTTCTTCTTTGCGCAGAGCCTCCGCTTTTTCTGCCTGCAAGCGGGCAATCGAAGCTTCCCGATCGCGCAGGGCGCCACCTTGTCCGTTTCCTTTTATAAAATAACGTTCCGCCTTCACGAGACGATCGAGCACTTCCTTTTCCGAAGTGGATTCATCGCCGGTACTGCGCAGATTCAACAGCCGCGCCATTAGCTGGTCTCCGTTTTTCGCCTTAATAGCGGGAATTACCGTACCGGACGCTCCGACATAGACACTGCGGCGAAACGCATCTTCATTCAGATGAAAAAAACGCTCCCCCGGTGTTTCCTTACTGCCAAGTGCGATCTCTTCGCCGGACCCATCCTTGACCAATTGAATTTTATCCTTGGAATTGGACTTACCGAAATGACGTGACAAACGGAAGACGCCCTCCGGCGTCTCAAAGCGCAAAACGCCCGACGGTTTCTCCATTGCGCCGTCTAAGTAGCGCTTGCGGATGTTCTCACGCGGATCCTTCCCCCCGACCGATGAACCGTAAAACATGAGCTGTAAAAAATCCATCAATGTGGTTTTTCCAGCTTCGTTATTGCCATAAATTACCGTAAAACCGGCAGATAGTTCCTGCGAAAAAACCGTAAATTTTCCGAAATGGGAGAGTTCAATGGATAAGATCCGCAAAATTCCAGTCCTTTCCGTTAAAGGCCTCCAAGCCGAAGCGTAGCGCTCTTTCCAACGTTTCGCGCTCTTCCGGCGCTGCTTTCCTCCACCGGGCATAAAGTTCTGCCGCGAAATAGCCTTTGAGGCTTTCTTCCTGCTTTAACTGTTCCCAATCTAATGCAGGCACGCGCAGGTCACGAATTTCAAGCCAATACAGCTTTTCCCGCAGCGTTTCCTGCAACAAGGCCCAGTCCACCGGCTCCTCTTCGTCCACAGCGCCCGTCAAAAGCAAACGAGCCGCAATGTTTGAATCGTCAAAACCGGCCATATGCGCCTCCTGCAGCGCCGCCATCAAACGCTCCTCTGCCTCCCGCTGGGAAGAGAGATGCGATCCGTCCACCTCCTGGCGAACAAAGAGACGCGTCGAAAGCGCCCGAAAATGCAAATCACAGTGCATCGGCTCAACTGTGCCCAGATAAACCCCTTTCACACCCGTTTCATCAAAGCCGGTTCCGTCCGGACAGCCGCTATAAGCCACGGTCGTATGACCCACCGTCTGCAACGACGAGCGCTTATGTACATGTCCCAATGCCACATAGGTAAAGAAGTCGGGCGGCAGCGCTTCCGGCAGTATCGGATGATAGGGACTCTCGGGCTGATTCCAATCGCCGTGCACCACCAAAAGACGCGTATACCCCGGCGTCTTTTTTCTCTCCTCTTCCCAAGGCAACGTCAATAGCGATCGTTCCTGATACGTGCCGCTAAATCCGGCGCCGTAGATAACCAGTTCTTTTTCCGGATCGGTCAGTGCTTCACAAGCACCGCGAAAAATATGAACATTCTCCGGCCATGACGAAGCATAGGGGCTGTCAGGCGCCATATAGTCGTGATTGCCCGGCGTAATTAAGACCTTCAGAGAAGCCGCCTCAGCGATGCGTTCCCGAATGGCCTGAATCTGCTGTTCCGTAATTTCCGAGCTTTCCAGAAAATCGCCTGCCAGCAACAGATAATCCACGTTCTCGCTTGCACAGATTTCCAGCATATGGAAAAAGCTGCGCAGAATCTCGTTGCGACGCGCTGTTGCCTTATCGCCCAGACCGGGCAGGCGCGCGCCCAAATGCAGGTCTGCCGCGTGCATGATTTTAATGCGATGCATGTGTTCCCTTTCTGTTTTTCTTATCCAACGCGCCATATAGCATACGGCGCTCCGAAATGCGTTGCACATAAAAGCGCCCCCTGCTGGGCAACGCAAATAATTTGCGTTACCATGTTCATCGGAGGCTACCATGGCAAAAAATCACATTGTACTTATTGAACCGGAAATTCCGTATAATACCGGAAATATCGCGCGCACTTGTGTCGTAACCGGCACAGCGCTTCATCTTGTTCGCCCTTTCGGCTTTCGTCTGACCAGCCAGCAGATCGCACGCGCTGGAATGGATTACTGGGACAAAGTCGACCTGACCATCTGGGACAGCTGGCAAGAATTTGTAGAGCATGCCGATGCGCTGGAAAAAGAGGGTACCGAAGTGCTCTATATTGAAACGCGCACCCCTCGCTCCTTAGGAGATCTGAAGGCAACGGATTCCGTCATGATGGTGTTCGGCAGCGAATCCAAGGGGCTCCCGCATGCCATGATGGATCGCAATCAGGAGCGATGCATGCGCATTCCCATGCTGCCCGGGTCGCGCTCTTTAAATTTATCCAACTCCGCTGCCATCGTGCTCTATGAAGTGCTGCGGCAACAAGACTATCCCGGCCTTACACGTTAACGTAAAAGCCGACTCTGCCCTGCTACGCTCGCACCGTGACAGGGCTTTACTTGTATTGTAAACCAATTGTTTTTAACTTCCAAACGCCGACAAGACCCGCCATAACGCTAGTGCTTACGAGATGCTTTTTCCTCATCAGAGGCTGCGATCGTGGCGCCGACGAAATCAGGGCGGACAGCGCGCACTTTCCAACCCTTTGGCACATCTTCATTTAACGCGACTTCCACGCGAGATTCGGCTTCTGCCAATGAGACACAAAGCAGTGTTGATCCGGCGCCGCTTATCACAAGCCCCGCCGCACCAGCAGCAACGGCCTTCTTTTCCCAAGCTTCAAATTGCGCAATCTGCGGACGACGATAAGGTTCATGCAGACGATCTTTTAAACCGATCTGCAACAGCTTAGCGTCCCCTGTTCGCAGCCCCTCCAATAAAAAGCCAAAAGAGGAGAGATTAAAAACGGCATCCTTTCGAGAAACGGTCTCCGGCAAGCCTGCCCGCGATTTTTCGGTGCTAGACGCAAAATCCGGAATCAACACGTGAAACCGGAGATGCTCTGACAGCGGGCAAGAACACGCTTTAACTCTGCCATCGATAAAACGCGAAATCTGTAGGCCGCCATATAACGCCGGCGCCACATTGTCCGGATGGCCCTCCACTTCCGTCGCCACGCGCAAAATGGAGGCATCCGTAAAACGACCGCCACGCATAGGCGGCGTCAAACGGCGTGCCATAAAGCGTGCCGCTTCCGCTCCTGCTACAATGCAGGCGGCAGAAGACCCCAGCCCCCGTGTGGAGGGAATATCCGAAGCAATATATACACTGATTCTCGGCAATGCAATGTCAAGCATCTCCGCATAACGCCAATAGGCGTCCAACACGAGATTACGTCCGTAGTGATGTCCTGCCGCTGCGGCATTCGAAAAGACCGGCGCTTGGGCGGGATTATCATCCGATTGACGCAGATGAAACATATAGTTGGCATAGAGATTCCAAGCAATCCCGGCACAGTCAAAGCCGGAGCCTAAATTAGCACTGGTGGCGGGCACCCGAATAGTAAACGGCATCTCATACTCCTTTCGCAAAACCGATCACGGCATCGCGCATCGCTTCGCGGGTCAAGCGCTGTGGCGCATGTCCTTTTTCACGCGCTAAAACACGTAACGGTTCCGGTACAGGCACTTTCGAAAGTGCAGCCAGTTCCTCCCATTGCTGCGCAAGAGACGCAGGTACCGGACGATGCAAAGCACGCAACACGGTATCTGCAAATTTAAAGGGGCTCGCCGTGGAAAGCACAAGTTGATAGGCACGCGCTTCGTCCTTATCGCTTTGTGCGTCAGAAAGCATCTTCTGCACATGTAACGCCACCGCCGTGTGCGGATCGACCACTTGATGCGCCGTACGATAGAGTGTTGCGATGGTTTTCTGTACGGCGTCTTCGTCCGCATACCCCCATCGCATATCTTTGTCTGACAGGGCAAAGGAGAAATGACCTTCGCTGGCCAATTTCTGCATCTCTACGCGCACGATCTCGGCATCCTTGCTTTCGTGGTAGAGGAAGCGTTCCAAATTGCTGGAAACGAGAATATCCATCGAAGGGCTCGTCGTGCGCACCAGTTCCCGTCGCGCATCATACGTACCGCTTTGGCCGAAGTCCGTCAGCACATGATTGGTATTGGAAGCAACGGTGAGAATGCGTAGCGGCAGACCCATACGTTTCGCATAATATCCCGCTAAGACGTCGCCGAAATTGCCCGTGGGCACCGTCACATCCAACGGAGCTCCTTCTGATATCGCCCCCGCCAGCACCAGCGACTCATATGCCGTGAAATAGTAGACGATCTGTGGCACCAGACGTCCGATATTGATGGAATTGGCTGAAGAAAGGCGCACCCCCTGCTTTTTCAGTGAGGACGCCATGGCTTTATCGGTGAAGAAGGCTTTAACCGCGCGCTGACAATCATCAAAATTGCCTTCCACCGCATAGGCAAAGACGTTATTTTCTTTCTGCGTACACATTTGCTTTTCCTGCGCCCGGCTGACCCCGTCCGCCGGATAAAACACAAGAACACCAAAGCCGTCCACGCCGGCAAAGCCTTCCATGGCCGCTTTCCCGGTATCGCCGGAAGTCGCCGTCAGAATTAACAGACGGTCCGTATCCCCTGTCACCTCTTGGGCGGCACGCATCAAATGCGGCAAAGCCGATAGCGCAATGTCTTTGAAAGCCAATGTCGGTCCATGCCACAATTCAAGCAGGGCAAGCGTCTGATCTACGGGTTGCACGGGACAAATTTGTCTCGTGCGAAAGCGCTTGTCATATGCCGTTTTCACCACATTCGCAATGCGTTCTTCCCCCAGGGAAGGAAAATAGAGACGAAAAATGCGCTGTGCTACTTCTTCAAACCGTAGCCCTCGCCAAGCGCGAAAATCCACCGTCGGAATTTTTTCCGGTACAAAAAGGCCTCCATCGGGCGCAAGTCCCTGTAATAAAGCCTCGGCATCCGTTGCTCTCAGTGACGCATCACGCGTCGAATGGTACATTAAGACCATCGTATCACCACCATTCCGTTTGCTGCCAAGGCTTCCGCTCGACGATCGGTTAAGCGGACACGTACCGTACCGGGACCGAAAGCATCGCTGACAGCATGGGCAGCTTCCTCTTCGGTAAAAGGAATCGCTCCCTGTAAAGAGCGAACATAATAGGTAGAGGTCGCGTTTTCTACAACCACCGGCAAGGCCGTCAATCGCTTTATTGGTTTATCGTATGGCACGCTCAGAACATCCGTCCATACAGCATTGGCCGTGGCATCACCACCGCCGCCCGGCCCTGTGAAACGCAGCGTACCGATATGACTGCCCGTGCACTCCACGCAGTTATCAACGCCACCGGTTCGCGCAAAGAACGAGTCTGCGTCCACAGCCTCCGGCACCACACGCAGTTGCACGCTTTCAGACAATGCCGACTTGCGCGAAAATGTCGCTAGGAGTTTGATCACGCGATGTTTAGCGGCGCAAGCCTTGACGTCTTCAGCAGTAATCGCCTGCATCCCGATGCGCGCCACCTCTTTTGTCGTCACTCCGGTCTCAAGCAGGATTGTGGCAAGAATCGCCAACTTGCGCTGCGCATCAATGCCCGCTAAATCATTGGTGGGATCTTCTTCCAATACACCAAGTTGTCGCGCTTCCTGCATGGCTTCTGCTACTGATTTTCCCTGTGTCATGGCGTCCAGCACATAATTGGAACTGCCATTTATAATGCCTCTCAGGGAAAGCATTGTGTTGACCGCCGCCTGCTTCTTTAAAGCCTCCAACAGTGGAATTCCTCCCGCTACCGATGCTTCAAAACGTAACCGTCCGTGACCCGTTTCGCCCGCCTCATAAAGTGTTGCCATGGCATCTGCAAGTGCCGCCTTGTTGGCCGTCACGACGCGTTTTCCTGCCAGAAGCGCCTGACGCAAATAGGCCGTGGATCGCGTCGGATCGCTGGAGACTTCCACGACGGTGTCCACCTCGCTTTGGGCAATGAGGGCCTTAGGCTCTGTCGTATAAAGCGCTGCCGGCGCTTCAAAGGCACGCGGATGAATATGACGCACGGCAATGCCCGAAAAGGCAATGGGTTCACCGACGGCTTTTTCCAGAGCTTCACGGCGTTCGGTATAGAGACGATAAAACGCCTGTCCGACTGTACCATAGCCGATGAGTGCGATCTGCATACTTCCCCCTATTCGTTTCGTTGTAACCAAGCTTCTGCAATTTGCACCGAATTCGTTGCTGCGCCCTTGCGGATATTATCTGCCACGCACCACAGGTGGATTGTATTATTCTGCGACACATCGCGATGGATGCGTCCCACAAATATTTCATCTCGATCCTTGCAATCCATTGGCGTCGGATAGACCAAGTGCGCGGGATCATCCTTAACAATAATGCCGTCAGTGGCTTCCAATGCCTTACGCACCTCGGCCACAGAAAAATCTTTTTCCAGCTCCGCATCAATGGCTACAGCGTGTCCGAAATCCACCGGAACGCGCACGCACGTTGCGGTCACTGCCAGTTGCGGCAAGTCTAGGATTTTTCGGGTTTCCTGTATCATTTTCCATTCTTCTTTAGTGTATCCGTCGTAATCGCCGTTAAGAAACACATCAATGCGCGGAATCACATTCTTCGGCAGTGGTACGTCAAACGTCGTTGTCGTGCCGTTTTCCAGGTCATGGAGTCCCTTCATACCCGCACCGGCTGCCGCCTGATACGTAGCATAAACGACACGCTTTAACCCATAAAGGTCGCGTAAAACCTTTAGCACTGCCATGCACTGAATGGTGGAACAGTTGGGGTTAGCGATGATGCCATGATAGCCATCTAAAACATCGGCATTCACTTCCGGTACCACCAGAGGAATACCCGGTGTCTGTCGCCACTGGGAACTGTTGTCGATAACCGTAACGCCCTTCTCCGCTGCAATGGGTGCAAAGCGTTCACTCGTGGAGGCACCTGCCGAAAACAGTGCCAGATCAATCGATTGGTCAAAGGAATGCTCTGTGAGTTCCTCTACCGTCCACGTCTTGCCCTGAAACTGCAGTTCTTTTCCTGCCGATTTTTTGGTTGCCATCGGAAAGAGCCGATTGACCGGAAAATTGCGTTCCTCCAGCACTTTTCGCATCATCGTGCCAACCAGACCTGTTGCGCCGACAACGGCAACGTTATAGCGTTTCATGCTTCCTCCTTAAAGAATTCCCGATATAGGGCCTGTACTGCGGGTTTAAAGTTCTCTTTCCTCACGCCCAGGATAATATTCAATTCACTGGCTCCTTGCAAAATCATGCGCACGGAGATGCCCGCTGTGCCGAGAGCGGTAAAAAGACGCGCTGCGACGCCGGCGCGTTTGGCCATCCCCTCGCCAACGACGGCAAGAAGAGCAATGTCCTCCTGTACCTGGATCGCATCCGGCTCGCAGAAAATAGAAATTTCTTCCAAGATCTTTTTCTGTCGGCTCCGAAACGGATCTTCGCGAACAATGACGGATACCGTATCAATGGACGAAGGCATGTGTTCCACCGCGCATCCGTTGGCTTCAAACACGGACACCAGGCGACGCAAAAAACCGGAGTCGCCCGCGGCATGGCGTTTAGACACATGGACCAACATAAAGCCGTTTTTACCCGATATGCCCGTCACCACATGGCGGTGTTCGTCTTTAGACGGGACAATACGTGTCCCCTCCTCTTGCGGTGCATTGGTATTTTTAATATGGATGGGAACCCCCGCACGACGAGCCGGATACACGGCATCCTCATGCAGCACCTGGGCGCCCATATAGCTTAATTCATGCAATTCTTCATACGTAATCACTTCGATGGGGCACGGATCCTTGACAATACGCGGATCTGCGGCCAAAAAGCCCGACACATCTGTCCAGTTCTCGTACACCGGTGCTTGCAAAGCTGCCGCTAGAATGGATCCCGTAATATCGGAACCGCCACGTGAGAAGGTAACAATCTTTCCGGCTTCATCGGCACCGTAAAAACCCGGCACAACATAGCACCCCTCTTGCAGACGTTTTGCTGCCAGTTTCTGGCTAAGCGCCAAGTCCAAATCCCCCGCCTCGGTGAAACGCACAATTTCCGCAGCATCCACAAATTCAAAATCCAGTGCCGCCGCTAGGAGTCGCGCGCAAAGATATTCGCCGCGGCTCGCACAATAATCCGCTTCGGCGCCGTCGAAAATGGCCTGTTTAACAGTATCCAAATCGTCTTCAATCGGATAAGCGAGTCCCAAGCCGTTACGAATGTTCAAATATCGTTCCGCAATAGAAGAAAAAACTTCATTACCTCCCATATCAATGGAGGCGAGCTGGTGTGTCAAATAGAGCATATCGGTCACTTTGTGGCCGCCCGGTGTTCGCTTCCCCGGTGCCGAAACCACGATCACACGGCGTTTTGGATCCGCTTTTATAATATCGATGACTTTTTGACACTGATGGGCGTCCGCCAAAGACGATCCGCCAAACTTTGCAACCTTCATGCACCCTCCCCTTTCGCCTTCCATGGCGATTTCCTTGTTCCTTCAGTCTAACGATTATGAGGGGCAGCGTCAATGGAAGTTCATTCATTCCTTGTGATTTTTATTCTCCTTCAGTCTCAAAAAAAAAAGATATCGGTTTCCCTTTATCTCGAATTTGCGCTATGATACCTAAGAAGATTCCACCGTAGTTCAGGCTATCTCGGTGATATCGATCCTATGAAAATGAATGGAAAACGCATGGAAAAGATCAATTATCAAAAAATTTTAGACGAAACGCTGCGCGAGGTCGAAAAACGCGAAACACCTCCACGGCTTTTGTTGCATAGTTGCTGTGGCCCCTGTAGTACGTACGTGTTGGAATACCTCAGCGCCTATTTTGAAATCACAGTGTATTACTACAATCCCAATATCTATCCGCCCGAAGAGTATCGTTTTCGTGAAGCTGAACAGGAACATCTGATTGATGTTCTACCCGCCCGCTATCCGATTCATTTTCAAGCAGCGCCCTATGACCCGGAGACTTATTTTCAAGCAGTTCAGGGCATGGAAGATTTACCGGAAAAGGGATTGCGTTGCACCGTCTGCTTTCGGCTACGTCTCGAACAAGCCGCACGCTTTGCGAAATCACACGGTTTTGACTACTTTACGACTACGCTCTCCCTCTCCCCGCACAAAAATTCTCAACTTCTCAACACCATCGGCGGCGAATTGGCTGAAGAATTCGGTGTCCCCTATCTCTTTTCAGACTTTAAAAAGAAAAACGGCTTCAAGCGCTCTACCGAACTCACCGCCACATACGGCATGTATCGCCAGGACTATTGTGGCTGCAAATTCTCGTTGGCAGCGCGGCGTGAGCAGGATTGAAGGGGCGCTCACGCCCGATACACGCCCTCTTCCGTCACAACAACCGGCAGATGCACATCCCACGGATCCATTGGTACTTCCGGGACTGTTAAGCGATGAAAGCAGACCAGCGCCGTGTCACCACGGTAGACGGCCAGGAAGCGATCATAAAAGCCGCCACCACGCCCCATGCGAGCTCCGTCCAAGGTAGTCGTAAGACAAGGCACAATCGTGAGATCCACATCGTCTGGCGTAACGGTTGGAGCATCGGCGGCAGGCTCCGGAATGCCGAGTTTGCTCTTTTCCAAATCGTCTATGCGATCGATGCGGTGCAACGCCATCTTCCCCATGGACAAAACGCGCGGAACGATGAGCTCTTTGCTATCGTCTAAAATGGCCTCCAACAGCGAATGCGTATCGAGCTCACGATCCATGCTCACAAAGCAAAAGATGCGCTGTGCCTTTTGATACTCCGGCAAGGTGCGAATCGTATCGCAGATTTGCTTGCTGGCAGTGGCAATGTAATCCGAAGAAAGGCTCTTCCACTGTTCTTTGCACGCTTTACGAAACGCTTTTTTCTTTTCTTTTCGTTCTTCCATATATGCCTCCTGTATTCACAGAAATTGATTCATTACGTGATAAAATGGTAACACAATCTGATGATTATGCACGAAAAAGGGATTTTCCCGCATCGTATATCATTCGACAATGCAGGGCATCGCTACATCAATTAAAACATATACAAGGAGGAGCTATGGCTCGCAAAAGTTGGAATCAGTATTTCATGGAAATGGCGCAAACCGTTTCGGAGCGCGGCACCTGTGATCGCGCCTATGTGGGCTGTGTACTAGTCAATGAGGAGCATCGTATCGTCTCAACCGGATACAACGGCTCTGTTGCAGGCAATCCGCACTGTGACGAAATCGGTCACACCATGCGCGACGGACATTGCATCGCCACCATTCACGCCGAAATGAACGCGCTGCTCTATTGCGCCAAGTCGGGCATTTCGGTCAACGGCTGCACCTGCTATGTCACGCATTTCCCGTGTCTCAACTGCACGAAATCCCTGATTCAGGCGGGTATTAAACGTATCTATTATCGCGAAGGCTATCGCATGGACGACTATGCGATCGAACTGTTGGAGCGCAATCACATTCCGTATGAGCAGCTGAACGGCGAAGAAGACTAAGCTTCCAGGCCGTTGTATTGACGAATAGAGTTGTTTCCTAAAATCATAGCAATCCCCATGTTATAACGCCCAAGCGAAAATAACATGGGGTTCAATTTGCGCGATACCCCATGTTAAATGCAAAATCGCGAAATAACATGGGGTTCGATTTGCCGCGGTACCCCATGCTAAAATGCAAATTTGCGAAATAACATGGGGTGCCAGCGCTCTAAAAACGAAGAATTCTCCCATGTTAAAATCGAAATCACGAAATAACATGGGGTGCCGGCGTTCGAAAAATGCTGAAATACCCCATGTTAAATGCAAAAATGCGAAATAACATGGGGTTCAATTTGTCGCGGTCCCCCATGCTAAAACGTAAAATCGCGAAATAACATGGGGTGCCGGCACTCTAATAATGAAAAATTACCCCATGTTAAAATCGAAATCGTTAAATAACATGGGTTTCCCAGCGTAATCCGGCAAAAATTCACCCCATGTTAAAATCGAAATTGCAGAATAGCATGGGATTTCATCGGCCGGCACCAGAAGGGCGCCGCAAAATAAAAAAGCGATGCCTAAAAGGACATCGCTTTTTTATAGTACTCTTCCATTCGTGCCGGGGCGCGCGATTCTTTACTGAATTTCAGCTATTGCTTCGATTTCGCACAAGGCACCCTTAGGAATGTCTTTCACGGCAATACAGCTGCGTGCCGGCGTGTTCGTGAAATAGTCGGCGTACACTGCATTAAAGGCGGCGAAATCGTTGATATCGGCTAGGAAGCACAGCGTTTTCACCACATGGGTCATGTCCGTGCCTGCAGCTTCCAAGATAGCTTTCACATTTTCGCAACTCTGTTTTGTTTGCTCTTCGATCGTCTTGGGCATCTCGCCGGTTTCCGGATGGACCGGCAGCTGTCCCGAGGTATACACCAGATTTCCGGTAATTTGCGCCTGCGCATAGGGGCCGATGGCTCCCGGCGCATTTTTGGTATTTACGACCTTCATCACAATCTCCTCTCTGTGCTTGTTCACACGTTCGTGGTCCTCTTCAGCATAACGAGAAGGTTATGGAAAGTAAAGAGCATTCTACTTGCTGTCCGGATGAACGCTTTCTTCCAGACGACTGGTATCCTCTTGCTGCGATTGGCTGTTTCCCCCTTTGTTGGAATAGTCTTTCCAATAGTCACTGCTCGGATTGACGCGACTCGTCATCGGAATCACCGCGACGGTTTCGCCGAGGCGAGGGGTAATGGCAGCAAAATAGTCTTGGGATTCCTTCTCTCTTTTAGCCGCTTCTTCTTCAAAGAGAGCGGTAATTTTTTGATAACGCTCCTCAATCAGAGCCCGCAGTTTCTTTTCCACCTGACTTCCGGAGGGAAAAAGGCCCACATCCGGCGCACCGGCATAGGAAAGTAGCGTGGTCAGAGAATTTTTCTCCGCAATGGGTCCATTTTGTAAGTGAATTTTGTTATGGGATAAGCAGCCGGTATGAAGCCCCTTGAGCGTATTCAGCAGTGCGGTGTCCAGTTTCTGCCATTTATAGGTAGAATAGGCAAGCTCATGGATGGTTTGCAATTCTCCGGTCAGACTTGCCGCATCATATGCCGAGGCATAGTACCCTTCCGCAGCATCCGCGATCTGTTTAAGTACGAGATTTTGGTTTGCATCAACATTAAAGCCGATGATCCCGAGAACGATGTTGGCGTGCTCTCCCTTCAGCTTATTCGCCATGGCGATCGGATCACCACCACAGGTTTCGATTCCATCGGTGACAATAAAGAGAATATTAAGGTCTTTTTCTTCCTTGAAGGATGAAAGATCTTTCACCCCTTCTTCCATCGATTTCGCAATACAGGTCCATCCGGTCGGACGAATGGGCTGAAGCGACGCATTCATCTTGTCCTTGTCCAGTACATCAATCGGATGGATCAGTTCACAGGCTGCACAGGATTCTTTCTTTCCGCTTTCCTCGTTATTCCCCTTATGGCCGAAAACGCGAAGCCCCACTTTTGCCTTTTCCGGCATTTTGGAAAGCACGTCGCCAATGGACTGCTTCGCAATCTCCATCATGGTTTTTCCATCAATGTTCTTGGCCATGGAGCCAGAGCAATCCAGGACGATTTCGAGATGAACATTGACGTCTTCGTTAATTTTTTTATGGGTGAACGGATCCTCCATATCCTTCTTGAACACCACGTAGGAATAGCGTTCAATCGGCTCAAACACCGGATAATCATAGCCGGCAATATAGAGAAACTGTTGAAAAAGATGCTGTATTTCTTTATCGCTTGCCTCTTCCGTCAGCTTCGGCGCAATCTTTTTGACTTCTTCTTTCACCTGCCGATTCCAGGTTTTAACATTTTCCTGGTAGTGCTCTTCATAGACGCTGGGAAACCTGCAAATTCCACCGGCCGCATCAACAATGGCATCATAGGTATAGTTCACCGCAGGCAAGGGCCCATTGACCCCTTCTTTTCGTTGGTAATCCTCTTCCGATTTTCCTTGTTGTGCGGATACGGTATCCTGCTCGCCTTTGTCAGAGGAAGATTGTGCGGTGTCATCTTTTTTTTCTGTTGTAACGGCCTTCTGCGCATCGTCGCTACGGGATTCCTTCTTATTTGTGCAGCCACTTGCCAGGAGCAAGAGAGCAAACGAGATGCCTAGGATGGGTACAAGCTTTTTTTTCATGATCGTCACCCTTTCTTCCACGTGGAACGTCATTGCTAAACCCTGTCTATTTTTCTATCTATCTCTATACAGAATATTCTATCTTTATAGTCGTCTTTCCATGTTAAATATTTTCCTACTTTGTTTTAATTTTCTGTAAAGTTTCACGTTGAAAATTACTCCATCCGAAAAACAAAAAGCGGCCGCCCATGCGACCGCCTTTTGGATATTCCTGTGGAAACGACTGCTTTAGAATGCCGGAATAACCGCACCCTGATACTTATCATTGATGAACTTCTTCACCGTCTCGGAATTCAATTCTTCCATCAGGATCTTGAACTTCTCTTCCTTCTCTTCCCCTTCGCGTACAACAACGATATTTACATACGGGCTATCCTTATCTTCAATGGCCAGGTTGTCCTTCAGCGGATTTAAGCCTGCGCCCAGAGCAAAGTTGGAATTGATGACGGCCAAATCAGCATCTTTGTAAGCACGTGCCAACGCAGCTGCTTCCATCGGGACGAAGGTCAACTTCTTCGGGTTCTCCGTGATGTTCTTTTCCGTGACGTTGATATTGGACGGATCGTCCAGTTTGATCAGGTTATTCTTAGCCAGCAACAGCAATGCGCGAGCGCCGTTAGAAACATCGTTCGGGATCAACACCTTGCCGCCTTCCGGTACTTCATCCAAGGATTTCAGCTTATCCGAGTACACAGCCATCGGTTCCAGATGCACGGCACCGATATTGGTCAGTTTCAAATTATTTTCCTTTTTGAAGGCATCCAGATACGGTTCATGCTGGAAGAAGTTAGCGTCAATTTCACCACTGGCCAGCGCATGGTTCGGCTGAACATAGTCATCAAAGTTGACAATTTCCAGTTCAACACCGCGCTTGGCCAAATTGTCCTTAATGGCTTCCACGATTTCCGCATGCGGAACGGGGCTGACACCAATTTTCAGTTTCACCGGTTTCTCGGCAGTAGCCGCTTCTGATGCTTTCGACGTTTCGGTTTTTGCCTGTTCCGATCCTGCCTGGCTGTTATCAGCCGGTTTGTTACCGCAGGCCGTGAAAATCAGGGCCAGGGCAAAGACGAGTGCGAGTAAAGATTTTTTCATAATTCCTCCTAGGTTCTGCTTGTTTCTGAGTGACGGTTTACTTCTTATTGATAGAACGGGCAGCGGATGTGCCCACGAGTTGAATAAGTTGTACGATGACGATGATCACAATGACCGCGCCCCATAAAAGATCTTCCTGGCGCCGATAGTAGCCGTAGCGCTGCGCCACGGCGCCCAATCCGCCACCACCCAAGGCACCGGCCATTGCCGTGTACCCGATAAGGTTAATGAGCGTGGTTGTAATGGCTTGAATAAGCGATGGCAATGCTTCGGGCAGCAGCACTTTCCAAATGATCTGTGCATTTGTCGAGCCCATGGCCTTGGCCGCTTCCACAATGCCGGCATCCACCTCGTTAAGGGATGTTTCGACCAAACGAGCGAAAAACGGTGCCGCCGATGCTGCCAGCGAAAAGATCATCGCTGTGGAACCAATGGATGTACCGATGACGGCACGCGTTACGGGGATTAACAGGATCATCAGAATTACGTAAGGAATCGAGCGACATACATTCACGAGCACATCCAGAATGCGATAGCCCGGAATGTTCTCCGACAGACCGCCTTTTTGCGTAAGATAGAGGACAATACCAATTGGCGTGCCGACCAAGATAGCGAACAAACCGCCAAAAAACACCATGTAAAACGTCTCTATCGTTGCTTCAATCAGAATCTCTGTCATCATTTCAGCACCTCCACTTCTACCTGCTCTTGAAAGGCCTGCAGGGCACGTTTTCTTTCTTCTTCCGACCCCGTCAGCTCGACTACGACATAGCCAATTTCTCCCTGGCGGAAAGTATCAATATTCGCGGAAAGGATGGAGATCCCTACCGGAACCTTTTTTAACACTTCCGCAATGAGCGAATCCTGAATCTCCTCATTGCGATAGGTGAGTTTCACAACGTCGCCCGCAAATTCGCGATCCTGCAAGAAACCAAATTCATCGGCATCCTGCAATTTAGAAATAAAGGACTTCGTGACCGGATGTTTCGGGTGGAAGAAAATATCATTAGTTGAGCCTGTCTCAACGATCTCCCCTGCTGCCATGACGGCAATGCGATCACAAATCTCTTTCGCCACTTCCATCTGATGCGTAATCATGATGATGGTAGTTTTATACGTCTGTGCCAGGTCGCGCAACAGTTCCAACACCGATGCCGTATTCTTCGGATCCAGTGCCGACGTACCTTCATCCGAAAGCAAGATCTTCGGCTGCAAGGCCATCGCTCTGGCAATGGCTACCCGCTGCTTCTGCCCACCGGAGAGTTCGGAAGGATACGCATTGCCGCGCTCCGCTAAGCCGATGAAATGCAGCAGCTCTTCCGTCCGCTCCTGAATTTTGGATTTTTCCCATCCCGCAATTTCCAGCGGATATGCAATATTTTTTCGGATGGTCTTTTGGTTAAAGAGATTAAAGGACTGGAAAATCATGCCTATTTCCTTGCGCGCCTTTAACAGCTCCTTTTCCTTCAAATTCGTGATGTCTACATCATCGATAATCACCTTGCCGGAGGTTGGCTCTTCCAAACGATTCAGCAAACGTACCAGCGTGGACTTTCCTGCGCCGCTCAAACCGATAATGCCGAAAATTTCGCCTTCCTCCACGGCGAAGGAAACGTCGCGCACAGCGTGCAACACACCATGCTCTGCGGGAAATTCTTTTGTTAAGTGTTCTGCTTTGATCAACTTTTGCTCCTTCCTGCGCCGAACGCATAAAAAAACGTCCTTTGTCACAATGACAAAGGACGAAATAAATTCCGCGGTACCACCTTACTTCGCATCAAATCGATGCGCACCTTCAAGCACTAACATGCTCTAACTCTGTAACGGGAGTGCCCGTACAACCCTATGATCGAATTGTCCCATCCGAGGCCATGTTCCCTTCGATTCCCACTCGCCCTTCTCAGCTACCGGGCTTCTCTGTAGAGTTTCTTTCGAAAGTACTCTTCTCTTCAACTGGTTTCTTATGAAGTTGGTGTTACTATACACGACTCGAAAATGGATGTCAACAGGTTTAGGAAAAATTTTTCCCATCGACACTCTGCGTCGGTGTGCTCTTTACGTTAGGATTCGCTTAAAAGCGGGAAAAGCTTCAGATAGTACTCTTCCGCTCTTCTTTCTCCTTCCTCTTCTCGGTATTCGATGATTTTTCCGTCTTTCAAAAAGAGAAACTCTTTCGTTAACTTTTCCATTTCCATCAAATTATGTGAGGATAGTAGAATCGCAGCTCCCTTTCGAGCATGATCCAAAAGTATGCGTCGTGTTTGTACAATGCGGGAAGGATCCAATCCATTGAATGGTTCATCCAAAATCATGAGTTTCGGATTGTTAAGTAAGGCCATCGCAATCAAAAGACTTTGTTTCATGCCAAGCGAATAAGTTTCGACCTTGCGTTTGACAAACGAATGAATGGAAACAAGATCGACGACTTCTTCTACTCGATTTTTGGGCAGCTTTTGCATGGAACGAATGTAGTTTAAGTGGTCGGCACCTGTCAGAAAGGGATAGAGCACGCGATTATCCTTCAAAAACGAACAGGATTTAAATATGCTAATATCTGTGTTGGGGTGCTCTAAAACGGTGATCTTACCGCTTTGGGGGCGAATTAAATTTGCAATCGTACTGAATAAGGTGGATTTTCCTGCCCCATTGGGGCCGATAACGCCATAAATGCCCGCTTCTTTTATCTGCAGATCGAGATCCCTTAACACAGGATGCTTTCCATAGGCTACATTGAGGTGTTGAATGGTTAAATAGGACATAGAACCTCCTTGGCTCAGCGTGTCTTCTGTATGCTTTGTCGCGACACAATGCTTCCTCCCAACAATAAGAAGAAGAGTGTCCACGCGCCTAATACCAGCAGTGCTTGAGAAACAGAAATGATGAATCCCTGATAAAAGAATAGGGAGCCGTCCACAAGGGCGGAAGTCTCCAAGTAACTGAAAGGATTCAAAGCCTTCCAATTGCAGGGCAACACAGCATTGAGAAATAACGATAAGGATGTAATGCCAAGTATTGCCATGAGTAGTGTTTCCTTATTGCGTGTAAAAATCGATACGAAAAGACTCAAGGAAGACAAGAAAGCCATCCAAAAAAGCAAAACCGGTAAACTCAGCATTAAAAATCGGCCTATGGACATCGTGCCTACCTTATCTCCATGAAAAGCAAGTACCGGAAAGCTGAATGATCCCCATCCGCTGATGCATAAAGCAAGAAATGTCGCTAGCAGCAGCAAGCCTATGAAAATTCCGGTTGCCAACAGAAAGTGTGCCGCCGCTTTTCGAATGTGAAAACGCCAACGTTCCAATGGCATTGTATAATTAATAGCTAACGATGAACCGGAACGTTTCTCTACCGTATAACCGGTGAACACCATATTTATTAAAAAAAGGAAAAGAACAATATCCCATTTTTGAACATAAAGAAGATCATACAGCCAAAAGGACACCCCCTCTTCGGGCAGTCGCAAATTCTGCTGTATTTGCCACCGCCCTACAGTATCGGTGTACTCTTCCCGTGGTGAAAACAGAAAAGCAGGCAGCAATATCGGTGCTTCCTGTTGCTCTTGCGCTTGTTCAAAAACCACCTTACTATCTTGCAATGATATCAGACTATTCTGGTGATGTTTATAGGCTTTGTCAAGGAGATATCCTTCGCGTCCTTCTTCGTCCATTTTATGATTCCACGAGTCATAATATCCGGCTCCATCTCCTTTCCGATAGCTCTCCTCACTTTGTTTCGCATTCTTGTATTGTTCAAGATACGTGTCGATCATATATTGATAGGGATTTTCTTGATCCGATTGCTCCGATACTTCATTTTTATCATCGTAACTATCTTCTGCAGCGTTCCACTTTTGCTTTTCCTTTTTTGCTTCTTGCATTGCTTCCAGATAAATGACGCTCCACCCCTTTCCCTCCTGCATCCCTTGTTTTTGCTCCAGTTTTTCTTCGTGAAGATTTAAAAATAAAATAAACAGATATGCCAGCAAGCCAATAAAATATATCCACGTCCGTCCCGACAACAAAATCTTTTTCCCTTCTATATAATAGACAGAGTGCTTTTTTATGGTGCTTTTGTCCTGTTGTGCAAAACGATTCGAAGTATAAAGACTACGTTTTTCAGTGATTACGGCAAGGGTGAAAAAAGCCACGCCGACACACTCCATAACTAAGTAAGGTCGGAAGCTACTCGCAAAGATCGTAATGTTTTTGTCGTAATCGATATAGCCTGTAAAAGCCTTGAAGGATTGGGAGATATAAATCGGATTCCATTGACTTTTAAGCAACGGGCTCGCACTGCTTCCCACAAACAGCGCCAAGTTAACCAAAAGAAGCACGGCAAGAACAGACTGTGTCTTTAATAAATTACCCAGTAAGAAACAAAAAGTGATTTCCAAAAAAACAAGGGACATAAAAGCAAAACACATTTTTACAAGAAGTGGTCCGCCACAAATCAAGTTAGATGCCGGCAAATTAGTAAAGCGACGAAATGCATCTTCCCATCCCCCCAAGGGAACGCCTAAAAAGCAGAAAAGCAAAGTCAAGCCTAGGAATAAAACAGCCAGATAAAAGAAAATACAGAAGAAAATGGCAACCAGTTTAGACGCCATCTGCCGTACGGACGATGCCGGTTGTGTTTTTAATAAGTACGTTGTTCCCATTTCTCTATCCCTTGATTGAGAAGCATAAAATAATAGGGAAAAGAAAAATATAGCGGGTAACCCAAGGTAAAGAGGCGCATAATAAATTATATTTTGAATGGTCGAATCATATAGGCCGCCCATGTAGAGATATGGAGCAGAGGCCTTCTCTTGATGATCGGCTAAATAGGTAAAAAGCTGAATCTTCCATTGCAAGTTTCTTTGAAACATTGCATTAGAAAACGAAAGTACATTCGGATATTTTTCTACAAATTGAGCATACGACTTGTAAAAGTGGAGTCGATTTTGAATATACGTGTTGACAGTTTTATAATAATTTTCATCTTTGCTAAAGTCTGAGAAAACATAGTATGGCTGCGTCAACTTCTGTGCCTCGTCCTCTAGAGAATAAAGCGTCCGTAAATCGTGAAGAGCATCCTTTTGGTTTATCTTTTCGACTTGTGTCACAAGCTCAGTTCTTTTTTCCAGCAATGGAGCGGTCGGCAAGTATTTCATGTCTATATCAGAGAAGGACGTCATCGTATCCTGCACTAATAATCCGGAGCCGGTTACTGCTTGATAAAACGTTATCCCTATGCAGAAAATAACAAATAAAAAAATCAATAAAAAATTTCTATTCCTCCAGTATTTCTTGATTTCAAAGCGTATCATTATTTCCTCCGATAGCCATTATAGCCGATAAAGATTTATGTTAAATGCCCTCTCAAGGAAACGTTATAGTTAATACTATAATTTAGCTTTCTAAGTATAAAATCCCTTTGTAAACAGCTTTACAAACTTTTCTTTGAGACGACGGGGCCACATGTTTTTCCTCCTGTCACTTTTCGCATAATTAATTATATGTTATATGCTACTGCAGCGCATGATACTGTGTTTTTTAGAACAGTGCGCTCCCCACGCTCATGCCCCACGCCGTCGTCACAAACACCGCAACTAGCATCGCTAAAAAACCGTAGAGCATCATCTGACGCATATTGGTCCAGCCGCTGGAGCCGGCAATGGCAACACAGGGCATGGCGGGCGGCGTGGCAAAGGCATAGGCGGAAAGCATACCGATGCTGGAAAGAAGCAATGCCGGATGCACCCCACCGAGTTGTGATACCATTGCTAAGGCAGCGGCACTCACTACGGTGGCTGTCACCATGTTGGAAGAAAGATTGGTTTGCAAGGCACTCCAGAGGGCAAAGAATAGAAACAGCATGACTGGCGAGAAACTTACCGCAATTGGCGCAACATGAGCGCTCACCCAGGCCATGACGCCCACGGACTTTTGGGTCAGCGCCCAGCCGATAGCGCCCGTTCCCGCGCACATCAAAATGGCCGACCAAGCGACGCCTTCCTTCAATGCTTTACCTAAATGCAGCAGGGGTTCGCCTTTTTCGGTAAAGATGGACAAGAGGACGCAGCCGAGAATGGGTGGAAATGCCGTCCCTAATTTAGACAGTGCCATAAGGGCCGTTTTTACGCCACCCTTTGGTAACATTCCGGAGAAGAGACCCGGCGCAATCCAAAGAAAAATCACAAAGAAAAACACCGCAATCACACGCTTCGTGCCCGGTTGTACCGCATTTTCTTTCCCGCTGGAAAGCAGACGCTTTTCAATTTCCATGGCACGCTCCATGTGCATCTCACTAACCGGCGGACGCAAGAAAAGTCGAAACACCACAACGACGAGAATCGCCGTCAATAGTCCGACCGGAATTGCCAGAGCGAGATAGGAAAGCGTCGATACGGTCGTTTTCGCAAACGCTTCATAGGCATTGATAGCAATGAGCGGAAACACATGAGCAATGGGTGTCATGCCGGAGGAGATCCCCGTCATAATAACCGTCCCCATCATGAGCATCGCTGCATTTTTATTGCCCTTCTCCAAAGACAGAATGGAACAAATTTCCTCGAGCATTGGCAGGTACAGAAAAAATAAGACAGTGGGCGAAATAAAGGAGCCTAAAAACAAAATGCTCGCAAAGTAGAGTGCCACAAAGTGCCAAGGGCCACGCTGCGCTAAGCGCGAGGTCATGAAGGATACCGCAATGCGCCGCAAAATCCCGGTCTTTGCCAGCGCATCCGTCAATACAAAGGTAAAGATGAGGAAAATAACGGTCGGGCTGCCAAAAGAAGCGGAAAAAATAGCTTTGCCGGTAAGCCCGGGCACCGTCATTAATGCACCGATTAATAAAAGAGAAGGCCAGTCGATGGCGACAAAGAGCCACAGAATGAGCACGCCTAAAAATAAGCCCAAAACTGCCATGCCGCCGTCGTTGAGGCCCGGAAACGGCGGTATGAGACGAAAGAATATCATAAAGCACAAAGCGAAACCGATCAGCATCGTCCGCCTGTGGTCTTGTTTTTGATTCATGTTGCACCTCACATTCTATTGGTTCCCTTAGAGGAACCATAACAATGCTATAATAGACGAAATAGGAACGATAAGGAAGGAGTCGCCATGAAAGCCTCAGAGCACGATCCCGCAGAGCTTAACGCATTGCGTCAAAAAATCGATGCGGTGGATTTACAAATTGCTGCGCTTTTTTGTGAGCGAATGCATATTGCTGCGCAAATTGCGAACTGGAAACGAGGCGCAGGTAAATCCATTTATGATCCAGCTCGCGAAAAGGCCATGCTCGAAACCCGTCTTTCGGCTCTTTCCGATCCGTCGCTGCGTCCCTATTATCCGAAAGTCCTAGCTGCTTTAACCGAAGTATCGCGCGCCTATCAGAGCGTTCTACTTGACGCAGCAAAGACAAGTGCGAATGAAACGGCGTCTTCTGTTGCTGAGCCGTACGCTCCTGCCGCAAAAGACGAGAAAGGGATCTCATGATAACCTTTTTGGTAGGCATCGCTCTGCTCCTGTGCGGCGGCTATTTGTATTCTCATTTTACGGAATGCGTCTTTCAGCCTGACGATCGCCACACGCCGGCGCAGCTGCGCGCGGACGGTATTGATTTTACCGCCATGCCGCGCTGGAAAAATGCCATCATCAATCTCTTAAGCATCACCGGCATCGGCGTGATTCTTGGCGCCATTCAAGCTGTGCTCTTCGGTCCGGCTGCCTTCATCTTTATTCCCTTGGGCAATATCTTTGCGGGGGCTGTCCATAATTATTTCAGTGGCATGATCGCCATGCGCAACCGCGGCTTTCAAATGCCGCGTCTCTTGGAAAAGTACCTGGGGGCAGGCGTCTCCCGCCTCTATCGGATTATACTGCTGTTTACGCTCTTTCTCTCCGGCATTGTGCTTCTCTACACCCCGGGGGACTATATCGCTTCGGTTTTGCCGAAGACATTGCCCATTCCGCAGCCCCTGCTTTTTGCGCTCATCTATGGCGTGCTGTTGCTGTATCTCATCATTACCACACTTTTTCCGATCGATCGCACTATTGGACGCATCTATCCGATGCTGAGCATTGTGCTTTTTGTATCCACCGCTATTCTTTTTATCGGAATCTTGCGTCATGGAAAAGGATACCTTCCTGAGTTTTGGCAAAGCACTCCTCGGTCAACTGTCTTAATGGAACAGCAGCCCCTTATTCCGGTTCTCTTTATCACGGTGACCGGCGGTATTTTATCCGGTTTGCATGGCACACAGGCCACCCTGCTTTCACGCACAATTCGCAAAGAATCCGAAGGGCGCATGGTTTTCTTCTACACCATGCTCTGGGAAGGTTTGTTAGCGATGTGCTGGGCCGCTGCAGCTATGATCGTTCTGGCACAACATCCGGCTATTACCCGGATCTCTGATCCCCTGCCCATGTTGGCACTCATTGCCAAAGAGTTTATGGGTGATTTCGGACCGCTCTTCGCCTTTCTGGTGTTGGTTATTTTCCCCTTGACCACTGGTGATACTCTATTTCGCGGCATTCGCCTCATCATCGCCGAAAACTTTCACGTTAACCAACGCCGTCCATGGAAGCGCTTTTTGACCACGGCTTGTGTCTTTGTCCCGGCCATTCTGATGCTTTTAATTGCCAAGTTACAGCCAAGCGGTTTCAATCGTCTCTGGCGTTACTACGGTTTTCTCAGTCAACTCCTGGCAGCCTTTGGATTAGCCATGATCAGCGTCTATTTGCATGCGCATTATAAGAATTATTGGATGGCCTTTTTACCAATGTTGGCCTCCAGTTTTGTTGCTTGTTCCTATATTCTGCATGCGCAAAGCGGACTGCATTTGGACGCGTTATTGGGTGCACCGGACAGCTATCGCGCTTCCAATACGGTGGCCGTTTGCCTGAGTGCGGCTTTCGGTCTTCTCGTATGGCACCATGCGGTGCGCAAAGCCCACGATATACGGATCCGTGACGATTTTCATCTCTAAAGAAAGGAAAAACCATGACAGAACACAAAAACTTGGATACGAAACGTTACTGCATTACCGATAAAGAGGTATCGCTGAAAAAGATTGATACTGATGATAAACAGGGATTGGACAAAGAAACGGGCAAACGCCTTTTAGCGGAAAATCAGAAGGATATGTTCGTTCTTCAAGAAAAACTCTACGCAGAAAACAAGCAGTCCCTCATCATTGTTTTACAAGCGATGGACGCTGCAGGCAAAGACGGCTGCATCAAGCACGTCATGCGAGGCCTGAATCCGCAAGGCACGCACGTTGTGTCTTTTAAGCAGCCCAGCAGTGAAGAATTGGATCGTGACTATCTGTGGCGCGTCAACCGCGCCCTGCCCCGTCGTGGCGAAATCGGCATCTTCAATCGCTCTCACTATGAAGAAGTCGTAGTCACTCAGCTGCACAATCTGGTGAAAGACCAGCAGCTTCCCAACGAAGTATTGAATAAGTCTATCTGGAAAGAACGCTACGAACAAATCAACAATTGGGAAAAATATCTGCGCCAGCAGGGCTTCCGCATGGTAAAATTCTTCCTCCATATTTCCAAAGAAGAACAACGCGAGCGCTTATTAGCTCGCATTGAAGAGAAAGATAAGAACTGGAAATTCTCTGCCGGCGACATCGCCGAACGCGAGCACTGGGACGACTATCAAGCTCTCTATGAAGAAGCTATTCGCAAAACCAGCCATGACTACTCCCCTTGGTATGTCGTTCCCGCCGACCACAAATGGTTCTCTCGGCTCATCGTTTCTCAAGTCGTCCGCGACACGCTGGAAGACATGGATCCCCAAATCCCGAAGCTTTCTAAAGAGGAAGAAAAGGACTTGGGAAAATGGCGCAACATTCTGGAGGCACAGTCGAAAACGCTTCACGAAGCGCCGAAGAATTAAGCATTACGAATGAAGACCTTCACCCTTAATGTTTCTGGGGTGAAGGCCTTCATTTTACCGTTGGTAATTGCGAAAACGCCAAGACCCACGGTAGGCGCGATGGCGCAAATCGCCGTTTTCTACCGTTGGTAATGGCAAAAACGCCAAAACCCACGGTACACGGGGCGGCGCAAATCGCCGTTTTGTACCGTTGGTAATTGCGAAAACGCCAAAGCCCCCGGTACGATCGACCTCATGCAGACCAATTTCATACCGTTGGTAATCGCAAAAACGCAAAAACCCACGGTGCTCGGGGCGGCGCAAATTTCCGTTTTCTACCGTTGGTAATGGCGAAAACGCCAAAACCCACGGTACGATCGGCCACGTGCAGTCCAATTTCATACCGTTGGTAATTGCGAAAACGCAAAAACCCACGGTACTATCGGCCGCCTGTAGTCCAATTTCATACCGTTGGTAATTGCAAAAACGCCAAAACCCACGGTACTATCAGCCGCCTGTAGTCCAATTTCATACCGTTGGTAATTGCGAAAACGCCAAAACCCACGGTACGCTGTGCGGTACAAATCGCCGTTTCATACCGTTGGTAATCGCAAAAACGCAAAAACCCACGGTGCTCGGGGCGGCGCAAATCGCCGTTTTCTACCGTTGGTAATCGCGAAAACGCAAAAACCCACGGTACGCTGTGCGGTACAAATCGCCGTTTCATACCGTTGGTAATCGCGAAAACGCCAAAACCCCCGGTACGATCGACCACATGCAGACCAATTTCATACCGTTGGTAATCTCGAAAACGCCAAAACCCACGGTACTCCTTTCGCATGCAATCTCTTTCTATTATCCAAGCGCTTGGATCAACTTGCCCAGCACCTTTTCAAAGCAGGCGCCGTACCAATGCGTTTGATCCCTATGAGTTTCTTCAATGGCGGCAAGCGTAAAGTTCGCAGCAATACGGGCCGCTTCAAGCAGCGTATTGCCGTGTAAAGCAGCGCCAACGAAAGCGGAGGCATAAATATCGCCGGTACCATGACAACCGGGATTTAAGCGAGGATGAGCGTAGTAATCCAGATGGCCATTTTCACATACGGCCACGCCGGTGGTGGAAGCATCGTAACTGACACCGGTAAGCACCACAGCTTTGGCGCCTTGTGCACAGAGCGCACGGCAAAGGGCTTCAATCCATGCCTCGTCATAGCTTTCTCGATAGGGCGTTTCGGTTAAAAGACATGCCTCGGTAATGTTTGGCAACAGCACATCAGCCACGGGCAGCAATGTCTTCATCGCCTGCACAAAGGCGTCGTCAAAACCGACGTACAATTTGCCGTTATCGGCCATTGCCGGATCGATATAGACCGGTGCCTGCTCCGTCAGAACACGTTCTTTCAAGGCTTTTACCATGGCAATCTGGCGAGCATTGCCAAGATAGCCGGTGTAGAGCGCATCAAAACGAAAGCCGAGTGTTTCCCATCGCTCCAGAATGTCGGACAAATCATCCGTCAGATCGCGAAATGTAAAGTCGGAAAAGGCGGTATGGTTGGATAAGACAGCAGAGGGCAACACACACGTTTCCACACCACATGCAGATAAGATGGGCAGAGCCACCGTTAAGGAACATTGGCCTACGCAGGACAGATCCTGCATCGTAACAATTCGAGCCATGACATCTCCTTTTACAATTTTCATAGAAAGCTATTCCGATTGCGCTTTGTCTTTTTTCAATAGCAATCACTCATGCACCAATTTACTTCCACCGATGAACTCTCGAAGAATTGACGTGTTCACAACATCCGAGGTATCCGTGAGCGGTAAAAAATACTGTAAAAGCGCTAAAATACGCACGGCTTCCACATGTTCCGGTTCCTCCGGGCCAATACCCTGTAGACGCTGCTCCAAAATGGGTTTTAACGCGGCAATTTCATAGACAAAAGAGGAATTAAACATCACATCAGCCAATTCCGAATAGGGGAAAATATTACGATTTTCCCCACGGCGTACATCCGGCCACGTGCGGATCGTTTCACGCACATCGCGGCCACGGAACTGCAGGTCTCTAGCCATACGGCGCATGAGACGTAAATCCGTTGTCGGAATGCGATTGTGCGCATCCAGATTGATCTGCGTAATGACGCTTAAGGCGATACGATATTTATAGCGATCCTCGACTTGCGCGCTGAGACGCGGATTTAAGGCATGAATGCCTTCCAAAAGAATGGGCTGTTCCGCTCCCAAGCGTACCATGTCACCGGTAAAGGTGCGATGGCCGGCTACAAAATCAAAGCGGATACGCGGTACCTCTTCCCCACGCAACAATGCCCGCATATCGCTATTAAACGTAGCCAAATCAATGGCTTCCAGGGCCTCAAAATCAGGCTCTCCGTCAACATCAAGCGGAGTTTTGTCCCGATCCACAAAATAATCATCCAAGGAAATAGCCACCGGCCGTTTGCCCAATACGCGCAGCGATGTCATGAGTTTATAGGCAAAACTGGTTTTTCCGGAGGACGAAGGTGCTGCAATCAGAACAATGCGCTTGTTGCGCCGTATAATGTCTTCGGCAATATGCATAACCTTTTGATCTTGCAGGGCCTCATTCATACGGCAAACATCGCCGATCGTACCGTTTTCAATACTGCGATTAAGCTGGGCGACCGTATAAATGCCTTGTCGTTCGGACCATTTTTCGGCCTCGTTATAGGTATCCGAAAGCAAATAGGTCGGAATGAAATTATTCACGCGTTTTTTATCTTCGCGATCCACCCCCAGCAAGACGATGCCGCGATCAAAAAGCTCCACATCAAACACGGATACATATGCCGTTGACGGCACCATATAACCGAAAAACGAATCCACCGCATTGCCCATCCGATAAATAGCCACGCGATCGCCCTTTTGCTGTGCAAATAAATCGACTTTATCCTGGCGTCCCAACGAACGAAAGAGTTGCTTGGCCTCTTCAAACGTCATGGTTTCTCGCACAATCGGAATATCCTCATCGATAATCTCGCGCATGGCACAACGCAGCGCATCGCGTTGATGCGTATCCAAGGTCACCGGCACGTCGTCTTTTTGAATCACACAGTAAAGGCCGCCGGAAATGGAGTGCTCGATCACTGTGCGCGTATCCGGAAACAGCCGATGCACCGCTTCCAGAAACACAAAAGAGAGACTGCGCATATACACACGATAGCCGTCCGTGTCCGTGGTATCAATGAGCGTGACCGCCTTGGCTACCTGCGGCACGACATGCGACAATTCAAAGAGTTGATTGCCCACACGCGCCAACACTATTTTCCCCTGCGCCCTCTTTTCCAACGATTGAGCCAATTGAGCAAACGTCATGGGGGTGTCCGGCAGACGCTGTGAAGGCACGGCACCCATAGAAGAAATCGTTATAGACAATGTGCGCATAGTAACCTCCCAGTTATTCAAAACGCTTTATTAATACTCTTCTGATACCCATTATGGGGAGACGAAAAAGCCCGCTCTTGTAAGGACAAGGGCGGGCTTTTTTACAAATGGATCTGATGGGATTCGAACCCACGACTTCCACGTTGCGAACGTGACACTCTCCCAGCTGAGTTACAGACCCATGGACTCAATGAAAAAATTCTACTCCTTTTTAGGCCAAATTGCAACCGCCTGTCTCACGGAGGAAGTGTCGTACACTACGTTTATCTTTAGTTGGATTCCGGATTTGGGGACACAAGGTCCGGCACCTCGGCGTCTTCCACCAGCACCAGAGAGCCATCATTTTCAGACGATGCCGGATCACCTGTGCG
This sequence comes from Levyella massiliensis, assembly GCF_000308275.2. Taxonomy (GTDB): domain Bacteria; phylum Bacillota; class Clostridia; order Tissierellales; family Peptoniphilaceae; genus Murdochiella; species Murdochiella massiliensis_A. The sequence continues at coordinate 742,022 of NZ_HG529490.1, forward strand.
ATAGTGTTCATTCATGGACATCGTAAAGAGCTCTGCCGTGCTTGGCGGAGTGTAGGTCAGAGCATTGGCTCCGGCTTCAATCGTTTCACGAATATACTCTTCGCGGTTTCCACCCGAAGCGATGATGGGGATGCTCGGATATTGCTGACGGATCTTCTTCACAATGGCGGCGGTATGACGCGCGCCGGCCACATTTAAGATGCGGGCGCCGGCATGGATACGACCGGCAATATTCTGATCCATAGAGGTAATGGTCACCACCACCGGAATATCGATGGCCTCGGCAACGGCTTTCAGATTTTCATTAGAAAATGCTGCATTCACAACGACTGCCATCGCTCCCTGACTTTCGACATCCTTCGCCAAATCGAGCGACCGTTGCCCTTGGGTGATGCTACCGCCCACGCCGGCAAAAACCGGAATGTAGGAATTCTTGATGATCGCGTCCGTAATGGATTGTTGCGGCGTGAACGGATAGACCGCAAACACTGCATCGGCATCGCAATTGCGGATGATCGCCAGATCCGTTGAAAACACAAAGGTTTTTATACGGCGTCCAAAGACGAGAATTCCGCTGGATTCACGCATCACCGGGGGTAATTCCAAAATGTTGTGGCGCAACACGCCGCCCACCTGAGGAATAAATTTGTGCTTATTTTCTTTTTTCTCGGCCATACAGATCTCCTTTTCGGACGAGGCATCGCTATATCTCTGTATTTACAGTGCGGAGCGATAGATCGCTTCTACATCCTCTTTTTTCAACGGTTGGAAACCCTCAATCGTACCGTCGGCGCGGGATACGCTATGCTCAGCCATCTCCGCCAAATGTTCTTCATCGATTCCCACCTCATGAAGGGTCATTGGAATGTGTAAGGAACGGAAGAAATCGGAAAGGGCTTGAATGCCTGCCTCCGCCTGCTCCTCGAGAGAATCCTTATGAATGTCAAAAACTCTTTCCGCAAAGCGTGCCAAACGCGGCATCGTTTGATCATTCATAAAATGACGCAGCCAATGCGGCGTTAATATGGCCAAGCCGACACCATGAGTGATGTCGTAGTACGCCGACAGCTCATGCTCCATGGCATGTACACTCCAAGACTGTGTCTTTCCGGTGCAAAGGAGCCCGTTGATGGCCCAGGAGTTCGCCCACATGAGATTCGCACGAGCTTCTTCCTTCTCCGGTTCTTCGAGAGCAATGGGACCGTACTTGATGCAAGTCCGTAAAATCGCTTCCGCCATGCTGTCCTGCAGGAAAGCACTATCGTCGACAGAAAAATAATTTTCCATGGTATGGCTCATGATGTCCGCCGTACCCGCTGCCGTATGCCAGGCGTTGACAGAATAGGTAAAGGTCGGATTGAGATACGACACACGCGGCAGAACCTTATTGCTGGCCCAGCCCAGTTTTTGCTTGGTCTCGGGATTGGAAATCACGGAATCGGGATCCATTTCAGAGCCCGTCGCTGCAACCGTCAGCACAACAGCAATGGGAAGTGCCTCTTTCACGTCCACTTTTCCCAGAACGATATCCCAGGGATCGCCCTCCGTTTTGCTTCCTGCCGCAATCAGCTTCGCACAGTCAATCGTGGAGCCGCCGCCGATCGGAAGAATCACGTCGACGTTTTCCTCTTTTGCCATGGCAATGCCCCGCTTGGCTTCTTCCAAACGCGGATTCGGAGAAATGCCTGCACACTCGACCGTTTCGACGCCCGCAGCATGCAATGCCTCCACAATCGTGTCAAAGATGCCGAGACGCTTTACGCTGCCACCACCCGTGACAAGCAGCGCCTTATTGCCCAAGGCTTTCACGCGCTTGGCAAAGTCTTTCTCCATCGCTTTTCCGAAAAGAATTTCCGTGGGAACATGAAATACAAAGTTATGCATAAACTCTCCCCTCTGTCCTGGTCCATAGCACCTAAGCGAACTACCGCTATTCGTAATTTTACACCTCAGAAACTGTTTTTCTTATACCCCATGCCGATCGTCCTCAACGAGTCAAATTGCGTACCCAGGTTTTTTTTCGATACAAGGGATAAATAAAAAGCATCTTAACCATTTCTTCGGCGCTGACTAGGAAAAAGGTCAGTTCAAAAGGCCAATGGAACACGGCGACGCCCAAGAAAGCAATGGGCACAGCATAGAGCCAAATGGACATCAATTCAAAATGGAACGACCACTTCGTTTCGCCGCCGGCACGTAAAATGCCGACAAAGATCATACTGTTCCAGAAGCGAAACGGCGCGGCCACACCGCGTATTAAAAGCAAATTATGGGATCGCTCGGCAACCACAGGCTCAATGCCGCTGAAAAGCATCATTAATGCATCCGGAAATAGAATGAGGATGGCGGCGGAGATGGCGCTCACGACCGTAACAAATTGCATGAAATAAGTTGCCATCGTTTCTGCACGCTTCAGTTCTCCGGCGCCCAAGCGCTGTCCCAATAGCACTGATGCCGACGAACAAAGAGCATCGATAATGATGAAAAAGATGTTGTTGATGGAGTTTGTGAGCTGTACCGCTGCCACCACTTCCTTTCCTGCCATGGCAAAGGCCACCGCCTGCACCAATTGACCAAAGGACCAAGAAGTTTCGGCCAGCACAATTGGCGTGGCAGCCGGCAGACAGCGCCGTACCTCTTCCCCATGCCAATGGAGCAGTTCGAGCGGGCGCACATCCATGAAGCCGGGACGATGGTGCGTCACGATAATGATTAAGATGACGGTCTCTACCACGCGGGAAATCACCGTACCTACGGCAGCACCGACAACGCCCAACTGGGGGGCGCCAAATTTACCAAAGATAAAGATGTAGTTAAAAGCAACATTGGTCGCAAACGAGATGATCGAGACCATTAGCGGTTCTCTGGCACGATTCACGCCGCGCAATACCGTAATGAGTGAAAAGGACACGGCAAAGAACGGGAAGGTAAAGCCCACCGGGCGTAAGTATCGCATGCCCAAATCCTGTACACGGGGATCCTGCACAATGAGCCCCATAATGCGATCGGGAAAGAAAATAGCGCCAATGGAAAAAAGGATGCTCAGAAAAACAGCCGCCTGCATCGTGATACTCAAATAAATACGTACTTTGCGCTCATCGCGATTACCGAAATGTTGCGCTATAAAAACCGCGCCAGCGCCGCCGATGCCAAAACAAATGATTTGGAAAAAAAATACAAACTGGTTTACCAACCCGACAGCGGCAATCTCTGCACTGCCGAGGGAAGAGATCATGACGGTATCCGTAATATTAATCGACGTCGTGATCAGCAGCTGAAAAGCAATGGGTAACGCCACTGCGAAAACTTCTTTTAAAAAACGATGATCCTGAAAGAACCAGTTGCGACGGACATTTTCTTGGACATGAGGCGGCATAGTTTCTCCTTTCATTTTCTATGATAGCCTTATTCGTCGAATCTTCACTTTCATGCTACAGAAGTCGCATCCCAAGGAGTAAAGCCTTAATCGCTGTCATAGCATCACAAGACAAACAGCAAAAGAGGATACTAACAGATAATGAAAAAGGCGTCAAGGCAACGCGCGCCGCTGTGCTATTGATGGTGTTTGCCTCACAAAAAACGCCCCCTCCATTGATATTCATGGAAAGGGCGGATTCTGCACAGGCGCAACGGCTTCGGGCACACTGTTTTCCGTTGAGGATTAACGTTCTTCCGGCACTTTGCAAAACTTTGGATAGTAACGCAACGTAGCAATGCGACGACGCCAAAATAGCAAGTATCGCGCCAACGAACGATCCTTTTCGTACCAGGTCGGGAAAAAGTATCCTTCGCGCAACATGCGCTCGGCCAGAGGGCGATCCACCGGAGAACAGTACTTGCGTAGCACCTTGGGATCTACATAAAGCCACAGCGCAGAGTCTTCGTGATAATGAACCGGCAGATCCTTTCCTTCGATCAAATCTTCCACCAAATACTGCGTATAATTGCAGCCGCCAGACAGCATATAGGACGAGGAACGTCCTTGTCGGATATTAATTTCAAACACCTTAAAGGTGTTATCGCGTTCATCGTATTTTAAATCAAAATTGGCAAAGCCACGATACCCGATATCCTCCAAGAATTTCTGAAAGGTGCGATAAATTTCCGTATTTCCCATGGAAACCAGCGCAGTATAGTTTCCGATGGCTTCGGGCAGGCATTCATCTAACAAGCATTTGCCGAGGCACATCATTTTGACCTTGCCCCGGGTATTGACATAGGCATTTAACACATACATTTTGGACGTATCGCCGGGAATAAAATCCTGGAGAATCAAATCGCCGTGATATGTGCTGGCATAAATTGTCGCCACCGTCTCACGCAATTCCTCTTCGCTCGAAATGCAATACGCCTTTTTCTTTCCCGGAAACTCCGCTTCCAAAAAAGCAATGGAGTCATTGGCTTTCAGCGCCATCGGAAACGCAAAGGGTGTTTCGAAGTGATCTCTGTCTTCGTAATGCAAAATATAGGTCTTTGGATACGGCAAACCGTACTTCTCGCAAACCGCATAAAAATCTTTTTTATTTTCCAGACGCTGCTGCATTTCCGGATCTACGTAGTTAAACCGATAGCGTTTGGCCAGTTCTTTCTTATGTCGCGTTAATAGTGCCGTGTATCCATCGCCGCAGGTAATCAGTACAAGCGGCTCCTGAAAGCGCTGCCCTACTTCTTCTAAAACAGACAAAAAAACCGCATCGTCCTCAAAATTCGGATTAGTTTCCACGTCCAAAATTTTGGAATGACGCGTATAAATTAACGGTCGTATCCCCAAACATAACGAACGCACGCCATACGCTTCGTAAAAAGCGCGTGCCGTGCCGTACGCGTTCAAATCGGTTCCCAGAATCACCGGTTTAAAGTTTAACATCTCCCCTACACTTTCTGATAGCTTCCGTTCCTAAAACCTTCAGCGCATCTACCGCATTTCGTTTTCCAATGGGAATACACGACAATTCCGTGCACGCTAAAATCACACGAGCCGAACGACTATAGCGATCGATCATCTCTAATAAGGCAGGAAAATCACGCCGATTTTCCCTCTTGACCGCATAGATGATGTCCATCACCTTGGCGGCATCGTCTTCCGCAATATCCGTACAGGTAATCCCATAGCGATCGGCATACTGCGCATATACGCCGCTTCTAAGGGTTCCCGCAGTAGCCAAAACTGCCACTTTTTTCTCTCCTTGTGCGGCGCACGTGCGTATGGTCTCTTCGACCATATTTATAATGGGCGTATCCGTAAACGACGTCAAGGTGTCATAAAAATAATGTGACGTATTGCAAGGAATGGCAATGGCCTTAAGACCCAATGGATTTAACAACGCAAAATCCGATTGCATGGCGCGCAACAGCGCCTCTGTGTTTCCGGAAAGAATGGATGCTGTGCGATCCGGCATGCTGGCATGGCTTAAAAGGATCGTATTGATATGATCCTGATCACTATGAGCCACCGTATGATCGATCAGATATTGATAAAACACATTCGTCGCCAGCGGCCCCATGCCGCCAATGACACCCAGTTCATAGGTCATAAAATATCCTGTCTTTGCATGGCGAGCGTACGCTCCCCGGCGCGTTCTTTCGGCATCACCACATAGCAGACAATCGCCAAGATGATGCTCGGGATAATCCAATAAAAGTTCTGCCAGATACCCGTAATCATGCCGTTTTTACCGCCAAGAATCGGTGTTCCGATTATCAAGCCGATCAAGAAATCAACGGCCGGCAGTGAAGCCCCCAGCACCGCTCCGATATGAATCGAACGCCGATCGAGCGGACCTTGAATGAGGTTTAGCACAATCAGCGCCATAGCAATCGGATAAATAGCAACCAGTATCGGTGCAGAAATGGCGACAATGCGATCCACTCCCAAAACGGAGATAATCGCACTGAAAACAACACACGCTATGCTCCACACGATAGCGGAGACTTTACCTTTCGTCAAGCGTTCCATAAAGTCAGAGAAAGTAGAGGTGAGACCGATGGACGTTGTAAGACAGGCTAAAAAGGTGCCCAATGCAATGAGAACTTTTCCAGCCGTACCCAAAAGGCCGTCTACAGCAAACAATAACAAATCAACACGTCCCAGTTCCTTTACGCCCAGAGAGGACATCGTCGCACCAATATACATTAATCCGCCATACACCGCTACCAATCCCAAGGCTGCAAAGATGGAAGATAGTGAGGTATAACGAACAATAAGGGCGGGCTCTTTCACGCCGCGACGTTTAAAATCCTTAATGATGACAATGGCGAAAGCCATGGAAGCAAGCGCATCCATCGTTTGATAGCCTTCTAAAAAGCTTCCTGAAAACACATTCACAGCACCCGTCGGCACGAGCGGTCCGAGCGGCTGGAGGATGGATTTACCAATCAAAATCACTAAAATCGTAACCAGCGCCGGTGTTAACACCATGCCCAAGCCGGAGACTACGCGACTCGGTTTGATGACAAAAAACAAGGTAATGGCAAAAAACACAACCGTTGTCACCCAAGGAGACAGTTGCGGGAAAAAAGCGCCAGAGAGCATTTCGTGACTGGTGGCTGCCGTTCGTGGGATAGCCAGTCCCGGTCCGATGCAAATTAAAATGATGGCGCCGAATGCCGCTGAAAGCACCGGCCCCAAATGCCGTGCGATGCACTCAATGGTACCGCCGGCGCGAATCGTCGCAATGGCCCCCAACAAGACCAAGCCCACCGCAGGAATAAAGAACGCTACAAAAGCTTGCATGACCTGATCGCCCATGTTCTTTCCCAGGCTGGTCGGAAAAATCAAATTGCCTGCTCCAAAAAACATAGCAAACAAGGCGAAAGAAGCCACCAGTAGCCATCGCCGGTTATAATGCCTTTTCTCTTTCATTTCCCACACTCCAAACTTATTTAGGACTTCCAAATCGCCGATTTCTATGTATCAATGGATATTCTGATGAATATCTTTGAGAAAGTGCCGCCAACAATGTGCTATGCACAAAAAGTCTCAAAGAAGAAGTAGCACGCTTTGTAGGTTCCAAGATAACGTAAACTTAAAACACTAGCGAGAACAGTACGGCAATAATGCCAATAAAGAAAATGAGGACGAAAAGACCGATCACGCTGAGTCCGAGGCCCGCAACAGCCGGCCATTGCGGTTTCTTTTTCAGTCCCATCACCGATAGTACAATGCCGGCAATCCACAATGCGAAGCTCAGTAAGCCGGAGCGATGAAACAGTAACGATAAAATTGCCGCTCCGAATCCCAACACGCCTTGCGTATTGGCATCGTACAGTTCCTTCCAAAAATCCAGAGAAAAAATATCCCGATGCGCTTCTTCATTTCTACTGTCGTAACGATTTTCATCACGGAAATGGCGATTCGAATCCGACATAATTTTCCTCCCTTTCGAATGCTCTACTTGTGCACACTCGCACAGACAAAGCGTCTGTTGCCGACCTTCATCGTCGACTTTCGTCTTTTTATTTTATGTTTCTTTGCCGCGAATGTCCATACGGAGAGTTTTTTTTACCGCGTTCGCTTGTTTTTGACGACATATTGCAAAGGCTGGTCTTGCAAATCGCTTGCCTGCGTGCTTTCCACGGATTTCGATAAAAATGGAAACCATAACGGAGAATGTGGTATACTAACTATCGGAAACTGAAAAACACGGAGTGTTCCATCAGTTTTTATTTTATGAGAATGAGAAATCGTTTCCGCAACGACGTCTCATTCCCTAATTAATAAGGAGGAAAGTTTTATGAAATCTGTTAAGTTACTGGGCCTACTGTTGGCCGGCGCTTTAGCGCTGACTGCATGTGGTGGTGGAGCAGGAAACGACAAAAAGGATTCGAGTGCGCCTGCTGAGAGCACTGCTACCTCTACGGCTGCCCCGTCGGGCGAAGTGAAAAACAACGCAAAACCGCTGGTATGGTATAACCGTCAGCCGTCCAACAGCACCACTGGTCAGTTGGATAAAGACGCCTTGCATTTCAACGACAAAACCTACTATGTCGGTTTTGATGCCAACCAGGGTGGTGAAGCCCAGGGGCAGATGATTGTGGATTACATTAAGAAACATGCTGATAAGCTCGATCGTAACGGCGATGGCACCATCGGTTATGTTTTGGCTATCGGCGATGTCGGTCATAACGACTCCATCGCTCGTACGCGTGGTATTCGTAAAGCGTTAGGTACTGGCGTGGAAAAAGACGGTAAAGTCGATTCCTCCCCGGCCGGCACGAACGTTGACGGCACTGCAAAGACCGTGAAAGATGGCGAGTTGGAACTCAACGGCAAGAAATATGTCGTTCGTGAGCTGGCTTCCCAGGAAATGAAGAACTCCGCTGGTGCAACGTGGGATGCTGCTACTGCCGGTAACGGTATTTCGACTTGGTCCGCTTCCTTTGGCGACAAGATCGATGTCATCGTTTCGAACAACGACGGCATGGGCATGGCCATGTTCAACGGCTGGGCAAAAGCCAACAAGGTTCCGACCTTTGGTTACGATGCCAACAGTGACGCTGTTGCTGCTATCGCAGACGGTTATGCCGGCACCATCAGCCAGCACGCTGACGTTCAAGCTTACCTGACCTTGCGCGTACTGCGTAACGCATTGGACGGCGTGGATATCAACACCGGTATCAGCAAGCCGGATGAAGCGGGTAACGTTCTGACCGACAAAGACTACAAATACGTCGAAGAGGATCGCTCGTACTATGCTTTGAACTTGGCAGTAACGGAAGATAACTACAAAGACTTCATGGATGCTACCAAGGTCTATGAGCCGGTTTCCAAACAGTTGGATGCTGCTAAATCGCCGGAAAAGACGGTTTGGTTGAACCTCTACAACGCTTCGGATAACTTCCTGAGCTCGACCTATCAGCCGCTGCTGCAGAAATATGACAAGCTTTTGAACCTCAAAGTCGAATACATCGGCGGCGACGGACAGACGGAATCCAACATCACGAACCGTTTAGGTAACCCGAGCCAGTATGATGCTTTTGCCATCAACATGGTGAAGACGGATAACGCTTCTTCCTACACCACGATTTTGAATCAATAATCGTTAAAAATTCCTGTTAAAAGAGGCTATCAGGATTCTCCTGATAGCCTCTTTTCAGAATTGAATTAGAAAGAGAATGCTTATGACAGAAAAGAAAGACGATTTTCTTCTATCCATTCGTGGCATGTCAAAGTCTTTCGGGCGCAACCGTGTTTTGGATCGCATTGATCTGGATGTGAAGCGGGGATCCGTCATGGGACTCATGGGCGAAAACGGTGCCGGTAAGTCCACCATGATGAAGTGTCTGTTTGGCACCTATCAAAAAGATGAGGGTGAAATCTATTTGAATGGGCGCGCGATCGATTTTTCCGGGCCAAAGGAGGCACTGGAAAACGGCATTGCTATGGTGCATCAGGAGTTAAATCAGGCATTGGAACGCACGGTTGTGGATAATTTGTTCTTGGGGCGCTATCCTCGCACTCCCTTTGGGTTTGTGGATGAGGCGCGCATGCGCAAGGAAGCCGCCGATCTTTTTCGAAACTTAGGCATTTCTGTGCCTTTGGACGTACCGATGTCCCAGCTTTCGGTTTCCAAACGACAAATGTGTGAAATTGCAAAAGCCATCTCGTATCACTCCAGCCTCATCGTTCTGGATGAGCCTACTTCCTCCCTGACGGAACCGGAAGTCAAGAAGCTTTTCAACATGATGCGAAAACTGCGTGATAACGGTATTTCTCTGATTTATATCTCCCATAAGATGGATGAAGTTTTTGAGATCTGCGATCAGGTTTCTGTCTTGCGCGACGGCAAGCTCATCGCAACAAAAGACACTGCGGAAACGAATATGAACGAGCTCATTTCGGCCATGGTCGGACGATCGCTTGAAAATCGCTTCCCGCCGGTGGATAATGAACCGGGTGAACCGGTACTGTCCATTCAGCATCTGTCTACAAAGTATGAGCCCTACCTCACCGATATCTCCTTTGATGTGCGCAAAGGCGAAATTTTCGGCCTTTACGGCTTGGTGGGCGCCGGACGCTCAGAACTTTTGGAAACCATCTTCGGCGTACGAACCCGTGCCGCGGGCTCGGTGTTTTATCGTGGAAAGCGCATGAATTTTGAAAACACAAAGGATGCGATGGACCATGGTTTTGCGATGATTACCGAGGAGCGCAAGCTCAATGGCATCTTCGCCAAAGGGGATTTGATTTTCAACACCACCATCGCCAATATGGATCGCTATAAGTCCGGGTTTGCCCTCTCCAACCAAAAGATGCTGAAGGCAACCATGCGTGAGCTAGATACCATGCACACAAAAGCCATGGGGCCGGAGGATATGATTACCAGCCTTTCAGGCGGCAATCAGCAAAAGGTGATCTTCGGCAAATGGCTGGAGCGTCAACCCCATGTCTTTCTCATGGATGAACCGACGCGCGGTATTGATGTCGGTGCGAAATATGAAATCTATGAGCTGATCATTCAAATGGCAAAAGACGGCAAAACCATCATCGTTGTTTCTTCCGAAATGCCTGAGATCCTCGGTATCACGAACCGCATCGGTGTGATGTCCAACGGACGCTTATCGGGAATTGTCAACACAGATGAGACGAATCAGGAAGAGCTCCTCCGTCTGAGTACGAAGTATCTGTAAGTGGAAAAGAGGACTTATGAGCCAGAATAACAAAATGACGCCGGAATCCGGCATCCTGACCCTAGAGCAAGAGGAATTGCTCCTCCAGCCCATTCAGGACCATATGGATGCGCTGCAAAGTCGTATCGATGCTCTTCGTAAGGACGGAAGTGCCAAGGTTACGGATCTGAGCAATAAAATCACATTGATCCGCGAAGACAAAAATTTCGGAAAAGAAGAGCGGAATCATCAAATTGCCATCCTGAATAAAGAACTGGAAAAGGCAAAAGAGGTAGAGTCCGCCAATAAGAGCGAGATAGATAAACTCGTTGCTGAAGGCGAAGTCTACTTGAAAGAACACTTCAACCGTGATTACTACAAGTCGGTAGAAGAGAATTGCAAGCGAGCAAAAGAAGACGCAAAAAAGCAATACGAACGTCAATTGGCGGATCATAAAGCAAAACACGAACAGGATCTTGCTGCGTTGCGAAAAGAAGGCGACGGCGAAGAGCAGAAAAAGGCCCTAAAGGAACTCAACTTCGTGTACCGCAACAAAACCTTTGATGCCAAGATGAGCTACCATGTTGCTCTGCAAGACATTAAGGATCGTCGCCATGAAGCATTTATGCAGCAATACCAGATGATTGATCGGTTACGTGCTTCTCGTTTTACGATGGGACAAACCTATGCGCAAAAATGGGAAAACTACCGTTATCGTTTTAACACCAAGCAATTCTTATTAAAGAACGGTCTATATCTGGTCATTATCCTGATCTTTATCGCCTTGAGTATTATTACGCCGATTATTAAGAACACGGATCTGTTCACCTACACGAACGTCGTGAACATTCTGCAGCAAGCATCGCCACGTATCTTCCTCGGTTTGGGCGTTGCCGGACTGATTCTTTTAACCGGTACCGACCTCTCCATCGGACGTATGGTGGGCATGGGTATGGTGATCTCCACCATTGTCATGCATAAGGGGATCAATACCGGACAGTTCTTTGGAATTGTGTTTGATCTGACTGCCCTCCCCATCTGGGTGCGCATCTTGCTAGCCCTGTTCCTGTGCATTATTTTCTGCACGCTATTCACGGCCATCGCCGGATTCTTCACTGCGCGCTTTAAGATCCATCCGTTTATCACGACCATGAGTAACATGCTCATCATTTTCGGTCTCATCACCTATGCCACTAAGGGCGTTTCCTTTGGTGCCATTGAACCGGAGATTCCGAATATGATGATTCCGAAGATCAACGGCTTCCCCACGATTATTCTCTGGGCAGTTGCTGCGATCATCATCGTATGGTTCATTTGGAACAAAACTACCTTCGGTAAGAACCTTTACGCTGTCGGCGGTAACCCGGAAGCGGCCTCGGTCTCTGGTATATCCGTCTTCTGGGTCACCATGTTCGCCTTCATCATGGCCGGCATCCTCTACGGATTCGGCTCCTGGCTGGAGTGCATGCGCATGGTCGGTTCTGGTTCCGCTGCCTATGGACAAGGTTGGGATATGGACGCCATCGCTGCCTGCGTGGTCGGCGGTGTATCCTTCACCGGTGGTATCGGTAAGATTTCCGGCGTCGTCGTCGGTGTATTGATCTTCACCGCTCTCACCTACTCCCTCACCATCTTGGGCATTGATACCAACCTCCAGTTCGTCTTCGAAGGTATCATCATCATCTCCGCTGTCACGCTGGACTCCCTGAAGTACGTACAGAAGAAGTAAAGAAAGTACGAGTTCCAAGTATGACAAGCCCCTTCGCTTTCGCGCTAGTAATGCCACATACGATCGGATGGCGTTAGCTATGCCAAGTGATGGCGATAGACCTAACGAGTGATGGCGATAGCAAGATCACCGGCACAAGGCGCACACGGCTACAGCGAATGGGAACAACTTATAGCGGAAGGCTGTGTCGAACGAATCGTTCGACACAGCCTTTTTTATGTGGCGGGCATCGCCGCAGCGATGCGTTCTTACAAGGTTTGCTTACGGTTTGTTTAAGGGTTGTGTAAGCTTTGCGTACGGTTTCTCTAGGTCTACAGTGCAAAATGCTTTTTGCACAAAAAGTACTGTATAAAAATGGCAACATTTACAGTACTTTTTTCAAATGATGCGAAAAGTACTGTAGTTTTTGGAGCAGTTAGACAGTGCTTTCAGGCCATTTATCAAAAAAGCACTGTATTTTTGAGTGGCAAAATACAGTACTTTTCTTATATTCTTATTTTTGTACTGTATTTCCACCCGATTTTGTACAGTACATAATGCAATTTTCAATGAAAGTACTGTATTTTGCCCCGTTTTCATACAGTACAAATTTATATATATCTCAAAAGTACTGTAGAGACGCCTTTTCTATCGTGCCGTTGCGATCGTAACCCTGGTTCGTACCGTTGTCATCGTAACCCAGGTTCGTACCGATGTCATCGTATCCTAGGTTCATACCGTTGCCATATAGAACGCAGCTGCTAAGCTTCCTTCTTTTCGTATGACTGAAGCCGCAGCGTGGGCATCGCTTCGTACTAATATGGATTACTGATCCTCAATGGCGGATTGCTTCTTGGGCATCAGGAAATTGTGAATCAGTGCCTGCACCGCTTTATAGTCTAAAGGACAGCACTGCGCTTCAAACGTAGTGATGACACGAGCATAACGTGTAACGCCTTGCTTATCGTAAAAATCAATTTTTTGGATTGCTGCTTTCAGATACGTAGGATCATCCATCATGCCAAAGTGTTCCCAATATATCTCCTTACCATTCGACCAATCAAAAAATGTGAAGTCCGGATAAATCGTTTTTTCCCCCACTCTGAGTGGACATTCATACTTGTAAAAAATTCCTTCATCAAAAAACGTGTCTGCCAGTATTTTTTCCGTTTTGGAACGTACCGTTTCTCCTTGTTTGGTCTCAAAAATTTTGTTCTCCTGAAAATAGTGCGTCGGTTCGTACGTCTTGTTTTTCCATGCTTCATACTGCTGTTGTAGCGTCGGGACAATAGGACACACTAAAGCCTTTCGCGATGGTTTTAATCGTTCATAAATACCGTCCACTTCTTCATCCTCATACACTTGATACAATTTTCTGAACTGGTGAATGCGGCTCTCCAGCAATGCCTCAACTTTCTTATCGTACGATTGTTGGGCCAGCTTTTTTACGAGATCCATTTGCTTTCGCGCCAAATACTTTTTGCTTTGTTTGACATCGCCATCTTTTTGTAGTCGATGATAGTACTGCGGCGGATCATAGCCATCATTGATCTCTAAGAATCCGGGGATCTTTTTCGACTGCTCTTGACGCACTTTTTTAAGTAATTCTCCGTATTTCCGTAGCATCGTGCCAAGATGTTGCTTAAAATTTATCATCGCTCCCTCCGATATCATCTGCGATTTGCCTCTGCTGGTCCGTTCTAAAACTCCTTGATCAGCAATTCGTGACCAGTCTATCCATAACTATTATTCCAAATCGCAAATGTCTGTGTGTCCCAACAATGTCCCATTAGATCTCAATATTTCCGTAGCGACTTTAATAAAGTCAAAAAGAGCAACGGCACAAGAATACAGTAAAAGATAGACAGGAAACAAAAAAGAAGGTTAGCGATGGGAATCTCCCATCTTCTGCACATTATAAAAAGCGAAGCGGTGAAGCAAATGGCGGCATTTAAGCCGAAGCCTACAGTACAAAATGCATTTTGCACAAAAAGTACTGTACGAAAACAGCAACATTTACAGTACTTTTTTCAAATGATAAGAAAAGTACTGTAGTTTTTGGAGCAGTTAGACAGTGCTTACAGGCCATTTATAAAAAAAGTACTGTATTTTTAAGTCGCAAAATACAGTACTTTTCTTATATTCTTATTTTTGTACTGTATTTCCACCCAATTTTGTACAGTACATAATGCAATTTTCAATGAAAGTACTGTATTTTGCCCCGTTTTCATACAGTACAAATTCGTTTGTATCTCAAAAGTACTGTAGAGACAGACATTCTACCGTACCTTCGCCGAGCTGTTCCTACGCCTTCTTACCCATACGCGCAACGATCGTGCAGAGCAACGACAACACCGCTGCCGGCAAGAGCCATTCCATACCGACATTGCCGAAGGGAAGGGCTTTCAACGCATCCACGAGAGAGCTCATTCCACTAAAAAAGCTGCCGATGGTTTCCAGCGCACTGACGGCAAAGGCACCGATCACGGCGCCCGTGTAGGTCCAGGACGAACGGATATGACGATCAAAGAAGGTAAGCACAATCAGAACGATCATGACCGGATAGGCCATCTGCAGGACAGGAACGGCGCTTTTGATAATGCCTTCAACACCCAAGAGCGATACAAAGAAACTGAACAGAGTCGAAATGATAACCACTTTTTGATACGGAAGCTTCCCCTTCGTCAATTGATCAAAATAATTGCCACAGGCAACGGTCAGGCCCACTGACGTCGTCAAGCAAGCCAGAGAGACACCGGCGCCTAAGATCAATGCACCGGGTTTGCCAAACAGGAGTCGCACGGATTCGAGCAAGACGATGGTGCGATCGGTGCCGATAGCAAAGTGACTGGACAGACGAGCGCCCATAAAGCTGAGACCGGCATAGACATAAGCCAACAGGATGAAAGCAACAATACCGGAGCGTAACGCCATACGATTGCGTTCTTTGGTGCTATCATAGCCACAGGAAATTAAGTGGGTGATGGCAATGCCACTCATAAGAGCTGCGCCGAGAGCATCCATCGTTTGGTAGCCTTCGCGAAAGCCAATTAGAAAGAAATTCTGCGGCTTGCGCACAGCCATTGCGCTGTCCGGATAGAGAAAACTGCCGACAATAAGAATCGTAAGGGCCACAAGTAGCGCCGGCGTTAGAATCTTACCGATGCGATCCATCGCACGGGAGGGATTCAATGCAAGCCACAATGTCAAAGCAAAAAAGAGCACGGTCGTTACCCAAACCGGCATATTCGGGAAGATCTGAATCGTTGCTATTTCGTGAGTTGTCGCAGCGGTACGCGGCACGGAGAAGAATGGCCCGATCGCAAGCATGCAAACGGCAGCAAGAAAAGCAGAAAACTTGGGACTGATGCGTTTTCCAAGATCATCGGCTTGTCCGCCGACACGAATCGTAGCGATTATACCGAGAATAGGCAGGAGCGGATCCGTCACTAAAAAGCCCAGCGTAGATTTCCACCATTCCTGGCCCCCAACAATACCCAGCGTCGGTGGAAAAATCAAATTGCCTGCACCAAAAAATATAGCGAATAGAGCGAAGCCTACGACTAAAACGTCTCTTGTGCTTTTCTTCATCATTATGCCCTCCCTTGCTATCAATATTGGAAGTATTTTACCAAAAGCATACGACTGTAACAAGCAAGAGGAGAGGAAAGTCTCCGAGGTACACAAATATAAACTATCCGTCACGATCGACATGTCGTTAGTCAGCTAAAAAAACGAAAAAGGGGAGCCGTGGGAGCTCCCCTCTTCCTTATGGAGTGAAGGATGGTCTACGAATGTGGTGGGAGCACATTCGTTTATAACTTGTTTGTTTTGGCTAACACGAGATGGAAGAAAAAGGGAACATCCCTATTCCCTCCCGGTCAACCTATGAATGAAAGGATCAGTGTATAGCGTGGTGCGAGCAACCGCAACATCCGTCACAGGTGCTACCACCGCATCCGCAACTGGTTTTCCCTTTTCGACGATCTGAAACCATCTTCGCAATAATCAGACAGACAACGGCTAAAAGGCCGAGGCCGACAAGTATTGTGGACAGATGATTGGCAATCCATTGCAGCATAGTCTTTTCCTTTCTGTTTTAATGCTTACCCCCATTGCTGCCTGTCAAGCCCACCGCCTGTTCAGTGCAAGTTCTTGCAGCCATCCCGGCAGAAGATCTGCCGGGAAACTGCAAAGAAAGGAGTTATCGTATATCTATAGGTCAGTTTCGGCCCTCACTGTCACATTCCTTTATAGGCATTGGTGGAGTGGAATGATCAGGTGCATGGTGAGTGCAAGACAGGTTTGACCGGACTCATTAACTCAATTATGTTAGTTGTTCTCTGCCGCTTTTACAGGATTGCTGATACCCGCTGAATTCGTGTTCGGCTTCTTGATAAAGAGCATGTAGAGCATTACCAGCAGAACTATCACGGCAGCGATCAAACCAACGATCGATCCGTTGCCTTTGAAGAAGGTGCCAAACTGATAGATCATCAGAGAGATCAGGTAGGCAAATACGCACTGATAGCCGATCGCGAACAGAGTCCACTTGGTGTTGTTCATCTCACGCTTGATCGCACCCATCGCTGCGAAGCAAGGAGCACAGAGCAAGTTGAAGACGAGGAAGGAGTAGCCGGAGAGGCCGGTGAATACACGCCCCATCTCAGTCCAGACCGACCCGCTGCCACCATAAAGGATGCCCATGGTACCAACGATATTTTCCTTCGCAATAAGTCCCGTGACCGAGGCTACAGCTGCTTGCCAATTACCCCAGCCCAGAGGCTTAAAGATCCAAGCGATGGCATTACCGAATGTCGCTAAGATCGACATGGACAGTTCATCTTCTTCCAACATACGGAAGCCCTCATCGGTGAAACCGAAGAACGAGGTGAACCATACTACAATCGTCGCCAGAAGAATGACCGTACCGGCTTTCATGATAAAGGAACGGCCGCGCTCCCACATGGAGCGAAGTACGTTACCTACCGTCGGAATATGATACTGCGGAAGCTCCATGACAAACGGAGCCGGTTCACCGGCAAAGCCGGCAGTTTTCTTCAGCATCACACCAGAGATAATGATCGCTGCCATACCCACAAAATAAGTCGAAGTGGATACTATGGAGCTGCCTCCGAAGATCGCACCCGAAACCAGAGCGATGAACGGAAGCTTCGCACTACAGGGAATAAACGTCGTCGTTATAATCGCCATGCGGCGGTCACTTTCGTTTTCAATCGTTCGACTGGCCATGATGCCCGGCACGCCGCATCCGGAGCCGATCAGCATCGGGATGAAGGATTTACCGGAAAGACCAAACTTACGGAAGATACGGTCCAGAACGAAGGCGATACGTGCCATGTAACCACAGTCTTCGAGGATGGCCAATAGGAAGAACAGGACCAGCATCTGTGGAACGAAGCCAAGAACTGCGCCGACACCGGCCACAATACCATCCAGGATCAAGCCCTTCAGCCATCCGTCCACATGAATTTTGTTCAGTCCGTTTTCGATTAAGACCGGGACGCCGGGAATCCAAGTGCCGTAATCGGCCGGATCCGGTGCCTCAAAACCGTTCTTTTCCACATAGCTTTGCGCATCTTTGAAGGTCGTCGGAATAATGTTTTCGTCTTCCAGCTCCTTCTCAGTTTTGTTCGGAAGCGCATCAAAGTACACGGTTTTCATCGTTTCTTCCAAGGTCTCTTCATCCGTCGTCTTGACCTGTGCGGTCGGTTCAGCCTTCTGCACCGCCTTCACTTCGGCAAGAGCCTTGTCCGCGTCAAAATCTTCTGCTTCCGGGTCCACATCAACGTAGGCCTTAATGGCTAACATTGCTTCGTCGTAAGCGCCTTTCTTTTCTTCGAACTGCGCGGTGCCATTACCGAAGAGATGGAAACCGTCGCCGAAGATATTATCATTCGTAAAGTCGGTAGCGGACTTACCGAGGCCGACCATAGCAATCCAATACACAATGAACATCACCAGCGCAAAAATCGGCAAACCTAAGACACGGTTCGTAACGATTTTATCGATGCGGTCCGAAACGGACAGTTTACCGGCGCTCTCTTTTTTGTAACAGCCCTTCAACGCATTCTCTATGTAATGATAGCGTTCAAAGGTCATGATACTCTCAGCGTCATCGTCTCTGGCTTCTTCGACCTTGCTCACCTTGCTTTCGATTTCTGCTAATGTACTTTCCGAAAGCGTGATAGCTTCATTGATTTTTTCATCATGTTCAAATAATTTCGTAGCAATCCAGCGACGATGGTTTTCCGGAACACTATCCGGCAGCATTCCCTGAATCTCGCTTAAAACATCTTCCACATCCGTCTGGAAGGGCTTCTCCCAATCCGGTGCTACTTTCTTCTCCGCCGCGCGAATAGCCGCTTCTGCCGCTTCCTTGACGCCACGGTTCTTTAATGCTGAAATTTGAACAATCTCGCAGCCGCCGAGTTTTTCGGATAACTTTTGGATATCCAACTTGTCGCCGGTTTTCTCCACAACATCCATCATGTTGACGGCAACAACCATCGGGATTCCCAGTTCCAACAGTTGTGTAGTCAAGTAGAGGTTGCGCTCTAAGTTAGTGCCGTCGATGATGTTCAGGATCGCATCCGGCGATTCCTCCATCAAATAGCGACGCGCAATTACTTCTTCCATTGTGTACGGGGAAAGTGAATAGATACCCGGCAAGTCAGCGATTTTCACGTCTGCATGATCTTTCAGCTTTCCTTCTTTTTTCTCAACCGTTACGCCGGGCCAGTTACCTACATATTGGCTGGATCCGGTTAATGCATTAAACAGGGTCGTTTTACCGCTGTTCGGGTTGCCTGCTAAAGCAATGCGAATACTCATGATTTTCCTTTCTGCTCAAAAAGCACGTTCTTCCCAAAGTGTTAATGTACTTCGATCATCTCCGCATCTGCTTTGCGGATCGATAATTCATAACTGCGAACCGTAATTTCAATCGGATCGCCGAGCGGCGCTACTTTTCGGATATAGACTTCCGCTCCCTTGGTCAGACCCACGTCCATCATGCGGCGCTTAACAGCGCCTTCGCCGTGTAGCTTTACAATTTTGACGGTTTCACCAACCGCAGCATCCCGTAAAGTTTTCACCATCTTTCTCCTTCTCCACTTATCCTTTGATAATTCCTAAAAAACTTTAAGTTAGTTTTAGCTAACTAAGCAATGCACTTACGCCGAATTTGCGTTCCCACCTTCGTCGCAATATGACCTGTTCCAAAACAGGATCGCCGTTTGGTGAAGCACACGCTTCCCCTCACAGGAACATAGTTAGGTTGAACTAACTCGCCTATACTCTACCGATTTTTTTATCATCCGTCAAGCGTTTTATAAAAAAAACTCCCCGCTTCAGCGGGGAGGCCGTATTGCGCTACGCGTTATGCGATCCTTTCGCACAACTCAAATGATGAAATACTTCAGGACAAACAGAATCGATAATAGATACATCAGCCAAGACAGTTCCTTGCCCTTGCCGGTCAGCACATGTAACAGCGTGTACGTAATGAAACCAAAAGCGATACCGTCCGAAATGGAATAAGCAAAGCCCATCATCGTAATGCAGGCAAAGCATGGAATCGCCTTTGTCAGATCGCTCCAATCGATGTGTGAAACCTGCTGCATCATCAGGAAGCCGACAATAATCAAGGCCGGCGCCGTTGCAAAGGCAGGAATCGTTAGGAATAACGGTGTCAGGAATAAAGCCACTAAAAATAAGATGCCCGTCACCACGCTGGTCAAGCCCGTGCGGCCGCCTTCAGTAATACCCGCGGAAGATTCCACAAAGGTGGTAATCGTCGAAGTGCCCAAAACAGCGCCGACCGTGGTACCGACGGCATCCGCCAACAGAACGCCTTTAATGCCCGGTAGCTTTCCATCCTTATCCAGCATATTCGCCTTGGATGCGCAGCCGATAACCGTTCCCAAGGTATCAAAGATATCCACAAAGAGGAACGCAAAGCAAACCACCACAAAACTCAAGAAATGGTTAGCGATAAAGGAAAAGTCCAACTTAAAGAAGGTTGGCGCTATCGAAGACGGCATGGATACGAAGGCCGTCGGGATGACAGAATAGTAGCCGGCATCCGGGGCTGGTACGTAGATGCCAAGCAACTGTGCGACAATGCCCAGTACCCAAGTGGCAAGCATACCCCAAAGCATATAGCCTTTTATGCCCTTAATGAGCATCCATGCCGTAATCACCACACCGATCAGGCACAAAAGGATAGCCACGCCTTGCGAAGCATTTGTCTTTGCGCCCTGTGTAAAGGAATACAGCCCGACAAGCGTCGGTCCTTTGACAATCAAGCCGCAGTTTTGTACGCCAATAAAGGTAATGAAAAAGCCGATACCGACTGCCACGGCAGTTTTCAGCTGTACCGGAATCGCATTGAAAATGGCTTCACGGACATTGGTCAGGGACATGAGAATGAAAATCACACCCTCCACAAAAACAGCCGTTAACGCGACTTGCCAAGAATAGCCCATGGCGCCGCAAACGGAGTATGCAAAATAGGCGTTTAAGCCCAAGCCTGCCGACAATGCAAAAGGCTTATTGGAAAATGCTGCCATACAGAAGCAGGCAATCGCCGAAGCCAGTGCCGTTGCTGTCAGGATCGAGCCGGCGTCCATGCCCGCGGCGCTAAGGATGGTCGGATTCAACGCCAGGATGTAGACCATAGTCATAAAGGTCGTAACACCGGCAATGAGTTCCGTATGCAACGTGGTTCCGTTGTCCTTCATATGGAATAATTTCTCAAACATAACTCCTCCTTCTTTTTCGGTCACGTGCGGTTCATCCGCTCCGGAGGTTACTCAAACGATTAGCGATGCCGTAGTCCGATTCTTCCGGGAATCGGGTAGAGACGCCTTCGCCAAATTCGAAAGCCTATACGGTCGTGACACAAGTTTCATTATAGAGGAAGCGGCAAGAAAAGCAAAGAGAGTGCCCACAGACACTCTCTTCAAACCTATTCTTTAGAGAAAAACATAACGTTTCATGAAATATTAGCGTTTGATGAAATATTCCTCGTACCATGCGAGGAACATATAAACCGTCCAAATCTTACGATGCAGCGGACGCTTTCCCGACAAGTTCTCATCGATCAAATGCTTCAGTTGCTTGACGTCAAAGAACTGCGCCGCTAAATCGCCGGTGAGCATTTCGGTAATACGGTCGCTATATTTGGGCTCCTTCAGCCAATACTTCAGGGGTACGACATAGCCCTTCTTTTTACGTTTTGCCCAGTCTTCCGGCAGATACTGGAGGGCAGCATTTCGGAAGGCGATTTTTACCTTATTGCCTTGGATCTTTAAATCATCCGGAAGCGTGCGCGCAAAATCCAGTAAATCTTCATCCAATAAAGGCGTTACCAATTGCACGCCATGTCCGATATTCATACGATCTGCTTTTAACGCGATATCGTTTCTCACCCATACATGAAAATCCAAGTATTGCTTTTTCTGAATATCCGATTTATCCTGCACTTTTTCAAAATACGGTGCCAATAAATCTTTGACGTGCGGCGCCTGGCGATAGGATAAATGCACGAGACGACGTGCCTCCTCTTCATGGAAGATCTTCGCCTGGCCAATATACCAATCCTCCACCGGCATCCCCTTAATGGCAAAATTCTTGCCCTTGAAGTCCTTCAGAGAGCGCAACATGCGCTTACCGATCGCACGACGCAACGCAAGCGGTAGGATTTTATAAGTATTCATATATTGCGGTTCCGTGTATTCAAAGTAACCGCCGAAAAATTCATCGGCGCCCTCGCCGGAGAACACAGCTTTTGTGTGGCTGCTCATGAGTTCCGAGAGATAGAACATAGGAATGGCAGAAAGATTCGCAAAGGGTTGATCGCACAAATACACAATCGTTGACAGTTCGGAAAAAGTCTTATCCGAATCCACAATTTGGCTGTAGTGTTCGGCGCCGATGATTTGCGAAAGGGCACGGGCATTATCAATTTCCGAAAACTCTTTGTCGTGATAGCCCACCGTGAACGTCTCTTTGGGACGCAGACGGCTGGCCAAGTACGAACTGTCCACACCGCCGGAGAGAGACTGGCCGATCATTGAAGGATCGCTGAAATATTTAAGCTTATCGGCAATGGATTTGCCCACCAGCTCGTTAATCCGCGTAGAAGCCTCCTCAAGTGTCATCTCCTGCGGATCAAAATCCACGTCCCAATACTGCTTTTGTTCCAACGTGACGCCCGTTTCTGACGGTGTCACGACGAGATACGTGGCTCCCGGGAAAGAGAACACCCCTTTAAAGAAAGTTTCATCCAGCGTTGGGGATTGGAAAATCAAATACGGCACGAGGGCGTCGCGATTCAGGACTTTCTCAAAGGTCGGAAAAGCCAGGAATGCCTTGGTTTCCGATGCAAAAACAACGCCTCCGTCCTTGGTTTTATAGTAATACACCGGCTGCGTTGCAAAGCGATCGCGCAACACATAGAGTTTCTGAGTGTTCTTATCGTGTACGACAACGATGTAGCCGCCTTTAATCACCGTGGCAAAGCCCATCCCCTCTCGCGTATAAATCGCGGCAATCGCTTCGGCCGGCGACAAGGACAGAGCATTTTCCACGCCCAGTTCTTGCGCATGCTGACGCACTTCATCCACATTGTTCACGAAGCCGGTAAGGAGCACGACGGCTTCATCCGTCTCGGCAAGCTCCTTATGATCAAAGGCATAGTGCAAATCCATGCCCAAATACCCCAGCTCCAAGCCGTTCTTCTTATAGTGTAGCGTATAGTCTTTTCCGCGATACGCCATTGTTTCCATCATTTTGTCTACCGTATTGTCCGGTGTTTGGGTGTGAAAAGTTGCTACAAAACCAGCCATTGCTGTTCCTTCTTTCTTGCTTTTTTCTGTCACGTGCAAAAATATTTTATACGATATTGACGTTGATTCAATAAAAAAATCTCGATTTTCGAAAAGGAGAAGGACAAGCGTTGACAAGATTTTATCATGATGTTATCTTTAACTAACAGATGGGGCTGTCCTTTCTCCGGCGCCCCCTCATTCGAAAGGAATATGGATATCCTTTCCCTCATTGTTAGCCTAGGCTATCATCTCCCGCCCACGGGAGAAACAGAAGGAGACTATCTTGCCGCACCAAAAAGAATGGGAACGAGCATTGGTTCACCATTGCGCCGAAACGTTAGCCGGCCTTAAGCCTGCATCTCTGCTATGTCTTCGCTCCGATGCATTGTTGCAAAGTCAGGACGCCGTCGACTACGGAAATGCGCAATTCAATCGTTTCGGGATTCGCTTTTTTGCGCTGGGACGATGCCGTAAGGCAGAACGCATCCTCATCTATCGCGAAGAACGCCTGAACGCTTGGTTACATAAAGGCGATGTTCGAAAGGCGCTGGAAGTCTTTGGTTACGACTGCAGCCTTCCGCCTGCGACGGACATCGTTACTGCCGGCTCTGTTCCACAAAACCACTATCCGTTGGTAGGGTCACTCCTGCAACAATTGCTTTGCCGCATGACGCAATGCCCCTCCATCTCGGATGAAATCGGCCTGTTCCTCGGCTATCCCGTCGAGGACGTCATAAGTTACGCCAAGGATCGCGGACGCAACGCCTACGCCATGCGCGGGTACTGGCGCGTCTATCACAATCCCAGCGAAGCCCGTAAGACCTTTGAGGCATTTCATGCCTGTCGGCAATGCTGGCTTGCCGCCCTACAAAATGGCGATGATCTCTTTCGCCTTCTGGATGCGGTTGCCTGCCCTGTGCCGGCTTGATCTAAGACATTTCCATCGCTACCAAACGCAGGAAATGCAGCAATGGCTGTGAAACGAATCGCAGCAGAACAGCTTCCTAATAGGAAGAAAAGGAGTAATCATGACTGTCGGAATTATTTATTGGAGCGGCACCGGTAACACGGAACAGATGGCCGGCGTGCTGGAAGAGGCATTAAAAGCAGAGGGCGTTTCCGTTGAAGTGCATCCCGTCAGCGATGTCACCGTCGACCAGGCACTGCAGTTCGACAAGCTGGCGCTGGGCTGCCCCGCCATGGGCGACGAACAGCTGGAAGAAGTCGAGTTTGAGCCATTCTATGAGGATCTGAAGGCTGCCATCGGCGGCGACAAGCCCGTGGTTCTCTTCGGTTCCTACTCCTGGAACGAAGGACAGTGGATGGAAGATTGGACCGATGATGCCCGCAGCGCCGGCCTGAATCTGTTGGATGATGGCGTCGCCTGCTACGAAGCACCTGACGATGAAGAGAAAAAAGAAGCACTGGTGGATCTGGCGAAATTGCTGGCGAAATAATCCTCGGTTCTTCCGAAATATAATAAAGAAGGCGGTCCTTCGGACCGCCTTTTAATTCGCCGTTATTCGCCGCGAAACGCGGGGCACACAGTGCTTTTTACGATACATCGATTTAACACTGTAGGAAAAATGAGTGAAATACAGTGTTTTTATCGATAATCCTATTTTGTACTGTACAAATCGCGAGGCAAATACAGTACTTTCGCCGAAAACTTTAATTTGTACTGTAAAAAAAGGAAAGAAAATACAGTGCAAATATTGATAATCTCTAAAAGTACTGTATTTCGTCGCTGAAAACTACAGTACTTTTGAACAAAATTTCAATTTGCACTGTAAAAGAGGCCGAAATCCTACAGTACTTCCCGTCGTATTTCAAAAAAGCACTGTAAAGTCGAAAATCCGGAAATGGCCTGCCATGTTTCCAAGAGGATCGCTGCCCTTCATCGTTTAAAATAGCAGCGCTTTACGATTCAAAGCCGTAGTAGTCTTCCACTTTATGTTGCTGAATGCCTTCTTTGACCTTTTCGAGGACATCGGGACCGCAAATCTCACGAATCAGATGAAATGCTTCATACGCAGCAATGGCCGCACCGCGGCCGGTAATAATATTACCATCTTGAACCACTAGGGCGTCATCCACATAGCTACCGATATCGGTAAGCTGGGGCGCCGTGCTCGGAAAGCTGGTTACTTTTTTATCGCTGACGACGCCGGCGGCGTTTAAAACGATCGGAGCCGCACAGATGGCCGAGACGATCTTGTTTTCTTTCGTGAAGCGACGGACTAAATTCAGCACGCGCTCGTCGTCGCGCAGATGAACGGAACCCGGCATGCCGCCCGGCAAATAGAGACCCAGATACTCCTCTTCCTTCAGGGCGTCCAAGCACAGATCTGCCATGACAGGAACACCGTGCGAACCGGTCACCAGGCGTTGCCCTGAAATTGAAACCATGTCCACCGTAAGTCCTGCACGACGCAGATAATCCACCGGCGTCAACGCTTCCACTTCTTCAAAGCCTTCCGCCAATAAAACGAGAAACTTTTTCATTGCTGCTCCTTTCGTATTCTTGGAAACATCTTATGCTTTAGAACTCTACTCCTTCTCCCTATCGAAGCAAGCGGCATCGATGGCTTTAGGAATGCCGGCAACAAGTTACCGTACAACCTCTTTCGTAAAATCCTCCAACGCAATGAATTTCAAAAGTCCGTTCTCATAGCGCTGCGCCACCTCGCCTTGCAGCAATGGCAGCACATAGGTACACATCTTCTGCTCCAAGGTGTCCCGATCCTGAAACCAGTCTTGGGGAATCTTTTTCTCGCGATTAGCGATCGTTTCCGAAGGTACGGCGTCATACGTCACCGTATAAGGAGCAGAGGATTCACGCAACAAGACCGGAATACGGTTGGTGTCATGGAGGTTGGCCAAGACGGCCTTGCGTCCCAGCAAAAACGCCTCTTCGACATCCGTTGCCGAGAGTAACGCAGCCGTACGCTGGGTAATGCTAAGTTCTACGGAACGCGTCTTAATGCCAAGACGGGTATGCACTTCATCTGCCAGATTCGCCGCCACCCCAGAAAGCACTGGATGATGAAAGCCCTCGTCCTGCGAAGCTACCGTTTCGCGCCGTTCGAGAAGACGTTCCGTATCTCGATACCCCTCCGAAATGGCAACTAACACATTGCGATGCGACTTCACCGCAGCCGCAATTTCTTCCATCATGGCATCCAAGGACTGCGGATGCTCCCCGAGATAGAGAAGATCCACCCTTCGCTCCGTCTGACCGCCATTGCAAGCCACTGCACTGGCCGCCAACCACCCGGCATTGCGCCCCATAATTTCTACGATGGTGCAAGACGGTTCAGCATAAATGGCAATATCATTACGAATCGTTATGAGCGTGTTATTGACATATTTGGCAGCCGACGCAAAGCCCGGTGAATGATCCATCCCGCAAAGATCATTATCGATGGTCTTCGGCGCACCGCCGATATGCAGATCCGTGATACCGCGCTGGCGCATAGCGATGTTTAGTTTCATCACAGTATCCATGGAGTCATTGCCACCGATATAGATCAAATGCGTGATGGCAAGCGCTCGCAGATTGGCAAAAAGATGGTCATAAAACACGTCGTCGGGATCTGCCGGCAACTGAAAACGACAGCTGCGGAGAATGGAAGACGGCCTGCGTTTTAAAGCTTCCGCCACTTCCTTTTCGCGGAACGC
Organism: Levyella massiliensis; assembly: GCF_000308275.2. Taxonomy (GTDB): domain Bacteria; phylum Bacillota; class Clostridia; order Tissierellales; family Peptoniphilaceae; genus Murdochiella; species Murdochiella massiliensis_A. The sequence goes on from NZ_HG529490.1 coordinate 768,875, forward strand.
TTCCTTATCGATCTCCACGAGTCGATTTTCCATGATCCCCGTTATACCGTTCAAACTGCCATAGATGTGCGTAAAGTGTTGCTCCAGCGCTTCCGTAATAGCCCCCGCCAAGGTAGCGTTGATGACGGCCGTGGGACCGCCGGATTGTGCGATTAAAAGATTCATGCTTTCCTCCCCTGCTTTCTTCTTCCTTAATAGTATCCAATGTGCCACTTTTTTGCAGAAAAAAAAGTAGCAACGGGGCAACCGTTTTACAAAATTCCGCAAGCGGGCTATACTGAGGCTGTCAGAGGAACTGAGGGGAGTGGAATATGAGAAATTTCGGCTATTACAACGGACAATCGGACCTTATCGAAAACATCAAAATTCCCATGAACGATCGCGTCTGCTGGTTCGGAGACGGCGTCTATGATGCCGGCCCGTGCCATAACTATCATATTTTTGCCTTAAAAGAGCATTTGGAACGCTTCTACGGCAATGCGAAAAAACTGGACATGCAAATCCCCATGGAAAAAGAAGCGCTCGCAAAATTACTGCAGGAATCGGTGAAAAAATTGGATGATGGCGATTCGTTCGTCTACTATCAGGTGACGCGTGGGACAGCCATGCGGCAACACACCTATGAACCGGGACCTGGCAATTTGTGGATCATGATTAAGCCGCAAAAGGTCAACGACGGCACAAAACCCGTATCGCTCGTGACCTGTGAAGACACGCGTTTCTTCCATTGCGACATTAAAACGCTGAATTTGATTCCGACCGTCATGGCGGCGCAAAAAGCCAAACGCGCCGGTTGCCATGAAGCCGTGTTCTATCGTCCGGGCGGCCGCATTACGGAATGTGCGCATAGCAATGTCCATATTCTTAAGGACGGCACTTTGATCACAGCGCCGACAGATCATCTGATTTTGCCGGGCATCGCTCGTCGCCATTTATTAAATGCCTGTGATCGACTGGGCGTGCGCTACCTGGAAAAGCCCTATTACCTCGAAGATTTCTTTGCCGCGGACGAGGTGCTCGTCACGAGTTCCAGCAATTTGTGCCTACGCGCCACCGAATGTGATGGCAAGGCTGTCGGCGGTAAGGACGGCGCACTGTATGAAAAATTGCGCCAAGCGGTCATCGATGAATTTTTAACGGAAACCGAAGGCGACGCCACAGAAGCGTAGCCTCTGTTTTTCGGAACGCATGCCCGGGAGCATCCCTGCCCCGGGCATTTTTACGAGGGGGATACATGTTTGATGTTTTAATCATCGGTGGCGGTATTGTGGGATGTGCCATCGGACGCTGTTTGTCGCAGTATGCGCTAAAACTTGGGCTTTTGGAAAAGAATGTCGAAGTCTGCCAAGGTACGACAAAAGCTAATTCTGCCATTGTCCACGGCGGCTTTGACTGTGTGCCCGGTACACTGAAAGCCAAACTCAATGTGCGTGGCAATGCCATGATGGCACAGCTTAGTCAAGAACTGGGCTTCGCCTACCATGAGGTGGGATCACTCGTGCTTGCCTTTGACGCAGAAGATATCGCCGAATTGAATATTTTAATGGAGCGCGGTTTGAAAAACGGTGTTGCCGATCTTCAGCTGATCGATCCGCCGGCCATTCATGCATTGGAACCGCGCGTATCACGAGAGGTGAAAAAAGCCCTCTACTGCCCGCATTCTGGCGTGCTGGATCCCTTTAATTTTACCTACGGGATGTTGGAAAATGCCATGGAAAACGGCTTGGAACTGTTTACGGAAACGGAAGTCACCGGGCTTGAAAAGGTATCCGAAGGTATATGCGTGCACACCACCCAAGGCGATTTTACGACGCGCACTCTGATTAACGCTGCCGGATTGGGGGCAGAAGCCATTGCTGCCATGGCAAAGGAACACGACTTCAGATTAACCCCCACCAAAGGGGTCTATCGCCTGTTGGACAAAACCAATGGAGAGGAAATTCACACCGTCCTTTTCCAGACGCCTACCAAACGTGGCAAGGGTGTCTTGGTGGCTCCGACCTATGACGGCAGCACCCTGGTCGGTCCCACTGCCACCATAGCAGACAATGCGGACGACACATCTGTCGATGCCGCCTCCTTAGCCATGGTGGACCGTCTCGGGCGCAAGTCTGTGCCGGATTTAAAACTGCAACAAACCATTCGTGTCTTTACCGGCGTGCGTGCCAAGCCGGATACCGGTGATTTCATGATTTATCCTTCCCGCACCGTACCGGGACTGGTACACGTCGGCGGGATTGAATCCCCGGGGCTAGTCTCCTCGCCTGCCATTGCGGAATACGTCTTGGATCTCCTCTTACATCACGGTTTTGCGTATGCGAAAAAAACACATTTTCAGCCGAAACGCCACCCCTTCGTGCGTTTACGCGATGTATCCTTGGAAGAGAAAAAAGCGATGATTCAAAAAAATCCACGCTATGGCAATATCGTTTGTCGCTGTGAAACCATCTCCGAAGGCGAAATTGTAGATGCCATTCATCGCTTAGGCGGTGCACGGACGGTGGACGGTGTGAAGAGACGGGTGCGTGCCGGCATGGGCCGCTGTCAAGGCGGATTCTGCCTGCCGCGCGTCTTAGCCATCCTTGCCCGCGAATGTCATGTTGATCCTTCAACGATACGCAAAGAATATCGCGGATCCGAACTCATCACAAAGCACTTAAAAGAACAGGAGTCGCCGCATGCTACACTATGATTTGGTCATTATCGGCGGCGGACCGGCTGGTTTGGCTGCTGCGATCGAAGCTCATAAGCAAGGCATTACGAACAGCATCATTATAGAGCGCGATCGCGAACTTGGTGGCATTTTAAACCAATGCATCCACAGCGGATTCGGCCTGCAGGAATTTAAGGAAGAACTCACCGGGCCGGAATATGCTCGTCGCTTCATCGATGATGTGAAGGCGTTAGGCATCCCCTATTTGCTCAACACCATGGTGGTGGAACTCAATGAAAAAAAACAGATCCTGGCCATGAATCAAGAGGGCGTGTTGGAAATACAGGCGCGCGCCGTCATTTTAGCCATGGGTTGTCGAGAACGAAGCGCCGGTGCGGTGGCCATGGGCGGAACACGTCCCGCCGGCATTCTGACCGCAGGAACCGCACAGCGGCTAATCAATATGGAAGGTCTGATGGTAGGCAAAGAGATCGTGATCTACGGCTCGGGCGACATCGGTCTCATCATGGCACGTCGCTTAACGCTTGAAGGCGCACACGTAGCCTGCGTTGTGGAAATCGAACCGCATTCAAGCGGTCTCGCGCGCAATGTGGCCCAATGCCTTGACGATTATGACATTCCCTTATTACTCCAACACAATATCCATGCCGTGCACGGACATGACCGCGTAACAGGCGTTACCCTCTGTCAGGTTGACGAGCATCGCCAAGAAATTCCCGGTACAGAACAGGACATTCCTTGCGATACCCTGCTCCTCTCCATTGGTCTTATTCCGGAAAATGAACTGTCAGGCCAAGCACACATTCCACTTCATCCGAAAACGCGCGGCCCTCTGGTCACCTCGCATTTGGAAACAACGCAGGAAGGCATTTTTGCCTGCGGCAATGTCTTGCATGTACATGACATCGTGGACTATGTCACCCGCGAAAGCCGTGAAGCCGGAAGAAATGCCGCTCACTATCTGCTCGACGGTGCCTTTGCCCACACAACCCTTGAAACCAAAGCCGGCGATGGCATCGCCTATGTACTGCCCTCCACCATTGATACAGAAGATGCGACGGGTGCCTCTTTATCGTTTCGTCCCACAAAAAAATTTACGCAAGCGGAGCTTGTGCTTTCCTCCGGCGATACCGTCCTTGCTCGTTTCCCCAGACGCGTCCTTGTACCATCCCAGATGGGCAATCTCCCGGTAAAGCCATCGCTCTTGGCCATGGCGGAGGGGACGCTGACGCTAAGCGTTTGTGAAAAGGAGGTAAAGGCATGAATACACCGCGAGAAATGCTCTGCATTGTTTGTCCTGTGGGTTGTACTCTGAAGGTCACAAAAAGTGGCGATTCCCTTCATGTGGAAGGCAATGCCTGTCCGCGCGGCGCACGCTACGCCATGCAGGAATGCATCACTCCGGAAAGAAACATTGCTTCGACGATTCGTGTGCGCCATGGCATTCGCCCCGTCGTATCGGTCAAAACAGATGCTGCCATTCCAAAAGATAAAATCTTTGAGGCCATGGCTTGCATCAATCACACCGTCGTCGACGCACCGGTGGCCGCCGGACAAGTGCTGATTCCGAACCTTTTCGGCTCGGATGTGAATATCGTAGCCACCCACGATTTGGAACGAAAGGAGATTGCATGCAAGAAAGAATGATTTCGGTACAGAGCTCTGCCGGTTTTCCACTGTCAGCCATGCTTTGTACCCACGACGGTGCGACAGAAAGTCACGGACTTGTACAAATTTTGCATGGTATGCAGGAGCATAAGGAACGCTACTTGCCCTTTGCCCGCTTTCTTTGCGACAACGGCTATGATGTCCTCCTGCATGACCATCTCGGCCACGGCAAAAGCGTCAGTGCCGAACATCCGCTGGGCGATATGGTAACCATGGAGAATGTGCTGGAAGACATTGACCGCGTTCGGCATGCCGTGCCGGAAGCGCCGCGTACCATCTGCTTTGGGCACAGCATGGGCTCCTTTTTAGCTCGCCTCTATGCCGCACAACGGCCGGTGGATCTTCTCATTGCCTGCGGCACGGGACAAACGCCTACGCTCATGGCGCGCGTTGTGCAAGCCATTCTCTTCTTCTTCCCCAAACACGCGCCGCTCGGAAGCATACAAAAACTCGTCATGGGCGGCTTTCAAAAACGGAGCGAAGGCCCCTTGGACTGGCTGTCGGTCAACGAAGAAAATCAGAAGCGCTATGCAGCCGATCCGCTTTGCGGACAGCCCTTCACGCGTGAAGGATACCATGCGCTCATGGATATCGTCTGTGCCTTAAATCGCGAGGAAACCTACGAAGCCTGCACCGCCAAAAGGATTTTGCTCATTGCCGGGGAAAAAGATCCCGTCGGTGCCTACACAAAAGGTGTGGAGCAAGCCGCCCGCCGTTATCGTGCGACCGGAAAAAATGTCACTACGCATTTTTATCCGAACATGGCACATGAAATTTTAAATGAAAACGGGGCGGACGAGGTCATGCAGGATATATTGGATTTTATGAAAGCATAGCATTGCCCCTAAAAAGAAATGAGACCGCTTTTACAGTGCGGCCTCGTCTAAAATGTGAAAGGCTTCCGAAGCCTTTTGCGGTAACAAATTGGCATATTGAATGAGAAACAAATGGGAGTCGCGCTGCTTGCCCGTTAAATCGTAGGACGAAACAGGCACCATGCGCACTCCTTTTTTGTGCAATTTTTCTTGTAAGGCCCGATCCGACAGCGATGTGTGTACCTGCAATAAAAAATGTAAACCCGATTCATTTTCGAGTATTTCGCTATGCTGTGACAGCGGGCTGGCTGCAAAAGCCTCTAAAATCTGCTGCCGCCGGCGGCGATAAAAGAGACGCATGCGATTGATGTGTTTCTCAAAATAGCCGCGACGAATAAATGCGGCGAGCGTGTATTGCTCAAAGTTCGATACCGTGCAAGCATAAAAGGATAATTCTTCATAGAATTGCTGCGCCAGATCCGGCGGTAAAACCATATAGCTGATACGAATGGTGGGCGTGAGCGATTTGGAGAAGGTGTTCATATAGATGACCTTGCCGTGCGATGCCATGCTGAAGAGCGTCGGTAACGGCTTTCCACTGGGGCGAAATTCGCTGTCATAATCATCTTCGACAATCAAGCGACCCGGCTTTTCGGCTGCCCAAGCCAACATTTCGTACCGTCTTTCCGCCGGCATCGTACGCCCCGTTGGAAAATGATGGTTCGGGCTCAGTTGCACCACATCCGCTCGGGTGCGACGCACATCGCGCATGGATATCCCCTGTGCATCCATCGCTGCAAAACGACACGTGCAGCCGAAGCGTCGATAAATCAGAACCGGTTTCCGATACCCCGGATTTTCAACACAGTAAATTTTTTCTTTTCCCAATAATTGCACTAACAAGCCATATAAATATTCCGTTCCTGCACCGACGATGATCTGATCGGGATCGACCGGCATCGCGCAAAACGACGCCAGATGCTCAGCAATGGCCTCGCGCAATTCACGTACGCCACCCGTTTGCGATGCCGTCATCAACGCCTCTTTCCGATGGGATAGCGCCTCACGCAATAATTTTGCCCACACCGAAAACGGAAAATGCGACGGATCCATACGCGCATCCGAGAGGTCAATGCCCGAAAAAGGGGTCGTTTCCGGCAATGCAATGGGCTGCATCCGCTTTTTGTCCGGTTTCATTGCCTGCGTGATAACCAGATCCGCCACATAAAAGCCCTGACGCGGCTTTGCGATGACATAACCCTCGCTCATGAGCTGCTCGTAAGCATTTTGCACCGTAATCGTGCTCACCCCGAGATTGCCCGCAAATGTCCGTTTGGACGGCAATTTTTGCCCCGACGCCAATCGACCACGCAGAATGTCTCGTTTGAGCGCGCGATACAGCTGCTCGTAAAGTGGATCGCTGTTTTCTTTTAAGACGTAGGTTAACATAGTCCTCCCTTAGCGGCTCGGCGCGACTGCGTGGCGCGTTGCTATGGCGCATTGCCATCGTTTCGACGCTGTGGCGCGGAGCTTCGGCGCATCGCCATCGTTTCGACGTCTCAGCGCGTTGCCATCGTCTTGACGCTTCAGCGCATTGCCATCTGGTATATAAAAATATATCAATTTGATCATTTAAGTATATCCAGATCAATTGTAAACTGGGGAATAAGAAAGCACAAGGAGGGTGAAATGGAAAAAACACAATATGAGCTCAACAAGGGTTTGGCACAAATGCTCAAGGGCGGCGTCATCATGGACGTTACGACGCCCGAGCAAGCGAAAATTGCTGAAGAAGCCGGCGCTTGTGCCGTCATGGCACTCGAACGCATTCCTGCGGACATTCGCGCCGCCGGCGGGGTGTCCCGTATGAGCGATCCGAAAATGATCCGCGGCATTCAGGAAGCTGTCAGCATCCCGGTCATGGCTAAATGTCGTATCGGTCACTTTGTAGAAGCACAGATTCTCGAAGCCATCGAAATCGACTTTATCGATGAATCCGAAGTGCTCTCGCCGGCAGATGATGTCTATCACATTGATAAAACTAAATTTAAAGCCCCCTTTGTGTGCGGTGCCCGCGATCTTGGCGAAGCACTCCGCCGCATCAATGAAGGCGCAGCGATGATTCGTACGAAGGGCGAACCGGGTACCGGCGATGTTGTCCAGGCCGTCCGTCACCTGCGTAAAGTCAACGGCCAGATTCATCAGCTTACCGCCCTGCGCGAAGATGAGCTCTACGAAGCAGCCAAAGAGATGCGTGTCCCCTACGATCTGGTAAAATTTGTGCATGACAATGGCAAACTGCCCGTCGTAAACTTTGCCGCAGGCGGCGTTGCCACTCCGGCCGATGCTGCGCTCATGATGCAGCTTGGTGCCGAAGGCGTATTCGTCGGCTCCGGTATCTTCAAATCCGGCAATCCGTCCAAACGCGCCAATGCCATTGTTAAGGCCGTTACCAATTACAAAGACGCCAAGATGATTGCCGAACTCTCCGAGGATTTGGGCGAGGCCATGGTCGGCATCAATGCCAATGAAATCAAAGTCATCATGGAGGAAAGAGGCCAATAATGAAAATTGGTGTATTAAGTCTCCAAGGTGCCTTCCTCGAACATGAGAAAATGTTGCAACGCCTGGGCATCGACACCGTAGAAGTGCGCCAGCGTAAGGATCTGGATGCCATCGATGGCATTGTCCTTCCCGGCGGCGAAAGCACGGTACAGGGCCAATTGCTGCGCGAACTCGATATGCTCGAGCCCTTGCGTCAAAAAATCCAAGCCGGGCTTCCGGTCCTTGCCACCTGCGCCGGCCTCATTCTTCTGGCCGAACACATTGCCGATGACCCCACCACCCATCTCGCGACTCTTCCCATCACCGTGAAGCGCAACGCCTACGGCCGACAGCTCTCCAGCTTTTCAACCGCTGCGGATGTTGGTCGTTTAAAGGATTTTCCGCTCGTCTTCATTCGCGCTCCTTATATTGCGGATGTGAACAAAGGCGCAAAGGATGAGACAAGTACCGACGCTGTGCAGGTGCTCGTTCGTGTCGATGGCAAAATCGTCGGTGTGCGTACGGCCAATCAGATCGGTCTGGCCTTCCATCCCGAATTAACTGACGACACCCGCCTGCATGAGGCTTTTGTAGCAATGGTGAAAAGCAAGAATTAGTAACGTAAAAAAACCAACGAAAGGCGGCCCGACGGGCCGCCTTCTGCTTTTATCAACTGTCGGGCATTGCGCCAGCTCCTTTCTGGCGTTAGCGTCGACTCCTTTCTGGCGCTTGCGCCTGCTTCACTTGCCTGTTGCCCCAGGTTATTATTGATTTTCGCGTTTAACATGGGGTGCGGCGCTCACCTTTTCGCGCTTTTATCCCATGTTATTTTCAAAATCAGTTTTTAACATGGGGCTCGATGCGTACATTTTTTTGCAATTCCCCCATGTTATTTTGAAGTTTCGGGTTTTAACATGGGGTGGCTCCGTGAGATCTAGCCCATGTTATTTGCAGAATCGCCTTTTAACATGGGGCTTTTCGACGATTTTGTAAAATTTTAACCCCATGTCATTTGCAGAATAGCCTTTTAACATGGGGTATTTCATCGATTTTCGAGTTTCAGCACCCCATGTTATTTTCAAAATTCGCATTTTAACATGGGATAAACCGTTGATATCGAGCATTTTCGCCGTCATTTCAAAAAGGAGCCGCCTCGGCGATAAGAAAGACGGCGGCCCGTCGAGCCGCCTTCTGCTTTTAACCGTTTTTCTAGTCGATTGCACAATACCGCAGATGCTCACGGACTAGCGTTTCAACCTCTTCGATATCCAGAGGTAGGGCTTCCGTCTCCGCAGACACAATCAAATTTTTACCAACGATAAAGTTGTGTTTCTGGTAATAGCGAATTTTTTGATGCGCTCGATTCTGATAGTCCGGATTCCCCATCATACCCAGATGCTCCCAATATAGCTCTTCGTCATGTATCGCATCAAAGAAGGTAAAATCCGGATGAAAGATACGCGTGCCAACTTGTAATGGACATTCATATTTATAAACAATGTGATTGTCATAAAATAAATCTGCCAAAATTTTTTCGCTCTTTGAACGTACGGTTTCTCCGTTTTTTGTACGATAAAAGGTGGCGCCCTGCGCAAAATTTAACGGCGTATAGGGTTTTGCTAACCATTCTTCCAGCTTTTCCCGTTTTGTACGCGTTATGTGTTGTACCAAAGGCTGCTTCGATACATCCATCATTTCGTAAGTCGCATCAATTTCTTCATCGCTAAAATCACGACATAATGGAAGTAATTGCCGTAAACGCTTGCATATCAACCTGCTGATTCGTTGATCATACGATTGCTGTGCCAATCTCCTCGCTAAATCAAATTGCGACTTATCCAAGTATCTTCGCACCCTTCGATTCGTCTCCTTGTCATACCAGCAATGGTAATATTCCGGCGGATTACGCCGATGATCAATTTCCAAATGGCCTTTAATTTTTGGCGACGGTTTCAGTTTTCGCCACAAGTCTTCATACTTTTCTAATAGATTTTGAAATATTGTTAGTGTTTCCACAGATTCTTCAACCATGCGCCCTCCCTGCGTGTTGCATCATAAACGCTACAAGACTGATTCCTCTCTACTCTTCTATTATTCCAAAGATCGAGAAAGCGCGAATTCCATTTTTTGGTCATCACATTCCGTTTTATTGCATCACTATAGAGAACTGCCACATCGGATGCTGTCATATCGGGCGGTGCGCCGTATTTGTAACAAGGCGTGTCGTGGCTGTCTCATGGCGTGTCGTGGCTGTCTCAGGGAGTGTCGTGGCTGGCGCAGGGAGTGTCGTGGCTGGCGCAGCGGCTTTGAAGCGCTTATAGCGACGATACCGCAAGATGTTTTGCAACTCGAATACGTTATAGGTGCCGTTTTGAACCGCTTTACCCCATGTTATTTTTGATTTTCGCGTTTAGCATGAGTGGCGCAGCTGTACTTGACCATGTTATTTGCAGAATTCGCATTTAACATGGGGCGCGATGAATGAATTTTTTGGCTTTTACCCCATGTTATTTTCAAAATCAGTTTTTATCATGGGGCTCGATGCGTACATTTTTTTGCAATTCCCCCATGTTATTTTGAAGTTTCGGGTTTTAACATGGGGTGAGGCAACCAAATTTAGCCCATGGTATTTGCAGAATCGCCTTTTAACATGGGGCTTTTCGACGATTTTGAAAGACTTTAACCCCATGTCATTTGCAGAATCGCCTTTTAACATGGGGCTTTTCGACGATTTTGAAAGACTTTAACCCCATGTCATTTGCAGAATCGCCTTTTAACATGGGGTATTTCATCGATTTTCGAGTTTCAGCACCCCATGTTATTTTCAAAATTCGCATTTTAACATGGGATAAACCGTTGATACAGGGCATTTTCGCCGTCATTTCAAAAAGGAGCCGCCTTCGGCGGCAATTGATACGATAAGGTGCGCTGCTTATGTGACGCAGTTTGTAAGCCGCCTTCGGCGATAAAAAAAAGAAGGCGGCCCGATGGGCCGTCTTCTGCTTTTACCAACTGTCGGCCTGCAGCCGACATTTTATGTTTACGAATCGGCCCGTCGGGCCGCCCTCTGCTTAATCTTGTTTGCGAATCAAGATGGCTTTCGGGGTGATGGAGTTTTGACGATGTTCGCTCTCTTTGCTGAAGATAAAGCGATTCTGGGCTTCGAAGAGATTCTCGGAGATGGAGCCGCCGGTAATGTAGGTGGCTTTGCCATTTTGGACGAGCTTGGCCAGGCGATATTCGCCACCGAAGTCACCTTCGACCGGCGAGCTGATGAAAGAGGAGAAGACAACAATTTCGAGATAGTCCTCTTTCAAGAAATCGTCGTAGGAAGTATCGGAACCTTCAACCACAAAGGGAGTCGGACAGCCGATGTTCTTTTCTCCCATGTAAGAACTGATTTGCTGGGTGGTGCGGAAATTTTCTACTACGGAATCGCTATAAAGCGTGTAGGGATGCAAAATCACGCCATCGCGGTCAAGCGGCGCTTTAGAAACGGCATGAGACAGATTGGGCTCCATGCGAATGTTGAGGGACTGGAGGGCATCGGGCGCATTAAAGCGCTCGCCGCGTTTCGCACGTGAATAGCGATTGTAGACGGCTTCATCGGTGGCCTGGGTGATATAGCATTGGAGAAGCTCCTCGACTGCCGCACCGCGCAGAATGATATTAATATTGTCGAGCTTGGGCGCTTTTACAGCGATGCCGCGCGCCTCGGTGTTGCGAAGCTGCTCTTGCACAATGGAGCGGATCTGGTCGATGTCCAAAATGCCAAAGGTGTAGTCGTTGAAGATTTCGACGCTCTCCTCATTGCCCTGGCAATCCGTTACCAGCTCGAACATAAAGCGATTCGAAGGAAAGGTCACGTCCGTGCCGGTAGAGGTGACGAGCCGAATGGTGCCGTCCACTGCAAAGATCTCTACAGAGTTCACTTTGGATTTAGTGCCGTAGTCGGTAAAAATGGCTTCATGCAGCGCATCGTATTGGGATTTCAGGATAGCGATGTTGGAGATCTCTTCCGGCTTTTCGACATCCTGTGACGCGTTCGTTGCTAAAGGATACCAGCGGTTTTTGACAAAACGAGCGGAGCGAATCACCTGATCCAAGCGGGCTTCAATCTCAGCAGGAGAATCGCCTGCCGAGATGAGCGCTTCTGCATTACCCTTATAGCGCTCGCCATCTTCTTCAAAGTCCACATAAACAGTCACATGATATTCGTTGGTTTCACAGAGACGGTTTTGATCCAGCTTGTCTTTCACGAAAAATAATTCTTCGGATTTGGTCTTCTCCTGCTTGAGAATCCAGCCGGCAATGTCTTTCTGTTTGAGAATTTGAATAATTGTATCGATCATAACCGCTCCTAACTTAACATGCCTTTTGCTTTAATATAAGCGCCACCGGTGGAGGTCTTCACCCATTCCTTCCATCCCTTGCCGCAATAGCCCGTACCGCTCATTTCGACTTCGGGAGAGATCATAGAAATGGATTCCAGAAGGTCCGGTACATAACCGGTTAAATAAACAGGCGAACAGATCTTGCCGGTGAAGGCGCCGTCCTTAATTTCACGTGCTTTGGCCGCCACGCACTGAATGCCCCAGTTCTTCGGATCCTCCATGCCTGATTCAAGCCCCTCGAGAAGATAACCGTGCTTGATGGAGGCTATCATGTCCTCCAGAGAATCGGTGCCGCCTTCGAAGAACGTGTTGGTCATGCGGGTGTAGGCCTTGCGCTTGTAGCTCTCGCGTTTTCCGTTGCCCGTGGGTTCAACGCCCAGCTGAATGGCCGAAAGCGCATCACACATACCGTTTTTGAAGATGCCGTTACGGATAATCACGGTATCGCTGCCGAGATTTCCTTCATCGTCAAAGGCATAGCTCGAAACCTCATCAATAGCGGTAGCGCCATCATGCATGACAAGCCTATCCGAAGCCACACGTTTATTGAGGTATTCCTCTCCCTTCGCCCGATGTTTGACGAACATATCCATCTCTGTACCATGGCCGAAAGCTTCATGCGCAATGAGACCCGTGAAATCCGGATCACAAAGAATATCGTATTCGCCCGGCACCATGCGCTCGGCAGAAAGCAATTCTACTGCACGATCACAGACGCCAGGTACTTCTTTGACCAAGGTGTCCAACAGCTCCGAGCCGCCCAAGAGCGATATGCCCTTGTACTCAGTCTTTGTCTTCTCATCCTTCTCCGCCATCGCTATGGCAACGCCGTTCGCATAGCAATAGGATTGATAGAGGTCGCGATGCACGGAAAGGAACATTTTATTAATTTGCGTTACCGAGAGGAACAGACGCAAGAATTTCACTTCCTCGTGGCGATCGATAGCACCATCATGCGCTTGTTTGAGCGCCGAAAGGATTTTCCCCGCATCGTCGTTTTCCGGCAAATTCTTAACCTCTCCCAAGGAATACACCGTGGCCGGTTCATCCTTCGGCGCATGCGCATAAGGGAGATAGCCTTTGCTCAAAAAGCGCTTGCGATCCTCCAGTGCAATTTCACGCACACGCGCCACAACTTTGTCCACGTCCACATCATTAAAAGAATATTCGCTGACACCGGTATCCTGGAACACGCGCAACACAAAGCCACGCTCCTGGTCCGAGCAGGGGCCGATGGATGACTTTGTTGTGGTCACCAAATAATCCGCACCGTCCACATCCGTTCCTAAAATGGATACATAGGAAAATTCCTTGGACAAGCGTGCGATAATCTCTTTACAGTTCTCTTTCTGCCCGAGCAGATATTGAGACGGATTTAATTTCATAGTGCCTCCTCACCGTTCTTGCTTTGGTTTTATCATGATTTTACGACAGAATGGATTTTAATACTACCGTGCCACTGCTGCCGATAAGGGCCTGTAAGGCTCCCAACAATTCATTGCGATTCTCCTCCGGCAATTGCATGAGACCCTTAAACACCGTTTGCGCGCTTTGTAGGGCATCCGTCGCAATTTCATGGAAATCTTCAGACCCTGTGCTTTCCAGCAGCGTAAAGACCGTATCAATGATGGAGACCCGACTTTCCTCATCCACTTTTTCCAGCCAATTCCCCATGGCGGATTGCACGAAGCGACTGAATTGGCTGAGTTCTGCAGGGACAAAATGGCTATCCTCCACCTGCCAGGAAAACAAATCATGCTGTACAATGCCTTTCGCATTGCTCTTAACGACATGATGTTCTCCTTCGTTAAAAAACAATTGTCCGATCACAGATGATTCGGGCACGATGGTCAGAATCTTTTCGCGAATGTTCTGATAACCCTCCGAAAAAATCAAGTCTTCATGTAGACCGGGACCATCGTTGTTATAAACCGTTTGAATGCGCGACTGCAGCGCCGCATCGCAACAGGTTGCCGCCATCATGGCAAAATAGCCGCCCTTGGAATGGCCACCCACCAAAAGATCACCTTCAAGTTCTTTTCCCAAATGCTCAAGATAGCGCACCGCAGCATGTGCGCCCGCTGTCTGCGCATGCGTGCTTAAAAGCAGACTTTCCTTCCAGCCCACAAGCGTTGTATCCGTACCGCGATAGGCTACAAAGTGCAAATGCGGCGTCAGATGAAATACCATCGCCGCAAACTGCATATTCGTCTCGGCGTCCACATCGTTCACATAGTGCGAAACTTTTATATCGCGAAAACGAACGCCTTCTTTCATTGGCAACAACAGTAAAGGTGCGAGCTGCCAAAACACGCCTTCTTTACGAATCTGCTCCGCACTGTGCTCTGCAAAATAGCGATCTGTCACGTCTCCGATGGATACCATTGTTTCCGTATCGTGAAACACCCCGCCGAAGTCCATGTATGCAAGTTCCGACAAGAGACCGTTATCCAGTTCATTAAAAGGCAAATCGGTAAAAGGCACATCCTTCTGTTCCGCTATATAGTCCTCAATATTCATGCTTTCCCTCTTCTTCGTCGCTTTCTTTTGCATCGATGCATCGGATCTTTTGCGCCACTGCTTCTGCCAGACTCTGATGCGCTTCCGGGGTCAGATGTAAAGAATCCCAAGTGCTTGCCGTCGCAACGTTTGCGACATTTAAATAATAGCATTTTTGGGCTTCCGCTATCTTTTGAAATGCAGGCGCAAACGCCTTGGATCGCGTAATTGCGCTTTCATCAAAAGCAAAACGAAAGGGCGACTCCGAAATAGCCGGTCCGATTTCCGGTGGTGACAACAATAAAATTTTGGGCACAAATCCCTGCTTCTCAGCCGTAAAGGTTTGGATCGTATCGACTAAAATACTCGCTCCCTTTGCAATGGCTTCCGCCGAGGCATGAAAACACGTCTTTAAATCATTGCTACCCAGCATCATGACCACCCAGTCTAAAGGCTTGTGCGAATTAAGACAGGGCTTCAGGTAATCCAAGCCATTCTTCCAGCCTTCCAACGGATCATCATAGATCGTAGTACGTCCGTTACACCCCTCGCTGATCACCTGATAGTTTTCCCCCAACAACTTTTGCAATACACCTGTCCAACGAATGGCACGCGGATAACGCATGCCATTTGTTGGATCATACCCAAAGGTATTGGAATCGCCATAACACATAACGGTTTTCATCTTGCTCTCCTATTGAGGTCGCCCCTAAAAACCCATCTGCTTTTCCACCCAAAGGACAAAAGAATGCGGGAAAAGCTTCGTCGCCAGATGAATGGCCTTAGCGATGGGACTTGACACCGAAACATCCTTGCCTTGGGAGGAGCGGCGCAGTGCAGTTTTGACCACGGCTTCAGCTGTTTCAACACCGATGTTTTTAATGCGTGCGCAAGCCCTCGGCGAACCTGCGTGATCAAAAAACTCCGTTTCCACCGGGTTGGGACACACCGCCGTCACAGTGATGTGGCGTGATTTTAACTCGCGATGCAGGGCACGCGCAAAGGACAACACATAGGCTTTGGATGCGGCATAAACAGCAAAATTCGGTTGCGGCGAAAAAGCCGCCACCGACGCCAGCTGCAAAATGCGCCCGCCCGTTTCCATATTGGGCAAACACAGCGCCGTCATGGCCGTTAAGGCATCCACATTTAACGCAAGCATCGCCTGATTGGTAGCAACGCCCAGTTCTTCCACCGTGCCAATCTTGCCGCAGCCCGCCGCATTGACAAGCGTATGAATTACCACGTTCTCTTCCGCCAACGCCTTTTTTAGCGTTTCCGAAAATGCCGGATCGGTCAGATCGCCATCCAACAGTCGGCACGGCGTATTTAACGTTTTTGCAAGTGCTTCCAACCGTTCACGGCGGCGTGCAATGAGCCAGATTTCATCACACTCGTGCAAGGGATCAAGTTCCTTCGCAAATTCACGTCCAATACCGGAAGAAGCACCAGTGATGATATCGATGATTTTCATACATGCTCCTTTTTATGCCGACCGCCACCCGTCCAGAGGCGATAATACGTCCCTTTCTTGGCCAGCAATGCCTCGTGCGTGCCTTCCTCTTCAATGCCTTCCTTGCCCAGCACGACAATGCGATCCGCATTCTGAATGGTCGTTAAGCGATGCGCAATCGTAAGCGTGGTGCGGCCTTCCGAAAGGGCCTCCAAGCTACGCTCGATGAGAATTTCACTTTCATTATCTAACGCACTGGTGGCCTCATCCAACAGGAGAATCGGTGGATTTTTTAAGAACACACGCGCAATGGCAATGCGCTGCTTCTGCCCACCGGAAAGCTTAATTCCGCGCTCACCCACATAGGTCTCGTAGCCATTGGTCAATTCACGGATAAAGCCGTCTGCTCCGGCTAGCTTTGCTGCCTCGTGAATCTCTTCCAAGCTGGCACCGGGACGCCCGTAAGCAATATTTTCCGCCACCGTGCCGGAGAAGAGATAGACATCCTGCTGCACAATGCCGATATGCCGACGCAGGCTTTCCTGCTTCAAATCCTTGACATCCTGTCCGTCGATGCGCACACTACCCGCCGTCGTATCATAGAAGCGTGGAATGAGTGAAGAGAGCGTGGTTTTCCCGCCGCCGCTCTCCCCGACCAGCGCCAGATTTTCACCCGGATGAATGGTAAGGCATAGATCGTGCAACACGCGATTGTGATCATCCGGATACGCGAACGACACATGATCAAAGACGATCTCGCCGCCATGAATTTCCAATTCCTTCGCATCCGGCGCATCCGTAATATCCGTCGGCGTATCCATAAGTTCAAAGAAACGTTCAATGCCCGTAATGCCCATGGAAAATTGTTCGGCAAATTCCACAATGCGGCGAATGGTGGCAATTAACGTCGTCACATACAAAACATATGCCACCAGATCCGCCGGTCGGATGGCGCCGTTCACCAAAAACAGGCCGCCCGCAGCGATGGTCACCGTATACATCAATCCGTCGAAAAGGCGCGTAGACATATTGAAATTCGCCATCGCCCGATAGCGTTCCTTTTTAATGTCCTTCATGCGTTCATTGCCGTCTGCAAACTTTTCAAGCTCAATATCTTCCGACGTAAACGCTTTGACGACACGTTGGCCCAATAGTGAATCTTCGATGCGTGCATTGAGATTGCCCAACTCGATGCGTTGCGTTTTGGTCGCATTGCGGAAACGATGATTGAGGCGAATGGATAAGAACAGCATCAGCGGCAAACAAGCAAAGACCAGTATCGTCAAGGGCAATGAGGAAAACGACAAAATAATGAATGAGACGACGATTTTGATCGCCGCAATGAAAAACTCCTCCGGACAGTGATGCGCAAATTCCGTCACATCAAAGAGATCGGAGGTAATGCGGCCCATAATGTGTCCGATTTTCGTATTCGAAAAATAGGCATCGCTGAGCGTTTCAAGCTTTCGAAACGCATCCATGCGCATATCCGTTTCAATGTATACGCCCATAATATGACCGCGCGAACACATGTAATAATATGCCGCTGCATCAATGAGGCGCAGCACAATATAAAGACCTGCCACTTTTCCGATCCAGCCGATGGTAAGTGCCGCCGGCTGATACATGGCGGTATTGGTCAAATGAAACATAATACGCGGCAACACAATATCGCACAAGGTGGTTAACGCGGCACAAAATAAATCAAACGCCAGCATTTTTTTATAGCGTAATAAATACGGCAGAAAACGATGCAGCAGATCTTTCGTTTTGTACGTCTTCGTGACCGTTTGTGACATAGTTCCTCCTATTCTTCTTTTAGCGCAGGAACGCCGTAGAGCCGTTTCTGTGTCTCGATAAGAATCGTGGCCATGGGCTCACGACGCATCGCACAGAGCGCCGCATAGGATTGCGAAAGATCCTCTTTCCACGTAGAGAGTAAGGCCTCCGCGACGAAGGGCTCTGTGCCCTCTCCCTCTTGTTGTGACGGCAGATCCGTCTCCAACAGCAATCGCTCGGCGGGAATCTGTTTCACATACGCACGGCCGCGCTTTGTCGTAAGCATTTCCGGATGCACGGAAAGAAAGCCCCCGAGGCGCATCAGACGCGACAATGTATCGCTTGTGCCACGGAAGCGATGCAAGATGGGCACAGCGCAAGTTCCTCCGAGAATTTTCTCCCAAAGATCCAGCACGCGTGACTCAGCACGAACCGCATGGATCGAAACCACCGGCTGAAGCGTCGGCTCCTCTTCCATGCGTTCTTTAATACGGTTCAAAATGTGACAAAAAACGGATTCCTGCAGTCCTGCCTCCGCCTGTTCCAGCGGGCGCGGACTATAATCCAACCCGATTTCCCCGTAAAAACGCGTCGTTTCGGCGGCACGATCAAAATGGGCGCATTCGCTTTCCGCCTGTTGCGGCGAACGAATGTACCACGGATGAAAGCCAAGAGATAATAATGGCCTGCTCTTATCGTCTGCACCGTCAGCGCCATACTCGCTTTGCAGCGCGTCATAGGTGGAAGGCAGCACGGTTTGTGCCACCACCGCCATGCGTTCGCGATGCAATCCTTCAAGCACCACCTTTCTCGTGTCGGGCGTTAAAAAATCCGGATGGGCATGCGTATCCAATAAAAACGGGCGTTGTCGTACCGGCGTCACCTGAAACGGTTCGAGTCCCGCCAAACGACGAATCACTTTCCCCGCGAGCATTTGACCCATCACAGGCGGCATATAGCTCATGGAACCGAGCGTATCCGCCTTCTTTGTACTCACTTTGCGCTCCAAGATAAGCGGAGGCTCTTCCGAATACAAGACCTCGAGTTTTTTTATCCCCCGCCGACGACATTCGCGTCGCATGACTTTCGACAGCGGGCATTGCGATGTTTTTTCCACGGTGGAAAAACGCAGATACGAGGGATCCAGCTTGTTGGCAGCCCCCATCGCAGAAAGCAGCGGGATCTTCTCCTGTGCACACCATGCAGCAATGCCCAATTTCTGCGACACCGTATCAATGCAGTCCACGACATAGTCCGGTCGCGGAAACGAAGACAACACCTCGTTCAAATTGTCCGGCGTTAAAAACACATCTCGCGTTTCTACCCGACAATCCGGATCAATATCCGCAATCATCGCTTGCATTACCTCCACTTTGGATTTTCCCACTGTGGAGACAAACGCCAGCGCTTGGCGATTGATATTGCTCTCTTCGACCGTATCACCATCTAAAAGAAGGAGGGTGCCAACCCCTCCTCTTGCTAACGCTTCCGCACAGCTGGATCCCACGCCGCCGAGCCCGAGTACGAAAACTCGTGCCTCTGCTAAACGCGCTAGTCCCTCTTTTCCGAGTAACAGCGCGAGCCGTGCAAATCGCTGCGGAATGTTCTTTTCCGACATATATGCCTCCGATCCGTCTTACAACGAATCTATCGCTTACTGCTGATAAAATTGGCAAAGGCCAAAAGAATGACAGCGCCCAAAATCGAGGGAATGAGCGCCATGCCCGACAGCGATGGTCCCCATGTACCAAAAAGTCCCTGGCCCAGTGCCGAGCCCAGCAGGCCTACCACAATATTCACGAGACAACCTGCTTTTCTTTCACGGTGCATGAAAAAGCCCGCAATGCCACCGATAATCGCACCAACGATTAAACTTCCAATCATAATTTTCCCCTATTCTACCACCACGCCGCGCACATCCGAAACATCCTCTACGAAGAGAATGCCGTTGCCCGGACTCTCAAAATCATGTGCCTCTTCTAGCGCTGCAATCACGCGATCGGCCATTGCCGTCGGAACCAGAATTACAATCCATTCTTTTTCCGGTTCAATGGCTATGCCAAAGAGTTTTTCCGTATACGCTGCGCCCGTACCGCGACCATGCAGAATCGTCCCGCCGCGCGCACCGGCAGCGCGAGCAATATCCATTATATCATCGGCCATGCCCAAATTGACAACTATGGTTAATTTTTTAAACATCGCGTTGTCCTCCCCTTTTGATTCTCCTTCTTCCTGCGCTGCGGGACACTTCCCCATTGTTGAAACCTGTGCCATATAGGCGATGCCGTGGTTCGGCTTATGCAGATGCAGCTGATCCGTAAGTGTGTCCAATAACGCCTCGGCTGCGGTATTTTCCATCAGTATATTTACGATCGCGCGATCTTGACTGGTGATGCCGAACAGATGCAAATGACGGCTGCTCACCGTGCCTTTACCGCGCATCACCAACATGTTTTGTGCGCCCTCCTTACGAGCAATGGCAATACATTTTTTCGCATCCGGTATGCTCAAAATCAAAGTCAGTAAGGCAGTCCGGGGCATGCTTCTCATTTCACTCATGGGCTCCTCCTTCTCTCTGCGCCGACTGAGCCGATGTATTTTTCCGCATCTTGGCTTGGTACAGAACGCCCAATAGCTCAATCGCCACAATGGGCACCATCGCCACAATGGCAATCATGCCAAAGCCATCCGTAATCACGTCCGCCGTTGGCACCTGAGCGGCAATCCCCTGCACAAATGCCAGAGAAAACGTAGCGGTCATGGGTCCCGAGGCTACGCCACCAGTGTCCATCGCCATACCGGCAAATAGATCCGAGACGAAAAATGACAACACCACCGCCAGCGCAAAGCCCGGCAACAGATACATCCAGAGAGAAATTCCCGGTACCAGAATGCGCAGCGCGGATAAGAATATCGCCAACCCTACCGCTACGGATAAAAACATGCATACGAGCACGCGCTTGACCGAGCCACCCGTTACTTCTTCCACCTGATGCGTCAGCACATGCACGGCCGGCTCGGCCAATACAGTCGTCACGCCCAGCAAAAAGGCCACCAATAAAGCAGGGATCATGGAGTCCGCTTTCGCCAGCTGCGTGCCCAGTTCCGTGCCGACGTGCATGAAACCGCCATTGACACCCAGCAGGAAAATCACGAGACCCGCAAAGGTCAGCCCCACACCTCGTAAAGACGCGACTATTTATTTTTTTTATGACGCAACGGGCTGATCTGCAGCACCAGATACGTCACTAAAATGGGCAAGAGAGACAGCGCTGATTCTTGCGCCAAAACGCCAAGGCGTGACAAATACACTTCATGCAACGGCATATTTTCCGCCATACTCTGCGGCAAAGTGCCCTGTAACGGATTCTGCCCAAACAGCAAGCCCACAATGAGCACGCCCAAAATAGCGCCTGTCGACGAAATACCGATGACACCAAAGCTATCCGCCTCACCTACTTTACTATCTTTTTTCATCGCTGAAATACCGTAGGCCAAAGACAACATGAACGGTACGGTAATGGCTCCCGTCGTAGCCCCCGACGCATCAAAAGCAATCGCCATAAAATCAAAATTCGAAAACAGTGACAACACGAAAATCGTACCATAGGCGGCGGCAAACACATGCCGAACCTTTACGTTATGCAAGATGCGCAGCATTCCGACGGTCATCATCACGCCGATACCTACCGATACTGCCGTCACCATGATCCAGTTATTAAACGCGCCGCCCGTTACTTGATTTACCTGCTTTGCTAAAATATGCAAATCCGGCTCCGCAAAAGAAATGAAAAAGCCCAGTATCAAACTGGCCGTAATTAAAATCGGATACGAATTGCTGCGCGTAATGACACGCCCTGCAAAGTTACCGATAGGCTCCAGCCCCTGATCAATGCCAAATAAAAAGATGGTCAGTCCCGCCACCACCAATAGCGAACCGATCAAAAAGGCATACAATGCCGTCGGATCCAACGGTGCCACCGTTAAATGCAACACCAACACAATGGCCACAATCGGCAACACTGACATCAATACTTCCTTGCACTTCTCCCACAGGATACTCAAGTCACCACCTCGTCTGCTAGCCTTCCAGGCCCTCTTGCTGACGTTTTCGTCTTTCATGTGCCGTCTTGCTGAACCAAATGCTTATAATCGTCAATAATACAATACCCAAAAGAAATGTACTATCCTCTGACAACACCACCATCGATAGCAGCGTATTCGTCAACCCATGTGTCAACGCACACGCCCACACCGATTCGGTCAGATCATATATCGCGCCCAGCCAATAACTCAGCAGCACGCTCAACACCATAAAAGGAAAAAAAGCCGTCCCCTGATGCGAATTGCCTTTCAGAAACCACAGAGGCACATGCCACAACGCCCAGAGCAATCCGACAACAAGTGGCAATAGCAGCCAAGGCACTTTTTCGCGCCACGCCGGTTGTAGCGATCCTCGCCATCCGAGTTCCTCATTGCCTCCCATTAATGCCGTCGTCAGCAAGAACAGCGTCAACACCGATCCCACCGGATTTCCTGGAAACAGCAACTGCCGCGGTTTCACCGCCGTCCCTACGAACAATAAAATCTCCGCCAGCATGAAAAGCCCCCACCACAGAAGCCCCTCTTTGCGGAAATGCAGCAAAAAATTACCCACTCCTTTTTTCGTTCGTCTTTGTTTCGAACACAAGAAGGCCGCGATCGTAGGTCCGAAGCCCCCGAGTAAAAAAAGAATCATTGCAATAGGATTCGCCGGCTCCAATACCCCTAGGTTAAGCAGTACTGCTTCTATCCACCAACAACCCCACGTCATTACAAACGTCCAAAGCAAATAGGATTTCGCACCCATTTGCGGCTCTTCCCTCTCGGATCGATACTTATCCTCTGTCATTCCATCGCGCCTCCATGCTCACTTCAGAAATACGCAACGCTACATTTATTTTCCCATGAGGTTCTGAAATAAGCAAGCTGCGAGGCAGCAGATGTTAGCCATTCATGACTTTCAGTTCCTTCACCATGTCAATCTTGCGCAGACGGAATCGCTCGAAGAGTTGAACCAGCAGGAAGAGCGCAAAGCCAATAAGGAATAGGATGGCGTAGCGGGCGGGCGAAACATACACGTGGAGAGTAACGCCCAATTTGGTAAGAGCTGATTGGACACAAAATGTGAACAGTCGGTCAAAAAGTGGCAGCGTGACGATATAGAAGATGGGCATAGCAAACAGCAGAGAATGCAAATAGATCCTGGCGATTTCGTCGTCGTGATAGCCAAAGACCTTGAGGTAAGTGATGTTTCGCCGTGATTTATCAAGCACCTGGCGACTCACCGTGGTGACAAGGACAAAGTAGAACACGAGGGCCAAAATGAGAACGGAGACAAAGACGCCGCTGAAGCCTTCGATAAAATGTTCCATATAATTGTTGATCTTCTCACGATCCATGCGAGTCAGCACATTTTCCGGATCGAAGGATAGCGTGCGGTCGCTGAGATAGGTATTAAAAAAATTATCCGGTTGTTTTAAGAAGCGATTGAGATTTTTCATAGGCATGAAGAGGCGCTGCTCGCTGACATCATCAAAAACGTCCTTGACGTTGAAAAGCGTATAATGCGCATCGCTACGCGTCTTAATGGCAATCGCATCCCCTGCGGCAATATGATATTTATCTGCCATGCCGCGCGAAATAATGATTTCGTTCTCTTTCAGTGCATCCAACCGATCTGCGTGATAGCGGGACCCTTTGTCCAGCGCATAGGTCATAATGGACTTTTTTGCGAAGGCATGTGCACCGGTCGCCGAATCCTTTTTTGTTTTTTCCTCATCGATACGATAGTCAAGCTCCGTCAGTAACGCCTTTTGTTCGTTGTCATAGGCGGGAACCGGCTGTTTTACGATATACGTATAGTTGTAGAGAATTTGGCTCTTGACGCGTTCTCCATATTCACTAAACATTGTGCGGGCTTCCACGCCGTATAAGAGCAGCATATTACCGATGAAGAGCCCGAAAAAGAGAGCCAGCACATTAGCGCGATGCTCCCAGAGGACGCGCAGGCGAAATGCCATAAGGAAGGGAACATGACGAAGGCTGCGGTGGGAGCCCTTGCTTCGTTTGCTGATGTCGCTGCGTAAAAAACGCAATGGCGAAAGGCGCAGATAATAGAGCAAAATAAAAACATTGAGAATTGTCACAATGCAAAGCGGTACCAGGGTCGTGAGGCAGAAGGAATGCAGGGTCAGAAGGGGTTTAAATTTGGGCAAGGCATAGGATTCATAATAAAGATCGGCATAGAGCTTATAACCGCCTGCATAGGCAATAAGATTGCCGAATACCGCTGCCAATAGGGTCATCGTAAAAGGCAACAAGGTGTAATGCACCAAGAGACTTTTACGCGAATAACCGGAGGCCAGAAGTGTACCCATCACAGGCGCTTCTTCATGGACTAGGCCACGCGTTTGCGTCGTAGTCATGAAGGCCAGGGCCAGGAACATAAAGACCATAATCAGACGCATCATCGGTACATCGCCACCCATATCATCAATGAAAAAGCGGATTGCCGGATTATCGTAGCGATTCATCGCAGAGAGGATGGTTCCTTCGTGCGCAGCGCGCGTCAGAGCATCTTGAAAAAGATCACGCGCTTCTTCCTCCGTATGCGTATCATGCAGGCGATAGCTGTAGAGATAGTTGGTTTTGGTGCCACGGATGGCATCAAAACCGGCATCTGTGACAAAGCCCAGCCCAAAATACTTCGCATCCATCACCAAATCCGTCGGATTTTTCAGGACGGTGGAATAATCCGGCGTAGATACAAAGCCGACCAGTGTCCAATCACGATCTCCCACGCGCAGACGATGTCCTATTTTATAGTCGTTCACCAAAGCGAGATTGGCATTGACCGCCATCTCGTCGTTTTTTTCCGGTAGCCGACCTTCACTGATCATGGCAAGGTTAATCGCACGACGATTCTTAAAAATACGCAGCATATTCGAATCGTTATGCGTATCGTCGCCAAAATTCTGCTCTTTATAGAAATTTTCATACAGCGACAACGCATCCGCCTCCACCGCTTTTTTGCTTGTATCGGAGAGCGGCTCCATCATCAGGATTTGACCGTCTTCCACTTTCCCTTCTTCCAACTGCTGATAGTAAAGGGGCTCGATCGAGTTCTGCGCGATAAAAAAGGCTGAGAGAAACGTCGTAGAAAACAGAAACATCAGAAAGAGTGGCAAATAGGTGCCAGGCTTATGCCAAAGCAAGCGAAAAATGCGCTTATGTAGAGGATTTCTCATCACCAAGTTACCTCCTCTGCGGAAATTTTATGTTCGTTTTCGCGCACATTCTTCAATCTGCCGTCGTGCAGTTCCACGACGGTATCACACATTTTAGCAATCTGCTGATTGTGGCTGGCTAAAAGCACACTGATGCCGTATTCCTGATTCAGATATTCAATGAGTTCGAGCACGCTTTTCGCACTTTCATAATCCAGCGCACCCGTCGGTTCGTCACAGAGAAGAAGTGCCGGACGCTTGATCATCGCGCGAGCAATGGAGGTGCGCTGTGCCTGTCCGCCGGAAAGTTCATTTGGGAATTTTCCAAGTTGATCGGCAATACCCAAGTGTTCGCTCACCTCGTCCACATTTAAAGGTTCATCGGACAAATACGCCCCTACCTCGATATTCTCGCGCACAGTAAGATTGCTTACCAAATTGTAAAACTGAAACACAAAACCGATATTCTTGCGACGATAATTCTCCAAGGCGCGCTTATTTTTTCCATTGAGCGTAAAATGATCCACCGTTACCGTTCCTTCGTCGATGGTTTCAATCCCGCCCAAAATGTTCAAAAGCGTCGATTTCCCGCTGCCAGACGGTCCCAGGATACACGTAATGCTGCCTTGTGGGAGGGACAAGTCAATGCCCTTCAAAACAGCTTGCCGGTTTTCTCCGCGCCCATAATATTTTTTGAGACTTTGAATTTGAATCATAAGAATTTCCTCACCCGATTTTCCAGCCGATGGCTTCCTCACGGGAAGCCACAAAACGACGATAGATGCCCACATCAGTACAAATGCCACGCAATCTTCTGTTAGCTAATATTAACATTTTCGACAATACCGTGGCAATAGAGCATGCGTTATAATGGATACGTAAAAAAACACATAAGGAGCGTGCTATGAAATTACAAAACAAAGTCGTATTGGTCACCGGATCCACCTCCGGCATCGGGAAACATTGTGCCCTTCTGTTCGCAAAAGAAGGCGCCAAGGTCGTGATTAACGGCCGCAATAAAGAGCGCGGCACTGCCGTGCTCGAGGAAATTAAAGCCCATGGTGGCGAAGCCATCTTCGTCCCCGGTGATGTGATGAAAGAAGAAGATCTTCAGCATCTGGTGGATGAAACCATTCAAACGTATGGCAAACTGGACGTTCTCGTCAATAACGCCGGCATCTTTAAACTGCTCTCTCTCGAGGAAATGAGTGAAGAGGACTTTAACCGTATCATCGATACGAATCTAAAGTCCGTCTTCCTGCTCACAAAGAAAGCCATGCCTCACATTCTAAAGAGTCATGGCAATATCCTGAACATCAGCTCTGTTGCGAGTCTCAAGCCCTCCATCGGCGGCTACGCCTACAACACCTCCAAAGCTGCGCTCAATATGCTGACGCAAGTTCTGGCCAAAAACTATGCCGCCCAAGGCATCCGCGTCAACGGTATCTGCCCCGGCATCATCGAAACCCCGATTCTGCCCGTCAGTGACAAAGAATCGCTGGAAAAACTTGCCCAAGTGGTACCGATGAAAAAGAACGGTGAGCCGGACGACATCGCGTATGCGGCACTGTTCCTCATTTCCGATGAGGCCAAATATATTACAGCCGTCAATCTGCCCGTTGATGGCGGCTTCCCTCGCATCTGACGCAAAGGAGAAAGGGGGATCCATGGTCAATTTTGGGCCATCGCTACGCACCTACACCTCCCAGCGTGAGGTCGTTTACGCCCGCCGCGGCATGGTTTGCACCACCCAGCCCCTAGCATCACAGGCGGGCCTTGCCATGTTAAAAAAGGGCGGCAATGCCATGGGCCGCGGCCAAATCATTTGGCGCAAACAAAACGGCGTTCTCGTCGGTGGCACTGAAAAACGCGCCGACGGTGCCATTGCCTGCTGGTAGGCAGAAATGGCACCATCGGCGCGTTTCTATCGGACTCAGCCGCGCTGCAAAATCTCGAGCGTGCTGCTCATGGAGAGCTGCTCCACGGACTTGCCCTTCACGCGACCGATGACCACATCGCCACAGCCTCGAATGACCACCTCGGAATCATCAACGACAAGACCGCGGGCATCCACATCGCCGCTGCCTCTGAGAGAACAGCGAAACTCGGATACTTCACCTTGGTCCACTTTGAAGTCGCCGGAGCCGCTTAAATCCACGTGCAGGACACCATAAATTTGATGAATGCAGGCGTCGGCGGAGCCGGCCATACGAATTGAGGCACCGGAACACGTTTCGACGTCCACATCGCCGGAACCGGCCATATTCAGTTCGAGATTTTCTACTCTTGCTAAATTGACATCGGAAGAACCTGCGGTTCGAATCGAAGCCCTCTGAAAAGAAACCGAAGCATCCACATCGCTCGAACCTGCGGTGCGCAGGCGCAATTCCTCCAAAGTATCGCTCGGGCAATCGATCGTAATGGTGTTGTTGTCCTTTCCAAAAATTGGATTATTGAAAATGCGCAGGGAATGCGCATTTTCTTTTGGATCTATCGTCAGGCGCAAGCAATGATTTTCTTGTGTGGCTTGGATCGAGCGAAGAAAGGATTGACTGCCTTCCGCACGCCAGGAAAATTGCGAAGCTGTCGTCTTGCGAATCTGCACTTTGCAGCTGCCATGCAACTCCAGATTTAAGCGCGAAATTTCTTCCGCATTGCCCAAATTCGATGCTTCTTTTGCTTCCTTTGCCGCCTCTCGGCGAATCTCCTCAAGAAACACAATCTCAATCCGACTGCGGTCGTGATTCACCACGACATTTTCCGACAAATCCGCTTCCGAGCCGTTCTCAAAATACAAATGTTCCCCATCGCGATGCGAAAGTGGTACATTGCTATAACAAGCGCGATTGCGAAAACTGGCCACAAAAGTTAAACCGTGGTAGGTTTCTGGAAACGCCGATGCCGATTCCGCATACGAGGTGGCATTTCCGTCGTGTTCGTCTTGCGTCGCCTCTTCGGCGTGGTCTGCCGCCTTGGCGGCTCCGCCATCGCCATAGGAAGGCGCATCGTCGAACTCCACCGATGCCAACCCGAAAAGCTGATCCATACTCAGGTGCAAAATGTTACCAATTTCCGGCAGCAGCGAAATATCCGGGCTGCCCATCCCATTTTCCCATTTTGACACCGCTTGCGGCGATATCCCGAGCTGTCCCGCCAATTCCGTCTGCGTCATGCCCAATGTTTTCCGTCTTTCTTGAATGATTTGTCCGATTTGTGCATTTTGAAACATAGTTGCCTCCTTTGCTCCCTTTCTGTCCTCATCGTAGCGGTCGGTTGATTCCACTTCCACATACGGATGGTTGAAAAAGGGCTTTTCCCCGGCAACGCTTTGTTGTACAACTCTCCGTTGTATATTATTAAGCTCTCAGAGCCCGACTTTTTCCTTTAATAAAGCAACAAATTGCTTTTCATCTGCTGCTTCGCCGGCGTTAGACCATGTGGCGGCGCACTGTTCAAACTGCAAAAGATGGTTACGTACTTTTGCTGAAGACTCTTTCTTGGCTAGAGAGAGAACAAAAGCAGTACGGGTTTTGCGCATGGCGCAAGGCCGGTGAGGTTTCCGCCATCTGTCCCCCTTAACGTTACATCGTATCTTTTACTGCCACAGCCACCATCTTCGCTTTCGCACGCACTTCGCCCTTTACTTCCATTTCCATACGCACAATGGCTTTTCTTTCGCCAAGTTCTTCCAGATACGAGCGAATCGTAATCTCTTGCTCCATGGGTACCGGTTTCTTAAAATCCACTTCCAAATGCGCGGTAATAAAACGTCCGATCACCGTTTCCGGCGTGAGCGTCAGCCCCTTCTTATGATGAGCAAACCACGCTGCCGACGCCGTCCCATGGCAATCGAAGACCATTGCTATCATACCGCCGAAAAGATTCGCCGGCACCCCGCCCGTATACTGCGCATCCGGCGTAAAATGACATACACACATTTCCCCATCATCGCTCGGATACGAATGCAGATGCATACCCATCTTATTTTTCGGTCCGCATCCCCAGCAATGTTGGAAACGCTCCCCGTAGCAATCCTGAATGGCAATGGATGTATGGTTGTTTTCTGTCATGATAAGCTCCTTTTTGATTGTATTCGGTCGCAACCGACCACGTTCTATTCTGCCACATTAAATTTGCATGGCCGTTTCATACGCTTGCCACACCGCCGTTTGAATATTGCCGACGCTATTGCAATCGCCAATCCAATAGGTATTGGTGCGTGTCCCCTTCGCGATGAGCGGTTTTGGCACGTAGCCGACAGCGGAGATAGCCGAATCGCAGGGCAGTTCATGGCTCTCGCCCGACTGATCCTTGTATACGATGCAACCGTCCTTCACCTCGGTTAAGGCTGCATTGAGATACACCGGTACGTTCTTCCAAGCAAACCATTCGCGCAAATACGACGAATTGGCTAGGCACACGCCCGGAGTGGCGATCAGGTCTTCCTTCATTTCAATAATAAAGGGCTTCTTCCCCTCCAACGCCAATTCATACGCAATTTCACAGCCCGTCAGACTGCCGCCGATAACGGCCACCGTTTCGCCAACTTGTTTACCCATTAAAAAATCCGTGGCTTCCACCGTCTTCTCAAAGCCCGATACTTTTTTCAGCATAATGGGCGTTGCTCCCGTAGCAATGATCACAGGATCGTCTCCAAAGCTTTCATCGGCGCTTATCGTATCTTTTAATTGTACGGTAATGTCAAGTCGCTTCATTTCGCCGCGATACCAATCTAAGAGATCGCGCATGGGCTTTTTATACGACTCGGCACCGCCCGGAATCACCACGCCGCCCAGAGCATCGCTCTTTTCATGAATCACCGGCTCATGGCCTCGCAGCTTCAACACGCGCGCTGCCTCCATGCCGCCCACGCCGCCACCAATGATATGCACCGTTTTTTTCTGTGTCGTTTTTTCAATATGGTGTTTATCCCATTGCATGGTTTCCGCATTGACTGCACAGCGTGCCAAATGCAGCGAATCCTCCATCTCCTGCATATTCGGCGTACCTTCCCATTTGCTCATATTAAAGCACGCATTGTGGCAAAGGATGCACGGGCGAATTTCATCGCGACGTCCTTCTTTGAGCTTCGTCACCCATTCCTGATCCGCCAAAAAAGCACGCGCAAAGCCCACACCATCCAGCGTTCCCTCTGCCACTTCCTTGGCCCCCTGCTCGGGCGTCATGCGGCCTGCGCACACCACAGGAATATCCACCGCCTTTTTGATCTCCTTGACTTCGGCCAAATTGCAATTCTCCGGCATGTAAATCGGCGGATGGCACCAATACCACGCATCATAGGTCCCATTGTCGCAGTTAAGCATATCATAGCCCGCTTCCTGCAGATAGCGTGCCGCCCATCGCGACTCTTCCATATCCCGTCCGACTTCCGTATATGCCTCTCCCGGCAATGCTCCCTGTCGAAATCCTTTTGTCTTCGATTCCACCGAATACCGCAGCGATACCGGAAAATCTTCTCCGCACACTCTTTTAATTTCTTTGACAATCTCCACTGCAAAGCGATAGCGATTCTCCGCACATCCTCCGTAGGCATCGCTTCTCTTGTTCACATACTTCAACGTAAACTGATCCAGCAAATATCCTTCATGAACGGCATGTACCTCCACGCCATCCACGCCGGCCTCCTGCAACAATTTCGCCGACTTTCCGAACGCCTCCACCATTTCATGAATCTCATCCTCACGCATGGCTCGCGATGGCACCTTGTCCGACCAGCGATTTGGCGCTTCCGACGCTGACGCCGTAATTCGATCCAGATTCAGCACCGGCTTTGCGAAAAAGCGCAACATCGGATTCGTATACAGCTTCTCCATCATCGGCGAAATCGTAAACGACCGCCCGAATCCCGCCGTCAGCTGTACAAACAACTTGGCCCCCGTCTTATGGAAATCCACCAGCCACTTAGCCAAATCTCGATACATCTTTTTATTCTTATACAGCCACTGCCCAAACATCGGATTCAGCACCGGCTGGCATCCCGGCAGAACCAATCCCACATTATTCTCCGCCACCGTTTGAATAAAATGCGCCCCCATTTCATCAAAATGATTCTTCTCCATCCATCCCAGCAAATTCGTTCCCCCCATCGATGTCATCACGATGCGGTTCTTAATCGTCACCTTCCCAATCTGCCACTGTGTAAACAGCGCTGACAAATCCTCTCCCTCGACCGGATTTTTTTGCAGCGATGCGAGAGCTTTCGGATCAGGCTCCGTATCTTGCGGTATTTCAGGGGCTGGTTTGGCCGTGGAGTGGACTTCCGGCGTTGGTGTTGCGGGTTGGGCTTCCGACGCGGGGTTCT
Source organism: Levyella massiliensis (assembly GCF_000308275.2). Lineage (GTDB taxonomy): Bacteria > Bacillota > Clostridia > Tissierellales > Peptoniphilaceae > Murdochiella > Murdochiella massiliensis_A. Next base: position 800,291 of record NZ_HG529490.1, read on the forward strand.
GCGTGGCAAGGCGAGCTGCCGTTGTGGGTGCTGCTGCAGTTTGCGCTCCTGGCGCGGCTACGCGAGCTTCTTTTAATAATTCCGATACAGTTTTCATAATGCCTCCTATGCCGCTTTGAAAACGACTCCCGACGTTTTCAAAGCGGCCTCCTTCACTACTTCCAATCGATAAAACCAAAATATGTGCTTATCAATAGGAAAGCTTTTCACTCCTAATTTACCCTGTTGAGCAAAAAATTTGCGATAATACGGAATATCTCGCGATGTGGCAAGGCAAAAATTCTCTTTTTAGCCGAGCTTTCTGATTAATACGGCAGGCGGCTCATCGAACCGCCTTCACTTGTGTCAAACTGCGCCGCGTGAGCGGCGCTGCTTCTGGACAATGCGACGCAACGACGTGTAGCGGCTAGGTATTTTTTGATATACGGTTTTTACCTAGCCGACAATCGCAGTCGATCGCCGTGCGGCGGCTAGGTATTTTCCCATATACGGTTTTTACCTAGCCGAAATACGCCTTGCAACGCCGTGCGGCGGCTAGGTATTTTTCCTTATACGGTTTTTACCTAGTCGGAAATCGCCTTGCTGTGCTATGCGACGGCTAGGTATTTTTCTATATACGGTTTTTACCTAGCCGAAACACGCCTTGCAACGCCGTGCGGCGACTAGGTATTTTTCCATATACAGTTTTTACCTAGCCGAAATACGCCTTGCAGTGCCATGCGGTGGCTAGGTATTTTCCCGTATTCGGTTTTTACCTAGCCGAATAACGCACACAGGTGCCACAAGTCCATTAATGAAGCCCGGCTCCGCCGGGCCTTTGTAAATGAAATTAAGGAAGGCGGCCCATTGGGCCGCCCTCCACTTGTATCAAACCGCGCCGCGCGAGCGGCGCTCCTTATTTTTAATCGCCGCCGGAGGCGGCTCTTTCTGCGTCACTCGGACGACTTTCGCGCTTACGTTAAAAACGCAAGGAAAACAAGATTATTGCTGCGAACTCTTTAATTTGTCGGTATCCCAATCTTCTATGATGTCGCCGGTTTTCGCATGAATATATTGCACATGGACGCGCGTGACTTTATCGCCGGAAAAGATGCCATAAAAAGCGCCTTGCATTGAAAATTGCATCGTCAGCATGGATTCTTCGAGGTTGAGTTCCGTTGCATTCAAATAGACTTTGTAGTCCGTAAAGGTCGGATTGGATTCAATTTTTACAATGCGATGCCCTTTAGAATTAGCGATGATTTTATTGCTATTTTCTTTAAATTGCTCTTGAAAACTTTGGAGGATCGCCTGATGCTTTTGCTTGGACATATAGAAGGTTTCACTGCCATCGGCATTTCGCTCGATTTTGAATACGCCATCCTCTTGTTCGGCATCCAGGGATGCGTCTTTCTGTACCAATTCTTTGGGAATCGTAATTTTTACATCAAACCAACCTTTTTCCACCTTCGTTTTACCAATAGCATTGATATCGCTGGCTTCATTTTCCATTTCCGAAGCGGCAGCATCGCTGTTCGATGGCGATTTCGAAGACGAGGATTCAAGTGCTTCCGAGGATTCATTGTCCGTTTCTGAAGAAGAAACCGCATCACTGCTTTTTGTGGAAGTCTTGGGCGTTCCACCGCAACCCTGCAAAATAAGGCTCAAACCAATCGCTACGATACATAAGGAAATTTTTTTCATATGGCTCCCTCTATCTTTCATACTGAAACGCCGATGTTTTGAAGCAAAATATACCCAATCATAATCAGGCTTTGATCATCTTCATCACGCATTCCACATGGCTCGGTTCTCCAATGAACAACCTATTCATCACCTACTGTACAAGGGAATGGTGGAACACCAATTTTCGCCTTAAAATGGGTATGTCGAACCGATACGAGTGTTGAGTTGCCCTATTGCTCGTATAGGCAAATAGGGTAAATGCCTATTACCTAAATTTCAATTTTCGGTGCAATCCAACTGACGGATTAAACTGAAATTTGTTACTCATCTTGGAACGATAAATATTTCAATTTTGTGTGTCACTTACCTTTTATAGTTATAATAGTATCATTAGAATTTTATGCTCTGATTTACTGCATCCACCACAGCCTCTACACCAAACGGAATGATGCATCTTGGTGTTGCATGACCGATGTTTATATTAGCAACAATCGGAAGTTCTGGATTGTCTATAACCTCTACAATAATCTTTTTATATTCATCAAAATATAGTTCATCCATTGGCTTGCCACATAACACACCTGAGACCACATCAAAGACTCCTGCCTTTTTTATGGCCTCCACCATCTTTCTATAGTGTTCAGGATTTGGTTGCTCTTCACTTGTTTCAAGTAGAAGTATTTTTCCTTTCCAATCCTCCAAAGCTGGGAATAGACCATATTTCTCACATAACAAAACAGTATCAGAATATCTGCTGTCATCAAAAACATCGTACATACTTTCAAGACAACCGCCTAAAATCTTCCCTGAGAACACTGTCTTCCCTTGAAGAAGCTGAAAGCCTTCATTTTTATGCTTAACTCTTTCAGTACCCACTGCTCTTACAGACCAGTCTGTTCGCTCTTCACACCAAATATCACTTGGCACAATTTCATTAATGTGCTCCGTACTAATCAACTCTTCAAAATACTTTTTTGTATATGACAACATATCATCTTCCATTTCGCATATATCTGCCAGGAATGACTGTCCATAAAATGTATTAAATCCGAGCTTGTGTAGCATTAGATGATTCATTGTAGTGTCTGAAAATCCAAGAAATATTTTTCCCTTTCCCGCTGCATCAATAGCCTCTTTTAGCTCACTATTATCAAACAAATATGGAAGTAATCGATATGTATCATCTCCACCGATTGCACAGAGAATCATGTCGACATCCTTATCCCTCATTGCCAAGAGCAAATCATCAGCTCTCTCTTTTGGATGATTTTTTATATACTCAATTCCTTTCATTGCATGTGGCATAACTTTTACATTTAGGCCAAATTCTTCTAGCCTTTTAAGTCCTATATTTACTTCATGCTTTACATAGTCTTCACCTATCGTTCCTGCCGATAGGCTAACAAGCGCCACATTTTTTATCATGCTATCTCCTCCTCCATTGTCATGAAAATCAAATTTTCATCCCTACAAATTCAAATTTGTCTATTCCATTAAATTATGATTTGTTATTGTTCACTAAACAGAATTTTATCTCTCTACCGTGGATTCAGATATGTAATCGGATTCTGTGCCGACTGGTTTAACTTCAGTCCGGCTATCGACTTTCCAATGTAGAATGATTCATTCTCATCAAGCGGAAGTCCCTGTTCATATCCTTCATCCACGAAGAATAATCTATTTTCAGTTTTCGGTGTCAGAACGATATCCTGTCTTGGAAGTCTGTCCTTTGCCTCTTTACATACAAACCACTCTGATGGCTTATATACGGCCACAATCAAAGAATTGTAAACACCGAAAACATACTCAACTGTTTTAACCTTTACCTTTGATGCTCTCCAAACACCACGAACAGCATCATATAATACCTTCTCATCCATACCTCTCTGATAGAGTCTGTTTATTTTGATGACAAGGATTTTGTGCCTGATGTCTTTTTCTTCAAGCGGGGCGGCACCGTTTATTCTTTCATACTCATCAACTGATAAAGCCTCTGCCGAATGATGTCCGGCAACAATGTTTGTAAGTCCCGCATCACTAACATAGTTGAATGCATTGATCAGTGATGCCTCTGCAGCAAATGCCTCTTCTTCAGTTAAGTTTGAATTTATAATTATCTTTTCTACTTCAAGTCCGGCATCCTTGATATCTGTGATAGTCTTCAGTTTCAACTTCTCACTATCTGGACTACCCAGGCTTTCTTTTTCATGCTCAAACACTCTGTTTTTCGTGCCTTTTCCAATATAGAAGATTTGCTTTGTGCATGGATCTATGAGTCCGTACACATAATAATCTCCAAGTGAAAGGAGGCTCTTCTCTGAAAATCTATCCGTAGAACTCACCACCTATTCGTTGCTTGTTTTTATCTGCTCTCCATCCGGGAAGATAAATGACTGCTCAAAGGTTACACCCATGACATCAGCTATCAGCTTTAATTCTTCCAAAGTCACAGTATCTCGTTTCAGTTTCTTGCCAAAGTTCTGTGGAGTCTGACCTATCCGTCTGGCAAGTTCTGAAAGACTTATATTCTTTTTATTACATAATTCTTTAATCATATCGGATGTCTTCATCATAATCCTCCATGTCTAAAACGCACCTCAACTCATTTTATTATAAACCATTTGATTGATATTTTCAATCCTGGCACAGTTTTGCTCTGTAAATTATTTATGAATGACAAAAACACCCTGCATCACTGCAAGGTGTCCGTATCATATTCCATATTCAATTATCTCTTAAGTTCAAGTGTCATGCCGGATTTGAATTCAAAGATAAGCTTGTCATCAAAGATAGCCAAGATCAAGACCACCGCAACCACTAAACAAACTAATTACGTTCATTATTTTTCCTCCCATACCTTTGAATCTACTTCAAAGGAAATATCGTTCTTTTCACAAAAATCTTTGATTTTCTTTAATGCCTGATAATTTGGAATTGCCTTTTCATTTTCCCAACGATTTACTGTTGAAAAAGAGACACCAATCGCATCAGCGAACTCCGTTTGATTCAACAGACATTTTCTTCTAATATCTTTAATCTCACTGCTTATACTCATGAGTGACCTCCTTATCCATTTATATATCGTTATTATAGCATATTTAACTCGAAAAGTAAATTGATTTTAGCGTAAATTCCGCACTACCAATTAAATAAATATCATAAGACGTGTGCCAAAATACGGACAGCTAAAATCAATATTTTTGTCTTAACAACCCCAAATCAATACTTCTGTCTATCCAACTATAAAAATCCGCCTCTCTGCAACTCCCAAAACGTAGAAAATCCGAGGATCTGGATTAACTTCCAAATCCTCGGAAAATCCTTATATTTCAAGCATTTTTACACTATCAATTATGTACTTTAGTCAACAGAACCACGCTCTCCGCATGTGTCATGACTACCCTGATGATAACCATGCATCAAGAAAAGAGTCTTAACGCTCGTTGCACGATGGAAGATGGCAAAGGTAATCTTGTTGGAGGGCGCGAATCAAAGGCTGATTAATTAGCATAATTATTCATATAACTTAGGATTTGTTCGTTGACGACATCAAAACCAATTTACTCTTTCATCTCTAAATTCAGGATCGCTGCTTTGCTGATAAGGGTTGTAGTTACTTCGATTGCATCCATATTCCTTTAAAAATTTTATCTTATTATCAGCCGTCCATTCAATCAAAGAAACTCCGTCAAATTCTTCTGTTTTTCCTGTATGCATTTCATTTTTGAAATACCATTCAACGATAGTCTGATTTTCTTTATGAAAAAATTGCTTAATTTCCCATACCAAAACTTTCCCTCTCGTATTCCACTCTTTAAACCAGTGTTTTACTGTTTGCAGATCATAATATTGTGGTCCCCAGCTTTCCGTGTAAACCACATTTTCTGAAAAAATATGATCCATACCTAAATCTCGTTGAATTATCCACATCTCAAACCACAAACGTATTATTTCTTCTTTTTCTTTCATAAAAACCTCATAAGTTAAATGTTCGTTTCATTAAAATACATGAATCTCAAACTCGTGCTTCATGGATTCTTCCAGCAACCGTCTATATGCGCCCATAGTGAATACAATATCAATGCTACGAATCGACAATCATTTCATTCCATGTGTAATCTGTAAAGAAGATTGTTTGTCTCATTTAGCTTTCTTGGGTTTCTTTTCGGGCAGTTCCGTATACATACCTTCCAGTAGTTCTTTAATTAAATCCGTATCCTCAAATCTGTCGAATACGTGCATCAACGTCTTTGAACCTTCATAGGGATAACGCAATTCTGTGCCTGCAAGAAGTCTATCCGATGTAGGCGTTTTCTTCAGAAACAGTTCATTATCGCCAATATCACCTATCAGTTTACCGTTAAGGTATACAAGGTATCCGCCCATCATGGATTTTAGGGTAATATCGCCAGCTACGGAAAAACAATCACGAACATATTCGTTAAATGTATTCACTATGATCCCCCCCACAACTTACAATTTGTTAACGAAGTTCCAATCTCATCAAAATCAATTCTTGGTAACCCGAGCTTCGCAAAACAAAGCCTCTCGGGTTTCTTCCGTACTTAATAAAACCCATTTTTCGGTATAAGGCGATCGCATTTATATTATCTGCGACGACTTCCAACTCCAGCTGCCGATACCCCGCTTTTGTTGCACATTCTATGCTCGCTGTCGTAAGCGCACTACCGATACCAAGATGCCAAAAGTCTTTCTCGATGCTAACCCCTAATTCTGCCCGGTGGCTTATTTTTTCCATTGCTCCAATTGCGCTGACACCTGCAAGGCCTACAATTACATCACCAACCAGAGCACAAAGTTGTACCTCGGCAGCACTTTCCTCTTTCTGGTTTAGAAAGCTCTTTTCTTCTTCTATACTAAACCCCTTTTCATCCGGATAGGTGAGAAGAAAATTCGTTTCTTCACGAACTTTTTTAAAGGCCGAAAGAACGTCCTTTGCATCTTGTGCGGTTGCATTTCGTATAAGACATCGTCTTCCGTCTTTAAGTTTGATTGTTTTTTCGTATTTCATTATTTCTCACCTATTATTCAAACCCAAATTATTGAATGTATGTTCCAATCCTCAAGTTCAATCTCCACTCAGGCACTTCACCATCATCCGCCCAATATTCATCCATCTCGAAGATCAGATCATCTTTTTTTTAATAAAACTGAAAGTATGTATGAGGATGGGTGCCTAAGTCCACTGCAAACTGATATAATTTATTCGCTTTTCATTGTAACAACAACTATTTCAGGTCTGTTATTGAAGCGAACAGGAATGATACTGTTACCTACTCCACGGCTGACGATCATCGTTGTATTATTTTTGGTATATATCCCGGCATCATATTTGGGAAATAATCCCTGATTTGGCGCAACTACACCGCCTATAAACGGCAACCTGAATTGCCCGCCGTGAGCATGTCCACTCAAAACCAAATCAATATGTTCCATAACATAAGCCTCAAAAGTCTCCGGACGATGAGACAACAATATGCAATATTCCCCTGATAAGTTCATCTGATTTAGCTTTGTTTGAAGCATACTTTGTTGAAGCGCAGAGTCTCTGTCTGTAAAATCAGGATCATCTAATCCGGCAATTTGTACCGTCTGACCGCCTTTTTCTAATTTTATCACCTGATCATGGAGAATATGAACATTTTCATCAAGAAGCTTTTCTTCCAGTTCAGAAAACTTACTACCGATCCATGCTTCGTGATTGCCGGTTACATAATAGCATGGCGCAATCTTCATCAGCTTGCTTACCAAGGCTGTGGCTGTATCAATGTTTGTCTTGTTTGAGTCAACCAAGTCTCCGGTTATCGCTATCATATCCGGATGTTCTTTCTTTATTATTTTTGTTATCTGACTGTTGTCTCTACCAAACTGTGCATTGTGGAGATCTGATACTACGGCAATCTTATAACCATCAAACGTATCAGGCAGCCGATCACTGGTTATACAATAACGAGTAACACCAACAGTTACATTCCCCCATATAGTCCACAGCACAAGGGCTAACAAAAGCGTCAATGCTATAACCATCAAGCGCTTCTTTTTTCTATTATAAAAACGATATTCATTGCTATTCTTTCTAAATCTAATCATACACATGAAAATTAATCCTTTTAAGAAGGGTTAGAGACAAAATTCCACATCCAATAATTACTGCAAGACTATACAGTCTTCCACTGATTGATGCCTCATAATACCCTGCAAGTTGCAGGGCTGCCGTGATTGGATAAAAGGTTGTTCCCAAAGGCAAGAGGTTCGCAAACAAACCTGCGAAAGAATATACTTCTGCGAAAACAAGAGCAAGCCAATATCCCTTTTTTATTATAGACACAAATGCAATAATCGGTGATATTACTATAAAAATACCAAATCCATTTAGCAGATACACCTTCATCATTATTAGTACACTATTCAACTGTAAATCGTTGAAATGAAGCATCGCCTCCACAAAAAATGTTATTGCAAAAAGGAGCAAATAGATAAATAAACTCAGAAGTAATGTAAGCGTTAGTTTGGCTTCTGTAAGTTTTGATTCATCAACAGGAATCATCCGAAGAGATTTAAGCGTGTCCTCCTGTTCTTCTCGACATATCGTGTAACTGCCTAAAAGAGCAATGATACCGGGAAGAACGAAAAAAGTCGCCAGAGAAAGGACAGACTCCATGTACCACCCCACATTATCAATGTAACACTTTCCATAATGTACAGATAACCCTTGTGCATATACAACTGCGGCTACCATAAGAGTTGAAAAGATTGCAAGCCAAAGAACCTTTGACCTTCGCAGTTTCCATACTTCTGTTAATAATAAGTTTTTCATTTTCTTCTCACTTTCCTAATTTTAATATTTTATAGGCAAGAAAGACAGAGATTATGTCCCATAATCCTATACAAGAAATCGCCATTGATATATTTAACGATTGCCCTAATGTTACACCCGGAATATTTTGTACTATTAAAGCTGCGGCACTTGATAGTGGATGCAGATATGGATTAACCATTAGCAAAAGAAATCCGGAAAATGTATAAAGCAATGTGACACATACTGGCAGAATATATCCTTTTTGTATTAAAGCTACTGCAAGTACCGGCATCATTGCCAGCGAAATTACAGAGCCTATTTCCAAACTTTTTGAAAGCAAAAAGTTACTGCTTTCCCAGTCAAAATCAAAGTATCCGAAAGCTGTTCCTAACAATCCGGACAGAATAGCGGAAATCAACATAAAACTCATAGAGAATAAAAATAGAACGATAAATTTACTGAAAAAGAATTTTATCTTACTGATTGGTATAATCCAAAGCTGTTTTAACACATCATTTTGATTCTCCGTATAAATAATCAAAGTAGAAAGCATTCCTAAAATAACCGGTAGTATGATCCATGGAGTGTAACTAAACACCGCCCATTTATAGAATTGAATCGCAGAAATTCCAGACGCTACTTCTCTACTGAAATAAATTAGTGCAACAAACGGCATAACTATTGACGAAAGCATCAACAGCCAGACTGTTTTTCTGCGTTTCAATTTATGAAATTCCAGTTGGAGTAAATTAAGCAATTCCTTCTCCTCCTGTAATTCTTTTAAAATAGTCTTCCAATGTGTCATTGCAAACTTGTGAACCCATAACTGCAATATCCTTTAGCATAAATGCTTTATTTATTGCGGCCACATCTAAAGACGTATCATAAATTCGTATTGTTTGTTGGTCTTGAATGGAATAATCAGTCAAATGAAACTCTTGTTCTAAAATCAACGCCGCTTTAGAAACATCTGAAACAAGAATAAGAATACACTTCCTATTCTTTTCCTCAAGCTCACGCATCGAGCTTTCTTCCAGTAAAACCCCGTGATCTATGGTGCCTACATCATCTGCCAAAAGTGCAATTTCTGAAAGAATATGACTTGAGATCAAAATTGTTTTTCCTTGCTCCATACTCATAGTTTTAATAAACTTACGAACTTCCGCAATACCAATAGGATCAAGACCATTTGTTGGTTCATCCAAAATCAAAAGTTCAGGATCGTGAAGAATTGCATTTGCAATTCCGAGTCTTTGCTTCATGCCAAGAGAATATTTGCTAAATAGCTTTTTATCCTTGAATGGAAGCCCAACAACATTCATCGCATGCTCAACTGCATTAGAGGACGCTGTCCCTCTGAGCTTTGCAAATATTTCCAGATTTTCAGTTCCTGTTAGATTAGGATAAAATCCCGGCGTTTCAATAATTGCTCCAATTCGAGGATAAAGTTCTTTTTCATGTTTCATTATATTTTGTCCAAAAACTTCTATCTCTCCGGATGTAATAGATGTCAATCCAAGAACGGTTTTCATTATAGTTGTTTTTCCCGCCCCATTACGTCCAAGTAAACCATAAATACGACCACGCTTTACATGAAGATTAACCGCATTAAGTACCGTTTGATCGCCATAAACTTTTGTAAGTCCTTTTGTTTCGATTACTAAATCTGTCATTTTCAAATCTCACTTTCTTTTTAATAAGTTCTTTTCTTTAAAACTGCAATAGAAGCCATCATTGAAACTACGCCAATCAGCAGTAAAGAGCACGCACAAACAAGAGGCGTAATAGTCAATGTAATTCCCTGACCCCAAAACTCAACCATTTCAGTTGCAGCAGCAGAAGTCTTTGCATATATGCCCATGGCACTGATTAGTGGATGCACTCCCATAAGATAATTCGGAGCAAGCACAGCTGGAAAAAGATAAAGCAGCGTAGCTCCAATCGGAAGAACATAGCTTTTAGATACAATCGAAAGAAAAACGATTGGAAGCATGGCTACAGGAATCAAGATTCCACCAGTCAGAAACAACGTAACAGCTTGCAAAATAGTATGTGAATTGAAATCCGGAAAATTACCAGTAATTGCTCCGCCAATTACACAAAATACGAAGGTAAAAAGACATAGACTTACCGATAAAATGATGATTACAATCACTTTTGATATATATATTTGCGTTTTTGAAAGAGGGATAGTAAGAATCTCTTTCCATGTGTTGTTTTTATGCTCTTCAAAAAACAATGTTGTTGCAATCAATCCAAGCGAAATAGGCAAAAAAAGTCCAGTCAAATTTTTAAAAGCAAGCGTATAAAGATCTCCAAAGCTATCCATAATAGAACTACTCCTTGATATACTATAAGCCCGCTCGATAGCATATAGCCCCATCAAAAATGCCAAAGTAAATAAGCCCCAGAGCATCTTGTTTCTTTTCCATTTTTTAAATTCTGCTATTATTAACGTCATATCATGCAACTCCTTTCTGTTTCAAGTATATCAACAGAACCTTGTCGTAACCTTGCCGCAGTCTTGCTTTTTCCTTGCTTTAAAAGAAGAACCCTGTGAAAACTCACAGGGTTCTTGGCAATGTAATAGTAAAAGTTGTCCCATTTCCTGATTTGCTGGAAGCTCTGATAGTTCCGTTGTGTATTCGAATTAATTCTTTTGTAATTGCAAGCCCAAGACCATTTCCCGTTCCAGTCCGAGAAGAATCCACTTGGTACATTCGCTCGAAAATATGAGAAATATGCTCCGGTGAAATTCCTTTTCCGTTATCTCTTATCATTATTACTACTTCATTTGAATCTTCTATAATTGTAAAAATAACATGGTTCCCAGCGCTATGAGCAATGGCGTTTTGAAAAAGGTTATTTAATATTCGTGTATATGCGTTTGAATCTATATGTATTATATATTCCTCTTCAGGAATGGCGATCTCATATTGAAATCTGTGAGCTTCAAGCGTAGGAATCCAGTCTGCGACAATTTCACGAGATATTTCATTTAAGTCTATCTCTTCAAAGTGAAAAATTTGTTCACCCGCATCCAGTTTTACCCATTCAAATAAAGATTCCACGAATTGTCGTAAATGCTGTGCTTTCCCCGAGGCAATATGAATGTATTCTTCTTTTTCATCGTTTTCGACCAGTCCGCTTTCGACAGCATCTAAATAGCCAACCAATGACGCCAGAGGTGTTTTCACGTCATGTGAAAGACTGGTCATTAAACGTTTATATGCTTGTTCAGATTGTTTTTGCTGAATCAGGCGAGTTTGATTATTGATTGCAATTTCATTGATACCATAACAAATTTTTCTGGTTATATCGTTATCACGGCTCAGAATACGGCGGTTCATATTTCCTGCCTTTATATCATTTAGAGCAACTATGATAACATCAATCTGATTTCGAATCCGAAACAACTTACTTATAAGAAAAATAATTATCAGCAAAGCAAGAATTATAATAAATGTCAGCAAATAGTATAAAGTCATGTCATGCCTCCGCGTTAAAGCGATAACCTACACCTCTAACCGTTTGAATATAGTATGGATGTTCAGGATCTAATTCAATCTTTTTTCTTAACTTGCTTATAAAAGACATGATATTGCTGTCGTCAAACGCATACTCATTTTCCCAAACCTGTGTATAAATTTGCTTTTTTGTAAAAACACACCCCCTGTTTTCTGCAAAGAATACGAGTAAATCAAACTCTTTTCCCGTTAGTTCAATAGGTGTATTTGAGATCATAACAGTCCGATTGTTTTTATCAATCCGCATATCATTTAGGACAATTTTATCAATTTCTTTTCCAATTTCTGGATTTAAGGCGGTATAACGACGAATGAGAGAATTGACCCGAGCCATTAACTCTTTTATGCCAAAAGGCTTTGTTAAATAATCATCCGCACCAAGTCTCAGCCCGGAAACTTTATCGGTCTCATCACTTTTCGCTGTCAGCATCAATACAGGCACATTGCTCTTCTCTCTGATTTTTTTCAACACTTGAAATCCATCTAATTCCGGCATCATCACATCAAGTATGACTAATGTGCAATCGTTCATTTCTCTTAAGAGTCGTAGTCCCTCCAGTCCAGTATGGGATACTTTTGCAATAAAATTTTCTTTTTCAAGACATTTTTTTATAAGTACGCACAATGTTTTATCATCATCAATAACCAATACAGTTCTCATGGTTTTTGTTTCCTTCCTTCCTTTGTTCTGTTATCAATCGGTTTTACTGCATTTTTGGGGATAAGCCAAACCGTCCCCATTTTTACAGCTCCACTAATGCGCTTTGCAGTACAGTAATAATTTATCATACGGGCGGAAATCCCCAATTTTTCACTTGCTTCTTTCAATGTCATATAATTCATCGTAATTCCTCCAATAGAGTGTATTATACTTCGTCCTCTCGAAATATACAATATAAGTAAGTTATTATAACTCCTTGAAAGATTATTTCTTTGATTTTGCAAATATTAAGAAATGTAATTTATCACTTTTATTGATGTATTAATATAAAAAACACGGTGATACCGCATTTGATTCCACCGTGTTTTTGAATCTAATTTTACCTATTTACTATAGTGATGATTAAATATTCATTGATTAGTGGTTTGGTTTTTACCCATCTTATTAAGTTCTCCAAGCATCATGAAGATACCTACAACAATCATGATGAAATCTACAAGAGGCTGAGTGAACCAAACAGCTTTTACTCCAAATACCATTGGCAGAAGAATCATTGCAGGAACAAATAGGAAGAGCTGTCTAAGCATGACAATAATTCCTGCTTTCTTTCCGTTCCCGATTGATTGGAAGAATGTAATTGTCATTACCATTACTCCATACAGAATAAATACGGAATAGAACAGTCTGAAATTCCCAACTCCCTGTGTTATGATACTTGCTTCTACTCCAAATAAGGAAAGTATCTGACTTGATAACAGCAATGATGGAATCCAAAAGACTGCTGCAAGAACAAGTCCTCCGATAGAAAATACCTTCATTGCTTGCCTTACTCTGTCATATTGCTTTGCTCCGAAGTTTGTTCCGACAACAGGCTGCAATCCTTGACTCATTCCCCAAAGAGGAATGAACGAAAAGGCATATACACGAAGCGATGCTGCCATCAAAATTCCGTTTGGATCTCCGCCATACTTAAATGCCATTTTATAAAGCATAGTCTGTTGAATCATGAACAGAAGCTGCATCATCATAGCTGATGAGCCTACTCCAAACATTTCTTTTTTTATTTCCGCATCAGACTTAATCTTATGAATTTTTACAACCTTGCTCTTTTTCAGGAAGTAGTGCAGCGTTACAACTGCTTGAACAAATTGGGCTGTAATAGTAGCAAGTGCGGCACCCTCAATGGCGTATTCACCCATAACTGTCATTAAAATCGGATCAAGAATGATATTCAGTAAAGCTCCAAGTCCCATTATCATCATGGCTTTTTTCATTAGACCTTCGCCACGCATAACCATGTTTGCGGACTGTGTAAAATTTACAAAGAGGGAACCGATAAAGATTACTCTTAGGTATCTGATACCATAAGCTTTGATCTCACCCGTTGCTCCGACCATATCTAAAAAATGTGGTGCAAGTAGTATTCCGCCAACTGTTATGATTGCCGAAAACAAAATCACCCAGAAAATCAGGTTGCCCATGATTTTATCTACGGTTTTCTGATCTCCTTTACCAATCGCTCGTGATAAAACAGATGCAGAACCTACGCCAAGAAGTGTAGACACCCCGCTGTTAAAAAAAGTAAGTGGCATCGCAACGCCGCAGGCAGTCATTGCAGTTTGCCCTATGATTTTCCCGGCAAATATCCCGTCCATTAACGGATACAAACCGATTACTATCATTCCGATAACCGCCGGAATAGATAGCTGAAAAAGTAAATCTATCGGTCTTTTTGTTAACAGTTGTTCTTTCATATCTTGCTTCATTCTAAAGTCCCCCTTCTAAAAATGTTGCTATTTGATTTTCCATCCGATTGCTCTTTCCCTTTGATAAATAAATCGCTGATAAATTTGTGATTTCTCAAGTAGCTCCCCATGTGTTCCAACACTTTCTACCTTACCTTTATCCATTACAACAATCTGATCTGCACCTTGAATGGTTTCCAATTTATGTGCAATGACAAGTACAGTTTTACCTTTTAGTAAATTGTGTAAAGCAACCATAAGTTGTTCTTCATTCTCAGGATCTACGCTTGATGTTGCCTCATCCAAAATCACAATCTTACTTGGTTTAAGCATTGCTCTGGCAATGGAAATTCTTTGACGCTCGCCTCCTGATAAGTTAGAGCCTCCTTCCTGCAAAACCGTATCATATCCTTGAGGTAGTGCCATAATAAAATCATGGCACTGTGCCTGTTTAGCAACTTCCATAACTTCTTCATCACTTGCATCAGGATTACCAAACTTAATATTATTCTTTACTGTGTCATCAAACAGGTACACATCTTGAAAAACAAAAGTAAAATTAGACAACAGGTTGTCATATTTAAAATCTTTTATATTTTTCCCATCAATCAAGATTTCGCCGCCATCAACATCCCAAAATCGTGATATTAAGTTACAGAGTGTTGTTTTTCCACTTCCTGAACCGCCTACAATAGCTGTTGTCTCTCCTTCCGATATAGAAAGAGTTATTCCATCAAACAATGATTGTTTTTCATAAGAAAATTTCACGTTATTAACCTCAACTTTGGCAACATTCAATTCCGTTACATTGCCTTCTGAAATTGTTGGTAGCTCTCGAAGTTTGGATATGGCATCTAAATTTTGTACTGCAACCCCCCTTATATTTTGCATACTTCCAGCCATCTCAAATCCTGCAAATACAATAAAGCTTGATACTATAAGCATTACCGCTTTATATGGTGGAATCGAAGCAGAACAAAAGCGCAAAACTGAAGAAAGTATAATTGCGCAAATACCCAGTTTGAAAATAAAAAGGAAAATAAGAGCGGCAGGAGCAACTGTTTTTTCAACATTGATAAATCCTTTGCGGCTTTCAGAGATATTCCTATCTAATTCTGTTATCATTTCTTTCCCTTTTCCAAAAGACTTGATAACGCTAATTCCTTTTACATATTCTAAAGTGGTTGCATTCAAGTTGATTTTTAATGATTGTAGTTTCTTCGTCAACTCATCTGCTTTTTTCTGAAAGAGGGCATTACTTAACATCCCCACAAATAAGGTCGCTAATATGATAATCCCTGTAACCATATCAAACGGAAGCATAAAAAGTGCCATGATTGCTGTTTGAATCACTCCTACAAAAAGTGTTTCAATAATATTTACACCTACGGTTTCAAGCTCCCCGATTACTGTCGTTAATCCTCCGGATATATTTCCAAGTCGATTGTTGCTGAAATATCCCATGTTTACTCGTTTTAATTGATCGCCGATATATAATCTGTTCTCTGCTCCCATGTTATAAGTAGCAATATACTTATTGCGATCTGCCATATAACTACATAGTATTTTTCCTACAACACTTAACATTGCCACGCCAAATACAATATATACATCCTGTATAAGTACTTCTCTATGCTCAAAAATATTCTGAAATACTTTGAGTAAAAAAAGCATGATAGCTCCCAGCGCAACGCCCTCAAAAATACTTTTAAGTACCTCAAATAGAAGCATTCTACTGAGTTTTGACGATTCTTTGCCTGCAATAGCATATAATTTTTTAATTAAATCTCTCATTTACTTTACCTCCGCCTGTTGATATACACTAATGTGCGATTTCCACATTTTTGCGTAGGTTTCGCTTTTACCAAGAAGCTCGGAATGTGTTCCTTCAGCTTCTATTTCTCCATTGGTTACTACAATAATCTTGTTCGCACGAATTATAGTCGAAAGTCTATGAGCTATCATAATAACGGTTTTATTTTTAACCAATGCATCTATAGATTTCTGAATTTCTGCCTCATTGTCTGGATCAGAGTAAGCAGTAGCTTCATCCAAAAGAACGATAGGACTATCTTTTAGCAACGCTCTTGCAATGGTAATTCTTTGACGTTCACCACCCGAAAGATTATTGCCCGCTTCACCAACAATCGTGTTATATCCGTCAGGCAAGCTCATAATAAAGTCATGACAACTGGCTTTCTTGCACGCTTGTTCAATTTCTTCAATACTCGCATCAGGCTTAGCCAATTTCATATTTTCTAAAATGGTTTTTTTGAAAAGATAATTCTCTTGCGAAACATAGGTTACAAGTTCCATATTTTTTTCAAGAGAAATATCTTTTACATTTACATTGCCTATGCAAATTTTTCCATTGTCAGCATTCCAATATCCGGCAATTAATTTTGCAATGGTAGATTTTCCGCTGCCTGAATATCCTACAATAGCTGTAAGTTGTTTTTCTTCTGCATGAAAAGACAAATTTTCAAATACTTTCTTTTCGTCGTTATAACCAAAACTTACATTTTCAAAGGTTATGCCGTAAGAGCTTATCGTATTACAATTATCTCCTCTTTCAAGCTCCGGCAAATTCATTACTGTCTTGATTTCATCAATCACTACTCTTACGTTTGCCATTGTATCCATATGGCTCATTGCTTTAATCAAAGGCTTATAAGATGCATAAGATAACAGCACACACATAATGAGAATGCCAACAGAAATGCTCCCTTTCATGTATAGAAACAAAGAAATAGGCAAGACAAACAACATAGTTGAAGGCAGAATTTCCATTGCAGCAGTCATATAAAAACAAACACTTAAATACCAACTAAGCATACTGTCCCTGTTCTTATTAACGGCATCTACAAATTTTCCATAGGATGACGCTGATTTATTGAAAGCTTTGATAACCTGAATACCTCTAATATATTCAACCGCAGTAGTATTCATGTTTTTTGCAGCTTGTTGGTAGTTACGAGATTTTTCCTCGTATCCTCCCATCATTAAAAACGAGAACAATACACCGATTGGAAGAGTTACAAGATTGGCAAGACCTATTCTCCAATCAAGCACAAAAATAATAATAACTAACACGATGGGAATAATAACATTTGCGATTACTTCTGGGATTACATGTGCGATTGGCTGTTCCATTTTATCCAAAGTTTCAACCATAAACTGTGTCCATTCACCACTGCTCCTTTTCTCAACTTCCCCCATAGATAATCTGCTTATTTTTCTTGCAAGTTTTTTTCTCTCATCTTCAATAATACGAAAAGCAAGATTATGAGAAGTTAATGTTGATATTTCATGAAAAATAACACTTCCTAAAAGTCCGCATAAAATTATTAAAATAGGCTCTTTATAAATCATAAAATTTATTTTTCCAGCAGCTATATGTTCAACGATTTTCGCCATTGCAAAATATGGCAAAACTCCACAAAGCACCCCAAGGACTGCGACAAAAACTGCAAAAATAATTTGTCCTAAATGCTTCTTTAACACATCCATTTTTCCACCTCTTTCGCATTCATTGACTTTAATAAGTCTTGTATATTTTCTAAATAATAATCTTCTGTAATTTCCCCATCATCAAGTTTTAATATTCTATTGCAAGTTCTTGCAATA
Source organism: Levyella massiliensis (assembly GCF_000308275.2). Taxonomy (GTDB): domain Bacteria; phylum Bacillota; class Clostridia; order Tissierellales; family Peptoniphilaceae; genus Murdochiella; species Murdochiella massiliensis_A. The sequence continues at coordinate 818,336 of NZ_HG529490.1, forward strand.
AATTCAATGTCATGAGAGATAATCAGAAATTTGGTTCCATTCTTTTGTTGTTCCTTAATTAAAACCCTAACTTTTTCCATACTGTTAAAATCTAAACCGGATGTTGGCTCATCCAATATAATCATCGGAGCATTTCTCATCATAGCAACACCTAAAACAAGCCTTTGCTTTTGTCCACCAGACAAAGTTGCAGGATGTTTATTTTTTAACTCAATCAAGCCTAATTTTCTTAATATATCTTCGGCTTTATCTATGTTTTTATCAGGATTGTCTAATCCTGTTGTTAATTCGTCTATTAAATCTTCTCCAAAAAGTTGAGAATCTAAATCTTGAGGTATATACCAAATTTTCCCAATGCGTTGCTTGTATTTTTTTGAGTTTCCATCCACTAAGATTTCACCGGAACTTTCTTTCATTAAGCCTGCAAAAACCTTTCCTAATGTGCTTTTTCCCACACCATTTGCACCAACCAAAGCAATAATTTCATTGTTATCGTATTGAAAAGTTATATTTTTAAGCAGCTGGTGGTTCTTAAAATCTTTACTTAAGCCCGTTACCGATATTGGATGTGGCGATGTGATTCCGCTCAAATCGGTATTTGGAATAGAAATATCCTCAAAACGCAAAGAACGAAGCCCTTTTTTATTAAGCGCCTCAGACTTTTGTTCCTGTATTTCATTTGATGAATATTCTTTAATTATTTTTCCGTTTTCCATAAAAATATATCGGTCAGCAATACCTCTTAAATAAAAAAGTCGATGTTCTGCGATAATACTTGTTTTCCCACTGTTTTTTAATCTTTTTATTAAGTCTGCAAGAAGATATGTTGCACTTAAATCAAGATTTGCTGATGGTTCATCAAATACGTATACGTCAGGCTCCATTGCTTTTGCCGAACATATTGCTACTTTTTGTCTCATGCCATATGATAAGGAATAGATACTTGTATTGAGTAAATCTTCAATTCCCATTTCTTTTACAGTTTGATTAACTCGCTTTATTATTTCACTATGTGCAAGTCCCATATTTTCGCATCCAAAAGCAATTTCTCCGGCAACTTCATTGGAAAAAAACTGACTTCTTGGATCCTGAAAAACATTACCAATCATTTTCCCTATTTCCCAAGATGGTAATTGGTGTATGTCCTTCTCTTTAATAAAAGTTTTTCCGCTTAACTCTCCTTGAAAGAACGACGGTATAAGCCCGTTGATCACTCTTGTTAATGTGGATTTTCCGCAACCTGAAGCTCCAATGATTGCAATACATTCCCCTTGTAAGATGTTCAAATTGATGTCATTAAGCTGCATTTCATTTTTATTGTATGAATAGCTTACATGATGAATCTTTACTTCACTTTTCATCAATTTCCCCTCCTCAAATAATGCAAACGATTAGCAATAAAAGACTGATCGTTAAAATCGCAATATCCGTCTTGCTCATTTTCGTTTCATAATAGCTTTGCTTTTTACCGGTGTTTTCAACACCTCTTACAATAGCCGCTGCAGCAAGTTCATCTCCAACTTTAATTGAACGAAAAATTAAAGGGACTACTACATACTCAACAGTTCTTAATGGATGAAAAAACACCTTTTTTTACTTCCGGTTAATCCACGCACCATCATTGCTTCTTTTATCGTTTTTATTTCCCCTGATATGGTTGGAATAAATCTGATCATAATAACCAAAATCAGAAGTATATTTTGTGGCACTGAGCTTTTCTGAAATACAGCAATCAATTTTCCTGATGGTATTTTGAAAGTTAAATAGGCTGCCATAATAGGAACAATAAATTTATATATCATTCCTAATAACATCGGCGATATTATCATCACTCCTTTTGGAACCATCATTATCAACCAAAATGTTGTAAATGAATAAAGCAGCACATATTGCACGCTTTGTTTGATAAAACCGAAATATGCAAGTAGCATAGCGAGCCATATCACAAACAAAGCGTGCATATAATAGCTTTCAGTAAAAATAGATACCATACAGGCGAGAAATGTTAATAATAGCGTACCTATACCACTTAATTCTCTTAGTCTTTTCTCGCAGCTCATTGTTTAACTCAAAATTCCGGCTTTTTCAAAGTGTTTTTTGAGAATTTTTTGTGATATAAGCACACCTAATGCAGATAATATTACTGTTATAATTACACCAATGAGCATCAATTTCGGAGAAGAAACCATATTATACTGAAGCTTCATCGTAGCATCTGCAAAACCACTTGCGAGTGCCTGTTTTTGATAGCTTTCCCATGCAACCCAGCAAGGTACGCCAATTCCCAATACCATGCCGATTCCATAGATACTCCAGCCAATCATGTTTCTAACAGGATTTCTATATGTGTTTTTACCAATCATCACAATTTCAGAAATAACTGCAACAGCTATAAAATAAGGAACCATAAACATATAACCCATCGCTGCGGTAATAAGTGCATATATCATTACCCAAACAAATAAAAGGCCATGCTTATTTACTCTGTTGGCTGCTACCAAGTAAAAAATTGAACCCAAAAACATTTCAATGCCTGCTGTTCCATAAAGGTAAAGAATAGGGATAGCTACCGTACCCATTCCAACTAAAAATGCTATTGCATAGAACAGAGCCATCATAACGGCAACCGTTACAATATCCTTTACCGTCATTTTTTCTTTCGTCATATTAAACGCCTCCTTTTTAGTTAGATAAAGCTAACATCTGTTCGAAAAAAATAGGAAGACCGGATGGTCTTCCTGCAACAAATGTCCATCTTCAGCAACTATGTTACATCAAAATGGATATTTCTCTTATAACCTATTAGACCTTTATTTGCTCCAAACAGGTCAAACAGATTTACTCCTATATTGTTGTGGTGTCTCTCCAAAATGTTTTTTAAAAGCTGAAGAAAACTTGCCTTGATTTAAGTATCCTGCTAAATCCGCTATTTCTCCGATAGACATACTTGACTTATGAATTAGTAACTCTGCTGCCGCTTCAAGACAAGTTTTTTTAATGAAACTGCCTATTGAATTTCCGGTTATATAAGCAAAACATCTTTTAAGACTTGATTCAGAAATTGCATATTTTTTTGCCAGTTCAGAAATAGAATATCTATCAAAAGGATTTTCCATAAGAGCTTTGTAGCATTCTTGAGTTGCTTCGTACACAGGCTCAGAAAAGGATGGAAGTTTATGTGTGTCTTTACTTTCAACTAAACTCAGAAATAGTAATAGTTCTATTGTTTTAATTATTGAATATGGAAGCTGTATCCTCTCATCAACCCTATATAATTCACCAATAATATGATTGATTTCATGACGAGAGCGGATAATTAACGCCGCCCCATTTTTGCACACCTTATCCCGCATTTCAAACAAATCTATATTTCCATATGGAAAATATTTTGAAATGGACTTTTGTGCTATACTCATATCAATAAAAAGAGAAAGCCCTACATATTTTTTCATGGGAATACAAGAGTTTTCAAACGGTACTTTCCCAAGTTCTAAAACACTTAAATCTCCTTTTCCAATAAATGCGCGTTCATTATTTTCCAGCTTAAATTCATAGCACCCTTCAAGGCAATGATCAATTTGTAAGATTCCTTCTTTAGGTGTTATTTTTTGATGTGTTGTTTTCATATTTAAGTTGTTATAAGATAATTGAATTCCTTCAAGCAAATCATAACAACGCATTTCTCCTGTACCCGTTTCGTTTCTAAAACGATAAACTTTCGCATTATCAACATTTTTCTTCTCCGAAAAAATATACCCATTGTAGGCGTTTTCGATAATACTCTTTCTATTTAACTCCATACCTTTTGTCTCGCTTCTTGATAATTTTTTGCTATTTATTTTACTATTATACCATAAATATGAGCCTCCCTCTTCCCATCTCTTATTAAATTTGATATACTGTTTTGAAAATATGCTTAATGCTTGCTTGACTTTTTATGTATTCTTATTTATCGCTCGCTTTCTTGTTTCCTTGATTTCTCAGTATTCATAAAACCAAAATTTCTTTCAGCAGAAAGGTCATGGCGTAAGTCATAATCCTCCACAAGTAGATAAAGTCCTACCTTTGGTCTATTCAGTTGTCAAGGAACAATTGCCTATTGGCTTTCAGAGAGATTTTCTTTTAAGTAATTCTTGAAAATAATTCTTCAATTAAATTAAGAGGACAGATCTCCCTTCACTTTATAAAAGGAAAATCTGCCCTCATGCACAAGGCGATTACTTCATAAATTCTTCCAATAGCACCCTTAGTTTTTTAAGAATGCTATTTTTTCGCCATTGTATAGCTTGATAGCTCACTTTCTTGCCTCTCGCTATGCTTGATAGCGTTTCATCATTGAAATACAAACGCTCTATGATGTCCCTTTCCTCATCGTTTAGTTTTGATATAGCATTTCTGACTGCCTCAATCATCATCTGTGTTTCAACAATCTTTGCTACATCAACGCTTTCATCAGCGATGTTATTTACAAAATTCCCATCATGATCCAAAGAGGAAAAGAAAAGCAGGTGGTTTTTTCTGTCCACCTGCTCTAAATACTTCTCGTGTTCTTTTTCTCGCCAGTAGACTTTATAAATATCTTCACTGACTTTTACCTTTTGCCCTCTGACATAAAGGTAATACTCTTTTGCCATAAAGTTTCCTCCATTTCTTTTTTGTCTATTTGTTTTTCAGACAAAAAAGGAGGACCCCTGCATCTTGGCATAAGAAGTCCTCTGAAATGAAAGAAACCCGTTCTTTCCTTAACTATATTTAATTGTTTAGACGAGAATATGGAAAGACAGACAACTGTAAATCTTATAAGAAAAAGGAAGGATTTTGTTTTGAGTTATAGCTTCAAAGAAATATATAGCCTTTTTCATAGCCTGTCCCTCCATTTATTATCTTTATGTCATTCTTTTACAATCCAAATATCCTCTTGGTTAACAACACAATTCGAACATCCAAAACACTGACTTTGGCATTTATTTGTTTCAGATTTTTTAGTTTTTACCAAATATCCATTATTTTCGAGATATTCAATTTTCATTTTTACACTGTCTAAATCTTCACCTGTCAATTCAGCAAGTTCTTGCAAAGTGCAGGTCTTTTTCTTTTTCAATACTTCTAATAGTTGTATAAGCATACTTATCACCCCTTAAAAAATCAGTATTCCAATATGATATGCAACACAAGATATAATTAGAGCCGATAATATATAATACAGTGCTATTTTTATCGTCCATTTTTTTGAATGTGTTTCTTGTGCGGTAGCTGCAAGAGCCATCAAACAAGGCATATTGAAGAAAAAGGCAAAAGTAAATGCTAAGGCTTCCGGCTTTGAAATCATTGTCAACATATTATTGCTTAGAATAGCGGTATCTACTGTCCCTTTAACCTCAACTGCATGCCATATTCCTGAAGAAGTAAATAATGATGCCATTACTCCTAATGCCGATTCTTTTCCCATTGCAGAAGCAACAAAAGCCATAAATAATTGCCATGGTAACCCAAACAATTTTGTTACAGGCTCTATAAATGTTCCTACTTTATAAATAAGGCTGTTAGCTATATTTCCATCAGGCGTATAGGAAAGAATCCAAAATATAACAGAAATAAGGATAATGAGACTCAATGCCCTTTTCAGTACATTTCCCATCCTATTCATTACAGAAGAAAGTAAATTTTTCCAATGTGGCTTGTGATATGGTGGAAGTTCCATAATCATTCCAAAATGTTCACTTCCCTCATAAAGCGATTTTCTAAAAATCCTATATGTGATTAGCAAATGTAGAAAAGCAACTGCAAATAGGCTTAATATCACAAATACTGCCTGTTTTCCGAAGAATGTTCCTGTAACAAGCCCGACTACTCCCCATGTTGACCCGCAAGGGACTACCCAAGATAATGCAATCGTCATAACCCTCTGTCCCCATGAATCAATTACTCTCGTTCCTGTGATTCCACCTATATTACAGCCGAAACTTAACAAGAACGGCATAATTGCTTTTCCTTGCAATCCTAATTTCGACATAGTGTTGTCAAAGACATAGGAAACTCTTGCCATATATCCTACATCTTCCAAGAATCCAAATACTAAGCTAATTCCCAATACATAACTTGCCATTTGCAATGCAAAAGTAATTGCAGTCATTACGGCTCCACACAAAAGTGAAATCAGCCAATTTGATACTCCAATGGCGACAAGCCCCTTTGCCAACAATGTTGATATTTTAGGTATAACAAACCCAAATAACCCCATTAGCGGAAATCCGATGAGCATAGAAGCAACTAATCCTAAAATGATAACTCCGATAGCCATAGGTTTTCCGAAAGCTTTACTTGTGGCTATACGATCAAATTTGCTTCTCTTAAATACTCTCTTTTTCTGAATAACATTTGCATTGATAAGTTTATCTATCCAATCGAATTTGCAATTACCGGTTATCAGATTCCCATTTTTGATGCCTCTTAATATATCCTCTATTTCTTTAAATTTGTATTCATCAACATTATCTTTTACCAATTCGATTACTTTCACATCTTGATCGAATAATTTCCCGACAATCCATGATTTTGAAAATACGCCTATCCCTTCATCAGGAATGTAATTTTTCAGCAATTTATATTTATCTCCGGCGACACTTTCATATGCTCTTTCAAAATTATTGTCTGCTAAAATCCTTCCAGTGTCTGAACGCTCCAGAAAAGCATAAAACTCTTTGTATTCCTTTTTATCTGCCGCAACGATAGGAATGACAGGTATATTCAAGGATTTTTGTAACCCCTTTATATTTATATTTTTCCCTTGACTTGTAGCAACATCCATCATGTTCATGATTAAGACAACCGGAATATTTATTCCAATGTAGTCAGAGAGCATAAATAGACTTCGATTTAATTGTGAAGCATCTGCCATAATAGCAATTAAGTCTGCGTTCCCGGTTTCTATATATTCTCTTGTTATAACTTCTTCCTCTGAATTTGCTGATAATCCGTAAGTTCCTGGTAAATCCACAATCGTATAATTGGTATCTTTATACGAAAATTCGCCTTCTTTTTTCTCAACGGTTTTACCCGGCCAATTTCCAACATGTTGATTTGAGCCTGTCAACCCATTAAACAAAGTCGATTTTCCAGAATTAGGCTGCCCCAGCAAAGCAATCGTTATTTTCTTCATATCTCAAAGCACCTCCATCATTATTTTCTCTGCCTCTATCTTATTGACAGCTATCATCGTATCTCTACAATAAATGAGAATAGGTTGCTTTTTATAATTCTGGATAACTTCAACATCGCTTCCGACAGTTATTCCGATAGATATTATTCTGCTTTGAAAATGTGTATCACCAATAATTTCAACAACTTTACCTTTTGTCTTTTCTTTCAAAGTACTAAGCCTCTCCATAACTATTCTCCTTTATCATCCACTTTTTCGCTCTTTCCTGTGTATTTACCATTTCATAGTAATGTCCTTTTTTTCCATAAAGTTCATTATGATTTCCTTGTTCTTCAATTCTTCCGTTATTTATCAAAATAATTTGATTAGCGTTTTTAATGGTATTCAATCTGTGAGCAATAACAAAGACTGTCTTTCCTTGCATTAAATGCTCCAAAGCATTATTGATTTTAGCTTCATTATCAGGATCAAGAGAAGCTGTAGATTCATCCAACAAAAGAATTGGTGCATCCTTCAGAATCGCTCTTGCAATAGCAATCCTTTGTCGTTCACCGCCGGATAATGTACTTCCTCCATCTTTTATTTCCGTTTCATATCCATCCTTCATTTTCAAAATAAATTCATGGCAACAAGCTAATTTTGCAGCTTGATAAACCTCTTCCTTTGTTGCATTAGGTTTTCCAACCCTGATATTGTTATAAACAGTATCGGTTAACAGTACATTATCTTGAAAAACCTGACTAACATATTTAAGCAACACATCAGGTTTTATGGATTTTATATTTTTTCCACCAATTATAATTTCTCCACTATTTACATCCCAAAATCTTGCAATCAAATTAGCGATTGTAGTTTTTCCTCCACCGGAAGGACCAATTAAAGCTGTAGAAGTTCCTTCTTTTGCTTCAAAAGAAATATTGTTCAGAATCGTTTTATTTCTATCATAAGAAAAATTTACATTCTTAAATTGAATATCAAAATTTTCTAATTCAACTTCATTTTCAGAATAAGGCAATGGCTTCGTTTCATAAGCTTTCTCAAGATTACTTGCAGCTAATTTCAAATCTTTCAATAGTCCATAGGAATGTTGAAAGGCAATAAGAAGTGCAGATAATGCTAAACTCATAAGCATAAAAGCCACAAACTGTTCAGTTCTAACACTACCATTTATAAGCAAATATCCTCCTATAAGAAGAACTATCGGAAGCAAAAAGTTAACTGTGATAAAGTACATACTTGTAGGTAACGCCATTTTCTTTTCTGCGTTTACGCTTGTCTTTCTAACATTTTCAAGTGTATTTATCATTCTTTCAAAATGTTCACTTGTCATATTAGCTGACTTAAACGCTTTCATACCTTGAATGTACTCTAAAATAATAGAAATCATCTTAGAATTTAAATTTCTTTTTCTTGCCCCGTATTTTTCTATCAATTTGTTGCCCCATATCAACATAGGATATGCGATAAGCAATACTAAACACTCTAATAATGCGAGCTTCCAATCGATAAAAAATGTGCCTAATAAAATCAATATTGCTGTAACTGCCGTTTTAATAACCGATGGTAAAGTGTGCGTTATGATCAGTTCAAAACTACTCAAATCCTTTGTAAGAGTTGATAATAGATAACCACTACTATTTTTTTGGAAATGACCAAGGCTCAAACTCCTATAATGATTTGCTAAATCCAAACGCATATCTCCACACATTTCAGCTCCTCTTGAAAAGCTCAAATAGTATGCATGCCTATAAATCAGTATCCTTGCAATCATACTAATGAAACATATTACCGTATATTCTATGATTAAGGTTTTAGTTAATGTATTTTGCAATATATTAACAACGGTAAAATAGAGCATTAAATACAAAACAATGCTTCCTATCGAATCAATAACCATTAGAAAAATCGGTAAATACAATTTTTCTTTTTTATCTTTCAGAAGTGTTCTAATAATCTTAAGCATTTGCACTTACCCCCTCTCCAAAGTAATCTTTTGTGTATGTGTTCCACATACTTTCATAGACCCCTTTTCTTTCTAAAAGAGTTTTATGTGTTCCAACCTCTACGACTTCCCCTTCATCAAATACAACAATTTGATCTGCATTCTTAATAGTATGCAAACGATGAGCAATCATAATGATTGTTTTATTTTTCAACAAGTTTTGAAGTGCTAACTGTATCTGGTACTCATTTTCTATATCTGAATAGGAAGTTGCTTCATCAAAAATAATAATTGGAGAATCTTTGAGTATTGCCCTAGCGATTGAGATTCTTTGTTGCTGTCCACCTGACAATTTCACCCCTTGATCCCCGATTCTTGTCTGATATCCATTCGGTAAACTCATAATAAAGTCATGAATTTGTGCTGCTTTTGCAGCCTCAATAATCTTATTTTCATCTGTATCTGTTCCCATACGAATATTCTCATAGAGAGTGTCCTCCAAAAGAAATACATCTTGAAAAACAAATGATGTAATGTCCATCAAATTATCTATTTTTAATTCATTGATCGGTATGTCGTTAATTTTAATTGCTCCACTTGTTACATCCCAGTACCTCCCAATCAATTGTGCAGCAGTTGTCTTGCCTGCACCGGAAGGTCCCACAAAAGCATTTATTGTATTCGGTTTTAAGGATAAATTTATATGTTGTAATGCTTTATTTTTTGTTTCTTCATCGTCATAGCTGAAAGTAACGTCTTTAAAATCTATTTTCATACACTCATTCTTGTTTATGATTTTTGTTCCGTCTTTCAATTCATCCATATCCATTATTTTTTTTATGTTATCCAATCCGCTTCCAAGCTCCATAGATTGCATAAAGATTGTTACCATATTTAAGAACGAAACAAAAAAGCACATTGTAAGCATAATAAATAGCAAATAGGATGTTGCTGATAAAGAATTTCTCAAAAAGAAATATCCTCCGAACGGCAATGTAAATAAGATTGCTGAATCCAAAACCACTAAGGTTATTGATAAAGGATAGCAAGAGCTCATACACATCTTTTTCCAACAAGTAATATACGCATTCAATGAGCTTCTATATTGTTCAAATTTTTCTGCTGTTAAATGATACATTTTTATTACAGGCATAGCCTTTATAAATTCGTTTGCCGAAGCATTTAAATCAGCAATATCTTCGGATAGCTCCGTTGACATATCCGGATAATTTTTCATTAGCATCATAGGAATTCCTAATCCCAAAATCATAGGAATAAGCATAACAAGTGCCATCATCCAATTTAATTTCAACATGAAAATGAACATAATAACCGGAACAACTGCTGCCTGAGCTAATTCCAAAGTGCTATGAGCCAAAAAATTTTCAACTCTATCTACATCATCAAACAACAATGTTTTAATTTCTCCGGGGGCATGCTCTTGAAAGAATCCCAAATTAAATTTTGAAATATGATTTACAACTTTCAGCTTAATTCTGTGTATTGTGTTAAAAGCTGCTGTATGAGATAAAATGCCCGCAAAGGACATTAGTATTGCTTGCAAAACAGCACTTATAATTCCTATACCTGCCCACATTAAAATTTCTGTATACGAAATGTTTTTCTGGAATATCATTAGTAATATCTTATAAACTACAAAATAAGGAACTAATGATAAAGCCGCAGAAATGACAGATAAAAACATTCCTAAATGTAGCTTTTTTCTCTCATTTTTTGCTAATTGGAATACATAAGATATCCCTGTCTTCTTTTTTTCCATTAGTTATTCCATCTCCTTTCCTGACCGTTAGCTATATCTAACTAACTACATTTATTATAAAGCTAATTTTTTATAACTCAAAATCTAACTATGAATTTTGATATTCCTTGTAATCCCTTTATTTGTAAGCTTTTCATCAGTATTTCTATTTACAATTTTATAAATTTGTGATATAATTAAATAAATTTGTGATATTAAAAGAGGTGAGCAGAATTGATGGATAGAACAGTTATTGATTATTTAACAAACTTAGTACATGACGCTCCTTTTATTCCTGTTCCAACTTTATCAACTGAAAACAAACAAATCTTTCAAATAGATCCCCATTTTGGCAAAGGTACTTTTCGCATACTAAAATTTGACAGCCGTTTAATTCTAATTTTAATTGCTAACTTTACTCCAAATGAAACAATGGAGAAAATAACCGAAGTATCTGAAAAGTATTTAGAGATTAGCCAATTTGAAACAGAAAGCAGTTCATTTAAAGTCGGTGGCAGAAAGTTAAATAATGTAGAAAAAGGTATATATTGTTACTTAAATACAGAAAAGAAAACTTATACCTATTGTGAGGCAAATAAGCCTGTAAAGTTTACGAAAATAATCCTAACCAAAGAATACTTTGATACTTTCTTAAAATTAAAATATGATGATTTTGAATATGAAAAAGCAAAGATTCTTAATTCTTATTTGTTAAAAACTCAAAATTCTCCGCAGTTGAATTTTATATTTCAACAGATAAGAGAATCCCAAGCTGAAGGAAAGATTTTGCCTTTATATTTGGAAAGCAAAGTTATGGAACTATTATCTATCATAATTACAGAGTTAGAAGAAAAGGAAAAAAATATATCTGTTGTCTTAACTAAAAAAGATAAGCAAAATCTGAAAAGGGCTGTATCGGCTATGAAAAAAGATTTATCGGTTCATATTGACGGACTTGAACTCTCTAAAATTGCTTTAATGAGTCCTGCACGATTTCAATTAGCTTTTCGCAAATACTACGGTGTTCCTCCCTACGAGTACTTAAAAGAATTAAGGCTTAATAAGGCATTATTATTGCTGAAAAATCCTGAGTATAAAATATCTACGATAGCAGAAAAAGTTGGCTATACACACACAGGACATTTTGCTAAAATATTCAAATCAACTTATGGTATCACACCAAGTAAATATAGAAGTACAATTACTTAAACTAATATTAGAATTCAATATGTGCTTAACGCTTGCTACCATAATCAGTCTTTTGTAGCAAGCACAGTAAGTGTACGGACACTTACGGAAAAATTGATGAAGCAGCCCTTTGGGATCTGCTTCTTTTTTTATCAATTTTTAGCTTGTTAGGGAGAACCCTAAGACCCCGAAATACATTCAAAGGAGGAACTAACTATGGAAAATAGAATAAGAAACGAAAGACTTGAAATTAAACTAACTGAAGAAGAAAAGGCTCTTTTTGAAGAGAAAAAAAGACTTGCGAAGTGTAGAAACATGAGCCATTTCATCCGCAAATGCGTTTTGGAAAAGGAAATTTATCAAGTGGATTTAGAGCCTTTCAGAGATTTACAAGGCTTACTTTCTAATGCAACAAACAACATCAATCAGATTGCAAAGCGAGTAAATTCGACAGGTGTAATCTACAAAGAGGACATCGGTGATATAAAAAAAGAGATTGAACATTTCTCAAAAGAGCTGTGGCAAATTCATTCACTACTTCTGAAAAGAACATCTGAAACGGAAGGTGAATAATAATGGCAATTACAAAAATACACCCAATAAAATCGACTCTTAATCTTGCTATCGACTACATTGTAAATGGAGATAAAACAGATGAACAGCTTTTAGTCAGCACTCATAAATGCCACGAATCAACTGCTCACACTCAGTTTTTAAGGACACGAAATGACGCAGGAACAAAAGGAACCGTTCTTGCAAGACATCTCATTCAATCATTTTTACCGGGAGAAACTACGCCTGAAATTGCACACCAAATAGGTATGGAGCTGTGTAAAAAGATACTCAAAGATGAGTATGAATTTGTCTTATCTACTCACGTAGATAAGGGGCATATCCACAATCACATCATCTTCAATAATGTAAATATGGTAATAGGTAGGTGCTACCAGTCTAACAAGAAAAGCTACCACCAAATCCGTTATCAGAGTGATAAACTCTGCAAAGAAAATAGCCTATCTGTCATTGACGAGTTTTACGAAAGCTATAAGAAAAAATATAAGATTAACGGTAAATCTTGGTATGAAAATGAACAGGCAAATCATGGAACTTCTTGGAAAAGTAAACTTCAATTTGACATTGATAGAATAATAAAACAGTCAAAGGATTGGGACGAATTTTTAAAGAAGATGGCGGATCTTGGCTATGAAATCAAATACGGTAAGCACATTGCTTTTAAGCCAAAAGATAAGGCGAGATTTACAAGGGCTAAAACAATCGGAGAAGATTATACCGAAGAAAGATTAAAAGAACGAATTGCAGAAAGAGAGTTTATCAAGACTCCTGCCGTCAAAAAACGCATCGGCAATGTTATTGACATGAACACCAATGCAAAGGTAAAGGAAAGCAAAGGCTACGAATATTGGGCAACCAAACATAACCTTCATACAATGGCTGACTCTGTTATTTATATCAGAGAACATGGCATTAAATCCGTTAAACAGCTTGACGAGTATATTCAAAAAGCAGCCGATGAAAGGCAAAATATACAAGAGAAAATCAAGGCTATCGATAAGGAAATGCAGAATCTTTCCACCACTATGGAGCAAGTTCATACCGTTAAAAAATACAGAGCGTGCTACAAGGAATATAAGGCTAATCCGTCTGACAATGCATTTTTTGAAGAGTACAAAGCTCAGATTACCCTATATGAAAATGCTCTCTCAGAGCTTAAAAAATCCTATTCCAAGCTCCCAAATTCAAAGGATATTTTAGCTGAGCTTGATAAATTACAAGAAAAAAAGAACACCCTTATGCAAGAGTATTCTTCCTCAAAATCGACTATGGACGAACTTTATCAAATACGAAAAAACTATGGAATTTACATAGGTAAGGAGATGGAGAGATAATCTTTTGAGTTTTTCTATTATCTCAACAAAAAATTATGAACAGCGTTTAAAGTCAGTAAATATGATAAAACTGAAAACAATATTACCAAAAAACTGAGAAAAGAAACCGATTCAAATCGTTTTGTTTTAGAAATAAATTTGCGAATTACTTGTATCGGATTTTTCTTTTTTCTATCAATATAGACACTGAATACACGCAACAATAAGGTATAAGATATCATTTGTTGAATTACTCCTATAGATACACCTAAAATTTTATATACTGATATAAAAAATTTTCTTGTATCAACTATTGAAGGACTCATTGTTACCACCATTTCCTTAATGTTAAATCCATAATACAATGTTAATGTGGAAACAACTATTGAAACAATAATAAATTTAACGGTAACTTTTTGAACTTCCTTTCTAAAAGATATAATAAATAAAAATATAATAGATAATATTAAAGGTATAAGCCCAAACCACTTTAAGAACAAAGATATATACTCTACATATTCTTTAAAAAAATTAACAATTATAGAAGCAATCAATGCTCCTACAATAATAATTCCCCATACATCATTATCACTCGAATTTTGACTGTATACATATTCCTTTTTTCTTTTTGAAACATAATTATATTCTGGAGAATCGATAAAAGAAGTTTTTGTAGATATTTCTATATTTGTACTAAATATCATTACCATTAAATTTTTAAATTTGGAATTTAAAAATTTAATTTTCTCAACAAGTATTCTTAGAACTAAAATTAAAAAACCTAATATCAGCGTTTTAATAATATCTTCAGGTATTGCTTTTACCAATCCCCATAACCAATATATAATTGTATCAGGCATAGTCATCACTCCCTCTAATCCTTTTCTAATATCATATCTAATAATTATATACTAATGCAGTAATCCTAAATTTTTCAATGCCTCCATTAGCTTGAATCGGTATGTCGCCAAAATACATTGCTGATGTTTCTTTATAAAATCCCTCACAACAATATAATCTAAATAAATTAAGCATTGCCAACTCATATTCTTCTTTAGACAAACAAAGATGTTCTCGTACAACATTGCCATCTACGTACGAATTTTTTTATACCTAAGATTATTTCTATTCTGTATCCTAAGCTTCCCTCCTATACCACAACTGTTAATTTCTATTTCATATATCTTATCTTGATTCTCCATATCTCTTCACCTCTTATACTTGCTATAATTTTTATAAATATTCCATACCATTCCATTTACTGTCGATAGTGCAAAAAAACATATACTATTCCCACTTAATTTCTTCATTAACTTTTTGATGAATATCTACTCTATTAACAACATCGATTTCATTTACTAACCAACCATTTAATGTACAACTTCTGATAAATTCATCAATTCTATTAACTCCATTCATTTCTTTGAGTGTTACAACAACACCAAACCTAACTCCTATACCATCTTGAGGAGCTAATCGGTTATTTGTCTTTACTTCCATACCCCAGTTTTTATTTCTATAAGAGTCTTTTGGTATCATTCTTTTTGTAGCACTCTCTGCAATATACTTTACATTATCCCATTTTCTAAAATGCTTTCTGGCTTCACCTTCCAAAAGATAATTTCTTTCTCCATCTAAGGTGTCTTCTGTATTCTGTTTATCCCCTTTAATATCCTTGATTTTTTTATCATCCCCTATTCGTCCAAAATGTAAATTTAATTCCGTATTTGTATAATCAACGCCTTGCAATCTATCGCACAATGGAAAATAACACATCGTAGCCTTCGCAATATATGGATACTTATTATCCTTTAGAGGAACTGGAAAATCATAGTTATAAGTATTCCATTTTTCACTAATATCTGATACCACAAATTTTATTTCATCATCTTTTGTTTGAATAATATCGTTTATATGAATTGGTACAACTCCATGCCCATATAAAGCAACTTCCTCAGGCGTCGGTTTTTCATCCCAACCTCTTGCAGCATCAATAATCATGGCTTTTGCAACTTCTCTATTAAGTCCCAACACATCAATTAAATAAGATAATTTCCTCGCAATCCAAGGTGCAGCATAAGAAGTACCAGCAACATTCACAGCACCTAAAGGTTCACAAACCCTAATGTACTCTTCTTCACTGCCACCATAATAGCTCACATCAGGCTTTGCAAAGAAAGATAATACTAATCCTTTACGAGCATATTTAGTAGACAGACCATTCTTACTAACTGAATTTACAACTATGCTATTAACAGAATCTGCCGGAGAGCCTATTTTTACTATATCTTCACTTGGTTTATTTGTTCCTGCAATAACAAATATTACATTGTTTTCAAACTGAATTTTATCTAATATTGCAGCTTCAGCAGAAATAAAATTATCATTAATTTCCTGATTACTACCAAGTGAAATATTCCAGACTTTTATATCTGAATTATTTATTACAATACTCTTTATTTTCTTTATTATTGAAAAGGAAGAAAATTCAGCACCTACCGCTACTCCAAAATGCCTAACCTTAAATCTTCCACAGCCATCGTCTAGCCAAGGATTTAATCTTGCTCCATCAACAATAATGGAAGATACTGCTGTCCCATGATTATAATCTTTTGGTTTTTTTGGTATATCTTCTGAGACCATGTCATGATATTCAACCCAATCACTAAAATAAACACTTTCATCAAATAAGGTATCTATCACACCAATTGTTGGTTCAATAGTTGGGGATGATATAGTTACCATTTTTGTTTGATACTCATTTATAAAATCATCAGGTGATAAACTTGACAAATCAACGGTTGCCATTGAAACAAGATAAGGTACTTTTTCAAAAAGTAGTTCTACCTGCTTTTCGTCTAAGTAAACAGTTTGATTATCTAAAATTCTGCTACTTAAAATATCTATCCCTAATCTTTCAAATAATAATTTTGTATCTTTTCTTACATCATACAAAGTTATAATGCTCTGCTTTACATCTATCGTAGGTAACTCTACCTCAAAAGAATCAATATATGATACATCTGCAATCACCTGTTTAAATATTGACATACTCACAGAAAAGTCTTTAAAAACTCTTGGATTGACAATATTTTTATCTTCAAATATGCTCTTATTAATCTTTCCTGCAAATTTTTTAGACAATATATTTGAAGTATCTGTAATCAACTCTATACTTTTAGTCAAATCATACTCATCAAGAAAATATGTGATGATATGTTTGCTCTTATCTCTATTAAATTTTGCACCAACAATTGCATCATTAGAAGTCGTCCCTTTAAAAAGTCCTGCAATTCGATTACTTTTCGCAACAATTTTATTATAATAAACACTAATTAAAACTCCTTCAAATGGCTTTGTTTCTTTATCCCAAAATTCTTTAATTTGGCTTAACTGAGATTTTAACCTTAATAAATGCTCTGTACTGACTTCCACTCTCCCATTCATGGCTACACCACCGCCATTAACATTTCTACGTGCTTGTACAAAGCGTTTCCCTTTTAATTCCAAAACATTATTCACTATCTACTTCCTCCTTTTTCAGTTTTCTTGATACAGCACTTTTAGACTCCCCTTTTAACTTTTCTATTTCTCTTACAGTAAATCCTTCTTCATGAAGTTGGCTTATGTCCTTTTGATCCAGGTTTCCTATCAAACTATTGTACAATCTTTTCAAATAATCATACTCAGAACCAACATCACTAAATGCAAGTGATGTTTTTATAATGTTTTTTAATTCTCCGGGATAAGGTATTTTCTTTGATATTCTCAATATTTTTTTAAATAATCTTGCATCCTTGGATATTCCTTTAAAATTCTTGATAAATGAAGAAAAATAATATTCAGCAACTTCTATTAAATCCTCATCGCTATACCTATTGAAATTAATAACAGCATCAAATCTCCTAATTAATGCTTTATCAAAATTTGAATATAGATTAGTTGTTGCAATAAGCACTATCTCTTTATTAAGATCTGTTAATCTATCTAATTCTCTTAAAATTGTAGATGTTACTCTTCCCATCTCTCTAATATCATTAGAATTAATTCTATCCAGAGCGATAACGTCAATCTCATCAAATAAAACTACTATTTTATTCGCATTTGGAAGCATATTTATTTCTTTAAAGACTTTTATAATATTTTTATTGGTCTGCCCCAACTTACTATCTATCAAATTTTCAAAATCCACTCTAAAAAGAGAGCGATCCAACAATCTTGCAACATTTTTTGCTGCCTCTGTTTTTCCACTTCCCGGTAATCCTTCAAATAAAAATTTATTAATACCAACATTATGATTTACAGCATTAATAATACCTTTTATATCCTCTGTTATTTCAAGTGGTAAATTTAAAGCCTCTAAATTTCTTATTTCAACTTGCTTTAAAAACTCACTTTCAAAATCACTACTTTGTGGTGAATATAAATTTGATTCAGATATTAACCCCATAATATATTCAGATAACTGATAATCTCCTATGCTATCAAAATATCTTGCTATTGCTATAGCCTCATTTCTAAAGGAATTTTCATTCCTTTCCACATGGTATTTTATTAAATTCAAAACATTTTGTTTTTTCATATTGCCATACCTCCTAATTTCTTTATCATTATATCGCAAATCGGGACGTATTTCTACGTTTATGGGACAAATATTTAGATTTATATGCCTAAAGTTATATTATCCTTTCTTCATAAAAAAAGAGCAGCCTTTTAAGCTACTCTTGTAGAAAGTACAAAATGAGTTAATTATATTTTTTGTGTTTCCTCATACCAGTTGCAAAACTACTCTTACGTCCATGTAGTTTTTTTTTGAGTCTTTTTGACATATCCTTCTTCATCTTTTTCAAAGACAAAATGCTTATAAAACTGCTTGAAATGCAGGATTTCTAAATTTACATCTTTTGTATCAACGCTATAGCTTCCACTTCCGTCGTATTCGGGAACATATCGACAATGCTTCCCTTTTGCAGCACCCAGCCGCATTCACGGAAAATGCCGAGATCGCGTGCCAAGGTGGCGGGGTTGCAGGAAACGTAGACAAATTCGTCGGGAGCTGCGGCCAAAATGGATTGGCAGACAAGAGGATCTAAACCTTTGCGTGGCGGGTCGACCAGGACGGACACGCCGCTGCCGCGATAGCGATGCGTCAATTCCTCGATGACATCTTCAGCTTTGGCCGCAAAGAACGTGGCGTTGCTGATGCCGTTGATGCTGGCGTTTTGTTGGGCATTGGCAACGGCGGCTTCTACCACCTCAACACCGACAACGTGTTTGGCTTGACGGGCCATTAGAAGCGATGTGGTTCCGGTGCCGCAGTAAAGGTCCAAGACGGTGCGTTTCGCCAAGTCGGTAAAGCAGGAAAGCGCCGTATCATAGAGGACTTGCGTCAGATAGCGATTCACTTGAAAGAAGGACGCCGGCGAGACAGAAAAAGAGAGGCCATGCAGATGCGTGTCAAGGGTGGTCTGTTCTGTGGCGTAATGAATCGGCTCGCGCAGGCGAACATCGCCGGGACGGCGATTCTCCGATTGACAAAGTACCGTAAAAGCCAAGGGATGAAGGGCGTCAAACATAGCGGTGCGTTGGTGTGCCGTGATTGGGTCAGTCACCAGGGCAGCCAAAATTTCCTCTTTTTCATTGGCGCGCAAAATGACCATGCGCACGGGTGAAAACAATGATGCCCACGCCGTTGAGGAAAGCGCCAAGCGATTCCATCGCCGGATGGTCTCTTCAATGGCAGGCACTGCAAAAATATAGGAAGAAAGGGGTGCAACGTCATGAGTGCCGCGCATGGTATCGCCAAGAAGACCGCGGGACGTTAGGCGGAGATTGACTTTATTGCGATAATGAAATTCCTCATCGGCGATCCATGATAAGCAGGGCAGCTCCGTTTCTGAAAAACCACCCAAACGGATCAAGGCATTGCGCACCAATTGCTGCTTCCAACGGGCCTGACATTCCGGCTGCCAATGAAGTAAAGGAAAGCCATTGGCTTCGATGGTGTCGAAGGAGGATTCGGAAGCGCCTCTGCGCTCTGGTGATGATGACAGAAGCTTCACGGCCTGCGCTTCCAGTACGGATTTTTTTCGCTTGACAAGGCGACAATGCACGACATCGCCGGGAAGCACGTCCGGGACAAACACGGTCATACCTACCAAGGCATGCTCCCCAAGGGGAATGGTGGAACCGTCGCGTTCAAAAAAGACATCGGTGGCGGTCAGATGCCCGACGCCACTGCCCTGCCCGGTAAAATCATCGATGGTGAGAGAAAACTCCAGAGGAGGCACCGCAGCCGGCGATGCCGCCCCTCCGTTTTCCATATCCGCCCGACGCAGCGGTCTCTTTGTGGCCCCCTGCTTACTGCGCATCGCTTAAAAACGCGGTCAAAGTACGAATCATCGCATCGTGATCCGCCACGCCCGTTAATTCGCGCACAGAGTGCATACCGAGTACGGGGTTACCCACATCGGCATTGAGAATGGTCGTCCATTGCTCGTCCATGGAACCGATGGTCGCGCCGCCGCGCTTATCGGAATGGTTGTGGAACGTTTGGAAAGTGACACCCGCCTTCTCTGCATAGAGACGCACGCGCGCTCCGCCTTCGCCATCGGTAATATAACTCTTGGATGCGGCATATTTTAAGACCGGGCCGTGATTGATGCGCGGCTGGTTGGTCGGATCCGCAACATCCGAGAAATTCGGATGCACCGCATGGGCCATATCGCAGGAAATGGTGAAGCTCTTTGCTGTAGCAATGTCAAAGTCTTCGGCATCGCCGCCTAGGCCGCGCACGAGGCGTGCCAATACATTTCTAAGCGTTGCCGAATCCGCGCCTTTGCGGGTCATGGAGCCGATTTCTTCATGGTCATGCAGCGCAATCACCTGATGATAAGCGCCGGTTTCGGCTTCTGAAAGAGCCGTCACTGCGGCATGACACATGGCCAAGTTGTCCAAGCGACCGATGGAAATGAATTCTTCCTGTTCGCCCAGCAACACGCCTTTTTGAATATCGTAGAGGAAAAGATCGTAATCTAAGATCTCCTCGCGTGCTACACCGACTTCCTTAGCTACCACTTCCAGAAAATCGCCATGTTCGCCCTCTTCCTCCGTGCACCATAGCGGTTCCATCATACTCTGTGGCTTGATTTCTCCCTTCGCATTCACTTCGCGATCCATGTGAATAGCCAGACTCGGCAGAATCAAAAGCGGCCGTTCGATACGAATTTTCCTAACGGTAAAGCCGTCATTGCCATCCTTCACCAGCAAACGTCCGGCGATGGAAAGCGGTCGATCCAGCCATGAGCGCATAATGAGACCGCCATACGGCTCCACATTGAGCACGCCATAGCCTGCGCGATGGCGATTCACGTTTTGTTTGAGCTGAAAGCCCGGCGAATCATTGTGTGCGCCGATAATATGAAAACCGGCATCTGCTTTATCCGCCGTGCGAAATGCCAGAATCGTAGCATCGGAAATTTCGACATAGTAGCCCGTATGCGGTTTCAGTTCCCAGCGCATTGCCGGATCTAAGGCGGTAAATCCCGCCTTTTCGAGAATGGCTTTCTCCTGCTCCGTCGCCTGATACGCCGTCGGTGCTTGATCAATGAAGCGAATTAACGCTTTGGCTCTCTCCCGTGCTTTTTGTGTGATTTCCACGCTTTCCTCCTTTGGGACGGTTTCTCCGTCCTTTTCTTTGCGCCTGTCTGACGCGTTGCGCCCGCTGGCCTGCTACGTCGCTAAATGCCTTGCATCATGTGTGTGATGAACACACGCACACCGATAAACAGCAATATGAGACCGCCCACAATGCCTGACGGTTTTTGATACCGTTGTCCGAAATAATGCCCGATATATACGCCCGCAAATGAAAATATACCGGTGCACATCGCAATGAGCGGCAATGCAATCCATAGATTCACCTTTATCATAGCAAAGGTGACACCGACCGCAAAGGCATCGATACTTGTTGCAATCGCTAAGGGCAGCATTGCTGACACAGAAAAATCCCCTGTTGGACACGATTCCGGATTTAACGCCTCCCGAATCATCTGAATCCCCAGAAATCCCAAAATAAGAAGAATAACCCAATGATCCAACGCCTGCATGGATTGTGCAATCAGGGAGCCCAATAAAAATCCCAGCAATGGCATCAATCCCTGAAATCCGCCGAAATACGCCCCCACAATCACCCCGTGACGCACCTTCAACTCCTGCACCGCCAATCCTTTACAAATTGCCACGGAGAAGGCGTCCAGTGATACCCCGACCGCCAACAACAATAACTCCAAAATAGACATAACTTCCCCTTCACTTCTCGTTCGTATGCAATTAACTATTGTACCCCAAGCTCCCGTGATGTACCTTGCAGCAATGTAAAATATGGCGATGGTTAATGGCGATGCTTTTGTTGTCGGGCGGTGGTGAGGGGGCGGCAGCGGAGCGGCGGTACGGCGGCAGCGTCGATGGAGCGGTGGTGTGCGGTTGTATGCGGCATTCCTTCCGACTAGGTAAAATTCTATATACGCAAAAACCCTAGTCGTGCCTTTCGACCTTTCATTTCTTTCTGACTAGGTAAAACTCGTATATCAAAAAATACCTAGTCGCCAAATGACCCCATTTTGCGTTTTCAAGCTAGGTAAAACTCGTATATCGAAAAATACCTAGTCGCCAAACTGTCTGTCTTTGCTTTTCTCGACTAGGTATAAACCGTATATCGAAATATACCTAGTCAAAACGCGGCGGCGCACTCGTTTTCTCAGCTAGGTAAAACTCGTATATTGCAAAAACCCTAGTCAAGACAGTACCCCCTACTGCTTTTCGCGACTAGGTAAAAGTCAAAATGCGTAAAAAACCTAGCCAAGACTACTGCGCCTCGCCTCTTCGAATACATCGGTTCATGCCTCCCCCTCCTTTGCGTTACTTTTTTTTATCAATTTTTATAAATTTTTCTAAAATTTCATCATTTAACTTAAAATTTCCTAGATTTCTTGCTCATTTTTAAGAAATTTTTGATAAACTGTCTGTGAATTGGTAAAATTCTTACGATTTTATCAATGAAGTGACAAGGAGGTACCACATGCTTAAAACAAAATATATCGTACAGTATCAAGGTCAGGAAGTGGACACGGAAGCGTTGGTGAAACAAGCAAAGGTCTATTGGAAACAAGCTGGTCACAAGCTACAGGAAATGGAAACCCTGGACATTTATGTAAAGCCGGAAGAAAATGCTGCCTATTACAGCATTAATAAAGATGAACAAAAAGGACGCATCGATTTTTAGGTCCTAAATTGATCCGGCATGCCGGATCAATTTTTTTATGTCTGACGACCGTCGGTCGTACGGCAAACTGCGGGATCCGCACAATGAAGTGTGAACGCTGCGCGACAGGCTGAGAGCCTCACGGCGTTAACAGGAACTCGTCCATCGCTAAAGGAGTTGGCGGAAAACTATTAAAGAAGGAAGTACTATGTCGGTAACGAATCGCCGGAATGGTGTAGAAAATTTACGCCAACAAGGTGTGAATGAAACATTGTTGGAACAAGTAGCGTCGTGGGTGAAGGCGCATCCCATGAAGGAAATCGGAGTGGATACGCCATCGCCCTTTTTCTATTATGGAAAGGAAGTGTGGGAGGAGGCGATTTCGGCGCTGTTGGCGGGAGAAAATCTGCTACTCGTCGGGGCGAAGTCCACGGGAAAGAATGTGTTGGCGGAGAATTTGGCGGATCTTTTTGAACGGCCGCGGCGCAATATCAGCTTCCATATCAATTCGGATGCATCAACCTTATTAGGAACGGACACATTTCGTGACGGCTCGGTCCAGTTTCGACCAGGCCCGGTCTATGATGTGGCAACGCAAGGTGGCTTTGGTATTCTGGATGAAATCAATATGGCGCGTAACGATGCTGTCGCTGTCTTGCATGCGACGCTGGATTTTCGTCGCTTGATCGATTTGCCGGGCATTCGCCCCATTCGTTTACAACCGGAAACGCGGTTCATTGCAACGATGAACGAAGGATATCTGGGGACCCGCGAGCTGAATGAAGCGCTCATGTCGCGCTTTATGGTGATTCAGATGCCGGTGTTATCGACAGAAGCGTTGGAATGGCTACTGCACAAGCATTTTCCGCTTTTGAAAGAAGCGTATGTGAAGGCCTTTGCCGGCCTTTTCGGCGATTTGCATCGCAAGAGTATCAATGCCGAAATTTCAACTAAAGCCGTGGATTTACGAGGCTTATTTGCGGCGCTGCGTCTGATGCAACGGGGACTTGCGCCAGCTTTGGCTCTCGATATGGGGCTCACGAATAAAACCGCGGATCCCTACGAACAGGAACTTGTCCGCGATGTACTGCGTTTGCGCATAGCAGAATCGCTTGACGCAGCGGACCTTTTTACTCCGAATAGCGATGGAGTGATGCCGTCATGAAAAATCCCGCGACGCTGCGCGCCGAGCGAGCTTTACAGCAAGAATCCGACGCCGTCGAAAAGGACGTGCGCAGGCGGGTATGGGAGGATCGTGGAAAGAACGTGCAATGGACCACGTCAGCGGATTACCGTTGGCTGCCTGCCCCTATTTTGCCGCATGAGGAAAGGTCTGCCGCGACGTCAAGGACGCTTGCAGAGTCTGCCTCAAAAATGGCAGTGCCTGCCAAAACGCACCTAGCGATATTTCGCTATGCGAACGCTCTTAGCGGCATCATGCATATGCTCTACGATGACGAACGCATCGCCCAATTTATGGCCGCTCATGCGCAACAGTTGCCAAAGGCTCTGTTGGAGGCGCTCTTAGCTCTGCCCATGCAGGCGCACGCCCGACGTGTTTTGGCCGAAGGTCGCCCGGCCATGGCCATGCAAAATCATCGCTATCTGCTAAGGCAGCTTGCCCAATGGAACTTTTCCGCTCCACGCACGCTTGTCGAGCAATTGCAAAAAGCCCATTTCGAGCGCGCACTCGGCGATTTCCCCAAAGCCTCTCCGGCGATTCTTTCGCTACTCGATGCGTTGGAAGCATTGGAAAATGCGGATACTAACGCTCTATTGGACGGCATGAACGCGATTCTTGGCGATTATTTTCATCTGGCTGTCTTTCGCGATGCGCAAAAAACGGAAGCAACAAACGCACCTCGGACTGTTTCTCCCGAGAAATCGCAAAAGGAGCCTTCCCTCCTCTCGGAAGAAGCGGTTCTCGAGGAAATGCTCGTCGGCGCTGCGGAATTCACATCGCTGGCACAATTGGAGGAGCACAAGGGAAAACAACGCGCCAAGAAGCCACTGTTTCCCAAACGCATTGCTAAGTCAGAACAGGCACGCCGCGCTTTTATTGAACGCCATTTCGGCCGTCCCCTACTCACGCCAGAGGAGGCATGGCAATTACGCATGAAAACAGCAACGGGAGTGCATCAAAACAGCATTCCCTATCTCACGAGCGGTCTGTCGTTTGCGCAAATGTCCTCATTTCGAAAGGAGCAACGCGAGAAGGTTGCCGAGCAGAACCGCGCCTATCTTGAAGCGCATCGCCACACCGTCCGTCGTGCCGAACGCGTTCTGCGTCGCCGGTTGGAACAGGTGCTGCATGCTGAAGAAGAGGATAGCCCGGCCTTTCAAGAACATGGAAAGCTTGTTGGCGGACGGGTTTGGCGCGTGTTTGCACTCCGGGACAATCGCGTGTTTCTCCACGATGCCCACGACGCCCCACGTCGCCTCATTGTGGATGTGCTTCTGGATGCCTCCGCTTCCCAGGAACCACGTCATGCTTCCGTTGCTACGCAGGGCTTTCTTCTGGCGGAAACGCTTGAATCCGTCGGTATTCCGTTCCGCGCTACCACGTTCCAAAGCCAGCAAGGCTTCACCATTCTCACGCGCCTGCATGACTACACGGATCATAACCGAGCCGATGCCCTTCTGCGCTATTTCCCCGACGGCGCCAATCGCGACGGCTATGCCCTTCGTCTCATTGGTGAAACCCTACAAAAGAAGCCGGGCTGCCGCAATGTTCTGATTGTCCTCTCCGACGGCAAACCCTATGACCAGCGCATTGCTTTAAACAATGAATCCTTTCAACAGTTTCAGCAATACGAAGAAGATTTTGCGATCCTGGATACCGCCCGCGAAGTCGAGCGACTCCGTCGCCAAGGCATTGCTGTCTTCGGCCTTTTCACCGGCGAAGAAAAAGATCTCCGCGCTGCGCAGCGCATCTACGGCACCGGCTTTGCCTACATCCGCACACCCGAGCGCTTTGCCGCCATTGTGGCGCAGGTGTTGGAAGAAGAATTGGAACGAGGCTAAGAACGGCATAAAACACCTGCCTCTCCCTTTCATACAAAAACTCTCTGTGTCGCACGACACAGAGAGTTTTCATTATTATTTCATGCACCGGCCTTTGCCGATGCCCACTATTACTTAGGCCTCCGTCTTCCAGAGTCCGTGTTTGTTGCAATGTTCATAAACGGTTACCGGGCCGTCTTCGACCAGGAATTCAGCCTTCGGTTCCTGACCCGGCTTAAGAGCTACGCTCTGGAGTTTATTGCCTTGCTCAACGGCGATCATATCAATGTAGTGGTCTTCTTCCATCGGATGGATGGTGGAGCCGACAACTACTTTAAGCGTATTGCCTTCGCGTGTAGCAACGGGTACGTGTTTTTCTTTGGCCGCATCCGTTGTGTTGGCCTTGAGCTCGGTGGTTTGTTCACCGCAGCATACCGGGGTGCAGCCGCCAACTTGGTTGGCTTTTACGAGCAATGTACCACAATGTTTACAAAAAAAGAATTTCATAGTTCCTCCTAGTTTGTTCTCAGACGAACTCGCATGAGACCGTCCTTCACTCCCTCTTGTTGAGCGATACTATCGCTGACAAGTGATAATCATCCTTCGTTTGCATTAGTACCCAAAATCAGCCTTGTCACACGCTGATGAAATCGATATAATAAAGGCGAAAGTTTGTTCGACTTTCTTCGTTTTGCGCAGATAAGCGCTATCCATGCTGGTAGCAAAGGAGATCCTATGAATCCGACGGTAAAAAAAAGACGGCTGGCCATGCTGCAATATATTTCCGCCTATTGGGAGAAAAACCACATTGCCCCCACCGTTCGTGAATTGCAAGGTGCGTTGGACATTCGCTCCACCTCAACGGTCTCCACAGATCTGCATGCCCTGATGGATGCTGGAAAAATCATCATGACCGAAGGCTCATATCGCTCTATCCGCCCCATAGCGGACATTGAAGAAGTAGAGGATACCCCGGATTCTCCGTATCGCAGTGATGTCTTTGACATTCCTCTCTACGGTGCTGTGGCGGCAGGTTCCCCCATTTACGCTGAAGATGTGACGGAGGAATCCATACCGCTGCCATCTTCCTTTTTTCCCAACGACGGTGCCGACTATTTTGTGCTGGAAATTCATGGTGAATCCATGATTGAAGCCGGCATTTACGATGGCGATCACATCATCGTGCGTCGCCAGGATACCGCCCGCAACGGACAACAGGTTGTGGCATTGCTGGACGATTCCGCCACCGTCAAGACCTTCTTCCGGCGCCCCGATCACATCGAATTGCGCCCAGAAAACGCCGCGATGGATCCCATCATTGTTAAAGATTGCCGCATTTTAGGTATCGTGTGTGGTTTATATCGATTGTATTAAGGGAAACAACGCGATAAGAAACGCCTTTAAGACCAATAAAAAGAGCCTTTTTCGTTACGAAAAAGGCTCTTTTTTTCTTATTGTTCTCGACTTTTCACCCAAGCCGATGCGCCGTCCAACAGATAGAGCGAACCCGCCGCTACAAAAAGGCCATTCGGATGCTCGCGGTATGCGCGCTCCATGGCATCGTGCATCTCTTTCACCACTTCCCAGTCATCGGTATCCTGCACGTGCACGCGATAGACTGCTGCAAAGGCATCAAAGAACTCCTGCTGCTCGGCCTCGGAAAGCTTGCCGTCATGCATGCCAAAGAGTAAGATGAGTTCCTTTCCCTTCGCCGGTGAAAGCTCCAACAAGTCCTTCAAGTTCTTCATTAAAACCTGCGCTGCCTGATGGTTGTGCGCGCCATCGATAAACACAATAGGATACGCGGAAATCATCTCCATCCGTCCCGGCAAGTATGCCTCTTGCACTGCCTCGCGCATGGCCTGCTGCACCGCCTGTTGCTTTCCCTCTTGCAGCGACATTCCTTCGCGCAATGAAAAGCCGATTTTTTCCAAAAAAGTCGGCTGCAGAAACTCCTCCATCGCCACTAAAGCGGTACCAAAATTCTGAAGCTGGTGCTCACCGATCAGGCGTGCCTCGTAATCGCCGGAGAGTAGGCCGCGAGAGAAGTGAAAGTGCAGCTTGGGACGATCGCCTGCTTCCCATTTTAGCGATGCATTCGTCACGTCGTTAGGATCATAGAATACCAGCGATGCTCCTTTGGCAGCGGCGATTTCACGCAGTACAACAGCAGCCTCCGGCCGCTGATTGGCAGAGACGCTCAGCGATCCTTCCTGAATAACACCGGCTTTGGCCTCAGCAATGTCAGCAATGGTATTGCCCAGTCTGTCGCGATGGTCGAAGTCAATCGTGGTGAACACATTCATCACGGTGGGCACAATATTCGTGCAATCATCACGCCCACCGATCCCCGCTTCCATCACAATCACTGGCACATTAGCCTCACGATAGGCCAGCATGGCTTCGACCATGCTCCGTGCAAAATACGGAATATACGGCAAATGGCATTCCCGCCCCTTCTTTTCCATGGCTTCTTGTATCTTCACCGATGTTTCATGCGCAATCGGCTGCGACTGCACCATGATACGTTCCTCGTAATGATGCACATGTGGCGATATAAAATGCCCCACTTTTTCCACACCCATTTTTTCAAGCGCCAGCGCAATCGTGCGTCCTGTCGATCCCTTGCCGTTCGTACCTACCAAATGCAGCACGATGCGATCTTTTTCCGGATGATCAAACGCCTCAAGCCAGCAATTCACGTCTTTTTGCAGTGTATTCCAGTCCTTTTCCGGACGCATTTCTGTTCCCTTTCTTCACTGTTCGTTTCCCCGAACCATTTCAACTCTGTCGCCACGCACTTCGGCCATTACGGCCTTCTATTTCTCTAGCGCCTCCAGCCCTGCCGCCATGCGCAATACTCTTTCCCAATGCGGTGGAAAGTCTAGGATGCGTGGCGCGAGATGCGGGTGCTCCGCAAAAGTCTTTTGAAACAGAGCGATGATCTCGTTGCTGCTTTTCTCTCCCATCACATGCATCAGACCCAACAGCATCGCAAAAAAGCAAAATGGGTCCGGGCGATACGCCGGTGCCAACTGCTCCAGTGTGCGTTGATCTTCTTTTAAAATCGCACAGCCATCGCGAAAACGACGATTGGACAGTCGCCCGTGATGAGCGCAAGTGTTGCGCAATGTCGTAAAGCATTTGAAATACGAGTTTAGCACCAGCTCAGAACGCACCCCGTAAAACGCTGCCACTTTTTTCTGCTCCGGGCGACGCATATTGTTCACTACTTTTGTCAGCGTACCCAGCGTGATCACTTCTACCGCCACGTACACCGGCACATGCTGCATTTTATCCCCCTTCGACTGAAAATGACGCACAAACGGTTCATTGGCACGCGTCAACTCGTTTTCCAAATCATTGATGAAATTTTTATGATACTCCGCATTTTTGAAACGTCCCGGATCCAAATAGCCATATTCCCCAAATGCTTCATTGAGCACCGTTGCAACCACATGTCGCAACTGTACTTCATAATCTGCCAAATAATCAAATAAAAAATTTTTAATCATGCGATCCCCGAGATACGCATCCACCAGCATTTCAAATGTGGTTCCCTCTCGGTACGTACCATCCAACTTACGCCAGGGCAACCCGAAATTCTCCAGATGAAAAGGACTGATGTGCTGAAAAACTGCATTGGCATAATCCAGATCCCCAATCACCAGCTTGTCCTTTGTTACCATCTTATAGATTTTTGCTTCAAAACGAAAACCTTGTTTCTGCGTAGCCATAATCCCACCTTTGCCGGTGCTCTACGACGTTTTGGCGATGCACGTGCTGCCATGGCAATGGCGCCGCCGTGGCGAGGCGCCGCTGAGGCGATGCGTAAACTGCCGTAGCGAGGCGCGTCGTCGGCCGTCGTAGTGAATGAAAAAGGCCCGCCGTTTTGCACTTCAGTGAGAGGTGTGGCGGGATCTGATGCTTATAGTATAGCACATTTTCCGGAATTCTGCAGCGAAATTGAGAAAAGGGCATTCGACCGTGCCTTTGCACGTTTTTTGCAAAAGGCACGGTCGCACACCTCCGCTTCACGCACATTTCGACCGTGCCTTTGCACGTTTTTTGCAAAAGGCACGGTCACATACCTCCACTTCACGCACATTTTGACCGTGCCTTTGCCCGTTTTTTGTAAAAGGCACGGTCACGCACCTCCACTTCACGCACATTTCGACCGTGCCTTTGCACGTTTTCTGCAAAAAGCACGGTTGCGCACCTCCACTTCATGCACATTTTGACCGTGCCTTTGCGCTTTTTTATCAAAAGGCACGGTCACGCACCTCCACTTCACGCACATTTTGACCGTGCCTTTTCACTTTTTTTGCAAAAGGCACGGTCGCTCACCCCCGCTTCACGCACTTTTCGACCGTGCCTTTGCACGTTTTTCGCAAAAGGCACGGTCGCGCATCTTCTTGCGCATCTTCTTCTCGCCCCTCTTCTTGCCACCTTCCGAGCCTGCGCCAAAGCTGTTGCTCCAAGAATGACAAAAAGTGGAGAGGCCGCGCAGTACTGCGTTGCCTCTCCACTTGGTTCCTATCCGGGCGTCGTCTGACGTTGTTCCTGTTTTTCGAAAGGGCTTAGTATTCTGCCTTCTTCTTAGCAGCAATAGTCAGGGCTGCACCCGCAATCAGCAGAGCAACCGGAGCCATGAACATCACATCGCCGGTCTTCGGTGCCTTTTTGTCGGCTTTCTTGGCAGCAATTTTGGCTGGTTTCGTAGACGGCTTGTCTGCCGGTTTGGTCGTCGGCTTGTCCGTCGGCTGCGTGCCGGGCTTATCCGTGGACGGTTTGTTACTCGGCGTGGGTTCACTCGCCTTGGCTTCGGCCACACGACCGTCGGTCAGATAGGTGAAGGTGCCTTTGCCGTCTTTGGTCAATTGCGTCATGTAGTCCTGAACGATCTGTGCTAAAGAGCCGTGGGTGGCCAGCAAGTTCTTGCCCTTGAACATTTCATAACCATCGCCACCAACTGCCATGAAGTCATTTGTGGCCAGTTTGTAGGTCTTGGCGGGATCAATGGCTGTTTTACCGATCTGAATATTGGTAGCAACGTTCTTGTTGTCCTTCTTGGCAATTTTGAAGGTCAAGCCGGCGACATGCGGGAATTTGCCGGCAGGATTCGGGTATTCGGAAATGCCGTAATTCAGGGCATCGATGATGTCCTGACCGGTCACTTCGATGACGGTCATGGCATTGCCAAACGGCAGAACGTTAAAGACATCGCCGACTTTGACCGTGCCAGCATTGATGGAAGCGCGGATACCGCCTCCATTGGTGATGACAGCATCGGCGCCGGAGGCCTTGAGCATCGCATCGGTAATCAAATCGCCCATGCCCGTTTCACCGGCACGTACGTGATTGCGTTCGCCATCCAAGGTCTTGGCAAGGGTACCAACAACCTGTCCCAGTACTTTTTCGTTGTCTTTATCAAAAGCAGCAATGATTTCCGCAACCTTCGTGTCGTCTTTATAAGACTGTGCCGCTGCGTAATTCATGAGCTCTGCCTTAGATTGCGGTGTGCCATCCTTACCGAACACGACGTGTACAATACCGACGTTCTTCAAGTGTTCGCCGGTGGAAGCGCCAAGGGTTCCGTTTTCAAAGGGATGACCGCTCACCCATTCCGTATGGCTGTGGCCGTCAATGAGAAGGTCCAGATTCTTCAGCTGCGGAACCACTTTCAGCGTGTTCACCTTGGATTCCTCATCGCTGCCGAGATGGCTGAGCAGGATTGTGTAATCGGCGCCGCGCTTGAGCAGCTTATCGATCTCCGCCTGCGCAATTTTCACGGTTTCTTCAACGGTATCGGTAAATTTAAGTCCCTTCGTATTCAAGGGATTAGCTTTATACTTGGTTTCCGGCGTGGCTAAGCCGAACACGCCAACCTTGATGCCGTCCACATCAATGACTTCACCGGCACGGAATAACAGATTGCCGTTCTCATCAAAAATGTTGGATGCGAACCAGGGATACTTGGCAAGTTTTGAATTTTTCTTGGCCTGTTCCAGGCTGTAGTCAAATTCATGGTTGCCGGGTACCATCGCCTGCACGCCGATTTTATTGGCCAGGTTAATGATGGCTTCGCCCTTCGACAGGGTGACAAAGTTTGTGCCCTGCGTTAAGTCGCCGGCGTCCACAACCAATACCGGGCCTTCGGCCTTTTTAGCAGCAATAATGCCGGCATATTTGGCGTAACCGATGTTGCCGGTTTTTCCGTCTTTACTGGAAGCCGCCACATGACCGTGTACATCGTTGGTATGCAAGATTGTCAACGATTTTCCGGCCACGCTCTCTTTAGAAAGGACCGCTTCTTTCTTGTCTTGCTTCGGCTGTACGGTCTCTTCCGTATTTTCTGCCTTTGTCTCCGCTTCAGACTTTTTTTCCGCTACAACTTCTTTTTCTTCCGTTTCTGTCTGCGGATGTTCGACCAAATCTTCCACAAACGACTGTCCTTCATCGCCGGATTGGGCGAAAGCAGTGTTCGGCATCAGCATGGCTGCGGATAACAGCAATGCAAGAGCGATGCCCCATTTTTTGGTTCGCATACTCCCTCCTTTAGTGAAATTCTTTTCGGAATACCTGTCCATGGCGGACTCTCAACAATACTTACACGATTAGAGTAGCCCAATTGTGTTTGTTCGATATAAAGATCAAGTAAATAGGAAATTTTCTCTTCACATTGCGCACAAATGGCTCGCGTACTATTAAGGAGCATCAAACGAGGTGCTATGGCTTCCTTTGAAGCCAAGGGAGAAGGAGTTACTATGAAACACACATCGTCTTTTTATCAAAAAGTATTTGCGGGCGCTTTGGCACTGTGCGTGGGATTTGTCGCTTTATCGGGATCCGTTTCTGCCGATAATCTGAAGCAGCCGGTCTATTCCTATGGGCAAAGTTTAACAAAAGAGCAAAAAGAAGAAACCGCACATTTGCTGAAGGTATCCGACAAGGCGTTGGAGATGCAGGTGAATATTAAAGAAATGAACGCCCTCCTGCACGACCATTATCAATACTATCAGGTGTATTCATCGGTATATCTGGAGCCTGCGAAGGATAAAAGCGGGGTGAATGTGGATATCGTCACCCCGGATACCATTACAGCCATCACACCGACAGAATATGCGAATGCAGCTATTACGGCCGGTGCCACGAATATGAATATTCGCGTTGCTTCCGTCAAAGCGGTGGATGGCTCAGGCGCTCTGGCCGGTGTCTATAAGGCCTTTAGCGGCACTACCGGCAATTTACCGGAAGAAAACATCAAGGTGGCGCAGGAAGAATTGGTCATTACGTCCAAGATCAATGAACAAAACAAAGGCAAAGACGGCTTTTCCGACGAGTTGTTTAACGCCGCCTTAGCCGAAATCAAAGCACAAATTGCCAAAACAAAACAGGATAACGGCGGTTCCATTTCCGTCGGTGATATTACGACCATTGTCAATTCCGTTGTGAACAATTACAATCTGGACGGCGTATTGACCAAAGACAATCTGCAATCCCTCCAAGGCTTGATGGAAAAATTTTCCAAGATCGAGCTGTCTGAAGAGCAAAAGGCCAATTTACAAAAGCTTGGCGAAAGATTGCTCAAAGAGGGTGATACCTTAATGAAAAAAGTGCAAAACGGTTGGGCAAATCTCTCCCCCAGCACCAAATCCGAATTGGGCGGTTTCTTCGGGAATCTCTTCCAAGGCATTGTTGATTTCTTCCAAGGATTATTCAACAATAAATAAGGTATTCTCCTGCCGGCCGACGCATATCCACCTCATGCGCACCGGCAACGAGTAAGACAAATAAGAAAGGCGGTCCGTTGGGCCGCCTTCTTCTATCTATTGCGCTGCGCAAACAGCGCTTTTTATTTGTTCAAAGATGTGTACTCTGTCCGATCCTTAAATTCCTGTTGTTTGCCATCGTTCCAGTTCCGAATGGGGCGATAATAGCCTGTAATGCGGCTGTAGACTTCCGCTTCTTTGCCGCAATGCGGGCAGACGTACTGTTCACCGGACAGATAGCCGTGATCCGGGCAGACGGAATAGGTCGGTGAAATAGTGTAGTAAGGCAGATGGAAATTCTGGGCGATGGCGCGAACCAAAGCCATAGCACTCTTCCAATCCGGCAATTTTTCACCAAGGAAGGTGTGGAAGACGGTGCCCGAGGTGTAGAGGGTTTGCAATTCATCCTGGGCCTTCAAGGCATCAAATACATCTTCCGTAGCGCCAACGGGCAGGTGCGATGAGTTCGTGTAGTACGGCGCACCGTGATCGTTCGCAGTTTTGATGTCCGGGAAATCTTCTTTATCGTGTTTGGCAAAACGATAGGTCGTGGATTCCGCCGGCGTTGCTTCCAAATTGTAGAGATCGCCATATTGTTCCTGATAATCACTTAAACGCTCGCGCATATGCAGGAGGACCTCCTTCGCAAAGCGCATCGTTTTGGGATCGCGCATATCGCCACCCAACCAGGTTGCATTCAGTCCCACTTCATTCATGCCGATCAGGCCGATGGTGGAGAAGTGGTTTTCAAAGGTACCCAGATAGCGTTTCGTATAAGGATAAAGGCCTGCCTCCAACAGCTTCGTGATGACATTGCGTTTCAGCTTCAGGGAGCGGGCTGCCACGTCCGTCAGAGCATCCAAGCGATGGTAGAAATCCGCTTCGTCTTTGGCCAGATAAGCAATGCGCGGCAAATTAATAGTCACGACACCAACGGAGCCCGTGGATTCGCCGGAGCCGAAGAAACCGCCGGCTTTCTTACGCAATTCGCGCAGATCCAAGCGCAGACGGCAACACATACTGCGCACATCGGAGGGATCCATATCCGAATTGACATAATTAGAGAAATACGGTGTGCCGTATTTCGCGGTCATTTCAAACAGCAGCTTATTGTTTTCCGTGGCCGACCAATCAAAGTCGCGGGTAATGGAATAGGTCGGAATCGGATATTGGAAGCCGCGGCCATTGGCGTCGCCCTCGAGCATCACTTCCAAGAACGCGCGGTTCACGAGATCTGCCTCAGCTTGGCAATCGCCATAGGTGAAGTCCATCATCTTACCGCCGACGACGGCAGGCATGTCCTTAAGATCGGCCGGTATGCGCCAATCCAAGGTAATGTTGGAAAACGGAGCCTGCGTCCCCCAACGACTTGGCGTATTCACGCCGTACACAAAGGACTGCACGCATTGCTTGACTTCTTCGAGATCCAAATGATCGACCTTTACAAAGGGCGCCAGATACGTATCAAAGGAAGAGAAGGCTTGTGCGCCCGCCCATTCGTTCTGCATGATGCCCAGGAAATTGACCATCTGGTTGCAGAGCGTGGATAAATGCTTGGCGGGTGAAGAAGTGATCTTTCCCGGTACGCCGCCAAGACCTTCATCGATGAGCTGTTTCAGGCTCCAACCTGCGCAGTAGCCGGTCAACATGGACAGATCATGAATGTGAATGGCCGCTGATTTATGTGCTTCTGCGATCTCTTTATCGTAGACTTCCGAGAGCCAGTAATTGGCAGTGATCGCGCCGGAGTTGGATAAAATCAGTCCACCGACGGAATAGGTCACCGTCGAGTTTTCCTTCACGCGCCAGTCATTGATCTTCAGATAATCGTCTACCAGCTTTTTATAGTCCAATAAAGTATCGTTTACGCGACGCAATTTTTCGTGCTGCTTGCGATAGAGTATGTAGGCTTTAGCTACTTCGGCGTAGCCGCAGTCGGAAAGGACTCGTTCTACGCTATCCTGAATGGCTTCGACTTCCAAAACATCATCATTGGCGTGCTTGCCGGCATCTGCGGTGGCGCGCAGGGCTAAGAGCTCCAATACATCGTCCGAAACGGGCGTTTGTGTGGAAACAAAGGCTTTGCGCATGGCGTCTTGGATCTTTTGAATGCGATAGTCCACATAGGACCCGTCGCGTTTCTTAACCGTAATCATGTCCCTCTCCCTTTTCTCATATTGCTCCGGTACTCGTCGTTCCGGCGGCTTTCGGGTCACTTCTGATATCGTTTTGCGCTGGGGACCCGACCTTGTTTCAGCGGAAAAAAAGCAGGGCGTCGTTTTCCTTCGCCTCTGTTTATATTGTTACTTATATGCTATCACGATCTTTCTCTTTATACAATATATGGGGGCGAAAAGATTTTTTCGCCCCCATATATTGCTGATTAAAAGACTCTGCTTTCTTCCCGCGCTACCGTCATTTCAGCGCTTGTCCCTTTGCAACAGCCGTTTTCCCAAGACAGATCCTTGCTATTCTTGCGATTTTACTTCCGAAGAAATACCGATGCTCATAGGGTCATGCATACTCGCGTTGAACTCTTCCGTTTCCAAATCCTGATCCATCATCCATACCGTCCCGGTATCCGATTCCAGTGAAAAAATGGCTTCCGGCTTTTCACACTCACGGTAATAAGAATTTTTCATCTTCTTTCCCTGCCAGGAAACCTCGCCTGTATCGCTTTTTAGTATGGCCTGTACCCGTTTGACGCCGAAGGTTGTCACCCCGATCGGAGCGGTGTTCGTATGCGCCTCAATGGTGCCGGAAGGCTTAATGTGCAGCTGAATTGCGCCCACATTGGATTGTAAATAGGAGGAGGAGAGATTACTTTCTGAAACCCTGAGGCCGCCGGTCTGGCTTTCGGCATTCAAGTTACCTATCGTACAACCATCGGCGTCTAATTCCCCTACCGACGACGTAAACTTCACCTGTTCTGCTTGCACCTTGTTGAGCTGCGTATTGCCTATCTCCTGCTGCACCACAATATGTTTCAGCTTTGCGTCTTTCGGCAAGAAGAGAATGATCTTTTGATTTTTCCACTCGTTATCAAGGATATTGCTCAAATTGAGTTGCACACCGCCCTTGCCTTTCGGCGCATGGATACTGAGTTTGCCGTTTTCCTGTTGAATGTCCAGTCGCATCGACGGATCCTTGTACGCCGGATATTCGATTGCGGCATAGGTACCGCCCTGTCGAATTTCAAAATTTTGCAGCGTCAGTTTCACGGTCACGTCCGTGACGGTTTCCAGGCGTCTTGTCTTTTTCTCTCCGCGAAATGCTGAGTTACCGATATTGAAGTCGCGCAGTCCCAAAGCCCAAGAGGCGCCAACCAGGATTACACCACATAATAAGATGCCCAAGCACCATTTTCCCAGTTTACTCATGTTGTGCTCCTCTCTTATTCTTCTGCCGTAACAAAAGCTTTCGAATGCCGCGAATCATGTTGCGCAGCACAAGGATCATGATCAGCACGACAGCTACGCCCAGCAATACGATGCCCAACAGATACAGCGCACGCGGCATGCTGAATGCCTTTGGCATTTCCGTCGCCAATTCCTTTATCGCTCCCAGGGCAAGCCCTGCGCCGGCTCTCACCCCTGCGATCAGAAGTGAGCCGATGACCAAGATAGCGCTTAAAAATACGAGTAAAAGAGCGATGGCTATCGGCAAACCAATGGGCAATGCCAAGATCGCCAGTACGACCGTAAACAAGAGCGATACCTTTTTCTTCTGCGACTGGTTGGTTTCCGCTTTTTCATTTTCTTCCATGCGCTGCAATTGATCATCGCGCAAAATCTCGAAACTCGCCTGACGCGGATCCGGCATATCCTCCGGTACGCTATCTTCCTCTTCCACCCCGCGATCTTCAAAGATTTCCAGATAGTAAGCCAAGGCGTCATCGCGATCTTGCTGCGTCAACCGTCCCAGTCGACTCTCGAGCGCGTCCAAATATTCCTTTCTAGTCATCTTCATCCTCCTCACTCGCTTCTACCAGCAGATCCTCCAACGCTGTTTTAAAGGCTTCCCAATCCTCCTGATAGATCGTCAAGCGATCTCTTCCCGCTTCCGTAATACGGTAATATTTTCGATTTCTCCCCTGATGCTGCCGATCATAGGTGTCCAACAACCCATCCTTCTGCAATCGACGCAATACCGGATAAATCGTTGACTCTGAAATTGGCATTACACGCTTCATCTTCTGCGTAAAACTGTACCCGTAGCGATCTTTATTGCGCAGAAGGCTCAGCACACAAAGATCTAAAATTGAAGTTTGCAATGAAAACGCCACCGCTCCTCCTTCCTCTTCTATATTGTTTACTCACCTATATTATATTCTTTATAGTATTAAATGCAATAGGATATAAAGAAGGCGGCCAAAAAGGCCGCCTTCTTTCATGTATCAACCGTTGGCCGAAAGGCCAACTCCCTTTTTTAACCACGAATTTCCACGTGGGTGATGGTTTGCCGCAGGATGGCGGCGTAGGCTTCGAGGGCTTCTTTCGTAGGAGTGCCCAAGGTTTGATCAGGTACGAATTCGGTGACTTTAAAAGGTTGGAGGGCAAAGAAAGGCGCTCCTGCCAGCCAGTCGGCGATGACCATGAAGGAATGGCAATCGTGGAAGGCATTGGTGACGGTGGTACGAAATTCCGCAAGGGACGGATTCGCCAGCAAGAGGCTGACGGAGCGACGAATGCGGGAGAGATCCACGGGAACGCCGACGGTTTCCGCATAGCGATCCGGCTCATTTTTTATGTCCATCGCTATGCGATCCACGAGATGCTCATCTAAGAATTGTTGCAGAATATCGGGATGCAGGCCGTTGGTGTCCACTTTGATTAAATAGCCCATGGAGCGAACACGGCGAATGACATCGGGCAAATCGCGGCGCAAGAGGGGTTCTCCACCAGTGAAGCAGACGCCCTCCAAAAAGCCGCGCCGTTCTTCGAGGAATTGATAGAGTTCCTCTTCTTCAAGCAGGGCTGGCAGAGAGGCATCCCATATCTCCGCATTGTGGCAATAAGGACAGCGCATATCACAGCCGCCGAGAAAAACGGTGGCGGCTGTGTGCCCGGGAAAGTCCAGCAAGGAGCACTTTTGCAGTCCGTGAATTTTCATCGTTATCTCCTTTAACGACGTCTCGAACAGCGTCCGTCGGATTTGGGGGTTCGCGCGGCACGACGATCGCCGGGACGACCGTCGGCGATCCATTGGCGATATTTCTCAATTTCTGTGTGAAGCGTGTGAAATACATAGGTAAGAATGCCGATATCGTCGGTAAAGCCGAGGCCGACAATAAAATCCGGGATGACATCCATGGGATTTACCAGATAGAGTAATGCGCCTACGATGAGCACGGCGTTGCGCTTTCCCAGATAGCGATAATGGCGCGTGACGGTATCTTTGACCATGTTTAGGAGTAGCAAGGCTTCTGCGCGCACGCTCTCGAGGCTTTCCTCGTTGCGTAACACGTTCACAGCTTTGCGTAATAAGTCTTGCAGTTTTTCGCGATGCAGGAGCAGATTGGCCGCTTTCGGCAATTGCGAAAAAAATAAGTGAAATTTTCCCATGGTTCCTCTTTTCCACTACGGCATTTCAACGCGTCAGAGTCGAAACAGACATAGAGCGATGTAGGAATCGCTCCCCTCCCCTAGATGTGTGAGGTCCACGAAGCGCGGGGCACGGGTCCAGTGATTGTTGACGCGCAGAAAAATTCGGTGTTCATTTCCTTTTTCCCAATATTCATACCCGAAAAAAGTGACGGAATGATTGTGATAGCGATTATGGGTGAAACTGATGATGCCGGGACGTAGCGCACGCAATTCGTCGATAAGGAGCGTTTCAAGGGCATCGCGACGCGGAAAGAAAAACACATTGCGGGCACGGGCCGGATAATTACAATTCTTCCACACTTGATTGGCCAACGGCGCAATTTGCCAGGGAAAGGTGCCGATGGCGGGATGAAACATCCATTTGGCTCGTGCTTTCGCACGAATCCAAGAAAAAAGTTCTTGTGGATCGGCGGGCAAACCGGTCACCCCTTGGCGACGAAAATACGTAAAGACAGACGTCAAAGCGGTGAGTGAGCAATGATTCGTTTCCTTAAAATCGCGCATCAAAAGAAGCGGCATATCCGAAAGCGTTAATCGCTCCCGACACTGCCAGCCATCGCCATCCTGCGCCAACCAGGCGGCAGGATCCGTGATTTCTTGTTCAAAATGACGCATGATCGCTCCTTACTCGCGAGCCTTGACAGAAAAAGCCCGCCCACCGAAGTGAGCGGGCATGATCCTATTCAAAATGGAACAGGTTTAAGCCGGTTTCATCATCATGGATACGATCCACGGTGCCATCCAGCACATGAATGAACATTTCACAGGTGGCAAAAATCACCGCTTCATTCAGATGGCCACCAAAAGCATGGCCTTCTTTATCCGCACACGTTAAATGGAGGTGCGCATAATATTCCCCATCCATGGTCGTGATATTGCCATAGAGCGCAGTGATCTCGGCCGGGAAGGTGAAGTGGTTTTTATAGTACTTCTTTTCACTCACATCATAGCAACCCACCGTAAAATCATCGATGGCGCCCAACGCACGTACTTCAGCTAGCTTAATGTTCTCTTTTTCAGCAATGTTTTTCAATTGCGTCAGAATCTCTTCGCCGCGTTCCATGCGGCAAACAAGCGTATCTCCAAAACGACGATATTCCATAACTCCTCCTTCTTGCATGCCTCTTCTTCCATTATACACAAAGCAGCAAAACCAACGAAAAAGGATAAGCGATAGCATCGCGACCTGTGGCGTAAAAAACGCCCGGGTCTAATGCGCTTTGCTCTGTTCTCGGCGCAAAATGATGGTCAAGAGGAAAGTTGTCACTGCAACACCCACGAGTAGAAGGAGGTTGCGATTTACCAAAGCGTAATCGATTTTTGCCGCACTGACATGGCTGAGATGATCAATGGTATTCATCAGCCAATAGGAAGGGAAAATGCGCGATGCTTTTACGACGAAATCCGGAAGCAGAAAACTCGGCACAAAAACACCTGTCGAAAAGGCCACCAGTAAAGAATAGGCTGTGCTGAAGAAGGAAGCTGCATTTTCCGATCGAAAAATCTGCATGATAAACAGGATCAACCCGTTGATGGCAAGAGCGTGCACGGCGGAAGTGAGAATTCCAACTTGTGCCTGTCTGGTTTCGAGCACATCAAAGCCTACAACCGCAAGGCTGATGAGCATGAAGATCGCCCAGAGGAAAAACATAAACACAAAGGAGGAAAGCGTAATTTGTCTCGTCCGCGTTGCCTCGTCATAGCCGCTGATCAACTCACGAGCCTTTATTTTCGGATCCTCGGTACGGGCAATGGTCATGCCCACACATGTAAAACCGGCGCTTAAGAGGACGTAAAGAATAACGCCAAGCATTCCCAAAAAGAGTTCAATTTGCGCACTGTTTTCGTGGCCATTTACGGCGATTTGTCCCTCCAGTTTCGTATCCATGATTTTTATCATGTACGACTCTAGAAGATCACTTCGCTCACTTCCCTGCACGGAAGAAGGAATATGACTGTCAAAGAGGCGATAACTCGTTGCATAAAGAGCAATCTGGCGATCCAATACCTGTACCGGCGTATCATTTTTGCTGACGAAGGTCTGTACGTTGAGCCGGCTTCCCGTCTCGGGTAAACGGAAGGTTTCAGGAATCACCAGAACATAGTCCACCTTATCCCGAAAAATGGAAGCGTTCCAAGCTTTTTCATCCGTTCCGGCGTCCACGATCTCGTTTGTTTTCTTCAAATACGCTTCAAGGTTCTTGGCGAACGCATCCTGACTGTGGTTAATCAGGGCCAAACGCGGCTTTTTTTCCTCTACAAAAGTAGCTTCCTCTGTCTGATTCCTCGCCATGAGCAAAAAGAGTCCCAAAAAAATGCCGAAGGTAATCAGCAAAAAACCTTTATTGTGACGCGCGATTTTGAGAAACAGTTTATAGGCTCTCATAGCGATCCCTCCTTAATGCGATGATGGTGATGCCAAGGAAAATAACGAGAGTGATGGCCAAGTGCGCCATCGCCGTATGATAAATCTCCCCCACTCCCTGTGTATAGAGACCATACAAACCGTCGTTCACCATATTAACCGGATTGAGTGCATCCAATAACGGGGCAGCAGCCTGCACAATCGTCCGTACGCCGGAAACCATCATGCCCGACAAAAAGCCTAAGAAAAGGGGCAATAGGATACCAATAGCCTGGCGAACACCTTTTGCTTCCGGCAACAGGGCAGCCACCACAACACCGATCACGATGCCACAACATTGCCCCAAAAAAAGCAGAAGCAAAAGAGCC
Organism: Levyella massiliensis; assembly: GCF_000308275.2. Classification (GTDB taxonomy): domain Bacteria; phylum Bacillota; class Clostridia; order Tissierellales; family Peptoniphilaceae; genus Murdochiella; species Murdochiella massiliensis_A. The sequence continues at coordinate 860,646 of NZ_HG529490.1, forward strand.
CAAATATTCGTCTTCGTCGCCACTTCTACACCAAGAAGGCGAAGCAGCAGGTAGAGAACCAGGGTAAAGCCGATATAAATGACCAGATAGGCGCCAAAATGAAGCACAAAGCTTTTCCGACGCTCCAATGGGGATATCTGCTCTCGCAAGCCAAGTGGGCTTTGGTTCGCATGCAAGTTATCCAGAAGATGATTGCCCATGGAAAACGCATAAAAGGTAATGTAGGCAATGCAGGCGAACTGAAAGCTGAGCATTTGGTCGACGCCGCCTTTACGCAGATCCGGATTCACTTCCAGCGCTTCTACTTTTTGTTCTTGCGCTACCGCCGGCACCGATGTTGGAGCTTTTGTCACAGCAGATTTTGCAATTTCCTCCATATTGGTTTTGGTTTGGTACGAGCGCAATACCTGCTGTACAACCATCAGCACATAGGAACGCGCCATGCGCGTTTCATATTTTCCGGCTTTGGCATCCAGTACGATGGCGTCGATGGCGCCGGCATTCATCGCGGCTCGCGCTTCTTTGAGTGTGGAGAAGTTGCCATACACGAGTGGAAGTTTAGCATTTTTTTCCGGCGTCTCCTCTGTCCACTTTTGATTTTTCCAAACGCCTTTCTTGGCCTCAAGATCCGCCATAAAATCCGGGAAATCCGCCTCTTGTCCTTGAATCAACCCGATACGACTGACCGGCAAAGAGAGATCTTCCTTTGTGGTCGGACGAAAGACCATGCTGAAAATGAGTAAGAGCACAACCGGCAAGGAAAAACCCCAAATCAGCGCTTCCCGCTGGCGGATGATCTGTTTCAGGTGATAAGCGAAAAGTTTACGCATGATCACGCAGCTCCTTTCCGGTGATTTCCAGAAAAACATCATTTAAGGTGGGTCGATCGGTTTCAATGGACAATAGAGAAATACCTTTTTCTTCTAATCGATGGATGAGATCAATGGCGCTCATGGCAGACGTGCGAAGCTGCAGTTGCAGATATTTCCCATCATAAGAAGGAGACCCAAACGCAGGCTCTTGCCTAATCCAGGCCAGTTGAGCGTCGGAAAGTTCTGCAACCCCCACTTTTACCGTCTCCCGAAGCGACGTTTGCGCCAGAATTTCACGGCTGGTTCCTTCCACTAACGACTTCCCGTGATCCAAAATGACCAAGCGATCGCACAGCAGTTCAATTTCTTCCATGTAGTGTGACGTATAGATGACCGTGGCACCCTCATCCCGCAGCTTACGAATGCCTTCCAGAATGCGGTTTCGGGATTGCGGATCCACCGCAACGGTCGGTTCATCCAAGATCAGAAGCCGCGGCTTATGCGCGATGCCGCAGGCTAAATTGAGACGTCGCAATAATCCGCCGGAAAGTTTGGATGGATGAAAATGACGAAAATCCTCCAGTTCTACAAAGTGAATGGCCTCTTCTACCAATGCTTTGCGTTTCTTTTCGTCCTGCACATAAAGACCGCAGAAATAATCAATATTTTCCTGCACGCTGAGTTCTTCATAGACCGCCACATTCTGTGGTACCAACCCGATCTGCTTTTTGACAGATGCATTTGTAGAGGACATCGGTGTGCCAAAAATTTCAATCTCTCCATGGTCAAATTTGAGCAAGGCTAAAATACAGTTAATCAAGGTCGTCTTTCCGGATCCATTCGGACCCAACAAGCCAAATATCTCGCCTTTATCTACGGTCAAGCTGAGATGGTCAATGGCTACCAGTTCTTTGTAACGCTTGACCAAATCGTTGACCCTTACCACATGTTCCATACTGCCTCCTTATTCTTGGACTTTTGACGACGTTTTTCAGATGGTTGTCGCTTGCATGATGTTGTTGTTTTTTTTCTTTTCTTATTATCAGTGTAAACAGCACCATTCCGGAAAACGAGGGTCTTCTGTCATAAGCGAATATGACAAATGTCATCTCGCTTCTGTTTTATGCTTCACCTCGCCTTTGCTATAATAAATATATTGGAAAAGCGGCAAGTTTCAGCCAAAGGAGGCAATCGTGAAGCGATTTTATTTGTGGGGTGGCGTCGTTCTCCTCTCCGTCCTTTCCACCTTCTTCTTGCATGCTTCATCTCCGTCTGCGAGCGCATATCTTCATATCCTGTTTCTTCTCAGCGGCGATGCTTTGTTTTATTTGTTTTCGCTTGTCGCGCCGGAAAAAGTATCCCAAAAGCACAAGGCATTTCTTTTTCTTCTATCCGCGTCCTTAATCACCTTGTTCAGCGGATCGCGTCCCTATCTGGTGGCCTTCCTTCCGGGACTCTTTTTTCTTCTTCCGGATTCGTCTCCTATTCGTTTAACGGGTATCCTGCTTTTTCTTATCGTTTTTCTTTGCTGTGGCGTCTCACCGTATACACTGTTACTCAGCGTTCTCGCCTTTTATGCGAATTATGTGGCCGGTACATGGCGCAAAGATCGCCATCGCTTGGAAAAAACCTTGTATTCGCTGGATGAAGAAACGCAGAAATCCAATGTACTTAACCGTCGTTATCTCGCTCTGGAAGAATCACAGTCCCTTCTGCAGGATAATGCCATCCTGCAGGAGCGACAGCGCATTGCACGGGATATCCATGACCACGTCGGGCATGAACTGACGTCCGCCATTCTCCAGTTAAAAGCGTTAGAATTTCGCATCGAAGATCCTTCCCTGCTTGTTCCGGTCCGCCAATTACTGGAGGAAAGTATGACGGAAATCCGTAACAGCGTACACAATCTGCATGATCAATCATTGAATTTAGCCGAAGAAGTGCAGCTCCTATTGGATCGCTATACCTACTGTCCGGTCTATAAAGAAATCCATCTGCAAACCGAACCGCCTGGTGCGGTCCATTTTACGCTTCTGGCCGCCATTAAGGAGGCATTAAAAAACACTGCCACCCATTCCAATGCGACAAAAGCGGAAATTCTTTTAAGCGAGACGCCAACGTTTTACCGCTTATTGCTTGTGGATAACGGTACGACAGCTGTCAAACATCCTGAAGCCGGCAATGGGCTTGGCCTGCTTTCCCTACAACAGCGCGTTGACGCCTTGAACGGTTCCATGAACCTCTCCGTGGAAAACGGCTTTCGTCTGTTTATCACATTGCCAAAGGAGGAAGTATGAATTTAGTCATCGTAGATGATGATCCCATTGTCGTCGAAAGTCTTCGTCTCATCATTGAAGGCGGTTCAAAAAGCTATCCCGAGGCCATTACAGTGGTCGGAACGGGAAACAGCGGTGAGGAAGCCATTACACTGTATGCAAAATATCATCCGGATATTCTCCTTTTGGATATTCGCATGGAGGGCATGAACGGTCTGGATGCCGCGCGCGAAATTCTCCGCCGGGATGCTCATGCGCCGATCCTCTTTCTTACAACGTTCCTTGATGAAGACTACATTGCGGAAGCGCTTCGCCTCGGCGCACGCGGCTATTTGCGAAAGTCCGGCGTAGAGTCCCTTCTTCCCTCTCTCTACGCCGTGCAAAACGGGCATCACGTCTATGGCGATGAAATTGTAGAAAAATTACCGCACCTGCTTCAACGTCCTCACCAAGCCGACAACGATCCGTTTGCTGCGCTAAAGGAGGACGAATGGAATATCGTGCGTTTGGTCTCCGAAGGAAAAAGCAATAAAGAAATTGCGGATGTCCTTCACTTCTCGGAAGGAACCATCCGCAATTATCTCAGTATAATTATGGAAAAATGTCAGGTGCAAGGGAGAACGCAACTGGCTATTGCCTTTTACAAAGCCGGCCATATTCATTAGCCCTCTTTTTTGACTCATTAAATAGCCGCACACTACGTCTTCGCTGCGAGGCACGCTTTACCAAGCGATACATTCTCGTCGATGACGCTAAGCTTAGTCGATCACAATGTCCTCAAAGAGATCGGGCAACAGCTCCCGGAACTTCGGCAACAGCAGACGTACAATCTCACGAATCTGCGGATGTGCCGCTTTGGATCCGCGTAAACGGAAGAAATGGCGCCATTCGCGCATATTCATGGTCACGACAATTTCAGTCTTCAGGCTATTCGGCAGCACACTTCGTGCCTCTTCCGGCGTCGCTCCGGCTTCGATAAGGGCAAAATAGCCTTTTTCGATGGAAGCCATTTGTTCCTTCCAAAGGGTGTAGCAGGTGTCACCCTCATCCCAGAACAACGGTTTAATGAAAGTGAGCTCGTTGCCGAACTTATCTTTCGTGTAGTTGCAGTAGCGCGTACTTTCCTGGCTGTAGCTGGCGATGCGATGACGAACAATTTCATGTGTAACACCACGGTCGCAGATGATTTTCACGCTCAACTTTTCGTGTTCGATCACGCTCTCATGTCCGCTTTGCACCAAACGGCGCAGAAACGGTCCCGCCGTATTTTCTTTGATATTGGCTTCACTCTTGTAGCACACGCGCCCTGCCGCTTCCATATTGCGCAGCATTTGACGGGAATCCGGATTTCCCAGAATTTCTACCGATGGGGAAATAATCTGCATCGTTTTCTCCTTCTCGCTGTTTTAACAATCACTTCCGATTACAGTTCACGACAGGAGAGAACGTGCACATCGCCTTTTGCTCTCTCTTGGGCCACACAGGAAGCGGTGAGCATCGCGATCATGCGACCGTCCAAGGCTGATTTTGCAGCGGCTGGCGCTTTTTTGACAGACTTTTTCGGCGCCTCTTCACCGCCCGGAATGTACTTCAACAAGCTGATAATGGCCGTAAGCAAAATCAGGATGAGAAACACAATGAGCATGGAAAACATGCTGACAAAAAGGGCATCACTTAAACCAAATGGATTCATAATACGTCCTTCCTTTATATTTGCGCAAAATGGTGGCGAATGGGGGCCCCTTTGCGCATAGCATTAAACCGACATGTTCACCGATCCTAGCCGATGAAGCGTCTAATTGTTTTAACTCGTTTTACTATTTTATCCTATTTCCCTTGGGGAAGAAACATCTCGAAGCATTCTGCGCCGCTACCGGAGGACAAATGGGCTGCCACTGCCATAACGGCCACTTTTTCCAGTGTAACGGATTCGGCGTTCGATGCCGTCGCAGCCTGTGTTGCTGCAACAGCCACAGCCGCTTTTTCCTGTTTGGCTTTCTCCTCCGCTTCTGCTTTGGCTTTGGCTGCCTCTTCTTCCGCTTTCCATGCGCCCGTCAGGAAGGATTCCACCTGTTGCGGGAACAGAATATAGGCGACGACTTCTTCTTCACTGGCTTCACGGCCAAGCGCTTTTTCCAGTTTTTTCTTCTCGTCTTCATAAATGAAAGGCAGATCATCCGGGTCCGTCGGTTTCTTCGGCGCAACGCCTTTCAAAATCTTAGCGACCACCTCCGGATTTTTCTCCGCCGGCGAACGACCATAAAAGCCTTGCACATAATCTTTAATTTCCTTCGGCACCATTTTATACGGTTCGCCAAAAAGAACGTTCATGACCGCCTGCGTACCGACCATCTGTGACAGTGGTGTCACCAGCGGCGGATAACCCATATCCTTACGAACATTGGGTACTTCCTGCAAAACTTCATTGAAGCGATGCCCCTGTTTTTGTCCTTCCAATTGGCTGAGCAAGTTCGACAGCATGCCGCCCGGAACCTGATACGTCAAAATCTTGGGATTGGGAACCAACGAACGCGCACGCAAGTCGCCGGAAGCAATGTATTTGGAGGCCAAGCGGTCGGCAATTTCATACACTTCGCTCAGCGCTTCACGGTCGATGTTGACCTCGCGATCCGCAAGCTTGGCGACCTCGAGAAGCGTTTCATCGGCAAGATGCGACGTTCCGCCGGAGAAGGGAGAAATGCAGCCGTCCACGATGTCTACGCCTGCTTTCATCGCTTGCAGCATAACAAGCGGTGTGGCATTTCCCGTTGTGTGGGTGTGCAGATCAATGGGCACATCCAGTGCATCTTTTAGCGCGGAAACCAATTCATATGCATTTTGCGGCGTGCAAATGCCGGCCATATCTTTGATGCAAATGGAGTCGGCACCCATATCGACATATTCTTTCGCCAGTTTTACATAATATTCGTTGTTATGCACCGGGCTGACGGTATACGCAATGGCGCCTTGCAAATGACCATTGTGTTTTTTTACAAACTTAAAAGCGTTTTTCAGGTTGTTGGTATCATTAAGCGCATCAAAACAGCGGATGACATCAATGCCGTTTTCTAAGGTAAGACGAATGAAGCGCTCCAGTGTATCGTTGTCATAATGGCGATACCCAACCACGTTTTGTCCGCGCAATAACATGGAAAGCTTTGTGTGTTTCGCAGCGCGGCGAATTTCGCGCAGATTTTCCCACGCACTCTGATGCAAAAAGCGAAACGCTGAATCGAACGTAGCGCCGCCCCAGACTTCCAAGGAATGGAAGCCGACTTTATCCAGCGCCTCCACCAATGTGATAATATCTTCGCGCTGCATACGGGTTGCTAACAGGGATTGATTCCCGTCACGAACCGTTACATCTTGAATAAAAACTTCGCTCATGTTCTTTCCTCTCTATGGTAACGAAAACGGTAAACTCCTTTTCCTATTATAGTAGAAAATCGACGGGATGGGAAAGAAAAGGAAAATGTTTGTCAAAATTGCCATGCCGGTTTGACGCAGTAGCTAGTCTCTTTCTTTTTTCTGCACGGGTAGTATGATAGTCACGGCGAACCGTTAACAACATGCTCAAAACAACATATAGTGCGTTGTCTGAAAGCAAGGCATAGAAAGAGGAAGCGATGCGAGCAGAACGAATTTACTCCTTATTGAAGGATTTTATGACCTTACCCACCGTCACAGGAACCGCCGATGAGAATTTGGCGTTACCTTTCTATCAAAACTTTTTTGAACAATGTCCTTATTTCCGCGAGCGACCGGATCACTGGGGCACATGGCTTTGCCCGGAGGATCGCTTTCATCGCAAAGTGATGTGGGGCCTCGTGCGTGGCAAAAGTCCGCGCACCGTGGTGTTGATTCACCATATGGACGTCGTGGATGTCACGCAATATGAGCGTTACCAGAAGCTGGCGTATCTTCCCGACGGCATCAAACCGATCTTGCAAAACGGTAGCTTGCCGGTGTCGGATGACGTCAAAGGCGATCTTGATGGCGAGGCTTGGATCTTCGGGCGCGGTGCGTGCGATATGAAAGCGGGAGCTGCCATCGAAATGACGTTACTCGAAGAGTACGCTGCGCAGGAAGACGTGCCGGGCAGTCTTCTCCTATTGGCCGTTCCGGATGAAGAAACAGGCTCCGCCGGCATGCGCGCGGCGGCATCGCTATTTGAAGCACTGGAGAAAAAATTCGGCTTGCAATTTACCCTCATGGTGGATACGGAGCCGCACGGACGCACGCAGGAAAACGCCTATGTCATTCATGACGGAAGCATCGGTAAAATGATGCCCGTCGTCTTAGCCCGTGGCAAAAGCGTGCACCTCGGCAATGTCTATGACGGCTTAAATCCCATTCATCTGATGAGTGCCTTGGCGCGTGAAACCGAGCTGTGGCCGGAAATGGTCGAGAGACGCGGCAATACCACGACGCCTGGCGCAACTTGGCTTTCCCTGCGCGACCGACGCACGGCCTATAACGTCTCCTTGCCGGCAACGGCCGGCGGTTACTTAAATGTCTTAACCCTTACCCATACGCCGAAAGACGTGCTGCATGCGCTTTGTCGCTCCGCTGCCGTTGCAGGCGCCAAAGTCATAGCATCCATGAAGGAGCGCTATGCCTTCTATCGCATCCAAACGCCGGAAGCCCCCGCCGATCCCTTCCCCGCCCAGGTACAAGTGCTCACCTTCGGCGCTCTGAAGCAGGCCGTGCTTTCCCACGATCCTGAGGCAATAAGTATAGAAGCTCCGATCCTCGAGCGAGTGCAAGCCGGCACCTGCGATCTGCGCGAAGGAGCGCTGGAGTTGATGGAGGCCTATCTGGCACGCTGGGAAAGCACTGATCCTTGCTTCGTTATCGGCCTGGCCGCCCCCTACTATCCTCCTGTCAATAACAGCGAGCTGTCCACGCAATCCATGACCGACCGCATGGTGTCAAATCTTAGCGAAACACTGCAGTCCTTCGGCCTCGAACTGCAAGTCGACAATTATTTCAAAGGCATCTGTGATCTCTCCTATGCCATGTTTACCGCTGATGCTTCGACCATTGATTTCGTCGCTAAGAATCTCGTTTTTTGGGGCGAAGCCTATGAAATCCCCCTCGCCCTCATTCAGCGATATTCGATGCCCGTTTTCAATATCGGCCCCTGGGGCAAGGACCTGCACAACCTCGGCGAACGCGTGAATCGCAAGGATCTGATCGAGCATACCCCGGCGCTGATTCAACGCGTCATTGAGGACGCGTGGAATGAAGCGTAGAAAGCGTGGCTTCAGCCGGTACGCAGAGTGGAGCGCTACCCCATGTTATTCGTGAAAATGCGTTTTAACATGGGGTGCATTGTCGGAGCCCCATGTTATTTTTAGAATAGGCAAATTAACAAGGGGCGATTTTTCTGCTTTTTCGTGCCAATACCCCATGTTATTCGCGAAAATGCGTTTTAACATGGGGTTATCCGGCGACTTTTTGGCGCATTTACCCCATGTTATTTTGATGATTCGCTATTTAACATGGGTTTGCTAAACGCGAGATACCCCATGTTATTTTCATAATCTTCTTTTAACATGGGGCTTAACGGCAATTTTTGTGATTTTTTACCCCATGTTATTTTGCTGATTCGCCATTTAACATGGGGCTCAGCGGCGACTTTAGCGATTTTTTACCCCATGTTATTTTTACGATTCGCTTTTAACATGGGGTAACGTTGCCGAAAGCGCCCCATGTTATTTCCAACATCCGGTTTTGACATGGGTTGCGCCATATAAGCAATGCCATTTTTACCATCATTTCAAAAAAAGGAAGGCGGCCATTAGGTCACCTTCCTTTTTTGCGTTCGCTTTTCGCCGTTACTTCAATTTTCCTAAGAAATTGCGGATCATTTGCTGGAACCGTGCTGCAGCTTTTTTCCCCTCTTCGATCACTTCTTCTTCGCTGAGCTTCTTCGTACCAACACCGGCAGCCTGGTTGGTAGCTAAGGAGACGCCGACCAGGCGCACGCCCATGTGATGGGCCGCTGTGGCTTCGATGACGGTGGACATGCCGGCCATGTCGGCGCCGAGGACGGAAGCCATGTGAATTTCGGCCGGGGTTTCATAAGCGGGACCTGTGAATTGAACGTAAACGCCGTCGTGTAAGACGCAGCCGGCTTCTTTGCCGGCTTCATGCATTTTTTCACGCAGCTGAGGATCATAGACGGCGGTCATGTCCGGGAAACGGGTGCCCCATTCGGAGACATTGGGTCCGAGTAAAGGCGAAGGCACGAAGGAAGAGATGTGATCTTTCAGAAGACAAAACTCGCCTACTTTGTAAGTCGGATTGATGGCGCCGGCAGCATTGGTTAAGAGCAGGGTATCAATGCCCAGCGATGCCATCAGACGAATGGGCAGAACACAGTCGGAGACGGGATAGCCTTCATAGAGATGAACACGCCCCTGCATCATCACGACGGGCAAACCTTCAAAACGACCAAAGACAAAACGCCCGACATGGCCGGGTGCGGTAGAGATTGGAAAGCCGTCAATCTCGGCATAGGGAACATAAACAGCATCTTCGACGGCATCGGCTAAATCACCCAAGCCGGAACCAAGGACGATTCCCACTTTCGGTTTCTCAGGGCAAGCCTTCTTTACTTGTGCCAGGCAGTGCTGAACTTTTTCATACGGTGTCATTTTTCTTCCTTTCTTGTTCTCTTCATCGCAGAAAAACATATTTTTCTCATCGTTTTTCGCTGAAATAACGTATCATAGTAAGTAAGCCTATCTTTTACCCATACGTTTGAAAAGGAGCTTCTATGAAACGAGTGGCTACTACTATTTTACATCATCGCTTCGCGGTTATCTTGCTGTTTGCCATGTTATCGATTCTATCGGCTTTTGCAGCAACACGCGTTACGGTGAATTATGACATGGCGGACTATTTGCCGGCCAATGCACCGTCATCACAGGCGCTGGAGACGTTGCGAAAAGAATTTAATTTTTCCATGCCCAATGCACGCGTTTCTTATCCGGTTTCTTCCGTAAGAGATGCGCTGCAGATGAAAGAAAAGCTGGCTGGTTATACACACGTGGATCAGGTGCTCTGGCTGGATGATGTGACGGATATTCATACTCCATTGGAGCAAATGGATACGAAAACCGTGAATGCCTATTGGAAAGACGGACGGGCGCTGTTCCAAGTTTCTGCCGATACGGCCTATGCACGGCAAACCGTGGATTTTCTCCGCTCTTTGCATAGCGATACCTGGGTTTCGGGACAGATCATGGAACTGGCAAGCGCCCAGCATGCTGTCAATTCGGAGATTGGCTCGATTACGATGTTTGCGGTACCAATCGTCTTCATCATCTTATTGATCAGCACTTCCTCTTGGTTACAACCTTTCCTCTTTTTGCTCACCATCGGTGTGAGCGTATTGCTCAACATGGGATCCAACTTGGCCTTGGGCAGCGTATCCTTTATTACACAAGCCGTGTCCGGCACTTTGCAATTGGCCGTATCCATGGACTACGCCATCTTTTTGCTGCATCGCTATAATTTGAATCGTGAGCAAGGCATGGTGAATGAAGAAGCCATGGCACAAGCGATGGTGCAATCGTCCATAGCGATTGCTTCCTCAGCTGCCACGACATTTTTCGGTTTTCTGGCGCTACTGTTCATGCAGTTTCGCATCGGTGCGGATTTGGGCATTGTCATGGCGAAGGGGATCGCCTTCTCTTTCCTGACCGTATTGATCTTTCTTCCGGCACTGATTCTGGTGTTACAAAAGCCGCTTGATCGGCTGGCACACCGATCATTGTTACCGAATTTCGAAGGCGTTGGTACCTTTGTATGTCGCCATCGCCATATCTTTGTGGCAATCGTGGCAGTTTTGATTATTCCGGCGTTTTTGGCGTCGCAGAGCAATTCCTTTGTCTATGGCATGGGCTCGTTCCCAAAGAACAGTGCCGCTGAACACGATTTGCACGCCATCGATGCACATTTTGGAGAACAACAGCAAATTTCTCTATTGGTGCCGCGCGGTGATCTGCAAAAAGAGCAACAGCTGGACAAGGCACTGAAGGCGTTGCCACATACGGACTCGGTGATTTCGTATGTATCCATGGCCGATCCGGCCATCCCGCAGGAGGTGGTCTCCGGAAAAGGGCTGGATCAGATCCTCTCTCCTTCCTATAGTCATTTCATCATCACAGAAAATATGCCGCGTGAGGGCGATGTTGCCTTTGGCGTGGTCAAACAAATACACACCATCACGGAGAGCCTCTATGGAAAAGGGTACTTTATGACCGGGTATCCCGTTGTGACGGATGATATGCGAGCGACGGTACAATCGGACAATATCATCGTCAACGGTCTGGCTGTTCTCACCATTGCGCTGACCATTGCCCTAGCGTTCCGCTCCTTCACCTTACCAATTCTGCTCGTTTTAACCATCGAAGTAGCCATCTGGCTGAATCTGTCCGTGCCCTATCTGACGGGCTCGTCATTAAGTTACATCGGTTATCTCATCATTTCCACGGTCCAGCTTGGCTCAACCGTGGACTATGCCATTCTTTATACAGAACGCTACTGTGATCATCGCCAACGCTTAAGCAAGCCCGACACATTGCGCGTTGTCGCCAAGGAAACTATCCCTTCATTACTTCCGCCGGCTCTGATTTTGACTTTTTCCGGCCTCGTCCTTTACCTGACATCGTCTTTGACCATCGTCAGTGAATTGGGCGAAGTCCTGGCACGTGGCGCTATGCTTTCGTTAACCATGGTCATCTTCGTTTTGCCCGGTCTTTTGTATCTTTTCGATCGGGGGATTGAATGCACGTCCTTCGGCCGTCATTTCTATCATGCAGCTCCTACAAAGCCTTCAAAGGAGGAATTATGAAACAAGTAAAGAATCAACCAAAACGCATCACCAGCCTTCTTTTGGCGGCGGCCTTAGTGGTCATGCCTATGCAGACGGCAGTTTGTGCGGCTCCCTCGGCGCCGATTCGCGTTGCGGATACGTCGAGCACCTCTGGCACACCTTCCACAACCAATGAAAAAACAGCTGAATCCTTGAACGCTCAAAAAACAGCCGGTGCAACAAAATCCGAAGTCGTCTATGCTTCGCTACAGAATGATGGCAATGTCAAAGGCGTTTATATCGTGAATCGCTTTGATCCTTCCTCCGAACCCGTCAAGGATTATGGTGATTATGCATCCATCCGTGAGATTTCGACACAGGGTCGTATGGAAAGTTTTTCCGACGGGCACTATGCCATTTCTACCGGCGATGCACCTTTCTTCTATCAGGGACAAACGAAGCGTAAAACACTTCCCTGGAAAATTCAGCTGCGCTACACGCTGGACGGGCAGCCGATTGATGCACAGCAATTGGCCGGAAAATCCGGTACCTTTGGATTGGAAATTACCGTAAAGCCAACGGACGCCACAGCAAAGGATTCCTATGCACAACAGATGATGTTGCAAACGTCCGTGACACTGCCTGGCGATGTAGCCGAAAATGTACAAACGAAAGACGGTACCCTTGTGCAGGCAGGCAGCAACCATCGCATTGATTTCATCGGGCTGCCGGGAAAAGAAGCCAAAATCTTTCATTTGACCGCAACGGTCAAAGATTTTCACCTGCCGGCAATTACCTTTGCCGGGGTTCCTTTCTCCATGGACATCAATTCCATGGCATTGCCGGACTTCAGTCAAGATCCGGACCTCAAAAAATTGCAAGACGGTACAAAGGCATTAAATGATGCGACAAAGCGTTTAGCAGCAGGATTGTCTGCAGCGGATAAGGGGTTTAGCGCTTTGGATTACGGTCTGGGCCGCTTGACAGGTGGTTTTTCTTCCTTGCAAAACGCCGGCAGTCGTCTGACCGGTGGTGCCGATCGTTTTGCGGCCGGCTTGGAAACGCTACAAAAAAACAGCGCTCCTTTAGTGGCTGGCATTCGTCAGGCCAATACGAGCACAAAAGATATCGAAGACGCCATGCAACAGGTCAATGAGGGCTGGAAAGGCTATACTCAAGGCGTTTCTGCCTATGTTGACGGCGCACAAAAGAGCCTGGAAGCGGCGGCGCCGTTCGCATCCGGGGCTCAGCAGCTGCTTGATGGTGCGACCAAGACGCGTGACGGACTTTCTGCTCTCAGCGAGGAGGGTGGCAAGCTGGTCGGCTATTCGGCGCAGATTCAAGAGGCATTAACGCAGATGAAGCGCAGCCTTTCTTCTTTGCCAAATGACAGCGGCTCCAAAACAGCTTCTGCCTCCGCCCTGCCGTCGCCGCAGGAATTGGCTCAATCCGAAGCACGCATAAAAGAGGCGTCGCGCAGTCTGCAACAGGCAAAGAGCGCCACAGATGCCGTTTATGATGCCTTTGAAAAACAGATACAAGCCATCGAAAATCAACCCTCCCCATCGCTTGAAGAAGTCGTGACGGCGGCTGGGCTCTCCGCGGATGCACCGAAAAATCCGGATGTCCAAAAGCTACTGGCTTACCAACAAAAAACCTCTGCCGCGCAAAAGCAAGCGTTGCTCTCGTCCCTGCATCGTCTCACCGATACGGGTGAGGCGCCGCTTAAAGCCTTGAAACAAGGTATGGCAGAAGCCGCCGGCCAGGCGGAGCAGATGGAAGAAGCCCTGAGCGAAGGACTTTCACAGATCAAGAAAATGACCGAAGCCATGCAACACCTCGGTTCCGGCTCCTCCTCCTTATCCGATGGCGTCGAAAAATTAGAACAGCAATATCAGACTTTCCATCAAGGCTTGCGTCGCTATGTAGGCGGTGTCGGAGCCGTTTCCGTACACTTCGGCGGCAACGGCTTAAAAACGACGGACGTCGTCGCTGATGAGGCAAAGGTTCTGCCGCCAACGCCGGCGGACACGAAGGATGGATCGAATAGCAACGCAAAAGCCGATCCGACAGCAGACACGCATACAACATCACCGTCTGCTCCAACCACGTTCTACGCCGGTATGAAGGCTCTCGCCGGCGGCCTCGCCGAATGGCAGCAAGGCGTCAAGCCCTTGGTACAGGGTGGCAAAGCCCTGCAGTCACCGGAAACCACGCAGGCACTGCTGGAGGGACAGGAAAAAGTTCGTAACGGCATTGGGCAATACACGGCAGGCTTCGGCCGTCTTGCTGGTGGCATGCAGCAATATACCGACGGCGTGAGCGCCTTGGCGAACAACAGCAGTGCGTTGGTAGATGGGCTGGCTTCCTATGTGGACGGTGTCAATCGTGCGGCCAACGGCATGACCGAGTGGCAGAGCGGATTCCATCAATTTGGTTCCGGCGTATCGCAAGCTTCCGACGGAGCCAAACGTCTATCCGATGGCACGGGAGACTTTGCCGACCAAACGTCCGATATGGACGCACGCATTCGTGAAAAAATCGATGCCCTCATGGGCGAGACGAAAAAGGATGTTAAGGACCAAACCTCTTTTGCCGATGCACGTAACGGTAAGATTTCGCAGGTACAGTTTGTGCTCATGACCGAAGAAATTAAAAAGCCGCAGGAGGCCAAAGAAAAGGCCCCTGCCAAAAAAAATATCAGTCTTTGGGATCGCATCGTAAACTTATTTACGCCCAAAAAAGATAGTGAAGAATAGAGCACTATAAAAAGGCGAGGCCCTCTCGGGCCTCGCTTTTTTTAGTGTTTTTTTGTCTTACGCTTCCATCCATTGCGCAGTTATACCGACAGCAAGCATCGCTGCGGTTTCCGCGCGGAGAATACGCGGCCCCAAATTGGCAAAATGCACACCTGCCGCTTCCATGGCAACAAATTCCTGCGGGCTGAACCCGCCTTCAGGCCCTACCAATAACAGAATCGATCCTTTAGGCGCCACGTTTTCCAGCACTCTCTCAAGCGTTGGCGCTTTTTCTTCGCTTCGTTCTGCGAGCACAATCTTTTCCACATCGGGCATGGCCAATATTTCAGCCAAGGATAGCGATGCCTCCAGCGTCGGAATGCGGTGCCGTTCGCATTGCTCCGCTGCTTCTTGCAAAATGCGCTCCCAGCGCACCCGACGGTTGCCCGTTGGCGCTGCCTCATTGACGCGCTCCGTCTCCATGGGCAAAATAGCATTCACGCCAAGCTCTGTCGCTTTCTGCAGTGCCCACTCCCATTTTTCTCGTTTGATACGAGCCAACGCCAGCAACAAAGGATGCGATAACTCCCGCTTTTCTTCCAACGCCTCATCGCAATGCGCCGTCACATGCTTTTTTGTGACTTCCAGAGTGGCTAAAAACGGTATACCGTTCGGGTCAACAAGGCGCACCGTTTCGCCCCCGCGCACACGCAACACGCGTAGAAGCTGGTGCTCTGTCTCTTCCGGAAACGAGATGATCGAATCCGTTGCCAAAGGTTCCCGCACAAAAAACTGTTGCATGGTATCTCCGTTATTTCATTTGGGACTTGTAATAGTGTTTCAGACACTCAAAGGTTTCTTTAGAGATCGCATGCTCCACCTTGCAAGCATCGTCTTCTGCTGTCGCCAAAGAAACTCCGATATGCAAAAACCAATCTTTCAATGTCTGATGCCGTTCATCGATATCCACGCCGATATCGCGTCCCTTCTTCGTAAGAATGAGAGACCCGTCCTCCAGCATCTCCACCTTGCCTTCCTGCTCCAGCTTTTTCATGGCGTTGCTGACAGAAGCACGGCTCAGATCCAGATGATTGGCTACATCGATAGACCGCACCGTCCCCAATTCCCGTTCCAATACCACAATCGCTTCCAAATAATTTTCTTCGGAATCATGGATATTATGCATATCTTCCTCCTTTATCGGTTCCGAAGTCGGCGTTCTCCGCGGCTTCGATACTCGTTTTTTCTTTCACGTTTATGATGAATACCCGAAAAGTTAGCTTTGTACCACCGTTAGTTTTATTATGCCAAATCCTATGCTTTTCTCCAACCCCCTATTTTGTTATCACTCTTTATAAATGAGTGATAAAAATCCTTGACTTTAAGGTCAGAGATGGTATAATAGAGTCGAGGTGAGAAACAGGGCCTCGGAAAACATAAAAGGAAAATCAAAAATGAGGAACTTCTCCCCCATGGGAGGAAAGGAGATATTATGAAACTCGTACCGTATAGAAGAACACTTGCACCAAGCTTTGCTGTCATGAATGATATGATCGATGATTTTTTCAAGAGCGGCATGGATAACGCCGTTTATGATTCGTTCAAAGTAGACGTTGAAAAAGAGGAATATAAGTACATTGTAACGGCAGATCTGCCGGGTGTGGCCAAGGAAAATTTGGACGTGGATGTAGAAGAAGGTGTTTTAACCATTGCGGTGCATCAGGAAGAAGACTCCGAAGAAAAAGATAAGGAAAAGAATTATCTGCATCGCGAACGCCGCATCACGAACAGCTCGCGTCGTATCCGCCTCGGTGATATCGATGAAGACGCCATTAAAGCTAACTTGGAAAACGGCGTAT
>NZ_HG529490.1:877328-1098277 GCF_000308275.2 Levyella massiliensis
GCTTCTTGAGTGGTGCCCAGGCCAACGCCAAGACCACAACACAGATCAGAAAGTCTACGCCCAAGAAAGACGCATTGTATTCTACGCTATAGACAAAACCGGAACTCAGATTGGAGAGCGTGAAAGCCTGACCAAGGCTTGCGCCGGCTTTCGTAAAGTCGATCGTAGAATAAAAGATGCAGCCGGAGAGCACATGCATCGCGAGACGTAACACGACGGCAAGGATCATTGCCGGCAGATGGGAGAAGAAGGAGGCATCCGGGGTGGTGCGATGGAGCCCTGCAAAACCCAGCATCATATAAGCAATGGGATAATCAAGCATGACTTGCAGCGGATGAACGCTGTAACCGCCCAGGATAAAGTCTAGGATGCCGTAGACGAAGCCGACGACAAGCCCCGGTGCCAAGCCCCAACGAATGGCAAAGAGAAACAGCGGCGCCATGGAAGCCAGAGTAATGCTGCCGCCCAAGGGCATTTCAAAAAGTTTAATGAACGATAAAATTTTTGCTAAGGCCAACAATACGCCGGCCTCTGCCACCATACGCGTTGTAAAAGAACGGGGCGTTTTGGTGCTTTGCAAATTGTAAGACATAATTCCTCCCAGGTTCATCCGGCAAGGCCGGATCTTTGCCGTTCAATATCCGAGAAAAAGAAAAGCGCCGCAAAGCGGCGCTGATGAATTCCAACAGAATTCAAAGACTTCCCTCCGCTATCATTACATAGATCAGGTGTAGGGTTGGATCAACCTCTCAGCCGCAACAAAAGTGCAGCACCCCCAGTCGATATTGAATTGTTTTTATTCTATCCAACTTACAGCGATTTCGCAAATAGAGAACTGGCAAGATCGCTGGCTCATGGGCTCAATTCTTACCGGATTTCGCCATTTGCAGACGCAGATCACCGTCTTCCAACCAGTGCCACTTCATCATCAAGCGATACACCAGATACGATACAATCGCCGGCGCAAGGAAATGCATGATGGCAATTTGAAGCAACACTTGTGGCGAATTGCCCATGACTTCGAGCATGGCAAATTGACCAACGAGGCCACTGGTGCCCATGCCGGCGCCGGATGCATTAGAGGTCATGCCCAACACAGCGGTAGAAACCGGACCTAAAATCGCAGAAGAAGCAATGGCCGGAAGCCAAACGGTTGGCTTTTTAATGATATTGGGCATCTGCAGCATGGAGGTGCCGATGCCCTGTGCCAAGCTGCCGCCAAAACCGTTGTCGCGGAAGGAAATCACAGCAAAGCCGATCATATTGCAGCAACAACCGACGGTGGCAGCGCCGGCGGCAAGACCGGAAAGGCCGAGAGAAATGGAGAGGGCAGCGCTGGAAATGGGCAGAGTCAGGATAATACCCATGAGCACGCTTAAAGCAATGCCCATCGGAATCGGTTGCAGTTCCGTCGCGGCATTGATCAGAGCGCCCAGGCCATTCATCAGGTTAGCAATGTGTGGGGCCAGAAAATGACCGACAAGACCGCCGAAAATAATGGTGACAAAGGGCACCAGCACAATATCTACCGGGGTTTTGCCGGCTACGCGACGCCCTACCTCTACGCCGGCCAGAGCGGCCACAAATGCGCCCACCGGCTCACCGATAGCAATCGTAGCTACTCCCGTAGCGCTGATCACAACACTACCGGCGCCGAGCGCACCAAGCGCCACCGCCGAAAGCACGACCAGTGCCGGCGCTTCCAAAACCGCTGCCACACCGACGCCGATAGCGGGTCCCATCAATTTTTGAGCGACCGATCCCATGGTGACCAACAGAGGCAGATGCGCAAGCATCCCGATTTGTTTGATAATCAGCCCGATCAGCAAAGAAGAAAATAATCCCCATGCCATACCGTTGAGTACTTTAGTCCAATAGTCGCGAATTGGATGTTCCTTTGCTTTCAATTTTTCCTTCCTTTCAAGAGCCGAGGCTCTTATGACTTCCCTTCAGCTTAAAGCCTAATCGGCTCCAAGTTGCCTCCCCTATCGTTCCACGGGGACTCCTACAAGCACATCGCCCTCACGCCGTAAAATTTGCACCGCGTAAATGCGATTGGGCAACACTGCAACAGCTTTGGCTTCCGAGACATCTGTTGCCGGTTTCGCGTGATCCTGAGAAAGAAGCGCCACGCGTTGGTAGTTGCCGGAATAGCCACAATAACGACCGGCCGTGTCCGGCTTTTCTTCCGTCAGTACTTCCAAGGTGTGCCCGATCATGCGATCCATAAAGGCATAGCGCAATCGCTCTTCTTGCTCTCCCAAACGGGCAGCCCTCTCCTTTTTCACGGCCGGATCCACCTGTCCGGTGAAAAGTGCTGCCGGAGTTCCCTGCCGCTTGGAATACGGGAAAATATGCATGCGCGAAAAACCGATGCGCTCGGTAAAGGCCATGGTTTCCAAAAATTCTTTTTCGCCTTCCTCCGGAAAGCCTACGATCACATCGGTCGTAATGCCTGCCAGCGGAAAAACATCGCGAATTTCGGCAATTTTCTGCGCATATACCGCTGTCGTATAGTGGCGATTCATTTTTTCCAGTATGGTATCCGAGCCGCTTTGCAGCGATAAATGGAAATGCGGACATAACTTGCCCGTAGCCTTCAAGCGTTGCAGCTTTTCCGGAGTCACCCAACGCGGTTCAATGCTGGAAAGACGGATGCGATCGATACCCGGAATCGCCGCTACGGCTTCAATCACATCGCAAAGATCCTGACGTGGCACGCCCGGTGCGCGATGGGCATCTTTGCCGTAGCTGGCCACATGAATGCCCGTTAGAACAATTTCACGAAAGCCTTTCTTGGCTAAGCCATCCGCTTCTTTCACAATGGATGCCAATGGGCGCGAAGCAATGTGCCCGCGCGCATACGGAATGATGCAATACGAACAAAACATATCGCAGCCTTCCTGGATCTTAATCGTAGCTCGAGTTAAAAACTGTTCCGTCTCAATCTGCAGCGTATCAAAAGCAGACTCTTGATTCAGGTCTTCGACCGCAATCTGCTGTTTTCCGGTTTCTTTGACTGCTTCCACCAGAGCTGGCAAACGGCGGCGCCCCTTCGTGCCGAGAACAATGTCCACGCCTTCCATGGCCTCGAGCACTTCCGGCGCCACTTGCGCATAACAACCGACCACAGCAATGATGGCGTTGGGGTTTTCGCGCTTCATTTTACGAATCTGCTGGCGACTCTTGGCGTCTGAGGCATGGGTTACGGTGCAGGTATTAATCACATAAACGTCGGCCGATTCCTGCTCTGCTGCCAAATCATAACCGGCATGCAAAAACAGTTCTTCCATGGCTTCTGTTTCATATTGATTCACTTTACATCCTAGAGTATGAAACTTAACGCGCGGCATGAACATTCCAATCTGCTTCCACGGCGGACCATTCGCCCATGCGGCGGCAGGACGTCACACGAAAACCTTCCTGCGTAAGGGCGTTTTTCACCGCGTCTTCTTTTGTCGTCAGTATGCCGGAAAGAATCAGATGGGCCCGCTCTGCCAAACAGGTGTGTACGTCCGGCAACAGGCGCAAGACGAGCTCCGCCAATAAGTTGGAGACCACCACATCAAAGGTTCCCTCCACCCCTTGCATGAGATTACTCGGACGAATATCCAAGGAAACGTGATTTGCTTCGGCGTTCTTATGCGCAGCCTGCAATGCATCTTCATCAATATCGGTAGCCTGTACCGTTGCCATGCCTTGTTGCTTCATATAGATGGCCAAAATACCGGACCCTGTGCCCAAATCCAATCCGCGTTTCCCCTTCAACGCCATGTGCTCCAAGCCTTCAAGGCAGAGCACGGTCGTTTCATGTGAGCCGGTACCGAACGCCATCCCGGGATCAATAAAAATGGGCGTGCGCGACGGATCGACGGGTTCCATCCAGGAGGGAACAATTTCAATGGTTTCGCCCACGGGAAGCGGATGGTAGCTCTTTTTCCATTCCACATCCCAATGGCCATTATCGATGGAGGCTTCGTCGAGCACACGAATCTCGCCGCCATACTGTTCATAGCACTGGCGTTCCAGGCTCTCCATAGCTTTTCGGCCTTCCGCATCCGCCGAGAAGAACACAAATTCCAGAATTTCATCATCGGCGTTCAAGCTCTTAACGGCATCGCCCGCCTGCAGGCGCAAATCTTCCAGCAACTCTTCGCGATCGGCCAATTGCCAATCCGGATGATTGGCTTCATATTGAGAGATGGTCTCAGGGTCCATCAATTGCGTACCGATGGTACCGCTTTCCGCCAGCATGGCTTCCACGGTGTCCTCCAGTTCAGGAGGATAGGCAAGCGTCACTTGTAAAAAATTGGTTTCCATCAGTCAAACAGATCCTTTACTTTCTCCCAGAAATTCTTCTCTTTTTCTTCCACTTCATCGCCCATGGTCTTCGCATAGGCGCGCAAAGCATCAGCTTGCTCCTCGTTCAAATGCGTCGGTGTTTGAATATCAATGATGAAATGCAAGTCGCCGGGTCGACCGGTGCGTACATCGCGAACGCCCTTCCCCTTTAGGGTGAAACGAGTGCCGGTCTGCGTCCCCGCAGGAATGCGGAACGCTTCCTTCCCCTCCATTGTGGGCACTTCCACTTCATCGCCGAGCGTCGCTTGGACGAAAGAGAGCGGCATTTCAAAGTAGAGATCATTGCCATGGCGTTCATAAAGCTCGGACGCCTCTACGCGTACGACAATGTATACATCGCCGGAGGGGCCGCCATTCGCACCGCTATGTCCCTGACCGCGCATGGGCAAGATATTGCCATCGGCAATGCCCGCCGGAATTTTGACCGACAGTTTCACACTCTCCGTTTCACGGCCATTACCATGACAATGCGGACATTTCTCATCAATCACCTCTCCGCGTCCGCCGCAGTTGGGACACGTCGTCTGCTGTACAATGCGGCCAAACGGCGAATGCACCTCGCGATTGATCACGCCGGCGCCATGGCAGGTCGGACAGGTTCTCTTGGCAGTGCCATCCTTGGCACCGGTTCCGTGGCAATGTGCGCATTCATGCTCCCGCCGAATGTTGACGGTTTTTTCGACACCAAAATACGCTTCCTTAAATGTCAGGCGCACTTCTTTACGGATGTCCGCACCGCGACGGGCGCGATTCGGATTCTGACGCGCTCCGGCACGACCGAACAGGTCGCCGAATAAGTCTCCGAAAATATCATCCATGTCAAAGCCAAAACCGCCACCTGCGCCGCCCGCACCGTTTTCAAACGCAGCTGCGCCATAGGTGTCGTAAAGACGGCGCTTCTCGTCATCTTGGAGAATGCCGTAGGCTTCACTTAAATCATTAAATTTTTTTGCTGCCTCTGCATCGCCCGGATTCAAATCAGGATGATACTGCTTTGCCTTCTGGCGATAGGATTTTTTAATGTCGCTCAGGGTGGCATTGCGGCTCACGCCAAGCACTTCATAGGGATCTTGCAAAGTCGGCTCCTTTCCTACACTTAAAGACACATTTTAAACGAAACTGAACATAAAGAAAAGGGCACCGAGGCGCCCTTTTCTTTATTTCCTTGAAAATCTGTTTACTTTTCTTCTTTATTATCGTCGTCCACGACTTCGTAATCCGCATCTACGACATCATCGCCCTGCGCCTGGCCGGCACCCGCCTGTGCCTCAGCACCCGGCTGCGCGCCTGCTTGGGCACCGGTTTGTGCATAGAGCTTCTGTGACAGCGTATTGAGCTCGCCCGTCAATGCTTCCGTGCGCTTTTTAATTTCGTCCGGATCATTTCCGCCAACGACATCCTTCAAGGCAGTAATCTTATCTTCCACCTGTTTCTTCTCGTCTGCCGAAACTTTATCGCCCAATTCCTTCAGCGTATTCTCCGTCTGGTAAATCAGGGATTCGGCCTGATTCTTGACTTCGATCAGCTCTTTCTTTTTCTTATCCTCTTCGGCGAACTGTTCCGCTTCTTTCACGCGGCGATCAATCTCTTCATCCGACAGATGGGTCGACGAAGTAATCGTAATCTTCTGTTCCTTGCCCGTGCCGAGATCCTTGGCGCTGACGTTAACAATGCCGTTCGCATCGATATCAAAGGTAACTTCGATTTGTGGGATACCGCGACGTGCTGCCGGAATACCGGAGAGCTGGAAGCGGCCCAACGTTGTATTGTCCGCAGCCATCTCACGTTCGCCTTGCAGGACATGGATATCCACAGAAGTCTGATTGTCGGCAGCCGTCGTAAAGGTCTGGCTCTTCTTCGTCGGAATGGTGGTGTTACGCGGAATGAGTACCGTGGTAACTCCGCCCAGTGTCTCCAAGCCCAAGGACAGCGGCGTAACATCCAGCAGCAGGAGGTCTTTGACTTCACCGGTCAACACACCTCCCTGAATCGCAGCACCCAAGGCCACGCATTCATCCGGATTAATATCCTTCTGCGGATCCTTACCGGTCAATTTCTTCACCAGTTCCTGGACCATCGGGACACGAGTGGAACCGCCTACCAGCAATACCTTGTTGAGGTCCGACGCCGAAAGGCCGGCATCTTTCAATGCATTGTTGACCGGCTCTTCAGTCTTTTTCACCAGCGGAGCAATCAATTCTTCAAATTTCGCACGGGTGACGTCCATGTTGAGATGCACCGGCTGACCGTTGACCGCCGTAATGAACGGCAGGTTGATGGTCGAAGTCATTGCGCTCGAAAGTTCCTTCTTGGCTTTCTCCGCCGCATCCTTCAGACGTTGATCGCTGGTCGGATCCAAACGCAAATCCACGCCGTTTTGTTTCTTAAAATCTTCCGCAATGTAGTCCATTAACGCATTATCAAAGTCATCGCCGCCCAAGCGGTTGTTGCCGCGGGTCGAGAGCACTTCGAAAACGCCGTCGCCGACCTCAAGGATGGATACATCGAACGTACCACCGCCCAAGTCGAAGACCATGATCTTGGAAGAATCTTCATCCTTATCCACACCGTAGGCCAAAGCAGCTGCCGTTGGTTCATTGATGATACGTTTAACATCCAGGCCGGCAATTTTTCCGGCGTCTTTTGTGGCCTGACGCTGTGCATCCGTAAAGTAAGCCGGAACGGTGATAACCGCTTCCGAAACGTTCTGTCCCAGATAGCTCTCCGCATCCGCTTTTAATTTCTGCAAGATCATGGCGGAAATTTCCTGCGGTGTATAGGCTTTTCCGTCAATCGTCACCTTGCGGTCGGTTCCCATGTCACGTTTAATGGACGAAATCGTCCGATCCGGGTTCATAATGGCCTGACGTTTCGCTGTTTCGCCCACGAGACGTTCGCCATCCTTTGTAAATGCCACCACTGACGGTGTTGTACGGTTACCTTCCGCATTCGGAATGATCGTAGCCTGACCACCTTCCATAATAGCGACAGCCGAGTTTGTTGTTCCTAAGTCAATGCCAATAATTTTAGCCATTTTATGCCTCCTATGTTCCTTCGACCTTATTTTGCTACCTTTACCATAGCGGGCCGAATCAGTTTGCCGTTGAGTTTGTATCCTTTTTGCAGGGTCTCAATGACGTGTCCCTCTTCTACCGTATCGCTCTCCTCCGTGAGGATGGCGTGATGCAGATTGGGATCGAACGCTTCGCCGTCCGCTTCCACTGCTTCCACTCCATTTTTGGTTAAAATCTCACGCAGTTGCGCATGAATCATTTCCATGCCTTCGAAAAAAGTGTCATGTTCTTTTTCGGTGGCCAACGCACGCTCAAAGTTATCTACGACATCAAGCAGTTGTAAAATCAACCGCTCATTCGCATAGCGCACGGTGTTGATCTGTTCCTGTTCGCTACGTCTGCGGAAGTTCTGAAAATCCGCTTGCAAACGCATATAGCGTACGGACAGTGTCTCATCCGAGTCCTTACTCTCCGAGGAACTCTCGTCTTTTATATTTTCTTGCTTTTCGTTTTCTACTGTTTCTTGCGACTCTCGCTGTGTTTCGTCCTTTTTCTCCGCTTGGGAAGCATTCACCGAGTCGGTATCGCCGTTCGTATCGGCGACGCTTTCCTTCTCCTGCGCTTCCTCTGCCGCATTGACGGCATCTCGAAGCAGATCATTGACTTCGGGAGTCTTATTCTTGTCTTTCACGTTTCCTCCTTTCGGCGGATTCTCCGCACTCATCGATCAGCCTCGATTCGTGATCGAATCAAGGTATTTTCCCATGCGCCGTACATGACCGATGACATTGCGGTAATGCAAACGCATCGGACCGATGACGCCGAGCACGCCGTATACATCGCCGTGTACTTGGAAAGGCGTGGCCACCAAGGCCGCTTTTTGTAGCAACTTCATCTCGTTTTCCGAGCCGATGCGCACATAAACCTCTTCTTGCGGAGAAATCTGATTCAGAAGTCCGACAAATTCCGGACTGGCTCTGAGGTCATCCAGAAATTCCAGCGCATCCGGCAGATCACCATCCTCAACAAAGCGCAACCACTTGGCCATACCTTGAAAAAGTACCTTTTCTCCATGACTGGCTTTTAATCGATCCAGTAACGTCGGCACCAGTTCGCTCATCAGATTGCCGTGCACATAAGCGCCGCTGAAATAATCCGACTGCAGGAAATCCGATACATCCTGTAAGCGATGCCCTTCAAAGAGCTCCTGGAAAATTTCTCCCAGGCGTTCCAATCTTTCCTTGCTGTAATCCGCGTCCAAGTGAATCAATTCCGTATCAACGAATTTCGTATTGAACACGGTCACGGTGAGCAATTCGTGCGACGAAAGCGGCAGAAAACGAATCTTATCAATGACGTCATCTGTCCGCCCCGGCAGCAATGCGAACGCCACGCTGTCCGTTAAATCGGACAATATGGTGAGCGCCTGCTCCAGCAAGTTTTCCGGATCATAGGACTGTTTCAACAGGCTCTGACTGCCCAACGCCGATACCGGCTCCGGTTCATGCCCACGACGCAACAGCTCATTCACATACCAGCGATATGCCTTTTCCACAGGGATGCGCCCCGAGGAAGTGTGCGCCTTTTCCAAAAAGCCCATATGCTCCAGATCGCTCATCTCATTGCGGATTGTCGCCGCCGAAACATCCATGCGATAATCACGCCGCAATGTGCGCGAACCGATGGGAAGTCCTTCCTTAATGTACGACTGCAAAATGGCGCCTAGAATGAAAATCTTTCGTTCGTCCATGTCGCCTCCTTCCGCTATGTTCTCTTCCTTATGCGGTGACGAGGCAACGCAATGATGCGCCGCCGTACTCGAGAAGGAAGTGTTTTTCCTCTGTTAGCACTCTTGTTACCTGAGTGCTAACATAATGATATAGAAAGCCGCACCGTTTGTCAACCGGTGCGGCTAAAAATTAATAGAAAATATATGTGCTCCCAAGCGAACGCATCTTATTGTTTCACCGCTGACTCCTGCTGTTCGCTGAGTTCTGTGCCTTCGTTCTGAATTTGCTGTACCGTGCCGCCCTTTTCGGCAAAGCCGGACCAGTAGGCGCTTTCCGGGTCGAGACGGCTGGTGGCGGGAATATAGGCTACGATTTCGCCCAGGCGCTTGGAAAGGGCTGCAATATAGTCTTGTGACTGCTGCTTGCGCTTTTGCATCTCTTCTTTCAGTACATCGGTAATCTTTTGCTTACGCTCGGTATTCATGGCTTGAAGGCGTTGATATACCTTACCATTGGCCGGATAGAGATTGGCATAGTCGCCACTGTCAATATTTGACGTCTGCCCATAGAGAATGAGTTCATTTAAAGCATTGTATTCAGTCATCGGGCCTCGCTTGGAACGAATTTCATTGTGTAAGAGGCCGTTGTCGTGATGGCGCTGTACTTGCTGAAGGATGCCCTTCGACAGGGGCTTCCATTGATAATCAGAGAAGGACATGGCAGGAATCTGCTGTAATTCGGCCGTGAGCTTAGCCGCATCATTGGCCGAGGCATAGCGTCCGTCCCCCGCTTTGGCAATGGCGCGCAAGGCTTCGTCCTGCCGCGCGTCTACATTAAAGCCGATAATGCCCAGCACGATTTTGGTATTACCGCCCTTGAGCTTCTGCGCTGTGGCGATGGGATCGCCGCCGCATGTTTCGAGGCCGTCGGTAATAATGTAAAGGATGTTTAAATCCGTATCAGCGGGGCGATCGCTCTTAAGGGCATTTTGCTGTGCAATGGTGTTCAGGTCGCTCACGCCTTCCTGCATGGCGGAAGCCAGACAGGTCCAACCGGTCGGCTGAATCGCGGAAAGCGCTTGATTCAGCTTATTGGCATCCAGGCCGACAATCGGCACGATGGATTCATTGGAAGCGCAGGATTCCTTTTTGCCGCTTTCCTGATTATTGCCCTTGTGGCCGAACACGCGCAGGCCTACGTTGGCGTCCTTTGGCATTTGCTTCATCACGGCCTGAATGGACTGTTTGGCAATATCCATCATGGAGATACCCGCTATTTTATGTGCCATGGACCCCGAGGCGTCCAAGACGATTTCTACATTGATGCGTCGCTGTGCCTGCACGGGAAGACCTGTGAACGGATCCTTTTGCTCTTTTTGATAAAGGACATAGGAATAGCGATCGATGGATTCAATGGGTTCATAATCGTAGGCGGCCAAATACAAATATTGACGAAAGAGATGTTCAATCTCTTCTTCAGAGGCATCATCCGTCAATTTATGCGTAATTTTCTTCAGATCCTGCTGCACATTTTTACGCCAGGCAGTTGCCGCTTCCTGATAATTTTTCTCATAGACGCTGGGCACGCGATAGACGCCGCTCGGTGCATCCACAATGCCCTCGTAGGTATAGGTCGGCGCCGGCAGTTTTCCGTTAATGCCCTCACCGTTTTGCATGGCGTCCTCGGTTTTCCCGGACGTTTCCGTGTTCTCCTTAGCTCCCGTTGCATCGGAAACCGATGCCGAAGTCGCAACTTCCGACGAAACTTCGGATTTCGCCGCATCGTCCGATTTCCGATTTCCCCCGCAGCCCGCCAGTACGACTCCCAGCATGGATAACAATAGCGCCGTACGCAGCACACTCTTTTTCATAGCCGCCTCTCTTTCTGCACGCCGAACCGTCTTAGTGCATGGAGACGATATCGGAGCGTTTTAGTATTAATTCTCTGATACCAGTAATATAGAATGTTTTTGGCAAAAAAAAGACGCCTTTGATTAAATTTGTGTTAATTCTCTTCATGCTCCAACAGCATATCCGACAGAACATCATTTTGAATAAAAAATCCCTTTTCCGTAAAAGCCAGATGCGACGGGGTCAGGGTCATGAGGCCTTTTGCACAGGCTTGTCGTATGGTGTGCGGCGCGAAAGCCGTGACATCGCTGCCGTTACGCGTAAGGAAGGCGGCACGGTCCATGCCGGCTATTTTACGAAGCCCCATCATGATCTGCTCAAAGAGGTCGTCCTCACAGGTACGGGCAATGAGGGCACGTGGTGATGTGCCGGCGGTAATGCCGTCAACATAAGCATGAATGCCATCTGTATTGCGATAGCGCTCCCCCTGAAAATAGGAGGCGGCACCCACGCCGAAGCCGAGATAATCTTTCGCACTCCAATACTTTAAATTGTGGCGCGAGGCATAGCCGAGCTTGGCAAAATTTGAGATTTCATAGCGATCATAGCCTTGTTCCTGCAAGCCCCGCACGACGTATGTCAACCAATTCACCAGCATTTCGTCGTCGGGAAGGGCAAGGCGCCCCTTTTGAACCAGATAATGAAAATAGGTTTTTTCTTCCAAAATGAGCGAATACCAGGAAACATGTTCCGGATGCCATCGCTTGAGTGCGGAAAGATCGTGCTGAATATCTTCCGTTGTCTGACCGGGAAGTCCCAAGATTAAATCTAAATTCAAATTTGTAAGGCCGGCATCGCGTAAGAGCGCAATGTCCTCTTCTACCTGCGCTTTCGTATGCGTGCGCCCGATCCGCGCAAGCAAGGGATCCGAAAAGGACTGGACGCCGAGGGAAACACGATTTACACCGGCATCCAACAGATCTTGGATGTCTTTCGAGGAAAAAGTGCCGGGGTTGGCTTCCACGGTAATTTCAGGCGACGGGGAGAAACAAAATCGCTCACGCAGAGTATCCAAAATCTCTCGCAACGAGGCGGCAGGCAGCAGCGTGGGTGTGCCGCCGCCGATGTAGACGGAATCCACACAAAACGACGTAGCACTGAAAGCTTCCGACATCGCTCCCTCCTTTTGCGTGTATGGAAACGGAAAGCACCGAATTTCTTTTTTCAGGGCTTCTACATAGGGCGCATGGAAGCGCTCCGCATGCGGAAAGGTCAAAAAATCACAGTAATAGCAACGTTCCAGGCAAAAAGGAATATGGATATACAAGCCGAGGGAGCGCTCTGCAGACGCAGGCGCCCCCTCGCAGGTGTAATCAGTTTTCATCATCATATTTTAATACATTCAGGAATGCACTTTGCGGAATGCTGACATTGCCGACCTGGCTCATCCGCTTCTTGCCTTCCTTCTGTTTCTCCAACAACTTCTTCTTACGGGAAATATCGCCGCCATAGCACTTGGACAACACGTCTTTGCGCAAGGCCGATACGGTTTCACGCGCAATGATCTTGGCGCCGATGGCCGCCTGAATGGGCACGGCAAACTGATGGCGCGGAATTTCCTTTTTCATCCGCTCGCAAATCACACGACCGCGTTCATAGGCTTTATCGCGATGCACGATGAGGGAAAGCGCATCAACCATTTGGCCGTTAACAAGAATGTCCAGTTTCACCAGATCCGACTTTTGATAGCCGGCCAATTCGTAATCCAAACTGGCGTAGCCGCGCGTCTTGGACTTTAACGCATCGAAGAAATCATAGATCACTTCGTTTAACGGCATCTCATAATGCATGGAGACACGTCTTTCATCCATATACTCCATGTTCTTGTACACACCGCGGCGATCTTGACACAATTCCATAATGGTACCGATGTATTCCTTGGGCGTCATAATATCGGCACGAACCATCGGTTCTTCCACTTCTCGAATATCCGTGGGGTCCGGAAAATCCGTCGGGTTCTGAATACTCAATTCCGAACCGTCGTTGCAGGTAATATGGTAGATGACGCTGGGCGCTGTGGCTAAAATATCCAGATTAAATTCGCGTGCCAGACGCTCTTCAATGACTTCCATGTGCAACATGCCAAGGAAACCGCAGCGGAAACCGAAGCCAAGCGCCACAGAATTTTCTTTTTCAAACACTAGAGCTGCGTCGTTTACCTGGAGCTTTTCCAAAGCATCGCGTACGCTGTTCACATCTTCGTTCGTACTCGGATAGATGCCGGCGTAGACCATCGGAATGACCTTTTTATAACCCGGCAGCGGTGTGGCTGCGGGATTTTCTGCATCGGTAATCGTATCGCCCACTTCGGCATCGCCAACCGTTTTAATGGAGCAGACGACATAGCCGACATCGCCGGTGGAGAGTTCATCCGTTTTGATATGGCCACGGGCATCGTAGCCGACTTCGTCGACCTCGTATTCCTTCCCCGTCGCCATGAGGCGGATATGCATGCCGGGTACGATTTTGCCGTCTTTGATGCGCACGAACATCACTACGCCCAAATAGGGATCGTAGTAGGAGTCAAAAATTAACGCCTTCAGCGGCGCTTTCGGATCGCCGGAAGGGGCCGGTATGTTTTGGACAATGTCTTCCAGAACCGCCTTGATATTGGTGCCATCTTTGGCGGAAATCAGCGGTACGTTTTCAGCGTCAAAACCCAGCACATTTTCAATCTCTTCCTTTGCCATCGGAATGTTCGCGCTGGGCAGATCGATTTTATTGATCACCGGTAAAATTTCCAGATCCTCTTCCATGGCTAAATATGTGTTGGCAAGAGTCTGCGCTTCCACGCCCTGCGAAGCATCCACAATCAGGACAGCGCCTTCGCAAGCCGCTAAGGACCGAGACACTTCATAGTTAAAGTCCACATGGCCCGGTGTATCGATGAGATTTAAGGTATAGGTGATGCCGTCATCGGCCTCATAGAAGAGGCGCACGGCTTTTAATTTAATGGTGATGCCGCGTTCGCGTTCCAAATCCATGGAGTCGAGCAGCTGTTCCTTCATTTCGCGTAAGGTTACCGCACCGGTTGTTTCAATCAGGCGATCCGCCAAGGTGGACTTTCCATGATCGATATGCGCGATAATGCAAAAATTTCTGATGTTTTCCTGAATATCACCCATAGATCCTCCTAAAATCCGCCAAATGCATCAAAGGGAAAATAGCGAAATACAGCTCGCCCCACGATGGACTTCACTGAAATGGTGCCGAAGTAGCGACTATCCCGACTGGCACCTTCCTGTCGATTATCGCCAAGCACGAAAAGTTGATCTTTTCCGACCAGCCACGAGGCATTCTTAGCAGCATGCGTAAAGCTGGTATTGATATAGGATTCCTCGAGACGTTTGCCATTGATATACACCATGCCGTCTTCAATTTGCACGTACTCGTCCGGCAGAGCCACAACGCGCTTAATGTAATCCCGGTTTTCATCGGGTGCGTGAAATACGACAATGTCGCCGCGATGCAATCCATCCGCCGTGATCCCCTGTTTAAAAACAAAAAGACGATCGCCGCTGTGAAGGGTATCTTCCATGGAAGATCCCTCCACGACGGTGCTCGCAACAATAAAATGTGTAATCAGAAAGGCGATCAGAATCGCCGCGACAATAATGCGCAAGGCTTCTGTCGCTTTAAATTCTTTTGCGGCATGCTCTTTGGGTGCATGGCCGGGAATCGGTTGTTTCATTCCTTCCCCTTACGATTAATACATGGACATGAATTTCGTAATGGGCCAGATCCGGAAACGAGAGACAGCCTTAATGTGTTCCGCAGGAATCGGTCCGAACAAACGGCTGTCATTGCTGGCGCCGCTCGCGCGATTATCTCCCATCACGAAGTACTCATTGTTACCCAGTTTCCATTTGGTGTTAGCATACGAGGCCGTGTCTTCGGACGTATAGTATTCCTTCATCCACTTGCCATTGATATACACTTTACCGTCTTTGATCTCGACCGTTTCACCCGGTAGACCGATCAGACGCTTCACATAATATTCATCCAAATCCGGCGAATCAATAATTAAAATATCGCCGCGATGATATTTTTTGAAATACGTCGGAATCTTGCTCACCAAAAGGAAATCCCCGTTATTAAGCGTTGGCTCCATGGATGTGCCGCTCACCGTGGTGGCACCGCCAATGAAGAAACGAATGATGATCGCCAATACAATCGCAATGGCAACGGGCAAAATCCAGTTGTAAAAAAAGCCGCGGAGTCCCTTGTTTTTACGTTCCTCTTCGGCATCTTCATCGCTATATGCCGGTTTTTGTACGGAGGAGGTTTCCTTCTTTTCTTCGTTCGTAAGCCGATGGTTGGATTCTTTTGACGTACGATGCATCGGCAGCGCCTCCGCATCCCATGTCGTCTCGTTGCTCTTCACTTTCGGAAAAACACGCGTCTCCGACAATTCTTCTTCCGTCGTCAACGTCGGCAATACTTTGGTTAGATCTTCCGTATCTTCCGAAGGGGGCTCCGGCGCCCCTTCGTCATCCCTAATAAAGTCGGAATACGAGCCCGTCGGAATGGGCGCTTCCTCCTGCATAGCTTCAAAGGAAAGCTCATTGCGCAGCGTACGTTCGTCCCGTTCCAGCTTCTGCCGCGTTTGATCCGATACATGATCTTTAATATAGCGACGAATCCGGCGAATATCCTCCGCAACCACGGGGGCTTCTTCCTCCGCAGTAACAGAGGCTTCTTCCTCCGCATCCGCTTCTATTGCCGTTTCCGCCTCGGCTTTCTCTGTGGATGAAACGGATGCACTGCTTTCTTCCTCATTCTCTCTATTCTGTGCCGATCTCATTTCTTCAGCAGAGAGAGCAACGGTCTGATCGTCCTGTTCCTCCTCTGTTCCCATAAAAATGGAATCCAGCGACAGAGGGCGTTTGTTGTTCGTTTCTTTCGTCATTGCATACTGCCTCTCTAGATTAGTTTCATATATTTAAGTATAGCACAGCAAGCCTTGGAAAATGAGCATAAAAAAAGAGCAATTTTCAAAGAAAACTGCTCTTATATACGATCCGCTATTATTCTGCGGAAGCGACGTTCAGGCGTTTCTGCAAACGGCTGACAGCACGGCTGGCAGCGTTCTTGGAGCATGCGCTCTGCAAAGACGCTCTCTTCAGCTTGCGATCAATCACCTTCAGCAGTTCCTGTGCTTCCTGAGGTGAGTTCGCCTCTAATGCTGCATCAAACTTCTTAATATAAGTTTTGATCTCGGAACGTTTGCTGCGATTGCGCAGACGATTGCGCTGTGCCACGTCAATTCTCTTTTTTGCCGATTTAATATTGGCCAATTCGCTCACCTCCTTCGGTGTTAGAGATTATTTTTTACGATACCAAGCGAGTATACCATACTCTTCGTAGGCTTGCAATTCTTTTTCAGGAATTCGAAGCAATTGTCGCATCAAATTTTCGTTTTTCTGTGCTATCCGGCGATGCGCAGCACAAAGCGCTCCAATTCCTCCGTCAGATGAAACGGGCCAGTTTTCATGCGTCGCTCCATGGAGAATAAGGCATCATGCAACGCGAGCAATTCTTTTTCGTCGTAGTGTCGCACCCCTTGTTGCAGCTTACTAAATTCAAAAGATGACAGTTTGAGGCGCAAGCGGGCATCGCCGGGAGACGTGTTGTGGTTCTGGGCGCGTTTTACGCCAATCATATTGCGTACCTGACGCACGAGCATATAAAACAAACGGTATGGATCATCGCCAAGACTTTCATAGCCGCGCACCAGACGCAGCGCTTCCGAGGCATTGCGCGCATTCATAGCGTCCATCAGGGCAAAGATATTGCGCTCGGCAGGCGAAATCATGACGTCTTCGACATCGGCCAGATACAGGCGCATGTCACGAGCCAGACCGGCAACAGAGGCCACGAGATTTTCGACATCATAGAGCGTTTTACCGGCAGAGCGATTCATATATTCGCTTGATTGCATGAGTAATGGCACCACGCCCTGTTGGACAGCAATGCCACGGGTTTGGAACTGCTTTGTGATAAAACGGTTGAGTTCGGACGCCGAGAGCGGCGCCAAATCCACGCGTTCGAGCTCCGTTTCCATGCTCTTCAACAATTTACCGCGGAAAGGCTTCTCTCCGTCAAAGCCCAAGACGAGTAACACATGGGGGGCCGGATGCGCAACACAATCCGCCAGCGCTTCTAAAAACGGCTCAAATTTGCTCACTTCTTCTTTTTGCAAAGGCAGATTTTCGAGCACCACCACACGACGTTCCTGCTGCAGAGGGTAGGTTTCTAATACAGAAATGAGTGCTTCCGGTGTTAAGGAACGCGCTTGGAGATGTTCATAGTTAAAAGAAAGCAGCTTTCCGCCCAGCACGTCTTTCTGTAAGACCTGCTTCATTCCGTCCCAAAGATAGGGCTCCTGAATGGTACAAAGCAAATAATGTCCAGGATCCCCGCGATCCACGCGGCGAATCCAGTCCACGTAATTCATAGTAGCCCCCTACCTATTGGTTCTTCACATCCTGCCACATTTGATCGTACACGGAAACGAAGTCGCCGATGTATTCGAACACTTCGTAATTTTTATACACCGACGGATCCGGATAGGCCACCGGTGAGTGCTGGATTTCTTCCGGCAACAGCGCACGCCCCTTTTCGCTCGGCAAGGAATAGCCCACCCATGCCGCGTTTTTCGCCATGATGTCCGGACGCAACATGAAATTGATGAATTTTTCGGCATTTTCCTTGTTGCGGCATCCTTTCGGAATGGCAAAGAGGTCAAACCACAGATTGCCGCCCTCCGGCGGGGCCACATAATCCAGATTCGGATTTTCCTGCATCGCCGCAAAGGCATCGCCGGAATACATCACGGCCAGCGCATTTTCTCCGTTGATCATCAGATCGCGAATCTCGTCTATCAGATAGGCGTAGACGAGCGGATATTGGCGGATGAGATCGGCGCGGGCCGCTTCCAAATCACTACGTTTCGTGGAATTTGACGACACTCCGGCACGCACCAGGGAAATCATAAAGGAATCCCGCGAAGAATCCAGCATGATGATTTGGCGTGCGTATTTGGGATTCCAGAGGATATCCCACGATGTGACCGGATCCGACACCAGTTTTTTGTTATATAAAATCCCCACCGTGCCCCAGAAATACGGTGCTGAATACTTCTGCTCCGGGTCAAAGGCCTTATGCATAAATTGCGGATCAATGTTTGCCATGTTCGGAATGTTTTTATAATTCATCGGCAAAAGCATATCTTCCTGCACCATGCGCTGGAGCATGTATTCCGACGGTACGATCACATCGTAAGTGGCGCCTCCGTTTTTGAGTTTGACGTACAAGTCCTCATTCGTGGCAAAGTTGGAGTAAACCACATGAATGCCCGTTTCCTGCTCAAAACGCGTCAGTATCTCCGGATCGATGTATTCGCCCCAGTTATAGACATTTACTTCCTGCTGCGCCGATCGGCTGGAACCGGCATCGCATCCGGTCAGAACGCCCGCTACAAAAAGCAGCATGAGAAACAACTTCCCGAGCTTCATACGTCCTCCTTTCCGTGCAAGGTACGCCAATTCATGGCCAGCAATAAGATAAACATGGCGACAAACATGAGCGTAGACAGGGCGTTGACTTCCGGATTGATACCGCGGCGCGCCATGGAATAGACCATCGTCGAAACCGTCTCCACCCCGTTACCGGCATTGAAGAATGTGATGACAAAATCATCGATGGACATCGTAAAGCCCATAAGGGCGCCGGAAAGAATCCCGCTTTTTAAAAACGGCAAAATCACATAGCGCAACGTCTGCCACGGTGTTGCTCCCAAATCCATAGCCGCTTCGGCAAGCTCCGGCGGCATTTGCTGCAGACGCGGCATAATGGAAAGGACGATGTAGGGAATCTCAAAAGCAATGTGCGAGAGCAAAATCGTGCCATAGCCCGGCGTAAGCTGGAAAAAGCCGTAGAGCGCCATGAAACCGATGGCGGTCACAATATCCGGGTTTAGGACGATAACCTGATTGATGAGCTGCATTTCCGTGCGATGCCGCCGACTAAAATAATGCACGCCCATGACGCCGAGAGTCGCCACAACGGTGCCGATGAGTGTAGCCAAGATGGCAACGCTTACCGTGTTTTTCAGCGCATTCAAAATAGCCTCGTTTTCCATCAGGGATGCATACCAATGCAACGAAAAGCCTTCCCATGCGCCTCGTGTTTGTCCTTCATTGAACGAGAACACGATCAGCACGAGAATCGGTGCATATAAAAAGGCATAGATGAGAAAAAGAAACAGGCGGCGTAATCCCTTAGACATCAGCTACCTCCTCTTCCATTTCCACTTCCGCGCCCGGATCCTGCGCCGTCGGCATACTGCCCTGCGCATGCGTTTCCTTCTCGCGCCCGAACAGTAGCGATACGATTAAAAACACCATCAATATCATGGCCATGGCTGAACCGTATTGCCAGTTGCCCGTAACCGTGAATTGCTGTTGTATGACATTGCCAATGAGATTGATCTTATTGCCACCAAGTAGGGACGTAATCTCAAAGGTGGCGATGGCGGGAATGAAAACCATGGATATGCCCGACGCGATGCCCGGTAAGGACAAGGGCAGCGTGACATTCAAAAAGGTCTGTGTTTTATTGGCGCCCAGATCCGCTGCGGCTTCCCAGAGGCTGTGGTCCATCTTCTCAAGCGACGTAAAAATCGGCAGAATCATGAAGGGCAAAAAGTTATAAACCATGCCCAAAATGACAGCCGTTTCGGTGTACAGTAGATCCATGGGTTGCAGGCCCAGACTTGTCAAAAAGGTATTTAAGATGCCTTTGCGCGAGAGAATCGTAATCCAGGCATAGGTACGCAGCAAAAAGTTCATCCACATGGGAATTACCACCAGCATCAACAGCAAAGGACGCAGGCGCGGACTGCTCTTAGCCATGAAGTATGCCATGGGATAGCCCAGCAAAAAGCACACCAATGTCGACAGAAACGCAATGCGCACCGATTTCAGCAACGTCTCTGTGGCATGGCCGGCAAAAAATTTCTCAAAATTGTTCAAGGTCAGCTGCCCCTCCGCGGAGGTTAAGCCGTAATAGAAAATCATGCCCAGTGGCACGAGCACGAAAATAAACGCCCATAGCAGATAGGGCGTGCTTAGCGAGCGATATCGTTTCATGCCATCGCTCCTTTTTTCGTGGATTTATGCATGACCTGAATGAGATCTGGCGCAATCGTAATACCGACCAAGGCACCCACTTCCATGGATTTAGTGCTCTGGCTCTTATAGATTTCACCTTGCACATCAATCTCCATTTCATAGTGCACGCCGCGGAACAAGCAGCTTTCCACCTTTCCAACGAGCATGCCCTGCTCCGGCGCAACGAGCTCCAAATCCTCCGGACGCAATACTATATCCACAGGTTCTTCCGGCGCAAAACCCTTATCCACGCATACGAAGCGATGCCCGGAGAAGCTCACATCATAATCGGCGTGCATCACGCCTTCCACAATGTTGGAATCGCCAATGAAATCCGCTACGAAGCGATTTTGCGGCTCATCGTAGATATCTTTCGGATCGCCCATTTGTTGAATCACACCTTCATTCATCACGACAATGCGATCCGACATCGTGAGCGCTTCTTCCTGGTCATGGGTCACGAAAATAAAGGTAATGCCCAGCTCTTGCTGCATACGTTTCAGCTCCAACTGCATTTCCTTACGCAATTTCATATCCAATGCGCCCAGCGGTTCATCTAACAGCAGCACTTCCGGTTCGTTCACAAGCGCCCTGGCGATGGCAATTCTCTGCTTTTGTCCGCCCGAAAGCTGGTCCACGCGCCGTTTGCCGTAGCCGGCCAAATTCACCAGCTTAAGCATCCGTTCCACGCGCTTCTCGATCTCCTCTTTGTTGACACCCTTCATGCGCAAGCCGAAGCCGACATTCTCTTCCACATTCATGTGCGGAAAGAGGGCATATTGCTGAAACACCGTATTAATCGGTCTAAGATGGGGTGGAATCTTCGTAATGTCCTTCCCCTCAAACAGAACCTGTCCGCTGTCCGGCTCTTCAAATCCCCCAATAATGCGTAAAATTGTGGTTTTTCCACACCCCGAAGGACCCAAAAGGGTCAAAAACTCTTCGTCTTCAATCGTGAGGTCCAAATTTTTCAGGACCGCCATGTCGTCAAAAGATTTACAGATTTGTTTGAGTTCAATTTGCTTCAATGCCTTTCCTTTCTCGGAACAATCCGTTCGGATGCGTCATCGCCACGGATAGCGATCGGCTCTATTCTATATGAGATTGCGGCTTTTGGAAACATGCTTTAACAACTCGTTCTCTTTCGAGAAAACCTTTCCCATTCGTCGTACTCGAGTATAATAATATTACAGGGTCTTAAGACGCACTGTCGAACTTAAGAGGAGGTAATTATGGAAAACAAAAAATGGAAGACGAAAGACGTTTGCCTTTTTGTCCTCTACTCACTGTTCGGAATTTTCATGTTCTTTGTTCCGATTCAAATCGGAAAGAACAACACTATCCCCATTGACCACATTGTGAATGCGATTAAAGGCATTCCGAATTATGGCATTATTTTTGGGACTTTTATGGTGCTTGCCGGTCTTGCTTATGCGATTAAAAACAAGGAATGGCAGGGCGATCTTGTTCGCAAGGTATTCTTTGCCCTTAAATTGGTTGCCTTGGTATTTTTGGTGATGCAGCTGACCGGTTGGGGGCCTGCCGCAATTCATGCGAAAGGTATGCTTCCGATGATTTTTAACGCTATCTTGGTATCGGTCACCACCATCGTTCCTATCGGATCCATATTTTTGGCATTTCTTGTCAGCTTTGGTCTGATGGAGTTTATTGGCGTATTCATGGAGCCCGTCATGCGTCCGGTCTTTAAAACACCGGGTCGCAGTGCGGTGGATGCTGTTGCCTCTTTCGTGGGAAGCTATTCCTTGGCGCTGCTGATTACAAACCGTGTCTATCGTGAAGATGCGTATACGCAAAAAGAAGCCGCCATCATTGCTACCGGCTTTTCGACCGTCTCCGCGACGTTTATGATTATCGTTGCCAAAACGCTGAATTTAATGGACCACTGGCTATTCTATTTCTGGGCTACACTCATTATTACCTTTATCGTGACCGCTATTACCGTTCGGATCTACCCGTTGAATAAAAAGAAAGATATTTATTTCTCCGGCAAACCCATGATTCAGGAGCCGAAGAAAAAAGTGACGTTCCAAGCGGCTATGGATGCCGGTATGGAAGCTTTCCACAAAGCTCCGTCGCTGGCGGAAGTCATTAAAAGCAACTTTATCGATGGCTTCAAGATGGCATTAAATATTGCACCGTCCCTTTTGGGCGTCGGTATGACCGGGCTTCTCATTGCTACGTATACGCCGGTCTTTGACATCATCGGATATATTTTCTATCCCTTCACTGCTTTATTACAAATTCCGGAAGCACAGGTTACCGCGAAGGCATTGTCCTTAAGTATTGCAGAAATGCTTCTGCCGGCGCCGCTTGTTGCCGGTGAGGGCGTGGCTATCGTCACACGCATGCTCGTGGCTATCGTCAGTGTTTCGGAGATTTTGTTCTTCTCCGCTTCGATCCCTTGCATGATGGGCACCGATATTCCCATTAAATTCACAGATTATCTCGTGATCTGGGTGGAACGTGTTATTTTAAGTATTATTTTAGCCGGTGCTCTGCTGCTGATCGTGTTCTAAAGATTTTTGGTGGTTCTTCGGATTCTTCCCTTGTTACCATCATCGTGTGAGAATTCGGTATTGACCCTGCCGCTGTGTCACAGTCCTCTGTGACACAGCTTTTCTTTTTAAAAGCTGGGTATAAGCCTGTTGTAGGAATGAATGAACCAGATAAGGAGAACATCATGACAAGAACCGGATTCAAAATGGGCGATACTGCACTGACCCTGCTCGGCGAAGAGCGTAAAGTTGGCGATATCGCGCCGGATTTCACCCTGGCAAAACAAGATTTAAGCCCCCTGACACTGGCCGATCTCGGCAAAAAAGTAAAATTGATTGTGGCCGTTCCCTCCATCGATACCTCGGTTTGCGAACTCGAAACCATTCGCTTCAACGAGGAAGCCGGCAAATTTGGTGACAAAGCGGTCGTATTGACCGTCTCGGTGGATCTGCCCTTTGCCCAGGCACGTTTCTGCGCTGCCAAGGGCATCGATAACGCCATCGTCGCTTCGGATTATCAGCAGCGTTCCTTCGGCAAAGCGTACGGCGTACTGATAGACGGTCTGATGCTGCTCAACCGTTCGATCTTTGTCCTGGATGAAGACAATACGATCACCTATGTCGAATACGTCAAGCAGAACACCGAACATCCCGACTATGACGCAGCACTGGAGGCGGCAAAGAAGTTATTAAAGTAATCGTTTCGTAAGACGACGCAGATGACAATTCTTTTTGCGATTTCGTTTTTAACCCATAATTAAGAAGGCGACCCAACGGGTCGCCTTCTTTTTCTATAAAATGCGCCAAACTGCGATGCTTTTTATTTTTTCTGCCCATTTCCATTTTTTTGTGCTTTTTTCTTTTTAATCGCTTCCCATAGTATGTCTACCATGCCTGCGGTCATCGCTGCCATCATGGCTGTTCTTGCCGGTTTCTCCGGAAGATGCCATTCTTGAAATAGAAGTGAGAGAACCGGGTGAAAAAAGAAAAGACAAAAAAACAACGCCCAAAAGAACGACAACATACAGAGGCTTATCTTTATGCATGCGAAACAAATAAGAAACACAAAAATAAACCGCAAAAAGCTCAACAGCCATCTCAAAAATCGCAAGCGCATCCATGTAACGCATAGAAAACTCTCTTTCCTCTATTCCCGCACTCTCCCCTTGTCGTCAATCATCTCCAGCGTATCCATGGCTTCTTCGACGAGGGCATCGATATCCAACTTTTCTTCATCGTGTGCAATTTGTCCAAGGGTCGGACGCGTATTGGGATGATCGGGGGCAAAAAGGGAACAGCAATCATCGAAGGGTTCGATGGAAATATCGTAGGTGCCAAGATCGCGAGCCATCGAAATGATTTGCGTCTTGTCCATTGCAATCAGAGGTCGGAGGATCGGACGGAACGCGGCGTTATTGACCACATGGATGCCCTGGATGGTTTGAGAGGCAACCTGACCGAGACTTTCGC
The DNA here is from genome assembly GCF_000308275.2 of Levyella massiliensis. GTDB lineage: Bacteria > Bacillota > Clostridia > Tissierellales > Peptoniphilaceae > Murdochiella > Murdochiella massiliensis_A. Next base: position 901,504 of record NZ_HG529490.1, read on the forward strand.
CGGTGATCATGGCGTCGTAGCCGAAGCGCTCGCTCAAGCGATCGGCAATGCGCATCATCATGCGACGGCTGAGGACGGTGGTGTTTTTCTTATTGCAGTTTCGAGCGATGGCGGTGTAGATTTTCACCAAATTGATGCGATAGAGGCGCATCGGACCAACGGAGCGTTCGAGTTGTTCCATCAGGCGGGTTGCTTTTTCCTGGGCTCTTTCGCTGGTGAAAGGATAGGAATGAAAATGTACGGCGCCGAGTGCTAAGCCGCGGCGCGCCATTTCATAGCCGGCAACCGGCGAATCAATGCCGCCGGAAAGCAGCAGTAGACCGCGGCCGCCGGAACCTGCGGGAAGACCGCCCTGCCCCGAATAGCGATCGACGGAAACAAAGGCGTCGTCGCGAATTTCCACCGATAACACCAACTCCGGGTGATGCACGTCGACGGATAGCGTCGAAAAATCAGAGAGCATCCAATCACCTACCTGGCGCGCCATTTCCGGGGATGTCAACGGAAAGGCTTTATTGCTGCGCTTGACTTTGGCTTTAAACGTGAGGGGATCTACGCTGTTTTTATTGCTGTGAGCATCCAATTTTCGCTGCACCAAAAAGTGACATGCGTTGCGTATGGCATCTGCTTCGCAGGGAACACGCAGGCTGGGCGTGACATACAGTAATCCAAAGACGCGGCGACAGGCGGCGATAGTGCGTTCCACATCTGCCTCGTCGACAACGTAAAAAAGTTTCCCAAATTGTTCTAATTCTTCCTTGACGGGAATACCCTTCAATGCGTGATGCAGGTGTCGTTTGACCGCAGCAATGAAACTACCGCGATTTTTTCCTTTTAAGATGAGTTCTCCGTATGAAACGGAAACCACCCATTCCATGGCCGGTGTTGTCATGCGTTTCCTCCTGTGATACTGCGAATTTGAGCGATGGATGTTTCGAGGCGGTCAAAGAAGGGATCGACCTCTTCTTCTCGATTTTCTCGGCTAAAGGACAGGCGCAATGCCCCGTCCAGGTAGGCTTCCGGCAAATGAATGGCCTGCAAAATGCGACTGACTTTTCCCTTACTGCAGGCAGAACCGGAGGAAAGATACATTTCTTCCATCTCCATAAAGTGCATCAACACTTCTGCTTTGATGCCGGTAAAAGCGATATTCAGGATATACGGGCTGCCTGCAGCGGGACTGTTGATGCGCGAGCCGGTGATGACTTTCGCACGGGCAAGCGCCTTTTCGTGCAGTTTTACAATCGCCGGATCAAACGAAGTGCCACGACGCTTCTCCATGGCTAAAAAGGCTTGGACAAAGCCCAAAATATAGGGCACATTCTCTGTGCCGGCGCGCCGTCCGTATTCCTGTGGGCCACCCGTAATGAGGGGCGATACCGTCACGCCCGGGCGCACATAGAGCATGCCGATGCCCTTAGGCGCGTGTATTTTATGGCCGCTGGCCACATAAAAATCACAGCCGATTTTAGACAGATTCACGGGGAGTTTGCCCAGCGCCTGTGTGCCGTCGACTAAAAAGAGAGCACGGGATTTCTGATGCAGCATGGTTGCAATCTCCGCCACCGGAAAAATAGTACCCAGCTCATTATTGACATGCATGACGGCGACTAGAAGTGTATGCGCGTCCACACGTTTTTCAACATCCTCAACCGTGACTTGTCCCGTCGCATCCACGGGGATTTCCCGCACCTCAATACCATACGACGCAAGTATCTGTGCGGTTTGATAAACCGCCGCATGTTCCACGGCGCTGATGACGATATTCGGAGCATCCGTCGGGCTACCCGTTTGCGCACGCATCTTCTGTGAAAGAAGCGCCTGCGTAGCCACGCCGCGCAAGACAGTATTTAAACTTTCCGAAGCACCGGACGTAAAAATAAGACTCTTCAGCGGGATGCCGAGTTTTTCCGCCATACGTCCTCGGGCCTCTTCCAGCACTTTCTCCGCTTGGAAGCCCACGCGATGGAGCGATGAGGGGTTCCCCCATTGCTCCCGAAATGCTTTTTCAATCGTTTCTGCTACATCCGCTGCAACCGGCGTTGTGGCGGCATTATCAAAATAAATCATAAAATCCTTTCAACGCACTGGCGCGTTTGGCTATACTGATGCCAAGGGCGGACTGTATCCGCCGTTACGAGGAAGATCCCTCACAGGCTCTTTTCCTCTATTCTAGCGAAGGAGTGCTTATGCTTCAAACTGTATCCCACAAAGAAACCCATCCATTGCTTGGCGTCTCGAACGTTGTATTGGATATTGAAACCACCGGATTACGTCGCCAAACGGACAGCGTCTTTCTGATCGGTATCCAAGATCATGAGGCGTTAACGCAATGGCTTGCGCCTACGACGCAGGATGAAGGCGCCTTACTTGAAGCTGCCTTTTCCCGTCTGCGCGATAAAACCGTCATTACCTATAACGGCGATCTCTTTGATTTGCCGTTCTTAAAGGAGCGCGCTGCCCATTGGCAACTGCCGTTCCCCGAATGTCTCTCCGAGGATTGGTATGCCTTTTTCCGAAAAATGCGCCTCTTTTATCGCTTTGCTAATTTAAAGCTTAAAACCTTGGAGCAGTGCGCCGGCGTAACGCGCGAAGATGTATTATCCGGCGCCGAAGTGGCAAAACTGGCGCAATCGCTGGAGGACCCTGCGGCCTGTGACGCTGTCCTTAAACACAATGCAGACGATGTGCGCGGAACGACAAAGCTCTTGCCATTCTTTCAAGCCCAAAAAGGCCGGCTGCGCCCACCTGCTCCTTTCGACGCACTCTTGGAGTCCTTTATGATCAAAGGCGATCGTGCCACCGCTATTTATTACAGCAAAAAGCAAGCACAACCGGTTTGGGATCTGGAAAATAGCTTTGGAAAGCTCTCTTGGGAAGAGCATCACCTCACGATGACGCTTCCCGTGCATCGCATACCCGATCCCGGCAATCCGGATGCCCTTCGGTTCTGCGCCGTGCATCCGGACTATGCTCCGGATGTGGCAAATCCTCCCCTTCCGAAGCCCTTTATTACGCTTTCCTCGCCGGAGGGGGCTTTTGCCGAGAATTTGCACGCCATGCTCCTCGGCCTGTCGGCACCATTACGCCAATAAAAATAGGCATAGAAAAATCCTACACCGTACGGTGTAGGATTTCTGTATGGGCCTGAATGGACTTGAACCAGCGACCTCACGCTTATCAGGCGTGCGCTCTAACCACCTGAGCTACAGGCCCATGACAGGGGCAAGAGGACTCGAACCCCCGGCATTCGGTTTTGGAGACCGACGTTCTACCACTGAACTATGCCCCTATACCGCTCAAGAGGTGCCTCTCAACCGCGTATCAATTGAGTTGACTTGTAGAGTATACCAAAGATTAATACGTCATGCAAGACTTCTTTACGAAAATTTAACGGTTGCTGTCCAAGTTTTCCAGTTCCTCGGCCACATCGCCGATGGTATGCAAATTCGTCAGCACGTCGTCATCAATCTCAATATCAAATTCATCCTCAATATTCATCACCATCTCAACCAGATCCAATGAATCCGCATCCAGATCGTTGATGATATCCGTATCGGCATTGAGTTTTTCCTTGGGCACTTCCAAATTCTTGGAAATAAGATCAATGACGGTTTCCAAATAATCCATGGTTCCTCCTTCGAACACAGTGATGATAACACCCGTATTTTACGAAGTTCCCGGTTTGCTGTCAAGACGGAGGATGTTTTGCCGTTGCCCCAAAGCATTTACATTTTCTCTGCAAACGCGGTGTGACTCCCCGCAGTTTCGGTCATGCGCCCGTCCTTCAGATGCCAGATACGCTCGCAGTAACCGGCTACTTCCTCATCGTGTGTGACAAGCAGAATGGTCTTACCGGCACGATGCAACCGTAACAGCAATTCCATAATACCGCGTGAGGTCGCACTGTCTAAAGAGCCCGTGGGCTCGTCCGCTAAAATGATTTCGGGATCCGTGATGAGCGCCCGAGCGATGGCCACCCGTTGCATTTCCCCGCCGGATAGTTCCCGCACCTTGCGCTTTTGAAAATCGGGAATTTGACACAGTTTCAAAACCTCCTTAAGCGCAGGTGTCTTCTTTTTATGCGCAAAAAGGAGTGGCAATGTGACATTGCTCGCTACCGATTCATTGGCTAACAGCGCAAAGTTCTGCAGAACGATGCCTACGTGTTTGGCGCGAAAACCGGCCATTTGATGCTCTTTAAAGCGCGTGACATCTTCTTTTCCGTAACGAACGATACCGGATGTCGGCTTATCCAAGAGTCCCAACACGTTTAGCAGGGTGGTCTTGCCGGAGCCGGATTTTCCCATGATCGCTACCATATCACCATCATGAATGGTACAGCAGATGTCCTTCAGTACATGATTTTCATTGTGTTTTCCCGGATGATATACTTTATTGACGTTTTCTAATTGGATCATAATTTTCTCCCCGCAAACGATAATAGATTGGTAAGGAACAAACAACAGACATAAGGAAACTACCTATCACGAGAAGCAGCAACGTACTGCCATCCAGCAAGTAGCGATACTGTCTTCCTGCCGTGTCCAAGTGATATAGGATCTGCATGCCGATAAAAAGAATGAGGATGGCAAAGAGCATGATGAAAAATGTCATGAAAAAGTAAGCCAACGCGCAGAGACGCCGCGATGCACCGCACAACCGATACACTTTAAAGTCCCCATAGATTCTTCGTGTATTAAGAAAAGTCATGCTCAAGAAGCCGAAAAACAGCAACAAGGAAACCGTGGCTATAAGCGGCATATCCGTTTGAATACGATCGGCAATGATTTTGTGCGAATTTTCGATCAATTGCGGAATAGAATACGTCGGAAATTGGATATCACTCGCCTCCACCACCTTGTTCAAGGCGCTTAGCGTTATCGACGGATCAAAATAATACAGATGAAACGCTTGGCTATTGCCCTTAATGGACTGCGAACAGGCTAAAAAATACGTTGGATACAGAAAGCGATTTTCAAACAGGATGGATACATCAAAACCTGAACCTGTGACCATTCTTCGCCCATCGGCCAAAAGCAACGCCTCATCGACCTTGGCTTCTCCGACAATGCGTAATTGCTCTGCATAGGGTTGATGCACCGTCAACACATCACCTATCTTAAAATTATTCTTTCCATCTGAACGATTGCGTACCATTAACACTTCGAGCACCCCTTTTTTTACCTCCGGAACCGGAAGTCGTCCATTCGAAACCGGCGGGAAAAAGAGTTTTGCCGTAAAGGAATCATAGATACTGATCATAGCATCAGCCACTTCCGGCGGTAAATTATCGCTGTAATTTTCCGCGATTCCCCGAAAGCCTTGCGCGTTTTGAAGCAGAGGCACTACGTTATCCTGCCCCCGGTTCAAATCGGAAGACGGCGAATAGGCGATAACCGCGCGCGACAGAGCCGGCCTTTCTTGTACAAAGGCAAGGCGATCATCTAATTCCCGGTAGCGATTATACGCGCCGATAATCATAAAGAGAGCTAGGAGTGTTTCCAAGAGAAACAATATCGTAAACACCCAATTTTTACGCATCAGGCGTCCAATGACAGATAGAAAATTACACATCGCTATTCTCCTTTAAATCCAGTAGCATGCCACGGGATAGGCCAATTTTTGCCATGATGCGCGTTGCCACATACACCAAAGCCGTACTTGTCACAAACAATACCAACACCTCTGCCAGCGGAAAATAAGGAGAAAAGCCGCGGGTTATGATCCAGCTGGTGCCCGCTGCCACCAAAAAGGCAATCATGCTGTAAATCGTCATCTCTTCCCCAATCAACGCCGAGGCCAAGCGCTTAGACATTCCTGCCAGACGGAAGATGTTAAGATTCTTTTTGCGCGATTCCAAAAAGTAGTAAAACACAAAAAGCAAGTTCAACAATAAAAAGCCAAAGATAAAAAATAGGAACATCAGCATGGTCAATTGATATTGCGGCAATAAATCCGTCTCAAACGATGGCAGTTCCACGTTTTCTATCGTCACCCCGGTCTGCCGGATCGCATCGATAAGCTGTTCCATTTGATACATCGTTGGAAAGCCTTCCAGATACAGTTTCACCGCTACCGGTTCATCGGCAAGGGCATCAAACAAAGCGCCGCTCATAAAAAATTGCTTGGGCATGTCCTTCGTGTCTAACGAGCGAAGGCCTTCTTCTCCAACGATGTCTAACGTCTTCTTACCAAAGTCTATAGATTGTGTTTGAAATAATTTCTTGTACCCTCTGGGCGCAATAATCCCCTCCGAATGCCCTTTCAAGGCGCGATTTTCTCTCTCATATAAAGGCTCTGTTGTTGTTAGAAATTGGCTTCCTTCCGCTATTTCGCCAACGGCGAAAGCATAATAGGCAATGTCCTTTTGCTCCGTAATTTTAGCAAGATTTCCCTTCTTCCAATCCGGCACCGTAAAACGAACCGGAAACCGATAATTTCCGTTCTCGTTCAACACGCTCCGGACAAAATGCACGATATCCTGATTCGTTGAGGAAAGCAGTACAAAATAGGAGATGAAAAAGCTGAGCATTATGACGAGCGGCACGTAAAGAGGGCGCGCTAAGATCTCAAAATAACGGTATCGCAGTTTCATAGAATTGTAGGGCGGGGATCCCCCTCCCTCCTCCTTTATAATTACTTAACGTAAAGATGTAAATCTCCTAAGCCATTAACTGTTTCCGCATAAGAGCCGTCATCAAAAAAGTCGACGCCTGGAATTTCAACAATAGCCCGTGGCCCGGAGTCCGATTCACTAGAGTTTCCTGATATGGCAAGGCAATATGATTTTTTGTACGAAGTTCCATAAATTTCCGCCTTCAGCCAAGCATCATCATTGGGTCGCCAAGTGCCATAGTCATATCCCACATACATGCTATTCCCACTCAAAGAGTTACTTTTATCTCTTGGAACGTTAGCAGTCTTTGAAAAAGCATATGCCCCTCCTATACCCCCCAGTAACAATGTGACGGTAAAAGTAATAACTAACAATTTTTTGATTTGTTTTCGATACATAGAACTTCTCCATTCATTTATAGTTGAAGATTTTCTGCTTTTTGTAGCCTTCACTGCGTATGAAAAGTAATTTCACAAAACTTTTTCCCTCTTTAAGCCCGCTTCTGCTTTTAACACCTTCCTGTGCCAATTGTTACGTCCGTTTTTTCCCTTGCTGTCGATTCGTCTATAAGACTCTGATCCTATTCAAATAGCATCATCTCTTGTTTTTATTCGCGTGATTAAATCATTTTTCTTGCGATCCACTAGCAGAATAATTTTTGACCCCCCTCATTTTCTATAGCTGTTGATTTTTATCTGATAAGTCAAGGAATATGTGGAATCGTTTTTAACGATGACTTCATACACGCTATTATTATCTGCATTTACAGCAAGGATGGTTGCCTTGTTGAATCGCTCATTATATATCGTATTATCATTTTCTTTAATAATTAGTGAATATTTTAGCCCATCCGTGCATTTCATGTTGCTCATCTTAACCGTAAAACCTTCGTGTTTCGAGCCGGTCCAAGAGTCCATATTAAATTGATAGGATTGATAAGCCAAGCCTTTCAACGTATTACTGGAGTCAATGTTTGCCGCTCTGATTTCGGTGAAGAAAACACGACTCAAATGTAAATTGTTATATTCTTCTTCGCTTATTAGTCTGACTCTAGAATTCTCACGACTCAGGTCTTCTACAGGTTTGACGATTGATACAACCTGATGTTTATCTACTTGGCTTACTTCAGCAAAGGCGGTGGATGAAATTAAAAACACAAAAAGGAAAACGTATGTTCCTATTCTAGTCGCATGCCATTGTTTCATGACTATCATCCTTTCCATTGTTGGATGGAATTTCATTCCCTCTGCGAGATAATCTTTTTTTCCCAACAAATTGAGCATAGAGTTGCAGTATTGCTTTCGATGAGATACACTATCGCCTATATTTTGAATCACTAACTTATCACATAGAATTTCTATATCTTCTTCCATATATCTCAGCGCTGCCCAGATAATCGGATTAAACCAGTAGAAACAAATAATCAAATTCTTTAAATGTTTCCATACCATGTCAAAGTTTCTTATGTGTATTAGCTCATGCATCAATACATGCTGTAATAAAGTATTGTCCTCTAATACTTGATTCTGCAGAACGATTTTTGGATAAAGCACGCCATATGTAACTGGGACATTGATATCATCATTAATGAGTAGAGTTACCTTCCGTCTTAAATGGAACTGTTTTACTACCTTCTCTATCCTGCTATCCTCGTTGAGTATGGAAGCGCCTGCCATCGCCTTATTTCTTTTCCGTATCTGAAGGAAGGTGTATGCCACCATCAAAGAAGCGACAACGAGTCTGTTCATTTTTGATAATATGCCGCCCAACACCCTCTCTATAGTCTGCCCAAATTCGTGCATCAATAATAGTGGGTTCAATAACAGTCGTGGTAAAGTTGCTTCTGAAACTTGAATACGACAAAAAACTTCGTATGGCACAATTAGATATGCGAACAGAAGCATCCAAAGAAACCAATTAGCTCTTCTGAAGCTGATTACATTTAGTTTTTTTCTAAGCAAAAGAATTAGAATAATGAGGAATGTACCTCTTATGCCTTTGCTTAATGTTGAAACGACAATAATTGAAGTCATATCATTCTTCTTCAGTTTCAAAATGATCAATCAGATGTCGCATTTCTTGAAGTTCGTCCTTCGAGACTTTTCTTTCGTTTAAAAACGACTGACAAACGTTTAAAAGAGAGTCTTGAAATAAAAATCGGATGGCATCCGTTCTCTGCTTCTTCAAAGCGTCTTCGCTTGAAATACTTGCCTTCAATATGTATTTTGGGCTTCGTCTAACAAGGGCTCCTTTTTTTAGTAATCTTCCAAAAAAAGTATAGCAAGACGTTTTGGGGAATCCATACTTTTTATTAAGCCATTGATATAGCTCAGATGCGCGAATTTCGCCATTTTCATCTAAGCACTCCCCTTCCCAAAACTCTTGCATTACCGTTAACTCGCCTTTTGAAAACTCCATACCTATCACCCAAATAATTCGTTATCATGAGATTTCTAAGTTGCGCTTAAATAATATTTTCAAGTTGAGTATAATCTGCCAATAGGATGTCTGTCAAGCAGAAATCGTGGATTTAACAAAATCTTAACGTTTTCCCGTAGATAGAAAAAACCTTACAGATAGCGACGAATTCCCATCACAAACGATTCTTTTCGAGTGCGTCGCAAAATACTCCCGCACTGCACTTTACCGTGATGGCGAAAGGAGACGCGACACGGCGGTTTTATGGTGACAGCAACGCGTTTTTCTTCCGCCCCATCGATGAAAACCAAGCCTCCCCGAATGGCTTCTTGTGCCGCTGCCCGCCCGATATGAAATACCGTGGAGACAAATCGATCCAGCCGAAGCGAGCTTAACACCACCTCTTCCTCGGCAAACTTGGGAGTGGCTTCCTCCGGCAGTGATGGAAGGATCGCCGTGTGGACCACATGCCTGCCGATGGCAAAGCAGTGCGTCAGAAAAAAATCCGCCATAGCGCGCTTAATGACCACATACGCCTTCTTGTCAGTCGGAAAAATATCGCCTACCACCCGTCTCTCAATGCCAAGCCCCATTAAGGCGCCCAAAATATCCGAATGGCGCAGCGTCACCGCACCATCCGGCACAATTTCCAGCACGGCAAGTTGTGCATCGCCATTGCCAAAATGCACACAACAGCGTTCTCCGTCCTCCGGTACCACGCGCGGCGAGGCATAGCTTAATTGGGATTGGATGTTTCGAAACGTCGCCAGTTCCTCCGGCATTAAGAAATCCGTTTCTGTATCGCTGCCTGTCTCCGCATATTGTGCAGCCAGATCGTAGAAGCGATCCTCACTTTCCATAGCGTTCCCTTCGTCTCGTTCGTTACTCGAGCGGTTCAATATAGAAGCGCCCTTCCAACTCCTCCGAATCCGCAATATTCATAAACACGGTCTGGTCCGTCTGTTTCAGATAGCGACGAATGGCAGGCATATCCGTTTTGCTCACGACCATATAGATCAGATAACGCGGTTCCTGGCTGTAATTGCCAATGCCTTCAAACACCGTCACGCCGTGATTCGTAAGTTCTCGTAAATCGCGGGCAATCGGCTCGCGCTCATTCGCAATGATAAATAGCGTCTTTCTTTGATAGCGTGAATGCAGTTGATTCACGATCATGGTGGAGCCGAATTGATACACCATGGAATACATCGCCGGCTTCGCCCCAAACAGCACACCAGAAATAATCAGAATGCACACATTGAACAGGAAGATATAGTTCCAGGTAGCGATGTTGTACTTGGTTGAAGCAATCATCGCTACAAAATCCGTACCGCCACCACTGGCATTGGCATTCAGAGCCAGCGCTGCGGAAACACCATTAAATACTGCCGCAAAGATCATATTCAACACAAGATCATCCACCAAGTGAAATTTAGGCAGCATGTCGACAAAAAGCGAAAAAGCCACTATGTACACGATCGAAAAGGCAAAAAACTTTCTTCCCACGATGAAAAATGCCAATAACGCCGGCAGGACGTTGAGAGACATATTGAGCACGAAGAAGGAAATATCGATATGAAAGAAGGTGGTCAAAATATTCTGCAATAGCAATGAAACGCCACCGAATCCTGCGGGCAGCATGCCGGAAGGATGCAGAAATACATTGACGCCAATCGCACATAATAGCGCCGATAGTATCACCTTGCAGAGTCGCCATCCGTCTTTCTGGATGGTTTCGCGATATGGGCCAAACATTTGAAATAACGCTCGCGCAGTAAACTTCTCATGCGGTTTTCTTTTTTGCATTCTCTCGTTATCGTTCATCCGCATCCTTCTCCTTTCCGACGGCATGCTGTGCTTGTTGTGGCACGCCATGATCTTTTTCGGCTTCTTTCCGGTTCTTTACAGCAATGCGCTTGTAATGATAAATTTGCCAGTGCAAACCCTTGTATTCTCCGCTTTCGCCTTTATCCACCAGTTGAAATTCTTCCGAGGTATCAAAATCGGGAATCCAGGTATCTGCCTCAGGGAAAGTGGCATCCACACGGGTCAAAATCGCTTCGTCAATCAAATCCCACAAACTTTTTACCAATCCGCCGCCGCCTACATGGAACACTTTTCTCGTTTCGTCCGGATTTTCCTCCGCCAACAACGTCTCTAATGCCTCCCGATCATGCACCACACGCAAGTTTTCGCTCTCCTCACGTTCCTGACGTGTCATCACCACATTAAGCCTGCCCGGCAATGGCTTACCGCCAGGCAAAGATTCCAGTGTCTTTCTCCCCATCACCACGATATGGCCCATCGTCGTGTTCTTAAAATGATGCAAATCATCGGGGATGTGAAAGAGCATATCGCCCTTATTACCAATGGCAAATCGATTGTCGCATGCGATTAATAAAATCAAATCGTCCTCATTTCTATCGTCCGCCTGCCCGATCTTTATCGGCTTAATCTTTCTATGATTATCATACCCTCTTGTTAAAAATCTATGAAGATTCGGAACGCGCATTACGACGGCTTTTCGAAATTATGCATTTTACCGCCGTAATCGGGAGGCAGCTTTTACGGCGGCTTTCCGCGCTTTTCCCATTTGCCCCCCCGTAATTTGGACCGCACAACAGATTAAGCCGACAGGTCTGATGTGAATACCGCTCGTGAAGGCCAGCCTGCAAAGCCTAGACAGCTTAACGCCGTCTGGTGAGCTATCCGAGTACGAAAAAAACTCCGCCGAAGCGGAGCTTTTCCTTATGCCCAGAGCAGGAATTGAACCAGCGACACAAGGATTTTCAGTCCTTTGCTCTACCGACTGAGCTATCTGGGCAAATATCTGTTGTATTTTACCACGTGCTCTGCCGAGGGGCAAGCAACGCGAATGGATATCAATTTGGGCCATCAGGGACTCGAACCCGGGACGAACCGGTTATGAGCCGGCTGCTCTAACCAACTGAGCTAATGGCCCTAACATCGGAGAAGGAGGGATTCGAACCCTCGCACCGCTCATCACGGTCTACTCCCTTAGCAGGGGAGCCCCTTGAGCCACTTGGGTACTTCTCCGAATGGCGGAGAGAGAGGGATTCGAACCCCCGTGAGCTTGCGCCCTAACGGTTTTCAAGACCGCCCCGTTATGACCGCTTCGGTATCTCTCCAAGGCTGACCCATCGGGGATTCGAACCCCGGACACCCTGATTAAAAGTCAGGTGCTCTACCGGCTGAGCTAATGGATCATACTGGGGTAGCAGGACTCGAACCTGCGAAATGCTAGAGTCAGAGTCTAGTGCCTTACCGACTTGGCTATACCCCATCATTGAGACTGTTTAATTGTCAACTGGGGTAGCAGGATTCGAACCTACGAAATGCCAGAGTCAAAGTCTGGTGCCTTACCGCTTGGCTATACCCCATCAACGCGCCCACGAGGATTCGAACCTCGGACACACGGCTTAGAAGGCCGTTGCTCTATCCGACTGAGCTATGGGCGCATAGGAAGATGAAAGGCCATCGGTCGATTCATTCCTTTGCCCATTGTCTTTTGCTGATGGAGACTTACGCCTTACATCATCAAAAGCTGGTGAAAGGACTTGAACCCTCAACCTACTGATTACAAGTCAGTTGCTCTACCGATTGAGCTACACCAGCATTTCATCTGCACCCGCAAATGAAAACGACCCGGATGGGCTTCGAACCCACGACCTCCAGCGTGACAGGCTGGCATTCTAACCATCTGAACTACCGGGCCAAAATTGAATTGAAAATGGGCGCTACAGGGCTCGAACCTGTGACCCCCTGCTTGTAAGGCAGATGCTCTCCCGACTGAGCTAAGCGCCCATTAATTGACCCTACCCGGATTCGAACCGGGGATACCGCCGTGAAAGGGCGATGTCTTAACCGCTTGACCATAGGGCCTCAATTAAAGTTACTCAAACAGTATAGCAATGTGATGGCAGGTTGTCAAAATTTTTTTATGTCTTTTTTACGCGTTCTTTTTTTAGAACATCGGGTGACATTATCAAAACTAGATATTTATGCGTATTATTTCCTGCTTATTCTACTGATTTCATCAAATTATGAAATTATTGTTCTCTACATAACGCCTTGATATAATGAACGGGAATAATGCGCGAGTAAATACATATTGAAATGTAAATTATACCACCGAATACATTACGGGGAGGTAAGTTATGCGAGAGTTGATTTCAAACGCCGAAAACAGGCGTTTATTTCTATTGGAATACTTTATTTATGGAAGCCCGTGTGTCGCTGTAGAAGATCTCAAAAAAACCTTAAACATGTCGGACAGCACCTTAATTGCCGACATTGAGAAAATGAAAGCCATGTATCCGGATCTCTCGCTCAGTATTTCCGACGGCAAGATTCGGGCCTATTTTGCACCCACTTTTCAAGCGCCGTCAATCTATGTTCCGATTACACAGAATAAGTTGATCTTTCGATTGGTAACACGCATCTTTTTCGAAGAGAATCTGTCGCTAACGACACTGGCCGTCCAGGAACACGCTTCGGTTTCTTCAGCCTATCGTGTGGTGCATGACTTTAATGCTATTGCCGAAAAGCAATATCAGGTACATATTGAGAACAACCCATGCCACATGGTAGGCACCGAAAACGCCATTCGTGCCTTCTATCGCGATTTCTTTTTGGAGGTCTATACGGGAGAAAGTCAGCCGTTTTCCGTGGATATCTTGCATGCCTGTCGAGAGTTTATCAAAGACTTCTCCCCTTTCCTGCAGGAACTGACACATCTGTGTCCACGCATGACGCTAGGATTTATGATTGCAACCGCCGTCACTCGCATCCTGCAAGGGCATCGCATCAAAGATCTGAAGCCATCGCAAGATTTTAGAAAACTGTATGCAGAATTCTCTAACAAGCCGGATTTTGAAGCGATTCAGAATCACTATGAGCGCTGCTTGGGAATTAAAATCACAGAGGAAAGTTTAGTTGATATTTTCTATCCTACGCTCAATGAGGGGTATCGCCTGCAAAATCATCCGAACAAAGAGACCAAGGCGGATCAGATCATCAAACAGATGCTCAATGACTTAGCGCAAGAGAATGATATTCCTCTAACAAGGACAACAGAGCTTGCCAACAGCATCAGCAATGGTCTCTTCTTGGCAAATTATGGCTGTTTTCATCCGGTAATCATTTTTAATGGGGCTGCCATTTTATGCATGAGTGCCTGGCATAATCATAAAGTTTTTGCACAAAGCGCCCTGCGCCATCTCCAAGACTTACAAGAGAAAATTAACAAAACGAGCAACCAGGCTAGCTCCATTTATCTGTTTTATATCCTACTTGGGTCATGGCCTGATCTGTTACGCAATCTGCGTCTTAAATATAAAAAACTACATGTTAAGATCGAAAGTCACCTAGGACCGGCGCATGAACATTTCGTAAAGGAGACGCTACTGCGCTTCTTCAACAGCTTTGCCGATTTTGAATTGTATACCGATGCTTTGGAAGAAGCGGGAGCGCCCAAAACGATTGATTTGCTCATCACAAATTTTTCACACCCGAACCTCAGCGGAGATAAGATTGAATATACCTTCCATATCCGTGATAACTTTCTCAGCAGTGAAGCCTTGTTTGAAATCGGCGATATGATTCGCAATATCTACAACGAACGCAATGGGCTCGTTTTAGATATACAAACCTTTATGCGCCTCTTTCATCGCTTTGAAGGCATGGGAAAAGACTTGCCCTTTGCTAAATCAGAAGAGTAAAACAACAAATGCAGCCACTGTTGTACCACGGCAAAAGCAAATAAAAAAAGAGTCGGCATGCCGACTCTTTTTTCTTGTTGTCCTCTCGAGGCGAATCCGTTTCCTTTCCCTCTCGATTTTTCAATCGAAAGGATAGGAATCGATCCAGGCTATTTCCTCATCGGTAAGCGAAGTCTCGGACTGCTCCGTCAGGACTTCCGGCGGGCCGTCAGGACGTACGGCCATAGTGTGCTCATACTGACAAGATTTTTTGCCGTCTGCCGTACGCGCCGTCCAGCCGTTATCATCCATTTTCACATGCCAAGTCCCTGCATTAATCATCGGTTCCACTGTCAGCACCATATTGGGTTGCAGACGAATGCCGCGATGTTTGGTCACGTAATGCAGTACCTGTGGATCTTCATGCATCTCTTTACCGATACCATGACCAATAAAGTCACGCACCACCGAAAATCCCTGCGCTTCCACAAAGGGCTGAATGGCCTGACCAATGGCCACCAGGCGATTGCCGGCACGTACCGCATCAACGCCGCGATACAACGCTTCCTTGGTCACGTCCATCAGTTTTTGGTCTTCCGCCGACATTTTGCCAATGCCGTAGCTCCAGCAAGAATCAGCTAAATGATCGTGATAGCGTACAACGTTATCGATGGAAAGAATATCGCCATCTTCTAATCGGCGCTCATCCGGAAATCCGTGGCACACGGCGTCGTTAACGCTCATGCAAAGGGCATAGGGAAAACCTTCATACCCTTTTTGCTCTGGTGTGGCGTCTTTATAGTGCATGAATGCCTCCGCAAAAGCATCCACGTCCAATGCTCGAAGGCCCGGTCGCAAAATGCGCTTCAAGGCCAAATGCGTTTTGCAGAGAATAACCCCTGCTTCTTTCATTCCTCGAATCTGTTCTTCTGTTTTAATCGTAATCATGTGACTTCCTATCGTTTGCGTTGATTCATGGACACCAGGCCAATGGATACGCCCAATGCCTCATCAATCTTTTCCATAGTTTCTTCATCAAAAGCCCCCAGCTTTTGCTGCAGGCGTTTTTTATCAATGGTGCGCAGCTGCTCCAACAGAACAACCGAGTTTTTCGGCAAATCCGTCCGATCCGATACGCGGACATGTGTCGGCATGCGGTTTTTGTTGGTTTGTGAGGTGATGGCGGCAACGATCAGCGTCGGACTATATTTGTTCCCGATGTTGTTCTGCAGTACCACCACCGGGCGTATGCCTCCCTGTTCGGAACCCACCACGGGGTCAAGATCGGCAAAAAAGAGATCCCCTCGCATCACTTTCTGCATGCTCTTCCCCTTTCTCTCCTTCGGCTCGCAAAGCCTCAAACCATCGAAACGCATTCGGAATATGCGCCACAATATCTGACGCAATCATGCTTTCTTCTCCCTTGTCCGCTGCAGCAAACTCCCCCGCTATGCCATGAAAGTCACAGGCTAAACGCGCGGCAGTCATCGTCGGATAGCCATAGCCTAAAAAGGCAGCCATCATGCCGGTTAACACATCACCGGCACCTGCCGTAGCCATGCCCGGCGTCCCCGACGGATTATGATGTAGACTATTGCCGTCGGTAATGACGGTATGGTCCCCTTTTAGCACCACATAAGAAGCATAATCCTTGGCAAAACGAGACGCAACCGTATCACGCGCTTCCTGTACCTGCTTGACCGAAAGGCCGATCAAGCGACTCATCTCCATTTCATGCGGAGTTAAGACAACCGCTTGCGAAGCCGTTCGTAATGCTGCCGTTTGTTTCGCAATGGCATTTAACGCATCGGCATCCAGGACGAACGGTGCCTTTTGTTCCTGCAAGAGAGTGGCAATCAAATTGCTGGCGTCCGGGAAACGACCCATGCCCGGACCGATGGCCACACTGGTGCAATCGTTGATAGCAGCAAGGATGTCCGGCAAGCTCGCTTGCGTAAAATGCCCGGTTCCTTCATCCGAGACGCCCTTTACAATGCCTTCAAGCATCTTGTTTTGCACAATCGGCACTAAACTTTCGGGTACGACCACATACACCAGCCCCGCTCCGCTGCGCAAAGCCGCATAGGCTGCTAGGCAAATTGAGCCAGCCATGCCGCGTGAACCGCCTACCAGAGCCACTTTGCCGTATTGTGTTTTATACCCGCGGCGATCCCTTCGCAGCAAGGAGAGCGCCAATTCCTGATGATAGATTAGATCTTTTGCTTGCACAAAAGGTGCCGGTAGCATTTGTACCTTGTTTTTATTCTCCAAAACGCACACGGCTACGGCCACGCCTGCATCATGGGTGATGGAAAGCATTGCCGTTTTGTTTTCCTTCGCTAACATGTCGCCAAAAACGCCTTTCGCCTGTAGTGCCGGACGCCCGTTATTCGCATGCATTACCTCCACATCGCTAAAAAGATGCGGATACATGCCGACGCCAAGCGCTTTAGCAAGGGCCTCCTTAGCCGCATAAATCCCCGCGGCAGCGGCGATCGGATGCGGGCTATGTTCAATATAGCACCGTTCCGCTTCCGTGAAAATGCTATGTTGAAAGTGCGGCTTAGCGTACGTTTTTTCCATACGCGCAATTTGTACAACATCGACGCCAATCATGCCTGCGCTTCCTTCCTTTGCAGTAAGGCATGACGCGACGCTTCGGCGCGCTGACGAATGTCTTCCACATCCGTGTTCGGAAAGGCACCGTCTTGCATCAGGATACGCCCATCTACCATCGTTAAACGGACATCCGCAGAAGACGTGGCGTAGACCAGTGCCGCTTCCACGTCCTCCGGTCGCGGGGTATGACGCACATTATTAAAATCAACCAGAATGAGATCCGCTTTTTTGCCCACTTCAATACTTCCTAGGGCATCCTCCTGGCCGATGGCATGCGCCCCGCCTCTGGTAGCCAAGTAGAGCATTTGATGCGCCGATGCTGCTGTCGGATCCAGCGTATGCCCCTTTTGCAGCAGAGAGCCGACCATCATATCGCGGAACAGATCCTGTGTGTTATTTGAACTGGCGCCGTCCGTGCCGATCGCCAAAGGAATGCCTCGCTCGGCTAGTTCCATGAACGGCATGAAGCCGCTGGCTAATTTCATGTTGCTCACGGGATTGTAGACGCAGGTGGCACCACTTTCGGCAATGAGGTCGCGATCCCGCGCATCCAGCCATACAGCATGCGCCAAAATCGTCGTCGGACCTAATAGCCCCGCTTCGTGCAGTAATGTCGTGGGCGATACGCCGTAGCGTGCACGGCACGCTTCATCCTCCTGTCTGGTTTCCGCAACATGGATGTGAAAGCCAACGCCCAAGGCATCGCCCAACGCTTTGACCTTTCGTAATGTATCCGGAGAACAGGTATAGACCGCATGCGGGGCTAATAATACACGAATGCGATCCTCCGCACCATGATGGTACGCCATGAGGCGCTTCACTTCGGCCGGACGTTCTTCTTGGACACTGTTGTCCGTAAAACCAGGACAAAGTACCGCTCGCATCCCGATTTCTTTCACCGCCTTGGCGATGGCATCTTCTTCCATATACATATCCACAAAGGTTGTGGTGCCGCTGCGCAGCATCTCCAGCATACTGAGCTTTGCCCCTGCAACCATGTCCTCGGGTTGCATGCGATCTTCCAGCGGCCAGATATAGTCTTCCAGCCACGATTTTAACGCCACATCATTTCCGAAATTGCGAAACAAGCTCATGGAAATATGCGTGTGCGCATTAATCAAGCCAGGCATCAGAACATCTTCCCTACAATCAATGACGCGATCGACGGCATCCTCTTCCGTTGCGTTTTGCGAAATCGCGGTAATGATTCCGTCCGTCACGTCCACTTGCGCATGATGAAGAATATCGCCTGCATGATTCATGGTTAAAACGGTAGCATTTTGAAATCGTGTTTTCATGCTTATTCCTTTTGGTTCAAATCCTTTTCGGAGCCGGCCTCAGCCGAATTCTCCGATTCTTTTGGTGCTTCTTCCCTTTCTTCCTCCGTTGTCATTTTCTTACGACGTAAGGGATAAAAACGGCGGAAGTGGGATAATACGGCTTCCGGATCCTCTACGCTTTCTGTACGTAGCGTAACCGCCACATTGCGTTTGAGGGAAGCCGTGCCTGCCGCTGTAAAATCCTGCGGCAAGAGACGATACGCCGTGGCATGCTCAAGATAACCGCTTGTCATCGCATCAATGAGCGCTTCTTGTTCTTCGATCGAAATCCCTTCCTCACGAAACGCCTCACGCACCGAATCAATCACGCGGAAATATAAGTAATCCACGAACGTGCGATAGAGATAGCGCGGCTTCATATGCGTATTCAGGTCAAGCAGAATATGTACGAGCAGATTCCACAGAATGTCCTCATTGGCAACGGTCTCCAGGCGTTTGCCGAAATCTTGGGTCATAGGATCATGATAATGCACCGGAGGATCAAAAACGATCTTTTCACCGAAAAGTTCTAACACACGTTGGCCGCTGAACGCATCGTTCATAATACGCAAAAACTCTGTGGCATACTGTTCGCGTGATTCATACTCTACACGAGCGAACAAAAAATCCGTGATGAGATCAATGGCCAAGCGAAAATCAAAGCTCACCCCGTATTGTTCGCGAAGCGGCAATAAATACGCATCCTGTACCAGTCGTCCGATCATAATCTTCAACTGATCCCTGGCTTGAAACTGTTGGGGCGAGTCCAGCGTGCGGAGCTGATCATAGAGCATTTCCATCTGACGATCAATGATCACAAGATCGCCCATGATGGAATCCATGATGTCATGCACAAATTTTTCCGTCAGCACATAGTTGTAGTTTTTGTATAAAATTTTATGATCGATTTCATTCCAAAATACATTGACAATGCTTTTAATCTGTAACTCAAAGTTTAAGACACGTTCGCCCAAAAAATGCCCGTCAATGCGATAGGAACGATAGCCGTTTTTCTGACTCTTGGGTTGCGGCTCGTCCAAGCGCAATTCAATGCGCGGGTCGCGATCGCATTGGTAGAAACCGTCCGAACGCTTTTTCGGAAACAGTTTGAACAATTCCCGATAGATTTTTTCTTCATCGCTGATAAAACGGCATTCGATACGGCTGCCGATCAGATCGGAAATATGGGCAAAAAGGCCTTCTGCCGAGACCATATGTAATAAATTTTGCCGAATAATCTTTTCCTTTAAACTGTCGTCTGCTTTAACGCGTGAGGTGTAATTCACAAAGCAATCCTTGTGTTCAAAGCTTTGTTCGAAAAACGAATCCAATGCGTGCTGCGCTTCTTCAATCTCAAAACGCAATTCATGTTTCAAAGCAATGGCATCATCAATATAGCTGAATAGAGGTATTTTCACTGCTTTCTCCTTCGTTTACAAGGATAGATTCCAACTCGTAATCACGGATCAGGGCTAACGCGGCTTCCAGAAGACGTGCGGTTATGCCCCATATGCAATGGCCTTTCCATCGATAGAGGAGCGTGTGATAGCTGCCCGTTTTCCAGGTATAGGGCCGATTCGCATCCCCCAACGGAAAGGAGGGGTCCTGCTCCAAATGCAATGTGTGCTCATAGACTTCGGGCGTTAGGCCATAAAGATCCGATACCGGCACCCACAACAGGGATGCGACTTCTGCTGTGCTGAATCGCCCGTCAAAATCATGCAAAATCCCCAAGAACGAATCCAAGCGCTTCTGTGTCGGCGTAATAAAGATTTCTCCCGGTCCGATCACTTCCAATTGTGTGCGGTCCACCAGCAGTTCTTCACAGGTCTCACGCACGGCGGCTTCCAAGAATGTTTCCCCATTCTCCACAGCGCCGCCTGGAAAGCAAATTTCTCCCGGCTGTGCATGGAGATGATGCGCGCGCTTCTCCAAAATAAGGCAGGGGCCCTTAGGCGTATTGACCCACGGCATGAATACGGCATAATCTCGCCAGTATTGCTCTCCGATCAGATTCGCAGCACGATGCCGAAACGCCTCCGCCCGTTTCTTTTGCGGAAGAGCGCGTATCGCCTCCGTTGCCGTGTCTTTTCCCATCGTATAAGTATGCGGGGTATCCGACCACATCACTGCGCTTCCTCCGGCGTATCCACATCAATACGAAAGCCAACCGCCTTCAGTGCTAAGAGCAGAGCGTCACGGCTTTTGGTGCGCGTTTCCAAATACGGCACCACCTGCTCCGTGAAGGAAGGCAACGTTCGCTCAGGATGGCGTAAATCCACATATTGTCGCATGGCTGCATCGTAACTTTCAAGATCGGCTAACAGTACCTCGTCCGTCGGATAGATGTTTTCGAAAAATCGTGCTGCCTTCGGCAAGCGCGGTTTGAGCGTCGGCTTTTCCGCGGGTTTGCCGAACAAAATCGCCAGCGCCGGAAAAACTAGTCGAGGCAAACGCAACGCTTCCGCGATGCGCGCGGGATCATTTAAAATGCTGCCGATAAATACCCCACCCAGCCCGGCGGATTCTACGGCATTCATTACATTTTGCGCCATCAAAACAGCATCGGAAAAGCCCTGAAAGAAGGTTCCCATGCCAAGTGATGCCCCTTTTTGTGTTTTTTGTCGATAGATTGCGGCATTGCGATGGCCATCTACCAGGAAAACCCACAATTCCGGGGCTTCGGCCACATAATCCTGTCCGGTAACCGCGGCAAAAGTCTGACGAATCTCCGTGTCCGTAACGCGCACAACGCTTGCCATCTGCATGCCCATGGACGTAGCCGTCCGATCGGCTACCTCCCGTATCTGTTTCAGCAATGCCAAATCCACAGCTTCATTTGTGAATCGACGAATCGAGCGATGCTCCCATTGCTGTGCAATCGTAGCGGTTTCAGCTGTCTCTGCCGTATCCCTTTCTTCGTCATTCGCATTGATGTGTTGTCCGATCATAAGCACTCCTCTGGTTCCTATAGGATATCTTCCCTCATGGTTATACCCGCTCTTCCGTTTGGATAACGTTTTCTTTCCTTCCGAAAAAAATCGCGCCGCAGCGCGATATCTTTTATAACATCTTTGGCAGCCGTACTGCCGGATCAGGCGATAAGTCCAACTGAAAACCACTCTCATCCTTATTTTGCTGCAAAATCAAATCATCCACATCCGCAAAGGAGGCATCATTTTTCTTTTTCATGAACGTCCCCACCGAACGAATGATGGTTTTTGCTGCACGCAGCATGTTGGGATCCGTAATGGCAACGGATTCCATGCTCAAATTGCCCTTGTCCAGATCCAGTACACGGATCACGGGCTCGTCCAAAATATCGCTGAACTGCAAAAATGCCCAGTTCTTATCCACATGAAAGTGATCGCGGTGTTTATGACCATTGATATAAATGGCAGTGCCCTTCTTCAACGCCAAAACGTCATTCAAAGACATATGCGTAAGATAGCGCCCCTCACTGTCGGTCATGCGCACATTATTGCAAGGATGATGGGCAAATACCACCACCGGTTTATCCTCCGCACTGAGCAACTGGTCGCAAATCCAACGCGACTGTTCAATGCCCATATAGGATGAGTTCTTGCGAAACGCGGCGACACGCGCCGTATCTAAGTACAGCAGACGCACCTCTTCCAAATCATCGGCGCGATACAGGGACGGCAAGCCGCTGATCTGACGAAAATTTTCTTTCCCACCGAAAAGAATATCATGGTTCCCGATGACCGGCTCAAAGCGTTGATCCTCGCGTTTGGTTTCGCGAATGATCGAAAAGATTTCACGCAACTGACGTTTTGTACCAAAATGCGTAAAATCGCCTAAACACACATAACGATCTGCCTCAATCGAAAAGAAGGTCTGAAAAAATTTTGTATAAAAGCTCTTATTTAATTTTCTCTTGGCTGCGCCGTGCAACAGCATCGAAGTATAATGCACGTCACCGATACAAGCAATTCTCATAGCTTTCCTTTCCGGCGATCCGAAAGAGCACTTCGTGGCTCTTTTCTCGATCCCGTACTACTATATCATGCAATTATGAAGCGTGCATGAACGCCATAAAAAAACGTAGAAGACGATTTGAAACGATGAAAAAGCCATCGCTAGCGTAACGGCAATAAGGTTACTGCCAAAGCAATGATGGCACTGATGCCCGGCCAAAGAAAATGCCGTTTCCAAGCGACTTTCTCGCGATCCATGAGACGGGCACAGAGAGAAAAAAGCCCCACGGCAAGCCAGGCCAGCGTGGTATCCGAGAAAAATCCGGGCACAGTAAAGGACACCGCCTCCACCATGAAAAGATGAAACACGGTCATAGCAAGCATGGTTAGACCACTGAGAAAGTACACAGAGAGCGTCAGCACTGCCAGGGACAGGCAATAGCAGACAAACGGATCCTTCAGCATGGCGCATGCCAAAAGATCCGTCAACAGCCATCCGAGTGCCCAAAGCAACGCTCGTCCTAATTCCGAAGCGCGCATGAGGCCACCCCGCTATTGATTCGTCTGCAGAAGTACATCAATATCATGCCGCCCTTCCGTGCGTGCCTCGGAAATCAAATCTTTGATCTTTAACAGGCGCGTGATCGTGGCACGATCTTCCTCTTCGAGTTTCATCCGAATGTACGTGATGGTCTCTTCCAGGTCGGGAATCGTACGATACTCCAACGCATTGACACGACGCCTTGTTGACTCAATCTCCTTTGCCATCAACTGACAGCTTTTCTCTAATTTGGCCAGCTGTAACAGACGATCCATAACTGCATTTAATTTTTGTAAAGCCACATCCAATTCTACCGATGTTTGCGCGAAGCCGTAGGGAAACACATTGGCTTCTTCCCCCTTCTCGCGTCCTGTGCGTCGAAACGTGTAATCCGGAATACGCACGCTCATCACGTTGTCCACTTTCACCTCCACGCCGATACGCTGCTTGGAACTAAGCAGCGCATTTTCCAGCATGGGATCGGACATGACGGCACTGGCCATCGAAAAAGCATGAAAGGCTTCCTGTAATTCCTGTTCCACCTGCTCCCGTAGCGAACGATTCTCCTTTGCCAAAGCGATGAAGCGGCGCATGAGCTCGTCCTGCTTATCTTTGAGCAATTTGTGGCCGCGCTTTGCGGTGGTGAGGCGCCCCTTCAGGTCCGTCATCACCATACGCGTCGGATTGACATTCAGACGGGTCATGCTTCGGCCTCCTTGCCCAAGTGAGCGTCGAGCATGTCGTCTTTAATACGCTTCAATTCTTCGCGCGGTAACATGCGCAACAGTTTCCAGCCGAGGTCCAGTGTTTCTTCAATCGAGCGATTGGTTTGGAATCCCTGGTTCACATACTCCGCATCAAAGGCATCCGAGAAATGAGCAAATGCAATATCCGCATCCGACAATGCCGCTTCACCCAGAATCGTCGATAATTCCTTGGCGTTGCGTCCGCGCGCGACGGCCGCATAGATTTGGTTCATCGTGGCAGCATGGTCCACTCGCGTCTTTCCTTCACCAATCCCCTTGTCTTTCAAACGCGACAGCGACGGGAGAATATCGATGGGCGGATTGATGCCGCGATTATACAGCGATCGATTCAGAATGATCTGGCCTTCGGTAATATAGCCGGTCAGATCCGGAATCGGATGGGTGATATCGTCCTCCGGCATAGAGAGGATGGGCAGCTGCGTGATGGAGCCTTCGCGGCCTTTGATACGACCTGCGCGTTCATAGAGCTGGGAAAGGTCCGTATAAAGATAACCCGGGAAACCACGGCGTCCAGGCACTTCCTTACGGGCTGCCGACACTTCACGCAGAGCTTCCGCATAGTTGGTCATGTCGGTCAGGATGACCAAGACGTGCATATTCTGCTCGAAAGCCAGATACTCTGCCGCTGTTAAGGCAATACGCGGTGTTGAGATACGTTCGATCGTCGGATCGTCTGCCAGATTCATAAATAATACGGCTCGGTTAATCGCCCCGGTTTTCCGAAAGTCTTTAATGAAGAACTGCGCTTCCTCAAAGGTGATGCCCATGGCGGCAAAGACAACCGCAAATTTTTCATTGGTGCCGCGCACCGTCGCCTGACGGGCAATCTGTGCCGCCAGTTGATTGTGCGGCAAACCGTTGCCGGAGAAAATCGGCAGCTTCTGACCACGGACCAGCGTGTTTAAGCCATCAATGGCGGATACGCCGGTTTGAATAAATTCGGAAGGATACAGACGCGAGTACGGGTTAATGGCGGAGCCGTTGATATCCAGCCGTTTCTCTGGCAGCAGTTGCGGTCCGTCATCAATGGGCTCGCCCATGCCGTTAAAGATACGACCAATCATATCCTTCGACACACCGATCTCCTGCGGATGCCCCAAAAAGCGCGCCGAGGTATCCCGCATATTGATACCGGATGATCCCTCAAACAGCTGCACCAAAGTGGCCCTTTTGCTCACTTCAAGCACCTTGCCGCGGCGAAGCGTTCCATCCTGCATCTGTACTTCTACCAGTTCTTCGTATTTCACGCCCTCGACGCCGGAGACCAGCATGATGGGGCCGGAAATTTCCTGGATGGTTTTATAATCCTTAATCATTGGTGACCTCCTGCTCCTGTATCAACGCCTGAAAGTCCTTTGCCAGCTCTTCGCAAATGGCGTCGATCTCCTCCAGTTTATCCTCGGGAATCTGGCGCATACGCACAATGCGCTGACGAATCGGCATGGCTTCAATTTCACGCAGATACACGCCGTGCTCCAATGCCTCTGCCGCTTTGTCGTGGAATGCCAAAATGACATCCAGCATTGCATACTGTTTTTTCGCCGAGCAATAGGTATCAATATCATCAAACGCGTTTTGTTGCAGAAAATCTTCGCGCAAAGACTTTGCCGTAAAGAGTTTCAGCTGATCTTGCGCTGACAGCGCATCCTGGCCGACCAAACGGACAATTTCCTGCAGGCTTTGCTCTTCCGTTAAAAGCGCAATGGCCTGCTGACGATTCTTAGCAAAATCGGGGTGAATCTCTCGACTAAAGTATTCATCCATCTTAGCCTGGTAGAGCGAATAGCTCTTCAGCCAGTTAATTGCCGGAAAGTGACGGGCATAGGAAAGATCGTAATCCAACCCCCAGAACACCTTGACGATGCGCATCGTGGATTGAGTGACCGGTTCGGAAAGATCGCCGCCCGGGGGCGACACAGCACCGATAGCCGTCAATGAGCCTTCGCGATCCTCAGCGCCCAGGCACTTTACGATGCCCGTGCGTTCATAGAAGCTGGCAATACGCGAGGCCAAGTACGCCGGATAGCCTTCATCGCCGGGCATTTCTTCCAAACGGCCGGACATTTCGCGCAAGGCTTCTGCCCAGCGGGACGTCGAATCCGCCATCAATGCGACGGAATAGCCCATGTCGCGATAGTATTCGGCAATGGTCATGCCGGTATAAATGGACGCTTCACGGGCGGCCACCGGCATATTGGAGGTATTGGCAATCAAAATGACTTTCTGCATCAAACTTTTCCCGGTATTCGGATCAATAATTTCAGGAAACTCATTCAATACGTCGGTCATTTCGTTTCCACGTTCACCGCAACCGACATACACGATCACATCCGCATTGGCCCACTTGGCGAGCTGATGTTGAATGACGGTTTTGCCGGAGCCGAAGGGGCCCGGGATAGCAGCGGTACCGCCTTTCGCAACGGGGAAAAACATATCGATGACACGTTGGCCCGTAATGAGCGGGACTTCGGGGTCCATTTTTTGCTTCACCGGACGCGCCGAACGCACCGGCCAGCGATGCGACAGGTGCAGTTCCTGTGTTTCTCCGTTTTCATCTTCCAGCGTGCCGATGGTTTCTTTAACGGTATAGGCGCCGGAGGAGATCGCCGTAATCTTGCCCTTCATCTGCGGCGGCACCATGATTTTATGCTGTACCACTTCCGTTTCCTGCACCGTGCCCAACACATCGCCACCGCTTACGACATCACCGACGGCAGCTGTGGCGGTAAAATCCCATTTCTTTTCATGCGAAATGGCCGGCGCTGAAACGCCACGTTCCAAAAAATCACCGGCAATCTCTGCTAAATCGTCCAGCGGTCGCTGAATGCCGTCGTAAATTTGCCCCACCAGACCCGGACCTAATTCGACGGACAGGGGGGATCCCAAAGACGTGACGGGCTCACCTGGCCCGATCCCCGTGGTCTCCTCATAGACCTGAATAAAGGCGACATCGCGTTTCATTTCAATGATTTCGCCGATCAATCCTTTTTCTGATACTTCCACAACATCCTGAATGTTGGCGTCTTCCATACCGCCGGCTTCTACCAGCGGTCCGGAGACCTTAATGATCGTTCCCTCTTTCAATGTGCCCTCCGATCTAAAAGATATTCATACCGACGGCCTTCTCAACATTGGCGGAAATCTCTGCCATACCAATGCCTTGAGAGCCGCGACTATTTGGAATCATGATAATGGCGGGCACGGCCGCCGTCTGGTATCGCTCGACGGTCTCTGACGCGCGCTTTGCCAGTTCCTCCGTCATAAAAATTACCGCATAGTCCTGCCGAGCCAGGTGTTCAATGGTGTTGCGAATCTCATGATCCTCTTCCGGCGTGAATACGTCCACGCCCAGCGCTTGAAAGGCCAAAACGGATCCGCGATCACCGATCACCGCTACCTTATGCATGACTGCTCCTCTCTATCTGCATGGCGGATGCCGCACAGCGCACGTGAGAAGTGATTTCTTCCGGGGATAGACCGATGCGTTTGCCGCCAAAAATAATATTTAAATCCTGTATTTCTGTTCGCACCTTTACAATATAGGCGAACAAAAGCGCTTCGCCGGATTCTCGGCGACCGCCTGCTTCCGCCAACTGCAACGCCACACGATCGCGCGCTTTTTCCAAAGCATTGATGTCGCCATCGTGTCCGAATTGCTCCCAGGCCTGGGTCGTCACCGTAGAAGCCCCACCACGATGCAGCATGGCCAACAAGTTTTCCATGGAGACCCCACTTAAGCTATCTTTGCCATCGTCCTGCGCCGGACTGGCCAGTCGCGATGACAATAGATCCGATAGAGAGATGCTGCCGCCGGGCAAAAACACTTCGGTCAAAAAATGACGCGGCTGATTCTGCCATCGAGCCCTAAAGAAGGAGAGCAGATTCGTAAAATCCGTTATTTCTCGCGCATAGGCTTTGAAAAATACGCTGCCGGTTTTCGCGCTCAACTCGTGCATATCTTCAAAATAGGCGCGATCCAAAATGCTATCCACCTTCTGCGCATCTTCGGTTTCGTCCCATATCTTTGCGGCATGAACCGTAGCCTCTTCAGCGCGTGAAGCTTTCCCAAAGGTTTTTTTGGCTAAAATTTGTTTTTTCACGTTAGGCAAAAACAAACTGCCAAACGGAAAAAA
Source organism: Levyella massiliensis (assembly GCF_000308275.2). Lineage (GTDB taxonomy): Bacteria > Bacillota > Clostridia > Tissierellales > Peptoniphilaceae > Murdochiella > Murdochiella massiliensis_A. The sequence goes on from NZ_HG529490.1 coordinate 929,578, forward strand.
CAGGGCCGAAAAGCGATCCGGATCCGTCGACGCTTTGACCAATATTTTTAAATTATGATAGTCGTAGCGCAAAAACAGCAGCCGCTTGAGCGCCGGCTCTTTGACCAAGTCCAATACGGCATCCGCCTGCTTTTGCAACTCACGCTTCAATACCTCCGAGAGCGTAAAGTTCGCATCATCTTCTGGAAACAACGCACCGAAACGCGTTTCTTTTAAAATTTCCAGTGCCGCTTCATAATTTTCGGCATCGATCATGCGTTCCCATTGTCCCGGTTTAATAAATTCTTTTTCCCACATGTGTATGCGCATTGAAGCAAAGGCCTGATTTTCCATCATTCCTCCCCTTCCATCATCGCTTGAAGGACCTCCTGTTCCAAAGATTGACGCAAATAATGCATAATCTCCGGAAAATCAAAGTTCTCTCGCATACCGTTCTTGCGGATGCGAAAACCACTCACAAGGTCCGACGCATATTCGACCGGCACAGAAGCATCCGATAACGCGGGAAAGCCTTCCGGCAGCTCCACTACGCCACCTTCTTCCAGCGGATTCTCCCGGAGGTATTCCTCCAGAATCGCCTTGACCTTAGCCGGATCCGGGTGTCGTAATTTTTCTTCTGCTTCTTCAAACACACGGCGCACTAAATCCTGTTTTGCCGCTAAACACGCATTGCGTTCCTTGCGTTCCGTTTCGGCCAACACGCGATCCTGAATGGCTCCTTTTTGCCGTTTCGCATGCTCAATGATTGCATTCGCCTTTTTCTGCGCTTCTTCGAGCGCCTGTTGGCGTTCTTCGTTTAATTTCTTTTGGGCATCCGCATGAATTGCCTCCGCCTGCTGTTTGGCATCCTTTCGAATCTGTTCGGTGATCTGTTCCAATTGGGCCATAACTTCCCCCTTTCTGTCACGGAGAAATTACGCCTGTAAAACCAAAATCAAGGAGATGATAAAGGAAAGAATGGCGTACGTTTCGACCATAACTGCGTAAACAATGCCTTTCGTGAATTGCTCTTCATTTTTCGCCAGAATTTCAATACCGGCATAGGCCACATTGCCCTGTGCAATAGCGGAAAAATAGCCGACAAAGCCAACCGGCATGCATGCAAAGAGCAGGTGCAGTCCCTTGGCTAATTCCATGTCCGAGGATAAGCCTAAGAGCACCACCAGACCGATAACGAAGCCATAAAGCCCCTGCGTACCCGGTAGCAGCTGCAACACCATGGACTTACCGAATTTTTCCGGCTCATCAATAACTACCGCTGCTGCCGCCTCCCCGACATGTCCAACGCCCTTTGCCGACCCGGCGCCCGAAAAAATTACCGCAATAGCAATGCCCAAAAAACTAAAAATCATTCCGCCGTGCTGTAAGAAAAACTCCGTCATTTTCTCCTCCTTCATTCCCCTCTGGGATGTCCTTGTTCAACGTCCGCACATTCGTGCTTATCTTATGATTTCTTCTGTGTGGAGAGATCCACATATTTCGGTTCCGGTTGCAGACCGCGGAAGGGTTTCCCGCCGCCTTCAAAAAACTTTCCGAAAAACTCCACATAGATCAAACGCATCGCATGAACATATGAGGAGAGGGAACTTAAAAATAAATTAAACAAATGCGCGCCCACAATGATAACTGCTGCCAATACATAGCCGGGAACACCCAAACTTGTCAGCATGCCGCCGATCATGTTCATCGCATAGCCGATATAGGCGCCAGCCAGCATAATCGCCGTCAAGCGCGTATAACTGACAAGATCGCCGATGTATCCCGTGGCACCGTAGAGATTATAAAGGCCCCAGGTGAAACGACCGATGCCCTTTTCTTCTCTTGCCGAGAACAAAAAGATCAGAACCGCTCCCACGATGGCCATCACAAAGCCAATGGTCTTCAATAGGTCCGGTCCCTTAAAGAGCATCACCAGGGCTACCATGACCAGCCCTACCAAGATCAGCATCCAGGAGATCACATCATAGACAACGTCCATCGGATGGCCTTCCCGAATTTGTTGCCATCCCTTAAGCCCCAAGCCGACCAAAATATGGATAAAGCCCAGCGCCACTGATACGACAATCATGGTCATAAAGTCCTTTGTCGGATCGATGATCAACGCTTTCATCGGGATGAGTCCTCCGAAAATGGAGCCGAAGCACAGGCCGACAAGCATCGTAGGCACACTCAGCACCTGGAAGAAACGCAGCGATGTTTCCGTCGCTTCCTTCCAGTGAAAAAAGCGCAGCGCCAACGTGGTTCCCAAAAAGAGCAGAGCGCCATAGCCGAAATCGCCCAGCATGATACTGAAAAACAAAATATACCAGGGCGCGATGAGTCCCGTGGGATCCATTTCTTTATACAGCGGCAAGGAATAGGTTTTGACGATCGATTCAAATGGCTTAGCGATGGCATTGTTCTTCAACAAAATCGGCACATTCGGATCCTCGGGATCCGCCGCCTCTATTTCCAATGCATAGCGCGATGTCGGCATATCCCCTTCCACCGTTTGACGAAAGTCGTCCGCTCGATCGGTCGGCACATAGCCTTCCAAGAACGTTAAATACTGCGAATAGAGCATTTGATCCTGCGCATCCAACAGGGCCAGGCGACGAGCATCTTCTTCATACGCAATTTCCAGCGTCTTCAGCGATGACTCACAAAGTCGTTTTAAATGTACTTTGCCGTCTGCTATGGCTTTTTCTTGCTCACGCGTGTCCTTGTCCAGCTCCTCTATTTGTTTGGCAATCGTTCCCTCCCCTTCTAAAGAAAAGGGTTGAAAATTCACATCGCGTAACCAATTCGCCAGTTCTTTATCCCTGCCGTCGGTCAATAAAAACACATAATACACGCGGGCATCGCCACTCAAGAACTCCAGATACGTTCCTTGCGCTTCTTTCGCAATAAATTGTCTGGTTTCATCTGCCCAGCGCTGCGGGATCGTACCGATCATCGCTTTGACGCTTTGCATGGCATTGATGTCGTCTCGCGTAATATCCAACTTCTTCCAGTGTGAAAGCTCCACCTTCTTTTCGGCGTTGCTTTTTATTTTCTCGCCGGCCCGACGCATTGCCTCATTTTCCACTTGCACGGCTTCCAGCGCCGCATCAACATCTTTTTTTCCGACAGAAACGGCTTTTTCTTCCTTGACATCGGCCTTCGGCAAGGCATTGCCCAATTTATCCGTCAGATGTTCGGGTGGCGGCAATGTCGCACGCAACGTATCGATGGCTTCTTCCAGGCGCACACGACGCGCCTGCAAAGTGGATCGTTCCGGCAATATCGGCGCTTCTTGCAGAAGTTCTTTATCAGGCTCTGTCTGTTCTATGACATGCACGGCACCAAAGGTTTGCAAGCGTTCCAGCAGCGCATCCTTTTCGGAGGCAAAGAGCGCCAGCTTAAATTTTGACATCTTAACGATGGCCATAATGCAACACCTCTTCTACGATGCGATCTGACATTGCCTGAATGTGCTTCGCATCGGTCGAGCGAATTTTTTCCACTTCGGCCTCTGCCGCTTGTGATCGCTCTTGCATGGAATCTCTGGCCTGCTTTTCATACGCTTCCAACAAGTCCGCGGCTTCTTGTTCCGCTTTTTCCAGAACTTCTGCCGCTTCTTTGCGGTAGTCTTCCCTGCCTCGGGAGAGTTTTTCTCCGGCTTGTTTCTTTGCTTCCAGGAGAATAGTTTCCGCTTCCTTTTCAGCAGCCAGCACTTCCTGAATTGCCTCTTTTGCCATACGCCCTCCTTCCTTTTCCACCATCCGTTCCCGAAAACCAGGTCTTTAGCCTCTCCGCCTCCACCATCAGGCGCTGTGTTGAAACAGAAGAACAGAACTATAGTCAATTTATTGTATACCCTTTTTAATCCACTTGCGCAACTCGTCAGATTTTCGTTTTTCTACCTGTGATTATCTTCCATTTCTTAGTCCTTAAAAAAATGATATTTTCTTTTGCACGGGGTAAAATAAAGATATAAGCTAGCGCTCACTAACAGAAAGGGAAACTTATGAGCAAAGTACTGGATTTTCAAACGCCCGTTTCGCAATTAATAGAAAAATATCCCGCATTGAAAGAGGTATTGATCTCTCTCGGCTTTACGCAACTCAAAAATCCGCTCATGCTGAAAACGGCCGGAAAATTTATGACCCTGGAGAAAGGAATCGCCTTTATGAAGCTGGACCCACAACGCATTCAAGCTGGTCTTGAAAATGCCGGTTTTACGATCGTGAAAGGAGAAGAAGATCTCGAGCGACGAGAAAGAGTAAATACGATTAAAGAATACTTGCAGCGCGTGAATGACGGCGAATCGCTCGAGAAGGTACAGGCAGATTTCAATGAAAAATTTGCTAACGTCGACAGCGGTGAAATCATGCAAGCCGAGCAGGAAATTCTCGAATCCGGAACGCCGATTGAAGAGGTGCAAAAGCTCTGTGATATTCATTCTTCACTTTTTCATGACTGTGTATCGCACGAGGCCGTATCCCTTCCCTCTTATGAAATTGCCGATCATCCGCTGCATATTCTTCATTTGGAAAACATCGCCATCCAAAAACTCTTGCATCAAGCGGATAAAAGTGTGGCTAACGGCCAAAGCCAAACCATCGATACGAAGGAGCTCAAAAAAATTGCCAGCCATTATCATAAAAAAGGCGATCTCATCTATCCGCTTCTCAAGAACAAATACCATATCTCCGGCCCCTCCGATGTCATGTGGGGCGTGGATATCGAAATTCGAACCGTCTTCTCCAGCCTGGACCAAGCAAAAAAGCGCGAGGAGAGCTGGAATCAAGCGATGAAAGAAAATCTCAAACGCGCCAAAGAAATGGTATTCAAAGAAGAAAATATTCTATTTCCCCGTCTTGAGGAATGTTTCTCTACACAAGATTGGAAAGAAATCGCAGAGGATATGAAAAATTATCCGCAGCTTCTCCTGCATGAATCCGATTTTTCCGAGAAAGCGCCTGTCACGGAATCCACCGATAAAGAAGAGATGCCACCATCGATGCCGGATCTGCTACGCTTTACTCTGGGGCAACTTTCTCCCCTACAGGTGGAAGCCTTACTGAATACCCTGCCCATGGAAATTACTTTTGTCGATCATAACGATATCAATCGCTACTATAACGATAACGGGAAGCCCAAAGTTTTCCAGCGACCCAAGAGTTCCCTGAACCGTGAGGTTTACGAGTGCCATCCCGCAAAAGTGCGTCCCATGGTACAAGGCATTATCGAAGACTTTAAACTTGGAAAAAAAGATACCGTTTCTGTATGGCGCGTCATCGGCGACAAAAACTATTTTATTCAGTATATGGCGGTACGGGATAAAGCCGGTCTATATTACGGCACATTGGAGTGGATCATGGATATGGACTTTGCCAAGGATCACTTTTCAAAATAGAAGAAAACGGCCCTATGTCCAGGGTAAGAATGGCCAAGACGACGCGACTCGCTCTGCCTATCATGTTGTAGAGTCCGTAATAGGTTCTCATGTGTTGCCGGGAGATGTTGTTGTTACAGTATTGCATTTTAGAACAGCCAACTCATATTACTATATGGTTCCCGTTAAACTAACGGTCAATTAGAGCGATCCAGCGATCATGCCATAATCTTTAATGGCTGAAAATAGAGAAATATCCGACAGCATCCGGATCAAAATTGCCGGCCACGCAGATGTGGCGGTAGAGGAAAAGCATTAAATAGAAATGGAATCCAAGAGGCTACGAGAGGGGATCAACAAGCTTCGAGTTTTTTCACGGTAGCACCCAAACTGAAAAATCGCAAAAAGAAAAAGCCGCTGAAATCAAGTGATTTCAGCGGCTTTAGCTATCCACCCTCAGGGACTCGAACCCTGGACACCCTGATTAAGAGTCAGGTGCTCTACCAACTGAGCTAAGGGTAGTTACTGCACGCAACGGCGTTGCGTGCACAGAAAGCTGTCTACCGGGATTGAACCGGTGACCTCAGCCTTACCATGGCTGCGCTCTACCTGCTGAGCTAAGACAGCGTCTTAAGACTCATTTGCGTAACACAGATATTTTAGACAAGATACGAAGGGTTGTCAATGTTTTTTGAGTTTTTTTATGATCCGTCCGATAAAACACAGGCCGACGTATGGCGCCGTAAACAAGAGACCATTAAGTAGGACGCGCCCTACCCATTTACGGCGGCAAAAGCCATAACGGCAAAAAGCAGCCGTAAAATCTACCGCCCGATTACGGGGGTAAAACGCATAAACGTGAAAAGCAGCCGTAAAGTACGACACCCATTTACGGGTCAAATCAACGAAACGCGAAAATGACCCGTAAAGTACGACACCCATTTACGGGTCAAATCGACGAAACGCGAAAATGACCCGTAAAGTACAACGCCATTTTACGAGTCAAATCGGCGAAAGGCGAAAATGACCCGTAAAGTTCGACACCTATTTACGGATCAAATCGACGAAAGGCGAAAATGACCCGTAAAATACGTCCAAAATTTACGGGTCAAATCGACGAAACGCAGAAATGACCCGTAATCGCAGCCGACAATTTATAAAGAAGGGGCGTCGCTCGCTCGACGTTATTTGAATATTCCGATTTTTCCCTTACGGTTGCCACAATGAGCACCCTAAAAGTGGCAGTAACTATCGCCGGGATGGATCGGGTTGGAACACTGCTATCTCTCCTATCAGCCTGTCAACCTGCCGGCTTTACCATCCGGTGACGATCTGCGCGTCGGCATGCTCCACCGCTATTTCGCCATAGCGATGCTTCAAAAAATACAGTAGAATAGAGAAAATTGAGGCAAAATGGACCGTTGCCGTGAAGAACAGCTTGCGGCACATAGCAAGGAGGACGGTATGGAAAAGGTTGTTGAAAAGTTAAAACGCTATGCGGCGCTGGATACGCAGTCGGATCCGGAATCGGAGACATGTCCGAGTACAGAGAAGCAATGGGCGCTGGCGAAATTGTTGAAAAAAGAAATGGAAGAAATGGGCTTGGAGGAGATAGTGCTGGATGAGAATTGCTATCTCTTTGGGACATTGCCGGCGAATACGGCGAAGAAAATACCGACCATTGGTTTTTTATCCCACATGGACACGGCGCCGGATTTTAAGGGCGGCGCGAAGAATACGCGTATCGTAAAGGTGGACGGATCACCGATTGAATTGGGGCACGGACGCAGCCTGACCGAGAAGAATTTTCCGCAGCTGCCATCGCTCGTTGGCGAAGAGTTGCTGGTGACGGATGGCTCGACGTTGTTGGGGGCGGATGATAAAGCGGGCATTTCGGAAATTCTGTGTGCGATGGAGTATTTTCTGGAGCATCCGGAGATTCAGCATGGAAAGATTCGAATCGGCTTTACACCGGATGAGGAAATCGGACGAGGGCCGCATCGCTTCGATGTAAAGGCGTTCGGAGCGGATATGGCCTATACCGTGGATGGCGGCGAATTAGGTGAGTTCAGTTATGAGACTTTTAATGCCGCATCCGCCAAGGTGGTGATTGATGGCGAAAGCATTCATCCGGGTTCGGCGAAGGATATCATGATTAATGCATTGCTGCTGGGCATGGAGATGAATGCCATGTTGCCTGTGCAGATGCGTCCGGAATACACGGAGAATCGTGAAGGTTTCTTTTTGCTGGAATCGATGGAGGGCAATTTAGCGCATGCGGAAATGGAATACATCATCCGCGATCACGATAAGGAAAAATTTGAAGCCAAAAAAGCGATGCTACAAAAGATTGCGGACTTCCTCAATGAAAAGTACGGAAAGCGTATATCGCTAACTATCGAAGATTCTTATTACAATATGCTGGAAATCATTGAGAAATATCCCGTACTCATTGATACGGCGATTGCCGCCATGAAAGCCGTCGGTGTTCCGGTGCACGTGGAACCGACGCGCGGGGGCACGGACGGTTCGCAGCTGTCTTTTATGGGGTTGCCAACGCCGAACCTCTTTGTGGGCGGTATGAATTTCCACGGTCCCTATGAGGTGGCAGTGATCGGATGGATGGAAAAAGCCGTCCGGGTCATCGTAGAGATTATTAAGCGCTTTGGCGAACAATGAACCTACTCAAGATAAACGGATGATTTGATCGTATTGATCCAGGGCTGCCTCGCTTTCCTCATGGAAAAGCAAAATCTTTGTTTCCGGCAGACGCAGGATATTCGCACGAAGAGAAGCTGCCTTTTCCGGATCCAAATGCAGGAAGGGTTCGTCAAAAATTAAAATTTCGGGAGAATCGATTAGCGCACGGAGCAATCCGATGCGCTTTTTTTCTGTCTCGGTGAGAGTGATTTCGGAAAGATTTTTCTTTAAATCTGACGCCGAAAAGCCGAAACGCTCATACCATTGCTTCCATTCGTCCGGAGCAAGGGAGCGCCCCAATAAGATGTTCTCTTCAATGGTGTCGGGCAATAAATACGGTTCCGAAGGAATATAGCGCACCTTTTGTAAAAAGGTAGACTGGCGATACTCGCGCACATCATGACCGTCGAAGGTCACTAAGCCGGATCGGGGTTTAATGGCGCCAATCATCGCCTGCATCAATGTACTTTTACCGGAGCCCGACGGACCAATAATGGCCACGGCATTGCCGCGGCGAATGTTGCGGTTAAAGCGCCGAAAAAGTGGCTCCTCGCCTTCCTTCTCGCGGTCAATCGTCAGATCACGGAACGAAATCGTCTGCGTGCCACCGGTATAATCTTCTTTGTGTAAGGAAGAGCGATGCAAAAAGTTTTCAATTTTTTCCAGCAGCGGCGCTGCCTGATGCTGTTTATGGTATGCCGTTTCTACCTGGCGCAACAGCCGAAACACGCGATGGAAGAGCCAAATGGTATAGATCATGCCGCCTGGTGTCAGCTGTCCCCGCGCCGCAGCATAAGCGCAAAGAAAGAGACCGACCAATTGCGCAAGAACAAGAAGCATGCGCAGCACCATTTCCAAAAGATCAGAACCCAAAGCATTGGATAACTTGGCTTTCTCTTGCTTTTCTGCCTCCTGTTTTACGCGCTCATAAAAATGCTGATGCAAGCCTAGCATTTTAAAGCTGTCCAGACCGGCAAATAAATAGGTGAAATTATCGGTGTCTTCTGCGCCTGCCAATTTACGTGCCTGCAAGCGTGACAGCGCATACACGAATAAAGCGGTCAGCGCCGTCACACAGAGCAGACCGAAGGCCAATGGCAAACGGAATATTGCCAAAAACAGGAAAATCAAAGCAATGCCGCCTTCCGCAATTCTCTGATCCAGGCGCGGCTGCCAAACATTCTCTTGTAAAGCGTCCATTTCCGAAGTCAGCAGATACCGATAAAAAGCATCTGTTTCCTCGTGTTGCTCCGAAATTTCCAGCATACTCATGACCAATAAAATATTTTCTTTCATACCGATGACGAGGCGCGACAGAAAATGGCGGCGTGCTCGCAATTCCGTCAGTCCAAACACAAAACCGCCCAGCAGCAAAAGCAACAATCGCTGCGCAGTTTCCCACAGAACCGCCTGATTGCCGGCAACCAGATCGTCCACCAGCATACCGATGGTATGGGCTGCCAATATTTCCAAAAGAAGTAAAAGCAAACCGCATCCGCTGGTAATCCAATAGAACAGTCGATTCTTATCCCATATTTTTTGCATGTTACGCCTTTCCCCGCTCAACAAGTTTTTTCTGCGCTGCCGCCTTACGTCGTTTCCTCTTCTTCCATAAATGAGAGAAGTCGTAAAAATACGAGAGCGTCACGAACTCCGTCGGTCACCAGATGATTGCGATAAAAAAATTGATTCAGTTGATCTCGATCCACGCCGCGTCCCTTCCACGCCAGATAGGCCAGTTGCTGTACCTGACGATATTGAGCAAGCGTCATGTCCTGTTTTGTAGAAAGATCTTCAAACGTGGCTAACAATTGAAGGCTTAAATCATCCGGATCTGTTAAGAGACCCGGTTGTTCGTGCAGCATACCGAGTAGGGTCGTAAACAGCCATTCCGTCGCCGTTTCTACCCCTTCACGAGAGCCAAGCAACGGACGCCACAGAGGATCCGAACCATGAAACGCCTTCATAGACAACACCATATCCTCTAAGCGCACCTTTTGCTCGTAACAACACGCCAATAAGAGCGTTGGATACAGCAGAGTTGCAAAAAATCGCGGTATCTTACTTATATTTTGCAGCGCTTTTTCCAGCGGTCCGATGATAATGTGCAACTCTTGTGCCGACGAAATGCCGGAAAAATCCAAGGTGGCAAAACTGCGTTGCAAGAGTTCCAATCCTTGTAGGACGGAATAAAAATGAACACGCCCTTTGGCATCTTCCACCTGCATGAGCGCTGAGCCATAGCCGCGTTCTCTGCCAAATGGCAACAAAGCGGCTGTTAAAAAATAGCGCGAAAAACGCAGCGGACGGGATCCCATGCGACGATGCATAAATGCCAGCTGGTGCAACGCTTCTGACGAAAGCGGCGGGACGCAGGCATCCCCAAGCACCGTGGAAACACGCGATCCGTCCACCAAGACCAAATCCCAGGCATCCCCGAGCACATGATATTTTTTGGTGTTATTCAGATAACTGCGCACCACACTGCGGCTTTCTCGCACAGCCAGATAAAAAACAAGTCCCTCCGCATCCCGAGAGTGACGAAAATCCAAAACGGTGAGATCCCGTAACAGCTTAAAAAGCCCTACAACCACCAAGTAGTGGGCATCCGGCGTTTGACAAGCCATGCCGCGGGCATGAACGGCCAAACGAATTTCGACCGGATCGTGCAGAGGCACCTGAAAGGGCTGCCCCTGCAAAATGGGATCTGCCGTTAAAAGCGTCTTCATACGATTAATCCGCGGTCTTGTCGTTATCCGCCGCAACCGCTGTCAAGCGGCCGCGATACACCTCCGCCATGAGAACCGTCGCCGCGCAGGAAGCATTCAGACTGTCAATAGGACCGGTCATGGGAATGGACACCAGCACATCGCACTTTTTACGTGTCAGTTCTGCCAACCCCTTGCCCTCATTGCCGATGACTAAGCACACGCCACCGGAAAAATTGGTTTTCCAAAGCGTCTGTTTCGCCTCTCCGGCCGCGCCATAGACCCAAATATTTTCTTTCTTCAGGGCATCGATCGTTTGGTTCACATTGTTAATTTTGGCAATTTTTACATAGCTCGTGGCACCGGACGACACCTTTTGCACCACCGACGTCACCGTTGCAGCGCGCCGTTTCGGCAGCAATACGCCATCCGCACCAAAGCAAGCGGCGCTGCGGATGATGGCACCCACATTATGCGGATCCGTCAATTCATCCAAGAGCACCACAAAAGGAGCATGGCCTGCCGCCTTGGCAGAAGCTAAAATATCCTCCACACTGCTATAGGCAAAATCCGTGGCAAGCAACGCCACGCCCTGGTGATTGCCACCTTCCGTCATACGGTCCAATTTTGCCTGATCCACTTCAATCACGGGCAGTTTAGCATCGTGTGCCATTCCAACGATGCGATGCACCACGCCTTGCAATTTGCCCTTTTGGACATAGAGTTTTTCCGCTTCTTTTCCGCTTTTTAGTTGTTCCAACACCGCATTGCGGCCAAAAATATAGTCCGTCATCTCAGCTCCTACTCTCTGCTCCAGGTCACGCCCGTACGTGTATCCTTCAATTGAATGCCCTGCGCTGCCAATTCATCGCGAATGGCATCCGCTTTGGCAAAGTCCTTGGCCTTGCGCGCGGCTTCGCGTTCCGCAATGAGGGCTTCAATCTTTTCATCCAAATTATCCCGGTTGCTGTGATCCGCAATGCCGAGCACGTCCAACAGACTCGTCAGATGCTCATACACCGCCTGCACAGCTTCCTTCGCACTGTCCTCGTTTAAGGTGGCATTAGCCAATCGTACGATTTCATAGATGGCCGTTAACGCATCTGCGGTGTTGAGATCATCGGCCAAGGCATCAGTGAAGGCCGTTTGCTGCTCTTCCGTAAACGCCACAAGTTTCTTTTCCTCTTGCGACATATCGCCGGAGGCATTGTGTGCCAGCAATCTCTCCAGATTGTGCTTTCCGTTCATCAGACGTTCATAACCATTTTTTGTAGCTTCCATCACTTCACGTGAAAAGTTGATCGGCGAGCGATAGTGCGCTGATAACAGCCACAAACGCACCAAAATCAGATCATAGGAGGCTTCGATATCTTTCAGCATGAAGAAATTGCCCTTGGATTTGGACATCTTTTCATGCGAGCCGTCCGCAGCTGATACCGTAATCATCTCGTTATGCATCCAATAACGCGCAAAGGGATGGTCCGTTAAGGTTTCCGTCTGTGCAATTTCGTTTTCGTGATGCGGAAATTCGAGATCGCTGCCGCCGGCATGAATATCAATGGTTTCGCCCAAAAGGGATTTGGACATCGTAGAGCATTCAATATGCCATCCCGGTCTGCCCGCCCCCCAAGGGCTCGGCCACGCCGGCTCCGACGCTTCCTTTTGCTTTTTCCACAGGGCAAAATCCAGCGGGTTACGTTTGGCTTCATTCACGCGAATGCGTGCTCCCGCTTGCAGGTCGTCGATTTTTTTACCGGACAATTTTCCGTAATCCTTGGCCTTCGACACATCAAAGTACACGGCATCTGCCGCATCATAGGCCGCTCCCTTATCGATGAGTCCCTGTACAAACGTGATAATGGGTTCAATCATTTCCGTCGCTCGCGGGTGAATGGTTTCCGATTCCAAAAGATTGAGCGATGCCGCATTCTTTTCAAACGCAGCAATGTACTTTGCGGTGATGTCCGTAAACGGTACGCCTTCGACATTGGCACGGTTGATGATTTTATCATCGATATCGGTAAAATTGACGACATACTGCACATCATAGCCCTGCCAGCGCAGAAAACGGTGCAGCGTATCGAACACGACCAACGGACGGGCGTTTCCGATATGGATGAAGTCATATACGGTCGGGCCACACACATACATGCGGACCTTCCCCTCCTCCAATGGCAAAAAATCTTCTTTACGACGCGTTAATGTATTATAAATTTTCATGCTTTATCCTTTCCCGAAAGCGCCTTTCATCCCGAAGGCGCCTTTCGGTTATTTTGCAAATTTTTTGGCGACTTCCAAGCGACGCAGCACTTCGTCCTTTCCTAAAATGAGCAGCGTTTTACCAAAATCGGGTCCCGACGTCGAGCCGACCACTGCCGCACGGATAGGAAACCACAGCGCCTTTCCCTTAATACCTTTTTCTTTTTGAATTTCCTTTACTACACCGTTCGTAAACTCCGGCGTCAGAGCGTCTTGTGCTTTCACCTTTTCTGCCAAACAGCTGGCGAGCTCCTGTGCCTCCGATGTGGCAAGGGCTTCCTTCGCCTCGTCGTCATAGACGACATCCTTGGCCTCTACAAAAAGATGGCGCATGATATCCGGTACTTCCGCAAAATATTCGATGCGGTTCTGATAGAGTTCCGCCGCCAAGCGCAGGCGTTCTTCATCTGTGGAGGCATCCACAAGTCCGGCTCGTTCAAGGAACGGTCGCATTGCTTCCACAACCTTTTCGACCGGTAATTTTTTAATGTATTCCCCGTTCATCCAATTGAGCTTTTTAATATCAAAAATACCGCCCGTTGAGGATATGCGGTCAAAGTCAAATGCCTTGATAAGTTCCTCGCGCGAGAGAATTTCTTCATTCCCCTTCGGCGACCAGCCTAAGAGGGCGATATAGTTGATCAAGGCCTCCGGTAAATAGCCCTTTTCAATGTATTGCTCAACGGCGGCATCACCATTGCGCTTGGACAGCTTCTTATGATCTTCACCGAGAACGGTCGGCAGATGCACATACATCGGTTGCTCCCAGCCGAAGTTTTGGTACAGGAGCACATGCTTCGGTGTGGAAGAAATCCACTCCTCCCCGCGGACAATGTGCGTCACGCCCATCAAATGGTCATCCACCACAACGGCAAAATGATAGGTCGGATAGCCGTCCGATTTGATCAGTACCTGATCATCCAGTTCATCCGTATTGAAAGTAATGTCGCCTTTAATGGCGTCATGGAACGTCACATTGGTATCACGAGGCAGCTTCATGCGAATCACGTATTCTTCTCCCGCCTCCAAATGGCGCTTCACCTCTTCCGGGGATAAGTTGCGGCAATGCCCGTCATAGCGAGGCGTTTCACCGCGGGATTTCATTGCATCGCGCACCTCATCCAAGCGTTCCTTGGTGCAGAAACAGTAGTATGCCTGTCCCTGATGAATGAGTTGCTCCGCATAGTGACGATAGAGCCCCTGCTCATGGCGATGGGATTGAATGTAGGGCCCGTTTTCCCCTTTTTCGGTGATGGATGCACCGCCGAGTACCGGGCCTTCATCGTTTTCAAGGCCTGCCCATTGCAAAACGCGCAGCAAGTTTTCAAGCGCATCCGGCACATAACGTGTTCGGTCGGTATCTTCAATACGCAAAATGAAGTGCCCTCCGTGATGACGTGCATAAAGATAATTGAAAAGCGCTGTGCGCAGTCCTCCAATATGCAGATAGCCCGTGGGGCTAGGTGCAAAACGTAATTTTACCTGAGTCATGAAGTCCTCCTGGTTTTCATCGTCTGGCGATGCTTCCTTTAGGGATTTTCCATCCCCTTCACATTCCTTACAAATAAACTTTTTATGCTGAAAATAGCCCTTAAGATTGCAGTTTCTCGGGCTACGCTGTTCCTTATGGACGAATCCTTTGGATTAGTCTGAACCGGAAAGGATTGTTATGATCATTGGAATTATGCTCCTTGGCATTGGCGTGTGCATCGTGCTAGCACAGCTATTCGGCTGGGATTTCATGAATTTGCTCTTTACCTATTGGCCGTGTCTGCTCATTATTTACGGTGGCATTCGCCTTTTTACCAGAAAACATTCCCAAAACTTCTCCAGTTTTTTGATTGCCTTGGGCGCACTGGTACAGGCGTCAAAACTCAACTGGATTCGCGGCAGCCTGATCTGGATCCTAATCGGCATTGTCTTGATTCTCATAGGGCTGCGTATGATTGTGGAACGCTATCAGAAGAGAAAAGAATGGTCCTCTTCCGCTTCCATTTCAGGCGACGCCGATAATCACGGCGCGCAGTACTTTGAAGAGCGTGATATGATCAATGACCGTTTCCTCTTTGACAAAACCGTGCGTGTGTATCGCTCGGATTCCTTCTCTGGCGGCGATATTGATGTTCTGTTTTCTACCGTCACGATCAATCTCAAAAACGTGCTGCCACTTGATAAAGAAGTCCGTATCAGTTGCGGTATTCAATTTGGCGAACTCACCCTTGAGGTGCCTGCAGATTGGCACGTGATTGTAAACGGCAAACACTACTATTCCTCTGAAGAGGCCCGCCAAACCATTGACGCGGCAACAACGTTGCTTGTTGATAGCGAGACCTTTGCCGGCACACTGAAAATCATCTGAGTCAGCGATTATCCGCAACGACGTTCATCAACAATTGATTAGGGCTGTATTCCTTCAAGAGAATATCCTCGTTGGGAAGCTTCACCTCCAGGGGAAGAACACGCAACCCATTCTCTACGCCCCTTAAATCGGCGCTCACCAGAAAATCCGACGCATGAAGGCCATCCAGCACCATCTTATAGCCTTCCAATTTCAACTGAATCTCTTTCACATCTCCCGCCGGTTGCGCTTTACGCGCACCGGCGTTTTTTGATTGTATGGCATCTACACTGATCTTCATCACACGTTCTTCAAGAACATCCAGCGTGATCTGCGCCTTGTAGGTCAGCTTATCATTGACCGGCGTAACGCCTTCCGGATAACTGAGCGTCACCGGGTACAGGCCGTCTTTGGTGATGGTTTTCATATCCAGCGGCTGTGTTTTAATCACCGTCACTTTATCGATGTCGGCCGCTTTGCCCATCACGAGTACCGTGTTTGGCGTCACGCTCGATTGACTGATCCGTATCTTTCCCGCGTTATCTTTGGACGGTGCCCATTGCAGCTGAACGGGTACTTCTTTTTGCTTGGCAATGCTTGCCGCCACATTAACGGAGGAAAGTGAAAGCTCCACCCCCTCCACGACATTCCCGCTTTCATCCACGGGATGCACCTGCAGATTGGCCGAGGTGTCGGCCGTCAATCCACTCAGGTTCAGCGTCACAAGGATGTTTGCCACTTTCTCGACATAGGAACGCGGACCCGTCACCTGTACGGTCTGCGGCGTTGCTGCCACGCCGCGCAAGACAAAGTTATCTGCCAGCGATCCGCTCTCACGCACCACCACATTGCGGCTCTTGGTCACAACTCTTTCCACATGCACTTGTACTTGGCTACTGGACATTTCATTGATAAACACATTGGCGGGTGCATTGTAATGAATAGGAACGGACTGCACGCCTTCTTTCAGCGCCCCGACATCCACCGTAGCTATGACATAATTGCGGTCCAAACTCCCCAAATCATTACGCTTGCCCATGATGCGCATGGATACCTGTCGGATTTCCATTTCTGTGATTTTCAGTCCCTTTTCTTCCAACACATCCTGATTGATCGCACGAATTGGAATATCGGACAGTGTTGTGGATTGCGTCGGGTTAACTCCCGCCGTAATGTAGCTCCACATTAAAATCCCGATGATGAGCGAGGTCACTTTCCACTGCCAATTATGCTTGAGGAGTTTCATGGTGTCCTCCTTCCTGCTCGTTACGCACGTGTCTGTCACTCTTTTGTTTCGACTTTTCATCTGTTGCAATGTCGTCGTTTACTTCCAAGCGATTCTCACCACTCTCGTTGGTGTCAGTGTCCTCTGCCGCATTCGCTTCGGTTGATGCATTGTTGCTTTCCGAATCCGCTTGCCCATTCTCATTTTTTGAGCGCGTAAAAAAGGCTACCAAACGATTAATACCGGTCCGATGCGATTCTTCCAGTTCATCTTCATAAAAGGCTGTCAGACTTTCACGCAACGTCGTCTCATCCATGTGACGCGATATCACGCCGTTGGAACAGATGGAAATAGTGCCTGTCTCTTCGGAAACTACTACAATCAACGCATCCGAGCGTTCGGATATGCCCAATGCCGCACGATGCCGTGTGCCCAGATCCTTGTCCAGATTGCGATTCTGCGTTAACGGCAAAAACGCACCCGCTGCTAAGACACGGTCGCCGCGAATCACTACAGCCCCGTCGTGCAACGGTGTATTCGGTATGAAAATATTAATCAATAATTCAGCCGTCACCAAGGCATCTACCTCCGTGCCGGATTCTGCAATCTCCTTAAGACCGGTACTGCCCTCCAGTACAATCAAAGCACCAATTTTCTGTCGCGAAAGGGAGGTCGCCGCGCGTACAATTTCCTCTACGCGTCCGGCACTTTCGGTTTGATTGTTTCCGCTGTTGACCAGACTACTGAGCCAGCCCTGCGACCGCCCCAAGCGTTCAAATGCACGACGAATCTCCGGTTGAAACACAACGATGGCTAAAATAAAACCGGCTGTCATAATATTCGACAGCAACCAATTGACCGTATAGAGTTTTAAACCGTCGCTGAGCTGGGCAAAAACCAATATAACAATGAATCCCTTGATCAGTTGCTCCGCACGGGTTTCACGAACCAAAAGAATCAGATAATACACGATGACAGCAATCACTAGAATGTCGATTAGATCCGTGACGGAAAAGGTCACGAGAAGTTCGCGCAGATTTCGAAAATAGTTCATGATCCCTCCTCTCTCGTCCTTTATTTTAACACATGCCCCGCCTGCAAACACAGACGACGGACTTTTCCCTGTCGAGACGCAAAAAGAAAGCTGCGCCGTTGTTACGGCAGCAGCCTTCTCTTTCTCTTGTTATTCTTTTCCAAAAACGATCCGAACGCTGATTAAAGACGCGTCATACCCTGCTCCAGATACACCAGCAAAGTTTCCAGGGCTTCTTCCTCATCCGGCCCGTCGGTACGGAGAATGAATTTCGCGCCCTTACCGGCGCCCATGCTGAGTACACTCATAATGGACTTACCGTTATACACTTTGTGATCACGCTCCAAATACACATCCGAAACAAACTTCTTTGCTGTCTGAATAAAGTTGGCAGCCGGGCGTCCCATTAGCCCGATTTCGCTATCCAATATTATTTTTTTCTCGACCATGGGTTCTCCCCGCCTTCATCGTACGTTCTTCATCGGACTCCTGTTCTAGTAAGCGATGAACTTAGAAGCGGCACAGCCGCAAATCGGACAATTTTCTTCGTTGGACAAAGCTACAAAACCGCATATCGGGCACAGATAGACCGAATCTTCGACTGCCAGGTCCTTACCCTGTTCTACGGCATCTTTTGCTACGCCGAACATCTTGGCATGTACCTTTTCCGCCTCTACCGCAAAGTGCATCGCACGTACTGCCGCTTTTTCTTCTTGCATTTCAGCAATAGCGATATACGCAGGATACATCTCGGTAAATTCAAATGTTTCACCATCAATGGCGCCTTGCAAATTCTCTACGGTTTTTCCGATGCCAAAGCCGCCGCGGCTTGAAACATCAAAGTCCCCGCCAACGTCTTTTAACGCCTTATAATGCAGGCCTGCATGAATCTGCTCTGCATGAGCCGTCGCATCAAACAAACGCTTCACATTGGGGAAGCCCTCTTTTTCGGCCACCTCACCCCAAATATTGTAACGATTGCGTGCCATCGATTCGCCGCCAAACGCGGAACGTAAATTTGCTTGTGTCATTTGATGCATAACCATACCTCCTCTTTGGATCTTCCGGTCCTTCTCCATTTGGAAGATTTTCGTCCGCCGTTACGATACGAGTATGCAAAAGTCTACACGTTTTCCGTGTAAAACGCTTCCGCATTCTTTCGCGTCGCGCTAGCAGGATAGGTTTTCCACGTAATCCCACATTACGTATTACGGAAACTACTATTATAGTACGAGAAAAATCTGGAAAAGTAAAGGGAAAGTGCAATCGTTTCCCTTCTCCTCTTCCGATCGATTTTCCTCGTTCCTACCGATAAAAAAGGAGAGCCAATGGCTCTCCTTCTCCGGATTGCCCTTCATTGACGGTCTCCGCCATGAGAGGTATCCCGTCTTTTATCATAAATTAACGCTTGCTCAGATAATGATCGATCTGATAGAGTGCGCCCCAGTTCGAGCCGGCACGCTCCAGCTGTGTAACCAGAGTGTTGAAGTTATCTTCTTCTTCCACTTGTTCATCCACATACCACTGCAGCATAGATTCTGCCGGCTTATAGTCTTCTTTTCTGGCCAAATCGACCAACTTATAGATGTTTTCCGTCACTTGCTTCTCATGCGCTAACGCTTTCTTGAACACATCCAGCAAACTGTCAAATTTTCCGTCGCCAGGATCCAACGGACGATATTTGACGGCATAACCGACCTCCTGCAGGAATCCGATCATTTTCTCGGCATGTTCGATCTCTTCCTTGGCCTGTAGATCCATAAAGTGCTTCATGCCTGCCATGTCCTGATCTGCCATATAGGATGACATGGTAAGATAGACATACGCGGATTCCAATTCAAAGTTAGCTTGTTCATTGATCGCATCTAAAATTTTCATCTGTTTCCTCCTCATTAACTATTATTTGCGACCTTATCCGATCGCCTTATTTTATGTGTACCCTACCTTGTAATTCGTTAACAGTTTAAAACAAAAGGAAGTCCGCTTACGTAATGCCTTTCCTCCCTGTTGAAATTCTCCTGAGAATACTCTGCCATGCCTTCCTGAAGCCCCGTTCCAAATCTGATAAAATAATGTATCCGAAGCGATACATTTCGGAGAAAAATTTTGGCGGAGGTAATATGCGTCGGAAACATCTCAAAAAATCGCCGTTGGAAAAACGGCTTCATGATAGTCAGCGTCGCCACGATCGTAAGCAGGTGATAAAACGCAATCAAAAGCGCAAGCGTCGTCGCCATTGCTTGGTATTTGTCGTGCTCTTGCTACTGTTGGCAGCTGCCGGATATGGCATTTGGACCTTCGTGCGCCGTGAATTTTTGGCTGCACAGCTGGACGCCATTCCGGAAATACGTGAACGTGCCAATCACGCTGTTTTAGGCGATGTGCTGCCTTCAGATACGGAGGGGCGTGCCCTGTCACGCGCAGAAAAAACAGCCGATGCCAAACAATTACAGCAATTGCTGCAATATATGCCAAAGCACAGTCAAGTACAGGATAGTACCGCTGTGGAATCCTCGCTGGAAACGATGGTGAAAAAAGCTGGTGATACCCATTCGGATATGGAGTTTTTCGATGTGTTGCAACAAATGGTACAGATTGCGGCGCCTTCCTCACATATGGCCGACAGCAATACCTATGAACGCCTGGCTCGAAATTTGGGAAGTGGCTTTTATGCCACCGATTCTCCCTATGCCAAAGCCGTAGGATCGGAGCGGGTGAAGGATCGCTATGAAAAGCTGCGAACGGAAGTTACGCAAAGACAACCGGCAGAAACGAAGCCAAGCACTTCAAGTGCCGAGACATCGCTAGCCTACACGCTACCCAAAATGAGTGTCGATGCCGCAACAGACACAGCCATTCTTTCCGGCTTTACCTTTGAAGACGGCGCCTATCGCCAGCAAAAGGCCGCCCTGAAAAAGTTGCTGCAAGAAGCCTGCAGCCATAAAAAGATTCTGTTTGATTTGCGCCATACGGACGGCTTTTCTGTGGAATATTGGACGGAGGGGCTTTTGCCCTATCTGATCACGTCCACTTATGGCGTGCAGACCCGTCTCTTTTTCCCGGATGGGTTTGACGATTATGTCGATTATCTATCCGTCAAAGAGCGTATGGAGAGCTTTGATCTGGAGGATGCCCGCCAAAAAACGGAGGGGCTGAAGAGTGCCGAGGCGCAAAAGGCGGTGCAGGGCATGGCTTACGCGAAGACACTCATCGTCAGCGCTAAGGGAGCGTCGGAAACGCTGGCGCCGGCAAAACTCGCCTTACTGGTGGATCAAACCACAGGCGGCGCCGCAGAAACCTTCGCGGACTTTTGTCGCCGCCTTGAAAATGTACGTGTCTTCGGCAGTAAAACCGCCGGCACGGCATGGAAGCTGCCGGCTTTTCCTGTTGCGTTGACGCATTCCGGTTATATTGCGCTGTTGGATGCCTCCATTGCTCTGGTACCGGATAGCGATGCGTTGCAGTCCTCTGCACGGGTCCAACCGGATACACTTCTTGCTTCTGACGATCCCATTGCTGAGGTTCTTCGCAGATTTCAATAATTTCCCATAAAAAATCCGCCGCCCTGTCGGGCGGCGGTTGTGGTTTCCCACGCATAATAACAGATAAATTACTCCGGGATTCGTGTAAAAATCATTTTTCCGGCTGAGGTTTGTAACACCGAGGTAACGATGGTATCCACGGTTTGTCCAATCGCATCGCGTCCGTTTTCCACGACGATCATGGTGCCATCTTCCAAATAGCCCAGGCCCTGTGCCGGCTCCTTACCATGCTTAATAACGCTTACCGTCATGTGTTCACCGGGAATCACAATCGGCTTTAACGCATTCGCCAAATCATTCACATTTAACACAGGAATATTTTGTACCGTGGCTACTTTATTCAAGTTGAAGTCATTCGTTACCAAACGGCCATCGTATTGCTGTGTGAGCACCAATAACTTGGAATCCACTTCCTTGGGTTTTGAAATCTCACGATTGTCAATGATAATCTCCTGTGCGGAATGGGTTTGCATTTCGTGGATGTGATCCAGGCCTTTGCGTCCCCGTTCTCGCCGCAACGGATCCGACGAATCCGAGATGTGCTGTAATTCTTCAAGCACATAGTGCGAAACAACAATCGTTCCTTCCAAAAAGCCGGCACGCATAACCTCAAAAATACGTCCATCAATGATCACTGACGTATCCAAGATCTTCGGGCACGCGATAGGAGGCTCAAACTCCTCTTCGTCGCCTTCCAGTTCCGTTGTTTTGGCTAAAAATTTCTTTTTCTTCTTGTTTTCCGCGCGTTTTTCCCGATCTGCCTCGGAGCGCGTCAAGGCGTTGCGTAGCTGTTGCACAACACTCATGATGTCTTCGTGGTACATCATCTCCAAACGAATGCCCAATAGGCCCATCACTGCATAAATCATCACAGCAATGATCACGCCGATGGCATTTCCCACTTGGCTGATGCTCAACTGCAGAACCGGTGTGCTGATAATACTGGCAATGATAAGCCCCACAATCAAACCGATGGTGCGAAACAGGACCTCACTGAGAGATACTTCGCGAATCTGCTTAATCACCGACTCTACAAAGTTCCTCATAAAGAACGCGAAGCGATCTGCCATAGCGAAAAGCAAGCCGAATCCGATGCCTGCCCCAACGATATAGCACATTATGCGCTCTATTTTGCCCAGTCCGCCGATCAAGTCTGATGTGATGAGCATATGTGCCAGCACAGCCCCTAGCGCGGCGCCGATTAAGCCCAATACGGCCCGCATAAATTGTTTCAAAGGCTACTCCTCTTCTCCGCCTTCCGGCGCTTCATTTTCATCCAGAGTAATGGCTTCATCAATCATATCTCTGGCTTCCTCTACCGATAACGAGCCTACAATAATCAGCTCCGAAATCAGCATCTTCTTCGTCTTGCCCAACATCTTTTTTTCCGAAGTGGAAAGCCCCTTTTCCATATCTCGAATCTGCAGATTACGCACGATATCCGCCATTTCAAAAGGATCTCCGGTCTTCAGATTTTCCAAATTCTCACGGTAACGTTGGCTCCAATTATCCGACATTTTGGTCGAATCTTGGCGTAAAATCTCCATCACTTTTAGTCCGTCTTCCCGGCTCATCACCGGACGGATGCCGATTTTTTCCATCTGATCTACGGGAATGGAAATACGAATGTTGGAGATAGGCATTTGCAGAATAAAAAATTCCCTTTCCATGCCCAACAACTCTTTCGTTTCCTTATCGACGATGGTTCCGGCACCCTGCATCGGGTATACGACACGATCTCCGATCTTATACATGGCTACACCCCCTTATCACAATTATAACTGAAAACAAGGCGAAAAGGGACACCATAAGAGAAAAATTTATTATAATATCGAAGTCTATAGAACTTGTCAAGTGGTTTTCCTGCCGTAAGGACAGGAATTGACGCGCTCGACGTCAGCCTCGCATTTCATGGCGCGAGAGTTTAATGGCACGGATGACGTCGGCTAGTGTTTTCGCACAGCAAATCTGCAGTTTAATCTCCTTCTTAAGACGTTGTGCGAGTGTGCGATGTTCCTCTGCCACGAAAGCACGTTGAAAGCCCAAGCGATCCAATTCACGCAAGCGTCGTTCCATTTCCGTGGCTCGTTTTAATTCTCCCGTTAATCCCACTTCTGCGCAAAATGCGTCCTTACCGTCCAAAGGAAAATCCTCCGTGGCTGAAGCAATCGCAGCAAGTATGGCTAAATCGCAGATTTTTTCGCGTATTAACAGGCCTCCCGTCGCCTTAAGCACCACGCTCATTTCCTGCAGACGATAACCTGCGCGCTGAGAAAGAATGGACACTAACGTATTCAAATCATCGCGCCGCAAGGAATCCCCAATGCGTGTCGGATAGGCTTCATGCGACGGTGAAACCAAGGCTTCGATTTCAATAGGAATGAGGCGCGATCCCTCTTTCTGCAAGGCCACTGCAGAGCCGGCAATCGGCTTGTCTCGCCGTGTCAAAAACAGATCATAGGGATTGGTAACATCTGTCAGCCCTTCCGCGCCCATTTGAAACAGCCCCACTTCATCCGTATAGCCGAAGCGATTCTTTGTGGAGCGCAACAGACGCAGTGCATCCGAATATCCGCTTTCCAGATAGAGCACGGTATCCACCTGATGCTCCAGGGTTCGTAAGCCCGCCATGGTCTCGTCCTTCGTGACATGGCCTACGACAAAGGCTGCCATGGGATGTTCTCCCTGCTTACAGGTTTCCACGATGGCTGCCGTGCATTGGACGGTCTGCGTTGGCGTGCCGGGACGTTGGGGATATTCCGCCAAAGCCATCGTCTGAATGCTGTCCACGATGAAAATGGCCGGTTGGAGCCTTCGACACTCTTCCAGCACGGCATCCATCGAATTCGTTGACAGGATGAAGATGTCCTCTTCCCCCTTTTGCGCCGGCTGTAGAATACGTTCCGCCCGCATGCGAATCTGCGAGGCGCTCTCCTCTCCCGACGCATAGAGAATGCGAACGCCACGCGCCGCCAGCTTTCCCGCCAACTGTAAGAGCAGTGTGGATTTTCCTGCTCCCGGCTTAGCCGTGAGCATGGTCACCGCATCCGGCACCAAGCCACCTCCGAGCACGCGATTCAGCTCGGGAATACCCGTGTCCGTACGATCTGCCCGAGACAGAGGCACCTCCGGCAACGGCATTGCCTTCTCTGTTACCGTATGCAGCATCTGGTTGCTTGCCGCACTCTTTGCCGTATTAACTTGTATTTCCTCCATCGTACCCCAGGAATCACAGGACGGACATTTGCCCGTCCACCCTGTCGCGATGAAGCCGCACGCACTGCATTGATAGCGAGTTTTTATTGCCATGACACCTCCGACGTTTCCACTTCTGCCTTTGTTTCTACTTTAGCAGGTATTGTGTCTCGCAGTGTCCCATCTTTCGAAGGTGATACGACAATGGCGTTTTTCTCTAAGTGCAGCACATAGTAGCCGCCCTTTTGGAGTTCGCCGGAGAGCATTTTCTCCGCCAGCGTGTCTTCAATCTTCGTGCGGATGGAGCGTTCCAACGGACGCGCTCCGAATTCCGGCTGATACGAAATCTGTGTCAAGTGACGCAAGACCGGATCCGTATAGGAGATGTGATAGCCCAGGCTTTCCACGCGTTCCATCAATGCATCCATCAACAGTGCCGAAATATGCAGAATGCTCTTTTCGCTCAAGCGATGGAACACAATAATGTCATCAATGCGATTCAAAAACTCCGGGCGGAAGGTGTGCTTTAATTCTTCATGCACCACGTCCTTCATGCGCTCATACTCGTCCATCTCCACGCTTTCTTCGATGCCGAATCCAAAACGCTTCTCTGTGGCTATCTGTGAGGCTCCCACGTTGGAGGTCATAATGATCACGGTATTGCGGAAATCCACCAGTCGTCCCTGACTGTCGGTTAAACGGCCATCATCCAAGATTTGCAAAAGCAAATTGAATACATCCGGATGCGCCTTCTCAATTTCATCAAAGAGCAGCACAGAGTATGGCTTCTTGCGTACCATTTCTGTCAGCTGGCCGCCTTCTTCGTAGCCCACATAGCCCGGCGCCGCACCAACCAACCGTGAAACGGAATACTTCTCCATATATTCCGACATATCAATGCGTATCATATTCTCTTCCGAGCCGAAAAGTTGTGCGGCAATTTCCTTGGCAAGGTATGTTTTCCCGACGCCCGTCGGTCCTACGAAAATAAAGGAACCGATGGGGCGATTGGCTACTTTCAAACCGACACGGGCGCGTTTCAAAGCGGAGGAAACCGTCTCAACCGCATGGTCTTGCCCGATGACTTTTTCCTTTAAGTGTTCATCCAAATGCAAGTATTTATCGGCTTCGCGTTCCGTCATACGCGTAACCGGCACGCCGGCCCATTGCGAAACAATCGTCGCTATTTGATCAAAGCCGATGATCGGCCATTGCTCTTCGGAATCACTTTTGCTTTTCTGATAGGCTTCGAACTCTTCTTCCATTTTGGCCAAAACGTCCCGTAAGCGCGCCGCTTCTTCAAAATTCTGCGTCAACGCTGCCTTTTGTTTTTCCTCTTCCAAACGGTCATGTTCGCGGCGATAGTCCAGTTCTTTTTCCGGAATGTGAAAGGCGTCCACATGCACGCGCGCCAACGCTTCATCGATAACATCAATGGCCTTATCCGGTAAGAAGCGGTCCGTCAGATAGCGATCCGTTAATTCGGTTGCGGCATCAATGGCTTCATCGGAAATGTGCACACGATGAAATTCTTCATAGCGCGGACGCAAACCGCGAATAATTTCTTTGGACTCCTCGCGGCTCGGTTCTTCCACCGCCACCGGTTGGAAACGACGCTCCAAGGCCGCATCTTTTTCAATGCGTTTGTGATATTCATCGATAGTCGTTGCCCCAATAATCTGCAACGCTCCCTTCGAGAGTGCCGGTTTTAAAATATTTGACGCATCCAGCGATCCCTCCGAGCTACCCGCACCGATAATCGTATGCAGTTCATCGATGAATACGATCGCATCTTTTCTCTCCATCAGTTCATCGATGGTATCGGAGAGGCGCTGCTCAAAATCGCCGCGATATTTCGTCCCGGCAACGAGCGTTGCCATATCAATGGAATAGACCACCTTATCGCGCATAATGTCCGGAATATTTCCGGAAACGATGCGCTGTGCCAAGCCTTCCGCAATGGCGGTCTTCCCGACGCCCGGCTCGCCAATTAAAACCGGATTATTCTTGGTGCGACGCGAAAGAATCTGAATCACACGATTGATTTCGCGATCGCGGCCTATGACCGGGTCAATTTTTCCATCTTTCGCCTCATCATTGAGATTGGTGCCGTATCGGCTCAAATTGGAATCCGTGTCTTCATTCTGGTTTTCGCGCATGGCGCCCACCAAATTCTGATAGATCGCACGTTTATCCACATCGGCAATGGTCAGCATAACCGAAGCCAGACCCGATTTATCGTTGAGAATGGCCAGAAGAACGTATTCCGCAAAGAGTTCCTTCTCGTTATTTTGATCCGCAATCTGTCTTGCCTGCAAAAGCAAGCGCCGTACGGCAGCACTCGTCTGCATGGTCGGATTTTCATTCGTTCCCGGCTCATTGTTGCTCAACACAATCTTTCGAAGCGTGCTGTAGTTCGTCCCAGCGCGCAGTAACGCCTGGGTCTCCACGCCGCCGGTCTTCAGCATCGCCAGCAAGACATGTTCGGTATCAATTTCTCCATGGCGGAAAGAATAGCTCTCTGCCGCCGCGACTTGTAATAATTGTTGGACGGAGGTCCTTTTAAACTCCATAAGGATCCTTCCTTTCTTCGTTCAATCGCAGTAGTGCATCGCCGATATCATTGAGTTCGTCCCGATAGGCGGCGCATTTTTCGTAGTCTTCTTCCTGTAAGGCTATTTGCATCTTCTGCACCAGCGCATTGCGGCGATTGCGCAGCTGTTTTCTTTGTTTCGCGAAAGCTAAATCACGCGCACTGGTCGCGGTTTTCTCTTCCTTGGTTTCTATAGTTTCCTTGCTATCCATTGGCATGAATAACTGCCGGAAGGGATTCAACTGACTCGTTCCCTCGCCACTATCCTCGTCATCGGCATCTTCCTCGGATTCCTCTGCTGCATCGGCAGCGTCCTCCATCGGAGGCACATTCGGCATATCGGATTGCAGAAATGAGACCTCCATGCCCGGCATGAATCCGCCTTCCTGCGCCTTTTCCAACATGGAACGAATCTGGTCGGTCAATTCTTTGCCGCCCCATTCTTTCGGAAGTTGCCCCATCATCTCGGCCAATTTTTTCTGGTAGCAAGAGGAGCACATGCGCACCTTTTGCGCTTTTCCATTAATGAAAACGACAATTTCCACATTGGCGTCGTTATCACAAAAATCACACTTCATTTCATCCTCCTCATCGCAGTAAGATGATCAACATATTTTTCAAGATACCGGCACGCACTTCATTGCGCTCGGCCAAGGGTACGGCAGACAACGCATGGTCGTCCATGGCTAATAGCATCATCTGACATTCCCGAGACGTCAGCCAATTGCGATCCCTGAACGAACGAAGGATATGGCGCGCTTTGTCCAGCGTTATTTCATCCTGTACAACTTCTGAAAGAACTTCCGAAACCACATCCTCCGACGAGCGCTCCAGGCGAATGATGCGAATATACCCGGAGCCGCCTCGTTTAGACTCAGTATAATATCCGTTATAAGGGGTAAAACGGGTCGTTAACACGTAATTGATTTGCGAAGGGGCACAGGCAAAACGCTGCGCCAAGTCATTGCGGCCAATTTCCAGCACGCCTTCCCCCTCTTCCTCCATCAATTGCAGAAGGAATTGTTCAATACGATTGGTTAAACCAGCCATGGTTCCCCTCTCCTTCCTTTTCTCGGTTCTTAGCTATCATACGGCAAAGATATGAATTGAACATGAGGATTAAAAATTCCTCATACTTCCTTTACATCGTTCCGTGGCGATGGACGGGTAGGCTTCCGACGCGTGAACAACTGTCCCTTTCGCCGTGACAGAGTATTGTGATGCAACGTCATAGAGGCAATGCGTGGGTTGACCTACTTTGACTTTTCATAGTAAAAAGAAAGCCATCGCCTAGGATGGTTGCTCTTACTATACTCTCGCAGCGTGAATTTGTCAATGATGGTCAAAAAGGAAGGTGGCCTTAAGGCCGCCTTCCTTTTCGTATTTAACGTCGGCCACCGGGCCAACTTCTTATTCTTCCTTATGCGCTTCTTCGATGACCTTTTCGGCAATTTCATGCGGAACCTGCTCATAGCTCTTGAATTCCGATGTGAAGGAGCCGCGTCCCTGTGTCATACTGCGCAGATCAATGGCGTATTCCTGAACTTCCGCGTAGGGAGCTTCGGCGTTGACGACCTGATTGCCGTCTTCGTCCTGCTCCATACCGAGGATACGGCCGCGACGTTTGTTCATATCGCCCATGACATCGCCGAGATACTCATCGGGAATGGTAATCTTTAACGTCATGACGGGTTCAAGCAGTACCGGATCGGCTGCCTCGACACCTTTTTTGAAAGCGATGGAAGCCGCAATCTTAAAAGCCATTTCGTTGGAGTCCACGGGGTGATAGGAACCGTCATAGAGGGTGGCTTTAAGGCCGGTTACGGGATAGCCCGCCAACGGTCCCTTGGACAGAGATTCTTCCAGGCCTTTCTCAACGGCCGGGAAGTAGTTCTTCGGTACCGAACCGCCAAAGACCTCTTCGGCAAATTCAAAGCCGTCCGGAATGGGCTCAAAGCGAATAAAGACATCGCCAAACTGTCCGGCGCCGCCGGACTGCTTCTTATGGCGACCTTGGACATCGCTCTTGCCGCGGATGGTTTCACGATACGGAATGATCAGCGGGATACGATGCACATTGACGCCATACTTCGTCTTTAATTTATTCATCATTGCTTCGAGCTGGACGTTGCCTTGTCCGCGTAGCAACATCTGATTGGTTTCCTTATTGCGCTCTACCTTGAAGCTCGGATCTTCTTCCTGCAATTTATTAAGCGATGGGGAGAGTTTATCGTCATCGTTTTTGGAATCGGCTTGGATGGCAAAGGTCAGCGTCGGTTCCGGCGTCTTCACGTGCTTGAACGGAATCGCATCCGCATTCGTAGCAATGGTATCGCCAGTGGACAGCTTCTCCAGCTTCGAGAAAGCACCGATATCGCCCGCCGTAATTTCATCCGTATCCAGATGCTCTTTGCCGCGTTCATAGAACATGCCGGCGGGTTTTAAAGATTCGCCGGTACGCAGTGAAATAAGAGCGTCTCCCTTCTTCACCGTGCCGCTGACGACTTTCACAAGGGAAACCTTACCCACGAACGGGTCAACCACCGTTTTAAAGACCACAGCGCGCAAGGGCTGCGTCGGATCCATGGCTACCGGATCGCCTTCTTCCGGACGGAAACCGGAATGTGCACGCGAGTCATTCGGAGCCGGCATATACTTTACGATGGCATCCATCAAAAGATCCAAGCCGGCGCCCGTTGTCGCACAGCCGGCGATCAAAGGCACTGCTGAGCCGTCCAACATGGCTGTGGTCATTCCTTCCGCAATTTCTTCATGCGTAAAGCTTTCGCCCTCGAAGAATTTATTCATCAAAGTATCATCCGTCATGGCAATGACTTCGACGATTTCATCGTAGGCCGCATCTACCTCCGCTTTACGGATCTCCGGAATTTCTACTTCCGTTTTCTTAAAACCGTCGTAGCGGAACGCTTTTTTGTCGATGATATCGATAATGCCTTCAAAGTCTTCGCCGGCGCCCAAGGTCAGCGTCAGCGGAATGACTTTTTTACCGAATTGCTGGTGCAAGTTCGATACCTGTACGTTAAAATCGACATTCGGTTTATCCATCTTATTCAGGAAAATAATGCGAGGAAGGTGAATTTTTTCGGTGTAATTCCAATAGATTTCAGAACCGACTTCAATGCCAGCCGAGGCATCAATGACCATCAACGCTGCTTCGGCTGCGCGCAACGATACGAGCACTTCGCTTGCGAAATCAAAATACCCGGGCGCATCCAAAAGATTAATCTTATAGTCTTTCCATTCTACCGGCAATACGCTCAGGCCAATAGAAATGCGACGAGCCTGTTCCTCCGGATCAAAGTCGGAGACGGTATTCTTATCCTCGATACGGCCCATGCGTTCGGTCGCATGCGTTAAATAGAGAAGCGCCTCAGCAAGAGTGGTCTTGCCGGCGCCGCTGTGGCCGACGAAGGCGAGATTCCGAATCTGCTCTGTATTATACTTTTTCATTCCTTCCTCCTTCTTCCCCTTCCGAGAACATCTCCTGAAGGGATACCGTTTTCATACTGTACAAATCAATTTAGATGTATTTACGAATTTCTTCCTGTAGTTGTTCCAAGGTGGATACCACGGCGCCATGCTCTTTCACCAAACCCACCACGTATAAATTCACATAGGAAAATTGTGATTCAGCGAGCACTTGCAATGCCTTGAGTTTTTCCGGCACGTCGGCTCCTTGCGTGCGCACATCCGTGTAAAGCGCCAATATGGGGATTTTTTTCGCATAGGCGATGCCGATTTCCGCTGCAACGCCCGGATCGATACTTAGACCGTCCAGCACAGCAATCATCAGATCGCTCTCCAAGACCTTCTCTGTATCCACTTTTGCAATCATAACGCTGTCGGCATATTTTGATTTATCATTAATGTCCGTTTGTTCCTGCGGAACGTACAAATCAATCGTTTCGGATACTGCTCGTATCGTTTGCGCTGCGTAGGCATTGTAGCGCTGTTCCGCTTCACTGAAGAGCGGAGCGGCATAATACACTTTCATACGGGGTCCCCCTTTTCCAATCGCTTTCCCCCATTATAGCAAAGATTTTTCCTCGGATACAACCTTCTGAATCGCTCGGCGGAAAACTCTTGTCAAAAGTCGATATTGCGATATATGCGTCATTGCATGCTTCCAAACAGAAAGATTATGCTACAATAATACCGTGAATTGTGTGCAGTATTAGCTCAGTTGGATAGAGCGTCCCCCTCCTAAGGGGAAGGCCGAGGGTTCGAATCCTTCATACTGCGATAAAAAAAAGCCGACCCGAGGGTCGGCTTTTTACGTGAGACGCTTGACTCTTCTAATTCGATGAGGACACAAGTGTTTGCATTAAAAGAGATTGGACAGGAAACGGACAAAATCGGAAGTAGCCCGTGTTAAGCGCGTCCATAAACCCGCCTTTCTGGTGGGTTTATGGGAAACAATGTCAATGATCTTGATGAGCTTTCCGTCCCGATAGACGGAAATTTCTCCGAATTTTGCTTCGGCCGCAGTGGGGGCTTTGATCGTTTCGTCAATCTTGTAGCGCACATCAAAGTTTTGATTCGTATAGGTGAACACCGAGAAAGATTTGGCCGGATAGAGCACTATCGATTCTTCTTCGGCAGAAGGAATGGCATAGCGTTTGACCGGTTTTGCTGCATCCACGAGAGGAACATGCGAAAAAGTTCCTGCGGCCAGATCCACCAGTTCTTTCGTTGTACGCCAGCGCGCATCGTTGCTCTTTGTCCCCATGACCACGGTGACGGCTTCGAAAGCGCCGCCATCCACGCTGGACTTCAGCGCAAAGGAACCGGTGAAACAATATCCCGCTTCATCCGTAACGCCAGTCTTAAGACCCGTCATCCCGGGAATGGCAACCGTGGCTTCGGTGAGCGTTGATTTTCCTTTGTACTTGCGTTCCGGCTCATCCACGGTTTTGATTTTTGCCCAATCCTGCACTTCCGGAAACTCACGGATCAGTGTGGACGCCAATAAAAACATATCGCGTGCCGTGGACGTATTGTATTTCCCGTTAACGGTAAATCCGCTGGCATTGACAAAATGTGTCTTCTTCATGCCCAGCGCTTGTGCTTCTGCGTTCATGCGCTTGGCAAAATTTACTTCATTGCCTCCAACCACTTGCCCAAGCATCGTGGCCGCATCGTTTCCCGAAACGACCATCATGCCCATCAGCAAACGCTCCACGGTCAACTTTTCACCCACTTGTAAACCGTAATTGGACGAAGATTGTGCATTAAAAGCGGCCGCTTCCGGCGTAACCGTCACCACTTTTTTCGCATCCAGCTTTCCATCCCGAATATCTTTTTTGACGATGTAGCAAGTCATCAGCTTTGTCATCGAGGCAATGCCCAGGGGCTCATCGCTATTCTTTTCAATCAGGATTTTCCCCGTCGTTGGTTCCCCGATGAGCATCGCGCGAATTTCGTTATAATACGTGAACGAGGATTGAAAATGCTTTGACGTATCACCCTGATAGGGCGATAAAGTGATCGCATTGTCTGCCGAATCAGCAGCGGCGGGTATACTCGGCAGCGTCACAAGCAGCGCCAATACCAGCCAAAGGACGCGAAGTTTTCCCTTTTTCATCTTGTCTCCTCCCACGTTTTACGCAAATAACGCATCATATCCACATCCAGTTTTTTCGGATAGGAAAATCCTTCCAATGCATTGAGCTTGAGTCCCGCCTTACGAAACAACATGCAGGCTTGGAATACCGCATCCCAAATGCGTGCACGCTCCGTTTGCGCATAGGAGCGCGCCAAATGGTCGTATTCCACTTCGTTCATATAGGCCTTAAGATTTTCTCCATCGCTGCCCAAATTGATGTGGAAGGAGGAGTCCGATGCTACCGCCGCACGATTGATTGCCAACAGTGCTTCGCGCGCGCGACTGAGTTTCGCCTGGGCTACCACCAAGTCCTCTTCGGCCAAGGCTATAACGACATCCGTAATATCGCTGAAAAAACGCTGGCACCAGAGTGCATACTCTTTTGGCGTAGGCTTTTTTGTACGTAGCGTAAGATCATTCGGATTTTCCAGTGTTTGATATTTTTCCTGCGGATCATACAGAACCGTCGCTAAGCTGTCTTTTTTCAAGAACGCTTCCATCCCCTCTTCCGACACCACGGTAATATTGATGCGCGAGGCATCTTCCAAAAAAATACGATAGCGAGGATAAGGCTCGTTTTCCACACAGCCGATTTGAAGTATTGAGGAAGAAAATTGTTCTCCCCAGTCCATCTCTGTCACCTGCACGTCTTTCGGATTTCCGACCAACACAAAATCATACGGATCCGACTCTTTTTTAACCGCTGCGGGGTTCATGCGACTTCCCGTCATGAAGACTGCCGCAACCGTTGGCGTGACAGATGCCCAGGACAACATAGCATGTTGGATAAATGTCTCCATAGGCTCCTCTTTCTTGATTTCTGTAAGATATTTGATTGTATCTTATCAGAAATCGCTTAAAAAGTAAGCCCTGTTGCGGTTCAGCTGCGATGACGACGCAGGTACAGGTGCATGACCAGTAAGCCGCCGGAAGAAGCCAATAAAACGACGCTCCAAAGAACCAGACGGATGGAATCGCCGGTGATGGGCGGCGCATCAATGGAATAGCCATCTTCCGACGTTTGGGCGATGCGATACGGATCGGCAGAGGCGTTTGGTGATTGCGCCATCCTGTTTTGCTTCGGCGCAGTCGCAAGCGTTTTTTTCGTGCCTATCTTGTCATCCAAAGCGCTCAAAACCGCTTCGCCGGGAACCGCCCCCGCCTTGCTCTCGTCCTTCACGCTGGTTGCGTCTGCCTTAGGGGTGACCTTCTCGTCCAACCACTGTGACACAGTACGCAGCGCATTTTGAAGTGGATTCGGTTTTACCGTCAATGTGTTGGTCTGTTGCGGATTGACCTGAGTGGTAGTGTGTACCTCCACCTTGGTCGGTGCAGAGCAGCCGTTTCCATCCGAAGAACAGGTCGGCTTGTTTTCTTTGGGTGGCTCTTTGGGTTTTTCTTCCTTGCGCGCTATAACCGGCGTCTCCTTTTCCGAAGCATGCGACGTCTCCTCCGGCGGTTCCTCGGAAGAGATGCTCTCTGCAGGCGTTAGCGGCGTGAGCGGAATGTCTTTTGAAGACGTCGTTGTCTGGGAGCCGGAATCCGGCGCAACGGAGGCTTCTAAAGAACTTTCAGAAGACGAAAGCGACTCATGAGAAGCTTCAGAGGATACCGATTCGCTCGAGACAGGTTCCGGTTCCAGTTGCACCTCGACCGTCAGCGTCGTTTTTTGCAGTGGCAACGCATCGGATACATAGCCCAACCACTGTCCCGATTTTTGCAGATCTGTATTGCTGGAATAGCCGAGCCACTCGGGCGTTTCCGAATAATCCGGGCGATTCACGGCAATGGTATAGTTGCCGTTCTTAGCGCCTTTGGGTACGGTAAAGGTGAGAGCATATCCGTCGTCTTTATGGAGTAGCGCGTCACGCTTCATGGGTTCCTTCATTTCCTTTGGCAAAACGACAGCATCGCCCGAAGAGACGGCAAACATTCCCGGCATAGCAAAGCCGGCCACAGAGGCAAAGGTATAGGTGCCAGGCTTTGTCACCTTCAACGATTGGGATTTTGTCGGCCACATAACGGCAGAACGCAACTCCATCAAACGCGACTCGGGAAGCGTGTCCGCGACGATATTCCAATCTTTATGCGTGTTATGT
Source organism: Levyella massiliensis (assembly GCF_000308275.2). Lineage (GTDB taxonomy): Bacteria > Bacillota > Clostridia > Tissierellales > Peptoniphilaceae > Murdochiella > Murdochiella massiliensis_A. The sequence goes on from NZ_HG529490.1 coordinate 964,255, forward strand.
GCCGCCTTGTTTTTTTCGCTGAGCGAGCCTAAGCTCTCACTTGCGCTTTTGGGAAGGTAGACTTTACGTGAATATACGGTTTGATTCAGGCCTAAATAGATAACTGCCTGATTGTATCGTGTGTTCATCTTCGCATAGCGATTGTAAGCCAGGGCGTGCGCGGTCAACCTCCAGTCATCCTTCGTAACCTCAAATGTTTTTTCCACTTCGGGAAGCACGCCTTTATGGGCACGATACACATCACTGGGGACGTTTTCAAATCCGCCGTCTACAATAAAATTCGGAGTGCCGGTACCTTCAATGCAGTAGATGCGATACTCCGGTTTCCAATACGGTTTACTGCCGTTATAACTGTTAATCGATTTCGGCACCGTATAGAGGAAAAACGGCTGCTTCATCTCTGTTTCTTGCTCTATTACTTTGGAAGAGCGCCCCATCTTGCGTAATTTATACACAATATCCAGTTCTTCTTTTGGCTGCATGATGACACAGACAAAGGGTTGATCTCGAATATCCTTGGCGGCTGCCGACGGGCGCAAAACACCCGCCAAAATCATGATGGCAACAACTAGCCACAGGATTCGGAACCTTACATTCGATACAATACGCTTACACATAGAACCTCACTTTCTTTTTCTAATCGGCGAAGCCTTTCTTCGCTACTGTTATTATGCAAGGTTCTTTTTCTCACCGTATCCCAACATTCGGTTATTTGTCGCACAGTGTTTCATATGGACACAGACACTCCTAAAAGGACTCGCCGTGTCCCAATTCATTCTTTTCCGTTCTATGCATATCGTATTTTGGTCATAAATGTCCCCCGCAGGGCACAAAAAAAAGAAGCGTGATAAACGCTTCTCTCCTTCATGCGGGAAAAGGGACTCGAACCCCCACGTCTAGGACACCAGATCCTAAGTCTGGCGCGTCTGCCAATTCCGCCATTCCCGCAAAGCCCGACGAAATTCGGGCACAAAAAAAGGGTGGGTAAAGGGATTCGAACCCTTGGTCTCCAGAGCCACAATCTGGCGCCCTAACCAGCTAGGCCATACCCACCACAGCTTTGATTGTTCCATTATACAGGACGAAAATTTTTCTGTCAATTTTAAAAAGAGCTTTACCCGCCGTTTTACCAAAGAGATTACCCCGGTGCTTTCTGCTCTGTCGCTACAGGGCTTGCGCTATAATGGTCATAACTACATTCATTTAACAATGACACATACGGCAAAAGGAGGATTCCATGCGATTTGATACGGATTATATTGAAGGATGCCATCCGGCTATTTTGAAGCGATTGGAAGAGACCAATTTGGTGAAACAGCAAGGCTACGGCTTAGATGAATACTGCGCATCGGCGCGCAAGCGCATTATGGAGGCTTGTCAGGCACCGCATGCCGACATTCACTTTGTGACGGGCGGTACACAAGCCAATGTAACCGTCATTTCGCATTCTTTGCGTCCTTGGGAAGGCGTATTGTGTGCCGTGACCGGGCATATCAATGGCCACGAGACCGGTGCGACAGAAGCGCGCGGCCACAAAGTGCTGCCCCTGCCAGAAAAAGATGCCAAAATCACGGCCGAGCAGGTCGAAGCGTATATGAAAAAGTATCGTGCCATGGACTATCCGGAGCATGAAATTGCGCCGAAAATGGTCTATCTCTCCCAGCCGACAGAGCAGGGCACGCTCTATTCCAAGGCGGAGCTTGAGGCATTTCGCCGCGTCTGCGATGCCTATGACCTTTTTCTCTTCATCGATGGGGCACGTCTGGGCTATGCGCTGGCCACCCCGGAAAACGATGTAACTCTGCCCGATTTAGCTCGCTTAACCGATGTGTTTTACATTGGTGGAACGAAAGTCGGTGCGATGTTCGGCGAAGCCATCGTCATCACCAACGACACGATTAAGCCGCAATTCCGCTATTCCATTAAGCAAAATGAGGGCATGCTGGCCAAGGGGCGCTTCCTGGGATTGCAATTTGACACGCTCTTTACCGATCACCTTTACACAACCATCGCCAAGCACGCCATCGCTCTGGCCAAGAAAATGCACGATGAAATGACTTCCTATGGCATCTCTTTTTTCTCTTCGTCGCCGACCAATCAAATTTTCCCGATTTTTACAAAGGAGCAGGTGGAAGCATTGGAGAAAAATTACGTATTCGAGCGATGGGCAACGCTCGAGGATGGACGCATTGCGATCCGTTTCTGCACGAGCTGGGCTACCGAAGAAAGCGACGTGGCTACTCTCCTGGCGGATATTAAAGCGCTTGTGAAGTGAGAAAGATCTCACTCCCCCCCCATAAGCTAACGAAGCCGTTGAAATCTAATGATTCCAACGGCTTTAAAGTTTCGTGCCATCGGGGATTCGAACCCCGGGCCTCCACTTCCGGAGAGTGGCGCGCTTCCACTGCGCTAATGGCACACACTGTCGTTCTATTTTATAGGATAGCCTGTGGTTTTGCAATGCTGCACCGCAGACCATGTGGCCCTTCCGTCTAATCTGATAAGACATAGATGACACAGGCCACCTGCCGCAAAAGGCAGCGCTTTGTGACCGCTGCCTAAAAGTTTTCCAGATTCACGCGTTCCACGATGGGGTCTTCGCCCTTGGTGAGTGTCAGAATGGCGCAACTGGCCATGCCGTCGCGAGGTAAACTCGCAGAGCCGGGATTGATAGCGCGAACTTTGCCAAATCGTTCGTCAGCAAACACATGCGTGTGGCCATAGACAACGATATCGCAAAGCTTATCGTAGGCATAGTCTGCCAATTGTTGGCGGCCGAAATGTACTCCTTGGCGATGCCCGTGCAGGAGGAGAATGGAAAATCCCTCTATGAGAACCTGATGTTCCCATGGCGCAGGGGAACCCCAGTCGTTATTGCCGCGAACGCTCAGTACCACGCGGCCGAGCATCTCCTGCATCTCTTCGCCATCCCAGGCATGATCGCCCAAATGAAAGATGCGATCGATCCCCTTCATCTCTTGGGCATAGTGCATGATACGGGATATGTCGCCATGGGTATCTGCCACTAATAAAATACGTTCCGTCATTCTTCGTTATCGTCGTCCTTCACAAGGGCGCCTTCCTCTTCTAATTTCTTTAATAAAGCGCGATAGGCACGGGAGCGATGGGAAATATGATTTTTCTCGACATCGCTCATCTCCGCTAATGTGCGCCCCTCTTCTGCCACGTAGAACAGCGGATCATAGCCGAAGCCATTTGTGCCGCGCTCTTGTTCCAAGATACGGCCTTCCAATATGCCTTCCACGGTCTCGGTTTCACCATTGCGGCAAAGAGCTATGACAGTGCGGAAGTGGGCACCGCGATTTTGCCAGGGTGTGGCCTCCATCTCTTTTTGTAATTTATGGACATTATCGGCGTAGGTAGCGCCCGGACCGGCATAGCGAGCGGAATAAACGCCCGGACGTCCGTCGAGCGCATCCACAAAGAGGCCGGTGTCGTCGGCTAAAATCCAAAGGGCATTGGGGTCTTTTCCCTCTTCGAGCAGCGCGCGGTACAAGCCGACGACCTTTAAACGCGCATTTTCTTCGAGCGTGCTTCCCGTTTCATCAATGATCAAATCGCTAAAGCCGGCTTCATTTTTTGTTTGTACGACAAAGCGATCCCCCAAGAGCGCACGCAATTCGTGGGCTTTATCAGGATTGCCCGTGGAGATGAGAACGTGAATCGGTTCGGTATGGGATTCGGACATGGGTTTTCTCCTTTCTGGCGCTATATTTGCCTTTGCCTAAGCTTGCTCATTCGCCGGCTTCCAGCGAGTCAGCCAATCCTGCAATGCCTCGCCTTCCAAAATAGGCACGCCCAATTGTTCTGCTTTCGTACGCTTGGAGCCGGCCGCTTCCCCGGCCAGAACCAGATCGGTCTTAGCGGAAACAGAACCCTGGGCACGTCCGCCAGCTGCCGTCACCGCTTTTTCAAGTTCTGCACGCGTCCATCCCTCAATCGTGCCTGTTATGACGATCTTTTGATCCTGCAGCCAAAGCTCATTTTCGTCCGGTTTTCTCGGATACTGAATGGTAATTCCCTGCGCCAGCAAAGCATCAATCGCTTCGGTAATATGCGGGTCATGGAAGAATTCCACGATATTGCCTGCCGTGGTCTCGCCGATATCCGGGATGGTGGTAAGTTCTTCGGCTGAAGCATGACGCAGCGCCTCAAAGTCCTCGAAGTGTACAGCTAAATCGTGCGCCGTGCGTTCTCCCACCTCGGGAATCCCGAGGGCAAAAAGAAACGCGCTAAAGGTTGGTGTCTTAGAAGCTTCAATCGCAGAGAGAAGATTTTTCGTTTTCTTTTCCTTAAAATTCGGCAACTTTAAAATATCTTCTTCCCGTAAGCGGTACAGGTCCGCCATCTGCGAAAAGCCGGAATCCAATAATTTCTCGAATGTTTTCTCCGACAGTCCATCAATATCCATGGCATTGCGTGAAGCAAAGTGCACCAAACGCGAAATCAACTGCGGCCGACAGGAAAGCGAATTGGGGCAATAAATATGCACGCGATCGTAGACCAGTTCGGCACCACAGGCCGGACAATGTGTCGGTTTTTCAATCGTTTCTGTTTGGCGCCCCGGCGTATCCAGCGTTTCCAAAATCTCCGGAATCACTTCATTGGAACGGCGAATCTTCACGTCCGCTCCCAAGCGTACACCCTTTCGCAAGATGTCGTCGTAATTATTCAAGGTCGCGCGTGAAACGGTTGCTCCTCCGATTTCCACCGGCTCAAGTATGGCCGTCGGCGTCACCTTCCCCGTGCGCCCGACATTCCACTCCACGTCTTTCAGCGTGGTAATGAGCTCTTCCGGTTCAAATTTAAAGGCAATCGCCCAGCGCGGGAATTTTGCCGTAAAGCCGAGCAATTCGCGCGTACGCAAATCATTGACTTTAATCACCACACCATCGGTGAGAACGTCAATTTCATTGCGCAACGTTTTGACTTCTGTAATAGCGTCGAGCACTTCTTCCACCGTCTTACAGCGACGCAAGAAAGGATGTACTTTAAAGCGATTCTCCTTGAGAAACGCAAACATCGCTTCCTCCGTCGCAAAAGGCGCTTCGGCCAACGGATGTGCTGCGCCATCTTCTGCCGTTTCCTCAGAGAGGCGCACATAACCGACCTGATAAAAATAGGCATCCAGATGTCGGGAAGCTGCTACGGAAGGATCCAGGGAGCGTAAAGCGCCGGCAGCGGCATTTCGTTCATTCTTCAGAGGTTCTTCCGCATCTTCATTGTATCGACGCAAGGCCGAACGCGGCATTACGCCCTCACCCTGCACCTCCATGGTGCCTTGAAACGGGATGGAAAGCGGAATGGAGGGAATGGTGCGCACCTGTGCCAGAATTTCCTCTCCGATACGGCCATTGCCACGGGAGGAAGCCATCACCAACTGCCCCTTGTCATAGGTCAGGTTCACGGTGAGACCGTCAAATTTGAGTTCCGCAAAATATTCTGGTTCCGGAAGCGGCTCCTGCGGATGGGTGCGATTATAGGCAATCACGGCTTCTTTCACGTCCCGCGCCCATTTTTGTACCTCTGCCACGGTTTTTGTTTTTCCGAGCGAAAAAAGCGGTGCCAGATGACGATGCTTGGTAAATTTTTTCAAAATTTCGCCGCCCACACGCTGCGTCGGCGAATCCGGCAGAATGATGCCGGTCTTTTTCTCGAGTGCCAATAGAGAATCATAGCGCACGTCATAATCCGCATCACTCATCAGCGGTGCGTCTAACGTGTAATAGTGATAATTCAGCCGATTCAGTTCATCAACCAATGCGCGCATCCGTTTTTCGTCATCCGCTTGCATCGCTGCCTCCTAAAGTTTTTTCATCGGCGCCAAGGTAGCATTCAATCGTTTGATGCCACGACCTTCAAACGCCACCGTTACTTCATCGCCATTTTCCTGCGGCACCACGGCAATCACCGTGCCGTGACCAAACTTCTTATGTTGTACCTTATCCCCGACTCTAAGCGATGTCGACAGTTCGGCATCGCGTTGTTTTTGTTTTTCGCGAATCATAGTACGAAATGCCTCGCGCTTGCGATCGTATTCGGCGCGTAACCGAGGATCGGCGGCATTGCTGCGCGGCGCATAGTTGCGATCATAGACATTGGAACGCGTCAACACCGACGGCATATCTTCCGTCTCAATGGAACCCTCCAGCTCTTCCAAAAAGGAAGATGGCAGGGCAGCCATGGGAGTACCGAATACGCGACGGCTTTGCGCTTGAGAAAGATAGAGGTGCTTCATCGCACGTGTCATAGCCACATAAAGCAACCGTCTCTCTTCCTCGAGATTGCCTTCTTCCATCGAGCGACGGCTCGGAAACAGGCCTTCCTCAAGTCCGACGACAAAAACAACTTCGAATTCGAGACCCTTTGCCGAATGGATGGTCAACAGGTTGACGCCATTTTCCTTGTTTTCCGTCTTATCTAAGTCAGATAACAAGGACAGACTCTGCAAGTAGTTGACGAGTGACGGTTCCTCCTCCTCTTCTTCGTACACGGAAACCGCATCCAAAAAGGAACCCACGTTCTCTATGCGCGACTGATCCTCAATGGCATGGCTGGATTCGAGCATGTCCCGATAGCCGCTACGTTCATACACATGCTCCACCCACTGCGTGATCTTCATATCTTCACGTTCACGATTGAGCTCTTGGATCAAATCGCCAAATTGCATCAATTTGTTGCGCTGTGTCACGGTCAGATTGCTGAGGATCTCTTCCTCTTCCACTGCTTGCAACAGGGACATGCCGGCCGAGGCCGCTTCCTCCCGCAGGCGTGCAAGAGTTGTCTCGCCGATGCCTCGCTTTGGTTGATTCACGATGCGCGTAAAGGAAACATCGTCCAGCGGATTCAAGATCAGGTTCATATAGGCCACAAGATCTTTGATTTCAGCGCGATCATAGAACTTTAAGCCGCCGATGACGCGGTACGGCAGCCCCTCGCGCAAAAACGCTTCTTCAAACGGTCGCGATTGCGCATTTGTACGATACAGCACCGCCATATGCGCTAGCGCCACGCCATTCTTTTCTTCCTGGCGAATCTGCGAAGCAACAAGGGCCGCTTCTTCGTGTTCACTTTGTACCCGACGAAAATGTACCGCCTCACCCTCCCCGTTGGCCGTCCATAAATTTTTATCCTTACGCTCGCGATTGTGCGCAATCAATTGATTGGCGGCATTCAAAATATGCGATGTAGAACGATAATTTTGCTCCAAAAGAATCGTGCGCGCGCCGGGGAAATCCCGTTCAAACGAGAGAATGTTATGAATATCTGCCCCGCGCCAGCCATAGATGGATTGATCGGCATCGCCAACCACACAGATGGAGGCTTGCTTTCCGGTCAATAAACGAATTAATTCATATTGCGGATGGTTCGTATCCTGATATTCATCGACAAAGATGTATTGGAATTTTTCTTGGTAGTGTGCGCGTACCTCGTCCTGTTTCAAAACTTCGATGGCTTTGAGAATGAGGTCATCAAAATCCAGTGCATTATTCTTTTTCTTTGTCTCTTCATAGCGACGATACGCATGGGCGATGATCTTTTCGCGCTCCATTTGTGCACTCTGTAGCACGGCATCTACCGACACACTGCGATTTTTATAATCCGAAATGCGAGCCAGCACTGTCTGTGGACGCATATCGCGCGTTCCCTGCATATCCTTCAGAATTTGTTTGACCAAAGTGCGTTGATCTTGTGTGTCGTAGATGGTGAAATCCGAGCTGTAGCCAAGACAGGCAATGTCCCGCCGCAAAAGACGTGCGCACATGGAATGGAAGGTGCCAATCCACATACCCCGCGGCTCCTCACCGAGCGCCTTCTCCACGCGCTCTCGCATTTCCGCCGCCGCCTTATTGGTAAAGGTGAACGCCAGAATATGACGGGGATCCGTGCCTTTTTCCTCCACCAAACGCACGATTTTTGTCGTCAGAACCCGTGTCTTCCCAGAGCCGGCGCCTGCCAAAACCAACAGCGCCGGATCGTCCGACAACACCACTTCCTGTTGGGCACGGTTCAGATTCTCGTATTGCATACTCTCTCCTATAATGCGTAGCCCAGAAGGCTTTCCAATTTATCCCAAGAGGCGTTGATGATCAGCTCCTCCGGAAACTCTAGTTCCTGCAGCAGCTGCTCTGCCACATCAAACACGCCTACATGCACCGACATATGGGCATCGCTATCGATAATGATGGGGACTTGATATTTTTTGCACAATTCCAAATACACCCGCTGATTGGCTTCCGCATCCAGGCGAAAGCCGGATCCGTTCAGCGATGAACAATTCACTTCGACCGCCACATGGTGTTCCTTGCAAGCGGGAATGAATTCTTCATAGTCGATCGGATAGCGTCCGTCATCCGGATGCCCGATGATGTTGATCTCCGGATAGCGCTCCAGTGCTTTCAAATATACCGGTGTATAGTCCTTGTGCTTCTTATTGCCAAAATCAAAAGTATTGCCATGCAATGAAGCAATAATATAGTCCGTTTTGCCGATCAGGTCGTCCTCGTACAGTTTGCCGTCAAAATTGTATAAATTCATTTCAATGCCGCGCAAAATGCGTACGCCCTCCAGATAGGCAGGAATCACATCCAGATTCATCCAGTATTCCGGAAATGTCGTATGCTTCATGCCATAACCGTGATCCGAAACGCCCAGAATTTCCAAGCCGTTTTTCTTTGCTTCCCGCGCATTTTCTGTCAACGTCGAATAGGCATGCACACTGGCAAGCGTATGCGTGTGTAAATCCATTAATGCCTGCATTCCATCCTCCTGTTTGTTGCTGTTATTACAAGCCCAAATCCGGGTCTGCTGCAAAATCCAATGACGACGCTCCGCGTTCTTGATATTGATAGTAACCGGCGCAGCCGATCATGGCTGCATTGTCGGTACAAAGAATCGCAGGCGGCACAAAAAATTGCACGCCGCGTTTTGTGCATGCCGCTTTAAGGGCCTGCTGCAAAGGCTTGTTCGCTGCCACGCCGCCGGATAAGCAAAAGCGTTTCATCTGGGGCATGGCGTCCATTAAGCGCGACGCTTTTTCCGTCAACACATCCACCACCGCTTGCTGGAACGATGCCGCCATATCCGCCGTCGGCAGGGGCTTACCCATTTGTTCATAGTGGTGGGCTTCATTGATAACCGCCGTCTTTAAGCCGCTGAAACTGAAGGTATAACCATCCTCCTTTGCCATCATGGCACGCGGAAAAGAGAACGCCTGCGGATTGCCCTCTTCTGCTGCTTTTTGGATTTTTGGACCACCCGGATAGCCGAAACCCAGCACTCTTGAAATTTTATCAAAACTTTCGCCAGCGGCATCATCCACTGTGGAACCTACGACTTCATAATGCGCATAGTCTTTTACCACACAGAGATACGTATGCCCGCCGGAGACGACCAGGCTTAAAAACGGTGGTTCCAGTTCCGGATGCGCCAGATAGTTCGCGCATACGTGGCCCTCCATGTGATTGACCCCCACAATAGGAATATCCCGCACGTAGGAAATCGCCTTGGCTGCCGAAATGCCCACCAGCAGGGCCCCCACCAATCCGGGACCGCGTGTCACCGCAATCAAATCCAAGTCCTCGGCTCGAACGCCTGCTTCGCGCAGCCCGGCTTCCAGCAGATGATTGATCACTTCCAAATGCTTGCGCGAGGCGATTTCCGGCACGACGCCGCCAAATACGGCGTGATCTTTAATTTGCGACGAAATGAGTTGGCCAAGCACTTCGCGTCCGTTGCGCAAAACCGCAACACTTGTTTCATCACAGGAAGACTCAATGGCTAAGGTCAGCATGGGCACTCCTTTCCGTTTCTTTCTCTTTCCATAGCGCAAGGCGCATAATCAGCGCATCCGCCATTTCCTCTGCATAATAATGACGGCGTCTTCCGACGGTACGAAAGCCTGCCTGTTCGTAGAGCGCCATTGCTTTCTGATTGGAGGCATTGACTTCCAAGAAGGCCTCTTGGGAGCCATTGTATTGCGCTTGCACCAAAAAGCTGTCCAATAGCGCTTTTCCGATGCCTCGGTGGCGCTTATCCTTCGTCACGGCAATGCGATTCAAACTTGCTTCCCCGGCAACATCCGAAGAAAAATAATAGCCGACCACCTCACCTGCTTCTTCTGCGACCATTGCTGTCGTAAAAGGCTGCCGTTGCTCCGAACGCAGCTGATCGATCGTCCAGGCTTTACGAAAGGCTTCCCGTTCCAACCGGTGCACCACTGTCAGATCGCCTTCTTGCATCACGCGTATGCACAGCGTCGGCACAGCTTGACTCATGACGGCCTCCCCTCATGCTTGGCACGCAAGCGATCCAGTTCGGCCTGCGATTTTCGAAGATAGTGCGGCGCCAAATCCAGTACATCGTCACTGTCACCGCGTTCCCATCGCTTGGCGGCCAGGCGCATCACGGCAGCAATCGGTGAAAGTGCCGCATCTCCTGTCAGTTTTCTCTGCACCACGCTCGGAAATGCGGCAGACAATGCCGGATGGCGATCCAAGCCAATGCCTGCCCAGCAAAAAGCCGGCTTATCCTTTTCGATCGGTAAAGCGTTTAACCGCTCCAGTAACGCTTCTTCCGTATACAGACCTTCCTCTATGATGCATTCCATCGCTCCGCCCTTTTGGCAATAGGCTGCCGCAAAAATGCGGTTGGCGCGGGCATCAATGATGGGCACATAATACTGCGCTTCCTGCTGCGCGCATCCCTCTTCTGCTAAGGCCAATAAGGTGGAAATGCCTATAATAGGGCGATGCGTAAATTGTGCCATGGTCTTGAGCATCGTCACGCCGATGCGCAACCCCGTAAAAGAGCCGGGGCCTATCGCTACGACATAGGCATCCGCCTCTGCTGCACGGCATCCGCTTTTTTTACACAGGTCATCCATGACGGACAATAATTCTTCTGCCCGCAGGCGATCCTGTTCCACAATGGCGCAGTGGAGGGGGCGCTCCGTTGCGTAAATTGCCACCCCGGTTGCTTTTGTGGAGGTGTCTGCTCCGATCAGTCTTGCCATACTTCCACCTCTCTTGCTTCCCCGCCCAGCGGCGTTAAGCGCACATGGCGCAGCCCGTGCGGAAGATAGTCTCCCGCCTTATCTGCCCATTCCACAAACGTCATCGCCTCTTCGGGATAAAAATACGTTTCATAATCGATCGCTTCAATGTCCTCCGGCTTTTCCAGCCGGTATAAGTCCAAATGGAAAATATCTCCCTTGGGGGTCGGATAGTGATTGACCAGAGAGAATGTCGGAGAACCGGCAGGTCTATCGGCTCCCAGGTATGCGGCAATCCACGTCACAATCTGTGTTTTTCCTGCACCGAGCGTGCCCTCAAGGCTCACAACGTCGCCAAGCTGTAAGGAATCGGCAAAAGTTTCTGCCCATTTCCGCATGGCTTCTTTCGTTTCAATGCGCATCAGTCCTCCCTTCGTCCCGACCATTCGGGCAATAAAAAGAAGGCGCCCCGAAGGGCCACCTCTTCTTCTGTTCTCTCTTATTGTAATGCACTTCCCCCGGAAGGTCTATCTTCCGAGGGAATTTCCTGTCTAGCGATGTGTGCCGCAGGCGTCCCTATGACCTGTGGCAATTTCTTCTGCCCGGGGATCAGGACCAGCTGTGCAGAATGGGAGAAATACGTTTATAGAGAAGGAATGTCACAACACTCTCCAAAAGGGTCTTCACCAAGTTAAACGGGAAAACGGAGAAAAGCATCAGGGTCATATAGTTACTGACCAAGCCGTTTGCCGCACCGATTTGTGTTGCCAATACATCCAAATCCAATTTAATGGCCGCCGCATATGCGGGGAAAATGAAGAACGTGTTGGATAAAACGGCAATACAGCTCATGGCCAAAGAACCGACAATCAAACCGACGATGGCGCCTTTTTTATTGTGCGAGCGACGATAAATAATAGAAGAGACCAACACAAAGGTCGAACCGACGATAAGGTTGGACAATTCGCCGACACCCACAGTTTCCGAGGTAAATAATTTCAGAATATTTTTGACCAATTGAATTAAAAAGCCGGCGACGGGTCCCATGGCAAAACCGCCAATCAAACCGGGAACATCACCAAAATCCACTTTCATAAAAGCAGGAGCAAAGGGCATGGGGATTTGAAATAATTCCATGAGCAAAAAGCCCAAGGCGCCCAACGCACCAATCTTCACAATACTACGGATACGCGTCACGTCCTTCAGCTGTTGCGTGAAGGTTTTCGGTTCCGCCCATCCTCTAACTTTTTTTGTTGCACTATTATTTGATTCCATATCCATTCCTTTCTATAATTAGGGACTATGTAAGATGTTTCTTGTCCGAAGAAAAGAATGATAGAGGTTTAACAACCTTTTCTATTATAGTCGATTACGCTGCTCTTGTATAGGTGCAGAACAATTTTTTTGTGATAGACTAAAGGAGATTAACACAAAGGAGTATCCATGGGATCTGTAACCTTTCAATTAATGATCGTCACCATCATCTCCAAAATGACCGGATTGATTCGTGAAGTCAGTTTGGCCAAGTTTTTTGGCACTGGTACGATTACCGATATCTACGTTGTTTCGGAAAGCGTCGCTGCCATGGCGTTCAGCTTTCTTTTTCTCTCGATTCAGACAACCTTTATACCAATGTACAATAAGGTTTTGGCGCGGCGCGGTCGCAAGCAGGCGGATCGCTTCACGGCCAATCTTACAAATACCGTTGTCGTGTTAGCGTTAGCCATTGTTGCCATTGGTTTTGTCTTTATGCCGCAAATCATGCATTTCGTTGCGGCGGGCTTTGAAGGAGAAAAATTAGACCAGGCCGTACTCTTTACCCGCATTGTCCTGTTTCGCATTCTCTTCTCAGCCTTAAACGGCGGCTTCATCGGCTACCTCAACAATTACAATAACTTCCTTACCCCCGCCACCACCGGTATCATTATGAACGTCGTTATGATTTTCTTTTCGTATCTGACGGCACGTACCGGCAGCCTCTATCTTCTGGCATTTGGCGGCATCGTGTCCATGGGCGTACAGTACATTTTCTTCCCCGGGGCACTACGGCGCGTCGGCTATCGCCATCAATTCATTCTGAAGCCCAAAGATCCGGCCATTTTGGAATCTCTGGAAATTGCGGTGCCGGCCATGTTCTCCATCCTGGTCAACGATATTTCCATCATTGTAGACAAAGCCCTGGCAACGACCCTCGTGCCAAACGGCGGCGCTTCCGCCTTAAACTATGCCAATATGATGTTCATGCTCGTGCAGGGCGTCGTCATCGTATCCATAACCACCGCATGTTATCCGGGGATGAGTCGTGCAGCGCAGAAGAAGGATCTGACCCCCTTTAAGCATGTGATCAATCGCTCCCTGACGCAGGGCATGCTTCTCATCATCCCGGCCACCGTCGGTATGATGCTTTTTGCAGAGCCTCTGGTACGGTTGTTCTACCAACGTGACCAATTCACGGCAGCTTCGACGATGATGACAGCAGGCGCCTTGTTCTGGTATACCCCCGGTCTTATCGGACTCTTATGTTCTCAAGTTTTTGTACGTGCGTTTTACGCTTTAAACGACACTAAAACGCCGCTGATCCTTTCCACCATTCAGGTAGGTGTGGATATCACGTTTAACTTCATCTTGTCGTATTTGTTCGGATTAAACGGTCTGGCCGCTTCCACGATGATCGGCAATGCCGTGGGCGCTATTCTCATGGGCATCGCACTACGCAAAAAATGCGGTAATCTGCAATTCCGATCGCTTTTGATTTCTACGGCAAAAATCGTAGCCGCTTCAACCGTAATGGCGTTGGTGGCCTATCCGCTCTTTTATGGTATGGGACGGCACATGGAATTGTTGCGCATGGGCGTCACCGTGCTCGTTGCCGCCGCCGTTTATGGCATATTGATCCTCTTCGCACAAATTCCGGAAGTGCGCCGCTTGGTCAATCACATCTACCACAACCGCATGCGTCGCAAGCATCGCCAAAACGGGACGCGCGCATAAGAAAGTATGGATATATTTATCGACGTAAAAACGGGAGCCGAAGGCATTGCCTTTGGCTCCCGTTTTTTTATGCTATCGTAATGCGCCCTCGCCGACTGTCTTTCACCACGGCGACGGTCCTTATTTCTCGTCTTGCAGCCCCTTCTGGAATCTCCACGAGCTGGCGCAAGCCTCTTCAATGGAATGCGTTGCTTTCCAATCCAACTGCTTTTCCGCCAGCGACGGATCCGCCACGACGGTAGCAAGGTCTCCCGGGCGTCTCGATTGTACTTCATAGGGGACCGTAACGCCGGAGGCTTTTTCAAAAGCATGGACTAGCTCCATTACGCTGGTGCCCCGGCCTGTCCCTAAATTAAACGCATGGGCACCGGGTTTCTTCGCCATTGTTTCCAGCGCAGCCACATGACCGAGGGCCAAGTCCACAACATGGATATAGTCACGCACGCCCGTGCCGTCCGGCGTATCGTAATCATCGCCAAAAATACGAAGTTTTTCCTGCGTGCCATCTGCAACCTGGCAGATGTAAGGCAAAAGGTTATTCGGTGTTCCGACCGGTCGTTCGCCGAGCAAACCGGATTCGTGAGCACCGATGGGATTAAAGTAGCGCAGCAATACCGCACAAAAGCTGTCATCTGCGGTGCACAGATCCTGCAAGATGCGCTCGATCATGACCTTCGTCCAGCCGTAGGGATTGCTTGAGCCGATGATCATATCTTCAGAAAACGGCGGCGTATTCTCTGCCGCATAGACGGTAGCAGAAGAACTGAAGACCATGGTGTGAACATCATGTGCTTGCATCTGCTCGAGGATCACAAGGGTACTCAGCAAGTTATTGCGATAATACATCAGCGGTTTTGCCACCGATTCGCCAACTGCCTTATAGCCGGCAAAATGGATCACACAATCAAAGGCATGGTTGTCGAAGAGCTTCTGCATGGCTTCCGCATCCGTGCAGTCCGCAATCACTACCTCCAGCGGTTTGCCCGTAATCTTTTCGATGCGTCCCTGTACCTCTGCTTCCGCATTATACAAGTTGTCAACGACAACGACGTCGTGACCACGTTGCACTAAGGCAACGACGGTATGAGAGCCGATATAACCCAGGCCTCCTGTGACCAATACTTTCATATTTCCTCCTACTCTTGCTCCTGTTGAGTTGTCCTTTGGAGCGATACCTGCGCAGGCATACCATCTAAGCAGACAAAAGCCCACAGGTAACACCCATGGGCTTAATAACTCTCAATCACTAATGTACACCGTAGAAGACTTCCATTGTCAGCCCTTCATTGCTGATAATGGAGGCATCCTCAACACCCACGTAGTAGAAAATCGTGGGATCGGCACGATAGCCGGTAATGGTTTCGCTACCTTTCGGATAACGCAGTACAAATCCGTATTCTTGTGCGTGTTTTTTCAACCAACGGAACTGCGGCGTGTTTTCAAAATGATTTTCCAAGCGCGGATCCGTATTCGGCGCGTAGAACTGTACGCCATAGCCCGTTTGGAAAACGGCATGTCCCGGATCCGGTACATGGCCGGGATTGCCGCGCAAAACCAATTCTTTCTTTTCTTCCTCTGCGCTGCGATACGTGGCGGCCACTTCAACTTGCAACCCGTCACGCTGCATGGCTTCAAGCATGACCTTCAGTCCTGCCTGGGCATCCGGATGAAAAACCGTTTCATACGATTCCGGTAAACGATACGTCGCATTGACAATCACATGACCGTCCACCGTCTTGAATAGCGATGCATCACTCACGACGGCCAGATCATTGTTGCGCACATAACCGGTACGCCCTTTGGTCACGACCTTCGTCCAATCGCCCTTCTTGCCGTAGGTTTCAACATAGGTATCCTTAGCAATGGGTGCCACAACATGAGACTTCGTGGAATCCCTTGTAAACAGCGTTGTATCGCGGGAAACCTGCAGATAGGTGTCCAACGTATCCGTATAACCGTCGTGTTGCATTTTTTCTTGACGGGGTTCCGCCTTTTGTTGTTCCATCTCGGCACGCGTCTTGTAATCAATCGATACCGAGGCAGGTTCTTTCGATGAAGTTTTTGATTCCTGTATCAGTTCCAGCGATGTCGCCGATGCAATATGGGTGTCCACGGCGCTGGAGCTGGTCATGAAATGGCGAATAACAAAACTACCGGCCAGCAGAAGGAATACGCCCGCACATACACCGAGCATGACATTTCTTTTGTGGCGGCGACGATGAAGCATCTCGCGACGCACTTTGCGCTCTCTGAAGCGTCTTTCAATTTGCCTATCTTTTTTCATCGACATACCTCTATGCTTTCCGTTCGTGAAAACGGTATCCCGTGCAATTTATCTTACACTAGTAGTATTATAACGAACACCGAAGGGATGTTCAAGCCAAAAATGAAAAAAAATGGGGCAAAATGAGGCAAAAGCTTCTAATGAATGTGTTCAATTTTTCCTCGAGCCCAACATGTTGTACGAGTCGAAAGAACGGCAAAACGATGGATTACTCATGACGAATGTATGAACTATGTAAGGAAAACATTTTCTCTTTCTCATTCCGAATAACTATGCGAAAAGTTTCCGACTCCGGTCGCGGCTTCCGTGCATCTGCCCCCTCTGCGGGTTCGAACAATGTCTTTTTGTCCTACACCGTCCGCGTCAGTACCACAAACGGATATTTTCCGTACAGAGAGGAATACGCTGTCTCCGCCTGTTCCATGGTTTCGTATAACCCGAACATCGTGGGGCCGCTTCCGCTCATCAATGCGGCAAGTGCGCCGGTAGCCAGTAATTCCTTTTTGATTTCTGCCAACTGCGGAATGGAATCGAAAGTAACGCTCTCCATCTGATTTTTCATGAGGCCGTATGCCTTTAAATTATCGTACTGTAAGAGATCGATCATCTTGGAAATCGGAATGCGTCCGTTGCTTTCAACACGATCGTACACATAGCGGGAACTAATCGTATCGCCGGTATTGATCAAAATCACAGGCTTCTGCGAGAACGGGGGCAATTTGGTCAAAACTGTTCCGCGTCCCTGCGCACGTTGCGTGCCGCCGCGAATAAAAAATGCCGTGTCGGAATCGATCGTCGCTGCGATCTCCATTAAATCCTCTTCGGTGAGCCCCAGATTCCACAGTCGATTCAGCCCGACCAACGTGGCCGCCGCATCGGCACTGCCTCCCCCGAGTCCTGCCGACAGCGGAATTTCCTTTTTCAATTCGATAATGACGGAATCATCCTCCACGCGATCGCGAAGTGCACTCCACGCACGATAGATCAAATTGTTCTCATCCAATTTTAAATTCGGATGATTGCAAAAGAGGACAAATCCTCCCCGCCCATTTTCAATGTCCAATGTGTCATGCAAGGCAATCTCCTGCATCACGCCATCCAAATCATGATAGCCGTCGTCTCGCATGCCGATCACATCCAACGACAAATTAATTTTCGCGTTTGCCTGCAGCTCCAATTCCATTTTTCGCTCCTCTGCCTAATTTCATTCCTTCGCCCTACGAAGGGGGATTTTCCTAAATGCGGTATGCCCCGGCTGCGGGGTGACTTCCTGTTGCGGAGTGCAACCCCCGGCTGCGGGATAGCTCCGTGGCTGCGGGATGTCCCCTCCGGCGCATCTTCCCCGCTGCGGCGCATACGAAGAAAAGGAGCTCAGCGAGCTCCTTTTCCTTACATCGGTTTTAATACACGGTCAGTTTTACAGTGGACGTCAAAACATCCGTGTAAGTGTACGATACTGTACGTTCCATATCAAAAGAATTAGAGATGCGCACCGTGAAAACATCATCAAACGCATTTTCAATGACGCCCTCTTTGGTGACGATGCGCTTTCGCCCCTTATCGGCGCGGACAACCACAGTGCGGCCGATGTTCTGCTCTACCTCACTGCGAATCGCCTGAATCAAATTGTTTTCCTGCAAGATAACACCCACCTTCTGGTTTAAAGTATGGATAGACTTTTAAATTATACACTAAAATAGTGAATTATACAATCTCGGAGTGGGAGACCCGCACGGGAGCCGTATACTCGGTAGGTTATGCAGAAGAAAAAATGAGCAATCCTCATGCGGCGCAGTTTGAAGCTTCCGATGCTCTTCCTTTACGGGGGTAAATGGCGAAATGACTGATAGCCGCCGTAAAGTTCTGCGTCAATTTACGGGGGTAAAACCGCAAAGTAGAGAATTGACCCGTAATACCGCTTACGCTACACCCCCCCAACCGTCGCGCAACCCCTAGACATCGCTGACTGATCATACAAAAAAGGCGGCCCGTTGGGCCGCCTTCCCTATCACTCAATGTTAAGTTTTATTCCAGGAACGCCTTATACGCGCGATAGGTTTCGTAGGCGTCAACCTTAGAGGCCAGTTCAATCGGGGCATGCATGGAGAGCATGGCTGTGCCGCAGTCGACGACATCGGCGCCGTATTCGGCCAGAATGTAGGCGATGGTACCGCCGCCGCCGGCGTCCACAGCGCCCAGTTCGGCTGTCTGATAGACCACATCGTGGCTGCGGAAAATCTGACGTACTTCGTTCAGGAATTCGGCATGAGCATCGTTGGAACCGCTCTTGCCACCTGAACCGGTGTACTTGGCGATGGCAACGCCGCAGCCCATATAGGCGGCGTTTTGCTTTTCATACTTTTGCGTGCCGTCAAATTGTGCATCGTAGGCTGCCGTGACATCGGCAGAGAGCACGCGTGAATTGGCCATGGCGCGCTTCATATAGAGTTCGCTGTAGGTATCACGGCTGGCGGCAATCAGTTCCGCGACGGTATCCACAAAGAAATGAGATTTCATGCCCGTATTGCCGATGGAGCCGACCTCTTCCTTATCAACAAAGAGACCGACAGCAGTGCGTTCCGGATGCTCGATTTCCAAGATGGCTTTCAGATTAGCAAAAGAGCAGATACGGTCGTCGTGACCATGACCGGCAATGAGGGAGCGATCAAAGCCCACTTCGCGAGCAGGGCCGGCGGGAACAGCTTCCAGTTCAGCTACTTGGAAATCTTCCTCCTCGATACCGTATTTATCATGGAGCAATTTCAAAATATTCGTCGTGATGGGATCTTTGTCATCATCGGCTTTGCCTTCGCTGCTGTGACCGATCACGATCTGGAGGCGTTCGCCGGTCAGGTTTTCGGCCGAAGTCTTCTGATTCGGATTGCGGGAAAGATGAATCAGAAGATCATTGATGTAGAAAACCGGATCGGACGGATCTTCACCGATATGAATATCCACGCGCTTGCCCTCTTTCGTGAACATCACGCCATGCAAAGCCAGTGGCAGGGTGACCCAATGGTATTTCTTTACACCGCCGTAATAGTGCGTGCGCAAATACGCTAGGTTTCCCTCTTCATGCAGCGGATTGGCTTTAATATCCAGGCGCGGGCAATCGATGTGCGAGCCCACAATGTCCATTCCTTCCGCGATATCCTTGCCCATAACAAAGAGTGCCGCACTCTTGCCGCGATTTGAGGCAAAAATTTTATCGCCGGCTTTAACACCTTTTTTTAACGCCTCTTCCAAAGGCATGAAGCCTGCCTTCTCGGCGGCTTTCTGAATAAAATCATGCGCCAGACGTTCCGTCTTCGCTTCGGATAAAAATGCCATGTACTCTTTGCAATAGGCTTCCATTTCCTCCCGCTGCTGCGGCGTCAGGACCTCCCAAGCATTGGTTCTCTCGTATTTCATAGTTCTCCTTTCCGGGCGCTCGTATGCATGAGCCTCCCCCGTGATTGGCTGCGACCGGCACAAAATAGCTGTGCCCTTAAACGTCTCTTAATCCTACCATATTTCTTGCGTCTCTCGTTTGCTTCTTCGCAAACATTTTGCTACACTGCATGGGTCAAAGCGATACGAGGAAGAAGTATTCGTCATCGATGAAGCCAAGTGTTGCCCTTTCGTCAGCCGATGTTTTGATTGGTTAACTTTTTGGGTATAGAACAGCAGAACATATCGATTTATGACATCGATACTAAGGACAAGCCGAACACAGTCCGCTGTGTTGTGATACAGAGCGCAATAAGGAGGCACTATGAATCTGTTTCAATCGTTACAAGACACCAAAGAACCGGAGCAGAAGCCGGTACAGGACAATACATCCGTAGAGAAGGCGAATGTGGAACCATCCGCTGGAAAAAAAGAGGAAGTGATCATCACGAAAGAGATGATGCTCTCCGAAGTGATCCAGCGTAAGCCGCGCACGATTCAGACATTGCTATTGATCGGCATGGGCTGCATCGGTTGCCCGAGTTCTCTGATGGAAACCGTGGAACAGGCCGCCTGGGTGCATGGCATTGATCCCGATATGCTGGTCGAAAAGCTGAACGAATGCTAATGATAAACGGCAAATAAAAAGCGGCCAATGGGCAGATATGAAGCCCCTTGGCCGCTTTTTTATTGTTTCTTTAAGATATCTCTATAGGCTGAGTTTTTTTCGAACTCTCTTTTCGCGAAGGTGCACAGGGGAAGAATTTTTTATATCCTTTTCGCGAGCCTTTTCCACAAGTTTAGCAACTAGCTTTCCCGCTATTCCCTTACCGCCATACGTCGCATCTACCAGCGTATGGTCTATGATCCACATGTCTTCCGATGGAGAATAGGTGGATTCTCCGATTTCGGTTTCTCCATCATAGGCTGCTGCCCGATTCTTATCTTCCTCGTACTGAATTTTGATCATGCTTTTCCTTCCTGCCCCATTAATCGTCTTTTTTTAGTAAAAAAGGCGGCCATAAGGCCGCCTTCTCTTACTTCTTCAACAATTCGCTGAGCTTCTTCTGATCGAAGCCGATGATTTCTTCACCATCCACAACAATAACCGGAACGCCGCGATAGCCGCGATCTAACATCCACTTGCGTGCCTCAGTGTCTGCCATCACATCCTTTTCGGTATAATCAATGCCATTTTCCTGCATAAAAGTCTTCGCTGCCTTGCAATGGACGCAGCTCGGCGAAGTATAAATGGTTACATCTGCCATCGTGTCCTCCTTAGAGACTATTAAGATTCTCGGGGCCTGTCGGCTCCGCTGTCTTCCTGTTTCTTATACCCAAATTCTTTATAAATAGCAATAAAATCCGTGATGGAGAGATTTTCAGCGCGTGCTGTGGCGGGAAGGCCGCGAGCAATCAGCGCATCGCGCAGCGCTTGCAAAGAGGCACCGGTCGATTTCGAAAGCGCTTTTACCACCATTTTGCGTCGCTGCAAAAAAGCATCGCGTACCAACAAATTGATAGCCGCGCACGCCTCCGGGCTGACGTTATCGGGCCATTGCTTTTTGATATGCACCACCGCCGAATCCACCTTGGGCGGCGGTAAAAATGCCGTACGCGGCACGATGAAAGCGGCTTGCGCCTGACCGTAGAGTGCGATCATAAGCGTCAGCGCCCCATAGACTTTATTGCCGGGGGTTGCCGTCATGCGCTCTGCCACCTCTTTTTGCACTAAGACCGTGACGGTATCAACAGGCAGGGTATCGTCCAGAAAGCGGCGAAGCAGCGGTGTCGTAATATAATACGGCACATTGGCCACGACCTTAACAGGCGTGCCAACGGGCGCAATGTGCGATAAAGCGTCGCCTAAGTCAAGTTTCAATGCATCGCCCTCGAGCAGATGAAAGCGCTCGTTTTGTCCGAATGTGGCGCGCAACACCGGAAAAAATGTGCGGTCCAGTTCGACCGACAAGACGATGGCTCCCGCTTCCAGCAATGCCTGGGTCAGTGTCCCGATGCCGGGACCCACTTCGAGCACCACGTCCCCCGGCTGTACCTCCGCTGTCTCAATAATTTTATGCACCAGATTCCCATCGATGAGAAAGTTTTGACCCAAGGCCTTCGTGAAGCGCAGGTGATGACGTTCCATCACGGCACGAATGACCGCTGGCGAGTATAAACGTTCGCTCATACTTCCTCCTCTCCACGCTCGGCGTGAACCTGTTGCATGGCCGTTTCAAATTCTTCCCGCGCAATGCCGAAGGCGTTTAGCCGTGACAACAGCTGTTTCGCATTGCCATAGCTTAAACCCAATAAAGATGTGAGGGCGATGCGTCTATCCTTCGCCCCTTCGGCCGCATCCAAGCCGTGCGCCAACAGATCCTGCTTGGAAAAAGTCTCGCATCGTTCCCTAAGGGTCGGACGCGCCTTGGCGAGTGCCCGACGAATGGCCTCCGGTGCAGCATTCTCCACACCGATATCATCGCCACGCAGCGCCTCATTACGCGGAAGATACGCCTGTTTGGCATCGGGCACAAGATCGGTGACAAGACGGCGAATGCGTTTCCCCGCATAATCCGGGTCAGTCAGAATAATGATGCCGCAACGCGCGGCGGCTTCCTGAATATCCGCTGCAATGGTCGGATTTAAGCCATTGCCATGGGTCATGATGCATTCGGCTTGCACGGCCGCCTTCACGGCGGCAATATCGTCCTTTCCTTCGACGACGATCACTTCGTGAATCATCATGCTATCACCGGGAAGCGGCGTACGCGAAAAGGCGGCATCGCTATAATTCGGTTGCGATGCCGCTGTCTCTTTTTTTGAGGGACGCTGCGCGTCAGACATGCGTGCCTCCTTCTGCGTCGGGCATTTCTTTTAAGGTTGCCGGCAGGTTGAAAAAGTCCAAGGTGTTTTGGAAAACCTGTCGACGGAGTGCTTCTTCGTCATCGCCACGTAGCGATGCCATATAGGCAAGGGTATCGTGCGCATACCAAGGCATATTGGTGCGCCCGCGATGCGGCACCGGTGCCAGATAGGGGCCGTCCGTCTCCAAGAGCAGGCGCTCGCAAGGCACACGGCGCGCCAATTCCTTGGCCATGGCGGCGTTTTTAAACGTTACCATGCCACCCAGAGAGATAAAATAGCCGAATTCAGCCAATTCTTCCCAGGTCTCCCACGTTTCATTATAGGAGTGCAGCAATGCGCGTATGGAAGAACCGAAATTTTTCAAAATGGCCGAATTATCTGCCGCCGCTTCGCGACTGTGAATGACAACCGGCATTTGAAGCGATCGCGCTAATTCCAGCTGTCGTTCAAAGACGGCCCACTGCGTTTTTCGCGGAGAAAGATCATAGTGATAATCCAAGCCGATTTCACCAATGGCAACCACCTTCTCCTCCTTCGCCAAGACACGCATCCGCGCTTCCCAGGCATCGGTATAGCCTGAGGCTTCATGCGGGTGGGTGCCCACGCAGGCATAGAGGCGTTCATGCGTTTTGGCCAGTGCCACCGCCTTCTCCGAGCTTTTCGCATCGCAACCCGGATCGATGACAGCCGCTACTCCTTCAGACACCAGGCGAGAGATGATCTCTTCACGCGTGTCGTCATAAGCGTCGTCGTCTAAATGGCAATGCGCGTCAATGAGCCATTTCATGCGAGATACGTTCCCTTTTCCACGTCGGCAATCGGCGAAAGCGGCGCAACCATATCTTTGCCCTCTGCGGTTAAAATCATGCCGTTGCTTTCGATACCGCGAATTTTACGCGGCTTCAGGTTGACCACAAAAGCCAGCTTCTTGCCGATGAGATCCTCGGGTTTCCACCACTCACGAATCCCTGAAACGATCGTGCGCACTTCATCACCAAAATCGACAGTTTCTACTAAGAGCGAATCTGCATTGGGATGGTATTCGCAGGCAATGATTTCTCCCACGCGAATCTTCACCTTCTCAAAATCTTCAAAGGCAATAAGCGCCGTCGATGCGGCATCGCTCTTCTCCACCTTCGGATTCTCTTTCTCCTGGTTCTTTTTCATATCCGCTTTTTCCATTTCTTGCTGTTTCTCCTGCTGACGCGCTACCAGTTCCTCAATGCTGATTCCCAGACGTTTCGCCATCAGCGCATTGTTCGCGTCATAAATTTTCTGCACCTCGTCGTCGATCTTGAGGCGTGGGAAGAGGGCTTCTCCCTTGGATACCTTCGTACCGGCGGGAATCTGATTCACTTCGCCCGCCTGCAGGAAGCCCTTGCCGGCAAATCCCAATTGCTCAAACATTTTCGGTGCGGTTTCCGGCATGAACGGGACTAGCAGGGACGCAATGGTGGTCAGGCTGTCCAGCAAACGATAGAGTACCGTGTTCAAGCGCTCTTTCTTTGTCGGATCCTTAGCCAGCGCCCACGGTTCCGTTTCATCAATGTATTTATTGGTGCGACGGATGAGCGTCCATATGGCTTCCAGTCCGTTTTGGAAATCGTACTGCTCCATGGCCGCTTCCAACGCCTTCGGGGTTTGCTGCTGCAATTGTGTAAGGGCATCATCCGGATCAGCAGGAGCCGTCGGCGCCGGCACTATGCCGTCGTTATATTTTTCCACCATTGCTACACTACGGGATAAGAGATTGCCAAGGTCGTTTGCCAAATCAGCATTCAGGCGCGTCAGGAATTTGCGCGTTGAGAAATTGCCGTCTGCACCGAAATTGAATTCGCGCAGGACAAAATACTTCAACGCATCGCGTCCGTAAAGCGCGATGAGCGGTTCCGGATAGATGACATTGCCCTTTGATTTGGACATTTTATCATCATCAAAGAGGATCCAACCGTGGCCGAAGATGGTCTTTGGCAGCGGCATATCCAGCGCCATTAAAACGGCGGGCCAGATGATGGAATGGAAACGCATAATATCGCGTCCGACAAAGTGCACCGAAGCCGGCCAATATTTGTCAAATTTTTCGGGGTCATCGCCAAAACCGATGCCGGTCAAATAGCAAATCAACGCGTCAATCCAGACATAGATCACATGCTCCGTGTCAAACGGCACAGGCACGCCCCATTTCAGACGTTTACGCGTTACCGACAGATCTTCCAATCCGTCCTTAAAGAAGGAGCCGATCATTTCCTTTTGGCGATTGGCGGGTTGCATAAATTCCGGATGATCTTTGTAGTACTGCAGCAAGCGATCCTGATACTCCGAAAGACGGAAGAAGTAGCTTTCCTCTTCACGATGTTCGACCGGACGACCGCAGTTCGGGCATTTGCCGTCAACAAGCTGTGCTTCTGTCCAGAATTCCTCGCACGGTGTGCAGTAATAACCGGAGTAGTTGCCTTTATAAATCGCACCCTTGTCATAAAGGCGCTGAAAGAGCTTCTGAACATCTTTTTCATGCTGCTCCGAGGAGGAGCGCACGAAGGTATCCGGCTCCACATCCAAGGTTTTCCACAGCTCTCGAATGGACTCTACAATGGGATCAATGTAGTCCAACGGTTCCACGTTATTCTTTGCCGCAATGCGGGCCAGCTTTTCGCCGTGTTCATCCGAACCGGTCACGTAATAGGCATCATAGCCCTGTTCTTGCTTATAGCGTTTGACCGCATCGGCAATGATAGAAGTATACGTATTGCCCAAGTGCAGGTTCGCACTGGGATAATAAATGGGTGCAGTAATATAGAACGGTTTCTTGCCGTTCTCATGGTGTTGACACATAGTGGCTCCTTTCGTCCCAAATCGATGGAATTATTATAGCATAGTCCGTGCTGCAGCCGAGGGGCACCTTTTGGCATTCGTGTTATAATGAAGCGATCAAAATAGGGGTGGTTTTCCTTTTTCGATACCTCCCCATATCGGGCGAAAAAGGGGGGCTTATGGGGCGACGATCTTTGTTCTTTCGAAATGCACTGTTGCAATTCAGCTTTTTTATCAGCTTTTGTGTGCTGACCGTATTTACGGTGCTCTATCTGCAATCGGTCGGATTTTCCACGCTGGATACCGGCATCATCTTCGGTTTGGGAAATCTCTGCGGTGCTTTGTTGCAGCTGGTGACCGGACAACTGGCTGACGCCTCGAAAGTGATTTCCCTACGGATGGTAATTTTCGGACACGCTCTGTTGGCGCTTGTCTTCATGATTCCCGTCGTCTTTTTTCAGGCGACCGGCTTTATCATTCCTGTCGCATTTTTTGTATTTGTGCTTATTTCACAAGCCATCCAAGGTCCTATCAATTCCGTCTCCGTCGCATTTGAACAGGCCGGCTATCCGATTTCTTTCAGCGTGATCCGTGGCATCGGCTCGGCAAGCTATGGCCTGACCTCTCTGGCTGCAGGCTTCTATTTTGAAAGCCGTCCGATCACTGATGTGCCACTAGTCCTGTTTTGCGGCATGCTTCTCTTTATGCTTTGTATTTTTCTGGTACCGCCCGTTCCGGCGGGCGTAAATACCCTTCGCGATGCGCGCGTGGAGCCAACCAGCCAACCGACCAAGCATTTTTATCGCAAATACCCCTTCTTTGTGCCTCTTTTGATTGGCTTCACCCTGCTATTTGCCGGGCATATGATCATCAATAATTTTTTGGCGCTCTTAGTGGAAAATGTCGGCGGTTCGTCCGGCCAAGTAGGTGTGGCCGTAAGTTGTGCCATCGTTATGGAAACCACTTCTCTCATGCTTTACGGACGTTTTCGACGCATGCTCTCCGATCGTGCCCTTATGGCCATTGCTGCCTGTTTCTTTACGGTCAAAGCTTTTATACTGAGTCAGGCAGCGGATGTCGGGCTGGTCTATGTTTCACAGTTTTTCCAGTTTGCCACCTTCCCCTTCCTCACCGGTGGCATCAGCTATTTTTCCGCTGATGTGGTCGAGGTGCAGGATCTTGTCAAGGGGCAAAACGTCGTGACCATCATTATGGCGCTCGGTGGCGCCATCGGTTCCACGAGCGGCGGCTTCCTGTTAAACTATACGAATGCTGCTACAGCTCTAATGGTCACCGTCGCCATCAGTCTCGTCGGTACGCTCATTGCTCTCTATGGCATTTGGAGCGCCGGTAAAGCTGTTACGAAAAAGAACACTGCCGAAAAGGCGCTCTGACGATTTTTCCCTGCCATGGCAGAAGCCGTTTCGATGGAAAGCATGACAAAGCGGACGGCTTCTCGTATGATAGAAGCAGTTCCCCTTTCGAAAGTCGGCATAGGCCTACCTGTCGAAAGCAGAAAACAATGATAAGGAGACAACGATGATCGAATACAAAAAAGAGTATGACAATGTATTGGATGAATTGAAGGATCGCGGCTATTTTGATAACGCAACGGATGAGGCCGCCCTGCGTGACTTGTTAGGCAAAGGTCCTGTCAAATTTTATATCGGCTTTGATGCGACAGCAGATTCGCTGACAATCGGTCACTTCATTCAGATTATGGTTTTGATGCGCATGCAAGCCTACGGTCATGTGCCCATTGCTCTGTTGGGCGGCGGCACCACGATGATCGGTGATCCTTCGGGTCGTAGCGATATGCGCACGGTCATGACCAATGAAAGAATCAACCACAATGCAGACTGCTTCTACAAGCAGCTCTGCCGCTTCATCGACTTTAATGATGAAAATGCGATTCTGATGAACAACAAAGACTGGCTGCTGGATCTGAACTTTTTAAATTTCATGCGTGATGTGGGAGTCCACTTCAACGTCGGGGAAATGATTAAAAAGGACGCTTATAAAAATCGTCTGGCCGCAGGTGGTCTTACCTTCTTCGAATTCGCCTACATGCTTCTGCAAAGCTATGACTTTCTCGAGCTCTATCGCCGTCTGGAATGCCGCTTGGAATTCGGCGGGTCGGATCAGTGGGCGAATATCATCGGTGGCGTCGATCTGGTGCGAAAAGCGGAGAATGTCGATGTGTATGGCATGACCTTCAAGCTGTTAACCACCGCAGATGGCGTCAAAATGGGCAAATCCATGAAGGGTGCCGTTTGGCTGGATGAGAACAAAACTTCTCCTTACGATCTGTTTCAATACATGCGTAATGTGGATGATCGCGATGTGACCAAGTTCCTGTTACAGCTGACCTTCTTGCCGAAGGAGGAGTGCGTTGAACTCGGCAGTTATCAAGATGCCCGCATCAACGAAGGCAAGGAGCGCTTAGCTTATGAAGTCACCCGTATTATCCACGGCAAAGAAAAAGCGGATCAGGCGCTGGCCGCTTCGAAGGCACTGTTCAGTGCCGGCGAAGATCACGCCAATATGCCGGAAAAAGCCATTTCTTTTGACGGTGACACCATCGGTATCCTGAATCTCTTGACCGAAAGCGGTCTCACTAAATCCAATGGCGAAGCTCGCCGTCTTGTACAGCAGGGTGGTATCACCGTGGACGATGAAAAAATCACGGATATTGCCCTCGAGCTGTCGCGCGCTGCCCTGGCAAAAGGCATTACGGTGAAAAAAGGCAAAAAAATCTATCTGCGTATCGTAACGAAATAAGGTGCCGTGATGAAAAAGCGACTCCCTCTGTCCGTTCTTTCCTTAGTAGCAGCCTTTGCGGCATTAGGCACCGCCCTGATGCCCTATCAGGCTGCGCTGCGCGCCCTCTGCGGCGTCATTGCCATGGCGCTTGGCATTGCTTTCATCGTCCAGTCCTTCTCCGATACGAAACATATCGCACAATCGATGGGACGCCCCTTCGGCATTGCCATATTTGCCTACTTTCCGCTGGCTGTTGAATTTCTGGCGCCCTACGCGAAAGACTATTTCATCGGCGATGCCGCCGCAAAAATGCTCTTGCTCGGTCTGGCTTTGCAAGGCGTTCTGCTGCTCGTCTCGGTTGTACGTCTCTTTCGTGCGCATAAGGCAGAAAATTTCAGTCCCTTGCTCTATGTACCCTTTGTAGGCATGGCGAGTTTTTCCTGGGCGGCCGATGAAATTGGCTCCGCAGCCACCGGTAAACCGATATTTTTAGTCACCGTCTTCTTCTTTGCGGTGCTGAGTCTCCTGTTGCTCGTGTTTTTGCGAAGGGGAACTCGCCGGAATGCCGCTTTGGCGCCCGGTTTTCGTTCGCCTGCGCTCGTAACCCAGGCAATGCCACTGCCGCTTCTTTTTCTGGCGTATACAGCTTCCGCAAACACATTGGCGTTGCCTATCTTGGCTGTACTGACACTTGGTACAGCGATGACTTGGGTCATTGCTCTCGTTTTACTGGCACGCATCCTGCGCGCTCCCTATGAAGAGGACTTGGCTCTCATCGCTTTTCCAATGACCGTCAGTGCCCTTGCCTTACAACGCGCTCCCTTAGCAATGCAAGCCGCCGGCGGCACTTTGGCATCCTTGGCTCCGCTCCTGCAACAGGTATCCATCGTACCCGTGCTTGTTGCTGCCGTTATTTGCTACTATGTATTGCTGCGCGTGCTACTCGCGCTTTTTGCGAAAAGTAAATAAAGAAGCCCGCCGATGGCGGGCAACAATAGAAAAAGCAGAATACCCCACTTGGCTTTGATTTAATGCCGCATCGCTTTCGGACCGAGGCGCACGACCAGCCAGTAGGCGACGGGAATGAAGATCAAGAAGAAGGCGATGGAGACCAAGGCGAAGGGCATCGGGGTCATAATGTTGGAAAAGCGTGTGGCGCCGAAGAAGCAGAAGCCGTAGACTAGACCGTTTAACAGCGTTGGGGCGAAGCTATGGCTTCCTTCTTCGTCATAGGGTTGAAAGACATAGTAGATGAAGAGCGGAAAGATAGTGAAGAAAGCGCCATAGGTCAGTACCAGAAGAAGCGTGGCCATGAGATGCCATGGCGACATGTGCACACGCAAGCCGTTTACGGCAAAAAACAGAATCACCAGCAGCGTGGAACGCTGCATGAGCTTCCAAAGGCTGGCCATACGGCACTTAAACATCGTAAGCAAGGCCTCCTGTTCTTTATAAAAGCTGTAGTGAAGCAGGCTCTGATCGCAATTGATATACATTGCTTTGGTGAGGTTTTCATTGCTGCATAAGAGATACATCATAAGCGGAATGATATAAATCAAATCCGTTATCACTTTTGCATCGTTTAAAAGGATAAAAGCAAAGGTAGCAATAAAGCCGAGAAGTGCACCGATGATGGTGCGCGTAAGAATAGGGCGTTCCAACAGGCGCGCATGACGCTTGAAAAAGAGATCGTTCAAATAGGCGTAGCCCTTCTTATCGGATTGATGATGGAGCACCTCCTCGGACAAATAAGCGTCCGGCACATTCTGCCCACCCGATGCGGAAGCATCGTCGCCGCGCGCAGGATCCTCCTTCTCCGCAGAGGATTTTTTGCGAAAGAGGGATGCAAAGATACCGGCATTCGTCTGCTGCAAATCGGAATCGTTGAGTTTCAAATTGTCCTTCGAAACCTCTGACAGACTTTCGATCGAATAGTACATTTCCGTACTGACCTGGATCAGACGCGAATATTCCTTTTGCTGCAGGAAAAAGCGCATGGATTGCCAAGCGGGCACAAGGAGCGCCAGGCTCAATAGCCAGCCGAAAAGACCAATATTCATATGAAAATACGCAAATATCGCTATGATGGCAATATTGACGAATAGGCGCAGAAATGCGCTTGCCCACTGGCTTGCGGTATTATTTTCTTTTTCTTTTAATTTCTTCTGATAATTGTGGCGCGCAAAGGCCTGGTCTAAGAGATAGACGGCAAGGCTCCAGCCGATGACTTCAAGAACGTTCCACGCCGGCCACACCATAGTAAATAGCACGCTCCAGACAATGCAGCGCGAAACAAAATGTTGGGCCGGACGAAACAGGGCCATTACCATCACGCTGCGATGAATGTCCAAATGAAAATAGCGCAACCACTCGTAAAGCGTATTGCCATTATCGACCACTTGTGAACTGCCCCAGGTGAAAAACAGATAAACAATCAGAAAAATCCCTGTGCGTATGCAGAGGCGAAAAGGATCCATCCCCGCAAGCGGCGCAAAAATAGCGATATTATCCTGCAAAATGGTGAGCATTAAATAGGAGAGCACCACGCAAATGCAGGACGATAGGAGCACCTTGACCAGATCCATGACGAGAATCACGAGCGGCGTCACCAGACGGCTCAGCTTCTTAAACGGACGTAAAGCATAGGAGTCGCCTAATGCACGGCCCAGGATCGGGATGCGACGCACCATATACACCACGCCGTTCACGAAGGAATACCAATTGATGAGGGAAATCAGTTTGAAATCCTGCCAAGTTCTTTTCAAATTCATTGGGCATCCTCTTCCGTTAACAGACGAATGACCTGCTCTTCGATATCGGGATTCGACAGGTCCTCGTCCACTGAGAGCAATTTACCATTTTTGAGTAATACCACGCTGTCACACAGATCGCGCGCCAGTTGCAGAATATGCGTCGAAAAAAGAATGATGTGTTCGCCGCGAATGGAGCGAATGAGCTCCTTCATCTCGTGCTGAACCACCACATCCAATGATGTCAGCGGCTCATCCATCAGAATCACGGGCGGACGCAAAATCATGAACATCAGCATCTGAATTTTATTTTTCATACCGGTCGAGTAGCTTTGCAAGAGACGGTCGCGATCTTCCACAGCAAAATCAATTTGGTCAAAATATTGATCCAAGTTCACATCCTTATGAATTTTCTCGCGATTCGCTTCGACAAAGAACGCCAGCATTTCGCGCCCGGTTAAAAAATTCGGCAGTGTCGGCTCAGAAACCATAAAAAAGACATCCTCCGCTTCCAGCGGACGCTTATGGCCATCCTGTTCGATCCATACCGAACCGGCATCCTTGCTGCGCTCCCCCGCAATCAGCGTAAACAGGGTTGTCTTACCGGCACCATTTCGACCGAGTAAAGCATAGACCGTCCCCTGTTCAAAGGTGCCGGTCACATCTTGCAGCACCTCTTTTTTAGCAAATGATTTTTTCAGATTTTCGAGTATGAGTTGCATATTTCCTCCATCACTTCTTTTAGCGACGTTAAACACAGATTTTTTAAGATATAGCGAATTTTGTATTCTTTTGACAGCAGAATAGCGTATTTTGCAGAGCCAAGCAAACGCGTAAGCATGGCTGCGTCTTCCTCCAAGTAAGCGCGAATGCGAGAGATAACGTCATCGCCCTCCTCGGTATACAGATAGCGCAACCGCAAGATAGCCGCACGCAAGTGCTCGCCAAAAAGTCTGCCGCGTCGGCTGTCCCAGAAAATGCGCGGGGACGGGCTCTCCGTAAGCGCACGCAGCAATAGAAAAAGCGTACGCTCCGCGCGACTGCCGAGAAACAGCGTGAGTTCAGCCTCATCCCCTTCCTTTGTCCATTGGACGTGGCGCTTGGGCGCATAAACCGTGCGCAGGCGCTTGAAAGCATCTCGCGCTACGGCATCTTTTTCAACGAGTGCAGGCGGCGCGTAGAGCACCTCCGGCATCAAACGGCGCAAGGGTGCAGACACATCATCGTAGGATCCTGCAAAAAGTGGCGCCTTCCCCTTTTTTGCACTCTTGACGAAAATTTTCTGTGCTTTTTCATCAACAGAATCCACTGACCACACGCGTGCGGACAAGAGAATATGCGCGCCCGGCACCACCTCCGGGGTTAAGGGCAGGGTACCGATGCGCTCCTTGCCAAACAGCACGGTAAAATCGCGCTCCGTTTGAAACATCGCATAAAAATCATGGCGCGTTGCAATCCGTTCGCCGGCAAGGCCCAAAAACATCTCCGTGCCCTCTTCCGACATCTCCAGGTACTCCTGTTCCAAAAGATAGTGCAGAATTTTCTCTTGGTCTTGACGAGTCAGAAACGAGAACACCGGCCAATCAGAAAGGGCGTAATAGTCCGACAACGGAAGGCCGCTTGTTTCCAATGCCAGCGCCAACACCTGGTGCGCAAAAACATCATAGGGTGCCGCTAACGGCTCCAAGCGTTCCAATTGCCCTGTTTTTACCATTTCCAACGCCGTAACGGCCTGCCAAAACGCATCCTCGCGCGTCGCAAAAAGATGCAACCGCGGCGGTTCCGCTATTTTTTTGCCCGTTTCCGGATCCGTCATCTCCCCACGCCCGCTGCGCCCCAATCGCTGTGCAAGCGATGTGGCCGAAAAAGGAGCATCTACCTGGCACACCGCATCCACCGTTCCAATATCAATACCCAGTTCAAGCGTCGAGGTGGCACAGAGGGCAAAGCGTGAAAAGCCGGATTTTACCCACTCCTCCGCTTCAAGGCGCAGGCCTTTCTCCATGGAAGAATGATGGGCCATCACGCGAATAAAGAGATTCTCGTGCTTCACGCGCTCCTGCAACGCGTGGGCAATTTCTTCCACGCGCCGCCGCGAATTGGGGAAAATCAGCAAGTTTTCCTTTTTCAGCACAGCAAACAGCGCATCGTAGAGCGCTGCCGTATCGGAAGGATCCTCCGGGCGGTCTCCTTGCTGCGCGGGTAAGCATAAATGCAGGTTTGTGATCGGAATGCGCTTCGCATGATCCACGACAATGCGCGTGTCGCGGCCGTGCGGGAAAAAGTAGCGCAGGTCGTCATAATTTTCTTCTACCACCGTTGCGCTCATACCCACATAGCGCGGATGTGCTTCGCTTCGCTTTTCCAATCGCTGCAACAAGGAGCGCAATTGCACGCCGCGTTGTCCCGATAGAAAACTATGGCATTCATCCACCAGAACCCACGAAAGGCAAGAAAATAAGCGAGAAACGCGTTCCGGATGCGTGTCCAGCATGGCTTCGAGGGATTCCGGCGTGATAAGGACAATACCTTCCGGATGCGCTACAAGCTTCCGCTTGGCGGAGGTTTTGGCTTCGCCATGCCATGCCGTCACCGGGATATCCAGCGCACGACAGAGCCCCCAAAGTCGCTGAAACTGGTCATTAATTAAGGCCACCAGAGGAGAAATCATCAGAATTTGCACCCCGTTATGCCAGTCTGACGAAGGCACAGAAGAAATGGCGGGTAAAAATGCCGCTTCCGTTTTTCCTGCTGCCGTTGGCGCGGACAGAATAAAGTTATCGTCTGTTTCCGTCGCGACACGGATGGCGGCATGCTGGATCGGGCGCAGAGCTTCCCATCCCTGCTCATAAATATATTTTCGTATGGGTGCGATAAGACGCATAAACGCATCAGCCATGCTTGCTTCCTTCCGACAATACGCTTTGCCTGTTCGCGGTGCCGACGGATTTCTCCAACTCAACGCTCCGCATTACAGAATGGATATTTCGGCGTCGTCCAAATTATCCGGATCCTTTTCCACGCGTCCGAGCGTACCGAAACGCCTTGTTAGCAGTTCTTCGGTCGAAACCTCCGGATTCTGACGCGCTAACTGCAAGAGTTGCAGAAAGTCCTTAATCACCGCTCGCGGCGTTAGAAATTCCGCGGCGCCCGGACGATTGAGCTGTGCCTGCATGTACTGCGCAATCTGTTCTTCCGAATACGCAGCTTTTCCTAAGCCGTAATGGGTGGTAAACACCGTTTGGATTTTTTCCAGCAACGTATAGATTTCTTCCGGCGTCAACGGTTTTAAGAGCTGCACAGTCGCCGTCGTATCCACCAAATCGCTTAAGCCTTCGCGAGCAATGCCAAAACGCCCCTTGAGGGCGCCGTAACTGGCCATGCCACGCCGTTCGTCAAAGATGGTTTTGCGTGTGGCCGCCAAATTGATCCACAGCCCCGGCGCGCGGCCGCCCTTCGTCTCATTGTATAAATTCAAAATGCGCTCGTAGTTTTGTTCACGGGTCATGCTGCGCGGTAATTTATACAGATTCACGCATTCGTCAAAATTCACGACAAGCCCGCTGTAACCCAGGATACGGAAAAATTCACTCCAGTTGAACAGGACATCAGTCCAGTTGTCATCCGTAATGATTTCCCCTACGCCAATCGATCGTTTGGCTTCCGTTTTGGTCGGCATATGGCCGTTCATCCAGCGCAGCGCCTGCGCTTTTTGCAAGGCATCGCCCTTGGCCGCTGCCTCCATATAGGCGGCCACCACCGCTGCCAATTCAAAGCGCAAGCCGCCGCTCGAAAAGCGATTGAAACCGTCATACACAAAGGCTGCCGGATCCTTTTTCTTTTGCACGACATTGTCATACCAACGATCCAGCATCGCTCCCAAGGCCTCCCCCGGTGCTGCAGCACGCGTTTGAAGACGCTTCATGATTTCCTGATAGAGGGCAACTCCTTTACCATCCGAAGCGTGGAAACGACGTGTGGGCGTCAGGTCCACGGTGGCGGCAGCCATATTTATCTGCAGCGCTAGCTGTTCAATGGTGTGAAGCATAAAGCTCTTGCCGGACCCGAAGTCACCGACCCAAACGCGAAAATCGGAGTCACCTTCCGCCACGCGTGCCAGCGTAGCGGCAACTTCCTCGACCTCCGCTTGGCGACCGACAAGCAGGTGCTGAATGCCCATTGTTGGCACAACACCAGCTTCCAAAGCCTGTAAAATTTGTTGTGCTTCGCGACGACGCAAAGGACGTTTGTTCTCATTTTCCTGCATGCTCATCCCTCTTTTCTTGCCACCAAGCGGCATCCGCCGGGTCCATCCACAATCGTTTCTCTTCTTCAAATAGGAGTTGCGCTCCGATTTCATCAAAATAGGCATCGTTGACCGCAGCAATAAGCCCTGCAGCACTTCTGCCCTCCTCTTGCGCGATTTGCTCCACCTCTGCCATCGTAAGGCCTTCCGAAGCAGCTGCCACGCGATCGACCAATCGCTCTTCCGGCGATGCATCGGCTAAGGCAGCCTCTTCCACGATGCTTTCCGACGCGGTGGGTTTCTCTTTCTCCGTCGTGTTCTCTTTGTCGTTCATTTCTTCGTCTATGGCCGTCGACGCATTCTCTGCGTGAGCTACAATAGCAGAGCCGTTTTCTACTAGGCGGTCCACTAAGGCCACCGTATCCGCCAACGCTCGTCTCGAATGGCGAATCGCCTGCCGATCCAGATTTAGCGTCCGCACCTTGGGCACGGACCACGCTTTCACTTGGTCTTCTAGTGCCTCGTACCACATTCTGTCTGCCGTCTGTAACGGGGTCTTCATCCAGGCGGCAAGCTCTTGTTTATGGGTGGCATCCACAAGCCGTTCCACTTTTTTAGGCATTTGCGGCTGTGCAGCACGCTTCCATCGCCGTCGTTCCTGCAAAAGAATGCGTATCTTTTGCTGCAAAGGGCTTTCTGTTTTTTTGACTTCCGCATGTTGTAAGAATATACACGCCTCATCCTCATCCATCGCATTCAAAACAGAAGCACGGCCGCTGCTTTTTGAAAGCTGATGCAGCCACTTGACGCGCAAGCGTTTGGCTAAGCGGGAAGCTTTCGGCAGTGCCTCGATATCATCGATGGTTATCGGAGAAATAGGATGCGTTTCCAATACACGGATCACTTTTTCCCGTAAAGCAAGCGGCAGCCGTCTCTCCATTTCTTCCCATGCGGAGGACGTGGAGAGCTTCGGCATCTCGGCTACTTCATTTCGAACGCGCTCTTCCGCTAGGCGCAAAAAGGCTGGCAAAATAGCATAATGAAAGGGATTTCGCGGTTTTTCGCCACGCGCCGCCTGCGCCAGATAACGGCGCATATTACGGTTTTTCCAGGGAATTTCGGCATCCTCGGCATGCTTCTCCACAATGTCCAGCATGGCATGATACAGTTCAAGAATGCGCTGTACCAGGGACGGGATTTCCCAGAGGCGCGTCGGATGAGAGATCGGCTCGCACAGTCGGGCAATCTGTTTAGGGGTATAGCTGATTTTTTCCCGCAATACGCTTTGCGGATCCCACCAGAGGATCTTCCTCCCTTTTTCGTCATACCCGAAATATTGCAGCGTTTCGGGGGTTGCCGGTGGAAGTTTTTCAACAGCCTGTCCCAAAAATGTGGAAAGGGAACGAACCCCATCGCTACCCAGCGTAAAGACAAAATAGGGGTCGGTCACAGTGGTCCCCTTGCGCTCGGGATCATAGTGACGTACCACTGCCTGATAGGTCACGCGATAGATTTGCTCTAAAAAATAGCTAGGCAGTCGATCACGGGTTGCGACATTGCCGGTCTCTTCCGTTAATGCCGCATCGCGACGCAATCGCAGAGCATAGGCTTCATCGGCCGTCTTTTCAAACAGGGCGTCCGTTTCTGTGATGATTTGTGTTTCGTGCTCGCGCGCCCGAAAACGCCAGGTAGACTGTTTAAGCTGTTCCTTCCAATATCCCTCACGATGCGGATGCGCAAATTGCAAAAAGGAGCGCGGCGTGTCTCGTTGTACCGAAGCAGGAGATTCTCTCTTGTTTTCCGGCGCAGCAATTTCTTGTGGTGGAAGGCGCAGCGCCCCGAAGCGCGCGACATCCGTGATTTTGGGATCCTCTTGGGCGCCGCTATCTTTCATGCGACGTTCCGCTTTTTCTTTGAGCTTGGGATCTTGCAATTGCGATAGCACCCAGGACTTAAAATCTTGCGACATCACCCGCCTCCTTTCTTCATCCGTATCCTTTATTGTACCGCATTCCTCATTGCGTTGTGAAAACCAAGCTTTTCCGCAGAATGGCATGTTTTCCCGTTTCTTTTGTGCAAGTTTTAGCAAGTAGATTATAATAAGACAATCAGGACATTAAAGGAGTTGCCGTTGAAGACTATATTAATTCTCTGTGGAGGTCGATCCACGGAGCACGAAATTGCGCTACGCAGCGCCAAATCGGTGATCAATACGTTGGACCGCCAAAAATACCATGTTGAAGTTTGTTACATCGATAAATCCGGACGTTTTATACCCATCGGGCCATTGGAGCATGTCGACAAACCGGAAGATCTCATGCGTGAAACGCAGGTTTCTCGTTTGGAATCCCTGCGGGCATTTTGCGCCTATGCGGAAAAATTGACCGCTGCATCCGAAAAAGTGATCGTCTTCCCTGTGATACACGGGCAAACAGGTGAAGATGGTGAAATCCAAGGCTTTCTGCAAACATTGGGCTTGAGCTATGTCGGCAATCGCCTCACCTCCAGTGCATTGTGCATGGATAAGGGCTTTGCCAATGATGTGTTTCAAGCCTGTGGTATTCCGGAGGCAGAGTATCTCGTCTACAATCTGTCCGAATGGAAAGCTGACGGGGAGAACATAGGCCCTCTTTGCGATGCGATTCGCGCACGTTTCGGTTTCCCCTGCTTTGTGAAGCCGGCCAACAACGGTTCTTCGGTCGGGGTGAATCGTGCTACGGAAGAATCGCTGGAAGCCGCCGTTCGCGAAGCGTTTCGTTTTGATCGACGCATTGTGATTGAAGAAGAAATTCAGGGCCATGAGTTGGAAGTTTCCATCTTAGGCAATGCGATGCCCAAGGCATCGCTACCCGGCAGTTACACCTCCACGCATGAAATTTTAGATTACGAAGCCAAATATAACGACACGTCCACAAAAGAAAACGTGCCCCATCCCCTTTCGCCGGAGCAAACAAAGGCGGTACAAGCGATTGCGCTTCGCGCCTATGAAGCAGCGGGCTGTGAAGGCTTTGCGCGCGTGGATCTTTTTCTGGGCAAAAACGACAAGCTCTATATCAATGAAATCAATACTTTTCCGGGCATGACCCCTTCATCTTTGGCACCGAAGCTGTGGACGGCGTTGACGGACATGACGTTTTCCGCCTATTTGGATGAAATCATAAACTACGCGATGGAATCCGAGGCATCACAGGCCACGGTGGAAACTTCTTGGGAGGAAGCATGAAGCATCAGACATTGGGACAAATCGCTAAATACGCTAAGGCGGAGCTGCATCCCGCCATTGAAGAAAGTCGCATCGTACGCGCCGTTTCCATTGATACGCGTACTTTGAACGAGGGAGATGTCTACGTCCCCATCATCGGAGAACGGTTAGACGGCCATCGTTTCATTGATACGGCTTTTGACAAAGGAGCGATTGCTTCGTTCCATGATGCTTCGCATATCCCTTCGCATGATGACAGCCGGACCTATCTTGCCGTGGACGATACGACAGAGGCATTTACCCGTTTAGCGGCGAATTATCGGGCATCGCTTGATCTGCACATGATCGGCATCACCGGCTCCAACGGTAAGACGACGACGAAAGATATTATTCATTCGGTGATGCAGCAGAAATTTCGCACCATCAAAACGACGGGCAATTTGAACAATGCCATCGGCGTGCCACGTACGCTTCTGCAGATTAATGAGGATTCCGAAGCGGCTGTGGTGGAAATGGGCATGAGCGGCTTGGGTGAAATTTCGCACCTGACGCGCCTAGTGCGTCCGCACATTGCGATCATTACCAATGTGGGCGAAGCACATTTGGAGCAGCTCGGGACACGCGAAAACATCGCCAAAGC
The DNA here is from genome assembly GCF_000308275.2 of Levyella massiliensis. Classification (GTDB taxonomy): domain Bacteria; phylum Bacillota; class Clostridia; order Tissierellales; family Peptoniphilaceae; genus Murdochiella; species Murdochiella massiliensis_A. Next base: position 1,003,253 of record NZ_HG529490.1, read on the forward strand.
TAAGCTGGAAATTCTGGAGGGATTGGATGCGGACGGCATCTTCCTTTATAACTACGATAACGAGATTCTGCGCAACGCTGTGGCGCAGCGTTCGATTCCCCAACGTGTCATTTCCTTCGGTACCGATCCCGGTGCCGATGTAACTCTGGTGCTGGAGCGTACAACGCCGGTAAGCACGTCCTTCTCCGTAGATGGCGCCTCCTTTACGGTGGATCTTCTGGGCGCCTACCAAATGTATAACGCCGCCGTGGCGGTCATCGTCGGCCGTCTTTATGGCTTGGATGATACCACCATTCAAAAGGGTTTACACATTACCGATCAGACCAAATGGCGTACGGAGCTGGAGCATTTCGAAGGTTTTGATATCCTCGTCGATGTCTATAAATCCAATCCGTCTTCGTTGGAGGAAGCGCTTCATACTGCGGGCCTCCTGCACGGTTACCATAAAAAAATCGCCATCCTTGGCGATATGTTAGAGCTTGGTCCTGACGAATGGGAATTGCATCGTGACGTCGGTCGCAAGATTGATCCCAACGTCTTTGATGATGTGCTCTTCTATGGCAAATTGTCCAAAGCGATGATGGAGGGAGCCATGGAAAATTTTGATCCCTCTCATCTTTTCCATTTTGACGCCAAACCGGATCTGGTGGATAAAGCAAAATACCTTATCTCTCATAATTCGCTGGTGCTGGTGAAAGGCTCCCGCGCCATGCGTCTGGAAGAAGTGGTGGAGAGTCTTTCGGTAGTAACAGCGTAAGCGGCGCTTCTTATATCACGCCCACCAGATGCAGCACCAGCCCGGAGGCAGCAGAGACGATAACAATTCCGATGACGCCCAGGCGTTTGCGGGCGTAGAAAACAAAGCCGATGGCAAAGCCGATGACACCGGCAAGGCTCAAAGAGGACAGGCTCCAGACACCATCCGTAAAAAGCGAGGCCGTAACCATATCCAGGGCCGCAAGGCCGACCAAACTCACAATGGCCGGTTTGAGGCCTTTCAAAATGCGGTCAAGCCACGGCATTTCCTGATGACGAGAAAACAGAAAATAACCCAGAATCATCATCAAAATAAATTGTGGTGTTACATTGCCGAGGGTGGCAATGATGGCGCCGGGAATGCCGGCCACTTTCGTACCAATGAAGGTCGCCGAGTTAATGGCAATGGGACCCGGGGTCATCTGGGAAAGCGAAACGAGATCCGTCAGGCCTTTTGTCGTAAGCCATCCCTGCTCTTGCACGACATATTGGGCAATCAGCGGCAGGACGGCGTAACCGCCGCCGAAGGCAAAGGCTCCGATTTTTAAAAAGGTAAGATATAGAAGGGCAAGTTTCATCGTATCCTCGTTTCTTCAACAAGACTGAACATAGCCAGGCCAATGGTACCGCAAATCAAAATGATCAAAGCGGCGTTTAAGTGCAAAAAGAAGCCGGAAATGAAGGCGCCTAGCATAATCCCGGCACCAAAGACAGGATGCTTTTTAAGAGCCACTTTGCCCATGTTCCAGGTTGTAAGAATGAGAACAGCAGAGATTCCGCCACCCATGACGGCAAAGGCTGCGTTGACCCAGGGGTTCGTGCGAAGAGATTGATAGATATAAAAGAGCAGGGTAATCACAATGAGGCACGGCAGGGTTGCGGCAATAAGGGATACCACGGCGCCCAAAGGTCCACGGAGGCGATAGCCGGTGAGAATGGATGTATTGATGGCCATGGGGCCGGGACCGGATTGGGCAAGTGCCGTCAAATCCAGCATCTCTTCCTCTTCAATCAGCGGTTTGTTTTGGACAAATTCGTCGCGAATCACGGGAACAATGGTGTAGCCGCCGCCAAAGGTGAAGAGGTTAATCTTGAAAAAGGTAAGAAAGAGTTCTCCCAGAGAAATGGATGGACTGCTATGCGATGCGCCCTCTCGGGGGGCCTTATTTTTTTGCATGGGTTCGTTTTGCATGGTACCTCCTGATAAAAAGGCCGACTGTGAATACAGTCGGCTTTGTTACGGATCCGTAATGTCACGATCATTCCAACCGTGCACATCGCTAAAAGGGCAAGCGATGCGCCTCCAACAGGGACAGGATGGTTTCCACCCCATCCCGAAATTCAAATTTACGTTGGCGCTGCTGAATGGCTTCACGATGATTCATCAGATCAGTGACAGCTTGAAGAAACTGTGCGGGCGTGGCTTTGCGTTCATCCAATACCTTGGCATAGCCGGCGCGGGCAAATTCGCGCGCATTTTCAACCTGATCGCCACGGCTCCCCTTCCAATACGGAATGAGCAGCATGGGTTTATGGTAGTACAGGAATTCAAAAATGGCATTGGAACCGGCGCGCGAAACAACCACATCGGCCATCGCCAGGGCATCGTTCATGCCGGCTTTGATGTAATCGATTTGGTGATAATCCGGCCGTTCCATGGAGGAATCTCCCTTATTAGCACCAACGCCATGCAATATTTCAAAGCGCTTCAGAAGTTCGTCCAGATTTTCCCATACGAGGCGATTGATGGCTTCGGCGCCCAGTGAGCCGCCCAGAACGAGCAGGATCGGCTTGTTGGACTGCATGCCGAAACGAATGCGACCTTCGCGTACGGATCCCCCTTTCAGTTGCGGCCGAATGACCGGCCCCAGGTAGAAGGCTTTTTTCGCAGGCACTTGAGCAGCAGTGCTTTCAAACGTGACGAGTATGCGTTTGACAAAAGGTGCGGTAATTTTGTTGGCCAGCCCCGGCGATAAGTCTGATTCGTGACTGATAACCGGCACATGATACGAATGGGCCGCCAGAACCACCGGGACAGAAACAAAACCGCCTTTAGAAAACACGATGTGCGGCTTGATATCCTTCATCAACTTACGCGCTTCGTGCACACCGGAAATCACATGTCCCATGTCGCGCACGTTTGTCGTGATGCTCTTGAGCGAAAGGTCTCGACGCAATTTGCCTGTCGGGATGCCATGATAGGTGACCTGCGGATAATCCGCCAGCAAACTTTTTTCAATGCCCGTTTCCGAGCCGATGTAGTGGATTTCCCACCCTTCTTCCTCGAGGCGAGGAAGAAGCGCCAGATTGACCACGACATGGCCGGCAGTACCGCCACCGGTCAGTACAATGCGTTTGGTCATTATCGTTCCTTATCTGTTCCATCTTTCCTATGGTTGACTGCAGCGTCTTTTCGTACTGCTTTGCCTTCAGTCAATACGATCCTTACCGAAGTACGGACGCAGTGCATCCGGAATCGTGATCGAACCGTCTGCATTCTGGTAGTTTTCGACGACGGCAGCCCATGTACGACCAACAGCCAAGCCGGAGCCGTTAAGCGTGTGGACGTAACGCACGTTGCCTTGCGCATCGCGGAAACGAATATTGGCGCGACGGGCCTGATAATCCTCAAAGTTCGAGCAGGAAGAAATCTCGACGTAGCGCTGATAGCTCGGCATCCAAACTTCAATATCATAGGTTTTTGCCGAGGAGAAGCCGAGGTCCCCACTGGATAGCGTGACTACGCGATACGGAATCTCCAAACGTTTCAAGACTTCTTCGGCGTCGTTGGTCAGCTTCTCCAGTTCATCGTAGGAGCCTTCCGGCTTAACGAATTTAACGAGTTCAACCTTATCAAACTGATGCTGACGAATGATACCGCGGGTATCGCGTCCTGCCGATCCGGCTTCGCGACGGAAGCATGGCGTAAAAGCGGTCATGTAACGCGGTAAATCTTTTTCATCCAGAATTTCATCGCGATAAATATTGGTGACAGGAACTTCCGCCGTCGGGATGAGGAAAAGATCGTCTTCATTGCAGTGGTACATATCTTCCTCGAATTTCGGCAACTGGCCCGTACCCGTCATAGAGGCACGGTTCACCAGATACGGCGGTTCAATTTCCAAATAATCCTGATCAATCGTATGCAGATCCAACATGAAGTTATAGATAGAACGCTCCAAACGTGCACCGCGACCGGTCATGATCGTAAAACGGGCGCCCGAGAGTTTAGCACCGCGATCGAAATCGAGCAGATGAAGATCCGTGCCCAGATCCCAGTGCGGCTTCGGTTCAAAATCAAAATCACGCGGACTCGAGAACTTGCGCATCTCCACGTTATCCGAATCATCTTTGCCAAAGGGAACCGATTCATGCGGCACGTTCGGGATGGAGAGCAATTCCATGCGCAATTTTTCTTCAATAGCCCGAATCTTTTCATCCGCGGCACTGATTTCATCTCCCAGCTCACGCATCTGTGCAATGGTGGCAGTCACGTCTTCGCCCGCTTTCTTGCGTTGCGGAATCTCTTTGGAAACCTGATTGCGTTCTGCCTTCTTACTTTCCACTTCCTTCAGCAAAGCGCGACGCTCATCGTCCAGTTTTAATGCCGTGTCCACCGAAAAGGATCCCGAACGTCCTGACAGCCCTTTTTCAACGGCTTCTCGCTCTTCTCGGATACGCTTGATGTCTAACATGAGTCCCTCCTCATTTTTTACCGACAGCTTCCGCTGTCTTTCTGTTCATTATAGCACGGAACCGCCTTTCGGGCGGCTTTGCCTCATCGTCACCGCCAGCTTTCGCCGGGCGACTCAATCCCGAGCACGCGTTCGACTATCGCTTGCGGCAGTCCGGCAGATACCACATGAACCGGACAGTCCACATAGGAATTGCTTTCCAATCCTTTTTTCATACATTCCATGGTAATGACCTCGTTGGCTTCGATAAAAGCCCCAAATGGCCGACCGGTAGTCGCATCCAGTCCCGAAGGCATGTCCACAGAAATCGTATAAATGCGCGATTGATTAATGTTATCGATGACGATGGGCGCGACTCCCTTGAGTTCGCGGTTGAGGCCGGTTCCGAACATGGCATCAATAACGGTGTTATATTGCTTCAACTCGTGCAGCATATCATCCAAATCGCCTAGGGTTTCAATAGCACGAATGGCGTCGGTCATGTGCCCGATGCAGGTTCGATTTATACGCCAAGCCTCTGAAGGATGATCGCTCTTGTCGATCAAATACACCATAACTTTTTTGCCGCGGCCCAGCAAATGGCGCGCCAGCGCCAATCCATCCGCGCCGTTGTTACCCGGCCCGCAAAAAATGGCAAAGGTATGGCGTGTGGAAAGATCAATGCATTGCAATATGCTGCGCGCCGCATTTTCCACCAACAAAGCCTCCGGAATCTCATATTGCTTGGTAGCCATCTGATCCATGCGTCGCATTTCTTCCGCTGTAACGCTGCGCATAGAAACCTCCTCTTTTTTCTGTGTTCCTCACACGATGAAAGCCGGCATTTTGCCCTTCGATACGATGTTGCTATGTTCTACATCCGACGGATATCGCTGCCAAACAGTGGAAACGCAATGTATTCTCCCGCAATGCGAGAAGCAATGCGTTCACCGTAAATCTCCCCCAATTCCTCCAACTGCACATTCGAGGAGAGAATGGTAGGCCGCTGCGCCACAATTCGCGCATTGATGAGTTCAAACAATTCCGAATTCATCTTATCCGTCAAATATTCGGTGCCCAAGTCATCCACGACCAATAAATCGCAGGTATAGGCAAAATCATGGCGTGCCTGTTCCTTTTCCGTGCGTTCGCGCGCATAGGAGAACGAATAGGTTGTTAAAAAATCCAGCAGCTGCGGAGCGGTTTGGTAATATACTTGCGCGCCCTGATCCAAGACGCCCTTGACAATGCAGTTCACCAGAAACGTTTTGCCCGTTCCCGTCGGCCCGTAAAAATACAGGTTCGGCGAGCGCCGAGAAAAGGTCGGCACATATTCCTTTTCCATACGCTGCTTCAAATCTGCCATATTTTCATAGGGGCTGCAGGGCTCATTGGCCTGCCGATCGCGACGAAACAGCGTCAGATTGAAATTTTTGAAGTTTTCCACGCTTAAACGCTCCCGAATAGCGCTCATATCGTAGCGTTCCGCCGCTAATAATGCATTGCGGCAATGACAGGATACGCCGTCCACAAAGCCCGTATCCTCGCAATCGGAGCAAGTAAAGTGCGGTTCAAAAGCATCCGAAGAAACGCCCAACGCATTCCAGGCTTCCTTCTCCTCCGCCAACAACTTATGCATGGCCTCCTGTGCTCTTTCACGTTCGCGTTCGCTCATGCGCATGGCTTGTCCCAACAAGGCACGTCCTTTTTGCAGACGCTCTTCCCGCAGCTTGGCTGGTCCCGGATGCCGGCGATAGAGTTCCTCCACCCGACGATCCCGACGTTGCAGTGCGGCCTGTCGACGCTGTGCTAAAATTTCATGTACATTCGTCATGGCTGCTCCTCCTGCGTCCCTTCGTCGCCACGCAAACTCTTACGACGCGACTCTTCCAGTTTACGAAGGACCCAGTCCTTCTTCTCTTCTCGACTCATACGAGCATCTTTTTTGACATAGGCCGGCTGTTTTCGTTTCCGGCGCACGTTGCGCACTGGTTTCTCCTGCTCTTCTTTCACAAAGTATGCATCCAGTGCCTCTTTCGTCACAATATGCTCGAAACGTGCCCAGTTTTCAATAACGGCCACCACATAGTTCACGGAACGAGAGCCCACTTCTTTACGCTGACAAGCCTGTTTATAGGCGTAAAGAAAATAATCCGACGCAAAATGGTATTGCTCCATCGTCTGCAGAATGAGGCGCAACTCGTTTTCCTTTAATGTCACGTGATAGGGCAAGCCTTCGGATAAAAAGGCTTCCAGTGCATTAAACATCTCCGCCTGCGTCATGTCGCCCAGATCCGTTTCCTTCGGTTGCGGCGGCGTCAGCGGCTTTGCCGGCGGGTCGCTTGCTTTTTCATGCGATGGAGACGGGGCTTCTTGCGCCGGCTCGGCGATACCTGCCCACAATAGCAACATCGAATGAAACAGCAGATGCTCCGGATTTTGCGGATCCGTTTCCACAAGACCTTCGCCTGCCCAATAGCGAATCGCCTCATCAAAAGCCGCATCGCTAAGACCCAATGACTCTTTCAGACCGCTACCTTCCGTATGCAGATCCTGCTTGTTGCAACAGGCTTTCCATCCTGCCAAATACACGCGCAGGGCATCCGCCGGCGCGTGGGCTAAATACGTATCCAAAAAAATATTTTCTAGGGGTGTGGTTCGAAAATCCACCTTCGATAATTCAAAAGAGGCGTCCATTCTTCCCCCTTTCTCGGTCACGGACGACTCGCCATCTTCGATTAAGCGCCGGGATCCTGTTCCCGATTCAAATCCTTGAAACGTGTCAGGAAGTTCTCAAAGTACAAGTCGACTTCGCCCGTCGGACCGTTACGGTGCTTGGCAATGATGACTTTCGTAATATTCGGCCGCTCGGTATCCTTATCGTAATAATCCTCGCGATGTAGAAGCATAACAACGTCCGCATCCTGCTCAATGGCACCCGATTCACGCAAATCGCTCATGAGAGGGCGTCCGCCTTCACGGCTTTCCGCCTTACGGGACAGCTGCGATAGCGCTAACACCGGACAATTCATCTCCTTGGCAAGCCCCTTCAGGCCACGCGAAATCTGTGTGATTTCCTGCTGACGATTTTCATTACGGCGGGATTCATCCGCATTCATCAGCTGCAGGTAGTCGATCATAATCAGATCCAATCCCTGCTCCATTTTGAGGCGACGACATTTCGCGCGCAATTCCTGCACGGATATGGAGGAAGTATCATCAATAAAAATACTTAATTCCTTCAACACATTGACGCCGTTAAATAAAAGCTGCCAATCCTCATCGGATTGAAGATCACCGGTAATGATCTTTTGCAGATCCAGTCCGGACGCCATCGCCAGCAAGCGCTGTGTCAGCTGCATTTTACTCATTTCCAAAGAGAACACCGCCACTTTAAAGGGGCGATTACCATCTTTATCCTGATAGCGCGCCGCATTAAAAGCAATGTTTAAGCCCAGTGCGGTCTTTCCCATAGAAGGGCGTGCTGCAAGCAGCACCAAATCTGAGGGATGCAAGCCTGAAAGCTCGCGATCCAGCCAACGAAAGCCGGTCGGAATGCCGGTAATTTCGCCCTGATTCATGGATAATTCCGAAATGCGTTGGAGCGTTTCCTCCATGGTGTCCGCCAGAGGCGTCAGACCGATACGTGTGCGATCTTGTGAAAGCTGCAGTAACTGCTCCTCGGCGTCTTCCAGCACGATCTTTGAGGGATCTTTTCCGTCGCCGGCATGGGCGGCAACATCCTTCCCGAAACGAATCAGCGCGCGCTGTAGCGCATGATCTTTGACCAAGCGAATATAAGCGTCGAGGTTGGCCGAATAAAACGGTTCCTGCGTAATTTGCTGAATGAATGCAAATCCGCCGATTTCATCCAATTTTTTCTCGCGCTCCAATTCCGCAACCAATGTCTGTAAATCAATCGGTTCATGCCGACGATTGAGTTCCAGCATGGCATCATAGAGAATGCGATGTTTGGGAAAATAGAAGTCGTCGGTTTTTACCTGCTCAATGACGGTATTGATGGTGCGTTCATCAAATAAAATGCTTCCCAGCACCGCTCGTTCCGCATTGGCATTGCCCGGCAATTGTTCCGCTGCCATACTCGACCCTTTCTGTTTCGCCTGTCAGATTTCTTCTACAACCACTTTCAGACTAGCCGTGGTATCGGCATAGACTCGTACCTCAACCGTATGCGTGCCGACTTCGCGGATGGATTCTTTCAGTTCGATCTTTTTCTTATCCAGTTCCAGACCCGCTTGCGCTTTTACCGCATCGGCAATATCCTGGCCAGTCACCGAGCCGAACAATTTTCCGTTACCGCCACCTTTGGCCTGTACTTTGACTTCGAGGCCTTCAATTTTTACTTTCAGCGCTTCCGCTTCGGCTTTTTGCGCAGCTTCTTCTGCCTGGAGACGCCTTTGTTCCGCCTTCCAGTTTTTCACCGCTGCCGGTGTGGCCTCAACGGCCAGTCCGTTCGCCGCTAAAAAGTTATGAAAATAGCCCGGTTTGCTGTTGACCAGTTCTCCGGCTTTGCCTAAATTTTTGACATCCTTAAGCAGGATTACTTTCATTGCCTTCCTCCTTTAAATACGTTTCTATGGCTTCTTCCAACTGTTTTTGTGCTTCATCCAACGTAGTGTCCATCTGTGTTGCCGCAGCGGTCATGTGTCCGCCGCCGCCGATTTTCTCCATGATGAGTTGTACCGAGATATCCCCCAAACTGCGCGCTGAAATGTGAACGCGCTTCTCCGCCAGCGTCAGCACGAAAGAGGCCTTTATGCCGCGAATGCCCAACAGGTCATCTGCCGCTTGCGAAGCAATGAGTGTCGAGCCCTCTATATCGTGGGGGAAGCGAGCAATCATAATATCTGGTCGCAGATGCTTTGCGCTCACTAAAATTTCGGAGCGATATCGCATCAATTCAAAATCATCTTTAAACAGTTCCTTAATTACGATGGAATCTGCGCCCTTACGCTTCAGATAGGCGGCAGCTTCAAACGTACGCGTACCCGTCTGATAGAAGAAATTCTTCGTATCCACCGTAATGCCAGCCAAAAGTGCTTCGGCTGCCACTTTCGGCAGGGCGATTTCGCTGTCCTGATAGCTGATGAGTTCCGTCACCATTTCCGAGGTTGAAGAGGCATACGGCTCAATATAGGAAATTTCTGCCCCCTGAATATACCCCGCGCCGCGGCGGTGGTGATCAATGATGATGACGCGATTCCCGCCATCCAATAACGCCGGCGCAGCCGTGGCATCATGGCGATGATTGTCCAGGACAATGATGAGTGCTTGCGGATCCCTAAGATCCATGGCGCGCTGCGGTGAAATGATGCGTTTCATCATATCCGGTGCTTCTTGTTTCACCTGGTTATAGAGGTTTTCAATGGAAGGCGTCACTTCATCCAAAACGATCCATGCATCGCCGCCCATTTGCTCCGCAAAGTTCAACATGCCCAGGCAGGAGCCCAAGGAATCCATATCTGCATTCTGATGCCCCATAATAAGGACATGAGAGGATTCCTCAATAAATTGTCGTACCGTATTGGACATCACGCGCGCCTTCACTTTCGTAATGCGCTGTGTCGCCTGATTTTTACCGCCGAAATAATCCAACTGTTCGCCGGATTTCATCACCACCTGGTCTCCACCGCGTGCCAACGCAATATCAATGGCCGAGCGTGCTTCAAGCATATTCTCCGCCGGCGACGCCATACCGTAGCCCACACCGATGGATGCCGTCGGCCGAATGGCCTGGACTTCATCGCTCTCCGTTTTCAATTCCTCCAACAGCGGGAAACGATCCTTCTTCATGCGCTCGAAAGCATCCTGCGTCAGCACCATTAAATAACGATCGGTTTCGTATTTAACAAACGAGGCATCGTATTTGGAAGCAAAGTCTGAGATCATTCGGTCGATCTGTGCAAACGCGATCGGACGATCCGCTTCGGGCAACGTAGCGCGTACTTCGTCGTAATTATCCAGAAATACCACCGCAAGCACCTGCCGTTCTGCTGTGTAATGCGCACGAATTTCTTCGTCCTCGCTGTTATCAATGCCGTACAGCAGAATAAGAGCGCCTTCCTTGGAAGATGTTGTTACGCTGTTATAAAACAGGTAAATGCGTTTGTCTACCTCAACGCGAAAGGGTTCCGCATTTTTTTCCTTCAGCACCTTAATCGGCACATCAGCAAACAGCTGATCATAGCGCTGTCCGAGCAGTGAATCGCGGATGCCGAAAATCTTTTTAAAGTACGAATTGTACCAGAGAAAATTCCCCTCTTCATCCAAGACTGTCATGGGAAACGGCATGCCGAAGACAGCATTTTTCGTCAATTCGTCAAAATGGTAATCCAAGGTCTCAATCGCAGCAATGGCACGGCCTTCTGCCTCGCGTTCACGCATATAGCTGTGAACGCTCAGAAAGATCGTCCCTACCAGACCGGCAACGCCGGCATAGGGATTCCAGAGGAAAAGCCCCAAGCTCATCAAGAGACTGACAGCACTCACTACCAGCACCTCTCCCCATGGGCCTTTTCGATTTGTGCCCCGAAACAGATTCTTACTCATGATCTCCTCCCTGCGGCAACGGAACCGCAACAATGAAAAAGCTCATTATAAGCCCTACTAAGATAAACACTGCTCCAATGAAAAACAGAATCATGCTTGCCACATAGAGCAGAATGCGCAGCACAACCGGAACGCGTACTTTCCTCAGCCGCGCATCAATGCGCGCCAGACCGTGAAAACCATACAAAAGGATGGCTACAGCTAACAAATTGCTGCCCAAAAATTGAAACCGTGAAGACACAGAGGCCAGCACCAGACCGATCGCCGTCATGCCCAGCAGCGACAAACTCATGCGTCGTGTGATGACATAGTTACCCAGTCGAAATGGTGCTACATTCTCTTCCGTATGCGACAGAAGCAAACGAGAGACGAAAGATGTAATCGCTGACGCAATAAAGCCTTCCAGGAAAATGGCTGAAGGGATCAAATCCATCAATAGCACGCCCATCTGTCGCAGCATCACTTCCAACTGCAGAATTTTCGCGCCATCATCGCCGCTTTCCCGCGCGGTTTTCAGAACCTCCGTTGTTGCCTGCTGTATTATCTCCTGCAAAAACGACAGCGTATTACCGCCTTGCCTTTGATCCAGGAACAACAGAAAGATCCCCAGCGCCGTGAACAGAACCGCCGGCAGAACCAGCTCATGAAAGAGCGATTTCTTGCGCAGCAGTAATAGTCCCACGCCAAAAGCGATGACGATCAGCTGCGCGCCCATCACAAGGCCGGTTTCCACGCCTAACAGGAAGCCCATCGCCACCAGGCTTACTGCAGCCGATAGGACCGCCCAAACGGGACCCTCCACGACCAGTAACGTCGTGAGCGGGAAATACTGCAAAAAGCGTATCATCGGTAAGGAGCGGGACGATACATAACAAATAAAGACACCCAGCGCCGTGGCAATCAAGGCATTCGCCGGCGCTGTCCATTGCTTTGTGTTGAATTTCATAGCTACTTCCTCCGATACCATTCTAACATAGTGTGTCATCGGGCGAGTAAAAGGATGACGGCACCGGTGCGGTGGTAACAGCCATCCCCACGCCAATAGGTTCCCGCCGGCCGCGCCTTCTGCCATTTCCCTTCTTCCAATAAAAAAGATCGCCCGCAGGCGACCTTCTTTATTCATTCTTTTAAAGCACTGGTTTACTTGTCCTCATACGGAATGAGGGCAATGTGACGTGCGCGCTTTACAGCGGTGGTAACATCACGCTGATGCTTGGCGCAGGTGCCCGTAATGCGGCGCGGAAGAATTTTCCCCGCTTCGCTAATGAATTCTTTTACCGCGTCGACATCTTTGTAGTCTAATACGCGTTCTTTGTCTTTGCAGAAGACACAGACCTTTTTGTGGGGTCTGAATTTACGTTGAGCCATTTCGACCTCCCTTACTGAAATTAGAAGGGAATGCGGTCATCATCCACGGGACTGAAGTCAGCACCGAAAAATTCATCATCGCCGCTGTTGCCCTGCTCGGGCGCAGCAGCCTGATCATTTTTCGGGAAGTCGTTCGATTGCGCGGAACGGGCAGGTTGTCCGCCGCCAAAATCGTTGCGATCTTTCCAGTCAATAAATTCCACGGCATTGGCCACGACGTCCGTCGTATAGCGACGGGAGCCGTCCTGCGTCTGGTAGGAGCCCGTCTGCAGACGGCCTTCTACGATAACACGCTTGCCCTTGGCTGAGAAATTATTCACCGTTTCCGCCAGTTTTCCCCAGCACACGCAGTTAATAAAGTCTGCGGTGGGTTGATTCCGCGATTCCATCTCTTGTTTTTTCTCACGCGACAGCTTTTTGTCCACGGCCACCGAAAAGCGTACCATGGCGTTGCCTGTCGAATTGTTGTAGGTTAATTCCGGGTCACGCGTTAAGCGTCCCATAATCGTCACTTGATTCACCGGTTACCTCCTAAAGAAACTAAGCCTCTTTCTTTACAGTAAGGTAGCGAAGGATCTGATCCAAAATGCGGGCGCGACGTTCAACTTCAGCAACAACGGACGGGTCTGCCTCATAATTGAGGACGTAATAATAACCGTCTTTGTTGTAGTTGATCTCGTACGCGAGCTTTCTGGTGCCCCAATCGTCGATTTCCCCGACGGTTCCGTTTTGGTTGATGGCGTCTTTCAGACGATCGAGCACTTGGTTACGCTCGTCTTCTTCCAAACCGGCCTTCAGGATAAGGACCATTTCGTACTGATTCATACTTTCACCTCCCTCTGGTTTGCGCCCCGCTTTTTAACGGAGCAGAGATTACGACCCTGCGATAACGCAAGAAGTCACCTATCTATTATAACGAAACGAGGAGAAAGCGCAAATGAATCACTCCAATTTTATCGCTGCCTACTTCCTGACGCGTGTGACGCGTCCGTCTTCTTTTTTTTGAGCCCGTCCCAAGGGATCTTCCGTTCCTTACGATCGCCACTTTTATTATAAGGGAGCGCTGAGGAAAATTCGAGCTGCGCCCATCACTTGGAACCGGTTGAGACAGAACGGAACAAAGTGATACATCGCCCTTCTGTCTAGGCGCAGGAAAAAGAGTTTGTCTGTTTCGTCTACAATTTCTCTACCACCGCAAAGCTTGATACGGCTTCGATACGTTCGCGGCTACCGACCGTCACGACAGAGACGTTCTCCATGGCGGTCTCTAATTTTTCTCCCAAGCGGTGCAAACTCTTCAAATCTGCGGCTAATGCTTCCTGCAGATGCTTATCATCGATAGCGGGGTCATGTCCGGAAAGATACTGCAGTAACGCACGGCGTCCTTTCTGTTCTTCGGTTAACGGGGCGTCCATATGTCCCACCGTACCGATTACAAAATCATCCAGCTCTTTCGGCGAAAGCGCAAGTTCCCTGACCATGTTGCCTAGATTTTGATAGACGCGATACGTTTCCTCCAATTTTGGATCACGGTAGGAGGCCATGAGGGCATAACCGGAGCCGGTAAACCGTGCAAACGCACCATAGGCGCCGCCCTTTGCGCGAATTTCGTTATAGAGCAGAGCATTGGTCAGCACATTGGTTAAAACGAGCATAGACCCATCCAATGCGTCCGGTGAACAGAACGGCGCTGCTACGGCATTAAACTGTACATCCGTCGAACCGTAATACGCTTCAGCCTGCTGTTTTGCGGTAAACGGTATCGTTGCAAGGGGTTCATCTTTCTGCGGAAAACCGTCCAACGCCTGCAAAGCGGCGGTTAAGAAGCGTTCGCCGGACGCTCCATCAGCGGTGACGTTTATCACACGTCCGGGCGCTACAAAAAGGCGTTTGGCTACGTCTGCCAAATGTGACGCTTCCTCCTCCGTAAAATTCTGCTGCAAATGCTCCAAGAAACGCAGGTACGGCACGCCGGAGACAAATTGGCGATGATAGGCTGCCGGTTCTGTCATGGCCAAAGCGCGCTCCATGGCAAAGGCGTGCCCGCCGCTTAAGATCGACTGTTTCAAGTTCGTCACACTGATTGCCAGTAGCTCGCGCATACGCGCCAGATCGGTAAAACGTGTTTCGAGCAGTTGCTCACGCAACAACGAAAACGCCATTGCCGAATTCTCTTCGCCCATCACCGCCATATCTACTAAAAGCTTGCGAGATAGTTTCGTGCTTCCTTCGATTCGTTGCATGGACGGACGCATAGTGATGCCGCCGGTGTAGCGCGTTTCCGCCACCTCATATGCTTGATAGCTGTGTTTTTCCGTATCCAGTCGCCCCAGAAAGTCTGCTGCCAACGCGGCATACGGAAGGTCTTCCGCCGGGAGGTGTGCCAGGTCAAACGCCACAATCAAATAGTGAATACCGGCGGTCGGCAAATCATGAAAAAGCACGGTATCGCTGCCATACGTCGTCAGGCGAGAAGGAATTTTAGCCAGTTTATGTGGCAAGACCGCGCGAGAGAGCGAAGGAATCGTTGCCTTATCTTCCTCCGTATCCGGCGTATTCTGCCGCGTACGCAGCGCTTCATTTTTTTGAATCAACGCCTGCAAGGCTTCCGGCGATAAGGACGCCTTATAGGCTGCCAATTCTTTCTCCACCTCACGATCGCGGCGCACATTGCGTCCTGGATCCGGCGTATGCACAGAGAGCACGCGATGCGGATTTTGCAACAAGTGTTTACGAAGCCACGTTTCAAAACCTCCTTGTGACAACAGGCGCCGCACGTCCTTCAGTTGTTGCTCGTAGTGGAATACCGGCGTCGGATCTAAGCCATAGATGCCTTCGGCAAGGAAAGTGGAAAGATGCGTAATGGCTTTTGTGGCTTCACCGTTTTTCTCGCGCAAATCAAATTCCATGCGCTGTAACGCACCTTCCAGGATGGCCGGATCCACTCCTTCTTTTGCCATGGTTTCCAAACTTTCCTCCACGATGCGTGCAAACTCCTCCTTTCGTGCGGGATCCACGTGTTTGGCCACAATGCTGAACCCGATCTCACGCACGGGAAATTCCAGGCTGAACACGTCCTCTGCCCCCAGTTCCTCCAACAGGCGACGGCGCAACGGCGAAGATTCCGAATCCGTGAGCACGGGGCCCAACAGGTGTGCAAAATAGCGGGAGCAATCCGTACGCGCTTCATCCACGATCCAGTTCATCGCTAGATAGGACTTGTTTTCCACCGTTTCCTCTTCCGCCACAGCAATGGGATAAACGGCTTCTTTCGGTGCGCAAAAGTGTTTTTGCCGTGCCGGACGCGGTGCCGGTTCTTGCTTGGGAAACGCATCAAAATAGGAGCGCAACAATCCAAAAATTTCCTCCTCATCAATGGCGCCGTACAAAAATACCAACGCATTCGAGGGATAGTAATAGCGATGATGAAAATCGCAGAAGGCTTCATAGGAAAGTGTCGGAATTTCATACGGGTCGCCGCCGTAGTTTTTCGCATAGGGCTGATCCGGAAAAATGGCGCTTAGGGCTTGCAGCCACACCTGCTGATCCGGTGCAGACAGCGCTCCACGCATTTCGTTATAAACAACGCCGTTATAGCGGATTGGCTCCTCTTCTGAAAAGATTTCGCGATGCCAACCTTCCTGCGCAAAAATCAGCGGTTCTTCCAATACGCGTGGATAAAAAACGCTATCCAGATATAATTCTGTTAAGTTACGAAAATCCGCATCGTTTCGACTGGCCACCGGAAAAACCGTGCAATCCGGGTACGTCATGGCATTCAAAAACGTCTGAAGGCTGGATTTCATAATGTCCCACATGGGTTCTTTTGTACGGAATTTGCGAGATCCGTTGAGAACGCAATGTTCCATGATGTGCATGTTGCCCGTTGCTCCCATGGCATTGGTAGGAAAAGCAATCGCAAACATTTTGTTGGGATCCTCATTTTTTAAATGGTAAACGGATGCGCCGGTTCCATCATGGCGATAGCGCCGTACCTGAAACGGCTCTTCGGATACAAAATCTTCCTGTAATAGCGTAAATCCCTGCATGGCAGCCTCCTTTTTTTCTCCCATTATAGCCCATGCCAATCCGATCGCCCACAAGGAAGGCGGCAGTTTTTTTCGTTTTAGGTTATGATGGACAAAGGAAAAACGCACCGTTTTCCGGACTCATGACATCAATCTTCGTTGTCCGAAGCGATAGAAAGGAAATATGATGCTGAAACTCATCTCTTGGAATGTTAACGGTCTGCGTGCTCAAGTGCGCAAAGGCTTTCTAGAAAAACTGGAAGCGCTGGATCCGGATATCCTGTGCCTACAAGAAATCAAACTGACCGAAGGCCAGTTAGAACTGGATCTGGAAAATTACGAAGAATACTATAACTATGCCGAGCGCAAGGGCTATTCCGGCACGGCCATCTTTACAAAGAAAAAGCCGCTTTCCGTTACGTACGGCATCGGTATTCCCGAACACGACCAAGAAGGGCGCGTGATCACGATGGCGTTTGAATCCTTCATTCTGGTGACCTGCTACACGCCAAATTCCAAACGTGGTTTGGAACGACTCGACTATCGCCAAGTGTGGGAGGATGCCTTTCTTGCCTATTTGAAAAAATTGGAAGAGGATAAACCGGTTGTCGTCTGCGGGGATCTGAACGTCGCGCACAACGATATCGATCTGGCAAATCCCGCCTCCAATCATAAGAACGCCGGCTTTACCGATGAGGAACGCGCCAAGTTCAATCAGCTTCTGGATAACGGCTTCATTGATACCTTCCGCTACTTCCATCCGGATGAAACGGAGGCCTACACCTGGTGGTCCAACTTTGCTAATTCACGTGCTCGTAACATCGGTTGGCGCATCGACTATTTCCTAGCTTCCGAAGCCTTAAAGCCACGCCTGATCTCAGCTGCCATTCATGCGGACGTCATGGGTTCCGATCATTGCCCGGTGGAATTGCAACTCGAAGCCTAAAAAAAACAGCCTGTCGATCCGATGACCGACAGGCTGTTTTTATTATGCAAGGTTAACGTGACGACAAGATTCCTTTACCGACCGAATTAACGCCACCCAAAATGGTGACGCTGTCCAGACGGGAGATCTGTTGCTGCACCGCATCTGTTAGATTCGCCTTTGTCGTCAGAAGAATGGGTGCGGACCATTGCTGTGCGAGCGGTGCCGCAACCAACGCATCCGAGAATTTTTCACCGCTGACAAGAATACCGCGTTTTGTCTTTGGGAACAATTTCGCAACGACGGCGGAAAGCTCATAGCGATTTGCTGCGCTAATGCGCTTGACTTTACTGCTCACAAGTTGACCCAAGGCGTTTTCAGCCGCCGTAGAAACGGAGTTCTTGCCACCTACCACATACATCGACAGATACGTCCCATTCTTTTGCAGTTGGCGAGCGACGGACTCCGGCACGGCATTCTTACTGATCAGGGCAATTTGTGCATGATAGCGCTGTGCCAGTGGCGATGCCATCAGCGCATCGGAGAACAGCGTGCCGTTCACGGCGATGGTGCCACCCTTTGGATTCGAGAGAGTCTTTGCATTGACTTCATAGCGATCTTTTCCGTCGATACGCTTTACTTTTGCGGCAGGCACAGCTTGGTGCAATGCACTTTCTACAGCGGAACTGACTGAGTTCTTCCCGCCCAAAATAATAATCTTTGACGGAGATAGCGTCTTCAGGCAATTTCTAGTTGCTTCCGGTAATTTTGTACTCGTCGTATACAGAATCGGCATTTTACCTGCCGAAAGATTGGTCGCACTCATGGCGTCGCCAAAGGCGGCGTTATTCACTACCAATACGGTCTCCGCCTTTGCGAAATATTTCCTAGCCACCAACGCGGCCACTTCTTCACGATTCGAACCGGAGAGACGAGAAACCTTCAGCTGCGGTTGGTCATCCTTTTCAGAGGGCTTCGAAATCGATGTATCCTCCTGCACCGTCGAAGTACCGGACACTTTCGCGTTGCCGACCTGTGCGGTGAAATTCACTTTTCCTGTTGTCGCAAAGGTGACCTTGCTGCCGTCCACGCGGCAAGCATTGGCTGGCGATGTACTCCACTTAGCTCCATTCATAATCGCCAGGTTGATCCATTCACTATCGTTCGTCGTCGTATTGTCTACCATGTGGACACTGCCGCTTAACGTGAAGTCAACCGCTTTGTTTTGCGCAGCCTTGGCCGGCACGTTTAACTTTAAGTTGCGTACACGCGATCCTTCCACCTCCACGAGCACTTCCTTCGGCAACGTCGGCAAGGTTATAGCATTTTCCGTATTATTACGTGAAAATTCCATCGCAACAAAGTAATAGTCGATGGCCGGAGAATAGAAGGCTGCCGCACCAACGGACTTAAACTCTGCGTCAATCATGGTCGTGTAATGGCCTATCATCTTCGGATAATTGTTCAAGTCTGCTTTTGTACGAAGGGCCTCCAGATAATCCGCCTTTTCTTCATAGAACTGCGCAATGCTTCGTGCAAAGCCCGATCCGTTCTTAGCCACATTCTCCGCATGGTTTTCCGCCCCGTTCGAGGCGGTCATAAAAGGAGTGCGACCGCCATTCGGGCGACTGTGCGCCCACTCAAGCGTGAGCTCTGCCGCACGTTGACGAGCAATCTCTTCCAACCCGTCAGACCAAGCCAACGGTACATAAGGTTCGGTTAATCTTTCCTTCACCGCTTCTTGGCGAATGGCATTCACCGCTTTCAAAATGGCTGTCTTGTCCGGTACTTCATAGCGCCCCGTTATCTTCACCGATACATTGCCAGCCCGCGGCGCCCGCGCCGCCTCTGCAGTCGACCATGCACCGGCTAAAAACCAGCATAGCATGCCGACCAAGCATAAAAGCAATACTTGACCTTTTTTCCGCTTCCATGTGTACATTGTTTTCCTCCTATGTGTTCTTCCCGATGGCCGATGTTTATTTCTGCCGGTTATCGTTCGATAAAAATGGTTTTTAAGCTTCCTCGCACATCCAGGAGAAGGCTTGCGCCGTTATCCGCCACGACGTGATGGCTGAGTGAGCGATCGCCGAAGACCCAACATACACAGGCAGCGATGACATTAAAATGGGATACAACCAAAACTTGGGAATCACAGACCGGTCGGAGGCGAAATCCTTCGATCGGAGGATTGCCCTTGCGTTCTTGTTCGGTCAGCTCGTCCAGGAAATTCCACACGCGATCACAGAGATCGTCAAAGCTTTCGCCTTCGGGAATGCGATAGCCCATGGGATCTGCCAGATAATTGGCATAAACCTCAGGGAATTTCTCTTGACATTCCAGGCGAGTGTGGCCGGTGAAGATGCCGAAATTGCGCTCTCGTACGCGCGGCTCTAAGATCGGGTCGTAAAAGCCCAGTATCTTGGCCGTTTTGAGCGTTCGTGCATAGTCGGAAGCATACACTCGTTCAAAGGGAATGGATTTCAATTTCTTTTTTACGCTGCGAAGTTGTCGAGCAGCTTCCGGAGCAAGCCGTGTTTCCGGTTCACTGTAGGTCATGCTTTTGTTCGATTCGCTTATACCATGCCGTATCACATAAATTCTCATCAGCGATCCATCCTCTTCCAGTTTACATTGGCGCGCCACAAGAAAAAGGCAATTTCCGCTGTCAATGCAAGAAAAGCGACGATCGGAATGCCACTAAGCGTCGGTCCGGCAGGCCCTTCCGGGCCGTAAAAATAGCTCATCGATCCAATTAGCGCGTAAAAGGTTGATGGCGCCTCGCGATGAAAAATTTGTAGGGTATTCGCCTCCCAATAGTAGGGAAACCATGCGCTGAGATGCGTCACCAGTATCGCCGTTATCAGCAAACAGAGAAGGACGCTGGCCAGGCGAACGGCAAACTTCCCAAATTTTAATCGTCCGTATGCAAAGAGGCGCTCTGTCCACCCCAGTACCCAAAATAAAAGTACAAGTACCAACGTCCAGCGAAGAACAAAGAGCAATACACCGATGGCGGGGCGGCCCATCAGAAACAGAAAAGGAACATTAAATGTCGCAGCATGTTCCGTAAGGCTGGCGATATCTTGGCTAAAAGTATCCATGCCGCTGCCCTCCAGCGGAAAAAAAGCGATCAAAAAGCGTAGTGCAATGAAGGTCAGGCCATACGAAACGATGAAATTCAACCACTTGGCTACCATCATTTTCCAAGGTGCTAAAGGCGTAAGAAATGTCAGTATGCCATCGGCATTGGTGAGTTCCCGCTTTACATTCAAAATAACGTAAACGACCGCTGCCATGTCCAAGCCTATCCCTAAGATAAAAGGCAGGATAATCCCCATCGTCAGATATAGCTTATGCTGAATCATCAGGCGCACGATAAAGTAATACAGTGTCGCTGCCATGAAAAACGTCAAAAAGAACGGAACGCTTCTTTTCCATTCGTAAACGAAGCGCTTTAGCATCTTATACCTCCCAGTCCAGATGATCCTCGACCAAAATCAGAGAAAAAACCCATTGCAGGATGGTTAAAAGAAACATGCCGCCTAGTACCGCCACAGACCAGACCGATCTACCTTCTTCCGAGACTTGCAGACCGCTCATCCAAAAATTTTGCATGATATAGGTTGCCGGACGGGTATTGACAAGCGTTCCCTGCAGCACGTCCAGATACCAGGGAAAACGCAGCATTACGTTATTTGCCACCCATATCCAAAAACAGCAGAGGCCGATCGTACAAAAGAAAGCAAACACGCGCCCAACGACCGTCGGCACCTTGCCCGCCAAGTGGAATCTTTGTCCGAGGCGATGTAATAACAGCTGTAGTGCCATCACCAAGGTAATGAGAAAGAGCAGTTCGAGAATAGCTACCGGCAAGTGCAAGAGCAACAGTTGCGGAGAAAAGGCTGTTAATCCCTGGCGCACGGCTTGCAGCGAATGCGTTTGCAAAAATTCAAGTAGCAGTTCCAGCAAAACGCTTGAAATCATATAGAGAACGGCACTGAGCAACAAACTGCACACGACGGCAAGGAGCGATTTCCGTTCCGGTTGCGGCAGCAAATGCCCGAACGCATCCTCCGTTATGGTAGGTATCGCACGAAATAACTCTCGCAAAAAGCCGGCCACCAGATGAAGCTGTGCCAATAAGGCGCCGACATAGCGTACGAGATCGGCATCCCATTCTTTAACATAACGTGCCAGAACTTGCGATACGACCAGCACAAGAAGTGCGGATACCAGTATGCCCATACGGGCGTTTCGCGTTTCTCGCCGAAGGAGCGAAAAATAGTATTTCATGGTCGCCTCCTATCCGAAAATCATTCGATACACGGCATCCAGATCGGCGTTTTCTTCCTGGCGAATGGCTTCCGCCGCGCCGTAACGTACGATACTGCCTTCTTTGAGGAAGCAGACCTCGTCAAAGATGCGCTCCAAATCGCGCACCTGATGCGTCGTAATGAGCATGGTGGCCTCATCGCCGAGGGCTTCGATCAGGATATCCAACACTTCGTCGCGCACAATGGGATCCACGCCGCCAAGGGGCTCGTCCAACAAATACAAGCGCGCCCGACGACTCATGGCCAGAGAAACGGCCAGACGATCCCGATAGCCCTTCGACATTTTGGAAATTTTCGTATGCTTCGGCAGCGCCAATCGCTCCGCTAACGCATCAAAACGCTCCCGATCAAAATCCATAAAAAAGGTTTCAAAATAGTGGCGCGCCCGCTCGACGGTCATATCATCGCTGAGAAACAGCGTATCCGGCAAATAAGAAACGAGCGCTTTTGTCTCCGTGCCGGGTTCCATGCCATCAATTTCCACGCGACCACCCGATTTATGCGCAAGGCCTGCTAATATGCGCAGCAAGGTCGTTTTTCCCGAGCCATTCGGGCCCAAGAGTCCCAGCACATGGCCATTCAACAAGGCTAAATTAATATCCTGCAAGACCGTTTGTCCGGCAATCTTTTTCGAGAGATGGGAAATCAATACGACCGGTTCGCCTTCGCCTTCCGGGAGACCATCCTCCGGCGCCTCTTCTGACGGCGCCTCTTCCGCCAGCACCTCTTCAGATTGAACCATTTCCAGACTTTCGGCTTGGATCGGGCCGTCCTCCGGTATCGCTTCGTCATCCACCACCGGCAACGGTGCCGTATCCTCAGCAATGTTTTCATCGGTGTTTTCTGCGGATTCCTCCGTCGGCACGCTAAGCCAATCTGAGGTCGGCGTTTCGACCGATTCTGCTACCGATTCTTCCTCAACCGGATCAGGTGCCGCGCCGCGCAATAACTCCGAAACGGGAACAACACGTTTGTCTTCACTCATGCTCTCTTCCCCCTGTCTTCTTTTCTTATGACCGCTATGCTCTTTTTTATGCTTATCCTTGTGCCCCATCATAGCCTCCCGCCATCAAGATCAGCCCGACAATTCGATCATCTGCCAGATGAAATTCGCGCGCACGGCGAAACAGTTCGGTTGCTTCTTGCAAAACCAGGGCTTCTCGTAAACGACGACGCGCTTCCGGATCGGTAGTCAGAACCAAAACACCTTGTTGCTCTTCAAGGACTTGACGTTGTTTTAGCAACAGCAGAGCGCGCTCAATCGTGCTCTTTGTCGTCCGATAACGCTTCATCAAAAGATTGACCTCCGGAAGAGACACCTCCCCGCCGTTATCCTCGCGCAGCAATTCTTCTGCCATTTGTTTTGCTATCCGTTCATACAGTGTCGCGACCATCGGGCCTCCTCTTTCTTATGGGCATGTTAGGGATGCAAGCGTTGCTGCCTTTTTCCCTCAACAAACAGTATCGTCTTGATTACAAAAGGCGCGCATCGGACAAACTTGACAGAACGAAGCATCGCTCGTATGAGCAGAAAAAGCACCGCTTTCAATGGCTTCTATCGTTTTCGTCACTTCCGCCTGAAAAGCTGTTCTTTCCTCGAAGGAAAAAGCAAAACCATCCATGGGGTGCTCACGTTCGCTCTCCGCGGTGTAATAGAGAATCTGGGACTCTTTTATGGATACATCGCTTTTGCCGTCTTTGTCTTCCTGTTTGGTTTCATCGCCATCGCCGATAAGGCAGCGATAAAACCGCAGCTGATCGCGATAGACCGCTTGCCCGGTGGCAGCGGGACGCGCCGTTTTGAAATCCACGAGCATTTTTCCGCCGTCCAGTGCCAAGTCAATGGTGCCTTCCCACAGATAGCCGTCTCGTATAGCGTGCAGATTCCATTCTGCTGCATACAGGCGATGCGGCGGGAACGGCTCTGCCGCACAGAAAGCCGCTACTTCCTCTTGTGCGCGTCGAATGCTGTCCGGTGTTAATAGCGCGCCGGAGCGACGAAATCCTTCCCCCACCCATTGTACCATGGTACGCGTGTCCTCCGGGGATGGAGCATGGCCTGTTTTTTTGAGATACGCCACCGTGCGCGCCAGACACGCATGCACCAAAGTGCCGTAATCTGCTGCCTTTGTGCGCGGCGTGGGGAAACCCATCTTGCGCAAGAAAAAATATTGGCGCGGACAATGACGATAGCGGGCAATATCGCTCGTAAAGGCATAGGGCGTTTTTTCCGGCAACACCTTCTTCGTCGGAAAGGTTAACGCCTCAAGATCCTTGGCTGTGAGCGCCGGATCATCCGCCCCGGCGCGGATGCCCGTTTCGACCAACAGGCGCTCTGCCCTTGTGCGCGCAGTATACATAAGCCGCACCTCGTCCATTGCTGCAGCGGTTTCTTCGGGCAACTCTGAGCCAGACGCCCCTGCTCGCTTTAAGACAGCAACCCCGCGCCGGGAAACATAGGCGCGTCGCTTCGGCGAATGCACCAAAAACACCGCCGCATATTCCAATCCCTTGGATTGATGGATGGTTAAGAGCGGTAAATGCCCTGTCGGTACGTCTTCACTTTCTTCCGGCGATGCAGGCAGTCGTGCCTCCTCAATGGCGGGCAGAATCTCCGTAAATAAGAACGCCGCCTGTGCCACAATATTTTCCTTGGTCCATCGCGTATCTCCCGCCTCGGCCAAGGTCAACATCTCCTCCACAACAGTCATAAAATGCCGCAGTGCTGCCGTATGCTCAAGAGCTGGAAGTTTTCCCTGCAACGCCTCTTCTAGGGAGCGATGCAACGGATCCACGCCGAAAAAGCGATAACAAAGTTCCCCAAACGTGACGCTTCCCTCATGCAATGCGCGACGAAATTCCTCCGCCACACGCTCACACGCTGAAAAAGCGGTTTTCGGGATGTCATTAGCATAAGAAACGAAGATGTCCAAATCATGACGCTGCACGGTTCCGTCTTTAAGCGCTTGGGCAAGATAGGGGCGAAACGCCAACGTGATACAGCCCATCAGTCGGCGCACATCGCGATCCGCCAACAGCGTACCGCCGCGCGGCATATGTGTCGGTACGCCCTGTTCCCGCAATGCTTTAGCCAGAACCAGCATGGATGCAGACCGCACGGAAAAGGACAGAACCGCCATGCGCTCATAAGGCACGCCTTTCTCATGCACCGTGCGAATGGATGTGGCCAGACGCTTCGCCCAAAGCTCTAGATCACCACAAAAAAGCTGCTGTAGCGCACTTTCTTCCGACAGTGACGCATCCGCCGGCACTAAATTCTTCTCCAGTCGGTACACGACGTCATCCCTGCCCGCCTTCAACTGCTCCACTTCCTGCCTTAGCCGTTGCTCGGCAACACGTAAAATCACACCATCGCTGCGATAATTTTCCTGCAACGAAATGACCGTCGCACCTTCATAGCGATGGGTGAAGTCCAGCAAATTGCGGACGCTGGCGCCCCGAAAGCGATATAAGCTCTGGTCGTCATCGCCAACGACACACAAATTGCCGCTCTTCGCCTGCAATAAACGCAAAATCCGCTCCTGTATGGGATTGGTATCCTGATACTCATCCACCATCAGATAGCGACCTTTTTCCTGCTCTTCGGCAAGAACAGCGGCGTCACTTCCCAGAAGCAATGCCGTGCTAAAAAGCATTTCACTGAAATCCAACCGATTCTGTTCTTGCAAAATTCGGCGATAGCCTTGCAGCATGGCCACCGCCGCCCGTGTCGGTGCATCCTGTCCCCGTAAATCGGCAAAGCCTTCCCGCAGCTGATCCAAAAACGAGCCCAATGCCCGCAAGGCATGCCAATCCTTGGTCAGCGACAGCCGCAGCGTCTCCACATTTGGAATCGCTTGAAAGACATCCAGATGCGACGCTAACAGCATCCGCCTTCCCATTTCATCCAGTGGTGCCCACCCCGGAGCAAAGCCCACGCGATCCGCATAGCGCTCCAGCAAATCCCCCGCCAATTGGTGGAAATTGCCGACATGAATCTCTCGTGCCGCCTCCTCGCGATGCGCTCTCTGCAAGAGTTGACTCAAGCGCGTCACCAGCTCCCGTGTTGCCTTTCGCGTAAATGTCGTCACCGTAATGCCGGCCGGATCCACCTGTTTTTCCACAATCAAATACGCCACGCGCTGCACGAGAGTCATGGTCTTCCCTGCGCCGGGACCTGCCAAGATTAGCACCGGTCCTTCCGTGGTCTCGATGGCTTTTTTCTGTTGGGCATTCGGTTGAAACATGCGCACCGCCTTTCCATCCTTTATTCTATCAAATCGACGGATGGCGGCGGGCGGGTTTTCGTGCGTTTTGAAGAAATAAAGCATGTGACGTGGCACTCCTCATGGCGCAGAAAATAGGATAAAGTATCGTTACAGTTATTGTTCAAGTCCGTGCACAGATGATATACTTCTTCTCAGTGAAACGATGCAACACGGGTTCAATACCGCCGTGGCATCGCTAAAAAATGGAATTTCGTCACGAAAAGTGACATGTCCTTTAGAAAGGAATTTAGTATGCAAGAGCCGGAAAATCAACAGCCATCGTCTGAAACGAATGCCTCTCACGCGGAAGAGGAGAAGCAACCCATTCATAGGCACGCAGCGGAGCGTGCACAGCATCGTCGCCAAAAAAGAGAGCGACGCATGATCGGGTGGATTCTCATCCTATTATTGTTTTGTACCGTGGCGTTTTTCTTGTTAACATCACTTGTGAAACATTTCATGCCCAAAAAAGGGACGGTAACGCCGCCAGCTTCTTCCATGGTGACTACACAGAGTTCTGTGCAAGAGAGCCATGCCAAAGAAGCCGTCTCTAACGACTCCGCACCATCCGAAAGTAAGGAAGCATCGGAGGAGAGTGAAGAAAGCATTGCTAAGGCGGGTACGGGTATTTTTGCCGGAACGGCACAGCCGAAAGCCAACACCGGCGACGCTGTCCAAGATGCGAAAGGGAAAGGCAATAACCACAATACCGCTGCCAATGTGTATGCCTACAACACCACGGATGTGAAAGAAGCCATGTATCATGGCAAAAAGATTTTTGATCATCGCCTGGCGTTTTTGACCTTTGATGATGGTGTGGATTCCAACTCAACGCCATTGCTACTGGATACGTTAAAGGAACTGGGCGTACCGGCTACGTTCTTTATGGTCGGAAAGTCGTTCACACCTAACCATAAGGCTTTGCTGGAGCGAACCATGGCAGAAGGGCATGCGCTGGCGCTACATTCGTTCGATCACATCTATGAAAAGCTCTATCCCGGTCGCCATGGCAATGCCAAGGAAATTTTTGGGCAATATAAAAAATGTATGGATGCCCTGCACGAGCTTTTGGGTGACTCTGTCAATCCTAAAGTCTGGCGCTATCCGGGTGGCCATATGTCGTGGAAGGATCTGGACGAAGGGGACAATTTGTTGGCAAAGGAAGGCGTGCAATGGATTGATTGGAACTGCCTAAATGGCGATGCAGAAGGCAGAAAATCGCCAACTTCTACGCAGGCACAAGTTTCCCGCATTATTGAGTCTTGGGGAGAATATGGCAAGCCACAAGTCATCACCATTCTGATGCATGACACGGGCGCTAAGACGCTGACGCGAAATTCGGTGCCGGCCATCGTGAAAGCACTCCGTGCGGAAGGATTCTCTTTCGGCGTGCTGGAATAGGTAAAGTAATAAAAAAGCGGAAGGCGGCCTTTCAGGCCGCCTTTTTTTTGCTGTCCGCGATATCGCTATCCGATTTAGAAAAGGTTTTTCTATTTTCTCCATGCTTTTTTAACGCTTGAATTCGTTATATAATGAAGTCGAAGGATTAGATCCCGGCAAACGTACATCTTTCGCCATGGGAGAAAGGGGTGCCTTTAATTTTTCGGGCAGGAAAGGAGGAATTTCGTTTTTCCCCGTAGCCTTCGGAACATTTCAGGAGAGAGGAGGATAGTATGGTCAGTTTTATTATTTGTTTCTTGTTACTGGTCGGAGCTTTCTTTACATATGGTAAAGTCACCGAGAACACATTTGCTCCCGATGATCGTGAAACGCCGGCTATTCGTCTCAACGATGGTGTGGATTACGTCGTTCTGCCGCAATGGAAATTATTCCTCGTTCAATTGTTGAATATTGCAGGGCTAGGCCCGATCTTCGGCGCACTGCAAGGCGCTCTCTGGGGACCCATTGTATTCTTATGGATCACCTTTGGTACGATCTTTGCCGGCGGTGTGCACGACTTTTTCTCCGGCATGATGTCGGCGCGTCATGATGGTGCGTCCATTACAGAAGTCTGCGGTATCTATCTTGGCCCTGTGATGCGTAATATCATGCGTATCTTCAGCGTCGTCCTGCTCGTAATGACCGGCACCGTATTTGCTGTCGGTCCCGCCGGTTTGATCGTTAAATTGTTGCAAGAAGGCGGCATCACCGGGGTGATTGCCAGCACCGAATTCTGGCTTTGGCTCATCTTAGCGTATTATTTCATTGCTACCTTTATGTCTATCGATAAGATTATCGGTCGTATTTACCCGATCTTCGGCATCTGTCTGATTGTAATGGCCATCGGTGTCATCATCGGTATCTATACGAATCCGAATTTCACCATTCCTGAAATTTGGGATCACTTTACCAATATGCATCCGAAGGCAACGCCGGTATGGAGCGTTATGTTCATCACCGTTGCCTGCGGCGCGATTTCCGGTTTCCATTCCACGCAATCGCCGTTGATGGCGCGTTGCATGAAATCCGAACATCAGGGCCGTTTCGTCTTCTACGGCGCCATGGTTACTGAAGGTATCATCGCTCTGATTTGGGCTGCTGCCGGTTGCTCGCTGTATCAGGTTACCGGCGGACTCAGCACGGGTCTGGCTAAAATCCTGACGAACGGTCAATCCGCCGCCATCTATGACGTCTGCATTAAGACCATGGGCAAAGTAGGCGTATCCCTTGCGATGATCGGTGTAATTGTTTGCCCGATCACTTCCGGCGATACTTCCTTCCGTAGCGCTCGTTTAGTCTTGGCCGACTGGTTCAAGATGGATCAGGTCAACATGAAGAATCGTCTGTATCTCTGCGTTCCTCTGCTGGGCGTTGGTGCTATTGTTGCCCATCTGGACTACATCGTCGTTTGGCGTTACTTCAGCTGGACCAACCAGACATTGGCTATGATCGTGTTGTGGACCGCAGCCATGTATCTCTTTAAGCATCAGAAGAATTATTGGCTCTGCGCGGTTCCAGCCACCTTTATGAGTGCCGTTTCCATGACCTATTTCTTCTATGCCAAAGAATGCTTGAATTTAGGTACTGGCATCGCGTATCCTGTCGGTATCGTCCTTGCCGCCTGCTTCTTGGGCTTGTTCCTCTATGCAACTAAGAAGGCAACGCCCGATACACCGAATGTCGCGGCATAATAAAGAGTCAAAAAAGGCGGGGTCGGGTCTGAAACCGACCCCGTTTTTTTAACAAAGGAGGCACTATGCTTTTTGAACCCAAAGCATTAAGCACGACAACGCTCCCTAAAGAGGAGCTTGAAAACGATCTGCGAAACGCGAAACGCTTCGGTCCCTGTGCTATCGGTGATAAGGCCCTCTACTTGGGGCGCTATCTGCGCGATCGCAGTCTCTACGTTCCTGTTTCCTCCGTGCATCGTGCTTTCAAACGCGTAGCCATGAGCCGCGGCGGCTTCAATCGCAAAGGTCTCTTTGCCACACTCCCCTATCTTGTGGTGCTCTTCGACGATGGCAAGGAACGCTCCTGCCTGTTCAAAAAAGAGGAGGATGTGGATCTTTTCCTTCTCGAAATGAAACAGCGCCATCCGGCTATTAAGCGCCACAGTAAAGAAGCGGAAAAGCTATTAAAAGAGAGACGCTATCGCCTCGAAGAAAAGAAACGAAAATTGGAACAGGTGAAAGGCCTGGCCGTCATCCACACATTGGATGAAAGCATTGCATTGCTGGAAAAGACACCGCGCCTCTCGATTGAACTAAGCGCCGCCGCCAAGCAGAAACGCATGCACGATATGAGTAACCCTGCCTATAAATGGGTGGCGCTGGCCATCACCATCATGGGGGTGCTCGCCGCACTCTATGGCGCCTATCAATTCTTGCATGGTGCAAGCTTCAGTATTTTCTTCATGCTCTTCGGCTTCGGGGCCATCTTTCTCTTTTCGGGCGCCCACGTGCTCCCGACTTCCGAGAATAACCGCACCGCCATTCTGCGCCGTTTCACGAATAGCATCGATGCCATGGAAAAGGCACTCGCCGATACGCCCGATTTCCCGGTTCCCGCGCGCTATGCGCATCCGACCGTTTTGCAATGGATGGAACAGATCATTGCCGATCAGCGTGCTGACACCGCCGCTGAAGCGCTGGAACAGCTGAAAAAGGATCTTAAAGCCTTAAACGCTGACGTGGAAGTTGATCCGGAAGAATTTGAAGATATTATCACCATAAAACCGCTTTTCTTGGTGCATCATTACGAATGAGAAGGGACTACCCCAAAAAACAGGATTTTTACGCAACACGAAGAACAAACGTAAAGATAGTGAGAAAAGCACGGTAGCGAGTAACGCGTAATACCGTGCTTTTTAAATGTAGCAATGCAACACGGTAGGCTTTTTCCCTGGAATACAGTACAAAATTGGCATACTCGTAAAAGTACTGTACTTATTTCGCTCGAAATACAGTACTTTATTAAAATCCAGCAATTTACACTGTAGTTTTTTCTCCCTAATTACAGTGCAAAACTAATATTTGACATGTCCCCCAAAAAGTAGAGCCTT
Organism: Levyella massiliensis; assembly: GCF_000308275.2. Taxonomy (GTDB): domain Bacteria; phylum Bacillota; class Clostridia; order Tissierellales; family Peptoniphilaceae; genus Murdochiella; species Murdochiella massiliensis_A. The sequence continues at coordinate 1,033,680 of NZ_HG529490.1, forward strand.
ACAGAACAAAAAGATACAATGAAGAAAGGCGTAAGGAGGATGACATGACACGACGTAGATACACGAAATCTTTTCGAAAACGCGTAGTGGAAGAGGCATTAAAACCGGAATTCGAAGGCAAAGAATTTCTTGTTGCAGAGAAATACCATATCCAAACCTCAACGCTTTTGCGCTGGATGGACTTGTTTAACAACTATGGGGAGATGGGCTTAGCAGATAACATCCAACAGTTTCGTAAGAAAGAGAGCACGTTCACCCGTAGGCAGAAGCAGAGGGAAGCTGCGAAGGACAAAGAAATCGCGGAACTCAAAGAGGAAATTGCCATCTTAAAAAAAGCCGCGGCCTTTCTAGCCAAGATACCCCGAGACTAAAATTTGCATTCATGTATCGCTTTCGTCATGAACATGCAATTGCTAGAATGGCCAAAGTTATTGAAGTCTCTGAAAGTGGCTATTACAAGTGGAAAAACGCACAGAAAGCGCAGACACTGCGTCAAATTGAAAACATGCAGCTCTCAAAAGAGATCGGAAAAATTTACGATCAGAGTAAAGCTGTTTATGGGATACGAAAGGTCACGGCGGAGTTGAATTCCCAACGACAGAAGGTAGGAAAGTCGCCGGTGAATCACAAGCGTGTGGAACGCATCATGCGGGAAAATCACTGGCATTCCAGAGTGCGACCAAAATTCCTCGTCACCACCGATTCCTCGAAAACAAGGAAGCCCGCCGACAATCTCCTTCAAAGAGACTTTGTGGCCAAAGCGCCAGGAGAGAAGTTCATCAGCGATACCACCTATGTCCCAACGCCACAAGGAACGCTCTATGTTGCTGTGATTTTAGACCTTTATGGACGATACCCCCTAGGCTTAGCCATGAGTACCAAGAACAACAAACAGCTGGTGATGGATTGCCTAGACGATGCGCTAGCAAGGCATACCTTAAAGCCTGGATGCATTGGCCATTCCGATCGTGGATCGACCTATGCTTCGGAAGACTACCAAAAGCTTCTCAGAAAGAACTATATTCGCTGTAGCATGAGTAGGAAAGGAGACTGTTGGGACAATGCAGCAATGGAAAGCTTTTTTGGTAAGATGAAAACCGAGTGGCTCTACCAGATGCCACAAACCATTCGAGAAGCAAGAAAACGGGTCTACGAATATGTATGGGCCTTTTATGCGAAAGAAAGAAGGCATGCGACAAACGGATACCAAACCCCTTTTGAGGTTTATTACGGATGAGGTAGAAATGGGAAATCTACACTCTACCATTTGGGGGACAGTTCAATTTCGACAAAAACACTGTATCTTGCCGCATTTTTTTACAGTACAAATCTCGCAAATTCAAAAAAACACTGTATTTCACCGCATTTTTCTACAGTACAAATCTCGCAAGTTCCGAAAAGTACTGTATTTCACCCCATTTTTCTACAGTACAAATCGTGTAAATTCCAAAAAGTACTGTATTCCACTGTATTCCACAGTATTTTGCCGAATTTCTACAGTACAAATCTCGCAAATTCCGAAAAGCACTGTAGCGCCCCTCCCTTAAGCGGTTGCACTGCTTTTCATGCCCACACTTGCGTTTGCCTTGCCATTTTTTATAAAACTGTCTACAATAGTCTGACAGTGTTTCTTGGCACCCACTTTAAAAATCAAGATGGTGTCTTTCCGACACCTTTTATGTTGCCACGAACACTCCAATTTCTAAGGAGGTTCTCATGAACAAATCATTATCGTTAAAGTCTCTTTTTTCTACGAAAACACTAGCAAGACAAGGCGTCATCGCTGCCGTCTATGTGATCTTCACATTGTCGGGATTCGGCGTCAGCTACGGTCCCGTACAATTTCGCTATTCGGAAGTCATGAACTGGCTGGCGTTTCTGGATCCTAAAAATGTGATCGGTCTGACCATCGGCTGTCTGATTTCCAATATCTGGAGCCCGTTTGGTGCCATCGATATGGTGGTTGGCACGCTGGGCACATTGTTGGCGACGGCATGCATGGCCAAAGTATCTTCCAAATGGGTGGCCGGACTGTTCCCATCGCTATTTTCCTTCTTATACAGTGGCGAAGCACTCTTCCTGGGAGAAATTACAACGGATCTTTTCCCAATCGTTACCGGACAAATCATGTTGTCCGAATTCATCATTACCTATATTATCGGCCTGCCGGTGATGTATTTCCTCACGCGTAACAAAGCGGTACACAATACTTTGCTGGATGCAAGCACCCTCCCCACGAAGGAAAGCCTGACAGGAAAAAAGGAATTCCTGTTTTAAGGAATTCCTCTTCAAATCATAATTGGGGATCGGAAAATCATATCTCAGCGGAAGGTGTCCTTTTTGGGGCGATCTTCCCTCTCTAACGAGGCTCTACCACAAAAGTCGGAGCAGTGTAATAGTCACGCAATCCAGAAATGATGTGGGTTTGGCCGATGCGCACATAGCAACCGCTGAACGCTTCGTCAAAGAGAAAACAACCTAACACATGACCAAAGGGCTCCACCATAAAGGGAGAATCTGCCATCTTCGAGCGATCTTCCCGGGACAGGAGCTCTTTTATTGCGCCCTGAAGCGGATGTGACGTGCGACATTTGGCATCGCTCTTTAACACCAAAAACGGTGTGGGCGATACGTCCACGTAATCCTGATAGATGTACTGATCCAGCGGCAGCGCCTGAATCTGTTCTTTCCATGCCGCGTGGCTATGATCCCGCCCCACAAGAATGCCTTGGGAAGCATACGAATTGTAAGGCTTTAATATATAGCGATCTTTATTTTGCAATACTTCCTCCACGTCCTGTGACGTGGCAAGTTCCTTCGTGAAGGGCACGTGTTCCTGAATAAAGGCCCATTCCTCCGGCGTTACAATCGCCTTTGTTTGTGGATCGTGCATCATGGAGAAAGTCGTCTTCGCATGCATGACTTGCGAACGGAACGAACCAAAGGACAGGAATACACCGTCGCGATACGCTGCTTCAAAATCACGTGCTTCCTCACGAACGCCGGCAAAATCCGAAGTCACCATACGGCGATAGACGAGATCCACCGGAGCTTCCTTGCCGGTTTCTGCATCGCTGCCCCAGAGCTTACCATCGCGATAATGCATCCGGCGCACATCGCAAATCATGGCTTCCACGCCGGCTGCCGCAAAGCGATCGCGATACACCTGAAACTCTATGCCGGTTCCTTTATCCAATAAATCGACGATGGCGACGGATCGAGCCTCGCGACCCCGAATGCTGCGATAGCGTGCTAAAAATTTTGCCACTAAGCTATCGAACAGTTCAAAGCGGGAAATCTTCCATTGATCACGCATATCTTGAAAAATCAGACTGTCTTCCAGCAAATTCCCCAGCACGCGATCTTCGTTCATGGCGGAAGAACCGTCCGTGTTGAGTTCGCAGAAGCGATACTCGCCATTGCCATTGTAAAAAATATCGTAGCGACCCACGGGCACGGGAATGTCATAGCCCGGATCAAGCAAAATCAGTTCTTCTATGGTCGGGTCAAAATGAAAGCCCCGGCGATAGGCCGGATTTTTAACGTAGGCATCGGTCATTTTACGTCCGATGGAAACCATAGTTTCTATCATCGTGCGAAACACGGCAACATCTGCCGGTGTCAGGAAGAATCCCTGATAGATCATGGGCACAATGGTCCCGTGATAGAGGCGGCGTTCTTCCCGACTGGAAGAAATGCGATGATCGGCATCGCCGGCATAGCGCATGGGATCCGTCAACACCCGATGAATATATTCTTTTGTAAACTCAGGATAAAACATGACGTGCTTCCCATTTTCTCAATGCTTTGGTCCAGCCTTCCTTTGCGACGTTGCGCGCAAGGACACTGCGCGGCGTATCCAGATTCTTCCACAAGATCTCCAGAGGATCCAGCAATTTCCCCTCTTGCACGGACAAGCCTTCGCGTGCCATCGCCAGTAAGCCCAGACCCCAATTCACAAAATAATCCGAATGATAGTAGCCCTGAATGCCGTTATCGCGACCAGAGTTCTTGCCGCGCTCGACCCAATCCACTTGCATGGGCGTAAACATATCCTGCAAACGGCGCATATTATTCATGTTGTACAAAAGCCCCTTCAGCAGCGCTGCAGCGCCAAAAGCCCACGAAGCGGGGACGGAATCCATCATGCGAATTTCCAAAATTTGCTTGGCGCGAATATCCGGAAACACGATGGACATACCGTGTTTCACCAAACATTGGGCTTCCTCTTCTGTTTCTGTTTCGTCGAGGATGTCGGACAGCGTCCGATCCCCCGTCGCCTTGATGGCATCGCCACAGGGAACAAAGATCGGCGGCGCGGAGAGCACCCAATCAGCATAGCTTTCGACGCTGAAATCCGGATCAAAGACTGTCGGCGGAATGCCCGTACGCGCCGGATCCGTATGACGCCATATTTCCTGCCGTGCATTGAATTTTTCAAGCGCTTTGCCTTCTCGCTGCGGGGCTGAATCAAACAAGGTATAAAAAATCGGAGAAAGCGCTGCAAGCACCCGATACTTGCTGACAAAATCGGCGTCGCTGCCGACATCCACCGAAACCTGAAATGCCGCGCTTTGTCGCATCATCGCTCGCGCCAGGTTGCCTTTTTGACTCATATGCGCATCCATGAGTTCGTAGCGATGCTTCGGCAGCAAAGGAATGGCATCAATGGGAGTAAAGGGGTCAACGCCCACCGTGACCAGCACATAGCCCATCGGATCCAAGATTTCATACAAAGCATCTAACATCTCTTGATAGCGATGGAGCAAAATGCGCAGGGATTCGCTTGGCGCGAGAGAAGTTTCCAGCTGTGCGCCGGGTTCCAGCGTAATGCTGTTTCCCAATTTCTCCAGACCGATCAAATGGCCTTCATCATAGGTGGGCGTCCAGTCCGCATGGCGACGCAAAAACGTCTCCAAAATCCCTTCCACGCCTTTTTCGCCGGGATACATCACGCGCTTCATGCTTTCGCGTTCCATCACAAAATGCTCAATCTCCGGCCCCGCCTGCCATCGGATGCGGTCCGTATAACCGCCTCGTATCACATTGGTGATAAGGCGTCTTTTTTCTTCAACTGTCCATCGCTTTCCCATGGTTACCACCTTTCCGGATTGAATCTTTGCCGCAGTTGCTGTTGCATCGCTGTGCTTCCCATTGCTACAAAGCCTCAACACATACCCCCAAAAGCAAAATAGGGTATAATCGAGGAGAAACGCACGAAAGGACGTGTTATGTCTTCTTTAATTACGATTCAATATCTGTACAACAGCGGATTTACCATCTCTTACAAGGACACCTTCCTCGTTATCGATTACTGGAAGGGCGATCTGGTATTACCAACGGATAAAAAGATCCTTTTTATAGTTACCCATGCGCACGCGGATCACTACAATCCTGCCATTTTCACGATGCCGGGAACCGAAAATGCCCGTTATGTGCTTTCGAACGACGTCGAACGCATCGAAAAAGAAGGAAAATGTCTGGTGCTGAGCCGTTCGACGGCACAAACTCGCATTCGAAAGATCGTCTACGATCCCCAGAGAACCCATCGCACCGGTCCCAATGCGGTCTTCCGTTTCGGCGATATCGATTTTCACACCTACGGATCCACGGATCAAGGTATTTCGGTTTTATTTACGTTGCATTCGGTGAATTTCTTCCACGCCGGCGATCTCAACGCTTGGAAGTGGCCCTCTTTCACGGAAGCCGAACAGAAACAGGAAGTACGCGATTATCTGCGCATTCTCGAGGAAGTTAGCTTGAATCCCATCGATATCGGATTTGGCGTGCTGGATCCGCGTCTTGGCGAAAACGCCATGCTCGGCCCTTCCTACTATTTGAAGCGATTGCATCCGCAGATTTTTATTCCGATGCACTTCCGTGACGAGCCTGAAATCAGCAATGCTTTTTACAATCGCTACCAGGGCCATACGGAGTCGCGCATCCAAACCATCCAAAAATCCGGCGATAAAATCATCGTACAAGGTTAGAAACGGAGCAACCGATGCTTAAGTATTTATTCGTCGATTTTGACGGGATCCTCACCGATACCGAAACCGAAGTCTTTCACCGGATGCGTTCCTGGATCGCACAGCACACCGGTCACTCCCTCACGCTGGAGGAATACGCCCTGGCTGCCGGTTCTTGGCATGCGCATCTGGTCGACTATATGAAGAACCTGTATGGCGATCACTTTGACAGCGATGCCTTCTATCGCTTCGGGCGTACGCTGGAGGGGGAAGTTCTGGGCGCCTTGCCACTCATGCCCGGCGTACGCCGTCTCTTAGATGACGCCAAGAACCTGGGTATTCGCTGTGGCATCGTCTCCTCCAATCTGGCACGCACCATCCAACCTCGCCTTGATTTTCTGCACATTCGCAGCGATTTTTCCTTTGTTCTGACGGCCGAAGATGTGGAAACCTTGAAGCCTGCCCCGGATCTCTATTTGAAGGCACTGGATGTCTCTCAGGTCTCTCCCAAGGAAGCCCTTGTCATCGAAGATTCCAAGAACGGCATCATCGCCGCAACCGCTGCCGGACTCAAAACCCTGGCTGTTCCCTGCACGGTGACCCGCTCTTACCCCTTTACACAGGCATGGCTAAAGGTCGATTCATTGGAAGCCATTTCGTTGGCCGAGGTCGCGGAGCGATTCGCGAAAGAATCGGCGTAGACCGAAGCGCGATAGCGATGGTTCAAAAGGAAGAAGGCGGCCCATCGGGCCGCCTTCTTCCTTTTATTACTACGCCGCCAAAGGCGGCTCCTTACCGGCGCCGCCGGCGCCTTTATGAAGGATTCGCTGCACGCGCTTACTTTGCTAAACGCATGGTGTCGCGAGCGATCATGAGTTCCTCGTTGGTCGGGATAACCCATACCTGAATAGCGGAGTCTTCCGCGGAGATTTTCTTTTCCTTGGGTTTGCGCTGGCCGTTGATGGATTCGTCCAGTTTGACGCCCATGATTTCAAGGCCCTTGCAGATAGCCGAACGATCGCCGGCGCCGTTTTCACCGATGCCGCCGGTGAAGGTAATGGCGTCGACATGGCCGAGGTCGGCAGCATAACCGGCGACGGTTTCGCGTACGCGCGCATGGAACATATCCAGTGCCAGCTGAGCACGTTCATTGCCATCCTTCGAGGCATTTTCAAGATCGCGGAAGTCGCTTGAAACACCGGAGATGCCGGCAACGCCGGATTCCTTGTTCATGATCGTATCCACTTCTTTGGCGCTCTTACCGAGCTGATTCTGCAGGAAAGTGACAATGGCGGGATCGATATCGCCACAACGAGTACCCATCGGCACACCGGCAAGTGGGGTCTGTCCCATGGAGGTAATGTAGCTCTTGCCATTTTTGACCGCTGTCACGGAAGAACCGTTGCCGAGGTGGCAGGAGATGATATTCAGTTGATCGACAGGAATGTCCATGAGTTCGGCGGCACGCAGGGTCACAAAGTGATGGCTGGTACCGTGGAATCCGTAGCGACGAATGCCGTGATCTTTGTAGAGTTCATACGGCAGAGCATACATGTAATTTTCTGCCGGCATGGATTGATGGAAAGAGGTGTCAAAGACAGCAACATTGGGTTTGCCGGGCAGGGCTTCCTGGGCGGCTTTGATGCCTTGCAGGTTGGCCGGATTGTGCAGCGGACTGAACGGAATGTACTGTTCAATCGCGGCGATGACGGCGTCATCGATAAGGATGGAGTCGGTGAATTTTTCACCACCATGCACCACGCGATGGCCGACTGCGTCGATTTCGTTCATATCGGAAATGACACCATGTTCGGCATCGGTCAACGCTGCAAAAACGAGCTGTACGGCTTTGTTGTGATCGGGAATGGCCGTTTCCTGCGCCCATTCTGCATCGCCGACTTCTTGTTCCAGGCGAGAGCCTTCAATACCAATGCGTTCCACCAAGCCCTTGGCCATGACCTCTTCGTTATCCATGTCAAAAAGCTGGTACTTCAGCGACGAGCTGCCGCAGTTGATGACTAAAATTTTCATGTTTGCCTCCTGTTGTTCGCTACCAGATCTCCGGAATTACTTGCTTTGCCAAAGGGGAGAAGGATACACGCCTTCTTCCACCAGCTTCTTGAAGCCTGCCATCACGGGTTCCTTATCTTCATGATACGTCACGCCCATCCAGGCATCGTTCGTCTTCAAAACTTCCACCGAAAGAATACCCTTTTGGAGGCCCAAGCCGACCGCAGTGGGCAACAACGCTTCGGATTTTAACGGATTCTTTGCAACATCCTCACGGAAGAAGCGATCCAATTCTTTTTCCATCACCTGCATGAAAGCGGGATGGAATCCCCAGAAATTCATGGAAACGACGTTTTCGCCATCCAAATGCTGCTCTACGCCATTCTCATCGATAAAGCGGGCGCCGCTGCCTTCCTTGAAAATCTTCGTGCGCTCGACAATCTGCACCAGTTTGCCGTCTTCGACTTCACAAACGCCGCGAGAAACGGAACCGTGATCGGTTAAGGTGTTTTTAATTTTGAAGCCGACCATGGCGTGATGATCCTCTTTCATCTTATCCGAGGTCATAAACGCATAAATTTGGCGATAGGCTTCTTTGCCATAATAATCGTCGGCGTTGATCACTGCAAAAGGTGCATCGATAACGTCTTTGGCCGCGACGATGGCATGCGTGGTTCCCCAAGGCTTCTCACGTCCTTCAGGAATCGTAAAGCCCTCGGGCACAGCCTGAATATCCTGATAAACGATGTGAATTTCCAAATTCTTCGGCAAATGAGCGGTCAAAATTTCATCAAACGCTTCGCGATTCTCTTTTTTGATCACGAAGACGAAACGCTCAAAGCCTGCTTCCACCGCATCAAAGATGGAATAATCGATGATGATTTCTCCTGTCGGGCCGAGCGGATCAATCTGTTTTAAGCCACCATAGCGAGAGCCCATGCCCGCTGCCAATACCAGTAAAATTGGTTTTTTCTCCATATAGGTCCCCTTTCGACCGGCTGTAACTTTTAATGCAGCCATTTGCCTTTTATGATAGCACAAAATGCTCACCTTCCGCAGTCTAACCGTAGAGAGGAAGACATCGCCATGCCCACGACAAAACGATGCAGAGCTATCCTATCGCTCAAGGAAAGCATCGCTAACAGGTTACCATCCGTCGTATCTATGCTAAAATGAGAGCAATGGAAAGGAAGTGCATATGAAACTGACACCCCAAGACAAACGCATCGTTTTAATCGGACTGCGGATCACCGCTTTTGCGATCATCCTAGCCTTTCTTTTTTATAATTTACCGATACTCTGGGAGATGTTTCTGGCCTTGTTGGGCATGATCCGACCCTTCCTCATCGGTCTGTCCATTGCTTTTATTGTAAACATCCCGATGCGCCGCATCGAAGCGCTGATCTTGCGCCTCCCGGTAAGTCCCAAAGTCGCACGTCCCCTATCCATGTTGCTATCCTTTGCCATTATTATCGCTTTCGTCTTCATCACCTTCGCGATCATTATTCCGAATGTCATCACATCGCTGCAAATCTTTATCCGTGCGATTCCGGATGGTTTGCGAGCAGTGCGCTCGTTCATTCAAAATGCCACTTGGCTGGGATCGCTGCGCTACACCATTAACGATGCCATCAGCCAGGTGATCAATAATGTGAACAACCTGACCCTGCAGGAATTCATCAATACCTACTTCAAAGGGGTCGACCTTCAAGCGTTGATTTCGCAATTTGCACAAAACATCTTCACGCAAATTAGCTCCGTCGTGAGTATCTCTGTGTCAGCGTTGGTTTCCTTCATCTTTTCGATTTATGCAATTACAAGCAAGGAACGCTTGAGCCATCAATCGAAGAAATTCATTTACACCTTCTTCAGTGAGAAACAAGCAGATACATTGATGTACGTGTCCTATACGGCCTTCGACAGTTTCTATAACTTCTTTACCGGCCAGTTTCTGGAAGCGGTGCTGCTCGGCGTAATGAACTACGTCGGTATGAATTTGCTCGGCTTGGAATATTCGCTGATGATTTCGCTCATGACCATGATGGGCGCACTGATCCCCTTAGTTGGTGCATTCTTGGCGGGCGTGCTCGGTGCCTTCATGCTCCTGACCATTTCCCCGCTTCACGCCATCACCTACCTGGTCTATCTCACTTGCCTCCAGCAAATGGAGGGCAACATCATCTATCCTCGCGTCGTCGGTCAGCAGACGGGATTGCCCGGCATCTGGGTGCTTTTGGCCGTGCTTGTCGGAGCCGCCAGTTTCGGCATCCTCGGCATGTTCCTCTTCGTGCCGCTGGTCTCCACGTTCTACACGATTTTGATGGATTATATGGATCGCCGCATTGTCGAAAAGAATCTGAACTTAGAAAGAAAATAATGGCAACTTACTAGCGATGCCGGCCTTCGGCCGGGTGTGATACGTACGATTTAATACTGAAAAGGCGGCCCGTCGGGCCGCCTTCTTAATGATAAAAAGCCGGCCAAAAGGCCGGCTTCTCTATGTTCCAGTATTGCCTGCGGGCAACCGCCAGCGGAAGCATTAATGGCGTTCGTTCAATAGTTCTAAGAATGCGAGCATCTTCTCGGCTTCGTCTTTTCGCTTGGTTTGCTCCTTGAGCGCTTGCTCCGCCCACCGCTGCGCCAGCTTGAAATCCGGGGCTACGCCGCGGCCTTCGATGAGGTCATAGGCTACTTCGATCATGGCATCGGCATTGCCGGCATCGGCACGTTTCATGTCCGTCTGCACTTCGAGGCTGGTGGTAAGGGGCGCAAAAAAGGCTTCCACATCTTCGCCAAAGGGAGCGATGGCGTTCTTCATGACATCCAAGGCGCGCTCGTCGGTCCATGTCGAAAAGTCGGCGCTGTTTGCCTCAGAGCCTTCCGCCCTCTCACCTGCTGTACCATCGCCATCCGTCGTCTCCAGATCGGGGGCGAGCAATTGGTCATTGGCGGTTTGGTAGAGGTGCTGCGTCATCCAAATCATATCTTCCTGGGCAGGTGTCAGATCGTAATGCCGTTCCAGAAAGACTATGGCGCCGTTGCGAGAAGTGTCACGTTCGAAGCCGGTGTAGGGCTGTTGAAAGAGGAGGAAGAACAAGGAATGAAATCCAAGGCCGGATAAATCCGGTCCTTCCTCGCCGGGCAGCAGTTGGAAAGACGGTTTCATGGGATCGTCTTCAAGGATTTGCTTAATCGTATGGCCCGCTTCCTCGAGATCCATCTCGTCTCCCATGGCGCCGCTGAGTGCACGGCTCAAAACCGGAGCCACCGCTAAAACACAGGCGTCATGAATCAATTGTGGAAAGGTGTAGGAAATCAAATCTTTCTCCTTTTACAGTTCTTTTGGGCGATGCCGTAGCCGACATTGCTAAGCCTGACCTTCGTCAGTAAGGTTTACTCCACCGTAACGCTCTTGGCCAAATTACGCGGTTTATCCACGTCAAGGCCGCGCAGAGTAGATTCGTAATAGGCTAACAGCTGCATGGGCAGAACAGACAAGCTGGTGGCCCAGAGCGGATGAATGGCGGGAATGGTGATTACTTCACCTACGTCTTCAAAACCTTCCATGCCGTCCATGATAAGCGTAAACACATCCGCGCCGCGTGTCTTCACTTCCAACAGGTTCGAACGCGTTTTTTCCATTAACTCCGGCTGTGTAGCAATGCCTATAACCGGCGTTCCCTCTTCGATAAGGCTGATGGTGCCATGCTTTAACTCGCCGGCGGCATACGCTTCCGAATGCAGATACGAAACTTCTTTCAGTTTCAAACTGGATTCCAGACATGCCGCATAGTCCACACCACGTCCGACAAAGAACATATTCTTCTTATTCAAGAAATGACGCGCCATCTCTTTGTAGCTGTCTTTTTGCTTCAGGATGTCTTCCATTTTACGCGGCAGCGTCTTCAATTCTCCCAAAAGCTCTTGCAATTTCTCTTCGCTGATTTTCTTGTGATGCACCGCAAGATCAAGCGCTAACAGATCCATCACCAAAAGCTGACAGCTGTAGGCCTTCGTCGTTGCCACGGCAATTTCCGGACCGGCAACGGTATAGATCACGCGATCCGCCTCTCTGGCGATGGAGGAACCTACCACGTTGACAATGGCCAGTGTCGGGACCCCGAGCGCTTTGGCTTCACGCAAGGCTGCCAAAGAATCCGCCGTTTCGCCGGATTGGGAAATAATGATCACCAAATCCCGTTCCGACAGGATGGGGCTGCGATAGCGAAATTCGGAAGCGATATCCGTTTCCACGGGAATACGGGCCAGGGATTCGATGGTGTATTTCGCCACACAGCCCACGTGATACGCCGAACCGCAAGCAATAATGTGAATGCGATCAAAGGAATCATAAAACTCCGGCGTCAGATGCGAACCCTGGAAGCGAATCCAGCCGTTGGGCTCCAAGAAGTGGCGCAGGGAGTTCGAGATCACGATTGGCTGCTCATGAATTTCCTTCAGCATAAAGTGGTCATAACCACCTTTTTCCGCGGCAGCCACGTCCCAATCGATATGCTGCATCGATAAAGAAATGGATTTACCCTCGGCATCAAAGAAGGAAATCCCGTCACGTTTTAAAACGGCAATCTGGTCGTCTTCCATGTAATATACGTCACGGGTGTGCTTCAACATGGGCGTAACATCCGAGCCCAAGAAGCTTGCGCCGTCCTTCACGCCCAATACCATCGGTGAATTTTTACGCATCACCCAAATCTCACCCGGGCGATCGTAAAACATAATGGCTAACGCATAAGAGCCGTGAATATGAGACTTGGCAACGATTAAGGTCTGCAGCGGATCCTTCTTTTTCGTATAGTAATAATCAATTAAATTGATGCAAACTTCCGTATCGGTCTCGGAATAGAAGGAGTAACCCTTCTCCGTCAGCTCCTGCTTCAATTCTTTATAATTTTCGATGATGCCGTTGTGAACGCCCACGACGCGGTCATCTTTGGAATAATGCGGATGCGCATTGGTTCGAGTGGATTCACCATGCGTCGCCCAGCGGGTGTGTCCGATGCCTTCCTCCCCCTCCGGTTTTGCTTCCGCAATAAGCTTCTCTAAATTCGACAGGCGTCCCTTCTCCTTCAACACCTCGAAAGCGCCTTTATGATTACGAATGGCAATACCCGCTGAATCGTATCCACGGTACTCCAGTTTTTCCAGACCATCAATTAATATTTCAACTGCGGAGGAATCTCCGACATAACCTACAATGCCACACATACTATCTCCTCTCCGAAGAACTCTTCTCGATTACCGGAATTCTTCATCTTGCATTTTATCATAACTGTCCATAGCTTGGACAATGGACGCACCTTCTTCATTGAGGGTAGTCTGTAATTTTCCATCAGCCAGCAATGCCCAGCTCGTATGCACGGCAAGCCATTTGCCATCCTCCGGCAGATGATCCGCCACCACCATCGCCACAAAGTGGTGACTCTTCCGTTCCGCATAGCGTAGAGCTTTTTCGCGCAACATCGCATCCATGCCCGTCCCCGGTTCATCCAGTATAAGGATATCGCCCGGCCACAATACGGTACGCAACAGTGCCACACGTCGTTTCATACCGCCTGAAAGCTGCATTGCCGGCTTGTCCCCAGCATCACCCAATTCCAGAGCCTCCAGTCCTTCAGCGATGGCCTCTTCGGAGATCCCCACAAAACGCAAGTTCTCTCGGACGGTGTGCTGTGGTAGCAGTCGATCTTCCTGAAAAAGAATCGCAAAGCGCAACGCCGTATCGTCGTTTTCATAGCGATGCTCTTGACGGCGCGAGGTTTCGTTTTCGTACACATTGCCACATGCGCCCTGTTCCAGACCGGAAAGCAAGCGCAGCAGCGTCGTCTTTCCCCGTCCCGATGGTCCCGTCAAGACAATGCGATCCCCGATCGCAATACGTCCGGAGACCCGATTCAATATGGTCTGTTCACCATAGGCCACTGACACATCCGTCCATCGCAAAAGTGGCCCCTCGCTCTGTTGCGAGGTTGCCCTTGGCGCCGCCTTTTGCACACCGATCCGACAGACGGCATGCACAGCCTTTTTCCACAAAAACAGCAACACTTTGGTATGGAAGGCGCTCAATAACAAAATCCAACTCGTCCAAGCGAATAGCAATGGCATTTCCAAGGTCAATTTGGATTGAAAGAGGGCCTCCCCCAAGGTATTTGTCGACAGAGCAATCATCTCGGCAGCCGCCCCGCCTTTCCATGCCAAACCGATGGCGTTATGAAAGGCAGCGGTCAAATATGGAGAGACCGTTGGCAACAACAACCCTCGAAATCGCAACGCAGGCGTCACATGAAAGGTATCTGCCATCTCTTCCAAATCATGGTCTACCGAAAGGCGGCCCACGCGCGCATTTTCAAAGACGGGTGGCAGCACGAGCAAAAATACGATAAAAAATGCCAGATGCGCGGAAGGCATCAGAAAAAGAGCAAATAAAATAAAGGACGCCACCGGCACCGCACGCATCAATAAAACAGGTATGCGGCAAAAGCGATAAAGCAGAGGGTGCGTCGCACTCTGCCAGCCGAGCAGACTGCCGAGAAACGCACCGACCAACAGGCCGCCTAACACATGTACTTGTGAAAAAAAGAGGCGCAGAAGAAAGGACGGCTCCTGCACCGTGGCCATCATCGCTTCCAAAACCGTCCACGGTGCCGGCAAAAACAGAGGATTGGCCACCACCAGCGCGGCCACGCTCCACACGGCCAGCCAGAAAAGCAGTACCAACCCGTTTTTGCCTCTTTCCGTCATCTCCCGCTCCTCGTATTCTCTGCCGCCACGCGGACGGCTCTCCTCCCTGTTATCGGCAGCAATGCGACAAGTTACGCTGCGCTACTGTTCACCGCCCGGCAGATAGTAGAAATCCGCCTGCGGCAGGGCACCGCCCACTGCCTTCGGGTTTTGCTTGAACAGCACTTGCAGATACCCTTCCAGTTTCTCCTGCATTTCCTTGCCCGTCACACACACCAGATTGGCGTGCGGAATCGCCTTCTTCGCTACCGGTGCGGGCACAATACCCAGACGACCGATGATCGCTGCGGCTTTATCGGGATTTGCCTTGACCATCGCCACAGAGGCTTGGGCCGCCTCCAGCAGATGCTGGATTTCCTCCGGATGCGCTGCCACAAATTCCTTGCGCGCTACCAATACACCCATCACCAGCGCTGAAGGCGTCTTTTCCTTCTTCTGCGCAGCATCCCAAGCGGCGGTAAGATCCACCGCCCGATGCAAATCCGGCGTCTTAGCTTCCGCCGACGTTACAAACGGCTCCGGCAACAGTGCCACCGCCTTCGGATTTTTCGTCATCGCTGCCAACGCCTCAGCGTGCTCACTCTTCCATTCGATGGTCACATCACCATCGCTAAGACCATTCGCCTGAAGCAGATAGCGAAGCACATACTCCGGTGTGGCTCCCTTTCCCGAGGCCACAATTGTCTTTCCCTTCAAATCAGCAATGGATTTCACGCTATCGCCACGCTCCACCAGATACAACACACCGAGCGTATTGATATTAATCACCTGTACCTGGCCCTTGGTCCTGGCATACAGAACCGCCGCCAGATTCGACGGCACTGCCGCCACATCGATTTCCTTCTTCACCAGCAATGGCACCACTTCATCCGGCGATCCCGCCACACGATAGTTAAGCTTCTCCGTGCCGGCATCGGCTTTGGCAAACAAATCCGCGAGCCCCATCGATGTCGGCCCCTTCAGCGCAGCCAAGCGCAGCGTTTCGCCTTGAGCCGCTTTCGCACTCGCCTCTTCTTTCGACTGCTCCGTCTGCGTTGCTATCGATGCCGATGCCTTCGAAGCGGCCTCACTGCTATCTTTTGGTGCCTTCCCACCGCAAGCGGTTAAAACCAGCGATAACACCATCGCCAAAAATACACTGCCAAACAGACGTCCGAAACGTCTTTCTTGTTTCATTCTATTGCCTCGTTTCTATGTTCCTACTTTTCTTAATGTTCGCTACTCATTGTAAACCAGTTGTTTTGGGATTGGCAATGAAAAGAAGGCGGCCCAGAAGTCCGGCTCCTTTTCATGCTGAATGAAAATGATTTCTTTTCAATGGCGCTTGGCTGTGGTACCATAATTTCATAGATAGAGCTCGATGGATTCGTGGCCTATCCAGTGGCATGAAAACGTGTCCGCCTTGAAAATCAGCTAAAAATGGCGATGCGCAAATGCAATTTTCGTGAATTTTTTCACCCACTAGTCTATACTTTAGGAGGATCAATGAGAGTCAAAATTTGTACCGGCACGCGATGCATGTTTTATGGTGCCGATAACATCATGGATAATCTCATGGACTTGAAGGAAAACTTGGCCGAGTATCCGAGCATTCGGGAGGGCGCAGATTTTGAGATTGAGTTGTGCTCTTGTGATGGGACGTGTAAGGGATCGGACAAACGCGTAGCACCTGTGGTGACCATTGATAATGAGGTCATGCAAAAGGCAACGAGCCCTCAAGTCATGGAGAAAATCCTTGACGATTTACAGGAGGAAGAATGAAGTATAGTTATGTAGATGTCATCCGGCTCCGCCGTAGAGCTTTTGCGAGCATTGCTCGCATGGCCTACAATGACGAGAGTCTGCACGATCTCTATGAAGAAACCTATCGTGCACTCCCTGGAGAGGTAGCTCATTACCGAGAGAATATCTTTCGCGAACGAGCGGTGTACGGAGAGCGTCTGCGTATGGCACTGGGCCTGGATGCCCGTGCGGCAGATGTCACCGGTTCTATTACCGAGGGCATTGAAAAAGTGGATGTGGCAACGCGGGTGCATCATCCCCCGCTGGTTTCGGTGATTAAAATTGCGTGCGAAGCATGCCCCGAACGTCACATTTTGATTACCGACAATTGCCGTAAATGCTTGGCACACCCCTGTAAAAATGCATGCCCGAAGAATGCCATCGATTTTGGAAAAGATAAGATGGTGATCGATCAAAAAAAATGCATTAAATGCAAGAAATGCGTAAAAGAATGCCCGTATAATGCCGTGCTGGAAACGGGGCGTCCTTGCGCTGAAGCCTGCGGGGTCAAAGCCATCGGTTCGGATTATTTGGGACGTGCGGATATCGATGCGGACAAATGCGTCAGTTGTGGCGCCTGCATTACCGCCTGCCCGTTTGGTGCAATTTCGGATAAATCGCAAATCTATCAAGTCATTAAAGCGATGAAAAAAGATACGCCTGTGTATGGCATCATCGCTCCATCGTTTACGGGACAATTCGGTTCTCTGACAAGCCCCGCCCAAGTGCGTGAAGCCATTCGTCGATTGGGCTTTGCGGATGTTGTGGAGGTTGGTCTGGGTGCGGATCTTACCACCATGAATGAAGCTAAGGAGTTTTTGGAGAGCGTGCCGAATGAACGGCCTTTCATGGGCACAAGCTGCTGCTATTCCTGGAAGCTGATGGTAAAGAAGAATTTCCCGAATTTGGATCCGTTGATTTCAGACAGTTCCACACCAATGGTGTATACAGCGCAACAAATCAAGAAAGCACATCCGGGCTGCAAGGTGGTGTTCATCGGTCCTTGTATCTCCAAAAAACTGGAGGGACTGCAGCCGGCCGTACACGACATGGTGGATTTTGTCATCACGTTTGAAGAGCTGATGGGCATGTTGGTGGCTAAGGAAATTGAACCATCATCCATTGAGACCGAAGAAAACTTTGATGATGCCTCCAAAACCGGCCGTGGCTATGCGGTGGCCGGCGGCGTTGCCAAAGCCGTCGTCGCGCGGGCCAAAGAAATTGATGCGGATCGCGACATTACCGTGGAAAGTGCCGAGGGCTTGGCCAATTGTGTCATGCTCATGCGCATGGCAAAAGCCGGGCGCAAAGACGGCATGCTTCTGGAAGGCATGGCCTGTGAAGCAGGCTGCATTGGCGGGCCTGGTGTTATCGTACCACGGCATCGCGCACGCAAAGCCAATGCACAATTTTCCGCTACGTCGTCCTTTGCCTCGCCATGGGACAATACGAATATTCCCCAAGAAGATAAGCCTGTCTGATCGCAGGCGACAGCATAAAAAAAGAGAGCCTTTAGAGGCTCTCTTTTTTACTTTACTTTTCCGCCGCAGCCGGCAAAGGATATTTGGCGACATAGTAATCAAATTTCTGACGGAATTTCTCGCTGGATTTATCAATATGCGATTGATATTCGTGCGCCAGGTATTTCTTCGTCGTGTACTGAATTACACTGATGCCGATATTGGAACAGTGATCCGCAATACGCTCTAAGCTGTTAAACATTTCGATGATGATCGGGCCATTGATGGCGCTGCATTCACCATTTTGCAAACGTTCAATGTGACGGTGGGACAGCGTCTGGTTGATCTCGTCAATGCATTCTTCTAATGGCTCAATTTGAATCGCTTTCTCATAAGAGAGACTTTCCAGCGCAATACAGCTGTTATGCACGATCTCATTTACCGCATCGGTGTAGACCTTTAACTCCCGCTTCGCCAGTAAGGAAAATTTTTGCGGCGACTCCACGCTTTTTAGCACCTGATCGGCAAGATTGATGCCGTAATCACTCACGCGCTCAATATCGTTTAGTGAATACATCAGCACCGTCAGCTTGTTCGCATCGCTATCAGACAACGAAGCCTTCGAGATTTTTACACTGTAATCCTGTAATGCATCCTCATAGCGGTCAACTTGCCGTTCCATCCATTCGATTTTCTCATGGCGTTCCGGTGTATACGCTTCGAACAATAGGGCGGTCTCCTTAAATTCCTGGGCCGTCAGTTTCATCATCTGACACAGAACGGCATAAGCTTGCTGCACGGCAAAGTCCGGGCGATTTAACAGACGCGGTTCCAACAATTTGAGATCCTGCTCCACGGCATTTTCTACCACCGTCGGCTTTTTATCTTTAATAATTTTGGCGGATAATTCCACCAGCTTATCTGAAAACGGATATAACGCCAATGTCGTTGCTACGTTAAAGGTCGTATGAATAATCGCAATATTCACCGCGTTGACGGTATCGTTTAAAAACGTGTAATGGAAAAGCAAATTGCCCAGATAAAAGGCGCACAGGAACAGTCCTGTTCCGAGAACGTTAAAAATCAAGTGAATGATGGCGGCGCGCTTGGCATTCACTTCTGCCCCGATACCCGACAACAACGCGGTAACGCAGGTACCAATATTCTGGCCCATGATGACCGGAATGGCTGCACCAAAGGTGATGGCTCCCGTCGACGACAACGCCTGTAAAATACCCGTAAAGGCCGAGGACGATTGAATTAGTGCCGTAATGCCCATGCCCAATAACAATCCAAGCACCGGGTTGGAAAATAAATTCACAATCTTAAAGAAGGCTGCGGATGTCTGCAAAGGCTCCATCGATCGCATCATGGTCTCCATGCCGAACATCAGCACGGAAAAGCCCAAAAGTACGCTGGATTTCGCCTTTTGATTCTCGTTCTTTGCCCGAAATAATATGATGACGCCCACTAAGGCCAATATCGGTGAAAACGAACTGGGCTTCAACATCTGTATCCAAAAGTTTTCGCCTGACAGACCGCTTAAACTTAAAATCCACGCCGTAATCGTTGTACCAATGTTGGCGCCCATGATGATGGAAACCGCCTGCTGCAACTGCAACACGCCCGAGTTTACCAACGCAACCACCATCACCGTCGTCGCCGCCGATGCTTGGATTACCGCCGTCACCCCCGCTCCCAGCAATACACCCTTGATCTTACTGGAAACCAGCCGCTTCAGCAGTCCCTCCATCTTGCCGCCGGAGACCACATTTAACCCATCCCCCATCAGCGACATACCAAAGAGTAGCATGGCAACGCCACCCAACAATCCCAAATAATCGAATACTGTCATAACCGCGGTATCCCCTCACGCTTCGAGTGTTCATTTCCTAACCGATTTTTCGGTACGGCATGCCGTTTTTCAAAACGGCGCAGCCATTTTTGACGGCTAAGCCGCTCTTTTATTGTACATGAATTCGACGAAAAGTTCTTATCTTCCTCACATTTTTTTAACAAAAATTTACCTTTTAGCGATGATAAAGGGGCTGAAAGGAAAGAAATTATTCATGTATTGAAACTATGTCCAAAAAAAGTCGGGGCGTATCCGCCCCGACTGCCTGTTTATTTTCGAAAGTGTCACTAATGAATTCCCACTAAATTCATGAAGAACGTGATATTGGCCGCATTGGTGAAGTTGGAGAACATACCTCCGACCACGGGAACAATGATAAAGGCCAACTTAGAATAGCGATAGACATCGGTCAAGGCGTTCATGTTGGCCATAGAGGCTGGTACTGCGCCCAGACCAAAACCGATATGTCCAGCCACCATGACAGCGGCATCGTAGTCTTTGCCGAGGGCGCGGAAGGTGATGAAATAGGTGAACAGAATGGTGACAAGGGTACCTGCGACTAAGAGCAAAATCAGCGGAATCGCCAAGGCTGCCAATTCCCATAAACGCATTGTCATAACCGCCATGGAGACGAACATGGAAAGACAAACAGAACCCAGAATGTCAATCTCCTTCTCCGGCGTTGCTTTGGACGATTTCTTCAAAGCGTCGTAGATATTGCGAACGATGGCACCGCCCACCATGCCCATGACGTGGATGGGGAAATTCAACCCCGGGAATATGAGACTGAAAAGATCCATCAAAAAGGCACCGATGCCAAAGGCAATCAGCGTTAAAGCGCAGCCTAAGGCAAAGCGCTTGCCGTCAAGCGGAATCACTTTACCGGCTTCTTCGAGTGCTTATGCATCGGAGGTGTCCTTCTCATTCGGATCATAAAGATGATACTTCTTGATCAAGCGCGTCGCTACCGGGCCGCCCAAAATCGACCCCGCCGCCAAGCCATATGTAGCCGCAGCCACTGCAACGGTCACAGCGCCTTGCACACCGGCTTTTTCGGCCAACGGTGCATAAGCCGCGGCGTTACCATGTCCGCCAGTCAATGGAATTGAGCCGGTCATAAGTCCGAGCTTCGGATCCATCCCAACTACAGGAGAAAGGCCGACCACCGTCACGTTTTGCAGCACGGCAAGCACGCCCGCAAGGACAATAAAAATCAACAATTTCCCAGATGCTTTCTTCATCAGCGATGCGCTGGCTTCGAAACCGCTCGCAGTAAAGAACAGATACATGAAGAAACTCTGCAGCTTTGTATCAAACTTAAATTCTAACATTCCCGTGGAATGCAGAATCAGAGTCAAGATCGCAAAAAGCGTTCCACCTACCACCGCTTCCGGAATGGACCAGTTCACCAGGAACGTGACCTTGGAACGGACAAAACGTCCGAGCCACACCAAAAGCACCGCCAACATCAATGTTTTTGCTAAGTTTAATTCTAATAATGGCATAACCTCCTCCTTTCTTCAGACAGGCCACTCATTATAGACGCATAGAACGTCTGTAGGGAATCCCCCTGTCGACAATTTTTTACCCTTTTTCTTGATAAATCGAGAACATATTTTCTCAACTTTTGACGAATCATTCATAATTTATCAACCATGAGCAAAAAGCAAAAAACGCCCCATGGCTAAAAATTTCTTAGCCATGAGGCATTTCATTCTTAAAAGGATTCGGTTACCTGCTCCGCGCTTAGGCGGCTACAGGCGTTTCCCCGTTCTTCTTTCTGCCTACGAATTGCAAGGCAATCACAACACCAACCAGAGCCACACCGGCGATATCCGTCACAAGCCCCGGGTAAATCAGAAGCAGACCGCCCACGACCGAAAGGATACGCTGCCAAATCGGCATCTTGCTATAGATGAAGCCCGCCAAACCGGCCGATACGCCGAAGAGACCGACAATCGAAGTCAACACGATCAGAATGATCTCCAGCGGTGTAGTCTCAATGAAGAGCAGCGCAGGACTCATGACAAAGATGTACGGTACGATAAATGCCGCAATCGCCAGACGAGTGGCCGTAAAAGCAGTCTTCATCGGGTTCGAACGCGCAATCGCACTGCCGGCGTAAGCTGCCAAAGCAACCGGCGGCGTGATGTCGGCGATAATGCCGAAGTAGAAAACAAACATATTCGCAGCAATCGCATTGACGCCCATACCGGAGACCAGGATCGGAGCGCATGTGGTTGCCATGATGATGTAGTTTGCCGTTGTCGGAACGCCCATGCCCAAGACGATGCAGGTGAGCATCGTCAGCATTAAAGCGATCAACAAATTGCCGTTGGACATGCCGACGATGGCCGAAATCAGAACCTGGCCGAGACCCGTCATCGTGACGACACCGGCAATGATACCGGCAACGCCGCAGGCGATGGCCACGGAGATCGTATTCTTCGTACCATTTTCCAACACAGTGATAAAGCCACTCGGCGTCATGCGCGTTTCTTTACGGAACATACTGACGACGATGGCCACCAAGGTAGCAATGACCGCCGAACGAGCCATCGTAAAGCCCGCCATGACCATCCAGACGAGGATGATCAAGGGCAACAGCAAATAGCCCTGTTTCAGCACCAATTTACCGAAATGCGGCAAATCTTCTTTCTTCAAGCCGCGCAGTCCGGTACGTAACGCTTCCAGATGAACGGCGATGAAGATGCCCAAGAAGTACAGGAATGCGGGCAGGATTGCCTTAACAGCAATATCCGCATAAGGCACGCCAACCATCTCTGCCATCAGGAAGGCAGCAGCACCCATGATCGGAGGCATGATCTGTCCACCGGTCGAAGCGGAGGCTTCAACAGCACCCGCGAATTCGGAACGATAACCGGTTTTCTTCATCAGTGGGATCGTAACAGAACCGGTGGTAACCGTATTGGCAACGGACGAGCCGGAAACCATACCGCAGAGAGCGGAAGAAATAACCGCAACCTTTGCCGGACCGCCTTTGGATGCGCCGGCAATGGAGTTAGCCACTTGAATGAAGAAATCGGAAATACCGGTTCCTTCGAGGAATGCCCCGAAGATGATGAACAACACAATGTAAGTGGAGCAAACGCCAATCGGCGTACCGATAACGCCCGTCGTAGTATAGAAGAGGTTATAGATGATCACGCGCAAGGCCTTGCCTTGAGCAAAGGAATAGATAACAAAGAAGCCGGCCACAAAGAGAATCGGCAAGCCGACGACACGGCGGCATGCTTCTGCAAGGATAACAATACCGATGATACCTAGGACAACTTCCAATTGTCCGATACGGGTAGCCTGATCAATGACCGCTTTAAAGTTCATAATGTAATAGAAAAAGCTTCCTGCGCCCAAGAGCATCAGAATCACATCATAGAAGGGCATGTGGTTCACTTTTCCGGCATCCTTTTTGCGTAAAGGATACATCAGGAAGGCAAAGATAATGATGGTACCGAGGAACAAGCAACGGCGGATACGTTCATCCCAGTTGGCAAACAGGTTCAGCCAAATCATTAACAGGGCAAATGCCGCCATCACGTACTTAATAATTTTTCCCGGCGTTCCGGTCCAAATACGGGTATTGGACTCACGGTCGTACTTTTTCATAATTTCTTCCACGTCCGCCATGGTGCCGGTACTGGTATCAACCGATTCCGGTGTTGGGGTGGACGTGTCTTTGAAATCATCAGTCATCGCCGCTTCTCCTTTCTTGTTTCTTTTTGATATAGAGGACAAACGCAAGGAAAGAAGTGGCGGCATTACCGTTCGCGTCTTCGATCCGTAGCGGATTCTTCTATTTGTTTTCAAACGTAAAAACTACATTCGCATTGCGTCCGCATAGGTCTCGCAAACTGACCTTTTTCTTGCCCATCGTCAGGATATGATCCGAGACCGTTCCCACAATATAGGAAAGATGCGGAATTTCTTTATGAATGTTGGAGACCACAATTTCACCGTTTTTGCCGGTAGAAAGCGTCTCTCCTGCATTCAGTTCGGTTTGCACGCCCGCGCCAAACTCGGCGTAACGTGTCTCCTCCACGTAAATCTTGCCCTGTTCAATTTGGTAAGTATCGCTGTAAGGCTTTTGATTGACCGAATGAATAAAGGTAACGGTAAATTGATCGCCTTCTGAGAGGGGGTAACGGGCGAATACCTCGCCCGTTTTTCCGCTGCGCAGGACCAGCTCAGACTCCTTTGAAGCGCAGCCCCCGATCAGAAGCAAGAGGACGGCCATGAACACGGCCACGGCCGTCACTCGACTAATAATCCCTTGACGTGATGTCATCGGTTATTTCATGACTCCAATCTCTTTGAAGTACTTCGCAGCACCCGGATGGAACGGAACAGAAATGGACTCGGTAGCATACTTCGGATCCAACAATTTGCCCTTCGCATGGGATTGAGCAATGGTGTCTTTGTTCTCGAAAATGCCCTTGGTCAGTTTGTAGACGGCATCTTCCGGTAAATCCTTGCGGCAGATGATGGTTGCTTTTACAGCAACGGTTGACACATCACCCTCCAGGCCCTTATAGGTGTCTTTAGGAATGTTCATTTCCGAATAGAACGGATAGTCTTTCATCAGCTTGTCGGCATGTTCTTTATCAATGCTTACAAGGGAGATGTCGTTGGTCGTTGCTAATTCGGTCACAGCCGTGGTCGGCGCACCGGCAACGATGAAGAATGCGTCAATTTTGCCATCTTTCAATGCTTCTGCGGAATCGCCGAAGGAAAGGTTATGTTTCTTAATGTCTTTCTCGATATCAATGCCGTAAGCAGCAAGGATCTGCGTTGCGTTGAATTCAACGCCCGAGCCGGCATCACCAACAGAGACGTTCTTGCCCTTCAGATCGGCAACGGATTTTAATCCTTTGGCACCGATGATTTGGCAGGTTTCCGGATACAGAGCAGCAACGGTAGCGAAGCTGTCAAATTTGCCATCTTTCTTAAAGAGGCTTTCGCCCTTCATGGCATAGTCCATAACGTCGTTCTGTACAAAGCCGATCTGGGCTTCATTGTCGTCCAACGAGAAGATGTTTGCCTTGGAGGCGCCGGTGGATTGCACGGTTAATTTGATATCAGGAACTTTTTCACTAAAGACGTTCGCAATAACACCACCAAAAGCATAATACGTACCGGTGGATCCGCCGGTGGCAAAATTCCAGTTTACTGCTTTCCCGGTAGAAGCTGCCGGCGCCGCCGTTGAAGCGGTTCCAGCCTTTGACTCTTCAGCCGGTTTATCGCCGCCTTTGCCGCCGCAGGCTGTCAGACCAACGGCCAACGCCAACGCTAAAAAGATACCAAGTGTTTTTTTCATAAAGCTCTCCTTTCGAACTGCCGCCGCCATCAAGTACGCCGACAGGTGCTGAGGACAAGATCTGCCCTCTTGCCTCTTGCTACGCAAGAAAATCGTCAACTATGTGTAACAGTTTCCGACGCCTGAGCTGTCACGTCGAATCCTGCCTCCTGCTTTCCGAAACACGTTTACGTGAAGGAAAGAATCGTAAGTCTACGCCTATTCATCCCTCGCATCGTGTTAGAAAGGTTTTCCCAAAAACGTCTTCTGAACGTCTACTAATTGGAAATGTAACGTTCGTATAAGTAATAACGTTTTCCTCTTGGCCGAAGTAGCAAGGCATTTGCTACTTCATACCGGGTGCCCGGTTACCCGGCCTTCCCGTCATCCAAACATATTGAGCAGCAGACCGGCGGCAACAGCCGACCCGATAACGCCTGCTACATTCGGTCCCATCGCATGCATCAACAGGAAATTCGAGGGATCTTCTTTCTGTCCCACTTTTTGTACCACACGTGCTGCCATCGGAACAGCCGAAACGCCGGCAGCGCCGATCAACGGGTTAATCTTACCACCCGAAAGCTTGCACATGATTTTACCGAAAATTACACCGCCTGCCGTGCCAACGGCAAAAGCAACCAAGCCCATAGCCAGAATGCCAAGCGTCTGCGCCGTAAGGAAATTCTCCGCACGCGCCGTCGCACCGACCGTCGTGCCCAGAAGAATCGTAACCGTGTACATAATGGTATCCTTCGCAGCCGTGACCAGATGCGGTACGACGCCGACTTCTTTAAACAAGTTGCCGAGCATCAGCATACCAATCAGCGGTCCTGCGGGAGGAACGATAAGCGTAACGACAATCGTTACGATAATCGGAAAGAGAATCTTCTCCCGTTTGCTTACCGGACGCAACGTCGTCATCTTGATGCGGCGTTCTTCCTTCGTGGTCAACAGCTTCATGATGGGCGGCTGAATAACCGGAACCAGCGCCATATAGGAGTACGCAGCAATTGCGATCGCCCCCAGAAGATGCGGCGCCATTCGACTGGTTAAATACAGTGCAGTCGGACCGTCTGCACCACCGATGATACCGATGGAGCCGGCTTCCTGCGAATTAAAGCCCAGCAGGATTGCACCCGTGAAGGCGAAGAAGATGCCCAACTGTGCTGCAGCACCTAATAGAAGGCTCTTGGGGTTTGCAATCAACGGTGAAAAGTCCGTAGACGCGCCAACGCCCAAGAAAATCAGCGGCGGATAAATGCCTAAGTGAACGCCTTCATAGAGGAGGTTCAGCAAGCCGCCCTGATCCATCAGCCCTGCTAATGGCAGGTTGGCAAGCAACATGCCAAAGGAAATCGGAATTAAGAGGTATGGTTCATACCCTTTCGCAATGGCCAGGTATAAAAACAAGCAAGCCACGCCGAGCATAATGATCGATCCGAGATCCAGTGCCATGAAACCGCTGCTTTTAAAAAAGGAAATCAGCATATCAATCATGGCAGACTCCTTTACTTAAGCGAATAAAGCGCCTCACCGGTGTCGACCGTCTGACCTTCGGTGACATAGATCTTACCGATGACGCCATCACGCGGTGCGACAATTTCGTTTTCCATCTTCATAGCTTCCAAGATGATAACCGTATCACCAGCGGCGACTTCATCGCCTTCCGACGCTACGATCTTCCAAATGTTGCCCTGTAAGGGTGCTTCCTGGTCCTCACCCTCACCGGATGCGGCGGCATGGTGTTCTGCCGGTTTTTTCTGTGCCGCAGGAGCAGCGGGAGCTGCTGCCGGCTTAGGAGCTGCGGGAGCAACCGGTGCCACCGGCGCGAAAGCCTGCGGTGCGCGCGTTACGGGGCCGTTTGCGCTGCCGACTTCTTCCAGAGTCACTTCATAGGTTTTTCCCTCTACTGTGACGTGATAAGTTTTTTGCATAGATTTCTCCTTCCGTATGTGCCTCTTTAGCATTATCCAACAAAATCAATAAATCGTCCACTATTTGCGATTGGCTTTCGAATAGGCATATAGTGCAGCGCCCAGCGCTCCGACATATTGCGATAAAGGAGAGGTGGAAACTTCGTGTTCAAGCTGATCCTGCAAGGCTTTTACGACACCGGCGTTTTGTGCGACGCCGCCGGTCATGACAACACGGTCACGAATGCCCACGCGTCGTGCCAAGCCGACCACACGTGCGGTAATGGCATAATGAATGCCGTTAACCACATCTTCTTTCTTTTCTCCGTTTGCCAGCTGACTAATAACTTCCGACTCCGCAAACACGGTGCAAGTCGAGCTGATCGCAATTTTCTTTGTCGATTTAGCCGCTAAAGAAGCCAAGTCGGACACATCGACTTCTAAAATACGCGCCATGACATCCAAAAAACGTCCGGTTCCGGCTGCGCATTTATCATTCATCTGAAAGTTGACCATGGCGCCATGATCAATCTGAATGACTTTCACATCCTGCCCACCGATATCAATGACAGTGCGCACATCCGGAAAGAGATGATTCGCGCCTTTGGCGTGACAGCTTAATTCGCTCATTTGGGCATCCGCACGTTCAAAGGTATTTCTGCCATACCCTGTCGCTAAGACATAATCGATTTCGTCAGCCGAAAGCCCGGCGGATTCCAGTACGCCTTCAAACGCACGATTCGGCCCGGTAGTACCTGTGCCCACAGCCACCTTGAAGGTGCCGACGATCTCGTCGCCATCCTTCAAGATAACCGCTTTACAGGCCGAGGAACCGATATCAATTCCCATAGTATATGTCACGGATTTCCTCACTGTTTCTAATTCTTGACAAAACCTTAGGCCATTTCATCAGCCAAAACATCTGCAAAAGCTTGCAGAGCTGTCTTGGCTTGGCCAAAGTCGCGCATCTGATGATCAATGCCCAAACGAATATGACGAATATTCTGTTTATCAAACTCCTGGCGCAGAGAAGGATATTCCATTTCCTCCGGGTCACAGAAGTTCTGCATAAATACGACAATACCCTGTGCCTTGCTGTCGCGCACTAAATCGCAGACATATTCGGCACGGCGATTTTCTGCCGATGCTTCATCGTAGAGCAATACATCGTAATCCTGATCCGCAAATTGCTGTGCCAGGGCACGCATCGGATCATCATCTTCCGGCACATCGGTGCGGAAGCTGCGGCTCTCATGAGCCACATCATCCATAGCAATGGCAATCTTGTTGTCATCCAAAATTTGCAGCAGATCCGGATTATCGCAGATGATACCCGACGTAACGATGCGTACACCGTTCCAATCGGAAGCCGGCAATTTCTCCAGCTCGTCATTCAATGCGGTCAGTTTGTCCGTGTATTCATCTTTCAGCATGAAGTATGAAGCCTTCAAGACCGCGCTGCGGTTGACGGCAGATACTGCTTCCGGATGCTCGCCGGCCAATTTCACAAAGCGACGACGTTCTTCACGGCTGCGATTGTAAACCTTAATGGCTTCTTTCAACGCTTCATCGGTAATTTTTTTACCGGCAATTTCTTCCAATTGCTCTTTCACGTTATTGTATTGGGAAATGGTGTATTGGATGCCGTATTCCGGGCGACGGTTTTGCGGATGTGCCAAGAAGATGGTCGGCATTTTCCCCAATTTGTCCATCGCCACACGGATATTCTGGCTCATCGGGCGCAGTGTATCGCACAGTACGGTCATGATCACGCCGTCCAAGTCGTCCAGCGTACCGTCCAACAGCATTTCCAGGTCCAGTTGTGCCAGGGAGCAATAGAACGAAGCGCAGTATTCCTTAGCTTCTTTAATGTTCTTATCATTCGTTCCCCACATGCCCATCGGTACCATATCGGCTGCGAAGACCAATTCTTCCGGTGCGTAGTACGGCATAACGCCAATGGCTTTACGACCTTCGGCTTTATATTTCTTTAGCTGTGCTGCCGGGTTGTTAGCAACCTGAGCAAAAGCATCAAATTGTTCCTGCATGCTCATCTTAGTCCTCCTTCATCTTCGCACGACGATCGGCCATAGCTTCTACAAGTCCCTGCACACGTGTTTCATATTGTGCGGCGTTGAAGTTACGCGGATCCGCCTGGTCACCATCGAAGGAGACGCAAGGAATGCCCAGTTCTTCTGTCCAGCGGCGCTGCATTTCCGGCATATAACCGGACCACGGTTTGCAGCTGCGGTTGTAGTGTACCAAGGCGCCGTCAACCTTATTGTCGCGGCAGAGCTTAGCGCGCCATTCCACACCTTCTTCAAGACATACGCTGTTCGGTGCCTTGCAGTAGGCAGCGCACATGCTGTCCAAATCATCATAGACGAAACCGAATGCCGGCGCATACACAACGGCGGTGACGTTCAGTCCGTCCTTCTTTAACGGCTTAAACAGATCACGCAGAGCCGGCCAGCACGGAATACCCTCGAAGAGGATACGGTACTGTTCTTCAAACGGCGCTGTGGATTTGCCTTCCTGGCGATAGCGTTCGAGGTCCACGGCCAGCTGATCGAAGGCAGCCGCTGTCGTCTTCTTGGCACGAGCCGTAACAATATCTGCCATGTGGTTAAACAGATCAAAGCCCGACATCGGAGACGGTACATACTTCTGGAAATCACACACCTTTAACCAAGCCTTGGAAGTACGGTTGGCGTTGGCGCAGACTTCCTCGAATTTCTTCTCATCAAACTTCTTGCCCGAGATCTTTTCCAGCTGTTTGATGGCATCCATGAACTGTCCCTTAATATAGGCGACATTGTCTTCGGACACGCCGATTTCATTACGATACGGAATATCGATCATGATCAGCGGAATATTGTGCATACGCGCAATGTTCTCATACCATTTGGTCATGCAGTTGCAAATATTGTTGCAGCAGAGCACGAAATCCGGTTCCGGCACGCGACGGCTCTCGTTCGTCGTCTCAACGCCGGCCGAGTAGGCCAAGCTGATACGGGCATAACCGCAAATATCGTTATCAAAGCCCATGTTCTCAGCTTCCTGGCACATACGTTCTCCGTCGTGACGCGCCGCAATGCCAGCTGCCTGGTTTTCCGGATACACAACGGCCAGATCAAATACTTCTGCCAATTCGCACGGGAACTTCGATGACGACCAACCTACCGGACGGCCCGCTTTTTTCGCGTCCCACGCCGCCTGATAAACATCGGTCACGATGTCCTGAAGCATTTTGACACCGGGTAATACTTCCCTCTTTTTCTTCGGAGCTTCCTGCGTCCCCTCTGCTTTCGGGGCCTCCGTTACGGTTTTATCCTGTAACGTTTCTTTTTGTTCCGTCACAATAATCTCCTTTCCTCCATAGATGTTGCCATGAGTACAAGCCGAGCTCCACACTCGACGGTACCTTATTTTTGAATGGCATCAAAATCGCGAATGATGCGCGGGGTCATCATTTGATGGACCGGCGCGATCGATTGCGGATTCTGATAATAACTCTCCGTAAAGGCCTGGATGTAGGAGCGCAGATGAACCATGTTCACCACTTCGTCCACCAGACCCAATTTTGCGCAGTACTGCGGCGTGGACTTTTCTGTGTAATCATTGATCAGCTGGTTCATCTTTTCAATGACCGGTTCCAGATCGTTGCCCGCTTTCTGCTCTTTCACCAGACGACGGCTATACATTGCTGCCGCAGCGGTTTCGCCGGTCATAACGTTCATCTCTGTAGCAGCAGTGCCCAGGGAAAAGACGTTCGACGTATGTCCCTGCGGGCCGCCCATGACATAGTGTGCCGCAGCGGTACCCTTGCGCAGGGTGATTTCCAGCGATGCCATGTGCGTATCCTGGATGGAATAGATCAAAGACTGTCCCAAGCCCAGCAATTCCGCACGTTCGGCCGGATCGCCGACATCAATACCGGTCGTATCCTGAATCCATACCAGAGGCACACGATCACGAGCGCACAACGTCACGAACTCGTTCATTTTGATCAAACCCTGGCGATACAGTTTACCGCCGATGCCGACGGATCCTTCTTTATACTCGGGATAATTCATCAGAAGGCCCTGGTTATTCGTCACAACGCCAACCAGCAAACCATTAACTTTTGCCAAACCGCAGATGATTTCCGGACCATAGCCCTTCTTGAATTCCATGAATTCTGAGCCGTCAAACAGACGTCCCAACACATCGGCCGGTTTGTACTGTTTCTTTTTGTTCAGTGGAACGATCGAATACAGATCTTCCGACGAATACAGTGGTTCCTTCGGATCGTCTACGCGGAAGAACTGCGGGTCGTAGCAGGGCAGGAATCCCACATATTTGCGGATGCCTGCTAAAACGCCTTGTTCATCGGCATAAACTTCACGGAAGAAGCCCGTCTCGTTGTAGTGAACGCCAACCGTTCCCGGCGGTGTCGAGGTATCGCGCTTGGTCGCTTCGATCAGTTGCTCGGCGCCTTCCATGTCCATGTAGCCCTTCGGGTTCATACCGCCTAAAATACCAGCGCCACCGACGGCCATGTTAGCATCCTGATGTGCAATCAAAATCGTCGGGCTGATGGAGTGATAGCCACCGCCTGCCGGGTTCGTGCCGAAGATACCGACAATGACCGGAACGCCCAACTGGTTCAATTCCGAGTTGCGGTAGAACGGAGCGCCGCCGCCGCGACGGTTACCGTATACCAGTTCCTGCTCGTCCAGCTTAACGCCGGAGCAGTTCAATACGTATACCAGTGGGATGTGCAGCATTTTTGCTGTATCGGAAGCGCGAATCAAGTTCTCGGACTGACCCGGTACCCAAGCGCCTGCCAGCTTCTTGTTATCCGAAGCAACAACCACTGTCCAGCGGCCCGAGATGCGGCCCAAGCCCTTGATAATGCCCGTCGATCCGTTCTTGTTGTTCATCGGATTGTACAGGCTATTCAGCGGAAGGAAAATTCCATCATCCACTAATGACAATACGCGCTCCCAAGCCGTCATCTGGCCGGATTTATGAATGCCTTCGTCCGATTTTCCGGCATCGGCCGCTTCTTTGACGCGCTTAGCAATGTCTGCTTCAATGTCCTTTAATTCTTTTTCATTCTCCGGATTGGGACGATTCAACGGTCCACCAACCGTCGGCATCGTCTGAAAATAGCCGGGCATGGAATACATATACTCGCTCATCGTTTCTCCAGTTCCCTTCTCTGTTCTCCCGTGCGTCGGGACTATTTGCTTTCCTTTGGTACTTTAATGAAGACCTGACCCGGGTCGATTTCCTCACGGATGATGCGGATGATTTCGGGATCCGGTCCCTCCATCTTCTCTGCACGGCTGAGGTCAATCTCAAATCCGGTATTTTCCTGAATTTCTTCCGGCGTTGTGTACGGATAGTAGTACGCCAGATACATTCTCTTCGTCTGCTCATCAAACTTCATGATGCCCAGATCCGTTACAACCATCTGCGGGCCGCGATCTTCCGGCAAGCCGGCAGCCGCGCGGGTTCCTGGTCCGGTAACCCAACCCGGACTCGTCACGTAGTCAATGTGTTCCGTGAAGCGACGCTTCTGATGTTGCATCATCAATACCGTGTTCTGATAGGTGGCAATGCCATTCGCACCGCCCGAACCGGTAAAGCGTGTTTTCGGATGATTGTAATCGCCGATGGATGTGGAGTTCACGTTGCCATACGGGTCGATTTCGGCACCGCCGATGAAGGCGATAGCGTTATCGAATCCGTGCAGGTACATATTGGTTTCAAAGCCGACGAAACGAACGTTCGGCCACTGTACGGCGCAATGAGCCATGAAACGGCAGTCGCCGACGCTGCGCGGTACTTCGACCGGAGCGCAGTCCATCAGACCGCTCTCAACGATCAAATGACAGCTCGGCTGAATCACGCGCTTGGCAAGGGTTCCGCCGATCAGCGGAAGTCCTGTACCGATGGTAACGATCATATCCGGTTTAATGGATTTCGCAATGGCATAGGCCTGCATTTCCTGTTTGGTGTACTTTGTGTAATCTGACATGTCGATTCCCCTCCTGCTTATTTCACGTAGGTCGAGTAACCGAGACCCGGCACAACTTTTAGCTTAGCAAGACGGCTACCGCCGATCTTATCCAGCAACTGCTCATGGTTCTCTAAGCTGTAGATCCATTTTTCGCAGAAGTCCTTGAAGTTCTCCGGCATATTGTCCGGATCATAGGGGATCTTCTTCTTGTCCATTTTGGCCTTTGCATCGTTATCATCCAGATACTTGGATGCTTTGTCGTATTCACGAAGCAGGTCCGGATCATCATCGTAGTAGTCATAGCACTGTGACGGCCATGCGCCAAACGGCACATGCACCACCGCATCCACGCAACCAGCAAACACATTCGGCAGTGACGGATCCTTGCGGATCTCTTCATTGCTGACGAGCTCTTCGCACGTCACGATTGTCTTGCGCGCCGCCATAGCAATATCTACATCATGGAATTCATCGCCATAAATGATGGCGGTGCCGTCCGGGCTGGCTTTTTGCACATGAATAATCGCCGTATCCAGCTTCGGTACCGGTACAGCGACGCATTT
Organism: Levyella massiliensis; assembly: GCF_000308275.2. Lineage (GTDB taxonomy): Bacteria > Bacillota > Clostridia > Tissierellales > Peptoniphilaceae > Murdochiella > Murdochiella massiliensis_A. The sequence continues at coordinate 1,067,315 of NZ_HG529490.1, forward strand.
TTCGCCCGGTTGGAACGGATTGTCCATTTCCACCAGTTTCAGATCATCTACTTTTTCCAATTTCTTTCGTACTTCTTCTGACATGCCCCAATATTTCGTTAAACCACTGGCCGCCATAAAACGGGTCGGTAAGAACGGAAGGCCCAATGCGGCGGCATGCAACTGTAGCATCAGCACGTCCTGCGAATAATCTTCAAAAAGAATTTCGCCTTTTTCAATGGCCTCGCGGAAGCGACGAGAAACGTTCGTGAATCCGGAGTTTGCCGTATAGCAGTTGATATACGCTTTTACACGGCCTTCGCCAATCAACAGATCCCAGTCTCCGCCGGCAGGACTGGACCAACCGATGAAATCCTTCTGTCCCTGACGAAGAATCTCAAATACTGCAGCATACGGCTTGCGGTTCGTGGTAAAACCACCGAAGCACATGACATCGCCACTCTCGACATACTTAGCGACGGCATCCTTCATGGACATCACTTTGTCCGACATGATTCCCTCCTCATTTCATTTGCAAAGGTTTTTCATTGTAGTAAGCCTTCTCTGTTATTCTACAGAACTTTCAGACTTCCGTCCACCGAAAAGCCAAAATCCGATAACGCGTCCCAAACCGCCGCCTCGAATCGATACCTAAGCGCTTGCAAAACATAGCGAAAGACGCGCGCTAGGCATCCTCAGACCTCCACCGAAGTTTTTCAAGCCGATTTCTCCTGTGGCAATGTGTGTGTTTTCTCTTTCAGCATACGAAGCATCATCCAAACCACGCCGATACCTAAAAGAATGTGACCGATACCCGCCATGCCGGAAAGCATGGCATCCGGAAAGAGGGCAACGCCCTCCGCCGTAATAGAATAGATGCCACGCACCATAAAAGCAACGATCGTCCCGGTTAGGCCGATAACGTAGACGGCAAGCGGCCGCACATAGCCCTTTAGTGACTTCTCCTGCTGTAGTAGAACAAAAAGCAACAAGAAAAATAGAAAGCCCAAGACCAGAAGGTGGACATGTACAACGCTTAGTGCGGTATGTGTCGTCCATCCGAAGGCTTTGGTAAATTCACGGTAAAAGACGCCGCCGGAAAGGCCGAGCACTAAGAACGTGATCGCCTGCTTAAGCAATGCCGAAGGACGAAGCTGCGGAATAAAGTGGCGATAGCCGACACCCACCAGAAGCACATAGGCAACGGTTTTTGGAATCATCAGAAGCCCGAGGAGGGGAACAAAGCGCGCGCCGATGACGACGGGGGCATAGAACAGAAAGCTCGCAGCAATCAACAGAGCGGTGTGCTGAAGGCCCGGCTTTTCCTTGGCCTTGGCCGTCCAGATAACAAGCACCAGGCCAAGAAGAGCAAAGGGAACATTGCGGAGAAGGCCAAAAAAGTAATTGCCTACTGTTCCCCATTCATTTTGCGGTAAGAGGACAAGAAGAAGGCGAAGTGCAACCAGAACATATACCAGCCGGCTCTTTCGTTCACCCTTATCGCCGCTCATGCTCTGATAGTAGCGATAAAAGAGAAGATAAAAGATGGTCATCGTGATACTGGTGACAAATTCTCCCCAAGAAAGCAGCGGAATATAGCGGTCGAAGCCATCGGGCGTGAGATTGCTCATCACACGCGGGATCAGATGAAAAGCATCGCCAAGGCCGAGCAGAACAGCCATCAGCCCAAATGTTTTAGCTTCTTTTCCCTCTTCCATCAAAAGGCGAAGCCCCATGGCAAGCACAACGCCCAAATAGGCAATATCAAAGAACGGTTCCATCAAATACATCATTGTTTAATCCTCCCTTCAACCAGCAAAGATAACAACGATACTGCAATAGAAATTCCTTCCGACTCCATTCTTCGGCAAATAATCGCCGAATCAGGTGATGCACCACAGCGCCGAGAAAATCAGCTTTTTCGGGATTCACCCAGGGTTCCATGTCCCGGGTGTAGTCTTTGCTCTCTTCACGGTAACGGTGCCATTCCCGCTCCAGAGCAGCGTTCATGAACAGATAGCGTTGCCGATACAGACCATAATGCTTGGGATCATACAAAAGATCCGCTGCCGCATCGCCAAACGCATCCAACGCCGCAAAAAGATCTCCCCCTTTTTTCTTGATTAAGGCGGCAAAAAGCGCATGCACCTCTGTCAGCTCCTTGTCCAATACGTAGAAGTAGCAATCATTTAACGAGGAGAAATATTGATAGAAACTGCCGCGCGGAAGATGCAGCCGTTCCACAATGCGCTTTATCGTGATCTCCTCCAGCGGATGAGTTTCAAATTCATCTACCAAAACACGGTAAATCGCCCGGCGTTTATCTTCCCGCAAACGAAAATAGGTTCCTGTCGGCATAATGCCTCCTTTCGAGCATCGACATGGATGAGGTAGCCATCATCCTTGCCGTATATACATACAATGCAACGTGCGATTTGAGCATAAATCCAGCTACAAAAATGACACTGCGTCACTTATGACACAGTGTCATTTTAAGGCGTGAAAAATCCTTTGTCAATCGAAATGATACACATCAAGCTTAACAAGTTCTACTGGCAAGACATATTGCTGTTCCTTCATGCTGCTCTCGTTAGCGATGCACAAATTGCCGGTAAGCAGAATAGCTGCGTGCTGCCGAAGAACAGCATTACTTCTCTTCCCCTTGCATGCGTGAATCCCTTTTGTTAGACTGTAGTGGAGCTTGTTAACCTATATTTTTTTTAGGTTGTCAATTTATGCGTGCCATTATTATCGCTAGAAGGAAGGTACTTTATGAACGCTAGACGCATTACCCGCATTGCTATTATGGCTGCCCTGACTTTTGTCGGATCCCTGATCCGCATCCCCATCGGGCCCATCCCTATTACATTCCAGACGATATTCGTCATTCTTACCGCACTGTTCCTGAACCCGGTGGATGCCGGTCTCGCTATGGCCGTTCACTTCGTATTGATGCTGGCCTTAAAGGGTGGCGCGCTCTTTGTATCGCCCTCTTCTGGTTTTCTCATCAGCTTCATCGTTGCCGCTGTGTTGGGCTCGCTGATTGCCCATCGCACCGCCTTCGGAAAGACCACTGTCGGTTTGCTCGTAGCAACGCTGGTCACCGCAGCTGCCTGCTATCTCATCGGCCTTCCCTATATGGCCTATGTGCTTAACGTCCTCAACGGCAAATCCATGAACCTCATGAAAATTCTCCAGGTCGGTCTCATTCCCTTTATCCCCGGCGATCTGATCAAAGCTGGCATCGCCTTTATCGTTGCTAAAATTGCCCTGCCCCATGTCTATCCCTTGCTACAGGGACCTGAAAAATACGCACACTGAACCGTCTTTTCTACCCGGACGGAAGAATTTGTCTCTCGGCGATGCCGGCATCACCATCCCCGTATGTGCTGTGGCCATGCCACAGAAGAAAGCCGTCCGCTTGTCATATGCCAAGCGGACGGCTTTCTTTGCGTAATGCCCTCTTACTTCGGGGCTGTCTTCTCCTTTTTGGCTGCTTTCTGCCGTTTTCCTGCACAGGAGTCGCAGGCTTATCGGGCGGCTATTGTCGACGGTGCCGGCGTGTCGTCCTTAGCGATTTGCGGCTTGTCGCTCACCATGCGCACGACCGTGCCTTTTAACAAAATTGGGCAAAGGCACGGTCAGAAAGTGGGCGCAAACGGCGTGTGCGACCGTGCCTTTTGAAAAAACAGGCAAAGGCACGGTCAGAAAGTCGGCACAGACGGCGTGTSCGACCGTGCCTTTTGGAAAAAAGTGAGCAAAGGCACGGTCGAAACCGGAGCAAATAGGTCATGTCCGACCGTGCCTTTTACAAAAAATCATCAAAGGCACGGTCGAAATCGTAGCCCGCGGGTCGTCCCCGACCGTGCCTTTTGAAAAAATTGAGCAAAGGCACGGTCAGAAAATTTGAATGCGGCCGCAAAACGCGCGCGTTGTCGAAAGAAAGGCGCCTCCGGCGTCCGTGAGGAGTCGTCCTTCGGCCGACGATTTATATAAAAAGGAAGCCCAGCTGTGCCGGGCATCAATAGATATAAGGAAGGGGCTGACCCATAAGGTCAGCCCCAACCGCTAAGAATGATCTTTTTTATTTCTCCAGTTCATCTGTCAACGACACCAACTCGTCTACGATGGAACCGATGTAGTCGATGGTGTCCTTCAGAGGCTTGTCGGTGGTGATATCGACGCCGGCAATGGCGGCAAGGCCGATGGGGTCAACGGAGTCGCCGGCGGAGAGGAAGGCGCGCCATTGGTCGACGACGCCGGGTTCGCCTTTCATCAGGCGCAGAGCCATCTGGGTGCCGACGGTGAGGCCGGCGGAGTAGGTGTAGGAATATAGGCCGTTGTAGTAGTGGGGCTGGCGCATCCAGGTGAGTGCGGAACCGTCCTTGATTTCGACGGCATCGCCCCAGAAGCGGGAGAGAACCTCTCGATAAATGGCGGTAAGAGAGTCCGCATCCACGGAGCCTCCTTGCTCCACTATGCGATAGACTTCGCGCTGATACGCGGCTTCCAGGAGATGGGTTACAAAGTTGTGGTAATAGGTCTGGGAGACCATCTGGGACAACACCCAGCGACGCTGACGTTTGTCATCGCCGGCCTTCTTTAAAAGATAGTTCTCCATGATGAGCTCATTGGTGGTGGAAGGGGATTCTACGGCGTACATGGACATTTCTTTGTTAAGGAAGGGCTGATGCTTGGCTGTGAGAATGTTCTGTCCGGCATGGCCCAACTCATGTGCCAAAGTAGCTACTTCATTGATGTGGTAGTTGAAGCTGGAGAGCACATAAGGATGGACACTGTAGACATCCGCACAGAAGGCGCCGGTGCTCTTGCCGCGATTTTCCGCGTAATCGATCCATCGCTCGTCAAAGGCGCGATCCAGCATGGCCACATAGTCATCGCCAAGAATGGAAAGGCCGTCTTTAATAAAATCGGCAGCTTCGGCATAGGAGATTTCTGAAGAAACGTTGGGGTCCAGTTCCAGCTTGAGGTCGTAGGTCGTCATCCTGTCAATGCCGTGGACACGGCCGATGAGGGTGGCGTACTTTTGCATAATGGGTGCCAAGCGCTCCATAATGACGTCGATTTGGCGATCGTAAAGGGCACGAGGCACTTCTTGCTCTGCTAAGAGATAGTCAAAAACCGAGTCGTAACCACGCAGGTCGGCTTCAATTTTCTCCTGTTGCACCCGGGCATTGTAAGCGGAGGCCGTGCCATTTTTGTGGCGCGCCAGTTCGGCGTAGAAAAGGTCGGCGGCGGTATGACGCACGGTATGGTCTGGGTCGGACTCGTAGCGATTCTCAAAGGCGTTATAGGTCATGGCATAGGTTTTGCCATGGGCTTCAAACGACGGGAAGCATGTGTCGGCGTTTTTGATATCGTTATAAATTTGATAAGGGCTGTCGAGTGTCGGCGCCATGGCAGCAAGGGCTGCTTCAGTCTCGGCGGAGAGATAATGGGCTTTATTTTTTCGAATCTTGCCTAGGAAACGCACATGGTCAGGAGCCTGTTGGGAGGCCTCTTCCAGAACAGCGTCGTCCAAGTGGGCTAATTCAATGGCAAAGAAAGCCAGTTTTTCATAAATCTTTGCCATGCGGGAACCCGTGCGAGCAGCACGCGCAATATTCTCTTTGTTGCTCGTATCGGCTTCCACCTGTAAATCCGAATAGGCAAAAAGACGCTCCGCAAGCTCCTGTATATCGCTATAGGCCTTAAGGGCAGTGTTAACGGTCTTGGCGTCTTTCAAGTGGCCGGCGTAGGCGTCAACAAAGTCTTTTGCTAAGGTTTCGATACGCGAAAAATCTGTTTCAAACGCTTCTTCGTTTGGATAGATGGGCGTCAGATCCCAGGTTTGTTCCACAGGCACATCGGCACGATTTAATATTTTTTCCATTGCTATATCCTTTCGTTGCATCGGCAAGGGATGGCGTGTGTTCGGCACGCGCTTCTTTGGCTATAATAAAAAGCAGATGATTCTGCCATAGTACGCTGGTGTTATGGTACCCGTTTTTCAAGGAGGAACTATGAAGCAAAACGACAAACGATTCGAAGCCTATGCCCGTCTCGTCGTGGAGGTGGGGTCCAATGTGCAGGCCGGCGTTCCGGTTTGGATTCAGGCGTCCGTGGAGACGGCTCCCTTTGTCCGTCTGATGACGCGCTATGCTTACGAAAAAGGTGCCTCAGAAGTGCTGGTGGATTGGAGCGATGACACGCTTCGCCGTCTGCGTCTGGAGCACGCGTCCATGGAAGTCCTGGAAACAGTGCCGGATTTTCTCTATGAGCGCCGCGAATACTATTGCAAAAAAGGCACTCACATGATTCACCTGATTTCTGCCGATCCCGAAGCTCTAACCGGTGTCGATCCCGATCGCGTACAGAGGGCATCCATGGCGATGAATCGCAAGTTTCAGCCGTTGCGTCACTACACCATGAACGATGAAATCTCCTGGACCATTGCTGCCATTCCCTCACCGGCATGGGCAATGAAAGTGTATCCGGATGCGGCGGACAGTGACGCTGCCGTGGATCGCCTGTGGGAGCAAATTTTTGAGGTGATGCGTCTAAATTTGCCCGATCCGGTGCAAGCTTGGCAAGAACATTTAAAGCGATTACAGCACCGCGCGGATCTGTTAAATGCCTATCGCTTTGCGTCTGTGCATTATACGGCATCAAACGGCACGGACCTCACTGTGCGTCTCCCGGAAGGGCATCTCTGGTTAGCTGCCACTTCTACCGATCAAACGGGGGTCCCCTTCGTGCCGAACATGCCGACCGAAGAAGTCTTCACGATGCCGCATCGGGAAGGCGTGGACGGGACGCTTGTCGCCACGCGTCCGCTGGCGTATAACGGCAGTCTTATCGAAGACTTTACGCTGCACTTTGAAAAGGGCGCAGTGGTATCCTACACCGCTGAAAAAGGGGAGGCTTCCCTTAAAGCGTTGCTCGCTGAGGATGAAAACGCAGTGCGTCTGGGCGAAATCGCACTCGTGCCCTACGACTCCCCTATTTCCAACGCAAAAACGCTCTTCTATGAGACACTTTTTGATGAAAACGCCTCTTGTCACTTTGCCTTTGGCGCCAGCTATCCGACCACGCTCGAGGGTGGTGATGCCATGAGCGACGAAGACCTGCTAAAACACGGTGCCAACGTTTCGCAAATTCATGAAGATTTCATGGTGGGCACAGCGGATCTTTCCATCGTTGGAACGACACATGACGGCAAAACGCATAACATCTTTAAGGATGGGAATTTCGTTCTTGAATAAGGTATGGCGGGGGCAAAGCAGATGCACTTCCCCCCCCTATAAAGAAAAATCCGACGGCCTCGGCGGCCGTCGGATGCTTCATTTCGTGCTTCGTTTGAAAGCAGAACAAAGGAAGACGAAATACGCTATACGTCAGTTGATATGCATGCATTGATTAGATATTTCTAATCCGATAGTAGTATATCATACTTGCGAAGTGGGATTTTGATTTCTTTGTGTTGAAATCGATAATTTTAGCGCTAGGGCAGCGATGGGTACGCTTCTGTGCCTAGGTTCCGAAGGAGGTTTTATGTTTACCACTTCACTGCAAATCGATGGTAAGCCGGATTATTTTGAACATACCGTGTTGTTGAGCGGATCGCCGCGACGCCGGGCGTTGCTCTCCTTTTTGCATCCGATGCGTGACCATGTCGCTGTCGATGAACCGGCTATAAGGGCGGCGTCGCTTGCAAAAACCGAAGGACAACCCATGTTGGAACGCGCCACGGAGGCCGCACGCACGCTGGCAGCGGCCAAAGCCGGCTGCAACAATCCCGACTTTTCTCTCTTAGCAAATACCCTCTACATTGCTGCCGATACCATGGTCGTCATGGGCGAAGAAATTTACAACAAGCCCTACAATCTTGACGATGCAGAACGGATGCTTCGCTCCTATTTCGGCAAAACGCACACCGTCATCACGGCGGTATGCCTGCGCACCTTGCACGCCACGATACATTACGAGACCTTTGCGCAAGTGACGTTTTCTCCCTATGTGCCCGCCATGGAGCCGCTCTTGAAAGCCTATCTCTCCCCCGCCCTTCTGGATCGCGCCGGCGCCTACGGATTGCAGGACATGCCGCCGAGCTTTCTTGCGGATCTGCGCGGGGATCCCTATACAGTGATCGGCTTTTCCGTCTCCGCCCTCTGGGAGGTCATTTCTCCCTATTATGTGCCGGGGCGGGTGGTGCTTTGGCGTGACTGTGACAAAGCGGCTTGTCGTCCGGGTGACGCGAACGCGGTCAATGCGGCAAGTATGACCGATGCAGAGGATAACGTGTTCCCTTCCATCGCCGTTTTTGAGGGAATCGTACGGGAATTGGCGGAAGAATTGCCGGAATTTCTCTTCCGTGATTTGAACGGTCTGATTCAAATCCAGCCGCAAGTGGAATACCATCCAAAGGCGCGTAACCACGATCTGTTGGTGATGGGGCGCTACGTTCGAGATTCGCTCGGCCGCCATATCGAACTCTACTACGGCTCCTTCCGCGAGCAATTTCCGACGTGCAACCGCGAGCAGTTAAAACCCCATGTACGCGAAACCCTCTTTCATGAATTTGAGCACCATATCGAAGGGCTTGCCGGCAATCACGATCTGGAGATAGAAGACGAAATCTTCTTGCGCAACTACCTGCGCCACAATCGGTAGCAGGTTGGCGGTTTTACGATTTCAGTGCCATTCCTATTATCATCTACAAACCTTTTCTCAAGTTTTTATGTTATAGTATAAGTGCATCTGTCGCGTACAATTATGAAAAGGAGGCATTATGAAATTTGAAGTGATAGACAATCTGTTTACTATCAACCTCAACAGCGTGCTGACGCTCGCGTTAGCCGCCATACTTCTTCTCATCGGGTACTTATTGGTAAGGAAGGTTAATTTTTTAGCGAAATTCTGTATCCCTGCTCCGGTCGTTGGTGGATTTATTTTCATGCTGATTACTTGGGTTGGCCACAGCACAGGAAGCTTTACCTTTGTATTCGATGATCCCTTCCAAAGCGTATTTATGCTGGCATTTTTCACAACGGTCGGCTTGGGCGCCAGCCTTAAGCTGCTGAAGAGCGGCGGTAAATTGCTGATTATTTACTGGTTGGTATGCGGTGTGGTTTCCATCATCCAGAACAGCATCGGTATGGGCATTTCCGCCGTCACCGGTCTGGAACCGCCGTATGCGTTACTGGCCAGCTCGATCTCGATGATCGGCGGACATGGCGCTGCGCTGTCCTACGGCAATACCTTCGTCGGGATGGGCTATCCCATTGCTAAGACGGTGGGTGCTGCAGCGGCAACGTTCGGTCTGATTTCGGCCGTTATGCTGGGTGGCCCTCTGGGTCGTCTGCTTATCGAACGTCACCACCTGAAGCCGACCAATGAAGACTTCACGACGGCAGCTGCAGATATCAATACGACGGACGAAACACATACGCTGACAAGCTTTGAAATCATTCAAAACGTCGTTGTCATCATCTGCTGCATGGCTGCCGGCTCGATCATTTCGGGTTGGATTGGAAAACTCATTAAAATGGACTTCCCGACTTATGTCGGCGCAATGTTCCTGGCCGTCATCGTGCGCAACCTGAACGAGAAGCATAAATTCTTCCACTTTGATTTTGCGCTGGTTGACGGTATCGGTACGGTGATGCTGAACCTGTTCCTGTCCTTGGCGTTGATGACGCTGAAACTGTGGCAGCTGTCCGATCTGATTGGCGGCGTGTTGCTGGTTGTCATTTGCCAGGTGCTTTTCCTGGGTCTCGCTTCCTACTTCATCATCTTCCGCATCTTGGGTGCGGACTACGATGCTGCAGTAATGTGTGCGGGTCTCTGCGGTCACGGCCTGGGTGCAACGCCTTCTGCCATCGTGAACATGACAGCGGTCAACGATCGCTATGGTTATTCACGTAAAGCGATGATGATTGTGCCGATTGTCGGTGCGTTCTTGGTGGATATTATTTATCAGCCGCAAACCATCGCGTTCATTCGTATGTTCGTGCAGAACTTAAAGTAAGGTGCTGTTTTATATCGCACGAATATTTCTCCCGTACCGTTTCATCGGAAGTCACACGGCAATCCGAGGAATAAAACAGATGTAAAGAGGCTGTGCCAAATGGCACAGCCTCTTATTTTTGCAATTGACGCTGGCATAGCAGCCAGTTTTTTTCGTATTATTCGATGATGCCTAGTTCACGGCCGACCTTCGCGATGATATCCACAGCGCGTTCGATTTGCTCTTCGGTATGCGCCGCCGTGATCATGCAGCGCACACGCCCGGTCCCCTTCGGAACGGTCGGGAATACGATCGGACTGGTGAAGACGCCGTTTTCAAAGAGTGCTTCGGAGAAAGCGCCCGTCTTGGCTTCGTCGCCAATGATGATCGGAGTGATGGGGGTTTCGCTGTGACCGGTGTTAAAGCCCAGTTTGCCAAGCTTTTCTTTAAACAGGCGCGCATTGTCCCATAGCTTGTTGGTGTATGCATCGCTCTCCATCAGCATCTTAACCGCTTCAATGATGGCAGCGGTGTCCGCCGGGGTATTGCCAGTAGAGAACAGGAGCGGCCGGCTGCGGTTCTTCAGCCAGTCGATGGTGACCTGTTTGCCCGCCACATAGCCGCCGATAACGCCCATGGCTTTGGACAAGGTACCAATGATGAAGTCCACTTTGCCGTGGAGATGGAAGTGATCCACCGTACCGCGGCCGCTGCGGCCCAACACGCCCGAAGCATGCGCATCGTCCACGTAGGTCATGCAATCATACTTTTCCGCCAGGGCAACGATGCCCGGCAAATTGGCGATATCGCCGTCCATCGAAAAGACACCATCGGTAATGATCAAAACTTTATTGAACTCCGCACGACGCTCCTTCAGCACGCGCTCGAGATCTTTCATATCGCTATGCTTAAAGACGGTTTTCTTGGCCTTCGAAAGACGGCAGCCATCGATAATAGAGGCATGGTTTAATTCATCCGAAATAATCAAGTCGCCTTCGTCAACCGCCGCTTGAATGGTGCCGGCGTTGCAGTTAAAGCCGGACTGGTAGACGATAACGGCTTCCTCTTCCTTGAATTCGGCCAGGAGTTTTTCCAGCTCCTCATGCAGAGACAGGTTTCCGTTAATGGGACGCACCGCACCGGCACCAACCCCGTATTTTTCAATGGCGGCAATGGCGGCCTTCTTCAGACGCGGATGATTAGCAAATCCCAGATAGTTGTTGGAGGAAAGATTGATGACTTTTTTTCCATCAATGACACATTCCGCTTCATTCGGGCCTTCGACCACCTTAAAGGTTTTATAGAGACCGTCTTGTTTCAACCCTTCAATTTTTTCCGCAAGATATTGCATGTCGTGAATGCTCATGATTCTCCTCCCCTATTTCGTAAGACGTTTCTTTAAATTTTCCAACATATCCGTGGTCATGGTGTCCAGATCGTACTTTGCCTTCCAGCCCCATTCTTCTTGGGCAGCACTGTCGTCCAGCTGATCCGGCCAGGAATCGGCAATCGCCTGCAAGGTCGGATTGACCTCATACTCCATGGTGAACGCAGGCATCTGTTTTTGAATGGCCGCCGCAACGTCCTCCGGGGCAAAGCTCATGGAGGCGATATTAAAAGCGTTGCGATGCTTGAGCTTCGAAGGATCCGCCTCCATCAATTCATGCACCGCTCGCAGCGCATCGGGAATATACATCATATCCATCAACGTGCCTTTGGCAATCGGGCAGGTATAATGCGCGTCACGAATGGCTTTATAGTAAATTTCCACGGCATAATCCGTCGTGCCGCCACCCGGCAGAGCCTCATAAGAAATCAGTCCCGGGAAACGAACGCCGCGCGTATCCACGCCGAAACGACGGAAATAATAATCGCACAGAAGTTCGCCGGCGACTTTGGTCACGCCGTACATTGTTGTCGGGCGCTGAATCGTATCCTGCGGAGTAACTTTCGGGGTGGTCGGTCCGAATGCACCGATCGAACTGGGCGTGAAGACAGAGAGATTCTTCTCTCTGGCTACCTCCAGAACCTGAAAAAGGCCTCCCAGGTTAATTTGGTAGGCCAATTGCGGACGCGCTTCCGCAACGGCAGACAAAAGAGCTGCCAGATGCATCACCGTATCCACGTGATAGTTGTCCACGAGTTCCGCCAGACGCTTGCCGTCTGTAACATCTAAGAGTTCAAAGGGGCCGGCTTCCACCGCCGGGGAATCCTTCTGCACCACATCCGTCAGAATAACATGCTCCGCCCCATACTCGCGCCTGAGATAGGACGATAGTTCTGTCCCAATCTGGCCCAATCCGCCTGTGATTAGAATCGTTTGCATACCTGCTCCTTCGGCTACCTTTCACCGTTACTCCCTCGAAGGCGCAAGAACCCTACGCCCCGGGAGTGTCGATTGCGACGGATTCGGCTTCTTGCTTACGGCGCGGCAGGGAAATGGTAAAGCGTGATCCCGTGCCCAGGGCACTTTCCAGCGTAAGCGTCCCACCGTGCACCTGCACAATATGCTTTACCAAGGAAAGGCCCAAACCGGTTCCCGATCCCTCTGTACGCGTACGACCCGGGTCTACCACATAGAAACGTTCAAAAATGCGTTCCTGGTTTTCCGGCGCAATACCGATGCCATCGTCTTCCACGATTATAAGTATATTGTCCTCGTCTTGCCGTAGCTTTGTCAAGACATATCCGCCCTCCGGCTTTGAATACTTGATCGCATTGCTGAGCAGGTTACGCAATACGTCCGTCATCAGTCGCCGATTGCCGAACAGGCGCACTTCCTGATCTTTTCCTGTGCCCTCCACATCCACATGGAGCTTAACATGGTGATCCTGTGCCATCGATCCCAGGGTTTCTATCTCCTGTAACAATGCTTTATGTAAATCAAATTCCTCGCGTTGATCAAAATCCGAATACCCGGTATCAAATTTTGAAAGCTGGATAATTTCATTGATCATATTCAGAAGGCGAATGCCTTCACGATGGATAATACCGGCAAAACGGCGCGTGTCTTCGGGCCCCACCATGCCGGATTCAATCATTTCCGCATAACCGTTAATGGACGTGAGCGGACTTTTCAACTCATGGCTCACATTGGCGGAAAATTGGCGACGCATATTTTCGTTTTCGCGCACATTCGCCAATTGCTGCAAGAAATGCGTGCGTTCTTTATTCGTCTCCAATAGACTCCCGAGCGCCTCTTCCGCTTCAAGCGTGGGCACCTCATCTGTCACTTTGCCCGACAGCAAACCGTTTAAATATTTCACCATCATGCGCAGCGGACGTAAGCTTTGAGCATAGATGCGATCCGTGAAAATGGTGGACAAAACGACAGCCACAATCGAAAGCTCCAACACCACTGGAAACATGATCTTTGCCCATTGTACCGGCGTCTTCTCCGGCAGTTCCGCATGTAACGTCCACAAACAAATCAGGGTGGAAACGAGCGCAAAAATCATGCCCGCCAATAAAAAACGGAACCAAATATTACGCTTCATTCCACCCCTCCTGTTAAGCATCCTTGCTCAATTTATAGCCGACATTGCGCACGGTTTTAATGTACTTGCCCGCATCGCCCAGCTTCTGGCGCAGCGAACGAATATGGACATCCACGGTACGCGTTTCGCCGGCATATTCATAACCCCAGATCTCATTCATAATCCGATCACGCGACAAGACCACGTCTAAATTATTCATAAGATAATAGAGCAGCTCGAACTCTTTGTAGGTTAATTGTACCTCATTTCCATTCACCAACGTCTGCCGTTTTTGCGGATCCATCTCGATTTCGTTGTGAACTAAAACCGAGCGCTCTTCGCTATCGCCATAGCGACGCAACACCGCTTTCACACGACTTAAGAGTTCCATGACCCCAAAGGGTTTCGTGATATAATCATCCGCGCCCATGTCCAACCCGCGCACCTTGTCGTATTCGCTGGTTTTCGCCGTCAGCATGATCACCGGAATTTCCTTGGTTTCCACCCGATTCTTCAGTGTTCCAAGGATGGTGTAACCGTCTTCTCCGTCCAGCATGATATCCAGTAAAAAGAGAATCGGCGGCTCTTCCTTTTCCAGCGCTTCGTACAATCCCTTTGCATCAGCAAAGCCGCGCGCCTTGTACCCGTTGTTATTCAAGGCATAGCTGATCAATTCCCGTATATTTTGATCATCTTCAACTATAAAAACCTGTTTCATGACATTTCCTCTCGAAAGATAGAAAGAACCGCAATAAGCGCAGAGCGGTTGACGAAAAAGCTAATCAAATTTTTCGACCGCACCGGTAATGGAATATACCACGGCTTCCGCAATGTTTTGCGCGTGATCCGCACTGCGCTCCAAGTATTTTGAAATCATCAACAGATCAATGGCCAAATTCGCATCGATGGTTTCTGTGCGAATATCATTGATGACTTCTTCGCGGACTTTGATAAAGAGGGCATCCACTTCATCATCCATCTGGGCTGCTTCGTACGCCAGTTCGCTGTCCCCTTCCACAAACGCACGTACGGCGTTGGAAACCATCGTTTGTGTGATTTCTGACATCTTCGTCAGACTACCTAAGCTCCGCTGTTTATAGCCGAAGTTGAGCATCTGTTTAACCAGAACAGCAATATCCTCTGCCTGATCTCCGATGCGCTCCATATCCGTGTTCATGCGAATGGCGGCCGACACAAAGCGAAAGTCGCGCGCTAACGGCTGCTCTTTCAGCAATAGTAACAACGCCTCGGATTCAATCTCCGAGCAAAATTGATTGATCTCCGGTTCCTGTTGGAGCACAAAATCGATATGCGATGTATCCTTGCTGTTTAAGGCCTCCAGCGCATACGAGAGAGACTGGTTCACCATTTCTCCCATGGACACCAAGTTGGAGTTCAATTCCTCCAGTTTGTTTTCAAAATTATTACGCATACTTTCTCCTCCCACCGACGGGCATCATCCAAAGTGACCCGTAACATAGCGCTCCGTACGTTCATAGCGCGGATTTTCAAAAATTTGCACGGTATCGCCAAACTCTACCAGCTCTCCTAAATAGAAGAAGCCCGTTTCATCGGCAATGCGCGTTGCCTGCTGCATATTATGGGTGACGATGACGATCGTGAACTCTTTTTTCAGATCAAACATAAGGTCTTCGATCTTCGTCGTGGAAATCGGGTCCAATGCCGAGGTCGGTTCATCCATTAGGATGACTTCCGGTTCCACTGCCAGAGTACGCGCAATGCACAAACGCTGTTGTTGTCCGCCGGAAAGTCCCAACGCACTCTTGTGTAGACGATCCTTCATTTCGTCCCAAATGGCCGCTTGCTTGAGGCTGCGTTCCACAATCTCGTCCAGCTGCTGCCGGTCACGAATGCCATTAATACGCGGTCCGTAGGCCACGTTTTCATAGACACTCTTCGGAAACGGGTTCGGCTGCTGAAACACCATACCGACACGCTTACGTAACTCCAACGCATCCATATCTTTATAGACGTCCTTGCCATCCATGAGCAGCTTGCCATCCACGCGCGTATCGGGAATCAAATCGTTCATACGGTTGATGGTTTTTAAAAAGGTGGATTTTCCACAACCGGATGGCCCGATGAATGCCGTAATCTGATTGGATTTCACATTCATACTGATCCCCTTGAGCGCCTGAAACTCGCCGTAATAAAAGTCCAGATCAGACACCTCGAATTTGAAGGGCTGGTTCTGCGTTTCAATCGTATTCATCAACGACTCCTTCACTGATTCTCAACCGTCGAACGCTTTACTTCTTAGCGCTTCCGGTTTGCTTTTTGTTGATGTTGCTGACAATTCTGCGCGCAATGACTGAGAACAGCAACACGACAATGACCAAGATAGCGGCCGAAAAGTTAGCAATTTTCGCACTGTTCGGGTCCACAGCTTCCGAGCGCATAACCCAAATATGCAACGCCAGCGTTTCGCCGGTGCGGAGCGGGTTTAACGCGTTTAGCGGAGAGGTCAAGTCCCAGTTTGCCCAGTCGATACGGGTAGACATACCCGACGTATACATTAACGCCGTCGCTTCACCGAAAACACGGCCGGCAGCCAAGATGATACCGGAGCCGATACGCGGCAGCGCCGCTGGCAGCAAGGTGTGCACAATGGCGTACCAATGGGTCGATCCCAACGCCATGCTGCCTTCAACAAAGTTGCGTGGCAACGCGCGAATGGCGTCCTCTGTGGAGGTGGTAATGAGCGGAATACTTAAAATGGATACCGTCAAGGAGCCAGCTAACAGGTTCCAGGTGGCACCAAAAGTGAGCACAAAGGCCAAGTAGCCGAACAAACCGATAACAATGGACGGCAGCGAGGATAAAGATTCGATGCTCATCCGCAAGAATTCGGTGACTTTGCCCTGTTTCGCATATTCTGCCATATAGATACCTGCCGGAATGCCCACCAGGCAGCTGAATAGCAACGAAAGGAACAGCAGATAAATGGTATTAAAGAGCTGGTTTCCGATACCCTTGGATGAGAAGGAAAAAACGCCCGGAAAGTAGCTCATGAGGCCATTTACGATAATATAGCCTGCTAAAAGCAGGATGAAGATCAGGAAGAAGCCGCCGATTGCCGAGAACAGTATCGTCATGAAGCGATCCACATTCTTGGCTTGGGCGATACGCTTTCGCATTCTCTCGTCCATCACACCACCTCCTCATCCAGATCCACGTCGGCTTTTTCCGCCGCCTTCATCGCACTCTTCTGCTGCTCCAGTTTGTTCTTCTGAACATTCGAGAATACATGGATTAGAACAATGAACAGAATAGAGATCACCATTAACAGCAATGCCAGACTCCAAAGTGCCATGTTTGCTTCACTTCCATCGATAGTATTACCCATATCGGAAGCCAAGATGCCGGTGATGTTCGCCGTCGGAAACAAAATGCCGTTCGGGAACAGACGCGTACGCCCAATCACCATGGAAACGGCCAATGCTTCGCCGAATGCACGTGCCAGCCCCAAAATAATGCCGGTATAAATACCGGTGCTGGATGCCGGAATGACGATGTTCTTAATGACCTGCCAGCGCGTAGATCCCATGCCATAGGCTGCCTGGCGATAGCTATCCGGCACACCGCGAATGGTATCCGTGATATACGTGGTGATGGTCGGAAAGATCATAACTGTCAATACGATCACGGCCGCTAACACGGAATAGCCGCCTACCGGGGCATGGAAAGTATCACGAATCCAAGGCACCAACACGGTCAAGCCCACCCAGCCATAGACAATGGAGGGAATACCAACGAAGATTTCCACGGCCGGTTGAAAAATGGTTTTGCCCCATTTCGGAGCAATTTCTGTCATAAAAATCGCTGCCCCCAGCGAAAACGGCGTGGCCAATAGAATGGCCAGACCGCAGGTGAGGATGGAGCCGAAGATATACACCGCGGCCCCGATGCTGCCCTTCCCCGGTGAATCAAAGGAGTCCGTAGGATTCCAATTTTCGCTAAAAAGAAAGTCCATCACACCATGCTTGAACTGCGTGAAGGAGGCTGTCCCGCGCACAAGCAGGAATAGAAGAATAGCGATGGTAATGGCTATGATGAGTAACCCCATGAAGGTCACAAATCCGCGTCCCAAGTACTCTCTTCTGAACTTTTCCTCTCCCGGCGTGCGCAGTCTCTTTTCACGTGTCTTCACCAATGACGAAGACGCTGCTTCTTGTTGTTTCGTAGCCATATGCACGTCCAATCTGGTTCTAAAGAATGTCCCGGTTCTACAGGACGTCTCGCTTCAAAAATGTTCCGATTAAGGGGCTCTTCCCTGCCGAAAACACCAGCCGTAAAGGAAGAGGCATTGCGAAACTCTCATTTCACAATGCCTCCGCAGTTTCCTATTGTCGGACTCTAACCTTCCGAATGTTCGGACGAACACTCGAAGTTGTGAAGGAGACTTTGCTTTACTTCATCGGGGTATCATGACCCTTCATAGCGTCCGCAGCCAATTTCGAAGATACGCCATAGCCCATCTCTTCGATGTTCTTACCAAACTCTTCACCCATGAAGTAGTCTAGGAATTCTTTTGCCGGAGTCTGTGCTTCGCCTTTTGTATAAACATGTTCGAAGCCCCATACCGGATATTTACCCGAGTAGGTGTTTTCCAACGTCGGTTCTACGCCGTCCAGTTTAACCGCCTTGACACCTTTGGCCTGGTCACCAACGAGGTAGGACAGAGCCACATAACCGATGGCGCCTTCGTTCTGCTTTACGCTCTGCAGCAATTCGCCTGAGTTATCTGTTTCCATGGAGCCCTTGGTCTCGTCCGCACCATTCAGAGCGAACTTCGTGAACAGAGCACGCGTACCGGAGGAAGACGGACGAGTGATCAGCATGATCGGCTTATCATCGCCACCGACATCTTTCCAGTTCGTTACCTTGCCGGTGAAGATGTCAATCATCTGCTGCTGTGTTAAATCAGCAACTTTGTTCTTTTCATTAACAATCGGAGCCATCGTGATGATGCAAACCTTGTGGTCAACTAAGCCTTTTGCCTGATCCGCTTCCAGTTTGTCCTCAGCAAAAACATCCGACATACCCAGCGTAACAGTACCGGCAGCAGCGTCTTTCAGGCCCTGGCCCGAACCACCCGCGTTTACGGTAATGGCCACGCCCGTTGCCTTCTGCATGAATGCTTCCGCCGCTTTATCTGCCAACGGCTTCAATGCCGACGAACCGGATGCGCTGATCTGGCCCTTCAGACTCGGATCCACATCGCCACCCTTTGTAGCGGCTCCCGACGAAGCATCTGCTTTGGATTGTTCCGAAGTTGCTGCATTGCTGGATGCTTCGGAAGCAGCGCTGCTCTGGTCTTTTTTGTCATTGCCACCGCAAGCAGCCAGTGTCACGACGAGCGCAAACGCCAACAACGTGCCCAATACTTTCTTCATGGTTGATTTCATTGAATACCACCTTTTCTTTTATTTAAGAATTGTTCGGTCCTTCTGTACTCGCACAGCGTTTTCCGAATGATTCGGACATCCGCAGCAATGCCGCAGATCTCTGTCAGAAGGACTACGCAACGTGGACAGTCCATGGGAAACACCCCACTCCATACGCTGTGTACAGTTCATAGCATAAGAGAGTCAGGTTAAAACAAGGAGAGTCTTTTTGTTAAGGTTATGTAAAATCCATGCGAACCGCGCCGTGTCTGTGTGGAATGGCCTGTTAGCGATGAGCGCGGGATGGGGCGCGATCACAGAGTTCATTTGGGCGGGGGTGACCATGGTGGCGTTGTCGCGGAGTCCTTTTGGGGGGAGCGTGGCTGTGCGTGTTTTTTGCATGAGGCGTGGTCGGGGGCTACATTCGGAGGCGGGTGCGACCTCTGCCCCGCAGTTTTGACCGTGCCTTTGACGCTTTTTTGCAAAAGGCACGGTCGGTTGTGCCGTCTGCCTCACGATTTTGACCGTGCCTTTGCCGCTTTTTTGTAAAAGGCACGGTCGGGAACGCCTGCTTCGCTGTGATTTTGACCGTGCCTTTGCCGCTTTTTTGCAAAAGGCACGGTCGGGGACGACTGCTTTGCTGTGGTTTCGACCGTGCTTTTGCTCATTTTTTGCAAAAGGCACGGTCGGGCACGACCTCTTTGCTCCGATTTTGACCGTGCCTTTGCCACTTTTTTGTAAAAGGCACGGTCGCGCACGACCTCTTTGCTCCGGTTTTGACCGTGCCTTTGACGTTTTTTTGCAAAAGGCACGGTCGGGCACGCCTGCTTCGCTCCGGTTTTGACCGTGCCTTTGACGTTTTTTTGCAAAAGGCACGGTCGGGCACGCCTGCTTCGCTGTGATTTTGACCGTGCCTTTGACGTTTTTTTATAAAAGGCACGGTCGGGGACGACCTCTTCGCTCCGGTTTCGACCGTGCCTTTGACGTTTTTTTCCAAAAGGCACGGTCGGGGACGACCTCTTTGCTCCGGTTTTGACCGTGCCTTTGACGTTTTTTTATAAAAGGCACGGTCGTGCACAACCTCTTTGCTCCGATTTTGACCGTGCCTTTGCCACTTTTTTGCAAAAGGCACGGTCGGGGACGACCTCTTTGCTCCGGTTTTGACCGTGCCTTTGACGCTTTTTTGCAAAAGGCACGGTCGGGCACGACCTCTTTGCTCCGATTTTGACCGTGCCTTTGACGTTTTTTTGTAAAAGGCACGGTCGGGGACGGGTCTCGACGCCCACAATCCCTGCTTAAGATCACGCCTTCTTCCGAGTGCTTCTTATTTTGTGAACGCCCAGTGGTATGGCGCTGAAGCGCACCTTTCTACAGGGTATGCCGCCGGCGCTTGCGCAATCAGGGATTCCATGTTATAATTTTTCAATCGTATGGATCATTAGCTCAGCTGGTTAGAGCGCCACGTTCACATCGTGGAGGTCGTCGGTTCGAGTCCAACATGATCCAAGCATTAACGACGAAGCGCAGGCTTCGTCGTTTTTTTATATAGAAGCTTTCCCATTGTCATAAGGGCCCGGGACAGACGCAGTTGCTACCGAAACATAGTTCCTATCCCATTACTATGAGATGGCATAAAATGGCGACGCCTACCAGTGCCAACAGACGCCGGTCGATAAATCCGTAGCGGTGCATTGTTATGATACGAGGTGATCATTTTTCGTTTTATGGAAAGGGTTTTTGGGTATTAAAGAATAGACAGGAAATTTAGGCTTGAACAAAAAGTTTTCTGTGGTGTTGCCTTTCCGGGCGACGCCGGAAAAGCCGAAGCAAGGCGGCGAAAGAAACGGCTTGTTTTAACATGGAATGTTGCGAAGAAACGTCACAAAAAGGAGATTATCATGGCAAAAGATTTTTTGGAGAATGCAAAAGAAAAAATTGATGAGGCCGGTAAGAATGTCAGCGACATGGGCAAAGATGTCGGCAAGAAAGTTAGCGATGGCGCTGAGGATTTGAAAGATAAGGCAAAAGAAGGCGCTGAGGATTTGAAAGAGAAAGCAAAAGAAGGCGTTGAGAACGTCAAAGACTTTTTGGGCAATATTGGAAAGTAATTTTATCATGAAGGATAAGAGAAGGCTGCCGGCGGGCGGCCTTCTTTTTATTGACACCATCGCCGGATTCTGTTATTATTTTTCGAGTACGGACCATTAGCTCAGTCGGTTAGAGCGCCACGTTGACATCGTGGAGGTCGCTGGTTCGATTCCAGTGTGGTCCATCACGTAAAGCGCCCGGTCCTGCGAATGCGGATCGGGCTTTTTTATTAGGCAGCGCCTGCAAGGCATGGCGGAAGGCTAAAGGAGGAGTCATGAAATTTGTCAAAAAAGCGGTTGCGCTTGGAGTAGCGATGTGCCTGCTGGCGGGTTGCCAGTCGCCGGCAAAGCCGAATGGCCAAGAGCAAAGCGATTCTTCGGCAGCCTCTTCGGTTTCTGCTGATTCCGAGGGTCCGAAGCTCACGACTGAAGCGTTGGAAAAAATGCCTCTTACGGGGCAAGGCACCTGGGTAGATGGCGAAGATGGGACCAAATGGTACAAAAATACCGGTACCTTTTATGATGCTTTTGATACGATGATTCAGTTCGTCGCGTATACAAAAGATGAAAAAGAATTCGATCGCTATTTTACGCTCTGTCGGACGGAATTTGAGCGATTGCATAAGCTTTATGATAACTACAAGGAATATGAGGGTGTCACAAATCTGATGACCTTGAATAAGACGGCCGCCCAGGCGCCGGTAGCCGTAGAGGATGATCTTTTTTCGATGCTCGCGTTTAGCAAAGAGAACTATGCGAAAACGCTGGGCAAGGTGAACATTGCCATGGGCGCAACGCTGACGCTTTGGCATGACACGCGTGAGGCGGCTATTGCGGAACAGGAAGAGCACGAGCACGATGCGTCGCATAGCGATACCACTTCCCATGCCCCGATTACCTTGCCCACAAAGGCAGCGCTGGAAGCGTCGGCCAAGCATCGCAATATCAATGATCTCGTTCTGGATCCGAAAAAGAAAACCGTGTACTTCCAAGACCCGGATCTCAAGCTCGATGCCGGCGCGGTGGCCAAGGGCTACGCGACAGAATGCATTGCTAAAAAATTGATGGAAGCGGGCTTTGCGCATGGTCTTATCAGCGCTGGTGGCAATGTCAAGGTCATCGGAACGCCTATCGATGGGCGTGCCACGTGGAATGTTGGCATTGTGCATCCGCGTTCTGACAATCAGGACATTATTGCGAAGGCCGCTGTTAAGGCCAATACCTCGATGGTGACCTCTGGCGATTATCAACGCTACTTTGAGCTGAATGGTGTGCGTTATGCGCACATCATCGATCCGCAAACGCTCTATCCGGCTACTGCGTATTCCTCGGTAACCGTGCGCACCGCAGATTCCGGTCTGGCCGACCTTCTCTCCACGGCTTTCTTTATAGCGACGCCGGAGGAGGCCCAGAAAATTTTGGAGAACTACAAGGACGCCGGCGTGGAAGTGCTCTGGGTGGATCAGAACATGCATGTCAATGCGACGCCCGGTATGCAAGCGGATGTGACGCTGGCACAACCGCAGCAATAAAGAGGGGTGTTTTAAGGCAGGATGTGAGGAGCCGACCCATGCGGGTCGGCTTTTTACCATAGGAGGCGCCCCGGCGGGGCGCCTTCCTTATTTACCAATCGTCGGCCGTCAGGCCGACTCCTTCCGGCGCCGAAGGCGCCTATTCTAGGACGCCGGTGCCCATTGATCTCCGGTTTCGACCGTGCCTTTGACGCTTTTTTGCAAAAGGCACGGTCGCCTACACCCCACAACCTCCGATTTCGACCGTGCCTTTGTCGTTTTTTTGCAAAAGGCACGGTCGACTACACCCCTCAACCGCCGATTTTGACCGTGCCTTTGACCATTTTTTGCAAAAGGCACGGTCGGCTACACCCCACAACCTCCGATTTCGACCGTGCCTTTGTCGCTTTTTTACAAAAGGCACGGTCGCCTGCGCCCTCTGCCTCGCAATTTCGACCGTGCCTTTGACGCTTTTTTGCAAAAGGCACGGTCGGCCACGCCCTTTGCCTCGCGATTTCGACCGTGCCTTTGACCATTTTTTGCAAAAGGCACGGTCGACTACACCCCACAACCCACGGTTTCGACCGTGCCTTTGACGTTTTTTTCCAAAAAGCACGGTCGGCTACACCCCACAACCTCCAATTTCGACCGTGCCTTTGTCGCTTTTTTACAAAAGGCACGGTCGCCTGCGCCCTTTGCCTCGCGATTTCGACCGTGCCTTTGACGTTTTTTTCCAAAAGGCACGGTCGGCCGCGCCCCACAACCTCCGATTTCGACCGTGCCTTTGACCATTTTTTGCAAAAGGCACGGTCGGCCATGCCATCTGTCCCGCATTTCTGACCGTGCCTCCGCCATTTTTCCTCAAAAGGCACGACATTCGTTATCGTGGGGGGCCAATTCGCAAAAAAAGAAGCCGACCTGTACGGGTCGGCTTTCGTAATATGCCATTATGGTAGGTGGCCTTGCAGGCCGCCTTCAACTTCTGGTATTAGAGGAATTGCTGGTTGTGATTGCTATTATAACGTCGCACCTTCTGCTGCTTATCGCAAAATGATCGCTTCGCGTTCGGGACCGACGGAGACGTAACGAATTGGACAATCGATGGCTTTTTCAAGGTAGAGGACGTAGTCTTTGGCGGCTTGCGGGAGATCGTCCCAGGTGCGGCAGCCGGAGATGTCCTGTTTCCATCCCGGAAGGGTGGTTTCGACGGGTTCGGCGTCATTCAAAAGCTCTGGGAATGGGAATTCGTCGGTTTCATCGCCATGGATGCGGTAGCGTTCAACGACGGGAATTTCGTCGAGGTAGCTTAGTACGTCGAGCTTAGTGAGAGCAATGGCTGTCGCGCCTTGGGCGTCCACACCATAACCGGTGGCAACGAGATCGATGGGGCCGACGCGACGGGGACGGCCGGTTTTTGCGCCGTATTCGTTGCCGGCTTTGCGTAGGGCTTCGGCTTGGTCGCCGAACCATTCGCAGGTAAAGGGGCCTTCACCGACACAGCTGGAGTAGGCCTTGACGACGCCGAGTACGTCTTGAATGTGCACGGCGGGGAAACCGGAGCCGACGGGTGCGTAAGCGGCCAGGGAGTTGGATGAGGTGGTGTATGGATGAATGCCCAGATCCAAGTCGCGCAGAGCGCCAAGTTGCGCTTCAAAGAGAATCTTTTTGCCGGCACGATCGGCTTCACGGAGAACCTTGGCGGTGTTACGAATGTATGGCTTTAAGGGCTCGGCATATTGTTTAAGCCAAGAAAGAACCTCTTCGGTTGTCGTTGCCGGAGCGCCGTAAACTTTGGTCAATGTAAGATTCTTCCATTCGACCAACTGTTCCACATGGTTGCGCAGATGCTCGGGATAGAGCAATTCGCCGGCCATGATGGTTTTCTTGGCGGCTTTATCGGCATAGAAGGGAGCAATGCCCTGCTTGGTGGAGCCGAATTTCCGATCAGCCAGACGCGCCTCTTCGAGGGCGTCAAGGTCGCGATGCCAGGGCAGGACAAGGGAAGCGCGCTCGGAGATCATGAAATGAGAAGGCTCCAGGGGTACACCTTTTTGTTCCACTTCCTGCATTTCTTTGAGCAGATTCTCGCAATCCACCGCTACCCCGTTGCCAAGAATGTTGATCACCTCGGGACGGAAAATGCCTGACGGCAACAGATGGAGCGCAAATGTGCCCTTGTCGTTCACGACGGTGTGACCGGCGTTGCCGCCGCCTTGGTAGCGAACGACCACGTCGTATTGTTCGGTGAGAAGATCGACCATACGGCCTTTGCCTTCATCGCCCCAGTTAATGCCAACAATGGCGCCATGTGCCATATTACTTCCTCCATTCGTTTGACGGTTGTAAAGAGTTTACGCCGACGGATTTTCGAACCGTTGCCGCTGTCGTTCCGCCTTGGGACAGCGATGCAGACGCCGGCGTTTGTTTGGCTTTGCCATCGCCAAGCTCCCCATAAACCATAGAGCCGATGACGATCACACAGCCTATCGCGGTGATCGGTGTGAGCGGTTCACTCAGAAGAATGGCCGAAACAAACACCGAAGAGACCGGATCGATATAACTCAACAGGGAAATGCTTTGTGCCGCAAGATGCTGCAGGGCACTAAACCACAATGAATAGGCAATGCCCGTATGCGCCACGCCCAAGATAACAGTATACACGATAGAGCGCAGATCTATCTGAATCGCGCTGAAATCCTCCGTAAAAAGGACATAGGGCAAAACCGCCAAGGAGGCAATGCCCATCTCCACACAGGCGAGACTCATGCCATCGATATCGGAAAGATCCTTGCCCAGGGCCATGACGGCCGCATAGCAACACGCCCCCATCAGGGCTAAGAAAATCCCGAAGCCACCCGTTAGCTTTCCCGAAATCATGCCTGAGACAAACGTCATACCAAACACTGCGCAGGCGGCAGCAATGCCGCGACGCCGCGTGATCTTTTCGCCAAAAAGGAAAGGCGAAGCCAACAGGAAAATCAAAGAAGACATGCAATAGCACATCGTCGCTATGGCCACGGTGGTATATTTGTAGGCTTCAAAGAGGAGAATCCAGTCCAGTGCCGTAATGGCGCCGGCAATGGCGAGCCGTTTTTTATGTTTTTTAACAGCCTCCCAGGCAAAATGGCTGCGTCCCAGGGCAAAAAGCAAGGCTAAGAACGCGCTGCCGATAAGTGCACGGAAAAACACCAACAGCGAAGAAGAAAATAACACCCCGTGTCGAAAAAATCCCAGCGTGCTGAAAATCAGCATCGATGCGATAAATTCTGCTTTTGGCGAGATTATTTTTTTCATCGTTCGGCCCTTTCTTTGGTTTGCTCCTTCCGCCATTTCACCCGCTATCCATTGTAACGTATTTTTGAGCGTATAACGTATTTATGCGCCCGTACCGTATGGCTTGTCAATGTTTAGCTTTCATAAAAGCGCGGCACACGAGAAGCAATACCGCTCAAAATTTCATACGAAATCGTCTCAGCACGATCTGCTAAACAGTCGACGGCAATGCCCCGCGGTACCTGCGGTGCCGGAAAAACTTCCGCTTGAGCATCGCTAAAAAGCGCTTGGAAGGCGGCTTCTGTTTCGGCATGCAGGGCTTTGGAATCGGCTTGGTTCCAATCCGCCGCACCCATGACGAGCACGCGATCTCCCACCTCCACGGGCGGTGCATCCGTCACATCCACCATCAGCTGGTCCATGCAAATGCGCCCGATAACTCGACACAGCGTACCCTTCACCGATAGTGCAGTGCGGCCGGACAGCAATCGCACATAGCCATCTGCATAACCCAGCTGTACCGTTGCCACTTTGGTCTTACGCCGGCTGCGCCAGGTACGACCATAGCCCACGGTTTCCCCTGCCTCCATCCATTTGACACGCGAAATCGGTGCAGTCCATCGATACGGGATCTGCAATGAAACTGTAGTGGCCGCTTCACACTCTGCCGACGGATACGCGCCGTAGAGACAAATCCCCAAACGCGCGCCCTCGAAGAGATCGGCTTCGGGCAAAAAGAGCAAGCCCGCATCGTTCGCAATGTGGCGCAGCGGAATGGTAACACCTGCCGCCTCAAGCTTTTGCGCCAGCGTACGGAAACGGGAGAGTTGCTCCTCTGCAAAGGCATTCGGAAACGGCGCTTCATCTGCCGTAGCCAAATGCGAGAACATGCCTTCGATAGTAAGGAATGGAAGTTTAGCAACGACAGCAATATCGCGTGCGGCAGCGTCTTGCTCCGCGATGAATCCCACCCGGCGATGCCCGGTATCTACCGCAATATGAACGGGATGGCGCACCCCCAGCTTTTTTGCCGCGGCATTCCAGCGCATGGCATCCTCTACCGTGGAAAGCGCCGGTTCAATCTGGCGACGAATCATTTCGGCTACGTCTTCGGGTGCTACATAGCCGAATAGTAAAATCGGCTTATCCGGAATGGCTTCGCGCAATAGCATCGCTTCCGAGACCGTCGCCACACAAAAGCCTTCCACCAGATCGTGAATCGCACGTGCCACCGGTACTGCGCCCAGTCCGTAGGCGTTGGCCTTCACCACGCCCCAAAGGCGCATCGCATGGCGGCCCTTGCGCATGGCTTCCAAATTGGCGCGCACCAGGTGACAATTGACCTCTAGGATTGCTTGTGACTTCATCCTTTCTCCCCCCTTGCGACTTCATTCCTTGACAGGCTACAATAGAAAAAATAAGAAAAGGAGCCTGCTATGAAACCCGTAATCGGTCTCAGCACCACTTACACCCACAACGATTCGCTCGGCAGCCTGCTTCATATGGGCGTGCCCGGGCAAAGCTACCACGTCTGTACTGACGATTTTGTCCAAAATCTCTTAGCCGCTGACGCCGTACCGGTCCTGCTTCCGACCGTCCGCACAGAGGTGGAGCGGGAAGAGCAGCTGGCCATGCTCGACGGCATTATTTTTTGTGGCGGTGCCGACATTTATACGCTGCTTTATCGTGAAACCACACGCAAAGAATGCGGCCCGGTGGTGCCTGAACAGGATAACCATGAAGTGGCTCTGGCTAAACTGGCGGTAAAACACGATCTGCCGATCTTAGGCGTTTGTCGCGGCATGCAACTGTTAAATGTTGCCCTCGGCGGTACCCTCTATCAGGATCTGCCTTCGCAGAAGCCAGAGTCCCTCTATCACAGCAATGAAATGGTTCCGCGCTTTTATGGGGTGCATTCGCTGGAAATTGCGCCGCATTCATTGCTGTCTCGGCTGTTTCCCCAAGCGCCGTATGTCAATTCCTTCCATCACCAAGCGGTCAAAGATGTAGCGCCTTCGTTATGCGTCACGGCGCGTGCCGCCGACGGCGTGATCGAAGCACTGGAGTGCCCCGGTAAGCCCGACTTTCTGGCGGTTCAATGGCACCCGGAAATGATGGCTCCCGCTAATGAGAAACAACAGGCACTCTTTGCCTGGCTGGTGCGCTGCGCACAAGAGAAAAAGAATCGCTAAGGTCGGCCATCGGCCATCTTTCGGCGCTTCAGTTCATCGAACGGCGATCCTGCATCGCTCGTGCGAGCGTCAGTTCATCATAATATTCCAGCGATCCGCCCACCGGAATGCCGCTGGCAATGCGGGATACGCACACCGGAAAGGCTTCCAGCTGATCTGCCAGGAAAAGCATCGTCGTTTCCCCTTCTACGGTGGGCGAAAGCGCCAAAATCACTTCTTTCACCGGGGTATCCGTCGCCAACGAATCTTTCACACGCTTGAGCAGCCGCGACACCCCGATTTCCTCCGGTCCACGCTGATCCATGGGCGAAAGCAACCCGTTAAGCACATGATACGTGCCAAAGTAACTCGCCCCTCGCTCAATGGCCAAGAGATTCGTCACCTCTTCGACCACAGTGATCACGGAATGATCCCGTTTCACGGAAGCACAAATGGGACAGATTTCCTGTTCGGTAATATTGCCGCAAATCCGGCAGCGATGCACTTTTTCTGTGACATCCCAAAGGGCTCGCGCAAAGGCGCGCGTCGCGGCAGGATCCTTTAGCGCATGCAACGCCAGACGCTGTGCCGTCTTTTTTCCGATGGTGGGCTGCTGCCGATATTTCTCGATCAGCACCTCCACCGATGCCGGAAATTCGTTCATGCTATTCTCCCTTCGCTTAGAGTCCCGGAATATTTATGCCGCCCGTCAGACGTCCCATCTCCGATTCGTTCAACGCCGATGCCTGATGAATCGCATCATTCACCGCAACCATGATCAAATCCGACAGCATTTCCGTATCTTCCGGATCTACCACTTCCGGATCCAATACCAATTCCAGCAATTCATGCTTGCCGTTCATTTTGACTTTCACCATGCCGCCACCGGCACTGGCTTCAATCTCTGTCGCATCGATTTTTTGCTGCGTCTCCTCCATTTGTTTTTGCAGACGCTGCATCTTCTTCATCATATTGCCCATGTTGTTG
This sequence comes from Levyella massiliensis, assembly GCF_000308275.2. GTDB lineage: Bacteria > Bacillota > Clostridia > Tissierellales > Peptoniphilaceae > Murdochiella > Murdochiella massiliensis_A. The sequence goes on from NZ_HG529490.1 coordinate 1,096,216, forward strand.
CCGCCGTACGGCCCTTTGAAACCCTTCATCTTCTCCTCCTCGATCAAATACGACCTTATTTTTTCTCTAACAGTTCAGGCGGAATCACGCGCTGTAATTCTTGCCAAGTCCAGTCTTCCGTTTGTGCTTTTTCTTGCGCCGGCGATGGTTGCACCACCGTCTCCGTGGCTTTTTCCGGCACTTTGGTCTGCGCTTTTTCCGGCACTTTTTCCGGCGATGGCGCTGCTGTCGCCGGTGGCGCTACTTTTGCAGGCGCTGCGGAATTCGGCGTAGTGTGCGCCACTTCACCGATGTGTACTTTCCACGGCTTCCCGGTGAATTCTGACAGCGCTTCGGACAGCTCCTTTTCCTTGCCCTTCAGGACGCCTTCCTGCATGGCGTTTTCCGGCGCAAAGGTTACAAACACTTCCGAACGCGACACCTCTATTTTATCAAATCGATCCAAGAAAAACGGCGCCACAATCTTTTTACCGACGACAAATTTACGCCATTCCGATGCATGATCACGATACCATGCAAGCGGGTCGATCGCAGAAGCGCTGCCCGACGACGGCGTCGCGGGAGCGGGCGCTGGCTGCGGTGTCGAAGCTGACTGCGGTGCGGGAGTTGGAGTCGGCTGCGGCTTTGGTGCTGCGGTTGGCGCGTGCTCCGACTGTGGTGCGGGAGCTGACTGCGGCGCGGGAGCGGGAGTCGCTATGACTGCCGGCGGTCCCGCGGCAAGCCACTTTTTGTCAACCGCTTCTTGCACTGCTTTTTCCGGCGATTGCCATCGCTCCACCATCTGCAGTTTGGCTTCCACCGCCGCCAGTCGACTTTCCAGTCGCTTCGGCGAGGTGTAATCCACCAAACGAGCCACCGTGGCTAAGAAGAGCGTCTCCGCCGCGTCCGATTTGCGCAACAAGACATCCGTTTCGACCAATACATCGATGGAATCCAAAAGCCGCGATAGCGCAACGTTGGCCACCATCGCTTCCATCGCTTCACGCTCGGCTTTCGCCATCGGTAATGCCAGCGATGCGCCACCGCCTTTGACGAGCAGCAATTGCTGAAAATACTGCATCCATTCGCTGATGAGCGTACCTGCTTCCTTACCTTCCTCAAGCAAATGATGCGCATAGGCCATCGCCGCAGTCAAGCGATCCGCAAGCACATCGCGTGTGAGTTCCTCGAGGGAAACCCAGCCCGCCGTACCCAGCACGCGATCCACCACCTCTTCCGTGATCGTCGTCTCGCCCATCGCCATGACCTGATCCAGCAAGGAAAGAGCATCGCGCAGCGCACCATTGGCCGCCAATGCCAAGGCTTGCAAGGCTTCCGGTGTAATCCTAAGCTGTTGCTCCTCGGCCACCATCGCCAAGCGCTTCGCAATCACTTCCGGCTCAATGCGTTTAAACTCATACCGCTGTACACGTGACAAAATCGTCGCCGGAATCCGCTCCGGCTCCGTCGTTGCCAAAATAAAAATTAGATGCGACGGCGGCTCTTCCATAATTTTTAAAAGCGCATTAAACGCTTCTTTCGTAATCATGTGCGCTTCATCGATGATGTACACCTTGTAACGCACTTGCGCCGGCGGATAAATCACGGTCTCGCGCAATTCACGAATATCATCGATGCCACGATTGGATGCGGCATCCATCTCCACGACATCCATCGTCGTCTCGTCCAAAATCGCCCGGCAATGCGCACAAGCATTGCAAGGATTGCCGTCATGCGAATCCAGACAGTTCACCGCCCGTGCGAAAATCTTCGCACACGACGTTTTCCCCGTGCCCCGCGTCCCCGCGAACAAGTACGCATGCCCGATCTGTCCCGTCATGATCTGATTTTTCAGCGCCGTCACAATGGCATCCTGCCCGACCACCTCATCAAAGGTCTGTGGCCGATAGGCGCGATATAGAGCTTTTTGCATGGCAACCTCCCGTCTTATTTTACCATAGCGATGAACGAGGTGGGGTGCGAAGGGTGGGGTGCGGTTCTGTGGCGTGCAGGGGATGAGCGTTGTGCGGTGCCGTGGTTCGCGGGTCCGGCGGTACGGACGGTGCGCGGATGGGGACGCCGG
>NZ_HG529491.1:0-2891 GCF_000308275.2 Levyella massiliensis
GGCTTAACTTCTGTGTTCGAGATGGGAACAGGTGTATCCCCTGCGCTATCGTCACCATATTGACTTGTCGTTGGAACAAGTCCTCTCCATAACAATGACTCACCTAATCTTAGGCGGTCGAAATAGCTTCCAAGCAATTCGCTTGTTTAGCCATTTCCCAATCGTAATAGGTATTTCTGGTCAAATATTCGAGAGATTAGTATCAGTTAGCTCCACGCATTACTGCGCTTCCACCTCTGACCTATCAACCGTGTTTTCTTCACGGTCTCTTAGAAATCTCATCTCGAGGGGGGCTTCGCGCTTAGATGCCTTCAGCGCTTATCCCTTCCGAACGTAGCTACCCGGCTATGCTCTTGGCAGAACAACCGGTACACCATCGGTTCGTCCATCCCGGTCCTCTCGTACTAGGGACAGCTCCTCTCAAATTTCTTACGCCCACGCTGGATAGGGACCGAACTGTCTCACGACGTTCTGAACCCAGCTCGCGTACCTCTTTAATGGGCGAACAGCCCAACCCTTGGAACCTGCTCCAGCTCCAGGATGAGACGAGCCGACATCGAGGTGCCAAACACCCCCGTCGATGTGAACTCTTGGGGGGTATAAGCCTGTTATCCCCAGGGTAGCTTTTATCCGTTAAGCGATGGCCCTTCCACACGGTACCACCGGATCACTAAGTCCTACTTTCGTATCTGCTCGACTTGTAGGTCTCGCAGTGAAGCTCGCTTTTGCCTTTATACTCGTTGAATGGTTTCTGTCCATCCTGAGCGAACCTTTGAACGCCTCCGTTACTCTTTGGGAGGCGACCGCCCCAGTCAAACTGTCCGACTGACAGTGTCCCCGAACCGGTTCACGGTCCTAGGTTAGAACCCTAGTCTGTAAAGGGTGGTATCCAAAGGACGACTCCGCATCATCTGGCGACAATGTTTCTAAGTCTCCCACCTATCCTGTACATTACAAACCAAAGTCCAATGTCAACCTGCAGTAAAGCTCCATGGGGTCTTTCCGTCCTAGCGTGGGTAAGTCGCATCTTCACGACTACTACAATTTCACCGGATCCTTTGTTGAGACAGTGCCCAAATCGTTACACCTTTCGTGCGGGTCGGAACTTACCCGACAAGGAATTTCGCTACCTTAGGACCGTTATAGTTACGGCCGCCGTTTACTGGGGCTTAAGTTCGTCGCTTCGAATTGCTTCTAACAACTCCCCTTGACCTTCCAGCACCGGGCAGGTGTCAGCACCTATACTTCGCCTTGCGGCTTCGCAGATACTTGTGTTTTTGGTAAACAGTCGCTTGGGCCGATTCTCTGCGGCCATCCGAAGATGGCACCCCTTCTCCCGAAGTTACGGGGTCATTTTGCCGAGTTCCTTAACAAAGGTTCTTCCGCGCGTCTTAGAATTTTCTTCCTGCCTACCTGTGTCGGTTTTGGTACGGGAGCAAAAAATCTCGATAGCGTCTTTTCTTGGCAGTGTAGCATCGGCAACTTCTCTACTTAAATTTCGATCCCCATCCGAACTCAGCACCATCCGACGGATTTGCCTGCCGGACTAGCCTACTTCGTTGGACGCGCATACCTTCAACGCGCTTTGCGTAGCTTCCTGCGTCAACACTTCTCTCAAACGATTCTTTACTGTACCGGAATTTCCACCGGTTGTCCATCGCCTACGCCTTTCGGCCTCAGCTTAGGTCCCGACTTACCCTGAGAGGACGAGCCTTGCTCAGGAACCCTTCGGCTTTCGACGGGTGAGATTCTCACTCACCTTCTCGCTACTCATGCCAGCATTCTCTCTCGACTACGCTCCACAATAGGTTACCCTTGATGCTTCAATGTGTAGTCGATGCTCCTCTACCGATGGTCGAGACAAAAAGTATTCTATGAATACGCCTTCCTTTATTAGCCCAATGAAATTGATGAATGATATCTTGGAATAACCTTATACCATTTGGCTTTTTTCTGTCGTATCTCATGTTTGTTGAAATTTGACTCTTTGTGTGCGATATTTCTCATCAATTTTTGGAAAGCTTTCATAAAATACTTTTCGTCTCGATCCATCCCATAGCTTCGGTATGACGTTTAGCCCCGTGTATCTTCGGCGCAACTTCACTCGACCAGTGAGCTATTACGCACTCTTTAAATGTATGGCTGCTTCTAAGCCAACATCCTGGTTGTCCAAGTAAAATAACATCCTTTTCCACTGAACGTCATTTTGGGACCTTAGCTGATGATCTGGGCTGTTTCCCTTTTGACGATGAAGCTTATCCCACATCGTCTCACTCCCATTGGTAATGAACGGAATTCGAAGTTTGATAGGTGTTAGTAACACAGAGTGCCCTGCGACCAGTCAGTGCTCTACCTCCCTCCATCTCACAATGAGGCTTGCCCTAAAGCGATTTCGAGGAGAACCAGCTATCTCCGAGTTCGATTGGCTTTTCACCCCTAACCACAAGTCATCCGAAGCGTTTTAAACCGCTCCCGGTTCGGTCCTCCATTGAATTTTACTTCAACTTCAACCTGCTCATGGCTAGATCACCCGGTTTCGGGTCTATGTCCACAAACTATCGCGCTATTCACACTCGGTTTCCCTCCGGCTCCGCCCCTAAAAGGCTTAACCTCGCTTGTAAACATAACTCGCTGGCCCGTTCTACAAAAAGTACGATATCACCCATAAATGGGCTCTATCTGCTTGTAAGCACAAGGTTTCAGATTCTTTTCACTCCCCTTCCGGGGTTCTTTTCACCTTTCCCTCACGGTACTAGTTCACTATCGGTCACATGATCGTATTTAGGCTTAGGAGGTGGTCCTCCCATGTTCCCACCAAATTTCTCGTGTTCGATGGTACTCTTTCGTGATGATTCCTTCTTCTTTCGCGTACCGGACTGTCACCGTCTTTG
>NZ_HG529491.1:3977-61746 GCF_000308275.2 Levyella massiliensis
GACCTTCTTCGTTCACGCGGCGTCGCTGCATCAGAGTTTCCTCCATTGTGCAAAATTCCCCACTGCTGCCTCCCGTAGGAGTTTGGGCCGTGTCTCAGTCCCAATGTGGCCGTACACCCTCTCAGGCCGGCTACTGATCGTCGCCTTGGTAGGCCGTTACCCCACCAACTAGCTAATCAGACGCAAGACCATCTTTCACCGAAATTCTTTAACCTCTTCCTCATGCGGGGAAAAAGTGTCATCCGGTATTAATAGCCGTTTCCAGCTGCTATCCCGGTGTGAAAGGCAGGTTTCTTACGCGTTACTCACCCATCCGCCACTGTCCTGTACTATCTTCACCCGAAGGATCCGTCAGTACATTCTCGTTCGACTTGCATGTGTTACGCACGCCGCCAGCGTTTATCCTGAGCCAGGATCAAACTCTCAAAAAAATTTTTTGAGAGCCAATATCTTGACTCTATATTTGTTGTTTTGAATTATTTCAACTCAAAGTTATTCACGTATTCAATTATGAAGGTTCGCGCTCTCCCCTTTTAGGGAGTGCTTTGTTATTGTATCACGCTGTTAAGTGCCTGTCAAGAGATTGTAAAATTTATTTTTACTTTTTCTTGTTTCTGTGGCGCTCTTCAAACGCGACTTGGATATGATACCACCGTGGATTTATTGTGTCAACACTTTTGCCAACTTTTTTTGAACTCTTTGAGGATCCAATGGAAATGAGATTATTGCAAGCTTATAAGGTGGTTTGCGTTTCGGATAGGATCATAATCCTTCTTCTTTTGAAAAATTATTTTAACTTTTCATGATATAAATTGAACTTTCTCATTAATACAAAAAGCCGACCCGTAGGCCGACTTTTAAAGTTTGCTGTAAATGTAGGTATAGCAGGCAATGATAGCACTATGGTTGCTACCGCAAGGCTATTAATGTTTCAGTGCTGCATAAAGGGACCCAGTAGTTCCCGTACCATTTGTTTAGTGCCTTTTTTATCAGGCACGTAGTAGCTTAGGCCGCCAATGGTCTGTCCGTGTCCGGGGATCGTGTGCATCTCCATCTCCGGCAGACCGGTAAAGAGAACGCCGGGTGCTTTCGAAAGCAGAGGCAACGCGGGAATGTTGGTCTTAGCGTGGTCTTGAATTGCTTTGAGAACAAAGGGCATCCGCCAGATGTTTAATGGTGAAACCACTTTGTGAGCAGTCTCCTTCAAGAACGCCTGTTGTGCTTTAACGCGATCAATATCGCCGTTCTTATATCCCTGACGATGGCGAAGAAAGCTGAGGGTTTCATCGCCATTTAGCACGTGGTCGCCGGTATGAAAGATCTCTCCGGGGACAGGCTGCGCTTCCTGCGGAACGTTGTAGCGGACGCCGCCCACAGCATCCACCACTGATTTAACCGTGTCGTAGTCCACTTCCATATAATAATCGAGATCGATGCCCAGAAAATCACGTATTGTTTGCATAGTGAGGGCGATGCCGCCATAGGCATGGGCATGATTGATTTTGTCGCGCTTGCCGCGCACGAAGACGCGCGAATCACGAGGAATGGAAAGACCGATTAAGCGACCATCGCTAAAATCATAGCGAACCAAAAGCAGCGTGTCGGTGCGCTGTGGCTCACCGGTACCGGTGTCATCCACGCCGGCAAGCAGAAATAATAAATCCTTATCAATGGGATCCAGGACGTTGCCATCCGCTGCTGCGGGAACGGGCAGATCCTGCTTTTTTTGATCCCAGAAATAGAGGTTGCCGATGAGGGCAATGATGCCGACAAGGCAAAGCACAAGCGCAAGGCGAATCACGCGTCCGAGACAGCTGTGCTTTTTGTGCGGCCGTTTTGTCGCATACGAGGCATCAGCATAAGCGTGGCGACGGTTTTCGTCTTCCCACGTGTCATCCTGTTCTGCATGACGTGCAGCAGCCTGTCGTGCTGCCTCCTGGGCCGCACGCCAATCCTTATTTCCGTGCTGTGTATTCAAAGGTAAGGTGTCATCGATATCGTCTTGAAAATCTTCTCCGGGCTGTCTCATTCTTCCTCCCAAACGGATGCTTCTTTTAAGATGCGGCGCATGCGGTGCATAATGCCGGATTTTCCCAGCGGCGGTTGTAACGTTTCGCCCAACTGGCGCAGATTTGCCATGGGATGGGCTAAGCGGGCTTCCGCCAGTTCGCGCAAGGAATCCGGTAAGTTGTTCAATCCGCGTTTCTCATCTAGGAGATGAATGGCGCGGATTTGCTCCAGTGACGCACGGTATTGTTTATCGAGATTTGCGGCTTCAGCATTGGATTTGCGATTGATATCGTTATGAATTTCTTTTTCGATTTTGACATTTTCAAGCGCCAGCATGGCCGCGGAAGCGCCGATGGCTACCATGAAATCCGATATTGCTTCCGAATCCTTTAAATAGTAAACATAGAGATCCCCACGGCGCGTCTGTTTTGCTGGAATGGACAGATTTTGAAACACGTGTTCCAAAATTTCGCCGTCCAGCGCATTTTTGGTCACAATTTCCAAATGATAGGACTTCTCGGGATCCACCACCGAGCCGGCTGCTAAAAACGCGCCGCGACAGTAGGCACGGGCGTTGGCCGGCACGTTTAGTCGGCCGAAGATGGCATCGCGACTCTGCGTCGTTTGTCCGAAAGGATCCACGCCGCTTTGTTGAAAGAGCGCTTCCGCCTGCGTCTCCGGTAAGTCCATATAGTAGACCGGCTTAATCTGCAGTTGATCATTCTTTTGCGCACGTACTTCGCATTCCAGCGAAAATAAAAAGCGCACCAGACTCACCACGCATCCGATAACTTCCGGATGCTCCGAGAAGAAGCGTAAGCGAACTTCCTGTTGCCGAATGACCATGGCCGCATTCAAACGTGCCATGGCCGACAGTTCCAACAGAGCTTCAATTTTCGAGTGGAGAGCCAGGCGGGCGCATTCTGTTTTTGTATCGTAGGAAAAGCTCATTGATCAATCCTTAACGTAGAGGGTGGACGACGTTTCTTTGCGGGCGGTGTTCCTGTGAACGCTTGGCGGACCATGTTGCGTTCGGAATCGTGTCGCAATAATTTAACGGCTTTTCGCCAGGGCATGAAGGCAGAGTCGCAAAAGCCTTCTTCCCTTTGCGGCTTCATCGAGCCCCCTTCTGCCGTCATCGTATAGTAATGAACCGTTTTATGTACCTCGATGCCATTGGGCTTGGAATAATTGTAACGGACAAAACCGATATAAGAGCCTACGCGGCAAGCCAATCCACTTTCTTCATGCACTTCTCGGAGAGCCGTTTGTTCCAAGGTTTCGCCGGATTCAATGCGTCCCTTGGGAAGCACCCAGTCGCCGCGAAATTTGCGCAGCACGAGGACATCCTTTCCATCAATGACAACGCCGCCGGCACTGATTTCTTTCATTACGCCCTCCTTTCTTTACATCTATTCGAATTCTTTCCTCAGGGTATCCCAAACCTGTGAAGAAATCCTGAGGATTATTTCCAATAATGGCGATCGCGATGCGAAACGCTCACTCCACTGTAGTGTTCCGCCAGTTGATCCCCCAAAAGTTCTGCCATCACAACGGAGCGATGCCGCCCTCCGGTGCATCCCAAGGCGAGGGTCAGCGTGCGTTTTCCCTCGCGAATATAGTAGGGCACCAAAAATTCGAGCAAGTCGCTGATCTTCTTTAAAAATTGCTCTGTCTCCGGAAACTGCAACACATATTCCTTGAGTGGTGCATCCAGTCCGGTCAAATGTTTGAGTTCGGGCACATAGTACGGGTTATTAATGAAACGCACGTCAAAGACGAGATCTGCATCCAGCACGATGCCGTGCTTAAAGCCGAAGGAAATGATGGAAAGAAACAGTTTCGGTTTTTCGCCTTGCGATAAAAACAGGCGGTCGATCATTTCTTTTAATTCGCCCAGTGTCTTATTCGTCGTATCCAGCACTAAATCAGAGGTCAGACGCAGATGCTCTAAAAATTGCTTCTCGCGCTGTATCCCATCAAAAATATTGCCCGCTTTGTCCATCGGATGCGGCCGCCGCAATTCTTTATAGCGACGCACCAAGGCTTCATCGGAGGCCGTCAAAAAGAGTGTCGTGACTTCCAGTTCTTTCTCTTTTTTTAGTGCTTCGACCGTTGACTGCAAATCCTCGAAAAATTCACGTCCGCGAATATCCACGCCCAACGCCACGCGTGTCAAATTTTTAGAGGCGCTCTTCGTTAGCTCCAAAAAATTGCCGATCAGCCGCGGAGGAATATTGTCCATGCAGTAATAGCCCATATCCTCAAACAGCCGAAGCGCTGAACTTTTTCCGGCGCCGCTCATTCCCGTGACGATGACGATTCTCATGAAAACACCTACTCTTTTCCGATAATGCGTACTTCTGTTTCCAGCTCTATATCAAATTTTTCTTTCACGGTTTCTTGCACATGCGAAATAACCGCCAAGACATCCTTTGCTGTGGCATTCCCGTTATTGATCACAAAGCCACAATGTTTCTCTGAGACCTGTGCATCGTTGACTGTATAACCGCGAAGGCCTGCTTCCTGGATCAGCTGACCGGCAAAATGTCCGGTCGGCCTCTTAAATGTCGAACCCGCCGAATACTTCTCCAACGGCTGCTTGCTGCTGCGACGCTGAGCATAATCCTGCGCCTTCTCACGAATTTTTTCCGGATCGCCGGGGGTTAACGCAAACTCCAGCTCTGTCACCACCATGCCTTCCTGCATCATGCGTGACGTCCGATAGCCCATTGCCATTTCTTCCGGTGACAGCGTAACGATGGATCCCTCTCGATTAATGGCGCGCACCGAACGCACCACATCTTTCATCTCTTTATTATATGCGCCAGCGTTCATAATCACCCCGCCGCCGACAGATCCCGGAATGCCCGCCAGTTCCTCCATGCCAGTCAAACCGGCACGGAAGCTCGTTTGCGCCACCTTGGATAACAGCGCCCCCGCCTGAGCGCATACGATATTGCCGTCCACGGTCACATCCGAAAATGCTTGTCCCATTTTCACGACAACGCCATCAATACCCCCATCTCGCACCAATGTATTGGACCCGTTGCCCAGGATGGTAAACGGAATCCCATTTCCCCGTAAATAGCGAATGGTGCGCAATGCTTCTTTTTCCAACGTAACTTCTATCAGTAATTCGCACGGGCCACCCAAATGGAACGTCGTCAGGGTCGATAGCGGAACATTTTCCCGCACCAGCCCATACGCCCCCGACAGTAGCTCCGCACGCTGTTTTTCATTGATCATGCTTAAGCCTCCAACCTTTCAGACGCTACAATGCTACCCTATTTTACCATGAATACATCACCCTGCCGGACCAAAGTCTTCCATCTCCTGAAGGATGGCGGTTGCGTGCGCGGATGTGAAGAGGGCGTACGGCAAGTGGCGTGGACGGTCGGCAAAACCCAAAATCGCAAAACGCCCCCGTAATTTCCTGCCGTCCATTTGCGGCGACATTAAAAGAAGCAACGCACGCGAGTGCGTGCGTTGCTTCTTACTTGCATTACTTTCCGAACACAAGCCTCCTCGGAAGATTTTTCCCTAAAAGCTTGTATCGGATGATTTTTTCGCTTAGTACTCAATCGCCGCGAGACGCTTGTAGTTCTCGTAGCGATCCTTGGCGGCCTGTTCGGCTGCTGCGTAGAGTTCGCCGGCTTCTTCCGGGAAGTTGCGCTTCAGGGAAGAGTAACGGACCTCGCCCATGAGGAATTCTTGGAAGTCTGCTGTCGGTTCCTTGGAGTCGAGCTGGAACGGATTCTTGCCCTCCTGGGCCAGCAGCGGATTGTATCTCCACAGATGCCAATAACCGGCTTCGACTGCTTGTTTCTCACGAGCCTGGCTCTTGCCCATGCCGATACGGATACCATGGTTAATGCACGGTGCGTAAGCAATGATCAGGGACGGGCCATGATAGGCTTCGGCTTCACGGAATGCCTTAATCGTTTGATTCTGGTTAGCGCCCATTGCTACTTGAGCAACGTAGACATAGCCGTAGGTGGATTGCATGAGGCCCAAATCCTTGGACTTCACACGTTTACCGGAAGCGGCAAACTGTGCCACTGCGGCAAGCGGCGTCGCTTTGGACGACTGACCGCCGGTGTTGGAGTAAACTTCCGTGTTCATGACGAGGATATTGATGTCTTTGCCGGAGGCTAAGACATGATCCAATCCGCCGTAACCGATATCGAAAGCCCATCCATCGCCGCCGAAAATCCACTGCGATTTCTTGGTCATGTAATCTTTTAGTTTTAGAATCTCTTCCAAGAGTTTCTGTCCATCTGCGCTGTCAACCTTGGCATCAGCTGTCAGAATATCAGCCGTGGCGGCTTTGGAAGCCTTATAGTCGTCCTTGCTATCCATCCAAGTCTGGAACAGCTCGTTATACGACGTATCCAATCCCAGCGCCAGGAACTGATTCATCTTGGTCTCAATCAGGTCGCGGTTGGACTCGGTAGCTAAGAGCATGCCATAGCCATATTCGGCGGCATCTTCAAAGAGGGAGTTACCCCATGTCGGGCCACAGCCGTTAGCGTCCGTGGTGTACGGCGTGGACGGTGCAGAAGCGCCCCAAATGGAGGAGCAGCCGGTGGCGTTAGCAATGAGCATCCGGTCGCCGAAGAGTTGGGTCAAGAGACGTGCATACGGCGTTTCACCGCAGCCTGCGCAGGCGCCGGAGAATTCCAGCAACGGTTGCTTGAACTGCGAGCCCTTAATTGTTGTGTCGGGCATGACATCTTCTTTGTAGCCGACTTTTTCATGGGCGTATTCCCAATATCCCTTCTGGGCTTCGTATTGTTCTTCGAACGGCTTCATAATCAGAGCCTTATTCTTTGCCGGGCAAACATCTGCGCAGTTACCGCAGCCGGTGCAGTCCAGCTGAGAAACCTGAATGCGGAAGTTGAGGCCTTCCATGCCTTTGCCGACGGCTTTCTTGGAAACAAAGCCTTCCGGTGCATTCTTCTGATCTTCTTCATTCAAAAGGAACGGACGAATGACCGCATGCGGACAGACATACGAGCACTGGTTACACTGAATGCAGTTGTCCACTTGCCATTCCGGCACGAACAGAGCAATGCCGCGCTTTTCGAATTGCGAGGTGCCGTTATCCCAGTGTCCGTCTTCATGACCTGTGAAGGCCGATACCGGCAGGTCATCGCCTTCATTACGCAACATCGGACGCACCACGTTCTTGAAGAAGTCCGGGGTGCCCGAAAGATCAACTGTATCATCTTTGGCATCTGCCCAAGCGGCAGGAATGTTCACCTTGACAAGAGCGTTGATACCACTGTCCACCGCCTTGTTATTCATGTTGACGACATCGTCGCCCTTATGACCGTAGGCTTTCACAATGGAATCCTTCAGATGCGCTACTGCCTCTTCCAGCGGCAAAACGCCGGAGAGTTTAAAGAATGCAGACTGAATGATCATATTGGTACGGTTGCCCAGGCCAATCTCCTGTGCAATCTTGGACGCGTTCAAAATATAGAACTGAATGTCGTTTTCGGCCAGATAGCGTTTCATCTGTCCCGGCAGATGTTCGTCAAGTTCGCTTTCTTCCCACGTGCAGTTCAGCAGGAAAGTGCCGCCTTTACGCAGACCGCGCAGCAAATCGTATTGATGCACATAGGCTTGCTTCGAGCAGGAGACAAAGTCTGCTTCATCCAACAGATACGTGGAACGAATCTTACTCTTGCCGAAACGCAAATGCGAAACGGTCAAACCGCCGGATTTCTTCGAATCGTAGAAGAAATAGCCCTGTGCATTCTGATCGGTGTTATCACCGATGATCTTAATGGCTTGTTTGTTTGCGCCGACCGTGCCGTCGGAACCGAATCCCCAGAACTTGCAACGGGTCGTGCCTTCCTCGCGGATATGCAAGACTTCCGACTGATCCAAGGAAAGATTCGTCACATCATCTTCAATGGAGATAGTGAAGTGGTTCTTCGGCTCATCTTTTTCGAGGTTGCGGAATACGGCCAACAGATGGGTCGGAATGGTATCCTTAGAGCCCATGCCGTAACGGCCGCCCACGACGGTCGGGTGAATGTCCGAATCATAAAGTGCCGCACGAACGTCCATGTAGAGCGGCTCGCCAAGGGATCCTTTTTCCTTCGTACGATCCAAAACCGCAATCTTCTTCACATTCTTCGGCAAAGCTTCCAGGAAGTGTTTGCGGCTGAACGGACGATACAGACGTACCTTAATCATACCGAGCTTGTTGCCCTTTTCCGCCTCAGCATCAATGACTTCTTCCATTGCTTCACAAGCGGAGCCCATGAGAACGACGACGTTTTCTGCGTCCGGATCACCATAGTAATCAAAGAGATGATACGGACGACCGGTCTTCTCAGAAACCTTCGCCATGTACTTTTCAACGATGGGAATGATGTCTTCATAGTAATGGTTGGAGGCTTCCAAGTTCTGGAAGAAAATATCCGGCGACTGGGAGGTGCCCATCGTCTTCGGACGATTCGGATTCATCGAACGATCGCGAAACGCCTGAATGGCTTCATGATCCACCATTTCTTCCAGATCTTTAAAGTCCCAAACCGCAACTTTATTGATTTCATGCGACGTACGGAAGCCATCAAAGAAATGGACAAACGGCAGCGATCCTTCAATTGCGGACAGATGCGCAACAGCGCCCAGATCCATTACTTCCTGTACGGAGCTGGAACAAAGGAAGGCAAAGCCGGTCATGCGCGCCGAGTTGATATCCGAGTGATCGCCGTAGATCGACAATGCGTGGCTGGCGACGGCACGTGCGGCAACATGAAATACGCCCGGCAAATTCTCACCGGCAATTTTGTACATATCCGGAATCATCAGCAGCAAGCCTTGGGATGCTGTATATGTACTGGTTAAAGCACCCGCTGCCAAAGAGCCGTGTACTGCACCGGCAGCGCCGGCTTCCGACTGCATCTCCACCACATGCACCGGTTTTTGGAAGATGTTCTTCATCCCGTTGGCTGCCCAAGTGTCTACATGCTCCGGCATCGGAGAAGACGGCGTGATCGGATAGATCGTAGCCACCTCCGTAAATGCGTACGAGACATATGCTGCAGCTTCATTACCATCCATAGTTTTGAATTTTTGCACCATAAATACTCCTGACTTTCTAACGGCGCACCGGCCGTCCCCGCGGGCTCCACAACCCGCTCACTCCACCAAATTTGTGCCTATACCGAGTATAAAAGAAACCTATTTGGGCGTCAAATGAACGCCTAACTGTGAGGAGGTTTACTGCACCCCTTCTTCTTGTGCCATGCGATTGGATTCTTCGATCAAACGATTGTTGAGCTCCAATGCCGCATTATAGCCCATTTGTTTTAAACGATTGTTGCGCACGGCTGCCTCGATGATCATGGCCAAGTTGCGCCCAGGTTTCACCGGAACCATAATCGCCGGCAAACGAACCCCCAGGATTTCCGTATAATCATCAAAAATCCCTAAGCGATCGTATTCTTTATCATCTTGCCAATCCTCTAGCATCACCACCATCTCGATCTGTGTATCTTCCTTGACCGAGCCGATGCCGTACAGACGACGAATATCTAAAATGCCCAATCCGCGAATCTCCATATAGTGACGAATATTCTCCGGCGCCTGCCCGATCAACGTATTTTCCACGCGCGTCAGCTCCACCACATCATCCGCCACCAAGCGATGCCCACGAATCAGCAAATCCAAGCCGGTTTCCGACTTTCCCACTGCACTCTTCCCCCGAATCAGCACGCCAGTACCAAAGACTTCCATTAATCCGGCATGCATCGTCGTCGTCGGAGCCAATAGCAGCTCCAATTCCCGATTCATCATGGCAACGAGTTTAGTCGTCTGCAACGGTGTGCGCAGAATGGTCTTATTATAGTAGTCCGCTAAATCTAAAATGTCGTCGGTAATAGCCTGATCATAGGAATAGATCAGCGCCGGAATCGGATAGGAGAATATGCCGCGAAAGCGCTCATAGCGCAGCTCTGGCGCCAATTGCATATAATAGATATACTCCACGCGCCCGATAATCTGCAGGCGCGCCCAAGGAAAGTTTTCCATAAATCCGGCCAGTTGCAGGCCGGGACGATTCACATCGGCCCTCTTAATGGTAATGGAATCATAATCCCTGGAACGTGCCACGATCTCAAGGCCCATTTTTTCCACCAATTCCGCCAATTTAACGGTTCTGTTTTCGCTCTCCATGGCTACTCCTTTTTTGATAACGATCGCTCAGAGGTAACGTTCGCAGTTTCTTTCGAGACTGCCTTTTGCGCTGCATCCGACACATTCTCTGCCGCGTGCTGTGCAAAATAGTGTGCGACCGCTCCCGCACTGGCCTTTGTCATGCCGTCCACCGCCTGCAGCTCTGCCACATCCGCTTTTTTAATTGCCGCCACAGAGCCAAACGCGCGCAATAAAGCCGTACGTCGCTTCCGGCCAATACCCGGAATAGCATCCAATGCCGACGTCATCATCTCCGTTGATCGCAAGCGACGATGATATTCAATCGCAAAGCGGTGAACCTCTTCCTGTACGGCATACAGATATTCATAGAGTGGGGAACGTGGATCCATCTCCCATTCCTCTCCCCGATAGAAAAGGGCACGCGTGATATGATGATCGTCTTTTACCATGCCCACCACGGGAATATCCAGGTGGCGTTCGCGCAAAACCTCTTCTGCCACATGCACATGTCCTTTGCCGCCGTCCATGAGGACTACAGAAGGCAATACGCCAAATCCTGTTAACGTTTTACCCTCTTCTGCGTCATGCAATCCGTGATCGAAGCGACGCTCCAGCATTTCTCTTTGCGAAGCATAATCGTCCGGCCCTTCGACGGTGCGGATTTTGAATTTTCGATATTCTTTTGGCTGCTTGCGCTCACGCTGAAACACGACCATCGCTCCAACATTCTGCACACCCGAGACATTGGAAATATCGTAGGCTTCCACGCGATCCAGATCGCGTTGCACCACCGCTTCCAATGCGTGAATGCCCGCATCCTTGTTGCGCTCCTTGCGTGCTTCCCGTGCCATAGCTTTTGTGAGCTGTTCCTCCGCATTCGCCTGCGCTGTGCGCAGCAATTCTTTTTTATCGCCACGTCTGGGCACATGCAGATGCACCCGATGACCCTTGCGATCGCCTAAAAACGCAGCAATAGCATCGCCATCTTCCGGTTCCGTTTCCATATAAATTTCAGCGGGGATATATGTCGCTTCCAAGTAGAATTGCTTCAGAAACGAAGAAAGAATCACCTCCGCGCTTTCCTGAAACTCTTCCTGAAGGCGGAACGTACGGCGATCCACGACCTTTCCGCCACGCACGAAGAATACCTGCAAAATCACCTGCGTCGTTCCCCTTGCCATGGCAATGACATCGCAATCTTCGCCGCGAGCCAAGGTCACTTTCTGCTTTTCCTGCAACGCATCCAAATTGTTTAAGGCGTCACGAAAGCGCGCCGCTCGCTCGTATTCGAGATTTTCAGCAGCGGCGTGCATTTCCCCCGTCCATTGCTCGCGTACGGCGCGATCATTGCCCTTCAAAATATCGCGCACACGATCCATTTGCTCGGCGTACTCTTTTTCATCCGCCAAGCCGACACAAGGCGCCGGGCACTGGCCCAGATCATAATTGAGGCATGGGCGACGCAGTCGTGCGCCGTGATAAAAGTCCAAGCGACACGAACGAATGCCAAATAGGCGCTGTAAGAGGCGGATCGTATCGTTTACGGCATAGGCATTCGGAAATGGGCCGAAGTATTCGCCCCCATCCGACTTGGTCTGGCGTACTTTTAGCAGACGCGGATACCTTTCTTGCGGAATGCAGATGTATGGGTATTGCTTATCGTCTCTTAGAATGATGTTGTAATGTGGGCGATGCGCTTTAATAAAATTGGATTCCAATACCAGAGCTTCGACTTCATTATCGACGACAATGTATTCGAAGTGATCCACATGCTCCACCATCGCCAGCACTTTTGGGCTTTTTCCGTGTGAGGAAGGCGTGAAATAGGAGCGGACGCGGCGACGCAGATTGATGGCTTTGCCCACGTAGATGATGACATTGTTTTTATCCCGCATCAGATACACGCCGGGGGATTCCGGAACCTGTTTTAACGCTTCCGAAAAGTCTTTCATTGTCCCCCCTTTCTGTAAAAAAAAGCGGCGCGGACCGAAGTCACGCGCCGCCGGCATTCTCT
The DNA here is from genome assembly GCF_000308275.2 of Levyella massiliensis. Taxonomy (GTDB): domain Bacteria; phylum Bacillota; class Clostridia; order Tissierellales; family Peptoniphilaceae; genus Murdochiella; species Murdochiella massiliensis_A. Next base: position 16,180 of record NZ_HG529491.1, read on the forward strand.
TTATCTCTCCAACGCTTTGCACCGAGCGGCAAGATAGTTCAAGTCCTCCTCTTCCAGATGCGGAGACAAGACCTCGAAGCAATGCGCATTGTATGCATTCAGCCATTCCAGTTCGGCATCGCTTAACATCTCTACCTGCACCGGACGGGTGTCAATGGGCACCCAGGTCAGCGGCTCTAATTTATACCATGTTCCGAAATCATTCGTTTCATCCTCCACGCACAGCGTGATGGATTCAATGCGAATACCGTGTTTCCCGGCAATGTACAAGCCCGGTTCCATAGAGGTTACCATGCCCGGGGCAAGTTCCACGGCGCCGGATCCCACCGGGCGATTGACAAAGCCCTGCGGTCCTTCATGCACGCCCAACACATGGCCAACGCCATGCCCCGTGCCATGGAAGAACGTCTTGCGCGCTTCATACAGCGGTTTCATGGCTAAGGAGGAAACATACATTCCCGGTGTTCCCTTCGGGAACACTGCCGTGATGCCAGCGATATGCGATTTCAACACTAAGGTATAGTCCACGCGTTCTTCTTCCGTCGTCGGACCCATGGCTACCGTACGGGTGATATCCGTCGTGCCTTCCAGGTAGTGGCCACCGCTATCTACCAGCAGCAATCCTTTTGGTTCAATCACGGCCGGCGTATCATTTTGCATCGGGTCATAGTGCACAATAGCAGCATTGGAACCGTAACCGATAATCGCCCCGAAGCTATCCATAATGAAATGTTCCTGTTCGGCGCGCAGCTCATGCAGCTTCTGCACCGCCAGGCGTTCCGTCACCGCGGCGGAATGAGCGCCGGTTTCCACCCAGTTAAAGAATTTAGTCAGCGCCACGCCATCCTTAATATAGGCTTGGTGCGTGTTTTCAATTTCCGTCTCGTTCTTGATCGCCTTCATCAGCGTCGACAGATTCGGACCCTGTTGAATCTTCACGTTGTCACGCAATTGGCGATGCAGCGCAATATTCGTATGGGTGGGATCCAGATAGACCACCTTTTGTCCCGCGATCTCCGCCAATTCATCGCCAATGCGGTCATAGTCGTACAGTTCAACGCCAGCCGCTTTCAGCTTTTCTTCTACTTCCGGCGTTAATTTTTCCGGGCGAATGAAAAGCTTGGCATTTGACTCCGAAATCAGGGCATAGCTCAACACCACCGGTGTATCTGTGACATCGTAACCGCGCAAGTTAAAGAGATAACCGATATCGTCTAAGCTGCTGATGAAGGTATAATCGCATTCGCGTTCGCGCATCATAAAGCGCAAAACCCGCAGCTTATCCTCAATGCTTGCCCCGGCATATTTCGTATCAAAGAAGAAAGCTTTTTCTGCCGGTAATGCCGGACGATCTTTCCAAATTTCCGATACATAGTCCACATCAATGACCAACACGCGATTGCCCATGCATTTTGACAGCTTGCGATAATTCGTCACCGACATGCACATGCCGTCAAAGCCGATTTTTCCAAAAGCAGAAACATTGGCCAGTAAAAACTCTTCCATCGTTTCATCAAAGCCTATGCGATAGAGGGTAATGCCACTGCCCTTCAACTGTGCTTCCGCTTGTAAAAAGTAACGACTGTCAGTCCACAAGCCTGCTTTGTTCTTTGTGACGACCAGCGTGCCCGCCGATCCTGTGAAGCCCGACATATACACACGCGCCTTATAGTGATCCGGCACATATTCCGACTGATGCGGATCCGACGTTGGAATAATATAGGCTTCCAAATCTCTCTTTGCCATGCGCTGACGCAGGGCTTCCAAGCGTTCCTGAATGTTCATACTTCTCCTTTCTGCCGATTTCGACATTGACACCATCGTGTCATCCTTACAATCCCTTACAGGATCGTGACTCAAACATTAAAGCGGAAATGCACGATGTCGCCATCTTGCATCACGTACTCTTTGCCTTCCAAACGCAGCTTTCCGGCTTCCCGAATGGCTGCCATGGAGCCCGCTTCGATAAAATCATCGTACGAAAAAATTTCCGCACGGATGAATCCACGTTGAATATCCGTATGAATCTTACCCGCTGCTTCCCACGCCGTTGTCCCTTTAGCGATGGTCCAAGCACGCGATTCGTCTTCACCGGTGGTTAAGAACGACATCAATCCCAGCAAATCATAGGAGGCCACAATCAGTCGATCCAGTCCCGACTGTTCAAGCCCCAGCATCTCCAAAAACTCCGCGCGTTCTTCCGCTTCCAGCTGCGCAATCTCCGCTTCCGCCTTAGCTGAAATCACAACCACGCGCGCCTGTTCCGTTTTTGCAAAGGCGCGAACCTTGCTTACATTCTCGTTCGAAGCCCCATCGTCCGCACAATCCTCTTCTGCCACATTAGCCACATAGATTACCGGCTTTACCGACAACAGCTGATACGAACTCAGCAATTTTTTCTCTTCGTCATTCAGATCCAGCACGCGCGCAGAGCGACCCTCTTCCAGCACTTCCTTAATGCGCTGCAATAACGCCACTTCCGGACGCACTTCCTTATCCGCCTTGGCTTGCTTTTCCTTTTTCGCCAAGATGCGTTCAATCTGTTCCAAGTCCGATAAAATCAATTCAAGATTTATGGTTTCAATATCCCGCATCGGATCCACACTGCCGTCCACATGCGTCACATTTTCATCCTCAAAGCAGCGCAACACTTCCACAATAGCTTCGCAGGTGCGAATATCGCCCAAGAACTTATTGCCCAAGCCCTCGCCCTTGCTTGCACCACGCACCAGCCCAGCAATGTCATAAAACTCAATCACGGCCGGAATCACTTTTTTCGAAGAAAAGCGCTCCGCCAGCACATGAAGCCTCTCATCCGGCACTTCCACCAAGCCGACATTTGGCTCGATGGTATTAAAAGGATAGTTTTCCGCCGGTACGCCGGCATGCGTAATCGCATTAAACAGTGTTGATTTCCCTACATTCGGTAATCCGACAATTCCCAGTTTCACGTTTGGATAAACCTCTCTATCTTTCCTTCCTCCTGCGATGCCGCCCGGTACGACACAGCGCTTTGTGCCGTCTAACCATCTTAACGATTCTCCCGCCGGCAGAAGAGGCGATACAATCTAATCGGTTTCAGTATAGCACAGCCCTTGTGATAGAACAGCATCTGCGAGGAAAGTGCGTGTCCCGTCAGCAATAATCGCAAACCTTAATATTGCAGTGAATGTGATCCGTGAAGGGTCTTGGCGTATGACACCTGTTGCGGGTCAATATCGCAAAGTCCGGAAGCGTTCCTAGGCCGCATGAATGATCGGACGGCTTAGGCGACCGGACGGCGTAAATGACCGTGCCTTTTGTAAAAAAATGGCAAAGGCACGGTCGAAAAGTCAGCCAGAACAGCTGGAGTGACCGTGCCTTTTGCAAAAAAACGGCAAAGGCACGGTCGAAAAGTCAGCCAGCACAGCTGGAGTGACCGTGCCTTTTGCAAAAAAACGACAAAGGCACGGTCGATAAGTCAGCCCGGACGGCATAAGTGTCCGTGCCTTTTGTAAAAAAATGGCAAAGGCACGGTCGGTAAGTCAGCTAGAACGGCGTAAATGACCGTGCCTTTTGTAAAAAAATGGCAAAGGCACGGTCAGAAAGTCAACCCGAACAGCTGGAGTGACCGTGCCTTTTGTAAAAAAACGACAAAGGCACGGTCGAAACGTCAGCCCGAATGGCGTAAGTGACCGTGCCTTTTGTAAAAAAATGGCAAAGGCACGGTCAGAAAGTCAGCCTGGACGGCGTAAGTGACCGTGCCTTTTGTAAAAAAACGACAAAGGCACGGTCGAAAAGTCAGCCCGGACGGCGTAAGTGACCGTGCCTTTTTCAAAAAAATGGCAAAGGCACGGTCGAAAAGTCAGTCCGAACGGCTGGAGTGACCGTGCCTTTTGTAAAAAAACGACAAAGGCACGGTCGAAAAGTCAGCCAGCACAGCTGGAGTGACCGTGCCTTTTGCAAAAAAACGGCAAAGGCACGGTCGGTAAGTCAGCCCGAACGGCGTAAGTGACCGTGCCTTTTGTAAAAAAACGACAAAGGCACGGTCAGAAAGTCAACGCCAACGGCTTGGGAGACCGTACCTTTTATAAAAAAACGGCAAAGGCGCGATCAGAAAGTCAGCCCGAACGGCTGGAGTGACCGTGCCTTTTGTAAAAAAACGGCAAAGGCACGGTCAGAAAGTCAGCCCGAACGGCTGGAGTGACCGTGCCTTTTGTAAAAAAACAGCAAAGGCACGGTCGAAACGTCAGCCTGAACGGCTTGGGCGACCGTACCTTTTGTAAAAAAACGACAAAGGCACGGTCGGTAAGTCAGCCAGCACAGCTGGAGTGACCGTGCCTTTTGTAAAAAAACGACAAAGGCACGGTCAGTAAGCGTTCCTAGGCGGCGCTTTCAAAGGGGCTGATCCAAACCACATGCCCGCGACAAATAACAAAAATTAAAACGCCGGAATTTCAACGTTTTCATATGTTGAAAGTCCGGCGTTTTTACGTTTTTGGTTGGCGCCTTCCTTATTGATTCCTTTTCCGCAACTTATAAAAACAGTGGTAAGAAAATCAGGGAGACAGTGGTCATCAGCTTGATTAGGATGTTGATGGACGGACCTGAAGTATCCTTGAACGGATCGCCGACGGTGTCGCCGGTGACGGCCGCTTTGTGCGCATCGGAGCCTTTTCCGCCATAGACGCCGGTTTCAATATATTTCTTAGCATTGTCCCAAGCACCGCCTGCGTTAGCCATCATGATGGCCAAGAGAACGCCGGTGATTAACCCGCCGACCAAAAGGCCACCCAACGCTTCAATGCCCAGAATGAGGCCGACCAAAAGCGGCGCCGCAACGGCTAAGAGGCCCGGAAGAATCATTTTGCGCAGGGAAGCCTGCGTCGAGATATCAATGCAGCGCCCATAATCCGGATCCGACGTACCTTCCATGATGCCCGGGTTCTTGCGGAACTGACCACGTACCTCTTCTACCATGGCATTGGCTGCATCGCCAACGGCATTCATAGTAAGAGCGGAGAACAGGAACGGCAGCATACCACCAATGAATGCGCCGGCAATAACCTGCGGCTGGGTGATATCCAAGCTCTTGAGTTGTGCCTGCTGCGTGTAAGAAGCAAACAAGGAGAGCGCGGTTAATGCGGCGGAACCGATGGCAAAGCCCTTGCCGATGGCAGCCGTGGTGTTACCGACCGAGTCCAGTTTATCCGTGATCGCACGTACATCTTCCGGCAATGCAGTCATTTCGGCAATGCCGCCTGCATTATCGGCAACCGGACCATACGCATCCACGGCGATGGTCATGGCGCAAGTGGCCAGCATGCCCAATGCCGCCAGAGCGATGGCATAAAGCCCTGCGTTCGGACCCATGCTGTTCATTGCCATGAAAGAGACGATGATGCCTACAGCAATGAAGAGAATGGGGATGGCGGTCGAATTCATACCGACGGAAAGGCCGGAAATGATGTTCGTTGCGGAACCGGTAGTGGATTCCTTTGCAATCTTTTTCACAAATGGGAACTCTTCCGAGGTGTAAATTTCAGTGATCTTCGAAATACCTAAGCCGACCACGATACCGGCAAAGACCGGAATGAAGGGGCGAACTTCGCCGAAGATGATAAAGCTGAACAAAAGGCTGGTCACAAGCAAAATGCCAGCTGAAATAAAGGTACCCATGTTCAGGGATCGCTGCGGATTTTCGGAGCCGCGCACAGACTGAATGCCAACGATGGCAGCCAATAAGCCGCAGAAAACCAGAGCGAAGGCAAACTGCACGCCCCTGCCTTGGAACGCCAATGTGCCCAATGTCAATGCAGACAAAATGGCGCCGACGTAGGATTCAAACAAGTCCGCACCCATACCGGCAACATCGCCGACGTTATCGCCGACGTTATCAGCAATAACGGCCGGGTTGCGCGGATCGTCTTCCGGAATACCGACTTCCACTTTGCCGACCAAATCGGCGCCGACGTCTGCGGCCTTAGTGTAGATACCGCCGCCAACACGGGCAAACAGTGCCACGAAAGAAGCGCCCAAGCTGAATCCCATGACAATGCCGGGATCCTTAAAAATCAGATAGAAAAAGCTGACACCGATGGCGCCCAAGCCGACAACCACAAGGCCCATGACCGAACCGCTGAAGAAAGCAACCTGCAGCGCTTCGTTGATGCCTTTCGTGGCCGCCGCATTCGTCGTACGAACGTTCGCAAGCGTTGCGGCATTCATACCGATGAAGCCGGCAAGCATAGAGAAAATCGCGCCTACGAGGAAGCAAACGGCTGTCGACCAAGAATGCAAGCCAAAGCCGATGGCCAGAAAGACTACAATCATCAGGACACCAATGACGATGTATTCGCGTCGTAAGAACGCAAACGCACCGTGACGGTTCAGTTCTGCGATGCGGATCATTTCCCGCGTACCGGCGGGCAATTTTTGAATGATCTGCAATTTCATCAACGCGAGCGCAATAGCTGCCACGCCGATGATGATCGCGATAATGGATAAAAAGTTCATGACTACCTCCCAAAAATAATGTCGACATGATACCGACCTTTTTCTCTATTATAGCAAACCCCTTTCACAATACTATTTTTTTAACGTTTTCCGCCTGTTATCTACCGGCCTTAAACGCTACCGTTGCATTGTTTATCTTCCTAACGGTTATGTTGAATCGAAAACGTCAATGGTTTCTTTCGTGAAGTTGGGTATACAAAACAAGACTGAAAAGCTCCTGCACTCTCTCGCGGAGCCGTCAGGCCGGTCCTCTTCCACATTTCTTGTGTGCGGATGATCACTTTGCCGTATCAAAAGGAGATTATTATGATTAAAGAATTCAAAGAATTTATCGCACGGGGCAATGTTCTCGAGATGGCCGTCGGCATTATCATTGGTGCTGCATTTAAAGCCATCGTGGATTCGTTGGTAGCGGATATCATTACGCCGATCCTCAACGTCTTCCTAAACGGTGTCAATTTCAAAGAATGGGTGTTGAAGGTTGGTCCCATCACGTTTGGTGTTGGGAACTTCATCAACAATGTCTTTTCGTTCCTCGTGATCGCTTTTGTTCTATTTTTGATCATTAAGGCCTTCAACAAAGCCCGTAAACCGAAGCCTGTCGCAGCCACCACAAAGATTTGCCCGCATTGCAAATCTGAAATTGCACTGGAAGCAACACGCTGCCCGTACTGCACATCGGAATTGGATCAATAAGCACCCAAAAAGTAATAACTAGTCTATTCGATGACGAAGGCGACCCTGGACGGGTCGCCTTCGTTTTTCTTAACTGCCGGTTGCAACGCCGGCGCCTTTCTTTGCCAGGCGATCCGCTTCTTCGTTATAGGTTTCGCCAGTATGCGCCGCAATCTTCACAAAGTGAAGCGTAAGCATCTCTCGGACGGAGGCCGCTTTTTTGGCGTATTCCTGTGTCAGCGTCACATTGGTCTTCCATTCTCCAAGCGCCCAATGGCGAATGCCCGCATAATCGTGATAGATCGTAAGGGACTTCGCGTGACGCTCCACGGCCAATTCCATGGCCTTCTCCGCTCCGCGGATTTCACCGGCAATGTTGCGGTGACGAGAGGCATCGTCCTTGCCATGGCCGTAAAAGGTTTCCTTGCCATGACTGGTAAAAAACACGACACCATAGCCGAAAACCTTTGTCTTGGCATTAAAGGAGCCGTCCACGTAGGCGTGGCATTCGCCGGCGGGAATGTGTTCCGGCGAAAAGGGCGAAGCCTCCGGGGGATTTGTCGGAACGCCACGCTTTCCTTTTCTCGGCGATGTCTTCGTCGGCGCGACGGAGGACGAGTCTTTGGCGTCCATGTATGCCTCGGCATCTTTTTTCGCTTCGAATTTTTTATATAAGGCGCCCGAGTAGCCGTGCACCTGGGCACGACACGCATCCCAGGTCTGATAAATGCCCGGCTTACGCCCTGCCTTCACTGCATAATATGCCATCATTGCATCCGTTCTGTTGTTTTATTTCGCTTTATTTTTCTCGTCCGGCAAATCCTTGCGCGTCCAATACGTCACCGATCCCGGCGCCACGGTAAAGAGACCAAAACCTTCGTCATCGATGGTGACATCCTCATTTTTACCACTGCGATCGCAATAGACTTGCCCCGCTTCCTGCTCGCCGACAAACATGCGCTCCTCGTCCATATCGCCCGTGGAAATCAGGACGGCTAAGGGATACGGATGTTCTTCATTACCACGACGGACCCAGCCGATCTTTGTGGGCGTCACCCAGTAATCGTCCTGGTCGCCGTAAGCGCACGTCTTTCGTGCGTTCATCATGCGGAAGAGCTCGTCCTTTATGCCGGGATATTGTGCTGAAGCAATGCCGTAATAATCCCCGGCAAATACACAGGGATAGCCGTCGCGACGCAGTAAAATCAACGCATACGCAATTTCCTTAAACCACGGCTCAACCCAGCTTTCCAGCGCCTGCCCCGGCTGCGAATCATGATTGTCTACAAACGTAACTGCTTGCACCGGATTAGTCGAAACCAAGGTATCATCAAAAATCTGCCGCAGATCAAAGTTGGGATTCGTTGCCGCCTCTACCATATTAAAATGCAGTGGCACATCAAAGAGATGCACATTGTAATCCGTCTCGTTCAGATAGTGCTGCATGGCGGCATCGCTATCCTTCCAATATTCTCCCACGAAGAAGAAATCGGGATTGTAGTCCAGAATAAACGCCGACATCGTATCGATGAAATTCATATCAATGTGCTTCAAGGCATCGTAGCGAAAGCCGTCATAGCCGATGGAGTCAATCATAAAATACGCGACGTCCATCAATTCTTTCTGTACGTCCGGATGGCTGACATCGATGTCCGCGTTCATCAGATAGTCAAAGTTGCCTTTTTCGCTATCCGTATCGGACGACCAATATTTGCCATCGCCAAGAATGCGAAAAATCGCCGTCGTATCCGATTTCTGATCATAATCCACGCCCGTGAAATGGTAATAATGCCATTGAAATTTCGAATACTTCCCTTCGCGGCCGGGGAACGTAAACTTGGTCCACGCCTCAATATCATGCGCTTCTCCCACGTCCTTCGTGCGGTCATTTTGATCCACCATCACCGCCTTAAAGGTTTCCGTCTCATCCGCACCACCTTTATGGTTGAATACCATGTCCGCATAAACCGAAATATGGTGCTCGTGCAGTGCTTTAAGGCAGGCCTCCAGCTCTTCCCGAGTTCCATACTTCGTGCGCACGGTCCCCTTCTGGTTGAATTCACCTAAATCCCAGTAATCATAGCTGCCGTAACCCACATCCTGATCACTCGTTCCTTTGTGCGCGGGCGGCATCCACACTGCGGTTACGCCCATCTTCTCCATCGTTTCGGCCATCTCTGCTAACTTGCGATAAAACGATCCGTCTGCCGGATATTCCCAGTCAAAAGACTGAACCATAATCCCATTCATCTGCATTGTTGCTCCTTTTGCTTTTTCACGGTAAGAACCAAATAGGGTTCCGCTCTGCTCCCTCCACCATGGAGCACACGGAGCCCGCCTCTATCTTATCATGAGGAGGCACGCCTTCCTATTTTTTACTTGGCGCCGCGGACGCTTCACAGCCTTATTCTTCTTTCATTGAGGCGGCAAGAGAGCGACGATTCTGCACCTCATAGGCAAGCAGGCAAGCCACTGCCAATAGACCGATCCACAACAAAAACAGCAGCCCTATCTCTTTTACAATGGAATGGTTCAAATACGTTTCCATTAGCGCTTCCATCTTTTCCATTGATACAAAGGCACCTGCGGGGGTGTTTGCCTTACCCGCCGAATGCACTAAGTAGGCTTTCCATTGTTGTGAAAGCAGTATGGTAGGGAGTAAAGATACAAAAAATGCCAGAGTGGCGATGAAAAAATATTCCAAAAAGATAGCAAAAAAAGTTTCTGTCTTCGTCTTCCCTAAGGTTTGCCATATCGCCGTTTCGCGTCTTCTTTGCCATATCTGCATCAACAATACAAATGGCAGGCCGATTAGCGTACAGAACATTCCCAAAAGCACCATAACATGAAAAATGATTCGCATTGAATCGATGGAACCGGCCAGCGTCTGGTATGTCTCATATTCGGAAATACACCGATACACTTTATCTTCATGCATGGCATTGAGGCGATTGAGGACGGGTTGAATCTCAGCAATTACCTCAGGCTGGTCATCGAATGCTCTCGTTTCAATCACAGGCAGCGTCATTGTCTCATGATCAAAAGCAGGTCGGGTATTCTCCAATTCTCTTCCATCTACGCCCATGTGAGATTGCTTCTGCCATGCATTTTGCTGATAGAATCCTCTTAACTTGTCTCGTAAACGCGTCCACCGACTCATGGGCAGGTAGCAATACTTTGAAATATCTGCGGCGTATTCGTTTTCGCCAATATAAAAGGGAAAACCGGTATTTCCGTTATGTAATCCGATAACCGTATAGTATTCCGTATATAAAAGTTTTCCAAAAGCATTGATGGAGATAGGAATACGATCTCCTACTTGAAGCGGACGATAGCCTTTTGCATCGATAATAAATGCATTCCACGGTGCAACAATAACAGCATCTTGCTCCTGATCCTCTTTCGGTTGAATGGCTCGTCCTTCGACTATGTCCAGACGATCCAAGATTTGATCGTTGACTTCCGCCGTTTTTACACCCAGTAATCGAGGAACAACACCCTTCTCAATTTCCATAACACTCGGAAAAAAAGCAAAACGTTCCGGATTTCTTTGAAAAGCAAAGGTGGTGGCTTCGCCCTTTAAACCTAAACGGATGCAATCCAAGTATCGCTGTGTCACATCTTGGGTCTGACGAACAATTGCCCACTCTCCTTCGTCAATGACTGGCGGATGGGTTGATCGGTTTATCACCCGTCCTTTTTCATTCCATTGCGACCTCTCCCCGGAACCGCAAAGAACGACGCCACGCATCGTGGCGTCATTCTCGATTTTTTCAAACGTACACAAATAGCCATCATGGAGCATCGGCTCGGAAAATACATTGCGTACCCGACGATCGTTTTGAAGCGTTTTAAGCAGATCACGCATAGCGTCTGTTTCCATAGCAATTTGATTCTCTGCGTCAAACCATTGAGGCATTTCCAGAAATGGCGTCGTAATCACAAAGCGTGGATTCAGATTCTCTTGTATGCTCGCGTGAAATTCCTCCCCGGCATTACGCATGACATAGGAGATCTGCAAAACAAAGGCAAAAACAGACAACAGAATGAAAAGAAATACCGTTGATCGATACTCGCGTTTCATGTGGAGATAGATTTGCTTCATCGAAATGCCTTCCTTCTGCTTTTTATACAATATCCACTGATGAAACGATTTTACAAGATCTAAACCATGTTTGAAACAGTCTCTCCATCCACTGAAGCCATTTTAGAGCAGTACGTTAATCAGCCGTACCGGACCACCATAGGAATAATTTATAATGCAACGAACACGACTACCCTCGGGGTAATAATGTTCTTGCACGATGGTATAGCCTTTTCCCTTCAAGGGCATCATATCACCTTTCTGCGATTGTAATGTTTATTGATTGTTCTATATATTTTTTCATTATTTTCTTTTCTTAAAGTTTACCCTAATCTCCCCAACCGTTTCATCGTGCGACGCATAGCCCATGTTGTCAAAACATAAAGGAAGAAAACTATTCCTAAGAGCAATCCCGCTATCATCCAAGCAGAAAGATGCACAGTATAGGTTTCACGAATGATGGCTGTTATGCGCTCTTGTTGGATAGTGGTAAGGTCACTAAGAATTAAAGCGCCTTGTTGTTGTCGAAGCGCCTTTTCACATAAGGAGGCTCCAATTTTTTTAGAGAAAAAGAGTCCCATAATGAAACCAGGAAACCCGCTCAGCAAAACAAGCCAAACCTTTTCCAAAAGGAATAGGCGCCGCATCTGCGAAAAGGTACTGCCTAAGGCCAGACGTAATGGCATCTCTTTTGTTCGAGTCTTGAAAAACAGAAAATAAATCAATACGAACAGCACTATCACAAGTAACGTTGCAATAGCAAACAAGCTGAATATGGTAGCCTGTACGAGTTTTGTTGTTTCGACCAAGTGCTTGGCTTGATCAATGGTGCTTGTTGTTGTATATTCGCGAACTGTATTTCCCTGCGCATCATATTTTTCCAGGTGATAGCCCAGTTGTCGCAAAGAAGCCATTTCTCTTTCCAATGTCTCCAAGGAATCGCAAATGAGAGTGGGAAATAAAATTTTAGCGCCATCCTCTGTCCCATCGTCACGCTCCAGATACTCTCTTTGTATGCCGGTGGATCGATAAATGAGATCATTCCTTTCTTTATGCAGACGATCCATCCATGATTTTATTAATGCATTTGAGACATAGATCCGCTGCTCTTTTTTAGCATCTTCTAGCGTAATAGCGCCCTTTTTCTCTAGCGTTTCATAGGTTCCTATCACTGTTAGCGTTAATGACACTCCTTTTAAGCGCTCCCCCTTATCCAACTGAAAGTTTTCCAACGGATGCGGGAAATAGAGTTCCAGTCCATCTCCTACCTGAATGGGCCGCATGCTTTTTCCATCCCATATTAAAAGTGCTTTTGGAGCAACCGCATTTTGATGCACCGTTTGCCACTCTTTATCGTTAAAGCCACGACCATGAAGCAGACGAATGGTTTCTTGCTCTTTTTTGGTTTGTCCGTAAAGCAAAACCTTCTTATCCATACCAAAGCCAAGTGAACCATTTCCATTTTTTGTCTGATTTTCTTCTTCATTTCCTTTAGGCGTAATTGCCAAAGGTTTTGTTCCATTTTTCCATTGCGGGGTCAATGTATAGTGAAACGAGACATTCTTTACCCCTTCGCGTGAGGTTGCTGCGTTAAAATAGTGCGTTAATTCCTCAATGTCAGCGTAAATTTCATTCGTGTATCGAATGCTTTTTAATGTCGTAATTTCACTGTCCAATCGTACGGAGTAATCAACACCTTGATATATTGTTTCTTTCATTTTCAAGCTCATGGAAGAAAATAATACTAACACAACAATAAGCACTATGAAGCCTGTCATTAATACGCCCAGGAGAATGGATTCCCATGGTTTGCGATGGAGGCGTATAAAGCTTTCTCTGATCGTTTTCATTGCGCCTCTCCCCTGTCGATGGTGGCTTAAAACAGCAATAACATAATCAACCTAATCCCACATAGCTATCCGACTTAGTATCATAATAAAATGAGAAAACGTTATAGTCAACGGAAGCAGGTGCGCTGCCAGAAGGAATAGAACACTCTCCCCCGTAATCGTTACCCGGTGCTTGGCAAAAAATTTCGTCTCCGTTCTTGACGGAAAAAAAAGAGTAGAGTAAGATAGCACAGATATACGCCGTGACAAGCGGCGTCGAAAAAGAACATGGGTATTGCGAAAGGAGTGACCATGCGCAAGCTGAAGCTGGTGAATGGAACGGTGTTTTATCATGGCCGTTTCCAAAATCTGGATTTGACGATTGACAAAGGGCGTATTGTTCGTTTGGATCCGTCTTCCCTCTCCGGTTCTTCTGTTTCTCCCATTTCTCCCGTTTCTAATGAAAATAATGAAATAGTGATGGATTGTTCCCATCTTCACATTTTTCCCGGTTTCGTCGACTTGCATGTGCATTTTCGCGAACCGGGTTTTTCGTATAAAGAAACGATTGAAACGGGAAGCCGGGCGGCAGCACACGGCGGCTATACGGTGTGCTGTACGATGCCGAACTTGAAGCCGGTGCCGGATACGTTGGAAAATCTGGAAGTGCAACGTGCGATCATTCGTGATAAGGCGGTGGTGCATGTATTGCCCTATGGAGCCATTACCTGCGGCGAAAAGGGCGCAAAACTGGCCAACTTTGAGGAGCTGGCACCGTATGTCGTGGCATTTACGGACGACGGCGTAGGTGTGGCGGACGAAGGACGGATGCGCGAAGCCATGGTGAAAGCAAAAGCACTGGCCAAAGCCATTGTCGCACATGCGGAGGAGATTGCCTTGGTCAACGGTGGCGTCATCCACGACGGCACCTATGCAGTGCGGCATCACCATAAGGGAAACCCGTCTGCAAGCGAGTGGAAACAAGTGGAACGAGATATCGCACTGGCGGAGGAAACCGGAGCCCGGTATCACATTTGCCATATTTCTACGAAGGAATCCGTCGCATTGCTCCGGGAAGCACAGAAAAAGGGGCTGCCGGTGACGGGCGAAACGGGACCGCATTATCTCACCATGACGGATGAGGATTTGCGGGAAGACGGACGCTTTCGCATGAACCCGCCGATTCGTTCGGGGGCGGATCGCGAAGCGCTGCGTGAAGCGTTGATTGACGGGACGCTTCTTGCGGTGGCCACAGACCATGCACCTCATTCGGCGGAGGAAAAAGCAAGAGGTTTGGACAAGAGCTTGAACGGCATCGTGGGATTGGAAACGGCGTTTCCGGTGCTCTATACACAGCTGGTGTTGACCGGCATCCTTTCACTGGAACAACTGGTGGAAGCCATGAGCACACGGCCGATGGCGTCCTTCCGCCTGCCGGAAGTAAAGGAAGCCAAGGCATCCCTTGGCATCCCGTATGGCATTGATGTGAATGAGCCGGCAGATCTGGGGATTTGGGATCTGAATGCGGCCTACACCATTGATCCGGAAACCTTCCTCTCCATGGGCCATGCGACGCCCTTTGCGGGATGGACGGTACGCGGCGTGTGCCTCAATACCTTGGTCGGTGGCGAAAGTGCCTATGAGGATCCGGCCTGGAAGGAGCGTTACTGTGACTGAAATGCGCATCGTGAGCAACCGAAAGGTCGCCGACCATACGTATGAAATGATTCTTGCCGGTGATACAACGTCGCTAAAGACGCCGGGACAATTCATAGCCATTAAAGTGCCCGACTACTATCTGCGACGCCCCATGTCCGTCAGCGACTGGGATGAAACATCGCTGCGCATTTTCTATAAAACCGTCGGCCATGGTACCACAGCAATGACAAAAATACAGGACGGTGCGTTGGATGTGTTATTGGGACGCGGAAATGGCTTCTGCCTGCAGGATGCGGGAAATCGCACGCCGATGCTTATCGGTGGGGGCGTGGGTGTTCCGCCGCTCTTCGCGCTGGCCAAAGCCTTCGTAAAAGAGGGAAAACGCCCGGTCGTTTTGCTGGGATTCAATACGGCCAATGAGATCTTTTTGGCGGGAGAATTTGAAGCGCTGGGTTGTGATGTGCGCATTGCTACCATGGACGGCAGCACGGGAACCAAGGGCACGGTCTTGGAATGTTTGCAAGATGTGCTCGCCGAGCGACCGGCAAAAGACTTCTATATTTATACGTGCGGACCACGACCGATGTTTCAGGCACTTTATCGCGCCATGGAACAGGAACACATGGATGGTGCGTTCAGTTTAGAGGAGCGCATGGGTTGTGCCGTGGGCATTTGCATGGGTTGTACGGTGGAAACCGTGGACGGGCCGAAGCGTGTCTGTAAGGAAGGGCCGGTATTTCGAAAGGAGGCGCTGCCATGGGGATGAAATCGCGTCTTGAAGAGCAGGTGACACCACGCCTTGCGGTTTCGCTTGGCAGCCTCAAACTGACAAATCCTCTCATTCCCGCCAGCGGGTGCTACGGCTTCGGTTATGAACGCGCTGAAGACATTGCCCCGGACTTTTTCGGCTCCATCGCACTAAAGGGAACCACGCGCGAGCCGCGCTTTGGTAATCCCCTGCCGCGCATTGCAGAGAGCGCAAGCGGAATGCTGAATGCCGTCGGATTGCAAAACCCCGGACTGGACAAGGTCATCGCCGAGGAGTTGCCGAAACTCGCAGCCGTATCCAAAAAAGGCATGATCGCCAATGTGGCCGGTTTTCATATCGATGAATATGTGGAAGTGGCACAGAAAATGGCGGAGCAAGAGCAGATTGCGCTGATTGAGCTCAACATCAGCTGTCCAAACGTGCATTGCGGCGGGATGGAATTCGGCGTGGATCCGGAGCAGGCGGCCGCTGTGACCGAAGCGGTGAAAAAGGCCATTACCAAGCCCCTCTTCGTCAAGCTGACGCCAAATGTCACAGACATCACCAGCTTGGCAAAAGCTGTTGTTTCGGCGGGAGCGGATGGTCTCACGCTCATCAATACGGTAAAAGCCATGCGCATCGATCTGAAAAAGCGCGCGCCACTTCTGGCCAACGGCACCGGAGGCCTGTCCGGACCGGCTATCTTCCCCATCGCCATTCGGATGATCTATGACGTGTACGAAGCGGTGGACGTGCCCATTCTGGGCTGCGGCGGCGTGAGCTCCGCGGAGGATGTTGTAGAGATGATGATGGCAGGCGCCAGCGCGGTCGAAATCGGCGCGGCAGGACTGGCCGATCCTTTTATGTGGGCATCGCTTCTGACCGATATCGAAACGGTGCTGGATCGACTGGGCGTGGAACAGTTGGAAGACATTGTGGGGGCTGCGCATGCAAAATCAGTCGCACAGGTGAAACAAAACCCTCGCGGAAAGGAGACGGAATGAAACCGGTCATTATTGCCTTGGATTTTCCGAATCGCCAGGAAACCATGGATTTCTTGCAGCCGTTTCGGGACGAAAAGCCCTTCGTCAAAATAGGGATGGAACTCTTTTATGGCGAAGGCCCGGATTTAGTACGGGAAATTAAGGATATGGGCTATCCCATTTTTCTGGATTTAAAATTGCACGATATTCCGCACACGGTGGAGCGGGCGATGCGCCGCTTACATACGCTAAACGTGGATATGACAAATCTTCACGCGGCAGGCGGCAGTGCCATGATGCGCGCTGCGCGGGAAGGCTATCCTGACGGGGTGCTGTTGGCGGTGACACAGCTGACCTCCACCTCACCGGAAATGCTCAAAGATGAGTTAGGCATTGTAAAGCCTATGAATGACATCATCGTGCAGTATGCGGCGCTGGCGAAAGAATCCGGCTTAAACGGTGTCGTTTGCTCACCGCTGGAATCGCCACTGGTCCATGAGCGCTTGGGCAAGGCGTTTCTGACCGTGACCCCGGGCATTCGCTTTGCCGACAATGCCAAGGATGATCAGAAACGCGTTACGACGCCGGCGCAGGCAAAAGAACTTGGCAGCAGCTACATTGTGGTGGGACGTTCCATCACAAAGGCAGAAGATCCCGTCGCCAGTTATCGCCGCGCCTTGGCGGATTTTGGCGATGCCGAAGCCGAAAACCGATAGGAGGTTCCTATGGAAAACACAACAAAAACTGCCATCGCTAAGGATTTGCTGGAGATTCAAGCCGTATTTCTGCGGCCGGAAGAGCCCTTCACCTGGGCCAGCGGTATCCACAGCCCCATCTACACCGACAATCGCTTAATTTTGTCGGCGCCGACGGTGCGCCGGCAAGTGGAACAAGCCATCGCCGATACCATTCGCGAACACTACCCGGCAGCAGAAATGCTCATGGGTACGGCGACAGCAGGCATCGCTCATGCCGCACTGGCGGCATCGCTACTGGATTTACCCATGGGCTATGTGCGCGGCGGTAATAAAGATCACGGCCGCCAGAATCGTATCGAAGGACGCCTCGAGTCGGGGCAAAAAGTCGTGGTGGTTGAGGATCTCATTTCGACCGGCGGCAGCGTGCTGGAAGTTGTTGACGCCTTGCGCGAAGCTGGCGCCGAGGTGCTTGGGATTGTTTCCATCTTTACCTATGGCATGCAAAAAAGTATCGATCGCCTGCAGCAGGCTAAGGTCCCCCTGCACAGCCTGACCGATTTTGACACCATCTTAGACGTTGCGGCAGCACAAGGCATGTTAACCGCTGCCCAAATTCCGCAGTTGAAGAAGTTCCGCGATAATCCTTCGGATGAATCCTGGATGCAATCGTCGGAACAGCAAAATATAACCCAAGAATAAGGAGGAAGCCGATGCCGATGAAGGATTTAATTGACATCAAAGATCTGTCCACCCAAGAGATTGACGAGCTCATTGAGGTGGCCGAACAAATTATCGCCGATCCTGCCCGTTTCCAGGAAGTATGCGCCCACCGCGTGCTGGGTTCCCTTTTCTATGAACCTTCCACACGCACCCGTCTGAGCTTCGAATCCGCCATGCTTGCCCTGGGTGGCGATGTCATCGGCTTCTCCGAAGCCAGCTCCAGTTCCGTGGCCAAGGGCGAAAGCGTTGCCGATACCGCCCGCACCGTTGAATGCTTTGCGGACATCATCGCCATGCGCCATCCCAAGGAAGGTGCTCCGTTTGTGGCCTCGCGTTCCGTGGATATTCCGGTCATCAACGCCGGCGACGGCGGTCATAACCACCCGACCCAAACCTTAACGGATCTTCTGACCATCCATCGCGAAATGGGCCGTCTGGACAACATGGTCATCGGTTGCTGTGGCGACCTCAAATTCGGCCGCACCGTCCACTCCCTGATCACGGCTATGAGTCGTTACAAAAACATCAGCTTTGTCCTGATTTCGCCGGAAGAGCTGGTGATCCCCGAACACGTACGCACGGAAATTTTGGAAAAGCAAAACATTCCCTTCAAGGAGGTGCGCAGTCTCAGCGAAGCCATGCCGGAACTGGATATTCTCTATATGACCCGTGTCCAGCGCGAGCGCTTCTTCAATGAGGCCGATTACATCCGCTTGAAAGATACGTACATCTTGACGCCGGAACGTCTCAAAATCGCAAAGTCCAGCATGCGCGTGTTGCATCCGCTGCCGCGTGTCAATGAGATTTCTGTCAAGGTCGATAGCGACCCGCGTGCCGCCTACTTCCGTCAAGTGAAGAACGGCCGCTTTATCCGAATGGCACTGATTATGAAATTATTGGGGGTAACAGCATGATTTTAGGCGATTTACAAGAAGGCATTGTCATTGACCATATTCCTGTCGGCAAAGGCATGGTGCTCTATCACTATCTGGGTCTGGATAAACTGAACTCTCAGATTGCTCTGATCGAAAACGCCGTCAGCTCCAAACGCGGCCAGAAAGATATCCTGAAAGTGGCGGAACACATCGATCTCGACTTCGCCCTGCTGGGCTATTTCGATCCCCATATCACCGTCAATATCGTGCATAATGGCGAGATTGTCGAAAAGAAACATCCGCAGCTGCCGGAAACCATCACGAATATTCTGCATTGCCACAATCCGCGCTGCATCACCTCCATTGAACAGGAGCTGGATCATGTCTTCCGTCTGACTGATCCGGAAACGAAGACTTATCGATGCATCTATTGCGAAACCATCGGTAAAGAAGACGACGTGGAAATGTAGTAATAAGTAAAGACGCAGCGTTTTGAATGCAATTGTCTAAATGAAAAACGTGGGAATTTCAGCGCCTGCTGAAATTCCCACGTTTTGTCTTTTTTACGTTTTGTCATTCCCACCTTTAAGGCTCATAAAATACCCTTTTATGCCTCTTTTTATTCCGCCAACAGCTTTTGGATGGCGTCTTCCATCTTTTCCGGCGAGGTTTGCGGCGCAAAACGGGCTACCACATCGCCATGGCGATTCACCAGAAATTTCGTAAAATTCCACTTAATGGCATCGCCAAGAACGCCGCCTTGCTGCTGTTTCAAGAACGCATAGAGCGGCGCTTCGTTTTCGCCATTGACATCAATCTTAGAAAATTGCGGAAAGGCTGTTTGATAGGTGAGCTGGCAAAAGTTTGTGATTTCGGCGTCTGAGCCCGGAGCCTGATGACCGAATTGATTGCAGGGAAAATCCAAAATTTCAAGTCCCTGGTCATGGTACTTGGCATAGAGAGCTTGCAGGCCCTCGTATTGCGGGGTGAAGCCGCAACCGGTTGCCGTATTAACAATCAAAAGCACCTTCCCTTCATAGGTGTGAAAATCCACGAAGTCGCCTTCGGCATTTTTCATGGTAAAATCGTAAATCGACATGGTGTACTCCTTCGTTTTTGATTTTTATAGAGTGAAACGATACGCCTGATCGCTCTTTGGGGGCCAAGAGCCACTTTATCCCCTCGAAAAGTGAATCACGCCTTCTGCCGTCCAGATCTTTGGCCCATTATAATGATAGGCTAGCTTCTGCCCATCGATATGGCGGTTCAACCACTCGGCCTGCTCTTCAGAGTCAACCTGATACCAATCGCGCTCTTCCTCTTCCATCTCCTCCTGATAGATCACCGAAGTCTGAATTAAAAACAGCGATCCGTCTGTGGCGCGCCCTAATTTGCGATAGCCGTCTTCCCACTGAAACAGCGGCAATTCCGTGCCGTCCTCCAGCTTTTGATGCGAGCCGTATTCGTGCACAATTTCCAAATGGCGAACGCCCTCTTCATTACCGGCTTCCAATTGTTCAAACAGAACGCTCGGCGTTCCATGAAATGTTAAATAATCTTCCATATCGTCCTACCTTCTTTTTTACTCATGCAAGGTAGATACCCATGTCTTGCGGAACCTCCCAATTTTTTAGCGATGCACGCCTGCCGTCTATTGCTGCACCGGCCGTTTCAAAACCGGATCCAGCACAAAAGACTGATCCGATCGCTCCGCAATACGCGGATCATGCGTGACCACAATGACGCACATCCCGAGCGTATGCGCCAACAATTCAAAATACGCCACAATCCCCTCAGAAGTCTTTTGATCCAAATTGCCCGTCGGTTCATCGCAAAGTAATATCGATGGATTCTTGGCAATGGCGCGCACAATGGCAACGCGCTGCTGCTCCCCGCCGGAAAGCTTCGTCACCACACGGGAAGACTTTGCCTGGTCCAACCCGAATAGCAGCAGTAAGCGCGTCAGAGGATCCGCCGTATCTTCCTTTTGTTCCTGCGGTGTCAACGGACTTTTCTCCAAACGATCCGCCACCTCTTTCGCCGCCGAAAGATCCGCCTTTCCCAACCGAAGCGCCACCTCGACATTTTCATGTGCCGTCATATATGAAATTAAATTATACGATTGAAACACAAAGCCCAACTGCAAGCGACGAAATGCCAACGGATCCGTCACTTCTTTATCTCGAAAGAAAAGCTTTCCTTCCTGTAAAGGCTCCAGCGTCCCCATCAGCGAAAGCAGCGTTGATTTTCCACTCCCCGATTCCCCCATAATCGTATAAAACTTTCCTTTTTCCAAAGAAAGATTTACATCATCCAAAACCACCCGTTCGACA
Source organism: Levyella massiliensis (assembly GCF_000308275.2). GTDB lineage: Bacteria > Bacillota > Clostridia > Tissierellales > Peptoniphilaceae > Murdochiella > Murdochiella massiliensis_A. The sequence goes on from NZ_HG529491.1 coordinate 37,279, forward strand.
TCGCCATCTTTATAGCGATGGGTAACATGCTTCACTTCAAAAAGCATTGGACTTCCTCCTTTTTTTGTCTCAAACCCCGGCACAGTCTCTCCCTGCTTCCTTCATATTAAGCCTTTCTTCTTTTCTTTTCTTTTGTGATGCGATGCAGGGCGTAAGCGGTAAGGGCCCATAATAGGAATAGTAGCAACACAAACACGAAAACACCGACCTGCCACGAAAAATCGATATGATAGTTCTCCTGTACCGATGCACGCCACAGCATCTGTTGTTCATGGGTTCGTTCCGCCAGAAGTATGGCCACATTTTCTTGCGAAAGCACACGCTGCGCCAAGATTCTGGCCATCGTACGGCTTACCAAGGTTCCCGTCGCCCAAGCGATGGGGCAGCTGAGGCACAAAATCCATGCCTTTTCTAAAAAGAAAAGACGTCGCATAGGTGCTAAGGCGCTTCCTAGCGCAAAGCGCAATTGCATTTCCGGCGCACGACTTTGCAGAAAATAGAAAAACAGCACCATAAACACGACAAGCAGGAGAACGGACAACGCTACCATAAAAAGAAATACAAATTGCTGTGAAGTTCGAATGGCTTTCTCCAGTTTGAGCGCCTGATCAAACGTCGACGTTGCTTTATATTCCGCTACCAGTTCACCCTTCTCATCATATTTGTCCAAGCGATACGCCAATTGTTGCACTTGGGATCGCATGCTTTTTAATGTCTTACTATCGGCACACTGCAAGGTTGGTTTTAAAATTTTTGCACCATAAATGACGCCATCGTCGTTGCGAAGCAAAGCGGCATCCTTTGGGGATGAAGCAATGCGTTTATTCCTTTCGCGATATAAGTGATCCATTTGATCGCGTACAAAGGCATTGGGCAAAAAAATGGTCTTGTTCGAATCGGTGGGAAGATCTCCTTCTTTTTTAAGAGGCAAAAAGGTTCCCACGACTTTGACGGCGAGGCGATGAGGCGTTGCTTTTGTTGCCTCCGCTTCTCGGAAATAAGCAGCCACCGGATCCGGAAAGGTAACAACAATCGTTTCACCCGCTTTCACAGGATGGCTTCCCTTTTCACTCGGTACTGTAAAATCTGTCGGTACAAGAGCCACTGCCGAGCCATTGCTAAAATCGGTATTCGTCAGTTTTTTTCCCTGTGAAAGTTCGATCTCTTTTTGATCCGACGAAGCAAAGCCCACTAAAGAAACCTTATCGTCTGCAGCATCCGTCTTTACGGATGACTCTAGAGTAGCCAGCAAAGCATAGTGCATACTTGTGCCGGAAATGCCGGGAATGGATTCGAACTTTTTCCAAGCCTGCTCAATATCTTGAATATCCTGATATATTTTTTCAGAATAGTCATAACCGATCGGTTTTGTCACATTTCCTTCCAAACTTATGGAGCGCTCTATTCCGGCATACAAACTCTCCCCGGAACGAAAGAAAAGATGCACAAATGCTATCGTTATAAAAAGCAAGGTGCACAAGGCGAACATCAAGGCGCTGAAAATCGCAGATTCTCCCCACTTACGATGAAAACGCAACAGGCTTTCTTTCCACAGTGTCATCGTGGCATCCCTTCTCTTCCCCTCTGCCTTTGCTCCTCTGCCGGCACAAAATGAAACTATCGCTAGTATCCGGTTCTTTATTATTCATTATTCTTTCCCATAATTTCCATATCGCGCAGTCTATCGGTAAGTTTCTTTTTACGCAACACGATATAGGCTAGGCCAAAGCCGGCAATGACAAGACCGATGCAGACCAGCAGCAAAAGGAAATTGCCGTCGGATAAAGACAACGTCCGATACGTAGCAACGCCCTTTTCAATGGCTGCGCTATTGGATAAGACCTCGGTTTCGGTCGTTAGCGTACGGACAGAGTTTGTCAAATAGCGGCGCCATGCCACGGAGACAAACGCATTGGCTATGTCTGCCGCAAGAAACGAAAGGCTGATGAGAAGTATATATTCGCCCAAGGAATGAAAGAGACTTCGTTCACGCGTTTCTCCCAGAACCTGCAGGATTGCCATCTCCTTACTTCTTCTTGTCAATTGGAAAAGAATCAAAAGAGGAATGGTTAGGATGGCAACCGCCACGGATAACCATTTCATAAATTGAAACACCCCTTGCATGGAATCAATATTGCCGGCTAACGACTGATAGGCTTTAAAGGAAGAGTGGCATGCATATAACGGCACTTCATGGCGCTTGTTTAATGCATCCATCTTCGCCTGTACATTTTTCATCATTGGGCCCAAGTCCTTGAAATCATGCAACGTAACAATAGGAAAAGTAAGAATCTCATGATCACTCTGCGGATCTAAATTCTCAAGCGTCTCGCCTTGAATGCCGATGTGGGACAACTTCTTCCATGATTTTTTTTGCATCGTTTCTTGTAGCGATGTCCGAATACTTTCCCATCGACTCCGTGGAATATAATAATAATCACCGATAAAACCGAATACAGAAAATTGATTGATTTCCATCGGCCAGCTTCGCGTGCCGTTGTGGAAGCCGACGACTGTAAACAATTCTGATTGAACAGTTTTGCCAAAATCATTGATCGTAATCGGAATTTTATCCCCAATGCGCAACGGCCGATAGCCATTCTTATCGATATAAAACGTATTGAATGGAGCTACCACATGATAAGCACCTGTCGCATCATCCTTTTCATTCAACATTCTTCCCTCAATAATTTTGGTTTGGCCGCATAACAAATCGCTGGTTTTTTCTTGCGTGACACCCACCAAAGCGGGATGTATCCCCTTTATGGCATTGCCATAGAGCAGACTTGGCGTTTCGGCAAAGAGAGAGGGATTCATTTCATATTCCAGTTTTGCCGAACGATACTGAAGAGACAAGCGAATACAGTCTAAATAATGTAGCACCAGATTATCCGTTTTACGGGCTTCTTTCCAATCGCCCGGGCCAGCCACGGATTTCGGCGTGTCAAAATGTTTGGTATAGAATCCTTTGTCATCCGCTTCAGAGGCATCATGGGAATCAAGCACTCCAAACATGGTCTCATCGCTATCCGCTCCATCAAAGGTCGTCAGATATCCGTTTCGAAGAACCGGCTCAACAATCACCTCTTTGACTCTTGGATCTTTCCGCCATTCGCTCAGCCAGCGATGCATTTGTTGCACTTCTTCGGTAAGCTGTTCTTCTGTTTGATAGCGTGATCCGCCCATAAAGGGAGTCGTAATGATAAAGCGTGCCTCCAGCACATTCTGCATTTCTTTATGAAAGAAATCACCGGCTCGATGCATTGAAAAAGACAGAAGCAGAAAGAACGTAATCGCAAAAAACACCGCAAAAAGGAGCACTCCCTGCTTTGCATTGCGTTTCAGATGAAGCCAAGTACGTTTCATGGAATGCTCCTTCCTGCTTTATAGGTATCTTAGTATCTTAGTATCTTATTTAAATTCATTTTCAACGATATCAAACGAACACAGAAATGCTATTTACAAAATAGCCGTCACGGTAGTAGATAATACAATAGACTTTGCCTTCGCTTGGTTCATAAGATTGACTATAAAGGCTATACTTACCCGTGCATCTAGCGTGGAGATCAATATCGATCACCTCGCCCGAATTACTCAAACGGTAATACCCTGATATTATTACTTCCCCCTGAGGCGAATGATGTATAACTTTATCTACGCGTCGTACCGGACTTCTTCTCATAAAAGAATTCACTTTAATTGAAGGCCTTGATGCCACGGCTTGAACCGTCCCCTGATTCATCATTAGGCACAGTATTAAGGCTACAGCCATAAAAAACGTTTTCCCTTTCTTGCCTAGCCATCTTCACCCCAATAGTATTGCGGCGTCTAATTATTGTCAAATTATTCTTCTTTAGGAATTGTTTCGTGGCCTGCGCATTATTCACGCTGATTTCAACTGCACTCCATGCATTGATAGTAAGTGGTTCATAAGAACGCGTCTAGCCCTTTGATGCCTCCCGGTGTAAAGGGGCATTAAAACCGTTCCATCGCTTTCTTAAAGATTTTGCATACTCATATGTCTATTATATTTAATATTGATCCATACCAAAATTTGTTATAAATCCATACAAAAAAAGAAGCCTTTCGGCTTCTTTCATAAGTCCGCACACCCGGCTTTGTGACACGCAATGCACCCGGCACCTTAGCCTTCGGCTCAGCCATGGCACCCTCGCAACACATGAAGTACAACACTTAATGCTGCTTCCTTCCGGACCTGACATGGTTCATGAGCCTCCATTGTGCAAGACCATGACGTCAACACCGCCGACGAAGACCAGCGATTCACCTTGTATCCCGAGGCCGGGAATTCTACCCTGCTAAAGCGGATTGCAGGTTCAGGGCACCGCTAACTCCCCATATAGTGCAACGGAGAGCGAGGGATTCGAACCCTCGATACGGGAATCCGTATACATGATTTCCAATCATGCTCCTTCGGCCACTCGGACAGCTCTCCACAGAACAATCAAAAGTGCACTACCCTAGAATTATAACAAATTTCCCTCATCTGTCAAATGCGAGCCGGAAAGGCGACGCCGCTCATGACGCCGAACGAGTCCTTGGCCGCCGTCCGTCCGACTTCCTCCCCCACTGAAGGCGCAGATTACGGGTCATTTTGCCATTTTGCGGTTTTGACCCGTAATTGTGACGGTGGCTTTACGGGTCATTTTTCCATTTCGCCGTTTTGACCCGTAATTGTGGCGGCCACTCTTTAGCCGGGCGCACACGAAGATCATAACCCGGCACAAAGTAGCTACATTGAACTGCTTGGAGAATGGCTGAAGCTTGGTTGCGTCGAGCATCGGTATCTGGTGAAGGTTGACCCCGCCTCTTTTATCATTGATGGTCCTTCCATAAATATCGCTGAATGCGCTCTTCGGCAATGCGCAAATCCAAGGTGCATTCCGAGCTCTCAAAGGTCATGATCAGCCGATCGCCAGGATGAATATTCGCAGATTCGTAAAGTGCTATTCTACGAAGCGCATTGTTCGCATACTCCGGAACATCCATCATGCCAAAATGCTCCCAATACATTTCAATTTGTCGCTCCGGATGATAAAACGTAAAGTCCGGATGGATGCAGGTTCCATTCGGCAGATACAAGGGACATTCGTATTTATATTCGATCCCCCTTGCAGTAAAAAGATCCGCTAAGATCTTCTCCGACTTTGAACGCACTTTTCCATTTTTATTGGTATAAAGATTTTCACGCATATTGCTAGTGGATTTTGGTTGGAAAGCCCGCCTTTTCCATTGATCCATCCGTTGCCGATTCGTTGGTAGCAAAGGTTGAACAGACCGCTTTCGCATGGGATGTAAAATATCGTAGAGAAGATCTAATTCCCCGGACTGATAGTCTTTTAACAGTCCCTCCAATTGTGGGATCCTTTTGCTAAGCAATCGACGCGCTGCCATATCATAACTTTTTTGAGCCAATGTGCGCACCGTTTCGTTTTCATCACTTCCTAAGTAGCGTTTTACGATTTCTTGTTTGCCCGTGTTATTCTTATCATTGCGAGTTATCCAATAAAATTGATAGCGATCGTGCGACTTTGAAATGACAAGCCTCCCCTTTATCGATGTACGAGAAAGTGTCGATTCTCTTTTTTCCAGCTCACTCCATGCTTTCTTATACTTTATCAATGTCCTGCGCAAAACGAACTCCAAATAATCCATATTCACCTTCCTATAGCGATGTTAAAGTTTCATTCCTCACTCCTCATATGTACAAACACTCCTTTTCTATTGTCCTCTAGTTTTTGTCCCAAGGCGTCCCAGAATTTAAACTCTGTTGTCATATTTAAAGCCCACTCTGTGCTAGTTATTTCGAGCGATATGCCGGAAAAAGCGTAAACGCAAGGCGTCGTCTTGTCCTTTCTTCCTTGTTAGTCTAGAATAATTCATGAAAGTCAAATAAAGGAGGTAGAAATGGATAAGAAATTACTGGATAAATTTTCGAAGCGCTTTGCCGAAGACAAGCAATCGCAAGGAGTAAAAAATGCCATCGCTTCGGTGGGCTTTGAGAAAGCTTCCTTCAACAATAATGTATTAAGAAAGCACAATTTCGTGTTTTCGGATGAGACCAAACGTGGCGATATCACGAACCAAAAGAGCAGCGGTCGTTGCTGGATGTTCGCATCTTTGAACGTAGCGCGCGTTTCGGTGATGGAAAAACTGAACATGAAGACGTTCGAGTTCTCACAGAACTATACGTTCTTCTGGGACAAGCTTGAAAAAGCTAACTACTTTTTGGAGAACATTCTCCACACGTTGGATGAGGACATTGATTCCCGCCTGATGAAGCATTTGTTGGAAGCGCCGCTGCAGGATGGCGGCCAGTGGGATATGTTCAAGGAAATTTTGAAAAAATACGGCGCGGTGCCCAAGAGCGTCATGCCGGAAACCTTCCATTCCTCGAATTCCCGCATGCTCGATACCATCATGACCACGCGTCTGCGTGAAGATGCTTGCCGCATCCGTCAACAATACAAAGAAGGCAAAAAAGAGAAAGCGCTTCGTGCCGAAAAGGATGACATGCTCTATGATATTTATAACATCCTGACTAAGGCCTTGGGCGAAGTACCAACGAAATTCGACTTCTCCTATCGCGATGAAGATGAGAAATTCCATCGCATCGAAGGCATTACGCCCCAGGAATTCTTCAACAAGTACGTTGGTTGGAACATGGATGACAAGATTTCGCTCATCAATGCTCCTACGGAAGACAAGCCCTACGGCAAAGCCTACACCGTCCAGTATCTGGGCACGATCTACGAGGCCGATCCGGTCCGTTACGTCAACGTCCCCATGGAAGACCTCAAAAAGGCAGCCATTCGCTCCATTCAAGACGGTCATCCCGTCTGGTTCGGTTGCGATGTCGGCCAGCGACTGGGTCGCAAGGAAGGCATCATGGATCTGGAAACCTACGACTTTGAAGACACCCTGGGCTTCACCCCGGGCATGACCAAAGCCGAACGCCTGGATTACAGCGAATCCGTCCTTACCCATGCCATGGTTCTTGTCGGTGTCGATCTGGACAAAAAAGGCAACCCGCTGAAATGGAAAGTGGAAAACAGCTGGGGCGATGAAAATGGCGATAAGGGCATCTACTCCATGAGCGATGCTTGGATGAACGAGTTCACCTACCAGATCATGGTGGATCGCAAATATGTGGATAAGAAGTGGCTCAAGGCCTACGATGGCGAAGTCACCGAACTCAAGCCCTGGGATCCGATCGGATCGTTGGCGAAAAACAACTGAAATATAATATTTACTTCATAAAAAGGGGCTGCCTCAAAATGCCGATTTTCGGCAAGATATTGGGGCAGCCCTTTTCCTTATTTAATAATGCCCGGCGCAGTGGGATGGCTTAACAAAGCAGCTTCGGCCCCATATAACGACGGTACCCCATGTAATTTTACAGATCGATAAATAGCATGGGGTGCTCGCGCGACCGCTACCCCATGTTATTTTTAAGATAGAGAAATAACATGGGGTGTTTTTCTAAAATTGCTGTGTAAAAACCCATGTTATTTTTAAGATAAAGCAATAACATGGGGTGTTTCGCCAAAATTGCTGTGTAAAAACCCATGTTATTTTTGAAATAATGAAATAACATGGGAGAAATCAGAGTTTTTCTCCCTTCAGTGCCCCATGTTATTTTACAAATCAGGAAATAACATGGGACAATCGCGAAACGGCGCCCCATGTTATTTTTAAGATAGAGCAATAACATGGGGCGTAATGAAAGAGCGGCTAACGTAACAACAAACTTTGGATGAACCGAAAGCAAGAGAACCGCGGAATGCGAACATTCGATTGCAAGGGAGAGGCTTTGTTACATCCTTTTGAATCCCATTTCTATCTTCGTCTTTTTCCTCACGCATGAAGCGCTTTAATGAATTCCTGTTCCTGCGCCTGCATCCTCGCGCTATTCCGCACCCAAATACTTCACCGTTACAGCAGTTATGACATAAATCCCAAACACATTTGGGTTATTCCCCGAAAATAGCGATAGTTATTTTCCCCTTTTCTCCCATTCTTCCCTCAATAAACTGTAAATGGCCGCATCCACGATGCCCTGATTACTTCTGTCCGCCTGCCGTAACGTACCTTCATAGGTCAAGCCGCACTTTTTCATCACTTGCCCGGAATGCGGATTATTCGGATCGTGTTGAGATTCAATGCGATTCGCCCCAACTTCCTGAAATAAAAAGGGAATGATCGCTTGGAAGGCCTCGGTCGTAATTCCCTTGTGCCACCACTTTTTCCCAATCGCATAGCCGATATGGACCGTGTCGGTCCTTTCCTCTTTTCCGACAACCGAAAGAGAGCCGATCCCTTCCTGAAGCTCTTTGAGCTCAATGGCCCATTGGTAAAAAGAAGGATCTGCATAGGACGCCACCCAAGACTGTAAAACCGCCTTGGTTTCTTCCACCGATTTCACTGCTTGCCATGTCAAAAACTTCGTGACTTCTTCGTCGGCATGCCAATTGCGAAACATTGCCTCCGCGTCGTCCATCGTAAAAGGACGTAAGATTAAGCGTCGCGTTTCAATGATTTGTGTGCCTTTGTGGTGCATTGTTTCTCCCCCTGCCCATTTGGTCATTTTTTCTAATTTATTGTAGCGTAGCACGAAAACAACTATTTGTCATAACTCGGTGCTGCGGAGTTGGGAGAGAGAATCCTTTACATAAAAAGTATCAACCAAACAAAGAAAGAAAGGTTAACGCCCATGAAAAAACGTACCCTATGGATGGCGTGTTAACCCGCCATCCATAGGGTTGCATTCAGGAAATCTTCTGATGTTTTTGGTTCCACATGGTTTACAAAGGTACCGTTGCCTTGCTCCACGAACCTCTTTCGCGGGCCGTGCCGATTATGGTTGTGCAGGCATCATATCCGTTACATTGCCCTGAACGCCCATGGTTTTCATAAAGAGCGTCTGCGGATCCGCAATGACCCAGCGATCATCGTCATATTTCACGTCGATATCAAGCGATGTTTCGTCCGTCTTAACGGTGGAAAGATCTAACTTCGAATAGTCCGGCTGACCATTCGGCCCGATAACGCTCATCATTTTGGACGCAAGATCCATCATATTGGGGGCTGTCACCTTATAGGTCAGCGTTCCTTCCGTCTTTCCTTTCTCGATCTCGCCACTCACGTAAGCGGCTTGCACCTTCGCAAAAACTGACTTGTACATATCCACTTGCTTCTTCACGTTGGGATCGTCCATGTTCAAACTTGAACTTTCCTTTTCAGCGCTCTGCTGCTTTTCGCGCATCTCCTTTGGCAGAAACTTTGCCATTTCCTTGGCATCCATCTTGGCAAATGCCTGAAAGAATCCTTCGACAGTTGACTTGGCTTCTTCCGTGGGGGAGGCATTTGCGCCGCACGCGGTCAGAACCAGCAACAAGATACAACCCCATACCATCCAAATCCGCTTTTTCATAGGCCCTCCTTTTTGCTCACGAGTTGTCGGTGCATCGTCTTACAATAGAGAAGTACCCATTTTTTGACATTCTGCAATCGTTTCTTCGTCCCAGACACTCGCCTGCATTTCGACGAACGGGTGAGTGCGACTTCGTCCATGCGAATGCTCATGAAGGAGAGCTCGAAGGGGCAACCGAGGGCATCGTTCCAGAAAATACTATCGATTATGATAAAAAGAAGGATCCGCATCGGACGCCACCCATGACTGTAAAACCGCCTTGGTTTCCTCCACTGATTGTACCGCCTGCCAAGTTAAAAACTTCGTGACTTCTCTGTCGGCATGCCTATTGCGAAACATTGCCTCCGCATCATCCATCGTAAACGGCCTTAAAATTAAGCGTGGCGTTTCAATGATTTGTGTGCCTTTGTGATGCATCGTTTCTCCCCAGCCCATCCGAGCATTGTTTTCTATTTTATTGTAGCGTAGCACGGAAACAACTGCTCAGCACGAAAAAAGCACTCTAAAAAGAGTGCTAATTCCGTATTCTGTTGTTCGCCGTTCTATGCGTGAAGATCGTTAAGAAGCCGAATCTTTTCGTCTTGGGTTTTAGCATTTTCCAGGGCATCCAGAAAAGCTTTTTCATCCGCCGTTAACGGGCGATCCATCACTTCTTGAATCATTTTATCCGCTTCCGCCATAGCCTCTTCGTAAATTTCGGCGAATTCTTCATCAGTTACTTCTTCAAGATCGTCGTCTTCCTGTTTCACTTTTGCCATTGTTGCACCTCTTTCACTTCGTTCTTAAGCCTAAACGTCTTCATTTATCATAAGTCGAAATCCATTTCGTTTCCATAAAGCACTACATGAAGGAATAGCTCTTCTTTAAAGGAATTATAAGTTGCCCAGTTTTAACAGGCTTTCTTAAAGGCACGCCATCTCTTGAAAAGGCGACTTAGTGAGTTTGCTTCCGATATTTCTTGTAGTAGCATGAGATGTTTTTCCAGCTATTAGGTTCTGGTGGGTAGTTACCCGAATCAAGATTATTATATTTAATCTCTAGCCGAACTCAACAAACTTCTTGATATGGGCGAAGTGGAAGAACTCAAGAATCCTTCTCCGCTGCTCGAAGACGTCAAGCGTACCATTATGGAATTTCGCAACCAAGAATATGATGAAAACAACACGGTGGACATGTTTGACACTCTCTATCTGGACTTGAAACATGTGGCCCTGGCCTATACGGAAACCGAAGACGGCCGGCTCAGCATTCAGTACGAACTCAATCTGGAAGATAAGACCTGGACGCAGTACGTGGATGAGGTGGCGGTCGCCATGGAAAGTTTTGCGCGGGAAGGCGAAGAACAGATTGACCCCTTGCGCAACATGAAAGATGAGATTGAACTCTCCGATTTCAGCGACCTAGTCTACATTGAAGAAAGCCCGCTCAATGATCTGATTCGGCGGATTGAGAATGCCCGGCTTGAAGAAGATCCGCTGGCCAAGGATATGGACAATGATGGCATTCCCGACCGGAACGACAACGCCTTTCAGGACAGCGACTATCTGGAATCTGCCTATGACGTGGATGAACAGATTAAAGAGCCGGAGCCAACGGAGAAGACGTCCATCTTACAGCAGATTGCGGACTTCAAAGCCGAGGAACAGGACAAGCCGTCCTGCGGACGGAGCAAGGAACAGGAAAGATGAAAAGGGCGGTGTGGCTTTCGGACTGCACCGCTCTTATTTTTTTGCCCTGAATGTCGCAAGCGGAATGTATAACTAAATTGCGACATATCTTCAAGGCCGGTATAATAGAACCAGCGATTAAGGAGGCAGTATGGCTGTTTCATATGAGAAATACAGAAAGCTTCTGAAAGAAAGCAATATGAGTGCTGCCCGTCTGGGGCGCAAGGCCGATATTGCGCCGAATACGATGACCCGGCTTCAGAAGGATGTGGAAGTATCCCTGACCGTCCTCGGACGCTTGTGTGAGGTGCTGGGATGCAATTTCGGGGACTTGGTGGACTATGTGCCGGAGAAGAAGGAGTGAACGATAAGGGATGACATCTCGCGTTGACATTAACGAACAACAAATATATGAAATGCACCCTGAACTCCTTCGGATTCTTTTGAAGGATTGTACGACCAATCGGACAATTATCTGGGGAACCAATAATTATCTGAGCTATGGCGCTGATTACGGCGAACGCTACCCCATGCACATCGATCAGATCACAGGCACTCATGCAGGCATTATTCAGCCCAGAGTGGCGAAAAGCCATGAACATAAGGGCGCGAGAACCAAAGAAATGGCTGAGGTCTTTACACCGTCCTGGATTTGTAATGCACAAAACAACCTTGTGGATCAGGCCTGGTTTGAACGGGACGTGGTGTTTAATCGTGAACTTGACCATCATTGGGAAACGATTACGGACAAGATTTCGTTCCCAGAAGGCAAATCGAAAAAGACCTGGAAGGCTTATGTGGATGAGCGCCGTCTTGAGATTACCTGTGGAGAAGCACCTTATTTAGTCAGCCGTTATGACACCGTTACTGGAGAAGCCATTGAGATCAAAGATCGCATCGGCCTTCTTGATCGTAAGCTGCGCATTGTAGGAGAAAACACGGAAACAGAAGATGACTGGCTGAAATGGGCGGAGCGTGCTGTGCAGGCGACGTATGGTTTTGAATTTCAAGGTGACAGCCTCCTTCTGGCCCGAGAAAATATCCTGTTCACCTACAGCGATTATCTGGAAGAAGCCCTGAAACGCCAGCCAAGCATTCAAGAGCTGATCAAAATTGCAAAGATCATCGCCTGGAATATCTGGCAGATGGATGGGCTCACCTTCACCATACCGTATGAGGTTCCCGATGAGCTACACAGGCAAATGACACTGTTCGATCAGTTGGAAGGAGTAGTAGAAAAACCGAAAGCAAACTGTCTGATTAAAGATTGGCGAGCGAAAGAGATTATAGAATTCCGTAAATTGGTAGAGAAGGGAAAGCAATGATTGATAATCTTGAAGTCTTAGAGCATTTAATTGTTGGTCGTGTAACGCCCCATATTTATGCTTTTTCGACCAACACAGTCCCGAACTACCTTAAAGTTGGCGATACCTATCGTCCGGTATCGACGCGTTTACATGAATGGCGTTTGTATTTTCCAGATTTGACAAAGAATTTTGAGGATAAAGCCAGCGTAGCCGAGGACGTATATTTTCGTGATTTTGCTGTTCATCAGTTTTTGGAACAGGAATTGAAAAAAGTTCGTCTTCTTCCCGAAGACATTGAAGAAGAGATTTACTACAGCAAAGAATTTTTCCGCGAGACGAAGCCGGAAGATGTTAAAAAGGCCATCAAAGATATTACATGTTCTTACGAGCAAAATAACGGGAAATATGCCTTTTATGATGCTTCTCGTCGTTTGCCGGAGGAGTACCACTATGAGCGCGGTGCATCCTGGGCGCTTCGGCCTAATCAAGAAGCTGCTGTTGAGGCTTTTCAGAAGGCGATACAGGCAGGCAGACATAAGCTGCTCATGTATGCGGTGATGCGCTTTGGGAAATCCTTCACTTCCCTTTGCTGCGCTCTGGCGATGGAAGCCAAACTGGTTTTGGTTGTTTCTGCGAAAGCGGATGTCGCCGAAGAGTGGAAAAAGACGGTCGAATCCGCTGGGAATTTTAAGGATTATGTTTTCGTTGACAGCCGTGCTTTGAGTGCCAACGAACGTATTTTGGAAGAAACGCTGGAAAATGGAAAACGGGCAGTCATTTTCCTGACGCTCCAGGATTTACAGGGCAACGCAATCAAAGAGAAGCACCAGGAAATTTTCGAACATCGGCTTGATTTAGTGATCGTGGATGAAACGCACTTTGGCGCACGGGCTGCCTCGTATGGCAAGGTTCTTGCAGATGTTGACCATGAGGATGATGACGACGCCGTGAGTCTTGATGACGCGGACGAAGTCTTAAAGCGACTCCATGCAAAGGTACAGCTGCATTTGTCTGGAACGCCTTACCGCATTCTCATGGGCAGTGAGTTTGAGCCGAAAGACATTATCGCCTTTGTGCAGTTCACGGATATTGTCAACGAGCAAAAAGCTTGGGACGCCGCCCATTTGGCCGACGATGAAACGAATGAATGGGATAACCCGTATTTTGGGTTCCCTGAGATGATTCGCTTTACCTTTCATCCCAATGAATCTTCCCGCAAAAAGATGGAAGAGCTTCAAAAACAAGGGGTCAGCGCAGCGATGTCGGCGCTTTTTAAGCCCTTGTCGACGAAGAAAGATATCAAGACCAATGCGCATAAGAAATTTCGATTTGAGCAAGAGATTACTGAGCTTTTGCGCGTGATTGACGGAACAAAGGAAGATGAGAATTTACTGAGTTTCCTTGATTATGACAAGCTGAAAGAAGGCAAAATGTGCCGCCACCTAGTCATGGTTTTACCTTACCGGGCGTCTTGTGATGCGATGGAAGCCTTGATCGATAAACACAAGGATGAATTTAAGAATCTCGGAAATTATCGAATCATCAATATCTCCGGTGTAGACGGCTCCAAAAACTATAAGCGGCCGTCCGATGTGAAGCGCCTCATCCGTGAATGTGAGTCAGAAGATCAGAAGACGCTGACGTTGACGGTTAACCGTATGCTGACCGGAAGTACCGTGGAACAATGGGATACAATGCTCTATTTCAAGGATACGGCTTCTCCTCAGGAATATGATCAGTCGATCTTTCGTTTGCAAAATCAATACACGCGTGAATTGCGCGATGAAGAAGGACATGTCATTAAAGAAAATCTGAAGCCACAGACTTTGCTGGTGGATTTTGATCCGGCAAGGCTCTTCCGGATGCAGGAGCAAAAAGCGCTTATTTACAATGCCAATGTAGAAAAAGGCGGAAATGCCAAACTGAAAGCCCGCATCGAAGAAGAACTGCGCATCTCTCCTGTGGTGCTATTGAATCACGGAAAAATTCACCAAATTGAAGCTACCGATATTCTGGAGGTAATCAGCGCCTACCATAACAATCGTAGCGTGAACGATGAAGTGATTGAAATTCCGGTGGATATGGGATTGTTGGATGACCCGAGATTTAAGGCTCTGATTGAACGACAAGGAGAATTCGGTTCCAAACAGGGCATGACGCTAAGCCCCGCAAGCGGTGAAGGCGATTACCTAGATGTTCCCGATGTCCCCGTTGACGGGAACGCTCAGCCTCCAGTTCCTGATTCTGATGGGGATGAGCAGGAAGACGAGACAACGCCTTCGACATCAACTACAGACGAAGACAAAGAAGAGCAGAAACTTGCCAAAAAGATTCAGACCTTTTATCAGCGCATTCTGTTCTATGCTTTCCTGACGCCAGTTCAGGTCAATTCGGTACAGGATATTCTTGATACTCTCGACGATGGTCCGAATCCGCGCATTGCCGATAACCTATCCATAAACCGTGCCATGCTGGAGGCTTTGCTGGAGCGTATGAATCCCTTTATGCTCAGCAAGCTGGATTATAAAGTGCAGAACATCTCAACGCTTGCCCATGATGAAAGCCTATCCCCGGTAGAGCGGGCGACCACCTCTTTGGCCAAGTTCAATCGTATGTCGGATTCTGAGGTGATTACGCCGGCCAAAGTAAGCCATGATATGGTTGCACTGCTTCCGGTAGAAGGCATCCGCACCATTATGGCTGGAAATCAGAATTTTCTTGATATGGGTGGGAAAGCCGGCGAATATCCGCTGGCACTGTTCCGACTTTTAACCGAGGAATTGGGCTACACGCTGGAAGAAGTTAAGGATCGGATCTATTCCATACCGACTTCGTCTATCGCTTACGAGTTCACCAGGCGTTTTTACGAAACGCTGGGGCTGAATACACAAAACATCGCCCGAGGCTTCAATGCCTATGATTTATTGAAAATCAAAGATGAAAAGGGCGAGATGGATTACGAAAAAGCTGCAATGCTACTTCAACAGATGAAGCCTTTTGAAACAATCACCTTGGCAGAAGCATTAGAGAAAGGAGCTGATACCGTGGAATTTGGCGCAGTGGTTGGAAATCCGCCATATAATGAGCTTGATGGAGGAGCACAATCTAGTTCACAACCAATTTACCAACATTTTGTAAACATATCATCTCAAATTAAACCTTTCTATCTCACCATGATTATTCCAACTAGGTGGTTTGCTGGAGGCAAGGGACTACATATTTTTCGAGAATTTATGTTGAACAATATATTTATTAAAGTGATGCATGATTTTCTCAGTCCAGAAGAAATTTTTCCGGGAACTAATAATCGTGGCGGAATATGTTATTTTTTAATGGATAAATCTTGGAATGCAGAAATAGATCATGTTTTGTTTGTGACGCATAAAAATGGCGAAGTAATCAATTACTCTCAACGTCGCCTTAAAACTGCTGGCGTCGATATTTTAGTCCGAGATGCCGAAGCATCAACAATTCTTGAGAAAATCAACATTGGTCAATCAGATGAAACTGCGAGGATTGAAAATCACATCTCGTCTTTACGCCCTTTCGGATTTAGAGGGTACTTTGTAAATGACGCTAACTATAAAAGCTCTCAATCGGGAATGAATGATCCTATTTTATGTATAGGCAAGGGGCGTAGAGAAGGTTTTGTTGAGAGAGCTTTGATTCAGAAGAATAGAAATTGGATTGATAAATGGAAAGTGTTTATACCGAGAGCAAACAATATCGCGACAGAACTAAACGATGACAATCTAAATGCGTTTGTTGCTGGACCAAAGACAATCTGTACAGAATCCTATTTGTGTTGCTATGGCGAAGACAATCTTTCTGAGGAAGAAGCTAACAATCTTGTGAAATATATGAGCACTCGATTTTTTAGATATCTTCATAGCCTAGCAAAGAGCAGTCAAGATTCTAGTGCAAAAACATTCAGGTTCATTCCTGTACAAGACTATTCTAAGGAATCAGATATCAATTGGTCATGTGAACTTACACAGCTTGATAATCAGTTGTTTGAAAAATATGGTTTGGATGATGCTGAAAGGGCGCATATTCGAAATAGCATTAAAACAATGTAGGAGGGCGGAAGTATGAAACGTATTTTTATCAGTTTTGCAATTGAGGACGAGCGTTTAAGGGATTTTTTAAAGGGACAAGCTCGAAATGAATATAGTCCATTTGAGTTTGTTGATATGTCTGTCAAACAACCTTGGAGTTCAGAATGGAAAAGTAATTGTCGAACCAGAATAAAGGGTTGTGCTGGGGTAATTTCTATCATTACAAAGAACACAAAACATGCGAACGGACAAATATGGGAAATGAAATGTGCAAAGGAAGAGCATATTCCTGTAGTGGGCATCTATGGAAATGATGATCACTATGGTGTTGTTGTGCCAGATGAATGCGGATATGTTCGCGTGATGGATTGGACGTGGTCTAACATTTCATCTTGGATTAGAAGTGTTTAAGAGGAGGAATCTTCATGACGAAAAAAGCACTGATTATAGGCATTGACGATTATCCAGGCAGCCCATTACATGGCTGCGTTAAAGATGCTGAAGAAATCGCAGGTCTGCTTGAAGATAATGGAGATGGTTCTCCTAACTTTGAAGTTAAAACGGCCTATAATATAAAAACAAAATCAGAACTACTAAATCTCCTTCACAACTTATTTGAGGTCGGAGAAGCCGATGTTTCACTTTTTTATTTTTCCGGCCACGGTGCGAATAGTCTTAATGGAGCTTTAGTAACCCCGGATTACAATGGACTCGATACTGGTGTTTCTATGACTGACTTGTTGAGCTTAGCAAATAAGTCCAAAAGCAAAAACTCCGTCATAATTTTGGATTGTTGTTTTTCTGGGCGGTTTGGAGAACTTGGAATGATTAACTCCACAGAGTCATTAGTAGGTCAAGGCATTACCATTATGACCGCAAGTAACCGTGATGAATATGCAGTAGAAGATGGAATTACGGGGCATGGGGTTTTCACGGAACTACTTATTCAGGGGTTGAAAGGTGGCGCGGCTGATGTAGGTGGTAATATAACTCCTGCCAGTCTTTATTCATTCGTAGACCAATCTTTAGGTGCTTGGGAACAACGACCGGTTTTCAAAACCAACATTTCCCGCTTTTTGCCGCTAAGGACTGTCGAACCCAAAGTTCCAAAACATGTCTTACGAAAGTTAAGCCAGTATTTCACCTCTCCACAAGATGAATATCGCTTAGATCCTTCGTATGAATTTACAAATTCACCGGATCAGAAGCATGAATATAGGGAGCCTTATGCAAATCCCGATAACATTAAAAAGTTCAAAGAATTGCAAATGTTTGAAAGTGTTGGTCTGATTGAACCAGTTGGAGAAGATCACATGTATTTTGCTGCAATGAAAAGCAAATCTTGCAGACTCACTCCTCTTGGGTTACATTATTGGAAACTTTCTAAAGACAAAAGATTTTAGCACCCACAATCGTTCACCTCTCCATCTTCTTCTCAATGCCCTGCTCATAATTTTGGCGGTACTGGATCAGTTCCTCAAATTGCGCCTTGTTGTCCTCGTGTCGGGACATCAGGGCGTTCTTTTTTTGTGCCAGATTGTCCAGCTGTTTGAGAATCTCTTTGCTATTCGGCAGGTCGGAATAGCGCTCTAAAATTGCCGAGGCTGCCACCTTGTAAACGGCAAGTCCACTGCGGTATTCCTCAGCGAAAGCCTTGTCTTCCGGATGCGCCTTGTGGTACTTGTAGAGCTCACGGTAGGCGTGCACGGTGTGCGCATTTTCCATATCTTGCGAGAGTGTATCCATCTGCGTCTCAAGTTTCCGGATTTCATCCTGAAGGGACTGGCGCTCATCAGCGGATTGCGTAAGTAAAGCGTCTAACTGCGTGATGGACTGAATGCCTAGATTACGCAGAGCTACGATGGATTCTGCTGTCGTTTTGAGATTGTGTTTCGTGATCCAGTTGGCATAAGCAGGACTGTTTTTTGCCTCCACGTTTTTTCTGGCATCGATGCTTTTTCCGATGGGTTTCTTGACGGTAAAGGCTGACCGGGCAAGTGCTTCTTTAAGGCGTTCTTTTAATCGTTCTTCTGTATAATCTTCGCCGATTGTTTTTGCACGGGTGAAGCGGTCTTTATCCTGATGGCGAAAGGCAATGTACTTTCCCTGCTTGATTTCATATCCCTGCTCCTCCATCCGGGAAAGAAAATCATCCCAGCTTTTGGATGCTTTGATCGTCCTGTCAATGTCGAATTGCAGACGACTTTTCCAGGACTTTCACTGTTTGGCTTGTTGCTGTTCAAACCAGCTTTTGCCGTTGGTCTTATACTTACGGCGATAGGCTTCATAATATTCATCGATCACAGAGAGGTGGTTTTTTTTGCAGAGATTATCGCTGATTGTGCGAATCCGGTGATAGCTCCGCTTGTTGGACTGATAGCATTTACCGGTCTCTTTATTGACGTTATTGAAGATGATGTGGTTATGAATGTGGCCTTTATCCACGTGCGTGGCCAGTACATATTCATATTCGCCTTGGAGCACTTTTTCGCAGAGCGCAAGGCAGATTTCATGCGCCTGTTCAGGCGTAGTTTCACCCGGCAAAAAGGACTGAATCAAGTACCGCGCCAGCACATTTCCTCCCGAATGAGCATCCTCTCTGGTGCGCAAAAACTGCACGGATGCGCTGGGCGGCAAGCAATCAAAAGCATCAATCAGAACTTTCTCATCGGTCTTGTGCGCATCGGTGATATAGTCGATCGCGTAGTTTGGGTCGCTTTAATGGGATGGATTTTCGTGATGGCCATCGGTTGTCTTCTCCTGTTTTGAGGTCGTTCGATTTAGTAAAAGGGCATGAATCTTAAGGATTTCTTTGCCTATATCATCAATTTGTTCCTGCATTTTGCGGATGCCTTTAGGGTCAATCTCATCGGTGGCGTTGGCTTTTTTGGCGACCTGATTGACGTTGCTAGCAATATTGGCAAGCCGTCCTTCCAGCTTACGGAATGGTTCCAGATCGACCACATGGATTTCTTTTTCCAGGACGCACTTGCGGATGAATAGGCTCATATTGCGGAACCTGGCAAGCTTCATCTTTTGCCAAAACAGATTCTTTTCTTCCTTCGTCTACTTGATTTCAATGCGTTCATTTCTCAATCGATTTACCATGGTTATTTGCTCCGTGCAGTATTTTTTGGGGTCTAAGGGTTCACCCTAACAAGATTCAAATTGAAAAAAAGAAGCAGGACTCCGAGGAGGCTGCTTCATCAATTTGTCATCAGTGGCCGGACACTAACTGTGCTTGCTACAAAAGTTTTATTTGCGCGTTATCGTTAAGCAAAGTATTGGGTTGTTGAACTGATTTTACCGCGCTCATTGGGTGTTGTCTGCCTGTCTCATGAATGAAAACTTCTTCTGGTTTGGGCTTCCATCTTGTTCGAATAATGTCGAATGTGATAAGCCCATTGTCTGAGACAGTTTAGTGAAGATTGGTAGGATCGATGCAGCAAAATCCTTATTGATATCGACTCGAACAAAAGATGTCTTTATTAAGTTTTTGTTGATAGGAAGCGCGTCCTCGTTGTAGTAAGCGCGCGAAGGCAATGACTTGCCTTTAGCGTTAGCGAGAGTCATGCCAATATGGTACACATCACCTAAACCTAAAATATTCAATTCATGACAAAGAGAATAAATGTCTTTGACTACGGACTCCTCGACATCATCCCATGGTGGTAAGTAAAGTTTTTCTTCGTTCCATAGTCTTAGGGTTAGGGACTCTAAAAATCCATTTAATGAGAGCTGAATGTATGAGCTTAACCCGGATTGGTCTCGCCCTAATTCGACTTTTATAAGTCCGTCGGAATTGTATGAATATACGCTATAAGAAGTTGTACAAATTGGGTGAAAGGCTGAATTATAAATTATTTTTGATAGTTCAACGGTGGTGCTCATATCCAAAGACTGTTCAGGTAAGATGTGCAGAAGCAAAAACGGCATTTCTATTAAGGTTTCGTCGAGATCACCATTGAGTAAGAAAGATAGGCGTTCATCCCTATATCCTTGAATCTTCTGCATTATGTGATCAAACTCCAGAAATGAATGTTTTAAATCGTTATAGCGCATTGGAGAGGAAGTATTCCCATTACGCATATAGATGTCATCACGGCTTCCAGAGTTGAATGCATGTGGTTTTAATACACTCCTTGGAACGGTAATGAGAATGCAATTCTTCTCCCGAACTGTCATGTGCTCTGCTTTGATACCGTAAAGCACAGGGATGGTCTGTGTGGCTATTTTATTGCGCAAGGCTTTTTCCCATTCCTCAAACAGTTCGGGAGTGACGCCAGTATCCACTAATTTGTCTGGATTATGATTCTCATCTTCACCAATGCCTAATACGATGGTGCCACCATAGGTATTCGCGAAGGCACAAATTTCTTTTAGGAATTTATCAGATTCTTTTTGGCCAAGGCTGTTAAATTTCCCCTGTTCAAAGCGGTAATCCTTGAACTCAAGGCGTTCAGATTCTCTTTCCTTGTTATCAAGGATTTGTTCAATATAATTCGCCATTCTCACCTCCGAATTTGTACTTTCACCTTAGGTGCCGGTTCACAGATAACCGGCATTTCATTTTGGTTTATGTTCCTCTTTCTAAGCTGATCTCACTCAAAAGATCAAAGTGATGGAATCTGTCAGTTCACCATTGTCATCCAAGTGATAGAACAGGCCGGTAAGAATTCAACTTGCCAAAGGATTGACGTTTCCATCCTGTGCGTCTTCGTATTTTCCGTTTGTGAAAATATCGATGGCACCAGAGGAAAGCAACTGTGGTTTTTGCTCCAACCAGCTCTCTGAGGTAGGAGATGCTGTTCCCCGATTCAATTCATCGAGGGATCTTTTGTTAATGGTGATGGTGCCTTCACAGTGTTGATCCGGATTTTCGATTCGTGCCTCATCCAAATCATACCCACCATATTCATAAATGATGGCGTCTTCGGTTTCATTGATCTTCTTCGCGGTAGCTCCGCTGCCTTTGAGTATAACCATATCCTTTCAAGTTTTCAGCATCCCCAGTCTTCCGGCACCGTTCATAGGTCACCAGAAAATCGCTTTTCGGTTTTTCCACCTGTGTCAGAATCGACGCGTCGAGTTTGCCCATCTGCGCGGAATGTGGCCATATTCTGACCTATTCTTCAACGACACGAACTTATCCAAGCGGAAAGAAGCAATTCGCTTATTTCCGATGCCGCACCTGCAAAAGCGCCAAAAGCAAATAAAGCAGCTCAACAGATAAATTGTTTTTTCCTGTTATGATATGAGCATGATTATTCACCCAGAATTTTCCCTCCACATACTGCAAAATTGGATAACCTTTACTATCGATAACAGTGCTATCTTCTCCAAGAAGAAGACAGATGCCATCAAATATATATCTGTCCACGTAGTCCATAACAGATGTGACTCCATAATATGGGTAATTTTTGGCAAGATTCGCGCGTTCTCGGCTAGAAAGTGGAATTCGCTTTGCATCATGTAGCTCTATGATTTCCGCTATAGTTCCACGATGCCATTCTTCCGGAATAGTACCATTAAAGGGAATTAAGTCGATAAAACGATTTTTATATAGAGCCTTTGCTTGCTCTTCTAAATTCTTGTTTATCTTAGCATGACTCAATTTTGCTAAGAACTTCTCTCAAAAACGGAGTATGATAATAGTAACAAGAATAACTGAGTTTTCGCTCTTCGATCCAAAGTTCCTCGAAGAAATTACAAAAATAAAGGAAAAAAATCTTGCTGTGGAGCTGTTAAGAAGATTGATAGATGATCAAGTGCAAATATACAAGCATAATAATGTTGTTAAATCTGAAAAATTCAGTGAAATCATACAAGGTGTGATGAATCGCTATCTGAATGGAATGCTTACGAACGAGCAGGTAATCGAGGAGCTGTTAAAGATAGCAAAACAGATTCGAGACGCTCGTAACGCAGGAAAGGCAATGGGCCTGTCAGAAAAGGAGTTAGCATTTTATGATGCTTTAACCAGGCCGGAAGCAATTAAAGATTTTTATGAGAATGATGAGCTGATTGCTATCACAAAAGAACTGACTGAAGCTCTTCGTAAAAATCAAACGATCGATTGGCAAAAGCGTGACTCTGCGCGGGCCAGAATGCGCATGATGATCAAAAGACTACTCAAAAAGCATCACTATCCACCGGAAGGCATGGAAGACGCTGTCCAGACGGTAATGACGCAATGCGAATTGTGGACGGATCATACCGAATTCTAAAAATACAATCTCAATTCTAATCTGGGACAAGTAACATGAGTGCGTCTTCTATCTGTGAAGTGATGAAGGATCATCAGAATCTTCACTTACAGATGGAAGGCGCACTTGTCGTTTCTTCTTAACTTTTAAATAAGACTTCTCTTATAACACCCATTATTGAAAACTTTATGCTCTCCCTCCTTACAACAGCTTAATCCCCGCTTTTTCACACGCTTTCTGCGTTTCTTCGTCCCAGACACTCGCCTGAATTTCGCCGATGTGCGCCGTCCCCAGCAATAACATGCAAAGGCGCGATTGACCGATGCCGCCGCCGATGGTCTGCGGATATTTCCCTTGCAGCAACGCGCGATGGAATGGTAGCGATGCGCGCTCTTCGGCGTGGGCGGCTTTGAGTTGGCGAGTGAGCGCAGCTTCGTCCACGCGAATGCCCATGGAGGAAAGCTCGAACGCACAACCGAGGACATCATTCCAGAGAATAATATCGCCATTGAGCGTCCAGTCATCATAGTCTGGCGCACGGTCGCCATGGAGCTTGCCCGAACGCAGTGCGCCGCCGATGCCCTGAATAAAAATCGTCTTGTATTGCTCCGCGGCCGCGGCTTCTCGCTCCTCCGGCGTTTTGTCCGGCCAGCGATCCTCGAGTTCCTGGGCGGTGAAGAACGTCACTTCGCGACGGATTTGGGTGTCCAGCGATGGGAATCGCGCCTGCACCAGGTGATTGACATTGCAAATGGTCGAAACAATCGCTTGAACGGTTTCGCGGAGGGTTTTCTCCGTGCGCTCGGCGGGCGTAATGATGCGTTCCCAATCCCATTGGTCGACATAGATGGAATGGAGATTATCCAGAGTTTCATCACGACGAATGGCGTTCATGTCGGTATAAAGGCCTTGACCGGGTTCGAAGCCGTAGCGACCAAGGGCCATGCGCTTCCACTTGGCCAGGGAATGCACAACCTCTGCTTCAGCGTCCACATCAGGAATATCAAACGAAACCGGACGTTCCTTGCCGCTTAAGTTATCGTTTAGGCCGCTGGCACGCAGCACAAAGAGCGGCGCGGAAACGCGCTGGAGATTCAGTGCCTGCGAAATCTCCGCCTGAAAGGTCTTTTTGACGTAATCGATAGCACGTTGCAATTCAAAATGGTCCAGTTTCGGAACATAATCGGACGGGATAGTAATCATAATAACCTCTTTTCTTGCATTTGGTTCATTTTACCACCTTCCGCTGATGCGGTGTACCGCAATGAGAATGGGGAGCCGGGGAACGGCCGGCCACTTTACGGGGCATTTTGCCACTTTTCGTTTTTGACCCGTAATCGCACCGACCAGTTTACGGGGCATTTCCCCATTTTGCGGTTTTGACCCGTAATTTCGCCACCCGCTTTACGGGGCATTTCCCCATTTCGCGTTTTTGACCCGTAATTTCACCATCCGCTTTACGGGTCATTTCTTCGTTTTTCGTCTTTGACCCGTAATTCCACCACCGGCTTTACGAGTCGTTTCTCCATTTTGAACTGTCCCCCAAATGGTAGAGTGTAGATTTATCATTTCTACCTCATCCGTAATAAGCCTCGTAAGGGGTTTGGTATCCGTTTGTCGCATGCCTTCTTTCTTTCGCATAGAAGGTCCATACATATTCATAGATTAGCTTCCTTGCTTCGCGAATGGTTTGTGGCATCTTGTAAAGCCATTCGGTTTTCATCTTACCAAAAAAGCTCTCCATCGCTGCATTATCCCAACAGTCTCCTTTCCTAC
>NZ_HG529491.1:61917-120720 GCF_000308275.2 Levyella massiliensis
TACGCGTTTTCGAAAAGATTTCGTATATCTCCGCCGTGTCATGTCATCCTCCTTAAGCCTTTCTTCATTGTATCTTTTTGTTCGTTAAGGCTCTACTTTTTGGGGGACATGTCATTCTTCGATTTTGACCCGTAATCTGCACCCTAACTTTACGGGGCATTTTGCCATTTCTCGATTTTGGCCCGTAATCTGCACCCTAACTTTACGGGGCATTTTGCCATTTTGCGGTTTTGACCCGTAATCGCGTCGACTGACAGCGGCATATAAAAAAGGAAGGCGGCCGGTGGCCGCCCTCCAATTCTATCTATCTGCGCCGCGAAAGTGGCGCTACTTCTTATTAAACCGCCGGCTGCAGGACGACTCCGTTCGGGAGCCGCAGGCGCCTAGACTATTCCACCACCTCGTAGGTGTCATCGCTATGAAAATCTTCCGACGCTTTCTCGGTGGCAGGACGCGGTTCGACCTGTACTTTGAGATCGTTGGCGTCTGCCGTGACGGTCACGTGATCGTGATCGGCAATGCTTCCTTCGATCAGCATACGACCGAGAATGGTCTGGAGATGCTTCTGCAGATAGCGTTCGATCGGACGTGCGCCGAACTGCGGCGAGAAAGCATGGGAGAGGATGAAATCGTGGGCAGTAGCATCCGCTTCAATGGTGATGTCGCGTTCCGCCAGATGAGCGGAAATCTTTGCCAGGTTGAGGTCGATGATGCGACCAATTTCGTCCTTCGTGAGGCCCTTAAAAGTGATAATGTCATCAATACGGTTCAGGAACTCGGGACGGAAGGCGCGATGCAGGGCTTCGTCCACCGTCTTTTGTGCTGCATCGGTAAGGTTGCCTTGCGCATCTAAGCCATGCAAAATGGTGTCGGCGCCAAGGTTCGAGGTCATAATGATGATGGTGTTGCGGAAGTTCACCGTACGACCTTGGTTATCGGTCAGACGCCCGTCGTCGAGCACCTGCAACAGGATGTTAAAGACATCGGGGTGGGCCTTTTCGATTTCGTCAAAGAGGACCACGGAATAGGGCTTACGACGCACGGCTTCCGTCAGCTGACCGCCTTCTTCATAGCCGACGTATCCCGGCGCGGCACCGATGAGACGGGACACGGAGTATTTTTCCATGTATTCCGACATATCAATGCGCACCATATTGCGCTCGTCATCAAACATCGCTTCCGTTAAAGCCTTAGCAAGCTCGGTTTTGCCGACGCCTGTAGGGCCGAGGAAGATAAAGCTGCCGAGCGGTTTCGTGGCATCGGAGAGGCCGGCACGGGCGCGCAAGAGCGCTTCCGAGACTGCCGTGATGGCCTGTTCCTGACCGATGACGCGGCGATGCAAAATTTCCGGCAAACGGAGAATCTTCTGTCGCTCGCTTTCCACCAGCTTGGTTACCGGAATGTGCGTCCACTTGGAGACCACTTCCGCCACTTCCTCTTCCGTGACCTCTTCTTTTACCGCATCGTTATCCTTTTCGAGAGCATTTTCACTCTCTTCATACTTCTTCTGCAATTCCGCCAGCTTGCCGTAACGCAGCGTCGAGGCTTTTTCATAATCGAAATTGCGCTCTGCCTCCTCAATGGCATGACGGGTATGATCAATTTCTTCCTTAATTTTCGTCTGGCCTTCGAGGGCTGCCTTCGCATTTTGCCACTGAATAAAGCCCTCGTTGTAGGCTTCTTTCAAATTGGCCATGTCGGCTTCCAACTCCGCCAGGCGTTTCTTGGATGCCTCGTCGGTTTCCTTTTGCAGGGCGACTTTTTCAATCTCGAGCTGTAATATCCGACGACGTTTTTCATCCAATTCTTCCGGCATGGAGTCAAGGGCCGTGCGCACCATGGCGGCTGCCTCATCCATGAGGTCGATGGCCTTATCCGGCAGGTAGCGGTCCGTAATGTAGCGATCCGAGAGTTTTGCTGCGGCAACAACCGCACCGTCCGAGATGCGCAGACCGTGATGCAGTTCGTATTTGGATTTAATGCCACGCAAAATGGAAACCGTATCTTCCACTGACGGTTCGCCCACCATGACTTTCTGGAAACGACGTTCCAGCGCGCCGTCTTTTTCAATATATTGGCGATATTCGTTAAGCGTCGTCGCGCCGATCATGCGGATTTCGCCGCGGGAAAGTGCCGGCTTCATGAGGTTTGACGCATCCATAGCGCCATCCGTACGTCCCGCACCGACAATCAAGTGCAATTCATCCACAAAAAGGATGATATTGCCATCCGATGCCTTAATCTTTTCCAGCACGGCCTTTAAACGCTCTTCAAATTCACCGCGATACTTGGCGCCGGCTAAGAGCTGGCCCATATCCAGGGCAAAAATCGTCGTGTCCTTCAAGCCATCCGGCACATCGCCATTGATAATGCGCTGGGCGAGTCCTTCTACAACGGCCGTTTTCCCCACGCCCGGTTCACCGATAAGCACCGGATTATTCTTCGTGCGACGGGAGAGGATGCGCGTCATATCGCGAATCTCTTCATCACGACCGATAATGGGATCCCCCTTACCTTCCCGCGCCTTCGCGGTCAGATCCGTTCCGTATTTCTTCAAGACATCTTCCGTTTCTTCCGGATTGTCCGTTGTCACCTTGCGAGAGCCGCGTACGGCTTTTAACGCTTGTTCGAACGCATCACGCGTAATATGATACTGTTTCAAAATCTCTTCGGACGGAATATGGCGTTCCGACAGCAAAGCCAAATACAAGTGCTCCGTCGAAACGTATTCGTCGCCCATCTTCGTGGCTTCATCCTTTGCATTCAGCAGGATGCGCTGAAAAATCGCGTTTGGATAGACCTGCGAAGCGCCCTGTTGCTGCGGTAAATTTTCCATGGCCCGTCGCACCGCCGTGCGGTAGGCCGCGATCTGTACGCCCAGATGCGTCAGCACCTGCGCCACCATGCCGTCCGTTTCACGGATCAAGGCATCGTGTAAGTGGAGATCCGTCAATTCCGGATTTCCGTTTTTAATGGCCGCATTTTGTGCGTCCTGAATTGCCTGTAATGCTCTTTTTGTATATTTATCTTCCATCATGACTCTCCTTTCTGCGGATTCGGAGTCTGTTATTGCTGTAATTTTTTATAGATGGCTTCCTGTTCCGGCGTAAGCACGGCAGGATTCTGAATGGCCATCTCCAAATACAAGTCGCCGCGCGTTCCTTGGCGATTGCGATACCCCTTCCCCGGCACACGCATGCGTTTACCTGTTGCCATGCGGGCAGGAATGTTCACCTGAATGCGACCGTCCAACGTATCAACGGTTTTCTTCGTGCCAAAATAGGCTTCCCAGGGAAGCAGGGTTACGGTTTTTACGATATCCACGCCTTCGATGGTATCGGGGGAAAGCAAGCGAATCTTGACCATCAGGTTACCGTCGAGGCCAAACTTTTCACCCTTTACGCGAATGCGGTTGCCATCCTGAATGCCTGCCGGCCAGCGCACCGCGATATTTTTCGTTTGCCCACCGATTTGAAACTGCAGGGTCTTTTCACCGCCTTGATAGGCTTCCCGGAGCGGCAAATCCATCGTGGTTTCATAGCGATCCTGTGCACGCCTTGCGGCAGCACCGTTCGTAGCGGCGCCGTAACCCGCCGGACCGTAACTGGTCCGATACGTGGCGCCCGAACGACCGTGGAGCAAATCTCCCAGATCGCCAAAGCCGCTGAAATTCCCGCCGGCATGGCCTCCCTGTCGTGCCCCACCGCCGAAAATCAAATTGAAGAAGTCGGAGAAGTCGCCACTGCCGTTCGTTTGATAGGTATAGGTCCCTTGACCATTACCGAAGTTTCCGAATCCGAAATCTCGCGGGTCAAAGTTTTGACCCCCTTGGAAATTCATATTGGTGCCAAACTGATCGTATTTTTTACGCTTATCGGCATCACCGAGGACTTCGTATGCTTCGTTAATTTCTTTGAATTTTTCCTGCGCCGCGGTGTCATTCGGATGCAGATCCGGATGATATTTTTTCGCCAACTTGCGATACGCTTTTTTAATCTCTGCTGCGGATGCCCCTTTATCGACGCCAAGCGTCTTGTAATAGTCTTGATATTGCAAAGCATCCTCCTTTCCGGTCAATCTATGGACAGCGAAGAGAATTCTTCGCTTATTTTTTTGACCATCTTTGACTTACCGTTATTATACTCCGCTTATTGGCGAATAACAAGCCTTTTCAAAAGATTCTGCGCTTGCTAATTTTTTCTCATTCTTGTAAGTTTTTGCATTTCTTTATATGATTTAGCAAAGAGTAGCGCCGCTGTGGGATGAGCGGCGTTCATCACTCTCGCCATTCCTGACGGGTGTACAAGAAAGGATTCATTATGGAGAAAAAACAACGTTTCAGTCTGGCGATACAGATCTTTATCGCCCTAGCGCTCGGCATTCTTGTCGGCATTCTGTTGCAGGGAAAGGGGGATTTTACAAAAGCCTATATTCAGCCCATTGGTACCATCTACATTAATCTCTTGAAATTCATGGTGGTGCCCATCGTCCTTTTCTCCATCATCGATGGAACCATCTCCTTAGGCGATATTCGTCGTGTGGGCTCTATTGGTTGGAAAACTTTCGTCTATTACATGGCAACCACCGCCGTTGCGGTGGTCATTGGTATTGTTTTTGCCACGCTCTTTAAAGGATTTTTCCCGCTCTTACAGACGGCGGGATTGAAATATGAAGCCAAAAGTGCCAATTTCATGGAAGTCATCGTGGCGATGTTCCCGAAAAATATTTTGGAGCCGCTGCTAAAAGCGGATATGTTGCCGCTGATTTTGATGGCGCTTCTCATTGGTGTGGGTATTCTTCTTTCCGGTGAGGACGGCAAACGCGTTGGCAAAGGTGTGAAGAGCATCTACACCGTGGTTATGAAAATGATGGAAATCATCATCCGCCTCACGCCCATCGGCGTATTCTGCTTAATGACCAACGTCATTGCGATCAATGGGGCTACCATCGTCTCCTCATTGGGCATCGTTCTAGGCGTCGCCTATCTGGGTTACTTCACCCACATCGTGATCGTCTATGGTTTGAGTGTCCACCTCTTTGCCAAGATAAGCCTCATGAAATTTTTGCGTGGCATGATGCCCGCCATGACCACAGCTTTCACGACTTCCAGCTCCAATGCGACTCTGCCCCTTACCATTCAATGCTCCAACGACCTGGGCGCTGATCCCAGCGTTTCTTCCTTTGTTCTGCCCCTTGGCGCAACGATCAACATGGACGGCACGGCCATCTACATGGGCGTCAACTGTCTCTTCATCGCCGCCTGCTATGGTGTCAATTTGACCATCCCTCAGCTGATTTCCGTCGTCCTTACCGCCGTTCTTGCCTCCATTGGCACGGCAGGCGTTTCTGGTGCCGGCATGATCATGCTGGCGATGGTCCTCACCAGTGTTAACCTCCCTGTCGAAGGCATTGCCCTGATTGCCGGTATTGACCGTCTCTTCGACATGGGCCGTACGACCCTGAACATCACCGGCGATGCCACCGCCGCCCTTGCGGTGTCCCAGTGGGATCGCGCTGCCAAAGCGAAAAAGGCGAAGAAAGCAAACTAATGCCGCATCAACCTGCGGCCGACAGTCATACAATAACAGTGAAGGCGGCCTTTTGGGCCGCCTTCACTGTATCAAATTGCATCGCATAAGCGATTTATTTCAGCACGCCCTTCATCAGATTCATGAAGAGGCCGGCCAAGAATGTAGCTACGGCAACACTTAGAACCATGCAAAGTGCGACGGCTAAGAAATTGCCTTTGCCTTTGCGGCTTCTACCGACATTGGTGAGATTTTTGGCTTTTTGGGCCAGGGACTGCATGGGTTGGTGGCTCTTCTCTTGCCGCGCTTCCGTTTCCGTGGCAAATTTCAGTGCCTCGGCGGAGTAGGGCATTGTCTTGACGTCAAGGGCCGCCCGCGCGGTGGCCATATCGGTAACAAGGATGCTCTTGACACCGAGCTCTTGGAGGCGTTGCATTTGCTCCGGAGTGGAGACGTCCTGGGTCATAATCTGCAGATCATGTGCATTGCAAAGTTCGACGAATTGACGCGTGGTTTGCGTGAGGGTGGGAAGAACGTAGTGAATCTCCAATTCTTCAAGCTTGGCAATGATTTCTTCGTCAAGGGTATCGGGAATCAAACCAAGGGCGATGTCCGGGTAGCGTGTATGCAAAAGACGCAGGCTGGAGAGACGGGAACAGGCCAAGAGCAAGCGCTCTTTGCCTTCGACGTCGGCCAGGCAATTCATGAGGTCTTCTTCAAAATTGGAATAGGGGAATTTAGCGTTTTTCACCATCAAAATGGTGGTGTGTGGCAATGGCTCCGCCCAAGTTAAGTATTCCTTCAGCGATGGAATATGCTGATCCAATTTCGTGTAGGGCTCGTTAAACTCTGCTTCTTGGATTTCGCTCAGATCATGATGGCGTACCAGACCGATGGCATCAGTGGCAATGCCTAAGGCTTCATCGCGGAAGACGATGGGCTGATGATCGCGCGTCATCAGAACGTCCAGTGCAATGCCCTCCGCGCCGTTTAGGAGCGCCTGGCGAAAAGCCATCATGGTGTTTTCCGGTAAATGCTCGTGATCCCCGCGATAGGAATAGATTTTCATACCTCTTCCCCTTCCTCTTCTTCCAACGCCGTTTCCAGTTCCAGCCACTCGTCGCCAAGGGCTTCTAATTTCTTTTGAATTTGCGTGAGCTCATCGTGGACACGCTGTGCTTCTTCGTAATCCTCATAGAGCGAAGGATCATAGGCTTTCTGCTGCAACGCCTCTTGCGTCGCCGTCAGCTCTTCCGTTTCCCGCGTGATCGCATTGATGCGCGCGCGCATCTGACGCAGCTGCTTTTTTGCTTGCTGCGCCTGTTTCTTTTCCTTTTTCTCTTGCGTCTTTGTCTTTGTTCCCTGTGTTTCCTGCGGCAAAACGGCACCATCGCTCTTATGCTGCAGATAAGCATCATAGTTACCCAGATGCATTTCCATGCCCGTCGGATGCAGGCGGAAAATATGCGTACAAACGTGGTTTAGAAAATAGCGATCATGGCTGATGACAAAGACGGTGCCATCGTAATCCAGCAATGCCTGCTCCAAGATTTCGCGGCTTTCGATATCCAAGTGATTGGTCGGCTCATCCAATAAGAGGACGTTGGCTGAGGAAAGCATAAGCTTCAACAAAGCAAGACGGGCTTTTTCACCACCGGACAGTTCCCCCACCAGACGGAAAATCTCTTCGCCGATGAATTGGAAACGGGCAAGATGGGCGCGTACCGTATAGTGATCCATCTGTGGATAGGCATCCCACAGTTCATCCAGAATGGTTTTGTCCGGGGATAAGGTGCGCTGCTCCTGGTCGAAGAAGGCAATCTTCACCGAGGAGCCGAAGGAAACCGTGCCTTGATCGGCTTGCTCCTGCTGCAGGAGAATGCGAAACAGTGTCGTCTTCCCGACGCCGTTCTCACCAATGAGGCCAATGCGCTGGCCCCGATAAATGTTGAAACTGACATCCTGAAAAAGGATGCGCTCTCCAAAGGCTTTGCCTAAGCCATCCACGGCCAAGACATCTTCCCCGCTCGGATATTTCGGGGTAAGGCGCAGACGCATATGCTGCACATCTTCCGGCGGTTTCTCCAATAACACCATTTTATCTAAGAGTTTCTGGCGCGAACGGGATTGGGCAATGCCGCGCTTGCGTTTCGAACCGCCCAGATGGCCCAGGCGATCAATGATTTCTTTTTGTCGCGCAATTTCTTCCTGCTGATTTTCATAGGCATGACGCTGCACTTCCAGGTCCTTTTCGCGGCGACGTGTATATTCCTGATAGCCGCAGGCATACGAAAAGACTTTGCGATGCTCCACCAGCAAAATGCGTTGACACACCTGATTTAAAAAGTAGCGATCATGGGAAATGAGCAGCACTGCCCCGCGGAAGGAGGCCAGCATCTGTTCGAGATAGGCGGTGACTTCCATATCCAAGTGGTTCGTGGGCTCATCCAAAAAGAGAATATCGGGACGGCCGCAGAGCATCGTTGCCAATTCCAGGCGCGATTTTTCGCCACCGGAGAGTACGTTCACCGGTGTGTCAAATTGCTCCTCGGAAAAGCCCATGCCCTTTAATATGCCGCGAATTTCCGAGTCATAAGAAAGACCGCCTTCGTCCACGAAGCGATCTGTCAACAGGCGATGCCGCTCCATTACCGCTTCGAGTTCCTTCGGTTTATCGGCGAGTTCACCCATCTCCTGCTCCAGGGCACGCAATTTCTTCTCCAGCGCGAAGGCGCGGGCATACCCTTTCTTGCACTCGTCGTAGAGGGTATCGTTGCTTTCGATATGGACATTTTGTTCCAAATAGCCGATGCGCAAATCGTCGCGATGGAAAATGGCGCCACGATCCGGCTCCAGTTCATGCACAAGCAGGCGCATAAGCGTCGTTTTTCCCGAGCCATTCACCCCGATGATACCGATCTTCTCGCCTTTTTCTACCAAAAAGGACACGTCCTCCAAAATCGAATGCACGCCATAGCTCTTATACAATTGTTGAATGGTCATTTCTGCCATGTGGTGCTCATTTCTAAGGCCGTCGGACTTCTTCATCGAGCGTTTGGCGCTACTGCAACACCGCGCCGCTGCCCGTTTCAAATCCCTTGTAATCTTTCCAGTTACCCATGTAATAAATCAGGCTATACAAACTCTCGTTTAAGTAAACATTCTCCAGCACTACCCCGTGCGGAAGATGCAGATCCGTCTGTGCATAGTTCCAGATGCCGCTCACCCCGGCTTCAACGGCGCGATCCGCTACGGACTGCGCCACGCGACGCGGTGTAGTGATGGTCAAGATGTCAATCTGTTTTTCGGCGATGGTCTTTTCCATCGCATCCACGGACAACACCGGCGCGCCGGCAATGGTCTTGCCGATCATTGCTTCATTCACATCAAAAAGGGCCTCCAGATGCAGGTGGTTTTCTTTGAACAAATCCGAGTTGGCCAGCGCAACGCCCAAGTGGCCGGCACCCGCGATGGCCACATGATGTTCCTGATGCAGGCCGATGATGCGCGTAATCTGTTCTCGCAGGGATTCCACGTTGTAGCCGTACCCCTGCTGCCCAAAGCCTCCAAAGTGGTTCAGATCCTGCCGAATCTGCGAAGCGGTAAAACCGGTGATATCACTCAACTTCTGCGATGAAATGCGCTCCACGCCCTGTTCATGCAGAGCAATCAGATAGCGCAAATACTTCGGCAATCGTCGGATGACCGCTCCCGAAATCGCTTTTTCCATACTCTCCTCCTACCCGTCCCAATGCGTCAGTGAGACGGATCCTCTCCGTTTTCCGACGGAATATTGAAAGCCTGCCCCGCAACCTCTTCCAAGGTGAGCGGCGCTTTCGGAGCCTGCTGCAACCAGCGCGGCCCCACATATTTTACGAGCAGCGTCAACACGCTGATCATGCGCGCCAGTGTCCAAAAGCGAAAATATAACGGCTGGCGTAACATCGAAAACAGTAAACCGGGATCTTCCGTAAAGGCTTGCCAAGTGCTAAAGACCTCCGGCGTCAAGCAGCACAAAAGCAACCCTTCCGCCAGGCCAATCCAGATATCGCCGGCGCTGGCCGGGCGACGCAGGAAAATGCCCACGACATGAAAAAACAGTCCCAGCCAAATCACCGCATTGAGTGGTACCTGCACCGCCAATACGACCATGGTCCAAGAGGCGGCCACATTTTGAATGACAAAAAGCAATGCATAGCTGATGGCAAAGAGAACCAGACTGACGGTCAGTAATACCGTCAGCAATTTTCCCAATCGCGTCGGTTCATGCGCATTCTTCATGATTTCCTCCTTATAGTAAGGGTGCAAACAGACGGCAGATGGGCTCCTTCAACTTCAGGAGCCAGGAGCGCTTGTTGTACACTTCCCGTGTCAACAGCGTGCTATCCTGCATATCTTCGTGAAACGCCCGTTTCAGACGTGCATTAATGCGCGGCGAATAGACCAGTTCCGATGCCTCAAAGTTTAACGAAAAGGAGCGTTCATCGATATTGCAGGAGCCCACCATGGACACGTAATCATCGATAATCATCACTTTACTGTGCATGAACCCTCTTTCGTAGCGATACACGCGCGCCCCGGCGCGAATGAGATCCCCGGCAAAGGACATAGTGGCCGGGAAGACGATCGGATGGTCGGGACGATTCGGAATCATGATGTTTACCTCCACTCCCTGCTGCAGTGCCACGACTAAAGCGTCATAGAAGGACTGATCGGGAATGAAATACGGGGTCTGCATATAAATCACGTCGTCTGCCGAAGCAATCATCTTCAGCATGGACAGCTTAATATTCGCTTGTGGCGAATCGGGGCCGCTGAAAACCAGCTGGCAGAAGGCATCGCCATTTTCACTGGGATGCGCAATCACCTCGCGCTCTTCCATTTCATCGCCGCCGGTTACGAAATTCCAGTCTTGCAGAAAGCGCACTTTGAGATCCGCAACCGCAGAGCCGACAATACGCAAATGCGTATCGCGCCAAAAGCCGAAGCGATAATTGCGTCCTATGTATTCATCACCAACGTTGAAGCCGCCGATATAGGCAATGCGTTCATCGATGGTAACAATTTTGCGGTGGTTACGGTAATTCAAACGCAGATTGATATAGCGCAAAAAAGAGGGATAAAAAATGCCCACCTGAATGCCTTCTTGGCGCATCACGCGTTTCATGCCGGTCGAAAGAGCGCGTCCGCCGACGCCATCGGTCAAAACGCGCACGACAACGCCGCGGCGTGCGGCACGGATCAGTGCCTGAATCACCGTCGTGCCAAGCACATCCGATTTCAAAATATAATATTGAAAATTGATCTCTTCCTGCGCAGCATCAATATCTTCCAGTAATTTCTGAAATTTCGAGGCGCCATCGAAAAAAGTCTCGACGTCATTATCGCCGGATAAGCTCGTCAGTCCCGTGCGCACATTGAGACGAATCAGCTCCAGATAGTCCTGAAAGCGTCCTTCTTCCTCCACCGGTACCTGTGTCGTAACCTCATCCCACTTGATCAGCGCATGATGCAACACATCCACGTCCAGTGATTCTTTGGCTCGGAAAAGGCGACGACGACGTGTATCACGTCCCAGAAGCAGATACGGAATGAAGCCCACGATGGGGAACATAACAATCATCATGATCCAGAGCATGGTGGAGCGAGCCGGTCGGCGACGATTGGAATACACAATCGTTATGGCCAGCAAGATATTAATCCACCACGCATTTTGCGCCAACAGATTGAATAGGTATAACAGATCCATGGCACCCTTCCACTTCTCTTTTGCACGCGTTATTTCTTATATTTGGCTTGTTTATAGCGTGCTTGACCACTCAAAATGGCCTTACGCATACGATACGCGGCCGGCGTCACTTCAATCAGCTCGTCCGCTTCAATAAATTCCATCATTTGCTCGAGGCTCAGGCGATTCGGCGGCGTCAATTTCAGCGCATCGTCGGCGGCTGCCGAACGAATATTGGTTAACGCCTTCTTTTTGCATACATTGACATCCAGATCTTCGCCCTTCGGATTCGATCCGATAATTTCGCCTTCATAGACTTCTTCACCGGCACCCAAAAACAGCGATCCGCGCTGCTGCGCGGCAAAGAGGCCGTAGGTTGTTGTCGTGCCGGTTTCAAACACCACAAGGGACCCCACGGAGCGCGTCGGAATTTCGCCCTTATACGGCTCATAGCCTGCAAACTCGTTGTTCAGCACCCCTGTGCCGCGCGTATCCGTCATGAGGCTCTGGCGATAGCCGATGAGGCCTCTGGCGGGAATACGGAATACCAGACGGGTATAGCCCGACGGCGATGTTTTCATCTCCTGCAATTCGCCTTTGCGCTGACCAAGCGCCTGAATCACCGCGCCGGCATATTCCTGGTCGACATCCACCGTGGCTTCCTCAATCGGTTCCAGGCGATGTCCCTGTTCATCCTGGCGATACAGTACTTCCGGCTTAGACACCATGAATTCATAGCCTTCACGGCGCATCTTTTCAATCAATACCGACAGATGCAACTCGCCACGGCCGCTCACACGGAAGGAATCCGTCGAATCGCCATCGCTCACGCGCAAGCTCACGTCGGTATGCAATTCTTTTTCCAGACGCGCACGGATATGGCGCGATGTGACAAACTGACCGCTACGCCCCGCAAAGGGAGAATCATTCACGGAGAATGTCATCTGTAGCGTTGGCTCTGAAATCTTCACAAAAGGCAGCGCCTGCACGTCATCCGGCGCACACAATGTATCACCGACTTCAATGCCTTCTACACCGGACACGGCCACAATCGAGCCAACGCCCGATTCCGTCACCGGTACGCGCTTCAGCCCGTCAAATTCAAAAATATTCGTCACACGAATCTTCAAATGCTTGTCCGGCGCATTGTAGTTAGCAATGACGGCTTCGTCATTGACATGAACTTGTCCCTGTTCCACCTTGCCGATACCGATACGGCCGACATAATCATTATAGTCTGCCGTCGAAATCAACAGCTTGAAGGGCGCATCAATATCGCCACTCGGGGCGGGAATCGTGTCCACGACGCACTGCAACAGCGGGCGCATATCCTCTCCGACGGCTTCCTTGCCCTCTTCTTCTGCCGCGCGCCACGTCTTATCATCCACGGCCCAGCCATTCTTAGCTGAGGCATAAATCACGGGACTGTCCAGATACTCCAGCGGGGCATCTATGGATAAGAACAGATCATAAATTTCTTCTCGTACCTCATCCACGCGTGCATCCGGTCGATCCGCCTTATTGATGCAAATAATAGCAGGCAGCGATAAATCGATCGCCTTACGCAGCACAAACTTGGTCTGCGGCATCGGTCCTTCAAAGGCATCCACCACCAGGATAACGCCATCGCACATCTTCAGTACACGTTCGACTTCTCCGCCGAAGTCCGCATGTCCCGGCGTATCAATAATATTGATCTTCGTTTTGTCAAAGTGTACGGCGGTATTTTTCGACAGAATGGTGATGCCGCGTTCCCGCTCCAAATCATTGGAGTCCATCACGCGCTCCACAACTTCCTGATTTTTACGTATCGTCCCGCTGGTGCGCAACAGCGCATCTACCAGCGTCGTCTTACCATGATCGACGTGGGCCACAATCGCCACGTTTCGTATTGCTTCTCTATCTTGCATGTAACTCTCCTTTGATCACAATCGCTATTATTTTAACACAGAGACCCCGTTACCATAAAAAAATCAGGGGTTTCCCCTGATTTCTTTCCATTCTGCTATGCTGCTTCGTTTGCTATGCTTTCGGCGGACATTAGTGCACCCGATACAGCGTACAGCGCACTTCGTTCTTCTGCACATCCATCTGATCCACCAGCTGCGACACAATTCTTAAACCTCGCCCACCGCAGTCCATGTGATGGCGTTCATCCTTTGGTTCCAGATTCGGCACAAAGCCTTCTCCTTCATCCCTTACAGCGATTTGAATTTGATTTTCCGTCACGCGCAAACGCAAATGTACGCATTTACAATGATCGTTCAGATTGCCGTGTTCACAGCCGTTAATCATCAGCTCACTCAATATCAATCGCAGATCCATCAGCTGGTCCCCATCCAAGGCACAGCGCCTGCGCATCTCTTCTACCTGTTCCCGCACCAAACCACATATCGAAGCGATTTCGCTGGGAACAGCACCGGAATAAGTATAGGTCACGAAATCCTCCTTTCCATGCAGCTTCACATCATCCTCAACCTGTTATTCTCTTACCCAAAACACGGCTGTTTTTAACGAAGGCAAGGAATTCTTCGTGGAATTATCCCCTGTTTGAAAAACATCAAATAAGGTATAAAGAAAACGAACGTTAAAGCATAACGTGTATCAAAAAATATGGAGGAAGAGTATGAAAAAATATGAATGCACTGCTTGTGGACACATCTATGATCCCGCTGTAGGCGATCCGGACAGTGGTATTAAGCCGGGTACGGCTTTTGAAGATCTGCCCGATGATTGGGTATGCCCGGTTTGCGGCGTAGGCAAAGACGAATTTGAGCCCGTCGAAGAATAATTGTTTTAAAAGCTAAAGAAGAAAGGCGGCCATCGCGGCCGCCTTTCTTGGTTCTATTTCCGATTCCTTCTACTTCTCAATTCATAAAGTGTGCTTTAAACCATTCCAAGACGGTGCCGCCCTTCTTAAAGACGTACTCCAGGAAGAAGGTGTAGATGAAAAGCGCTGGGAATTTGGTCCAAGCCAAATGGAAGGCGAAAGTCTTAAAGGACATATTGGTAAGGCCCATGACCAGACAGATGATGTCGTCGGGCATACCGGGCAGTACCATGGTCCAGATGAAGAACTTTTTGATTTTGGCATCATTTTCATCAATCCATTTACTGTATTTCTGATAGGTTTCGGGCTTGACCATGGCGTGGACAAAATTGGGGCCGAAAAAACGCGCCAGTAAAAACAATATGGTTTCGCCGACGTATATGCCGAAGTAATTCAGCAAAAAGCCGGGTAAAGGACCAAAGAAATAGATGCCAACCAGTGAGGTGACATTGCCGGGAATAATGGGAATAATACATTGCAAAATCTGCAATAAAAAGAAGAAAAACATGCCCCAAATGCCCGACTTGGCAATGAATGCCTGCATGGCGTTGGCATCGGTAAAAATCCCCATGTGCCAACCATAAAGGCCGAGGCCTAAGCACAGCCCCATGCCGACGATCGTAGCAATGGTCACAAAGCGGCGCAATTTGGCGGCTTTCTCCGGACTGAGCTCATGTTCTTTTCGCCATTCTTTCAAGGAGTGCTGGTGCTGCGTTTCCGTCGTAGGCGTATTTAACTCGTTTGTGGGTGTCTTATCGTCTTTCATCAATCCTCCCAGGCGTTCGGACGGTAGCATCGCCACCGGTTTCCGGTGCTGCTTTCTCAGCCTTTTCCGTTGCTTTTTCATAGGCCTGTCGCTGTAAAAAGCGACGAATTTCGACCAGCAATTGGCCGTAGTCACTGGCTTCCTGCTGCTCTCGCAGACGTTGAGAAACGCGAGAGCTGAGCCATTTCTGTGTGCCAACGGGTAAAGTGCCCCGGTTTAAGACTTCTTGATACAAGGCGAGGACACGATCGCCAAAAATCTCTTTGCCAAATTGCTTGCTGGTGGTGATGGCACCTTCTTGCCAGCGGTCGTAGAGGGCGTCGTCATCCAAGAGGCGCAAGATGGTTTGGACGCATTCGTCCGGCGTGTCATATTGCATGCCATTGATGTCGGGCAGCACCACTTGGGTGATGGCGGCATCGCGACGGGCAATGACGGGACGGGCATTGGAGAGCGCTTCGATGTAGGTGAGACCCTGTGTTTCCGATACGGAAGCGGAAACGAAGAAATCGAGCAATCGATAATACGTCCCGACCGAGTCCTTTGGCACCATGCCGGTCAAAAACACGCTGTCTTGCAACTGCAAGGCGGCGATTTCTTTTTTCAGCTCTTTCATGGCCGCGCCATCGCCGACAAGGAGAAGACCCACATCCGAGCGGATTTCCCGCACTTTTTTATGAATGCGCAATATTTCGTCCAGATTCTTTTCATGCGCAACACGCCCGACATTGCCATAGAGGCGCCAGGTGGGCGGCACGCCGAGAGCATCCCGAATTTTCTGCTGTTCCTCCGGTGTGCCCGGATGGGAGAAGGCTTCCAGATCAATGCCGGTCGGAATCACGCGCACATTCGAACAGATGTTTTCTTTAAGAAGATACTGTCGCGTCTTGTCCGTCGGCGCAATCACTACATCAGCGGTTTGCAGACGCAGGGCCATGCCTCGGGCCAAGAGTGA
Organism: Levyella massiliensis; assembly: GCF_000308275.2. Classification (GTDB taxonomy): domain Bacteria; phylum Bacillota; class Clostridia; order Tissierellales; family Peptoniphilaceae; genus Murdochiella; species Murdochiella massiliensis_A. Next base: position 77,725 of record NZ_HG529491.1, read on the forward strand.
ATCCCAATGGCCCGGCAATACGTATTTGGTGTAGTACTCGTATTGCGTGTGATAGGTGTGCACAATGGGACAGCGACACTTGCGCGCAATGCGCTGTACGAAAGAATAGGTGAAAAATTCGCATTGGGAGTGGATAATATCCGGCTTCCAATCGATCAATGCATCAATGAGGCCGTTGTGCGTGTCCAGCGAAGCACGCAAGTCGGGATACACTGCGTCAAGTGGAATAGAACCCACATAATACACGTCATCCTGCTGATAGGTACGGAACGTGGACGACAGCGTCAACAGCTTGACGTCACAGCCGTGCCGTTCCAACTCTCGTTTCAACAGCAGTACGGAGACAATCACGCCATTCACGGACTCCGGATTTAAATCACTGGTGAGTAATACCTTCATGTCTCCTCCCTTCCCTATTCAGTATAGCAAAGGCGTTTCAAGCATTATGGGCAAATTTTAAAGATCTTATAAAATCCTTGGCAAACGTGGCAAGGCTGGCGCCGGCAAGCTACGCCGACAAGTCCGCTGCGTGCCGCTCAATCGCTTTCGCCTTACCTACGAAACAAAGGGCAACAGCAACAGGCGAAGTTCTTCTGTCCCGAAACTCTTTGTGGCCACATTGCCAGCATAAGGATGAATGTGTGCGACATCGGTGCCAAGTGTCTGTGCCAACACTTTTTGTTGGGCGCGAATTTTCGTGACGGGAACTTTATCCGCCTTCGTGGCAATCACATGACCGGCATAGCCGTTCGAGCGAATCCAGGTGTACATCTGCTTGTCCAACGCTGTTGGTGCATGACGCAAATCACAGAGCAGGATGACCTCCCGAAGCATGGATCGGCTTTCGAGATACGTATTAATGCCGGCGGCCCATTCTTCCTGGGCTTTGCGGGATGCTTTCGCATAGCCGTAGCCCGGCAGATCCACCAGGCGAAAGGCATGGCGTGCTTCCTCCCATTCGGCTTCAATGCGATAAAAATTGACCGTGCGCGTTTTTCCCGGGGTAGCGGAGGTATAGGCCAACTTTTTGCGTTGGCAGAGCGAATTGATGAGGGTGGATTTGCCGACGTTGGAGCGTCCGGCAAAGGCAATCTCCGGTAATTCTTCCGTCGGATATTGCGATGGCAGCGCTGCCATGGCCTCTAAGGCAGACGTAATGATTTTCATAAAAGGCTCCCGTTGTTTTCAGCCGAAGGGCCATCGCTTTGTGTCGACATGTCCCCCGAGGTAGAGGAAATATGAAAGCCCAGATGGCTCGTCTTCTCCCGCGAACGGAAGACGACAGGCTTCTTCATTTCCACCGGCTCAAGGAGTGCTGCCTGCAACACTTCGTCCACATGGGAAACTTCCACAAATTGCATGCCTTCCCGAACGATCTCTTCGATTTCCATCAGGTCGCGATGGTTTTCTTTCGGCAAAAAGATAGTGTGTATTTGATAGCGACGAGCCGCCAGAATCTTTTCTTTGAGACCACCGATGGCCAGTACTTGCCCAGTTAACGTCATTTCGCCCGTCATGGCTATATCATTGCGGACGGGACGCTTAGTAAGCGCCGAAACTAACGCCGTTAAGATCGTAATGCCGGCAGAGGGACCGTCCTTCGGCACGGCGCCCTCGGGCATATGAATATGCGTATCAAAGTAATTGTAAAAGCCCGGATCAATGCCGTAGCGTTTGGCATTGGCGCGTACAAAGGAAAGCGAAAGCTGCGCGGATTCGCGCATTACGTCACCGATGGAGCCGGTTGTTAATACGCCGCCGTGACCACTCATGAGGTTAGCTTCGACTTTGAGAATCTCTCCGCCGACTTCCGTCCAGGCGAGGCCGTTCACCACGCCGATCTGCGGCGTCTTTGCCAGCGGCTCATCATTAAATTTAGGGACGCCCAAGAAATCCTTCAGGTTTTTCTTTCCCACGTGCACCGACTCTGCCCCTTCGACGATACGTTTGGCCGCTCGCCGGCTAATTTTTTCAATTTGTCGTTCCAACTCACGTACGCCGGCTTCTCGCGTGTAGAAGTGTAAAATGTCCTCCAAAACCGTCTTCGGCAGGACCATCTGTTTCGCCAGCAAGCCGCTTTCCTTGCGTGCTTTCGGGAGCAGATGTTTCTGGGCAATGACCAGCTTTTCCTGGTCAGTGTAGCCTTCGATACGAATCACTTCCATACGATCCAGCAAAGGACGCGGAATGGTTTCCGTCGTATTGGCCGTCGTGATGAACATAACCTGTGACAGATCAAAGGAGATTTCCAGAAAGCGATCCTGGAAGGAGCTGTTTTGCTCCGGATCTAAGACCTCGAGTAAGGCACTGGCGGGGTCGCCACGAAAATCGCTGCCGATTTTATCCACCTCATCCAAAAGGAATACGGGGTTCATGCTTTTTGCCTTGGTCATGTGGTAAATAATTCGTCCCGGCATGGAACCCACATAGGTCTTGCGATGCCCGCGAATTTCCGATTCATCCGAGACGCCGCCCAAACGCATGGACACAAATTTACGCCCGATGGATGCCGCAATGCTGCGCGCAATGGAAGTCTTTCCAACGCCCGGGGGCCCGACAAAGCAGAGAATGGAGCCCTTGGAATCTTGGCGCAGCTGACGCACGGCAATGAATTCCAAGATACGCTCTTTGACATCCTTCAAGCCGTAGTGGTCATGATCCAAAATGTCACGACTCTCGGCCAGATCTTTGCGATCCTGCGTATATTCTCCCCATGGAAGGGCTGCCAGGGTATCCAAATAGGCACGGGATACATTTAAATCCGGGGACATTGGCGATAAATACCCCAATCGCTCCAGCTCTTTATCGACTGCCGCACGCGCTTCTTCAGAAAGAGGCAGATGCGCGAAGATTTCGCGATATTCTTCGACGGCATTATCGGGATCCCCGCCGGTTTCACCGAGTTCCTCACGCAGAATGTTCATTTGCTCGCGAAGCACAAATTCTTTTTGTGACTGCTGTAGACGCTCCTGCGCCTTTTCGCTGATTTCTTTATCCAGACGCGACAATTGGGTCAACAGAGCGATATCCGCGCGCAATTGATACAAGCGCTCCTGTAAGTTCAGCTCTTGTAAGAGAGCCAATTCTTCATCATGGCGCAAGTCCAGATGAGAGGCCAGCTCATCGCTTAAAAGGCCGGGATCTTTGGCGTCCAGAAGCGGATACAGGAACATTTCCGGCACCTGCATGGATTCCTTGAGATAATCCACGGCAGCGGTGGCGGTCAGGCGCATCACATTTTGCAGTTTTTCGTCTACCTCGACTTCATCCGGCAGATAGGTGTAGGTTAAAATTTCGCCTTCGACATAAGGATCCGTGCGAATGATATGCGCAATTTTAGCCCGCGCGATACCTTCCACGATGACTTTGCTGGAGCCGCCGGGCAAGCGGAATGATTGGCGAATGCTGGACACCGTACCGAATTCGGAAAAATCGCCCAATGAGGGCTCTTCAATGGTAGGATCCGTCATGGGAACGACCACTACCGGCGAATGATTGCGTGTCGCCCATTCCAGGACGCTTTCCGCCTCTTCGCTTTCCAAATCGAAGTGAATCACCTGGTTGGGAAACACAACGGAGCCGCGCACCAAGAGAATGGGTAAGACCGTCTTTTTTAGTTCATAATACTTGGGTAACATTGCTCCTCCTAATAAAAAACAGCCGGTTTCCCGGCTGTCGGCCGCCGTAAGCTTCACGGTGCCCCGTGTTTTACTTTTCGTGCAAGGACATTTTTTGCTGTCCCGGCATTTCTGTTTCTTTCACCATCCGCAAAGGCGTTTCCTTTCGGATGTTGTCCTCATCCACAACCACTTGACGAACAGTGGTGTCGCTAGGGACCTGATACATGGCATCCATAAGAACAGACTCCATGATCGAGCGTAATCCGCGCGCGCCCATCTTTCGCGCAAAGCTCTTTTCTGCAATCGCATGAATGGCTTCGGGCGTGATGGTCAATTCTGTGTCATCCATGCGGAACAGCTCACGATACTGTTTGACCAGAGCATTTTTTGGCTCGGTCAAAATACGTTCCAGCGTTTCCACAGACAGCTCATTCAATGCCACTAGAACGGGAACGCGACCGATGAGTTCGGGAATCAGTCCGAATTTCATCAGATCCTCGGGAATCACTTCCTGCAAAGTCTCCGATATGGTTTCTTCCGAGTGATCCGCTACGGCCTGATTAAATCCGATGGGATTTTTCTCCCGACGGTCTTTAATGACCTGTTCGATCCCGGCAAAGGCACCGCCAACAATAAACAGAATGTTTGAGGTATCCACATGAATGAATTCCTGATTGGGGTGCTTGCGTCCGCCTTGTGGCGGCACATTGGCTACAGTTCCTTCGATGAGCTTCAACAGAGCCTGTTGCACTCCTTCACCGGAAACGTCACGGGTAATGGACGGATTTTCGGATTTGCGCGCAATCTTATCAATCTCATCGATATAAATGATGCCGCGTTGTGCCAATTCCACATCATAATCGGCGGCTTGCAGAAGTTTCAGAATGATGTTTTCGACATCCTCACCCACATAGCCGGCCTCAGTGAGCGTTGTCGCATCCGCAATGGCAAAGGGCACTTGCAGCGTCTTTGCCAGCGTTTGCGCCAGCAACGTTTTGCCCGAGCCCGTGGGGCCGATCAGACAAATATTGGACTTTTGAATTTCCACGGTGGTTTCTTCACCGCGATAGATGCGTTTGTAGTGGTTGTAAACCGCCACCGACAGCACCTTTTTTGCTTCTTCTTGTTCAATGACATAATCGTCCAGCGCCCGCTTGATTTCATCAGGCGTGGGCAATTTGCGTTGTTGCGAGGCTTGTTTGGCCGCTTCCTGACTCCGTTCCCGCATCATCTCGTCGCAAAGAGCAATGCATTCATTACAAATGAAAGCGCCGGGACCGGCCACAATCTGTTCCACCTCATCCGATGTTTTGCCGCAAAATGAGCAACGAACCGGATCTTCGTGAAAATCAGCCATTTCTTCTCCTTGTTCTTTTTACTTCATGGAGGTAATGACTTGGTCCACGAGGCCGTACTGTTTTGCCTCTTCGGCGTTCAGCCAGCGATCGCGGTCCGTATCCCTCTCAATGATCTCCAGGGGTTGACCGGTAGCGTCGGCCAAAATCTGATTCAGGCGCATTTTCGTCTCGAGAATTTTCTTTGCGGTAATTTCAATGTCGGAGGCCATACCCTGCGCACCACCGGATGGCTGATGAATCATAACATCCGAGTTGGGCAGTGCATAGCGCTTGCCCTTCGTGCCGGCTGCCAAAAGTACGGCTCCCATGCTGGCTGCCATCCCCACGCAGATGGTGGAGACATCACTTTTGATGTAGTTCATGGTATCAAAAATAGCCATGCCGGCCGTTACCTCACCACCGGGCGAGTTAATGTACAACTGAATATCCTTGTTTGGCGCTTTATGCTCCAAGAACAGTAGCTGTCCGACAATCAGATTGGCCATTTGTGTTTCAATCGGTCCGGTCACAAAAATGATACGTTCTTCCAGGAGGCGTGAAAATAAATCATACGCACGCTCTCCGCGTCCGGTCGTTTCAATCACAGTTGGGACTAAAGGCATATTTCCCTCTCTTCCTTTCGAGCCAACGCTGTGGCCCGCTTACTTTTCTTCCGTTTTGTCTCCTGCAGACTTTTTGTCTGCCTTCTTATCGTACCCCGACTTTGACTCTTTCTCTACGCTTTTATCGTCCTTTTTTGTCTCATCGGTGTCTTCTGTCGTCTCTTCCGGCGCGTCCACCCATTTTACCTGCTCAAGCAAATAGTCGAGCGCTTTCTTTTTACGGATATCATCCGCCACCAATTCTTCCTGGTTCATCTCTTTCATGCGGCGAATGAAATCTTCCGGATCCTGTGCGCCATATGTTTGGGCAATCTCTTTCATCTCGTCGGCAATTTCTTCCTCCGTCGCTTCGAATTTCTGCTCTTCGACGAGGCTGCCAAGTACCAGATCGCCGGCAACACGGGCGCGTGCCATCGGCGTATAGTTGGCGCGCATCATATCAATGCTCTGGCCACTGTATTGCAGGTACTGATCAAAGGAAAGACCCATCTGCTGCAGCTGGTTGGCCATGTTGCGGATTTCCACCTCAACCTGATCGTCAATCATGGACTGCGGTACTTTGACATCGGAGATCTCGGCCAATTTTGCCAAGGTATCGTTCTGACGACGATTGAGGTCGCGCTCTTCTGCTTTTTCCTGCAGATCCTTGCGGATGGCGTCACGATATTCTTTCATGGTGTCATATTCGGAGACATCCTGCGCAAAATCATCGTCGGCTTCCGGAATATCCTTCTCCTGCACTTCATGCAGCACAACCGCAAACACGGCATCTTTGCCGGCCAAATCTTCGGCATGATATTTCTCCGGGAACGTGACGTTCACGTCAAAGCTCTCGCCCGCTTTATGACCGACAATCTGTTCTTCAAAGCCGGGAATAAACGAGCCGGAGCCCAATTCCAACTGCTGCTTTTCTGCGGTGCCGCCTTCAAAAGCAACACCATCCACGCTGCCGGCATAATCAATCTGTACCGTATCACCCTCTTTTGCAGCACGTTCTACCGGACGAATGACGGCGTTTTTCTGCTGTTCTGAGGAAATCACCTGATCGACTTCCGCTTCCTCAACGGTCACCGGATGACGTTCAACTTCCATGCCCTGGTAGTCTGCCAAGGTCGGATGCGGTTTGGTATCTGTAGAAACTTCGATCTCAATCGTTTCTTTCTTTTCCAGCTTCTTCACATCCACGTCCGGGCGACCGATGGGCTCCAATTCCAATTCTTTGGAGGCGTTTTCGATGTATTCGGGCAGAAGATTGTTGAGAGCATCTTCGTAGAAGACGCCTTCACCGTAGCTCATTTCAATGATTTTACGGGTGGCTTTGCCTTTACGGAAGCCGTGAATCTGGAAGCGATTCTTGTTCTTGTTGTAGACCTTGTTCACTTCTTTGTCGAAAAGATCCCATGCGATCTCAAACGTATAGACCGCGCGATTGTCTTCATGTGATTGCAGTTTTGCCATGCTTTAAAACTCCTTTTAGAAAAACTTATTGTTTCATTTTTAACACGATTTTATGATTATACCATATGTGCCAAGCGCAATTGGTTAAAATCCGATGATAATCCCACCTCGGTTGGCATAGCAGGCATTAAGTCCGGTGCCTGCCATAATTTCAACACGAGGAAACGGTGAGAGCTTCAAGATTTCTTCCTTCACCTGCTCCGCTCTTTCCGGATCATCAATATGCGTAATAAAGAGGGTGCGTTGGGAAAAGTCGACCGCTTCGGCAGCAATGTGCTGCGCCAATCGCTTCACGCCCTTATCCATGCCGCGTGCAATAGACTTTAAGCCGATTTCTCCATTCACGCCGCGGCAAACCGGGCAAATAGAGAGACTCGTCAGAATATTGCCGGCAATGCGCGGAAGACGCCCGGATTTCGTCAACGTACTGTAATTATTTAAAATGAAGTATGTGTAGTTGGTTTGTGCAATTTCTGCTTCTTTGGCAGCAATCTCTTCAAACGTCATGCCCGCTTCAATGGCTTGATGAATGCGGAACATGTACGACGTTTCTCCGGCAGAAGCCGCTTGTGAATCAAAGACGTGAACCTTTTTGCCGGCTTCCCGCATCTCTCGTGCTGCCATGCAGGCATTGTTATAGGTGCTGCTCAGTCGTCCCGTAATCGTGATCAGGAAGGCTTCTTCGGCATCCCCCACGGCGTTGATAAAATGCTGCGGAGACATTGCCGCACTCTGCGTGACTTCCTCGGAAGCATCAATGTCTGCCAAGAAGGCTTTGATGTCCATGGTTTCGTCATCCACGTAGTGATGCCCATTACTGGTTAATGCGAAAGGCACACGCTGAATGGCTATTTCCTTGGCCAGCACGTCGTTTAAATCGCAACTTGAATCAGCAACTATGATCGGCTTCATCCGTTCTCTCCCTCTTCCAACTTACGACGCGCCGCTTCGCAAAGACGCGATGTCGTATTCTCCAGTTTTTCCTCGATGACCTGATCCAGTAAATACAGAAGCATCGTCCCGACGCGTTTTCCTGGTTTCATACCGAGCGCTAATAAATCCTCGCCGCGTATGACCAGATCCTTGACGCTTACAGGCAGATGCGATTCTTCTATTATATCGATTAATGCGCTGGTGTGGGTAATGCGCTCCAGGGTTTTCGTTCGCCACGCGCCTTCCGGATACAGCACGGGACTTATTTCCGCCAAAAATTGCAGAATACGCCGTGTGTCCTTGGGATGCTCGCCCTGCCATTTTCGTGCTTCCGGTAGGGTCTGCGGCAGCGCTTCCGCACGTGCTTCGAGTAATAACCGCACATCCGAAGAGCGCTTCGTGGACGCTTTGAAGCGATGCAAAATCTCCGTCATTCGCTTGGCTCGTTCCTTAGCCCCGTCTTCCCGTTCTGCCGAGGTATTCTCCTCGACTTCCCGGGTGCGCAAGGTTTGATTTCCACTGCCGACAGCCGCCCAACGCGAGGCGGCATCAGCTGTTACCGCACACAAAAGTGGGCGAGAAACATTTGCTGCGGGAAGTTCCGGGAACAACGCCTCCCACAACCCCGTTTCCGCCAATAAATCCACGGCGCGATCGGGATGGCCTTCCGTAAGCATGCGCTCTAATTCTTCATAGCATCGCTCAACCGATATGCGCTCGATTTGCGTATGTTGATCAATAATGGCTTTTCGTAGCGATGGCTCAAGTTTCATAGCAAAGCGGGAGGCAAAGCGCACCGCACGAAGCATGCGCAAACCGTCCTCTTCCATGCGCTCCGCTGCCACGCCCACGGCGCGCAAGAGACCTGCCGCAAGATCCTGGCGTCCGCCATAAAGGTCCAAGAGACCCCGTTCGGGATGCCAAGCCATTGCGTTCATCGTAAAGTCCCTGCGTTTGAGGTCGTCTTCGATATGACGGGAATATTCCACCGTCTCAGGGTGTCGACCATCGATATAGTTTCTTTCTGCCCGATAGGTCGTCACTTCATATACCGCCTGCGGCATCACGACGCGAATGGTGCCGAAGGATTTGCCCACATCGAGCGTCCGCTCTCCGGCAAAAACCGCCTCAATCTCCGATGGTGTGGCGCTGGTCGTGATGTCCACATCTGCCGCTTCGCGTCCCAGAACGCGGTCCCTTACGGCGCCGCCGACAAACCAGGCTTCATAGCCTGCTTCCTCCAAACGACGCAGCACTTCCAGTGCTTCGTCTGGAAAAATCATTCGGTATAGCCCTCTTCGCGGAAGGCTTGCACAATATGATCCGCCATTTGCTGACACAGATCATCCTTTAAGTGCTCGACCATCACGCGAATCAGCGGTTCCGTGCCGGAAGCACGCACCACCGTGCGGCCTTCATTGCCAAGAACGCGATTGGCTTCTTCAATAGCGCGCTGCACACGCGGATTGGCCAAAGCGCCTTCTTTATCATCAACAAGGATGTTGCGCAACACCTGCGGATAATCGAAAAGGTCTTGATGCAACGATGCCAGATCGGTTTTGTTTTCGACGATGATTTCTGCCAGCCGTAACGCTGTCAGCACGCCATCGCCGGTTGTAGCGTATTTGGAAAAGATGATATGGCCGGACTGTTCGCCGCCTAAGGCGTAACCATGCTCAAACATTTCCGCCGCGACATTCTTGTCGCCAACCGGTGTCTTAACATAGGCAATGCCGGCCCGTTCAAATGCCTTATACAGGCCAAAATTACTCATAATGGTGGTCACAACCATATCGTTAGGCAGCGCATTATGTGCCTTCATATCGTTGCCGCAAATGTAAAGAATTGCGTCGCCATTGACCACGTGGCCGCGATTGTCCACAGCAATGCAGCGATCTGCATCGCCATCAAAAGCAAAGCCGCAATCCAGTTTCTGTTTCTTGACCAGCTCGATCAGGCTTTCGATATGGGTGGAACCACAGTCCAAGTTAATGTTCAGGCCGTTCGGATTGTCGTGAATAAGATGCGTCTCCGCTCCCAACGCATCAAAGACGTTTTTCGCAATCGTGAAGGAAGCGCCGTTGGCACAGTCCAAGCCGACGCGCATACGCTTAAACGACCGACGCACCGTCTGAATCAAATAGCCGATATAGCGATTTCGACCACGCGAATAGTCTTCGACCATGCCGATATCGCCGCGTTCGGCAAGCGGTAGCGTCTCCTCTTCCGCATCCATGTAGTCTTCCACTTCCTGAAGTAGGGCTTCTTCCATCTTACCGCCTGCGCTGTTAATGACCTTAATGCCATTATCGTAGAACGGGTTATGGCTGGCGGAGATCATAATGCCGCAGCAAAAATTATCCACCCGTACCGCATACGAAACAGAGGGTGTAGTGGTCACGTGCATCAGGCTGACATCCGCACCGCTTGTCGTAATGCCCGCTGCCAATGCATTTTCCAGCATATAGCCTGAACGGCGCGTATCCTTACCGATGACAATGCGCGGACGTTTTTCCTCGGCCCATTCGGGCAGATTGCGACCGCCGCCGCAAGAAGCACGCAAGTCCTTCTGCAATTGCACAAAATGCGCGCCTAAATAACGGCCGATCTTAAAAGCATGTGCGGCCGTCAAGGATCGATTCGCTTCTCCGCGAAATCCATCCGTACCAAAGTATTTCATGGCAAATCCCCCTTATCGCCTCATGATACCGATTCCTAACGGAGCGTGTCAAGAAACCGACCCTTTCGGGCCCCGTTTTGCTTTAGTTTCTCGGGAAAAACGGCAACAGGGCCTTTGCTAAGCCGCTAATCGGCATCGTCTGCAACCAAATTTTGCCCGGACCGGTCAGTACGGTGTTAAAGAGGCCTTCGCCACCCAACAGTTTATTTTTCAGTCCCGGCACTTCTTGGATATCCATATTTACCGATGCCTCCATACCAAGCAAATACCCAGTGTCGACGATCATCCGCTGTCCGGCTAGTAATTCATATTCCATGAATTCGCCATCAACCTCCACGAAGACAATGCCGTTTCCGCTGACCTTCTGCATGATAAAACCTTCGCCGCCAAAAAAGCCTGCGCCCAGTTTGCGATTCACATACATTGCCAGTTCCACGCCCATCTCCGAGGCCAAGAATGCCTTCTTCTGCAAAATAAAGTTTTGAGCCGGTGTAACTTGCAAGGCTAAAATTTTCCCTGGGAAGCTGGAGCCGAAAGCAATCATACCATCGCCATGGGCGCGATAGATGTTTTGAAACATATTCTCACCCGAAAACGCACGTGAAAACATGCCGCCTAAGCCGCCGCCCGCATTGGTCGACATTTCCATCGTATCGCTCATCCAGACCATAGAGCCCGCTTCGGTTTTCATGGCTTCGCCGTTTTGTAATTGACAGATCACCACGGGAAAGCTCCCGCCCTTGAGTTCGTACTGCATAATGCCTCCTTTGTATTTTCTCCGGTTTTCTGTGTGCTTGTGTTGGGGTTGTTATGTATTTGCGATGTCCTATGCTGCCAGATTTCCGAGGATCTGTAATTTCCGGGGTTGCCGGATTTCTGAGGGTTTATGATGGCCCGGGTTGCCGGATTTCTGAGGGTTTATGATGGCCCGGGTTGCCGGATTTCTGAGAACCTGCCATTATCCTGCCAGCACGTCGTCCGCGATTGCGTGATTGCCTAAACTCTGAAAGGCCTGATATTACGCGTTATTTCGTAACCGCAACAGTATTACAATCCTCGGCCTAATAATACCAGATTCAGGTGGCAAAAGTTATGGAAGCCAAGTGTATGGCGAGGGTGAACGGCGGGCGCAGGGGTACAGCGGGTGCAGGAGAAACGGCGCGTGCAGGGGAACGGCGGGTGCAGGGGGAACGGCGGGTGCAGACGAGCTCCATTCGGATAGGTACCGTGCCGCCCCTTTTTCTACCGTTGGTAATTGCGATTTTGCCAAAACCCACGGTATGCCAAGCACAACATCACCCTTTTTCTACCGTTGGTAATCGCGATTTTGCCAAAACCCACGGTATGCCAAGCACTGTGCCGCCCCTTTTTCTACCGTGGGTAATTGCGATTTCGTCAAAACCCACGGTACGCTCAGCGCAACATCACTCCATTTCCTACCGTTGGTAATCGCGTTTTTACCAAAACCCACGGTATGCGTAGCGCCGTACCGCCCCTTTTTCTACCGTTGGTAGTCGCGTTTTTGCCAAAACCCACGGTATGCGTAGCGCTGTACCGCCCCATTTCCTACCGTTGGTAATCGCGTTTTTGCCAAAACCCACGGTACGCAAAGCACAACATCGCCCTATTTCCTACCGTTGGTAATCGCGTTTTTGCCAAAACCCACGGTATGCGTAGCGCCGTTCCGCCCCATTTTCTACCGTGGGTAATTGCGATTTTGCCAAAAACCCACGGTACGCAAAGCACAACATCACCCTATTTCCTACCGTTGGTAATTGCGTTTTTGCCAAAACCCACGGTATGCGTAGCGCCGTTCCGCCCCATTTTCTACCGTTGGTAATCGCGTTTTTGCCAAAATCCACGGTATGCGTAGCGCTGTACCGCCCTATTTCCTACCGTTGGTAATTGCGATTTCGTCAAAACCCACGGTATGCCAAGCACTGTGCCGCCCCTTTTTCTACCGTTGGTAATCGCGTTTTTGCCAAAACCCACGGTACGGATGACCGTTTTGCAGGCATTCTGCTAGCCGTTCCATCTTCCGTCGCCCCGCCACATAGCTCGCCCCACCACATAGCTCGGCCCGTCGCGTCGCCTGGCCCAGTCGCGCCACCACTTCAACCTGCCGCATCGCCCGACCCAGTTGTCCCGCCACCTCCCCCAACCACCTCTCACCGCCGCATCACGCCGTTCAAAACAAGCCTGTGCAATAAGAGTTTTTCCCCGACGGCCAAAAGAAAAAGGCGACGTTTCAACATAACTGTTGAAACGTCGCCTTCATAATCTTTTTACTAGTTTAGCGAACGTAAACGTCCAGGTGATTACCTGAGGTGCCGCGGTCATAAATTTTGCCGTAATGGCCAAATGGTGTCGGGAATACTGTTCCCTTCGCAGCACTGCCGGCTAACACGATATAGCCATCGCCATCCACAACATAGCCACCGGCGTTAATATGACGTCCCGGAATATAGAGACCGCCACCGGGCAAGACGCTCTGGGAATAGAAGGTATATTTGTATCCGCCGTAGTACACCACGCCTTGGAAGCGGAACTGGCTTAAGGTGTATAGTTGGGGGCTTCGTGGAGACGAATCATGTGTGCCTTTTAGGATGATTTCTTCCACCGGCTGTTTCGTCACCTGATCCGATACCACTTGTTTCTCAGCCACTTGTCCGTTTTTCAGGATGGTTTTGGTCACCGTTTGGCGATTGCCTTTTTCGCCCTTTTGTTGGACTTTGGATTTGCCGATGTTGAGATCGTCTGTGTTTTTCGTAAGCGTTTTAAAATCTAACGGCGTGTTCTCCGTTACCATTTGGGTTTCGTAATAATCCACGCGAACGGTATCGCCCTTATGCAAGTCTTCGGTACGCGCCGGCTGAATCACGTCATCCTGATCCGGATCGATGTTGTTTTCCGTGAGAAAACTGCCCACGGTGGACGCATACGTTTCACGCGTCACGGCTTTGCCACCGTTATAAAAGGTAATTTTCTTTTTTGTCAGGATCTCTAGGTTCATCCCATCTTTGACGGCATGATTCAGATCCATACTGATCTTGGCATCTGCCAGATCCGCATAACGCGCATCTTTTAACGCATCACCGAGTGTTTCCTTGCTGGTTACTAATTCTCTCTGTTCATTATTATATGTAACATGAACTACTTTCGGACGCTGCGCGTAAACAAAACCGCCCGCTACAGCGCTCATCATCAGAACGCCCGCTAAAATAAGCGCACGTCCCCTCCTGCTCGAATGTTTCTTCATATAGCCTCCCCTCCTTGCTTAGCAAGGTGTGCAATCCGTCAGGCAGGATGGTCAGTCCTTATCGGGAGTCGAAGTCCGATGTGCCTGTAACGAAACTGTCACTATTGTAATACTTTTGTTACGATTTGCTCAACTATTATATGGAGGCGATGGTAATTTTGCAAATTCGAGCCTAGGTTTTAGGAAAAACTGAAACAAATTATTACAGATATGTAATATTTTTAGGGGGTTGGTGCTTGAAAAGGGAGCTCTCTCGCAGGCCGGCTCCCTTGGCTACACTAGCAGAATCAGTTGCTGCGGCGGCTCTCCTCGCGCAGGCGATAAATAGCATTGCGACTGCGGCCGGATTCCGCCATGACCTGTTTCATGGCTGCCTTGGGCGAAAGGCCGTTGCTTTCCAGACGCTCCAACGCTTCACAAACGGCAGCATCGCTCCAAGTCGTATCCGTGGCGATGGCGGGGCCGATGGCCAGGACGAATTCGCCTTTTTCTACAAACGAGAGAGATTCCGCTTCGTGTCCGGTAAAGTGCAGAGCTTCTTCGTATTGCTTGCTCCATTCCCGCAGAAGGGCAAAATGTCGATCCGGCCAACGTGCCCCCATCTCGAGTATTGTTTTTCGGATGCGAAATGGCGACTCATAACAAAGAGCGGTGATGGGCAAGGTATCCAGGAACGTCAACGCCTGTTCGCGTTCTTTGCCGGAACGCGGCAAAAAGCCCAGAAAAGCAAAGCTCCCATCGCCAAGGCCTGCGGCGACCGCGGCAACGGTTACCGCTGAGGCGCCCGGCAATACGGTATAAGAAAGGCCCCGCGCAATGGCCTTTTGCACAAGAACGCCGCCCGGGTCCGAAACGCCAGGCATACCGGCATCCGAAATGACAGCAACACGTTCGCCTTGTTCCACGCGATCCAGCAGTTCTTCGGAGCGTTCCTGTTCGTTATGCATATGATAAGAAATCAGAGGGCGATGGATATCGTAGCCGTCCAAGAGAGGAGCGGAGTGACGTGTGTCTTCGCAGGCAATCACGTCTGCCGCGCGTAACACCTCAAGAGCGCGAAGCGTAATATCGCTACGATTCCCGATGGGCGTAGGCACCAGAATCAGCTGTCCCTGTTTTTCATTTTGTGTCTCCTGCATAATCCCTCCTTCATTGGAGCAACAAAAAAAAGGAGTGCAGTGCACTCCCTTCCTTCCTTAGGCTTCCGGTTCAATGGCGCCGGTCGGGCAAACACCTGCGCAAGCACCGCAATCGATGCAAGCATCAGGATCGATGACGTAGATGTCTCCCTCGCTGATAGCATTTACCGGGCACTCACTGATGCACGTCCCACACGCGATACAGTTATCATGAATTACATGTGCCATGATACTACCTCCTATAAGTATTAAATTCTCACTCCACATTAACAGCGATGCTGTTAGGAACAGCATAATCGTTCCTGAAAAGTATGTCAAGAAATCAACGATGTCGTCCGCGCCGACGCGACCGCGCTTTTACGCGCCCCTTTTGCGCATAAGGCTCCTTCGTCTCGTTCGTCTCTCCGCGCAGAATTTTCATCTCCTGCACCGTCATCGTTTCCACATGATGGTCGTCAGAAACCATTACTTCGGTGATGGAAACTTCCTCCGAAGTCATGACCACCGCCGCATTTTCTTTGGACGGTTTGCAGTGACAAGCAGGACATGCTGCCATCTCCTTGCGATGCTCGGCCTTCTCGCCTTCCGTCACAAACTCATGCTCCTGCAGCTCCTCTTCATCGCGCAGTTCGGGACGCGGCTGACCTTTTTTGCGACGTACCAGCACTTCGATATCGCTGACATAATAGTATTTTTCATCTTCCGAACCGTCCGATTTGTACACATGCACCCGTACGCGCGTTTGCAACACATCGCGATCCACGACATAGCCTTGCCCTTCCTGCGTCAACACCAGCGTCCCTTTGGCCGGTACGCGTTTCGTATTGCTCAGGTAATGGTCCTGCTCATAATTCAGACAGCACATCAGACGACCGCAAACTCCCGAAATCTTTGTCGGATTCAAGGAAAGCCCCTGCGTTTTTGCCATTTTAATGGAAACCGGAATAAAATCGCTCAAATAACGACGACAACAAACGGGCTGACCACACTGTCCCAAACCGCCAATCATCTTGGCTTGGTCACGCACACCGATTTGTCTGAGCTCAATGCGCGTATGAAAACTTTGCGCCAAATCGCGCACCAAAGAGCGGAAATCCACACGATCCTCCGCCGTAAAATAAAAAATTAACTTATCACGATCAAACGTATATTCTGCATCCACCAGCTTCATGTCCAGTTGATGCTCTTCGATTTTTATCGCGCAAAGCGCCAATGCGTCCTTGGCTAAACGCTTATTTTCCTCAACAGTCTCCCGATCAGCCGCATCCGCTCGGCGCAAAAGCGTTGCCGAAATCGGCGGCAATAACTCTCCGGGTAACTCAATATTCTCTATACGAATCGTTCCGTATTCAACACCACGATCGGTAGCAACGATGACTCCCTCATCTTTCGCGACTTTTTCACCATTCGGATCCACATAGGTGATGGTACCGGTGCGTTGAAAACGAACGCCAATTACTTCCGTCATTCGTTTTCCCTTCTATGCAACATCTATGAATTCACGGAATTGCTTCCGAGATGCAAAAAAAAGTGCTCCCATGCCATGGGCATGTTGATATTCACATCCAACAGCCCCCGCAATTGTTCTGTCTGCTCGATGGCCAGACAAATCTGTGAAAACGAGACTTCCTGACACAGCGCTTTGCAATGCGCCCGTCGTCGTGGGTCTGCGGATACAAAACTTTGTATACTTTTATATTGTAGCATATTTTGCAGAATCTCTGTGATAGCGGATAGCGTCTCTGTTTTTTTATCCACCCAGGGACTCAACGTCTCCCGACGATCAAAAACAACCGCCCCTTCGCCCGCAAAGCTCTTGCGCAACAGTTGAAACAACGCCTCCTCTTCCTCCGGGGAAAGAGAAATCTTGTCCTGTCGGGCACGCGACAAATGTATCAAACGGCAGCGCGAACGAATCGTGGGCAACAGTTTATGGTAATTTTCCGCGACTAAAATCCAAACAATGTAAGAAGGCGGCTCTTCCAACGATTTTAACAGGGCATTTTGTGCCTCTTCACGCAGAAGATCCGCATAATTCAAAAGAAGTACACGATACGCGCTCTCAAGCGGTCTCTGGTACATACCGGCCGTCAGCTCCCGTACCATAGCGATGGGAACCTTCTCATCCGGAACTTCCCTAAAATCACGCAACGCTTCGAGGGGAGTGGCCTCGTCTTGAGGCATCAGAATCCCGCGCGCCAAGCGGCGCGCTTCTCGAAGCGCTATGTCTCGCTCGCCTTCGATGAGATAGGCGTGCGACAGTTCCGATAGTTTTGCCGTGCTACTCATAAACGATACATCTGATCGATGTCCAGCTGGAATACCGTAGCACCGCCAACTTCAATCTCAATGGGAATTGAGGAATACGAGCTCGGATCAATCTGCGGGCTCATCATGGGCGCAATGGTCTTGCGGCGAGAGCAATTGCGGCGAATGATATCCAACGCATCATGCACCTGAACTTCTTCTACGCCCAAGAGCAGCGTGGTATTGCCGCTTTTCAAAAATCCGCCGGTGGACGGCAGACGAGTAACGCGGAACTGATTCTCAACGAGGTCCTCCGTTAAGGGCGCTGCGTCGCTGTCTTGAACGATACATACTAATAGTTTCATCGCGTGGCTCCTTTTTGCCACCGTGCGTGGCTTTTTTCAATCGCCTGCCAAGTCGCTTCGATGACGGCTTCCGCAGGCTTCGAGGCGTCAATTCGTACAACATGCGGCATCATAGGGATGGCTTGTTGATATCCATTATAAACTTTTTGAAAAAAAGCGTCACCTGCTTCTTCCAATCGATCTTTTTTTGCCGTTTCGGCCTTACGCCGTAACACGGTCACCGGATCTACATCCAAGAAAAGCGTCAAATCCGGCATTAGTCCGCCCGTTGCATAGCGATTGATTTCTGCCACGGCGGGTAGACCGAGGCCACGTGCTGCGCCCTGATAGGCCAATGAACTTAATACAAAGCGATCGGTCAGAACGATGGCGCCCTTTTCCAGTGCCGGAAGCACTACCTCTTCGACATGTTGGGCACGAGAAGCCGCATAGAGCAAGGCCTCCGTCATGGCGGTCATTTCACCGTTCATAGGGTCCAGCAGCAAGGTGCGAATCTTCTCCGCAATGGGCGGACCGCCCGGTTCGCGCGTATAGAGCACCTCTATGCCCGCTTTGTCAAAATGGTTGCGAATGCCGTTTAATACCGTCGTTTTGCCGGAGCCATCCGATCCTTCTAAGGCAATAAAGAGTCCCCGCATTACGCTTCTCCCTCTTCCGCTAACTGCTCGACTTCCCTAAGCCATGCGTTGGCACGTACATCCGATGGCATCTCCCAGCCTCCGCGCGGCGAAAGGGAAAGAATGCCAATATCCACACCGTCCGTCATCACCGATCGCTTGAATTGGCTGGCAAAGAAGCGCTCAAAGAGACGATGCATAACCCATAGCAAGGTTTTTCGATCGTATCGTCCCGCGAACGCTTTTTCTCCCAGCGTCAACAGCTTTTCCGGTTCATAGCGATACCGCAGGAAATAATATAGATAGAAATCGTGGATCTCGTATGGGCCGATCAGATCTTCCGTTTTCTGCGCAATTTCCCCTTCCCGGCCAGGTAAAAGTTCCGGCGATATCGGTGTGCGCAAGATATCTTCCAGAATCGGCCGCAGGGTCGGCAAACGCTTTGCTTCATAACGGACAAGCGCCTGTGCCATAGTTTTAGCTATGGCGCCGTTCACATTAAACATGGACATGTGATCCCCGTTATAGGTGGACCAGCCCAGCGCACTTTCCGAGAAATCACCGGTCCCCACATGCAGCCCGCCGTGCAGATTAGCCAAATCCATCAAAATCTGAGTGCGTTCGCGTGCCTGCGCATTTTCAAACGCCACCGAATGGTCTCCCTTCGGCAAACCGATATCTTGAAAATGCTGTGTCAGCACTTCCGTCAGTGAAATCTCCCGAAAATCACAGCCGCTGCTTTCCCCCAGGGCAGAAGCATTGCTGCGCGTACGCTTGCCCGTGCCGAATGCCGGCATGCTGACCAAATGAATGCCCTTTATGTCCCAATTTTCCAAGGCGAAGGTCCGTAGCGATACCAACATTGCCAAGGTAGAGTCCAACCCGCCGGAAAGGCCGATCCATACCTGATTCGTATGCACATGCCGCATACGACGCGCTAAGGCGCGCGCCTGTATCTGCAACACCTCTTCACACGCTTCGTCCGTTTTGGCCACCATGGGTGCCGCATCCACGGCGCACCACGCCGCTTCACGCCGCGGTGTCATGGGTAACGTCTCAACGTCCTCTTCTTCCTCGACTTCCACGCCTCGTGCTTCCAACGCTTGGTGACGCGTGCCTTCCAGGCGGTCCAAATCCATATCGGCATAGAGGGTAAAGAGACCTTCTGCCTCTGCCGGTATGCCATCCGCAAGAAGCGTATGGCTACCCAGCGTGCCACCTTTAGCAAGCAGCATTCCGCTTTCCGTAAGTAGCCGATCTCCGCCGTAGAGGGCATCCAAGCCTGTTTCATTTTCTCCCGCCGAGGCTAACGCAATACCAAAGCCGCGTGCCGAGAGCGCCTTCACCTGTTTTGTCAGCGCCGAAGCTTTTCCCATGCCGGCCGGTAAAGCCGCCGGGATCAATACCAGATCCACGCCGTTTTCCTGCCAGATATCCCAGGGCGTACCCGATTCCAGGTCTTCTGCCTCCGCCACCGTACAGCGGCACAACAGCGATCCGTCATAGCGATTCACGAGGGTAAAATCAGAGGTCTCGAACACCATCCCGTTCTGCACGATTACGATCGCTTCATAAACCGCCCCATTGGCGCGACGCGGCAAGCTTAAAACGAGGGCAGGGTGTTTTTTCTTGGTGGCTTCCCCAATTTCTTCCAGGGCCTCCTCCGCTGCCAACAGCAACGTCGGCGCATCATATAAATCCCCAAGCGTGGCTCCCGTCAAAGCAAACGCCGGGAACACCACCACATCCGCTTCTTTCGTCTCCGCTTCCTCTAATACTTGTATAATTTCCTTCGCATTCGCCTGCGGATCGCCGGCGTGAAGCGGCGGAACCGCTGTGGCAGTGCGCACCCATCCTCGCATCATTGCCCCTTTCCCATTCTCAGTTCTGCTTATTGCTGAGGGCATAGGCGTAAATCCAGCCCTCTTTCGTGGTGCCGTCTTTTTTCGTGATGGGACCCTGTACCCAAACGGCGTCATCTACCATCTTGGCCTTTTTTACCACGATTTTTTCGCCGGGATCCACGTTAAAGATCACGGAATTTTGCGTCCCGCCGTCGCTGCGTACATTGGCATCGTCCTCGACTAAAAATGTCTTACCAACCCAAGAATCCGGATCCCGGTAATCCGCATCCCCTTCCACTAAAGGTTTCGGCACACTGTCCGAGGAGCTCTCCTGTGCTTTTTTAGCGGGCCCCGAATCGGCAGCGGACTCCGATGCTCGCGCCACTTCCGAAGCGGAAGATTCCGCTGTGCTTTTTTCTTTCGGCTTTCCCATGGCGCCGATGAAAATCGTCGCCATGAACCAAATCAATACCAATAAAAACACGACGGTGGCCGCTGTGACCATCACACGGGAAAAACCGCCACTCGGTATGACACCCTGCTGACCGCTTCCTCTTTTGGGCGATGGCGCACCGGCACTTCCTCCGTTACGATGCTGCACCTGAACCTTGCGATGCCGCCGCTGGTCTTCCGCTTCTGTTTTGCGAATCCACGCATCCACGGCAACATGGTTATTCTTTGTTTGACTTGCATTCTCCGGGGTGGCACGACGCACAGCCATTCGTCTTGTTTCGTCTTTGCCAACCGAGGACGTATGCTTCTTATCCGGCATACGATCCCTCCTTTTCTCTATCACGTTTAATCATCATCTTCCGAGCCGAAGCTGATGCCCACAGCACGAGCTTCCTGAATCAGAGGATGATCTGCCGGCACGGTCTTCAGGCGACCAGCCGTTTCCTCCAAAGGAATGGTTGTGGTTGCTCCATTTTTGAACACCACCAACACGCCAAACTTCCCATCTTTTACGGCCTTTGCGCCAGCGGCGCCGCAACGTGTCGCAATGAGACGGTCATACGGCGTCGGCGATCCGCCGCGTTGCATATGCCCCGGCACGGTGACGCGCACCTCGGCTTGGATGGATTTTTCAATTTCTTGTGCCAGATGATAAGCCGCGGAGTTGGTGTCACGTTCCGACAAGGCCTTTTTATAATCTTTCTTACTCATGGCCGCTTCTTCTACCGACTTGGCGCCTTCTGCCACAGCAATAATGGTAAATTTATGATCCTGACTGCGGCGACGGGCAATTCCACGGCAAATGGCATCGACAGAATAGGGAATCTCCGGTAATAAAATTATATCCGCTCCGCCGGCAATACCGGCGTAAAGGGTGAGCCAGCCCACTTTGTGTCCCATGATTTCTACAATAAAAACGCGGCTGTGTGATGCTGCCGTGGTATGTACGCAATCAATGGCGTAAGTAGCCACGTCCAGCGCGGAATGGAAACCGAAGGTGAGGTCCGTGCCATAGAGATCGTTATCGATGGTCTTGGGCAGAGCCACTACATTCAAGCCATTTTCCGCCAGCAACTGTGCGGATTTAATCGAACCGTTGCCGCCCAACACAACGAGGGCATCCAGTTTCAAACGGTTGTAGGTGCCTTTCATCAGTTCGACTTTATCCATTCCGTTTTCATCCGGCTCGGACATATACTTAAAGCTTTGACGGCTTGTCCCCAAAATGGTGCCACCGCGCGTCAATAAACCGGAAAACTGATCCGGTGTCATTTCAATATATTCGTTATACATTAAGCCCCAATAGCCATTCACGAAGCCGTAAATGCACGTATCCGGCTCTTGGCGATACATTGCCTTGGCAAATCCTCGCATCGTGGCATTGAGACTTTGACAATCTCCGCCGCTGGTTAAAATACCGATTCTTTTTCTCATTGTTCCCTCCGTCTGTCAGTCCTGATTCGTTGCTATTTTATCATAGCCCCTATTGAAATTCGACCGTAACCGCGTAGCGGTCGTGTTATACTGAAGGCAGATATCTGTCGGATGGTGCGGAAGGAGACGTTATGGCAAACGATTTGAGTCACAAGCGCTTTGAAGAGCGACGAGAAGCCGCCATTGAAGCGATTCTAGACATTGATCCTTGGCTGAGCAACTATCGAAACGACCTGAAGCTTCGTATGGATAATCTGGAAACGAAGCGTCGTTTACTGTTAGGTAAAGAGGGAACGTTGTCCGATTTTGCCAACGGACATCACTACTATGGTTTCCATCGGACGGAAACCGGCTGGGTGTACCGCGAATGGGCGCCCTCCGCACATCTGCTTTTTTTAGTGGGCGATTTCAACAATTGGCAACGCTACACCCACCCCCTCCATCGCAATGAACACGGCGATTGGGAAATTTATCTCGAAGGACATGATGCTTTAAAACATGGCCAACGCATCAAAGTCATGGTGCAATACGATTACGGCGATCATTTCAAAATCCCTCTGTACTGCCATCGTGTGGTCCAAGAGGTCCATGCAGATGGTTCCATCGATTGGATGGGTGTCATTTGGGATCCGGAAACGCCGTATGAATGGCATGACGCCGATTTTCGCCCGGTCAAGGCCGCCCCGCTGATCTACGAGGCTCATGTGGGCATCGCACAAGAAGAGGGCGTGATCAGTTCGTTCCGTCAATTCGTGGAATATACCCTGCCGAAAATCAAGGAAGCCGGTTATAATGCGGTGCAGCTGATGGCCATCATGCAACACCCCTATTACGCCAGCTTCGGCTACCATGTCTCCAATTTCTTTGCGGTCTCCAGCTGGTTTGGTACACCCGATGACTTCAAATACCTTGTGGACTCCGCGCATCAGATGGGCCTTTCGGTCTATATGGATCTGGTGCATTCACACGCCGTAAAGAACACCGAAGAAGGCATCAATCAATTTGACGGAACGCAGGAGCAATTTTTCCTCCCCGGCGATGCCGGCTATCACACGGCTTGGGATTCTATGTGCTTTGATTACGGTAAACCTGCCGTCATGCATTTCCTGCTCTCCAATCTGAAGTATTGGCTGGAGGAATTCCATCTGGACGGTTTCCGCTTTGACGGCATCACTTCCATGCTTTTCAACGACCATGGCCTTGGCACCAATTTTGACAGCTATGCAAAGTATTTCTCCATGAATACCAATATCGACGCGGTCTCCTATCTGACGCTGGCCACCTCTCTCGTTCACGAATTAAAACCCGAGGCGGTACTCATTGCCGAGGATATGAGCGGCATGCCCGGTCTCTGCCTGCCGCCGGAGGAATGTGGCATCGGCTTTGATTATCGTTTGGCGTTGGGCATTCCGGATCTTTGGATCAAGCTCATGCAAACCGACGATCACGATTGGTCCATGCATAAAATTTATTTCGAACTGACCACGCGCCGTCCGAAAGAGAAAAAAATTGCTTATGCCGAAGGGCACGACCAGGCGCTGGTCGGTGATAAGACCCTCTTTTTCTGGTTGGCGGACGAGCAGGCCTACTGGCATATGCGCAAATCCGATGACAATTACATCATCGATCGCGCCATCGCGCTGCATAAGATGATCCGTTTCATCACCCTTACTACAGGCCAGGACGGCTATCTCAACTTCATGGGCAATGAATTCGGCCATCCGGAATGGATTGATTTCCCGCGCCAAGAAAATGACTGGAGTTTCCACTACGCCCGTCGCCAATGGCATCTGATGCTCGACGAAGACTTGAAATACAGCTATCTCGCACGCTTTGACCGCGACATGCTGGATATTGCCAAACAGGAGAAGCTGGCAGGCGCGCAAGGGATGCAGTACATTCGCATCTATGAGGATCGCAAGATCATCGTCTATCGCAAAAATAATCTGCTCTTCGTCTACAACTTCCATCCGGAAAACTCGTACGAGAGCCTGCGCTTCCCGACCAATGAAAAAGGCGCTTACCGTGTCATTTTCAACAGCGATCGCCCGGAATATGGTGGTTTCGATCGGATTGTCGAAGACATCGTCTACCGCACCGAGCCGATGGACGATATCGACTGGGATGAAGGGCTGACGCTCTACGTGCCGAGTCGTACCTGTCTTGTTCTGAAGAAACTCTCTGACAAGGAAACGCGCGCCCTCGACCTTAACGTCGAAGATACCGACGTTCCCACTGCCGAAGAAGAGCAGGCCGCCGTGGACCAAATGGTGCGTGCGGAACAAATGGCCCGGGAAGCCCTGAAAGAAAAGAAAAAGGGCTGAGTTAACGCCCCCTTCCTTAAAGAAAAATAGCGAAGTTTCAACACGCTTGCGTCGAAACTTCGCTATTTTTGTTTTCGTTTAGCAGGGATGGCCTTTTCGTTCAGCCCTGACGGACGGCATCTAGTCTTTTGCGACTATCCATTACAGCAATACCAAACTCATCAGCCAGACGCCTAAGATACCGCAGAGACCTTCTATCAGGGTAACGGTGGTCTGTGTCTTATAACCGTCTTGCGGGGTCAGTGCACCAAAGTTGGTCACCACCCAGAAGTAAGAGTCGTTGGCGTGTGAAACGGTCATAGCACCTGCACCGATTGCCATAACGACCAGGGCGGAACCGACGGAGCCGGAGAAGCCAAGGACCGACAGGAGCGGTGCGACAATGCCTGCAGAGGTGGTAATAGCAACGGTGGACGAGCCCTGGGCCGTCTTAAGAATTGCCGCCAGCAGGAACGGGAAGAAAATACCGATTTTCTCAAATACCGTGGCATTGTCTGCAATGAAGGTCACGAGATTGGTGTTCGCAATGACGGTGCCTAAGACACCACCGGCGGCCGTTACAAACAGAATTGGACCGGAGGTTTTTAAGCAATCATCGATAATGCTGTAGAGTTCGCTGCCTTTTTTACGCTGTACCAGAAGTCCAATACCGAAAAGCATACCAACGGCAAGGGCAATAATCGGGGTACCCAGGAAGCGGAAGATCATGTTCGGAGCACCGGTCCATTTTAAGATAGCAGCAATGTTCGACATTGCCATCAGGAGTACCGGTACAATAATGGGCGCTAAAGAGGCGAAGCCGCCGGGCATTGTGCCATAGGAAGCAACAATTTCTTCGTAGGTTTTAACAATTTCATCCGAATTGACGTCATCTTCGGCGGTCACTTTTTTACCGATATAGTTTGCGTAAAAATAGGCGCCTATGAGAGCGGGAATGGAGGCTAAAACACCAAGCCCCATCACTAAAAGCAATTCATTGCCTACGCCAAGTGTGTTCGCAGCGGCAATCGGACCGGGTGTCGGCGGAATAAAAACGTGTGATGCATAAAGGCCAGAGGACAAGCCGACCGTCATGGCCACCGAAGAGGCACCGGTGAGCTTGACCATCGCTTTTCGAATCGGGTTCAAAATGACAAAGCCGGAATCACAAAAGACCGGAATGGATACAACCCAGCCCATGAGCTGAATTGCTAATACCGGATGTTTGGGGCCGACTACTTTGACCACCATATCGGCCAATTTAATGGCTGCACCAGTACGCTCCAGTAAAGAGCCTACGATGGTACCAAAAATGATAACAATACCGATGCTGGTAAACGTTCCGGCAAAGCCTGCACCTATGACGGTTGCTATGCCTTTCTTAACAACCTCGCCATCCGCCTTGACATCATTAAGAGGGATCCCTCCGATAATACCTAAGACAAATGAAACCGCCAAAATAGCCAGGAAAGGATGAATTTTAAGTTTGCTGATCATGAAGATCATGACGGCGATCGCAATGACAAAAGCGATTAATAAAGATACTCCTGACATAATTGTCTCCTTCTTATTCCATTAAAATGACCGAAACGTCATTGACGTTCGTCCCTGTAGGACCGGTTTTCAACAAACCGCCCACTTTTTCCAACGCATGGTAGGCATCGTTATTTTGTAGGACGTCATAAATCTTAATTCCCTGTTCCTGCAAACGCGCTTTTGTGCTGCCGTCCACAAAGCCGCCAGCGGCATCAGTAGGACCGTCGGTACCATCGCTGCCAAAGCTGAACAAAGCAACACCGGGAAGACCTGCTATTTTTTCCGCCGCCGCCAAGGCCAGTTCTTGATTTCGACCGCCGAGGCCCTTCCCCTTGAGCTGCACCACGGTTTCCCCGCCGGCGATAATGGCCTGACGCTGCCCTTGTTTGTGACGTGTTATAGCAATGGAGCCCAAAAAAGAACCGGCTTCTGCCGCCTGGCAATCCATCACGTCCGTAAGAATCTCAGCCGAATAGCCCAAATCCTCACATGCCTTTGCCGCAGCGCGACAAAGTTCACTGACGCTACCTGTGATCACCGTCTCCACATTGCTCAGATGCTTCGGCGTTTCATGACCCAAAGCCTCCAACGCTTCTGCGGAAAAAGACCATCCGTATTTTTCCACCAGCGCCAGCGCTTCAGCACTTGTGGAAGAATCGGGAACGGTTGGCCCGGAGGCAATCATGTCCAACGGATCGCCAATGATATCGCTGAGAACAATACTAAACACATTGGCCGGGGCACAGAGCGCTGCGAATCGGCCGCCTTTCACGAGCGACAGGTGTTTACGCACGGTATTCATCTCCCGTATATCCGCCCCCGAAGCCAGCATTTGACGCGTGATGTTCTGCAGTTCTTCCCCAGTCACCATCGGTTGTTCGAAGAGAGCTGATCCGCCGCCGGAAAGAAGCAAAAGCAACGTGTCCCCTTCCTCCAGATCCTGCACCAATGCCATAGCCTCGCGAGTAGCGCGAAACGAATTTTCGTCGGGTACCGGATGGCCGGCTTCACGATAGCTGATACGCGGCAGGGGCTTTCCCGCATGCCCGTACTTAGTGATGACCAATCCGCGCTCCAGACGATCGCCCAACTGTTCCACAGCTTCTTCCGCCATACAGGAAGCTGCTTTTCCGACAGCCAGTAAGCGCAACCTTCCTTTCCCGAAAGATTTTGTTTGCAGGGCACGCGCCACCGCCTTATCCGGCAGCACGGCGTGAATCGTTTGCTGCATAATTTTCAGTGCGTTATCCCATAACATAAAGCCCCCTTTGAAAACGATATCTACCGTTTTTATTATACCAAAATCCGCCAAAAAGCTCCCCTAGATAATGCGTAAATGTTAGAATAGATTTGGAAATTTCTATAAAACGTTATAATATTTATAAAAATTAAACATGATGAAAAGAAAGGACGAATTGGCTTGGATTACTCATATTTCAACGATGCACCGGATTATGGTGCGGCGGATTCCCTGGCACAACTCCTGAAAAAAGCGCAACCGGAGGCAGGACGCTGGATTCTACCGGAACGCTTAATGCCATTTCTGCCGGAGGAGGGCGAACTACAGGGAAAGTCGCCGACAGAATTATTCGAATTGTTTGAAAACTATCCCGACTTCTTTGAGTGTAAAGAGCGCGACGAAGATGGCCTGACGCTGCGTTTCGTCCGGTTAAAAAGTTATGTGGCTCATGAAGTACAGGCCACCGATGATAAGCGTTATCCCATGCCCAAAATGCGCCTGACGGATTGGGCTTTTATCCACTATAAAAAATTTGAAGAACTGGCAAACCTGGCCTTGCCTGAAAAATGGTATTACGGCAATACGGCTCCGAAAGGCGATCCGGTACCGCTGTTAAAAAATTATTTGAATTACACTTTCCAGCGATTGGTATGGGAAAATAAAGTATTGATCTCTCCGCCGTCTACATCGCCACAAGATACCTACGCTGCCTTTAATACAGGTCTGGTGGATCGTAAATATGACGATATCTATGCGTTGTTCAAACAAAATACGCGCTACGAATCCCAATATTGGTATCTTTTAGGTTTTGTGATTGCCGGTGAAGACATCGGTAAAACGCTGGTACGCGTCTTCAATCCTCTGCCGATGCGTGCCGATTATTTCGAAAATAAAGTCGAAAATATGCTCTACGACAGTGCCACCGGAGATCTCTCCTGTGACTACACGCACATCATTGTGGAACGCACGCGTCGCTTACCCTTGGCCTTCTTGGAGGATAATCTGTCGCGCGACATGATGGAAATAGACGGTATGACACTGCAGGAAGCCTATAAAGCACCTCCGTTTAAGCAGAAGGCGTTCTTTGAGAAACTCGGGCATCGCATCGAATCCAACCAACGCGTATTCAATCGCTTAAAAAATCGCTTCGAAGACGCGGTGAATCTGGCCTTGAAGCGCGTGCAATGGAATTATAAAACCGCCATTCCCATGTATAACCCGCGGACGAATAGAGGCTCTTTGTTATTGCCCCTCGCACTCGTGGATGAAAAACTCGTGGATCTGGCGCTCGTGGTGGTACGCCATCTTTCAGGCTCGTACCAGGGTGAAACCATTCTGCCTCTCTATCTTGCCTACAGCAATTCCCGCTTAGTGTCCCGCCCCGACAGCGACTGGCTCAATACCGACAGCATCGCTACGCTCTCTTATGACGACAGTGACAGCGATGACGAAGAAGAGTATTGACGGTGCAAGCGGAATAACAAATAACCGATGACAAGGCCTTTTGCCAGGCTGGTCATACTCATGACAAACCAAATCCCATATGCGCCCCAACGCTGCATGAACAAAAAGCCCAACGGGATGCGCAGGAGATTGAAAACGACTGAGTTGACCGCCGGTGGAAGGCTTTTTCCAAATGCATTAAAGCAAGCCGTGGATGACGTTTCAAAGGCAATAAACGGCTCGGACCAGGCAAAGATGAAGAGATACGCGCCGCCCATGGCGATGGCCTCTTCCTGGCCCGGCACAAATAAGGAAAAGAGCGGACGGCCGAAGCCGATGAAAAGGAGCATGATGACGGTTCCGATCGCCGTCATAAATAGAATGCCCGTGCGCATAATATCGCTAACGCGCTTTTTTTGTGCCTCTCCGCCCTTCTCTATCGCACCGATGTTTTGCGCCGCCATAGACGTTAAGGCTGCCCCGAAGCCGTCGGCCGTCATCCAGTTCAGGCTTTCCATTTGGGAGCCCAGCGTGGTAACCGCCACAGCGGCCGCACCAATGCCGGCCAACATACGACTTAACAATAAATTGATGATACAAAACGTGCCGATCAAAAGCGTCACCGGCACCCCGATATGCACCACACGCTGCGCCACATCCTTTTTCATGGGCGCAAGCCAGCGCATGCGATCCAAGAGAGACGTCGGATTCTGGGCGAAGGTGTTTTTCTGCCCTAAGCGATGCGCCGCACGACGGAACAGGAAAAACACCGCCACTTGAGAAAGCGTTGTGGCCCATGCCGCGCCATCCACTCCCCACGCAGGAAACGGCCCAACGCCGGCAATGAGTAACGGATCCAGCACGACGTTTAACAACAGGCCCAAAAAATTAATGCGAAAGGCACTGACTGAATCGCCAAAGCTCTGAAACGCCTGTGAATAGGAAAAGTGCATCATTTTAAAGGCCATACCGATAAACACAATGCGTCCGTAACGCATCGCAATGGACGAAATGGTCGGTCCCAAGGCATAAAAGCGCACAAAAAGCGGCAAAAAAAGCTGGGCAATAAACGAAAACGCCGCTGCCGCGCAAAGTGCTACCTGAAAGCCCGTGGATAAAATATGCGCTAATTCCTCTTCTTTTTTACCGGCACCGTATCCTTGCGCCGTCACGACGCCCAAGCCGGTACGAACGCCCGTAGCAATGGCATCACCCATCCAGGTGACAAAGCTAATCATGCCAATGCCGGCTACGGCGTCCTCGGTAGCCACCTGCCCGACCCAAAACAGATCGGTCAGCGTATAGAGCGTCGTAAACAGCGATGTCATCACAAAAGGAGCCGCAAACCGCAAGAGCAGCGGCAAAATCGGCCCCTTCAATAAATTTAGTGGTTTTCTCTTCGTTTGCATCGTTTGTTACTCGTCAGATGACATGAACATCCACGCGTTTGCAGTTAAGACCTAAAATGGCTTCCACTTCCAGCCGTATCGCTTCCTGCACCTCTTTGACCACGTCGATAATGATGCTGTTTTTGTCCACAATAATGGACAATTCAGTAGACAAGTCGCCATTTTCCGTTTCCGTGATGATGGACTTGTCATACCCGTGGCGCAAAGCACCGGTGGATGCATCAAAGCCGCGTACTTCCAGCACGCCGTCCACTTCAGCGGCACGAATGGCTATCATCTGATCAATTACGCGGTTGGCTACGAGGCAACGTCCGCCTTCAAATTGTTTCATTGTTCGTCCTCCAAAGCATGGTTCAGGCCAAGTTCATCAGCCCATTCTTTTGTGCGTAAATCCGCAAAGGAATAATAAAATTCATCGGCCGTCATGCGCAGGGCATCTTCATCCTGCGGATAGCCGTCATCGGCAATGCCGACCGTATGGCACCCCAATTCGCCGGCGGCACGTAATGCCAGTAGCGCATCATCAAAGAGCACCATTTCGTCGGGTGACACGCCAAAACGTTCCGCTGCGATCGCAAAAAACTTCGCATTGCTTTTATCGATATTGTTGTCGGAAGAGCTGAGCACAAAGTCAAAATACGGTCGTAAACGCGTCGTATCCAATGCCAACTCACACAATTCCCCCGGCGTGGCAGAACCCACCGCCATCGGAATACCCAGCTGTTGCAATACTTGGAGCATTTCCCGCACGCCTTCTTTCGGCTCTACCGTAGTTGCATAAAATTGCTCCATGCGTTCCAGGGCATTGCTACGCATCTGTGCCGCATCCAACTCCAGCTGCAGGTGATCGTTCAAATATTCCACGACGCCTTGTGAACCGGACGTCAGCAGCAATTCGTAATCCACATCGCGTGCATCCACGCCCTGGTCTTCCAGATAACTGACCTCTGCGTCATACCACGCCCGTTGTGAATCCAGCAGCGTACCGTCCATATCAAATAAGATTGCCTTCATGCGCCCTCCTGCCTTTTCGATGGCAATGCCATCGAAACTTTCTCTCAGTATATCATAGCATTTCCACACAAAAAAAGGACTTGACCGAAGCCAAGTCCTTTTACTTCTTATTGTCGCCACACGCGATAGCCGTCTTTTTCCCGACAACCGCAATAGCAAACGGATTTTTACAGCTTAATCTGTCCCTTCAGCTCTTTGCCGTTGAAGAAGTTGATGATGTTCTCGGCTGCCATCGTGCAGACCGCCGATTCACATTCATTCGTCTTCACCGCAAAGTGCGGGGTCAACACAACGCGCTCATGTTTGAACAGCGGGCTGTTCGGATCGCAGGGTTCCGTTTCCGTCACATCCAAGCCGGCACCAAAGATCTTGTCTTCGTCCAAAGCACGAATCAATGCTTCTTCATCAACGATCGGACCACGTGCGCAGTTAAGCAAAATAGCCGATTTCTTCATCACATCAAACTGATGATCACTGATCATATGACGCGTTTCATCTGTCAGCATCAAGTGCAGGGTGACATAATCCGCAACCTTCAAAACATCATCGACATCGTCCACATAGGTGACGCGTGCATCATCGCGTTTGACATACGGATCATAGACAACCACTTTCATGCCAAATCCGTTTATGCAGATATCAGCAATGGCGCGACCGATGCGTCCATAGCCCAAAATACCCAAGGTCTTTCCCTGAATGGAGTAGCCCATCGGCGTATTGGAACGAGCCGCCCAGCTCTCTGCTTTATAGCGACGCGAGGATTGCGCAATCTGCAGCGAAATGGTCATCATCAGACCGACGGTAAATTCGGCAACTGCTTGGCCGTTAGCGCCCGGCGTAGTGGTCAGGGTGATTCCCTTTTCCTTCAGTAAAGCCAGCGGATAGTTGTCATAACCGACACCATGATTGGAGATAATCTTCAAATTTTTGGCAGCTTTGATAGCTTCTTCCGGAATCTCGGCAATGCGAATCAGCGCAGCATCAATGTCTTTGAATTCTTCGACCAGGGTTTCCGAATCCGTCAAGCTCTTAATTTTGCTCCATACTACCTCATAGCCGGCATCTTCCAACTTCTTTATTCCGTCCGGATGGACTTTTTCCGTTACCAAAACTTTCGTCATTTTGCTCCCCTTTCTGAAAGCTTCCTGCTCTTGCCCTTCCAGCAAAAATGAATTTTGCGTAAAAAAACGCCCCTTCGATTGGACGCTTCACAGCACTTTAAAGGTACCATGTACCCCTTGTATTGTCAAACGTTATCCCATTGAAAAGTCCCCCCTTCCGTTCTCCCAAATATCTCAACTCAATATTAATAAATAAACAATTATTTTAGTGAATTATGCGTTATAATGAAGTAGGATCGTTCCAGCGAAAGAAGCGAAAGAAGGCGCCTATGAAACGCATCGCAAAACCCTCCCCCATTATCCGTTCCACGCCGCAGCGTCATGCCGAACGAGCGCATCACAGTTCGGAAGATCCCGGGCCTGCCCCCAGAAAACTTCTCTTTCCTCTCCTCTTTATCGTTCTTCTTGCGGGGACGTTTGCCATACAGCTGCTGGCACATGCCGAAAGCCCCTCCTTCCGTCCCGCACAGCGCACTTTTCATCGCCTGCCCGATCGCTATGCAAAATCCATTCAGCCCTTTCACAGTTCCTGCGATCGCGACCGCGATGGTATCGATGATCAAACGGACATTCTGCAGGGTGCCCTGCGCTATCTCTCCACAAATCCCCGCTATCAAAGCCGCAACTATCCGACCGGATATCCCGATGATGCGTGCGGCATCTGTACCGATGTGATCGCTTTCGCCCTCCGCGACGCCGGTTATGATCTTCTTTCCCTGATGCGCGAAGATATTCGTTCATCGCCATCGTCCTACCCCTTTGCAACGCCTGGGTCGTCCATCGACTTTCGCCGCGTTCAAAATCAGCATGCTTTTTTGGCGCGTCACGCCATCTCTAAAACACTGGATCTTCATCAGCTTGACGATTGGCAGGGCGGCGATATCGTCATCTTTGAAGGCCATATCGGCATCGTGTCCGATCGCCGCAACGCCCGCGGCATCCCTTATCTCCTGCACCACGCTTCCTCCGATCAGGCCAACTATGAAGAAGACCTACTCGAAAAGCGCAACGACATCATCGGGCATTATCGGATGACGGAGTAAAAAAAGCACTGCTATTTAACCTTTCTCATATTTAAAGAGAAATGTGCTTTCTCGACTGACAAAACGGTAAGGCCGCCTTTTCAAGTGCCCTTGCGTCTTTTCATGCTTTCATGTAGAATAGTCGGGTACAACGCATGGAGAAGTATCGAAGTGGTCATAACGGGGCTGACTCGAAATCAGTTTGTCTCTTTCGGGACACGTGGGTTCGAATCCCACCTTCTCCGTCTAAATCAAAGAAGGCTTTCAAGCCTTCTTTTTTTATTGCCTTTTTGGGCCTTAGCTTTCATCTCTCAAAGTCCGTGAAAACTGATACGATTTCCTGCTAGGAATGGGTATAGGGACATTGGTCGAGTAAGCCTTGTCGGAACGAAGAATGAAATGGGCAGAAAACAGCCGTTCATTGCGGCTTTGTGTCCAAATGGAGTGCTGTGAGCGTTCATTTTCAGACGTTTTAATTCCGAGGATTTTCATAGTAATTAGTTGCAAGGTGCTCGCCGTTGCATTAAAATGTGGGAGAAGTGCAACCGATGCACGTAAAGAAAAGGGCGTGTGTCGAACGTGAAAACGTTTTGCATTGATGGAGGAAAGGTTATAAAGGAGGAAGTATGGGATATCAGCTGACACAGGAACACGAAGCGCTCCGTAAGATCGTTCGTGATTTTGCGGAAAAAGAAGTTAAGCCGATTGCTTTCCGTCTGGATCAGGGTGAGGAATTTCCTGAAGAGATTGTAAAGCACATGGGTGAGATGGGATTGTTAGGCATTCCGTATGAGAAGAAATATGGTGGCCAAGGCTTAGATGCTACAAGCTATGCCATAACCGTGGAAGAGCTGTCGCGTGTGGACGGCGGCGTCGGCGTTATTTGCTCGGCACATACTTCCTTGGGATCCTGGCCAATCTGGGCTTTCGGTACGGAAGAACAGAAACAAAAATACTTAGTTCCCCTAGCAAAGGGTGAAAAAATCGGTGCTTTCGGTTTAACGGAAGAGCACGCCGGTTCGGATGCCAGCGGCACGGAAACAACCGCCGTACTGGAAGGCGATCATTACGTATTAAACGGCGGAAAGATCTTTATTACCAACGGTCAGCGTGCCGATACGTATGTTATTTTCGCAGTCACCAGCCCGGAAAAAGGAACGCACGGCATCAGTGCTTTCATCGTTGAAAAAGACTATGAAGGATTCTCTTTCCCGACACAGTACGATAAATTGGGCATTCGTTCATCGCTGACGTCGGAATTGAAATTCAAGAACGTCATCGTTCCGAAGGAAAACTTGCTGGGCAAAGAAGGCGAAGGCTTTAAGATTGCTATGGCAACGTTGGATGGTGGCCGTATTGGTATTGCTTCCCAGGCGCTGGGTATTGCGCAGGGCGCTTTTGAAGCAACCGTCAATTACACACGTGAACGTATCCAGTTCGGACAGCCGATTGCGGCAAACCAGGGCGTAAGCTTTAAGATTGCGGATATGGCTACACGTATTGAGGCTTCTCGTCACCTGATCTATCAGGCAGCGGAACTCAAGACGAATCATGGCAAGTATACAAAGGAAGCGGCCATGGCCAAGATGTTCGCTTCGGATACAGCCATGTGGGTAACTACGGAAGCGTTGCAGCTGCATGGCGGCAACGGCTTCATTAAGGGCATTGATGTAGAACGTATGTTCCGTGATGCGAAGATCACACAGATCTACGAAGGCACGAATGAAATCATGCGCGTCGTTATTGCCGGTCAGATCATCGGTCGTGTCGGACGCAAGAGAAAAGCAGCGGCCATTGCCGATACGGGCAAGCCGGGCGCTATCACCGGACCGCGTAAGAACATTATGTTCGAGGGAACGCCGGAAGAACAGGTGAAACAGTTGGTCGAAGCCTTGAAGAAAGATGGCTACGCATTTGATACGACGGTGGACACTTTCGCTCCGGTGGACGAAGTGGAACGTCTGGTCTCTGTCGGCCAAGGTATCGGACCGAAGGAGAATATGAAGGTAGCCGAAGAATTGGCCAAGGCCGTCGGCGCAGCTATTTCCAGCTCCCGTCCGGTAGCAGAAACGCTGGGCTATCTGCCGATCGAACGCTATGTTGGTATGTCCGGTCAGAAATTCAAGGGCAACCTCTACTTTGCCATGGGTATTTCCGGTGCTGGCCAGCATCTGCGCGGCATCAAAGAAGCTGCCACCATCGTTGCGGTGAATACAGATGAAGCTGCTCCGATCTTTGCGAATGCGGACTATGGCATCGTCGGCGATGTAATGGAAATCATGCCGCTCTTGACAAAGGCTCTGGATCAGGGTCAGGAACGTCATCCGGCACAAGACTTTGAGAAGAAAAAACGCAACGTCCCGCAGGAACCGCGTACAAAATCCGGTATCCACGTCTGCAACGGCTGCGGCAATGAATATGATCCGGCAAAGGGCGATCTGGAAAGTGGCATCGCACCGGGAACGCCGTTTGATCAGCTTCCGGACACCTATCTGTGCCCGAAGTGCGGTGACCCGAAGAGCGGCTTCATTTCGATTGAACAGTAACAAGAGAAAAACCGCGTGTTAAACCCGCACAGAAGAGAAAAGCACATAGAGAAAGGTGAAGGAGGATTTGCATGGCAAATGTTCGTGAAGTCGTAAAAGATTTGTATTGGATCGGTGTGAACGATCACCGTACCGATATTTTTGAGAGAATTCATCCGATTCCGGAAGGCGTAAGTTACAACTCCTATGTCCTGTTGGATGAAAAAACAGTGTTGTTTGATACGGTTGATTTCGAATTTGCACCGTATTTCTTGGACAACCTGGACCATGTCCTGAATGGACGTCCGTTGGACTACATCATCATCAATCACTGGGAGCCGGACCATGCGTCGACATTCCAGGAAGTCATTCTGCGTCACCCGGAAGCCACCGTTATTTCGACGGAAAAAGGCTTCTACTTCATGACACAGTTCAACTATCATTGCGAAAAACGTATCACGGTAGGCACTGGCGATACCTTCAGCTCCGGCAAACACAACTTTGCGTTTGTCCAGATGCCGATGGTGCACTGGCCGGAACCGATGGCAACCTTGGATACTACAAACGGCGTCCTCTTCAGTGCTGACGCTTTTGGTTCCTTCAAGGCTCTTGACGGACATCTGTTTGATGACGAAGTCGACTGGGATCGCGATTGGCTCGAACCCGGACGCCGCTATCTGACCAACATCGTTGGTAAATACGGTGCCTACGTACAAGCTGTTTTGAAGGTTGCCGCTACGCTGCCGATCAAGATTCTCTGCCCGTTGCACGGTGTGATTTGGAGAAAGAACCTCGGCTACATCCTGGACAAATACGACAAATGGTCCAGCTACACGCCGGAAGATAACGGTGTCATGATCGTCTACGGATCGATGTATGGCAACACCGAACAGGTGGCTCTGAAATTGGCCTCGGAAATCGTCCAGCGCGGTGTCACGGACGTAACCGTTTGGGATGTATCCAATACGCATATGTCCTACCTGATTTCGGAAGCATTCCGTGTCGGCCACATCATCCTGGCATCCCCGACCTACAACCTGGGCGTCTATCCGCCGATGAAGAACTTCCTGAACGACATGGTCGCGTTGAACATGCAGAATCGTACCGTCGGCATCATCGAAAACGGTACATGGGCTCCGACCTCCGGTGCCGAAATGAAGAAGATCTTGGATCAGATGTTCAACATCTTCTATCTGGATGCCGAAGTTTCGTTCATGTCCTCACCGGATGACACTACGGACAAAGAAGTGGCTGCTTTGGCTGACGCTGTGGTTGCCTCCATTGAGAAGCAAGCGGAATAAGCGAACGTCATCCGTTAAACAGAACTATAAAAACAAAAAGACCGTACCGAACATTGTTCGGTACGGTCTCTTTTTATGCTCTCTAAACAGGTGCCGCCGCTATCTCATTACATATCTGACTTGGCGCATTGCTTATTTCGTGTGCCGTAAGACTTGAACAATGGTCCCGCCACCCAATACGTTCTCCCCCTGATACGCCACGGCAGCCTGTCCGGGTGCTATCGCGCGTTGAGGAACATCAAAAACAACGCGCAAGGTGTTCTCCCCCTCGCCATCCGCAGCGGGAAGGGGAAAGAGCGTGGCTGGCTGATCTTTCGCATTATAGCGAATCTTTACCGTTGCGCGAACGGGTGTTTCGGACACGGAAGAAATCCAATTCCAATCCGCCGCCAAAAGGCCATCTGCCATGAGTTGTTCTTGACCGCCCACTTTGACCAGGTTTTTCGTCATATCTTTATCATAGACATAGAGGGGCTCTTTTGCCGCAATGCCCAAGCCGCGTCGTTGTCCGATAGTGTAGCCCACCGCCCCGCGATGTCTGCCGCGTACGTTACCTTCGGCATCCACTAAATCGCCGGGGGCATAGTGTTTCCCCGTATAGCGTTCCAGAAACGCCACATAATCGCCATCCGGCACAAAACAAATATCCTGGGAATCGTGTTTTCGGGCATTGATGAGATGATGCGCTTCGGCAATCTCCCGTACCTTTGTTTTTTCATACTCGCCCACAGGAAGCAAAGTACGGGACAACACATCCTGTCCGAAGGAATAGAGCGCGTAGGTTTGATCCTTATGAGCGTCCAAGCCGCGTTTCAGAACGAATCGTTCTCCTTCCTGGGCGACACGCGCATAATGTCCTGTTGCAATGTAATCGCAATCCAGCTCGTCGGCACGTTTTAATAAATGATCGAATTTAAGATAGTGATTGCAATCGATACAGGGGTTCGGCGTCCAGCCTTTCTCGTAATACTGCACAAATTTCTGGATGACTTTTTCGTCAAACTCCGGTGAAAAATCGAAGACATAGTATTCCATGCCCAACGAATACGCCACATGGCGTGCATCTTCCACGTCGTCCAAACTGCAACAGGTGTGACGGGGATTGGCCACCATAGCATTTTCGTAAAGACGCATGGTGACGCCGACACACTCATAGCCTTGTTCCTGCAGCAATACCGCAGCAACGCTGGAATCCACGCCACCGCTCATTGCTACCAATACGCGCTTTTTCATGCCTATCCTTTCTCGATCACATCTTGAAGCGCCTGCACCGCAAACGCAATGTCTTCTTTCGTGTTTTTCCATCCGAGGGAGAAGCGCAGTGCACCGCGACGCCGCGCTTCCGGCACATCTAGTGCCGCAAGCACATAGCTATCCGTAACGGCACCCGCCTGACAAGCGGAACCGGCAGAGAGCGACAGGCCGCGCCGCCCCAATTGGGCCAGCAATACTTCATGCGACTGCCCCTCCACGGTAATGTGGACGATCCCCGGCAAGCGGTCCGCTTCTTCTACGGTCAGATGCACGCCTTTTATCCTACGCAAGCCTTCTGTCAGCGCATGGCCCAACGCATGCAAGGCTTTTTCTTCCTCTTTTAGGTGAATGCGCGTCCATTCCAACGCCTTTGTCATACCGATAATCCCCGGCACAGGCGTGGTGCCGGCACGCAAGCCGCGTTCCTGTGCACCGCCGCGAATCAGGGGTTCCACCGGAACACCTTGTTTTGCGAAAAGAAGACCGATGCCCTTCGGACCGCCAAATTTGTGGGCAGATAACGAAAGCATGTCCACGCCCCACTCTTGGCAATCCATGGGCAAATGGGGTGCCGCTTGTACGGCATCGGTATGAAATAGGATACGGTCTTTCCCTTCACAGCTACGCACGCACGCGACGAGTTCGGCAATGGGCTGGATGGTGCCTACTTCATTGTTCACCGCCATGATGGATACAAAACAGGTCTGCGGTCGAATGGCTTCGCGCAAAGCGTTCGGCTGAATCAGCCCCGATGGCCCCGGATGCAGGAAGGTGACCTCCGCCAGGTGTTCGCGTTGCAAGAAAAGCAGGGGTTCACGCACCGCCTCATGCTCCATTTCCGTAGCAATGATATGCGGCATGCCGTTCGTTTCTTTTCGTGCATACCCGTAATGCCACCCTGTCCAAACCGCTTGATTATCGGCTTCGCTGGCGCCTGAGGTAATAATGAGCTCTCGGGGCTGGCAATTGAGCAGGAACGCCAAGCTTTCACGCGCCTGCATCACTTCCCAATTGACAGCACTACCCATCGGGTGGACGCTCGCGGGATTGGCAAAGCGCTCTTCCCAATACGGTTGCATGGCTTCCCATACCTCCTGCGGCATGGGAGATGTAGCGGCATAGTCCATGTAGATCGATGGCCTAGGCTCCTTAAAACCGTCCATTTTCCCTCCCTTCTACGCGATCAAAGCCTCCGCAGTAAAATGATACACTCGAAACCAAAAAACGGAGGTAGTTGCCTACCCCCGTCCGATATCGATACCAATATCTCTGTTGCGATTACTCTTCTTCGGCTTCTTCTTTCTCTTTTTCGCCAACAACAGGTACATCGGCTGCACTCGTCTCTTCTTCCGTCTCTTCCGAGATCACTTCTTCCTGCGGTTCGCTCAAAGAAGCCACCGGTTCTTCTTCATTGATGAGAACGGTAACTTTGTCGTTTTTAGCCACATCCAGGTCGGCAACGGTGATCACATCACCGATTTGCATATTCTGTACGTCAACTTCGGCCTGTGCCGGAATATCGCCCGGCAAGCACTCGATTTCGACTTCGTCGAGCATCTGCAGTAATACAGACGGCTGTACACGAATCTCATCACGGTTCACCAATACGACCGGAACCAGCAGACGAATCGCTTCGTCCATGCGAACGCCCTGGAAGTCAATGTGCAGCACTTCATCGCGGAACGGATGTCTCTGCACTTCCTTAATCAATACGGTCTTTTTTTCATTGCCCATATTCAACTCGACCAGACTCGAGGTACCGGCCTTGTTATAAACATGAGCGAACTCCAAATCTTTGACCTGTACCATGTCGTTCTCTGCCCCTTTTTGGTAGATCACGGCCGGAATCAGGCCCTCTGCACGTAATTTATCCACTCGGTTTTTACCCGACACTTCACGCACTTGCGCGTTTAATGTATACTCCGCCATACTTCCTCCTTAAATAAAACACATATAGCGTCATTATAATGCGAAAAGAGGGATTTTTCAACATTTCTGCCGCAAGAAGCCCTCCTTTGGCTCTCTATTGTACCTTTGATGCGGCTTCTGCCGATGCGGAAGACGTTGCTTTCTCATTTGTGGCAGAGCTTTCTTCTCCGGCAGCCTTTGCCAAAGCAGCGCGCAAAGCGTCGCGGAAGCCTTCACTGGTACGCGTGGCACCGGAAATAGTATCTACTTCTGCGGTATTTTTAGTGGTCGCCTGCTCCACCAATTTGTCCAATGCTTTTCCGCCAATCTGCGGTGTTTCCTGGTGTTCTAGGATTTTCATCTCATAAATTTTTCCGCTTTCATCGATGGTAACAGAAAGGCGAATGGGCGTCCCCTTTGCATTTCCCTGGCCGCTACCTTCATACGTGCCGGCTTTCAGCTTTTTCCCCTGTCCGCATCCCGCCATCAGCACGATCAGCGCTGCGGCTAAGCAGAAGAATTGCCCGACTCTTTTCATTCTTCGCTCCTTTCTGTGGGTGTCTTCGCTCGTGATAAAGAAATGGCTTCTCGTTGTGCGAAGCGACGGGTTGCAGGAGAGACTCGGCGCCTTGCCTCGCCGGCAGCAGCAGAGTTGCCTAAAATGACGCGACAAAATTCCTGATTGTTTTCCGTGTTTTTCATCAGCCGCACAAACTGTTCCATCACTG
Organism: Levyella massiliensis; assembly: GCF_000308275.2. Classification (GTDB taxonomy): domain Bacteria; phylum Bacillota; class Clostridia; order Tissierellales; family Peptoniphilaceae; genus Murdochiella; species Murdochiella massiliensis_A. Next base: position 118,538 of record NZ_HG529491.1, read on the forward strand.
CCGTTTCGTCAGCATTGCGTCCCTGTTTGCGCACTTCCAGCATCGCGTTTTGTTCTTCTTTCGTCAAGAGCAAATCATCGCGACGCGTACCCGACGAGAAAATATCGATGGCGGGGAAAATTCGCATTTCGGACAGATTGCGGGATAAATGCACTTCCATATTTCCCGTCCCCTTGAATTCCTCATAGATCATATCATCCATGCGTGATCCGGTATCTTTCAAGCAGGTGGCCAGGATGGTCAGGCTGCCGGCATCGCGGATGTTACGTGCCGCGCCGAAAAATCTCTTTGGCGGGTACAGCGCCACCGGATCCAGACCGCCGGAAAGCGTACGTCCCGATGGCGACGTGGTAATGTTATACGCACGCGATAAGCGGGTGAGTGAATCCAGCAAAATCATAACATCCTGCCCGCTTTCCACCAATCGCTTAGCACGTTCCAGCAATTCTTCCGCCGTGCGCGTGTGATTCTGCGCCTGCTTATCAAAGGTAGAGGCAACGACTTCCGTACGAATGGAGTCATCGTTCTTACGCATGCGATTGACGCTGTTTTCGAAATCCGTCACTTCCTCCGGCCGTTCATCGATGAGCAGAATAAATAAATACACTTCCGGATACGTCAGCTCTATGGCCTGTGCGATGGATTTCAGCAAGGTGGTCTTACCGGCTTTCGGAGGAGAAACAATAAGGCCGCGTTGTCCGCGTCCCACCGGCGCTACGAGATCCACGATGCGATTGGAAATACCTTCCGGCACCGTCTCCAAGCGCAAGCGTTCATTGGGATAAATCGGGGTAAGATCATCAAATTCCATACGTCGCACATAGCTGGTAGGACTTGTGCCGTTAATGGCATTGATATAAATGATCGGCGCATACTTGTCTTTATCATGTGCATCCCCAACGATGCCTTCCACGATATCGCCGCTCTTCAGATTAAAGCGTTTGATCTGAATGGCCGGCACATAATAGTCCGTACGCGTGCCATCTTCTTTTTCACCGCGCAAAAAGCCATAGCCGTCGGACATGACTTCCAAAACACCGCTGTCCGAAGGCAAATCGCGGCGCGCTTTTTTAGCTGTGTCCGAAGCGGTGTCGTTCGTTTCGTCACATGCGGGTTCTGCACCAGCTGTCTCTTCGACGCAAAACATTTCATCCGATGCTGCATTGCCAGGCAGGCTATCGTCAGATGTCTCCTTTTGGGAAGTGGCGTTGTCGGATGTCGGTTTGTTCTTGGCTGACGCAGAAGTTTTCTTGGCTTTTGCTCTGCCCTTTTTCGCTACCGTTTTCTTGGCTTCCGCCTTGTCGCCTTTCGACGAAACGGCGGATTTCTTGGCGCCTGCCTTATCGCTTTTCGACGGGGTAGCCGCACTCTTGGAAACCGCAGATGCCTTTTCTCCTGACAGACTTTCGTTAGTTTCTCGTGCATCTTGCGCTTCCAGCCAGCCGATTAGCGCATCTTTGCGAAAGGTATATGCCTTTTTTAGCCCGCGTGACTCGGCCAAATCTTTCAATTCTGCTCTCTTCATCGAATAATAATGATCCAAAGGGGTTCCTACCGAAAAAAAAATAAAATGAACGCATAGTCAAATGAGATGCGATTTCTTCATGGCTAGTATACCATGAAACGGAAGCGATACCTAAAGAGAGCGCTATTTTAACGATGATTTTTGGAGAGGCTATACTACAAAAAAGCAAGCGGGCGACGGGGCGGCGGGTGTAGTAACGTGCCGGCGGGTGTGGCGACGTGGCGGCGGGGCAACGCCGGTAGCGCGATGGGCGCCGATTACGGGGCATTTTGCCATTTGGCGATTTTGACCCGTAATCTACGCCTTAACTTTACGGGGCATTTCGCCATTTTGCGATTTTGACCCGTAATCTGTGCCTTAACTTTACGGGACATTTTGCCATTTTGCGATTTTGACCCGTAATCTATGCCTTAACTTTACGGGGCATTTCGCCATTTTGAACTGTCCCCCAAATGGTAGAGTGTAGATTTATCATTTCTACCTCATCCGTAATAAGCCTCGTAAGGGGTTTGGTATCCGTTTGTCGCATGCCTTCTTTCTTTCGCATAGAAGGTCCATACATATTCATAGATTAGCTTCCTTGCTTCGCGAATGGTTTGTGGCATCTTGTAAAGCCATTCGGTTTTCATCTTACCAAAAAAGCTCTCCATCGCTGCAT
>NZ_HG529491.1:121476-469440 GCF_000308275.2 Levyella massiliensis
AAGTTTTACAAGTGCCGAACCAGCATTTGCAGTTTTTATTCAGCTTTACCGATGCAGCCGAACATTTCCATTTTCTCTTTCACGGTGTCTTTAATGGCTTGGGCACCGGGTGCGAGCAGTTTGCGCGGGTCAAAGCCTTTACCCTGCTGATCTTTACCGGCTTCAATGTAAGCGCGGGTTGCCTTAGCAAAGGCAATCTGGCATTCGGTGTTGACGTTGATCTTGGCTACGCCCAGGGAGATGGCTTTCTGAATCATTTCCTTCGGGATGCCGGTGCCGCCATGAAGAACCAGGGGCAGATCGCCGATTTTCTCTTTGATCTTCTGCAGGGCTTCGAAGTTGAGACCCTGCCAGTTGGCGGGATAAACACCATGAATGTTACCAATGCCGGCAGCTAAGAAGTCGATGCCGAGATCTGCCAGACGCTTGCATTCTTCCGGATCCGCAATTTCGCCCATGCCGACGACGCCGTTTTTGTCTTCGCCGATGGTGCCGACTTCCGCTTCCACGGAGATGCCTTGTTTATGTGCCAATTTGACAATCTCGGTGGTCTTTTCCAAGTTTTCTTCCAAGTCAAAATGGGAACCGTCAAACATGACAGACGTGTAACCCGCCTCGATGCAGCCCTTAGCGCCTTCATAGGTGCCATGGTCCAGGTGCAATGCCACCGGAACCGTAATCCCCAGCGATTCATCCATCGCTTTGACCATGGCAGCAACCGTTTTATAGCCGCCCATGTATTTGTTAGCGCCTTCCGATACGCCCAAAATGACCGGCGCTTTGAGTTCTTGTGCCGTCTCGAGTACTGCTTTTGTCCATTCCAGGTTGTTCAGGTTAATATGCGCGACAGCGTAATGTCCTGCTACCGCTTTGTCGAGCATTTCTTTGGCTGATACCAGCATGTTTTCCTCCTTTATGCCATTTGCATGGCGATCCAGCATATCTTCTTTTCCATTATAGCTTTGGCGTGTGGTCTTTGCCACGCCAATGACGATTCGCTCCATAACGTTTTTCCGTTATGAAACGCTATCCCTTATTGAATGGACTCCAGATGCCAAATGTCCTCTACGTATTCGCGAATGGTGCGGTCTGAGGAGAAATGACCGCAATTGGCCAGATTCATCAGGCACTTCTTCGCCCAACCCAGACGATCGCGATAGGCGGCATCCACACGTTCCTGTGCTTCCACATACTTTTTGAAATCATAGAGAATGTAGTAGGCATCGCCGCGTTCGCCAAATTGCGGCGCAACCAGCGCATTATAGATGTCCAAGAACATATACGTACCATGATCCGAAAGACGCTGATCCAACAGATAATCCACGACAACCTTAATGTCCGGATCCTTGCGATAGTATTCGACCGGATTGTAGGAAGGTGCTATCTCGTCCAGTTCCTCAACGGTGGCGCCAAAACGGAAGTTATTTTCTTCCCCGGCGCTTTCAAAGATTTCAATATTGGCGCCATCGTACGTGCCGAGCGTAGGGGTAGCATTCATCATGAATTTCATGTTGCCGGTGCCGGAAGCTTCCTTGCCGGCGGTAGAAATCTGTTCTGAAATATCCGCTGCCGGGAACAGTTTCTCAGCAGAGCTTACACGATAGTTTTGCACGAACACGACACTTAACTTTTTGCGGGTGTCCGGATCAGCGTTGACCATGCGCGCCACTTCGTTGATGAATTTGATGACCGCTTTGGCACGGAAATAGCCAGGGGCTGCTTTGGCGCCAAAGAGAAAGGTGCGCGGCACCATATCAAGACCCGGATTTTTCTTTAAGTTGGTATAGAGATACAGAACGTGCAGAATATTCAACAGCTGGCGTTTGTATTCGTGCAGACGCTTGATTTGAATGTCAAAGAGGGAGTGCGGATCGATCGTAATGCCTTCGGTTTTTTTAATATACGCTGCCAACTGCTCCTTCTTAGTCCTCTTAATGGCATTGAGCTCTTCCAGCGTTTCCCGGTCATCCGCAAATTGCTCCAAGCCCTTTAACAGGCTCAGATCATGATGCCAGGCATCGCTTCCAAGCTTACGCGTGATAAAATCGGAAAGTTCGGCATTGGCATATTGCAGCCAGCGACGAGGCGTGACACCGTTGGTTTTATTGCTGAATTTCTCCGGCATGGCCTCATACCATTGATGAAGCGTCTCTTCCTTAAGAATGCGTGTGTGAATCTCCGCGACACCATTGACGGCAACGGCGCACCAGACAGCAAGGTAGGCCATCTCGACCACATTGTCGTGGATGATGCGATAGGTATTGATTTTGTCATCCGGCATTCCCTGCTGGCGAAATACAGAAATCATCTTCTGATTGATTTCTTTAATGAGTTCGAGGCAGCGAGGGCACACTTCGTCCACAATGTCCAAACTCCATTTTTCCAAGGCTTCCTGCAGCACGGTATGGTTCGTGAAAGCAAAGGTATGGGTGGCCACCTCGTAGGCATCATCCCAAGAGAGTTCTTCCTGATCAATCAACAGACGCATCAATTCCGGAATGGCTATAACGGGATGCGTATCGTTCAACTGAATGGAATGATATTGGGAGAACGAACGGAAGGTAGGATCATCCGGAAAGTTCTTTTTATAGCGATGGATAAGGTCCTGAATGCTCGCCGAGGTAAAGAAATACTGCTGTTTGAAACGCAAGAGTTTGCCGGCACGCTGCATATCGTTAGGGTAGAGAACACGCGTAATGTCCTCCGCACGGTTCATCGCCTGCAAGGCGGCATCGTATTGAAAATTATTAAACTGGTCAAAATTAAAGCCGGAATCAATAGGCTCCGCCTGCCACAGCCGCAGGGTATTCACCATGCCGTTTTTATAACCGATAACGGGCATATCATAGGGAACGGCAAGCACCGCTTCATCGCGAAAGCGAACAATTATAGCATCCTCTTCACAACGCAGTGACCAGAAATCACCTTTTTTCGTCCAGTCATCGCCCTCTTCACGCTGAAAACCATCAATAAATTTTTGTTCAAAAAGGCCCTGGCTGTAGCGCACACCATAGCCCTGTACGGGATAGCCTTCCGTCGCTGCGGAATCCATAAAGCAAGCAGCAAGGCGCCCCAAACCGCCGTTACCCAGCGCAGCATCGTCCTCTTCGTCTTCCAGCTGTTCAAAATCCACACCGATGTCCTTGAGCAAATCCTTCACTTCGGAGAGGATGCCCAGATTGAGCAAATTATTGCCCAACGCGCGCCCTACCAGAAACTCCGCCGAAAAATAGTACTCATTGCGCATTTTTTTCGTTTTTTCACGTGTTTCCATCCAGGAATCTGTCAGGCTATTCATCACGGTACGAGAGAGCGCTGCATATTTTTCAAAGGATGAGGCGCTCTCATACGTTTTACAGAACAGATGTTTTGCGTTGTCATTCAATTGTTGGAGAAACTGCTCTTTGTCCATATCCCCTCCTTCGGTTTAATTGCGGCTTTCCTGCTTATCCGAAACCATGGCCAACTTTTTCATCTGATCTTCCGTCTGTAAGGCCTCAATCATCTCGGCTATGTTGCCATCGAGAAAATCATGAATCTGATAAATCGTGCGATTGATACGATGATCGGTGATACGCCCTTGCGGAAAATTATAGGTGCGAATGCGTTCACTGCGATCGCCGCTGCCCACCTGCGAATGACGCGCCGAGGCAATCTCCTGATTCTGTTTTTCCAGCTCCAGATCGTACAGTTTGGTTTTAAGCAGATGGAGCGCCTTCTCCTTGTTCTTGAGCTGGCTCTTCTCATCCTGAATGGCAACGACAATGCCCGTCGGGATGTGCGTCACGCGCACAGCAGAGTCCGTCGTATTAACGCATTGTCCGCCATGGCCGCTGGAGCGATACACATCCACGCGCACATCGTTCATATTGAGTTCGACATCCACATCTTCCGCCTCCGGCAAGACCGCTACTGTCGCAGTGGAGGTATGAATGCGTCCGGACGATTCTGTTTCCGGTACGCGTTGTACACGATGTACCCCGGACTCGTACTTCAGCTTGGAATAGGCTCCTTCTCCTTTCACCATAAAGGTAGCGTCCTTAATGCCGCCAATGCCCTGATCGGTCCGATCAATTTCTTCCGTCGTATAGCCTTCTTTTTCGGCATACATGTGATACATCCGATACAAGTCCCCGGCAAAAAGGCCCGCCTCTTCGCCGCCGGCGCCGGCACGAATTTCCACAATGACATTCTTATAATCGTTCGGATCCTTCGGTACCAGAAGGAGCTTCAATTCTTCTTCCTTTTTTTCCGCCAGCGCTTCCTGCTCGGCCAGGTCTGCCTTCAGCATGGCTTCCATGTCGGAATCCTCCGCCTCGGCAATCATGTCTTTATCTTCCTTGGCCGTCTGCAATGCTTTACGATAGGCCTCGTAGGCTTCCGCAATAGGCTTGCGCTCGACATATTCGCGATTGACTTTGCGCCAAGCGTTCATGTCTGCCAGCAATTCCGGATCCGCCAGTCTCTTCTCCATATCGCGTAATTGGCTGTCGATATTGGCTAAACTTTCAAACATCCTTACTCCTCTCTCAAACGATGCGCCGTGCCCGCACCATTCGATCCCGTCCCGTATAGTCTTGTAAGATGGCAACTTCTGCAAATCCTTCGGCACGAAACAGATCTGCCACCGCTTCACCTTGATCGTCTCCGATTTCAAAAAACACACGGCCCCTCGGTTTTAGCACTGTGCTCAATTGAGGAATCCATGCCTCATAGAGTGCCACTCCTCCTTTACCCGCCGCACCGGCAAATAATGCAGAAGAGGGCTCATAGCTAAGCTCTTCTTGTAAATTTTTCTTATGCATGGGATCTATATACGGCGGATTGGACAGCAACACATCCACAGCTTCCGGCAACACGGAAGGGCCGTCCCCCTCGATCCATTTTACCATGCCAGCCCGGGCAGGCTGAAGCAAAGCGGTCGCATTTTCTTTGGCCAAATCCAGTGCCTCCCGCGAAAGATCGGTGGCATACACGACGCTCGGCGCAGGCTGTGCTTCAAGCGCAATGCTCAGTGCAATGGCGCCGGTGCCTGTTCCGATGTCCGCCACAGCTTGTCCGCCCACTCCTTCGTCCAGCACGATTTCCACCAATCGCTCCGTTTCAGGACGCGGAATGAGCGCACGGCGGTCCACAGCAAAGAGATGCCCGTAGAACTCCCACTGTCCAATGGCATATTGCAGCGGCTCACCGTGCAGGCGTCGCGCAACGATGGCTTCGTAGCGTTCTAGCGCCTCCGGCGGCAGAAGGCTGTCCGCTTTTGCGCGCAACGCACCAGGCGTCGTATCCAGCACATAGGACAGTGCTAAATAACCTTCTCCTTGCGGAAGGCGTGCCGCGCAGGCGCGAATGCTGTTTTCTCTTATCTCCATAGATGCCCCCTGCCATACGTTTTTCCACTGAAAAAGGACCGGCGATAGCCGGTCCTTTTTACTGGTGTTAGTCGATGTTATATTTCTTCTTAAAGCGTTCGACACGACCGCCACGTTCTGCTGACTTCTGTTTGCCCGTGTAAAACGGATGACACGCTGAACAAACGTCTACACGCAGCTCTTTCTTGGTCGAACCGGTCGTAAACGTGTTACCGCAAGCGCAGGTAACCGTCGCGTTGTCGTAATACTCCGGGTGAATGCCTTGTTTCATGATCTCACCTCTCTTTTGCTAAAAATTCAAATGCATAGCTTTATGAGTATAGCATACCCTTTGCGGTTGCGCAAGCAAGACTAACGCACAATCGGCATTATCGTTGTAGAGATACAATTGATGTGAGACCAAGAAGAAAAAAATATAGAGAGAAATCCTGTACAATGAAAGCGTCAAACAAAACAAAGAAAGGATTCTCTCTATGTCAACCAGTATAGCAAAAACACAGCGGTATCTGCCACATACTTTGGAAACAAGATTTCATGCGGTTAAAACGTATCGATCGGGGTTTTCTGTAAAATTTGTTGTTCGCCGCTACAAGGTCTCGAAAGCCTCTCTCATGCGCTGGAATCGTCGTTTTGACGGAACAATGGACTCGCTAACAGACCGCTCGCATCGTCCAAAAACACCGCATCCGAATGCCCATACACAGCAGGAAAAAACCTGGATAAAGAATTTCATCCGACGAAACCCAACCATCTCCCTCATAGAATTGTACGCGAAACTCAAGTTTCAGCGTGGTTATCAACGTCATCCATGCTCCCTTTTTCGTTTTCTTCGAAAGCAAGGTTTCTACAAGGAAAAAACGGTAAAGAAAAAGGTCTATGTGCCGAAACCTTACGATGCGCCGAAAAATCTGGGCATAAAATGGCAATTAGATGTGAAATATGTTCCCAAATCCTGCTACGTAGGAAGATTGCCCGACAAATTTTACCAGTACACGGTTATGGATGAGGCAAGCAGGGAGCGTTTTATCTACGCTTTTCGCGAACAATCTTCCTACTCCAGTGTGGAATTTATCAAAATGGCCATCAAGCATTTTGGCTATCAACCAAAAATCATACAGACGGATAATGGCTTTGAATTTACCCATTTCCGGGAGACACGTCGAACGCATCCATTCGATCTGTACTGCCAAAAACAAGGGATTGTACACCAGCTTATACGACCAAGAACGCCGAGACACAATGGCAAGGTAGAACGGAGTCACCGTAATGACAATGAGCGCTTCTACGCGCGTTTGTCTTTCTACAGCTATGAGGATTTGCTGGTACAAATGAAGCGCTATTTATATAAGTCGAATCGGTTGCCTATGCAGACCTTGGGATGGTTAACGCCTATAGAAAAACGCACCCTATTGCTGGCGGGTTAACCCGCCAGCAATAGGGTAGCATACAGGAAATTCTCTCTCCTGTTTTTGGTCTCACATCATTTACAAATGTACACTTTCTCAACAAATTATAATTTTCTATTTATCTAATTTTATTATATCGTTTACATTATTGGAGCAAATAATCTTAAAATAGCTTGCCATAGTCCTTTAAATAAACCATTTTTTGCTTCTCTTTCATCTACTTTATGTGATTCTTTAAAGGAATCCTCAAAATCTTTTTTGATATATTTTATTACATTTGTATCCTTCATATAAATACCACATTCAAAATGTAAATATAAACTTCTATAATCTAAGTTTATTGTTCCTACAGTTGCTATTTCATCATCGGATAAAAATACTTTGCTATGTACAAAACCATTCGTATAAGTATAAATTTTTACTCCACCTTTAATTAATGTATAAAAATAAGAAGAGGTTAAATCATATACAATTTTTTTATCGGGTATTCCAGGAACAACAATTCTGACATCTACTCCTCTTCTTGCAGCTAAGATTAAACTATTTATCATATCTGTATCAATAATTAAATAAGGTGTATAAATATAAACATACTTTTTCGCTTGATTGATAATATTTAGATAAATATCTTCGCCGGTTATAGCATCATCTAATGGACTTTCCCCATAAGGTACAACGAAAGCATTTTCCTTATACTTTTCAGTAAAATTATATTTGTATTTATTATAATCATTATCTTCTTTTTTAAATGAATTCCACATTTCTAGAAACATAACAGTAAAATTCCAAACAGCTTCACCTTTTATCCTAATTCCATTATCTTTCCATACTCCTAATTTACTATTTATATTTATATATTCATCTGAAATATTAATTCCACCAGAAAAAACAGTATGTCCATCAATTATCATCATTTTTCTATGATCTCTATTATTCATAATAATACCTGCAAATGGCGATAATTTATTAAATTGCATACATTTTATTCCATATTTCCCCAGTAACTTTGGATAATTACTAGGTAGCATAGCAAAAGAACCCAAATCATCATATAATACTCTTACATCTAGTCCTGAATTTGCTTTTTCTTTTAATATATCTAAAATTCCTTGCCACATAGTACCATTATTAATAATGAAATATTCTATAAAAATAAATTTTTTGGCTTTTTTTAGTTCTTCTAACATAACAGGATAAACGTCATCACCAAGAGAATAATAGTTTATCTCATTGTTTTTCGTTACAGGAAATCCTGCAAATTCACTTATATATTTTAATTGTCCTAAATTTTTAGTATCGATTTCTTTTTTTATAAATTCATCTTGTATTAAGTATTTTTGACCATTTTCTATATTTTCATTAATATTCTTTAAAACTTTACTTCTTTTCATATTATTACTAAGTATGATATATAGAAGTGTTCCAATTAATGGAAAAAGCATAATCAGTAATATCCATATTAAATCGCTACTTAATCTTTTACTATACTTGATAATCATTAAAACAATTATAATACTAAGTAAACCATAAACTACTTGAATAATACTTATAAATTCTCCAAATTTTAAATATATAAATAATGTTAATAGAATTTGTATTAATAAACCTATTGCTACAACAATTCCTCTTTTTACTGCCATCCACATATTTTTTCTCCTCATACTAATTCATTTTTATATGTAATACTTTTATCTTCTTTATAGATAAACATTAATTATGAGTTCTTATCTGTTCTTCCTTTATCAAAGGATAACGAATAAGTACATTACTATCTAGATTTTCTTTGTGCATATCAACTGCTGTTATTTGATGATTATCATATGTTGTATAATAATAAATTCCCTTATTTACATTACAGCAAGATGTATAAATTGTTATTTCAAATTTATCATCACCTAAATCACAGCATCCTCTTTGTTGATCAACGCTACCTAAAATGTGAAAAAATTGACTAACACTTGATTTTTCATCTTCTTTAGAAAAAGAATTTAATTTAGTATACGCTACTCTTATGAATCTTGATTGCGATGATAAATCACCTGGTAGACCTATTGCTCCCATTCCTCTACTATATAAACTTAGATCTAATTCTTTACTAAATTTATTCTCTGGAGATTTAGGTGATAAATACATATAATTATTTAAGGCAAACATTTGCTTATCAAAAGATGGATTATTAGTTAATACCCCTACTGGATTATCATATATTTTTATTCCATCAATAACAGACTCTACAGTTATTGATTGTGTGCTATCGGAAATAATCCAATGTAAGCTAGCTAATGGTAATTTATCACTAAATGGAGTATTTAACACATTCATTTTTTCAATCAAATTTCTAGCTTCATTTACATTTGAACATTGGCTTAAAATCCATGGTATCAGTTCAAATTGAGCAACATTATCTTTTCCTTCCTGTTTTTCTTTATAATGAGCATTTCCAACAAAATTTAAACCTGCTATTGCTAACCCTTTTTCGTTTATTGCCTCGTAATATAATGGATAATCTTCAGTAACAAATGCCATTCCAATTATCGCATAATGACTCTTAATGTCATCTACTTCTCTAAATTTAAATTCAAAGTTTCTTGGTGTTATTGTTACTTCATCTCCATATGAAAATTCATAATCCAATGTTCTTCCAAAATAAAAATCTTTCGTTTTATAAGTTGCTGCTGTACACATATTCTTTCCCTTCTTTCTAATACTATTTCTTATCTTTTATATAACTCTCTTTAAAATTACTATTTAGTGATTATATTTAATTCACTAAAAATATCTTTCAAAGATATAAGGGCATTTCTGTTATCAATCATAAATGAAAGAAAATCATTTTTCTTATCATTAGTATCTAGTCTATTCATTACTATTAAAATAACATCTGATTTTATATTTTGTCTATCTAATTCTTTTAATATTGAACAATCTAAGTTTGATAACATTACTACCCTATTGCTGGCGGGTTAACCCGCCAGCAATAGGGTAGCATACAGGAAATTCTCTCTCCTGTTTTTGGTCTCACATCATTTACAAATGTACAGACTAACGCACAATCGGCATTGTCGTATTGCTCGGGCGCCCAAATTCGCCCAGTTTTGTCAGGACGGAAGAAGCAACGGTATTTTCACCGCCCAAAACATGCAGCAGGGAAATCGCCTTGTTACTCTTTAAATAAGCTTCGATCGATTGCCCAAGATTTGTTTTTTGTACGAGCAGGATCGGTGCATTCAGTTTTTGGCTGAGTGGCGCCGCCACAAGGGCATCGGAGAACACTTCGCCGCTGGCAACCATGCCGACCTTGGCCGTTGGGAAGTATGAGGACGCCACTTTAGCAGCCACCTCATAGCGATTCGCACCGTTAAAACGCTGTGCACTGTTTTGCGTCAGGCTTTCCAGCTGTTTTTGTACCGTGCGGTTGACGGAGCGATTGCCACCCAAAATTGTCAGTTTCATAGCCGGCTGTTGGCGCAAATAGGCTTGTGTATAGGACGATACTGCAGTCGGACTGACCAAGAGAACCGGGGCCTTTTGGATTTGCGCCAAAGGCGTTGCCGTGAGAGCATCCGAATAGACGATACCCGTGGTGACAACGGCCTTTGTTACACCGGAAGGGAAGTTCCGTGCAGCCGCTTTGGCATTGACCTCATAGCGATCTCGACCATCTATGCGAATCACCTTCGTGCCCTTTAAAAGGGATCTTACACTGGCTTCGACGGAGGCATTCACACTGGCCTTGCCACCCATGATGTATACCTGCTTCGGATGAATGGTCTGCAAAATCGCACGCGTTTCCGGCAGCAATCGATTGGCTTGCGTATAGAGAATCGGGGCTTCGCCCTGCGAAATATTCGTTGCGCTGATGGCATCCGCAAAGGCAACGTTGTTCACGAGGATTGCGGTGTTGGCATCCGCAAAGAAAGATTTGGCCACATTTGCCGCCACCTCTTGGCGATTCGAACCGGTCCATCGCTGAATATCCAGCACATTCCCGGGCAGTGCACCGGGTTCTTGCGGTTTCTCCTGATCCGGAACACTCGGCAGGGTGGTCGGGAAATCACGAGCGGTCAGCGCCCAGATCACAGTATCGCCGTCTTGAATCGGATAGAGGTCTGCGACACCGGGAATCAGGCTCTGCTTACGGTTGCCGTTGCGATCATAAACGGCAAAGCGCCATTTATTGCCGGTTTCCTGGGCCGTTTCAATATAGTTTTTATCGCCGATTTGCAAGTCCGCCACGATAGCATCCTGGCGTTCTTGTTGATACGGATAGGTATTGACGGCGGTCAAGCCGTCGTTTTGTTGTCGTGCGGCCAATAAGGCATCCACGGCGGTCGGATAGGTGATCAGATCGCCGGAGAAAGGCGCACGGGATTCGCGCGCAGAATATGGCACATCAATAGTCTTCGACTGATAGACCGGACGCACAGCGGAAGAAACCGCATCATCATAAACACGAACATGAACGCCCTGTGCGGTTTCGGGCGTTTTGGGGTTCAAAAGAACATAGCCGTATGCACTCTTTTGGCTCTTTCCCGGCAGCAGTGCCATCACCTTGTAAATACCAGAGGGGGACTGCGACGAGGTTTCCCCGTTTGCAAACGTCAAGCGTGCCGTACCCTTTTGGCTTCCCTCTTCCAGATTGGTCACGGCCGTCATGGCTATTTCAGGCGTACCCGACTCCAGCAAATTTTGCAGCGACACCTGCATTGCTTCAGCAAGGGCGCTCGGGAAAGGAAGAACTCCTTTGTTGGTATAGGGCACATAATAGACGGCATCCGTCCCGCCCTTCGTCAGTGCCTTATAGTTGTCCTGTGGAGAGGCCGCAGCGATCTTTTCGATCGTTGACCAGCTCCATGAATCTACGGATGGCTCATCGGCATAGGCAGGCACAGTCATGGCAAACGTCAAGAGTAACGCAAGGACTCCCGCCGTCAAGCGACGTATGATCTTCTTCATATCGGCTCCTTTCAAACGTTCTTCGTATTGATAGTCATTTGTTGCATACCCGATTTCATGCGATCAATAAAAAGCGCACAGAATCGTATCCCAAAGTGTTTTGATGTCGCGCAAAAGCGAAAAGCGTTTCATCTCTGCCAGATTGATACGCATCTTATCCGGCAGTATTTCCTCAACATAGACCTTTTCAGGATCTTCAACCCCTTCCAGCTTGTCGTTTTCGTTGCGATAAGCGATGCTGCAGCGTGAGGTCAACCCTGCCGGCAATAATAACGTAGCCCACATTTCCGGCGTATACTGTGCCACAAACTTCGGCACCTCCGGGCGCACACCGACAAACGTCATGTCCCCTTTTAGCACATTAAGCAGCTGTGAAAACTCATCCAAATGTAAGCGTCGGAGAAAATGTCCCACCCGCGTGATTCGTGAATCGTCGCTCTTCGTGACCGCCGCCCCGATCTTATCGGCATTGGCTACCATCGTGCGAAATTTATAGATATGAAAATGGCGCCCATATTGGGTAACGCGCTCCTGTTTATAGAGCACGGGACCGGGTGAATCCAGCTTTATCGCCAGTGCGATGATAAGCAAAAATGGCGAAAGCACCACACACAAAAGCAGAGCAATCACCCAGCCCAGACAGCGTTTGATCAAAAGCTGTCCTCGCTTGTGCGCTAAGGATTCATAATACGGGCGAATTTCTTCTTTCCGCAAAGGCGCGGGAAGTTTGTCAAAAGGTCGTAACATCCTGTTTCTTTCCATTTCGAGGCAGCGCCTCGTCTGTTATGCCTGCATTTCTTCCCAAACGGCGCGGAAGGATGCAAGAATCCAGTCCACGTCCTCGTCAGTGAGAACAGTATGCAGCGGCAGTGTGATCTCATTGCGATAGAGTGCATCCGCATGAGGATAGTCTGCAATGGCAAAGCCCATGGCTTGGTAGGCCGTCATACGCGGCAAGGGCTTATAGTGCACATTCGTAGCGATGCCGCGCTCCGCCATTTTTTCAATAAAGGCGTTTCGCTCGGGCACGTCAAAACCCGGCAGTCGCAGAATATACAGATGTGCGCTCGACGTATGTTCCTCTCCCTCATGTGGCAAATCTTCGCAACCCAGGGCGTCCACGCAAAGAGCATGGTAGCGCTTTACAATGTCATGGCGTCTCTGTAACACCTCTTCATAGCGATGCAATTGGCTCACACCGAGCGCTGCCAAAGTATCGGTCATATTGCACTTATAGCCCGGCATCACAATATCATATTCCCATGCCCCCAGCTTCGTCTTCGCTAGAGCATCTTTGTTTTGGCCGTGCAAACTCCACAGCTGCAATTCATGATAAAGTTCGTCCGTGTCAAAGGGAAGACCCTTGCGCCAAACGATGGCTCCGCCTTCCGCTGTCGTCAGATTCTTCACCGCATGGAAGGAAAAGCAGCTGAAATCCGCAATGGATCCCGCGCGTTTACCTTTTTGCTCAGCGCCCAATGAGTGCGCCGCATCCGCCAGAACGGCAATGCGACCGAGCTGTTCTTGGCGTTTTGAAGACGGACAAAAGAGGGATTTTTTCTTCTCCACAATGCGATAGACGCTGTCATAGTCCGCAACAATGCCCGCTAAATCCACCGAAATGATGGCTTTCGTTTTTTCCGTAATGGCTGCTTCAATCCCGGCAGGATCCATGAAAATCGAATCCGGTAGACTATCCACCATCTTGAGCGTCGCACCTACATGCTCCACCACAGAAGCGGTTGCTGTATAGGTGTATGCCGGGACAATCACTTCGTCGCCGGAGCCGATACCAAGCGCGCGCAAGGTGAGTTCCAAAGAAGCCGTGGCCGAATTCAGGGCTACGGCGCATTCCCCTCCCGTGAAGGCAGCCAGTTCCTGTTCAAATTGCTTCGTGATCGGGCCCGTTGTGATCCAGCCGGAGCGCAACGCCTTGACGACCGCTTCGATATCTTCCTCTCGGATATCCGGTGGCGAAAATGCCACTCTTCTTTTCTCTGTCATGGATGCTCCTTTCTCAGCCGATCTCCTTCTTAAGCTTGCGGCGGAATATTATCGTACTTATGCGTCTCTTCTCGCACACGTTCTTCCAGCGCACTACGCCCCTCTTCCTGATACTCTTTATAATCGATAGGAATGCCTTCTACGGGCACTTTAAAGGTGTCCACCATGTCGGCAACAGTATCACGGACATCTGTCTTTTCGTCTGCCATCAGGGCTTCGAGCGTATCCAACTGTTGATCAAAGCGATCCAAATCAAAATTCAAGGGCTCTGCCACGCGAATACGGCTATTTTTCGTCTCTCTCAGGCCCTCTTCACTCATGAGCACCTCTTCATAGAGCTTTTCTCCCGGACGCAGACCCGTAAAGACAATTTCAATGTCCTCGCCCACGCGATAGCCCGAGAGACGGATGAGTTTTTTAGCCATGTCTAAAATGCGAACCGGTTCACCCATATCCAACACGAAAATCTCGCCGCCCTTCGCAAAGCAGCTGGCTTGCAACACCAGAGAGACTGCTTCCGGAATGGTCATAAAGAAGCGGACAATATCGGGATGCGTGACCGTAACCGGGCCACCTTCGGCAATTTCTTTCTTGAACAGCGGAATCACTGAGCCACTCGAACCAAGAACATTGCCAAAGCGAACCGCAACAAAATCGGTCTTGGAGCGTGCAGCAAATTCCTGGATAATCATTTCGCAGATGCGCTTACCGGCGCCATAGATACTGGTCGGGTTCACGGCTTTATCCGTCGAAATCAACACAAAGCGTTTCACCCCGTAACGATCCGCCACTTCAGCAACATTGCGCGTGCCGATAACATTGTTTTTAATGGATTCATGGGGCGCGGCTTCCAACAGGTGAACGTGTTTGTGCGCCGCCGCATGGTACACAATCTCCGGACGATACTCCTCGAAGATGCTCGCCAGTCGCTTTTTGTCACGAATGGAGCCAAGCAGGATGCGAATATCCAATTCCGGATGATGGCGCTTCACTTCCATCTGTACATCGTAGGAGCCGTTTTCGTTCACATCCAAGATGATGATTTGTTGCGGACGGAAACGCGCAATCTGGCGACATAACTCGCTGCCAATGGTGCCACCGCCACCGGTGACCAGAACGCGCTTGCCTTCCAGATAATTGCCCACTTCAAAGGTGTTGATCTCAATGGATTCACGCCCCAAAAGGTCATCCAAAGAAACATCGCGCACCTTGCTGACGGATACTTCTCCCGTAATGATCTGATAGATGCCGGGCACAATCTTCATCTTCGCATCCGTGCGTTGACAAATCTCCAAAATTTCCTTCTGCTGCTGACGGCTAGAAGAAGGAAGGGCTAAGATGATCTCGCGCACGCCCAATTTCTTGACAACGGACTCAAGCTTATCTCGTCCACCGTAAATTTTCACGCCCTCAATGGCGCGGCCGTGCTTTGAAGGATCGTCGTCAATCAAGGCAACCACATGATTTTTCACTTTTTCGGATACATTCATCTCATGGATGAGCGTTCTTCCGGCTTCCCCCGCGCCTACAATCAACGTGGGAATACTGTTTTCTTCCTCTGCCGTGCGCATCAAGAAGCGCTCCATCAGCAACTGAAAGCGATATAGGAAACGATGCGCTGTGATGCCGATGAACAACAGGAAAAACTCAATTAAATAGAAGCCGTTCGGAATCCAAGCGTCCTCAAAGGTAAAGCGCATGATGATGCTTTGTGCAATGACAAATAGGCCGTTGGCGAGTAAGCTGCGCACAATCTCGGGAAAGCCAACATAGGCCGCCAGAGATTGATACATCTTAAATCCCCAGTAGATCAAAAGCGCTAGAAGCGTAAAAAGCGGCGCGGATTTGATCAAATGGGTGCTTAATTCGTACGGAATCAAACTATAACGAAAATCAAAGCGAATCCAAATGGAGCCGAAATAGGCGATATTGACTAAAAGAATATCCCATATCACCGCAGCCAAGCGTCGCCATTGAAATTTAGAGACTTTTTCAGATTTCATGTTCTTTCCTCGTACCGTTTCAATTCTGTTTTTTGCGGACATCCTGCACCAATGTCAGCAACGTAGATGTAATCTTTTCGAATTCTTCTTCTGTCATATAGGCATGCATGGGCAAGCTCAACACGCGATTACTGTGGTCATGGCAGACCGGCAAATCTTCCGGTGCATATTCCAGATCCGCAAACGCCTTCTGTTCATGCATTGGAATCTGATAATACACCATGACGGGAACACCGTGCTTGGGCATTTCTTCCAGGAGCATCGTGCGCTCCTCCGGCGTCTTGGTGAGAATCGTATACTGTGCCAGAGAGGTCTTGCAGCCGTCCGGAATGATCGGCGTTTCAAAGGTGTCGCCCAATACGGCGTCATAATGGCGGCGCAGGGCATTCTTCTTTTCAATCTCGCCATCCAACAGTTTCAGCTTTTCGAGCAAAACCGCCGCCTGGATAGTATCCAGACGTGCATTGATACCAATGCGCACATTGTCATATTTGGATTCGCCGTGGCCGTGGACGCGCAGCGAATGCATCAGATGATACAGTTCTTCGTCGTCCGTAAAAACCGCGCCACCATCGCCATAGCAGCCTAAAGGCTTGGCGGGGAAAAAGGATGTGGCCGAAACATCGCCAAAGGCACAGCTCTGCTTACCGTGATAGGTGGCGCCAAAAGCCTGTGCGTCGTCCGTAATCAGGAATAAATCGTACTTTTCAGCAATAGCCTGAATCCGATCGTAATCACAGGTCAAGCCGAAAATATCGACGGTCATGATGCCGCGCGGACGCAACTTGCCTTCGGCAAGTGTCTTCTCTATCGTTTTTTCCAGATGCGCCGGATCCATCAAATAGGTGTCATCCGAATCAATAAAGACCGGCGTAGCCCCTGCAAGACGAATGGTTTCGGCTGAGGCAAAGTACGTAAAGCTGGAAACAAAAACAGCATCATTTGGTTCCAGTCCATAGGCCACAAGCGGCAAATACAGGGCGCTCGTGCCGCTGGAGCAGGTCAGGCAATACTTCCGTCCGACATAGGCCGCCAGTTTTTCTTCCAGTTCCTTGACCTGCGGTCCCATGATGAAGTGTTGGTTCTCCACCACATCGCGGATTGCCTGATCAATAGCGTCCTTTGCGGATTCATATTGCCGCCCCAAATCAATAAATTGCATGGATCCTCCTCCACAGCTGAGAAGCTGCGATATCAGTAAATTTCTTTCATTCCTTCGCCGTCTTGTTGCAGATGGCGACCGCACTGTGGGCAGGTGACACTGCCGTCGTGTACGTCCTCGTCATGGAACAAATGACCGCAGGTGCAGGCCCAGCCGATACGCTTTGCCGGCACACCCGCTACCAGCGCATGGGCAGGCACATCATGCGCTACCACGGCGCCGGCGGCTACAATAGCCTGCGTATGTACGGTATGGCCGCACACAATGGTTGCATTGGCGCCGATGGAGGCGCCTTTTTCTACGAGCGTTTCCACATAGTGCGCGCTGCCCTTCGGATAAGCGGCACGCGGATTCAGGTCATTCGTGAAAACGCAGGAAGGCCCGCAGAACACATTATCTTCCAAATACACACCCGCATACAAAGAAACATTGTTTTGTACGCGAACGCCATTGCCAATGGTGACATTGTTACCGACATTGACGTTCTGCCCGAAGCTGCAACGTTCACCGATGCGTGCGCCGGATTGAATATGGCAAAAATGCCAAATTTTCGTCTCTTTCCCGATAGTGACGTCAGGGTCAATGTAACTGGATTCATGAACAAAATAGTCTGCCATGGCCTCTCCTTTCCGATGCTTTTTACGGATCACTCTATGGATGCCATCAGTTGGCTTCAACAACCGGCGCCTCCGGATCGTATTGCAGAGAACCTTCGCCGAAAATGCCCTTCATGTCCGTGGAAGCAAAATCCGTCAACGGCAACTTAACCGCTTCGCCCGTTTTTTGGCTCTTGTAGATCGCCAGCACAAGTTCCAGTGCGCGCCGTCCGGCATGGGCGTCCACATAGGGAGCGCGATCCTCTTCTATGGCTTGGATCACATCGCGGAATAAGGCGGTATGGCCGTTGCCATAAATATTGGAAGTGGGTTCTTTCATCCCCACCAAGCCCTCATCCTCCGGCTTATGATCCGCAAAATCCCAAACTTCAATATCCGTGGTGGATTTCCCGCCGACTTTCACCGTACCGGTTTCGCCAAAGAGAAAGAGCGACTCTTCCAAGTTTTTCGGATACACATTCGTCGTGCCTTCAACCATACCAATGGCGCCATTTTTAAACGTAACAATGGCGGTGCCCAAATCCTCTGCTTCCAGATAATCATGGAACTGCTGACGCGTACGTCCGACCACTTCCACGATTTCATCGCCAAGCATCCAGCGCAATAAGTCAATGCCGTGAATGCATTGATTCATCAGCGCGCCGCCGTCCTCTTCCCAAGTACCGCGCCACGGCGCCTGTTCATAGTAAGCGCGTCCGCGATTCCAGCGCACATGGATGGAACCGTGCGAGAGGCGCCCGAAGCGCCCTTCATCCATCGCCTTACGTACTTTTTGAATGGCTACATTGAAGCGATTCTGATGGCAAGCGGCCACTTTTACATGTTTTTCTTCGGATAACGCAATGATGCGATCCGCATCGGCAAGCGACATAGCCATGGGCTTTTCAATAATGACGTGGATGCCGCGACGAATGCATTCCAGTGCAATCTCTGCATGGTAACCGCTTTCAGTAGCAATGGAAACCAGCTCGATTTCCGGATGCTCATCCAACATTTTCTTATAATCGGTATAGTGGGCAACGGTAGTCGGATCGAGCTCCGCACGCTCCAAGAGCGCATCCATCTTTTCCTCTTTGACATCACAGAGCGCCACAAAATGCAATCCGTTATTTTTGACCGCGTACACATGGTTAATGGAAATGCGTCCGCAGCCGATCAATGCGTAATTCATTGGTTTCCTCCTTTGCTCGAAATCAGAGCTACAATCTTATCCGCTGCATCGCCTTCCCCGTAATACGGACGGCGTGCCGTCTCATCAATTTTTGTTTCCACGACCTTCTGCACAATGTCTGACGCTGAGGGACGTGCTAAAATATTTAAATTCCCGCGGAGGGTTTCCACCCATTCCGTCTGGTCTCGAACCGTTACACATGGCGTGTGCAAAATATAGGCTTCCTTCTGCAAGCCGCCTGAATCAGTCACTACCTTTTTCGCATATTTCGTTAAAAAGAGCATCTCCAAATAGCCAACCGGCTCCACTAAGATGGTGTTATGGCAATGCTCCTTTTCCATAATGGCCATGGCCATTTGTCGCGTACGCGGGTGTACTGGAAATAGAACCGGATAAGGAAGCTGTTCAAAGGCCATTAACACCTGCCGCAATTTTTCTTCGGTATCGGTGTTTTCGGCTCGATGAATCGTAGCTAAAATCCACTCGTGCACGCCCTCTGTGGTGCCTTTCAGCACCTTAAGTCCGGAAAAAATCTTATCCTTCTGCTGTTTTTCCATGGACGCCGTATAGTAGAGGACGGCGTCACACATGACATCGCCAACAGCATACACGCCTTTTGAGATGCCTTCCTTAGCTAAATTATCCACTGCTGTCTGTGTCGGCGCAAAAAGTAATGCCGAAAGATGATCCGTCAAGACGCGATTCTGCTCTTCCGGCATGGCCCGATTAAACGAGCGCAGACCGGCTTCGACATGATACACCGGTACAAGCTGCTTGGAGGCAGCCAAAGCCGCCGCCAACGTGGAATTCGTATCACCATACACTAGGAGTGCATCCGGTTTCTCTTGCAGAAGCAAATCTTCAATGCCAATAAGCATTGCTGCCGTTTGCCGAGCATGCGTACCGCTGCCTACGCCCAGATTGTAATCCGGTTTTGGAATAGAAAGTTCTTCAAAAAAAACTTCCGACATATTCGCATCGTAATGCTGTCCGGTATGCACCAGAATCTCTTGATGCTGTTTACGTATTTTGCGGGAAACGACCGCCGCTTTAATAAACTGTGGACGGGCGCCCACCACCGTCATAATCTTCATTATTGCCTCCGTGCAATACGCTTTAGCACTTTATTATACCTTATTCTACACGCTTATTTTGTGGGAATCTCCTGATTATCACCTGAAAGGTGGCGATGCACATAATAAACGACGTAGCCGGTGCTTAACACACCTGAAATAATATAAATGGCCGTCGTTGCGTAAGCCGCGCCGATGGAGCCGAATTGCTTAATCCAGAGATAATCCAAAACAATGTTGAGCACGCCGGAAATCACCGCAATTACACTGTTCACCTTCAAGCGATGGAGCATCACCAACACATTCCCGGATAGAATCCTGAGCGTACCTGAGAAGAAAAAGCCCACGGACAGCACACGGAAAATTGGAATTGCCGACGCATAAGCCGGAAAGAGCAGACGGAAAATCAATGGAGCAAATAGGCAAAGGGCGGCGCTGATGAGGCCGTTAACAATGGCCATGGCACCGTAAAGCTGTTTCAGACGATGGCTGAGCCAACGTTTATCGTTGCGCCGACTGGCTACATAGGGATAGGCATAGGTGATGATGGCGGAAGGCACAAATGTCATTGCAAAGGGAATCAGGGTAGCCATGTGATAATCGGCCAACACCGTCGGATCCGCAATAATGGAACCGATTAGCCATCCGTCAATAATATAAAGGAGACTGGATACACTGTTATTAAAGAGCGCCACAAAGCCGATGGAGAAAAAATCTTTTTTCTCGGCTTTCGTTAAGGGTGCCGGCAACGCCATCGGTAGAGAAGATGCGGGATCCGTGTTTTTTTCAGAAATCGCTATTTTTCCGGAAAAGAGACCACGTCGCGTCAAAAAGAAAGGCTGTACCTTCCAAATCACGATCAGAATAACGCTCAGATACGCTACATAGCGTAAAATCACCAATACCGACAAATTTTGACTCAACGCACCGATAATCAGCATCAGCGAGTTGGCAAAAGCAATGCCGGTACTCAAATAGGAGAAGCGTTTATTTTGCAGATGAATGCGAAAATAGATCTGAATCGTTTCTATCGTGAAATAACAAACCGGCATCAGGCAAAGGAGCGCCAACACTTCTCTAGCGCCTGAAATGGGAAACGAAAAGAATCGGCAAAAAATAAGAATCGCCCCTGCCATCAGTAGATTAACTGCCACGCCAAAACGATACCCAAAGCGTGTGATGGACTCCTGCTTTTTCGGGTCTTCTAAATGTTCACTCCCCAGCTGAATCAAAGCCGATGTAGCGCCAAAACCGCTGAATATCAAAAAAGTACTCAAAATATTCATGGCGTAGGAGTAAATACCGTAACTTTCCTTGGAAAGAAAGTTAACGATAATAATGCCGCTACAAGATACGATGATCTTGTTGAGCACTTCCGAGGAAAAAATATGCAGGAATCCCGTTGATGTTAATTTTTTGATTGCGTTAAACATGGTTTTTCCTTTGAAACCACCCCCCGTTCGGGTAGTGCCGGCGCCATGGATACAAAATAGGCGATCCAGGCAAGGGGGGATACAAACGGGTTATAGGAGGAGAAGAACAGCAGATAGATCGCATAGCTGCCCAAAAAACCCAGCACCGTAAGGCGTTCGACGGAAATTTTGGATAAATTTCGTATACATGGCCAAGAGTCTTTGATCACGGAAGCCATCAGCAGGATGTAACCTGCCGCCCCCAGGATTCCGATGGAGTACCATATCTGTAAAAAAGCGTTGTGCAAAAGCATCATGCGATGTTCATAGTTCCAGACGTACACGCGTTCATCCAAGTGCCCAAGGGGACGCAATCTTTGAACGCCCGCTGTCCATATGCGCATTCTGCCGGAGCTGACATCATGATTGTCGCCTGCTCCCTTCATGCTTTTCTGAACCAAAAGAGTAAAAGACTCCTCAAAGCTGATCTCCTCGCCTTCATGCTCTTTCAATGCTTCTGCATATTCGGGGCTGATGAGCGGGAAAATGGTGCGGGCCGACATCGGCGTCAAAAAGGTCAACAACAGATATAGTAAAACATAAGCGCCAACCGTACCGCCCACAAAGCGCAGAATCTTTCTAAACACATTCTTCTTTTGAACATGCAAATAGGCAAAAAAGAGCACATACGCCCACAGCATCATAACCATGCCCGTTCGCGAGCGTGAAAACAAAATCATTGCTGTGGCCAATACCGTATAGGCAAAATATTTCTTCCGCTGTTGCGGCATACCCTTGTAAAGCAGATAAAGGCTGCTCAAAATCACCATCACACAGAGCATGGCCAGGTCATTCGGGTCGCTATAAACAGCGGTATACTGGGCGGCTGTCAGGGGCGAAAGAAATAACGCCAAAACGACAACTACAAGGAAAAAGCGAATCAGCACAATGCAATATCGCTCAATCCAAGCAAAAAACACGTTCGGTTGTAATACGAGGCGCGCAAAGGGATACAAAAAAAACCAGATCAGCGTCAGCAAAAAATAGGCGCGACTGCGGACAAAAACGGCTGTCAATAATGCGCCGAGCCCCATAAGATAGAAGGCTGCCATCCACAAGGTTTTGCGAGGAACGATCGGCGCTTCTTTTTCCTTTTCACAATACAGTGCCAGCATAAATAAAAATGTGGCACCGTGCACAATGAGGCGAAAGCCGAGAGAAAAGCCAATGTAGTTCACCCCTAAGGTGTAAAAAATGAGCATGAAGTAGAAAAACACACTCAACAGGCGTTCCCGTTGTGCTCTAAGTCCCTCCGGTATATATTTGCTAAAAAAAAGATATATTTTTTGATTCAACGCTTGATGTTTATCGATCAAAGTATGCACACAGTACTCCTTATTTCCGGGCTGTCTCGTTCTTACTGCCTTAGCGTGTTGAAGGCAACGCACGTATCATATCATAAAACGCCGTAAAGTTTTTCTTTGCACTACACTTTTGTTCCCAATGCAAACGAGCCTGTCGACTCATTTCTTCGTATCGCTCGCTAGGCATGGCTACCATTTCTTCGATCTTTTTCGTCAGTTCTTGCGGTGCAAAGGATGCCGGCAATAAAAATCCGTTCTCTCCTACGTCGATAATCTCTGCCGTACCACCCACCTGTGTCGCAATGACCGGGATGCCAAAAGAGAGCGCTTCCATAATAGAAAGTGGCACGCCTTCGGTTTCACTGACGTTCACAAAAAGATCCACATGGTGCTCATGATAATAGGAAAGAATCGCCTGATTCGGCACTTGTCCGAAAAAATGAAATTGTACCGGCGTTTCGCCCAGTTCCTCATTCGCCTGTTTTTGCAACGTCTCTTCCAAAGGCCCCGAACCGAAATGCACCCATTCAACAGAATGCTGCAGTTTCGCTAAAGCTTGAATCAGCAAATGCACGCGTTTTAAAGAGATTAAAGCCGAGCAGGACACAATGCGAAAGGGCTCTCCGTTTTGTGCAGGGGGTGTCAATCCGCGATCCATGGTGCCAAGGCGATGCAGATGTATTTTCTCCGCTTCCAATGTCGGATAGGTCTCTTTCAAATAGCGTACGCCATCATCACTAATGGGACAGATGGCATCTGCCTGTCGGAAAATAAAATCGCGAAACGGCAGATAGTCCCCGGGGGCGCGATACTCATAAATATCATAGCCATGGCAACGCGTTACCATGCGCATACCCGGTACTTTTCGCTTGAGAAGGGCGCAAATCATGGCCTGTGTTACCATCCAATACGAATAGAGAACCGTATCGGCCTGCAAAGCATTGTTTTTTTGCATCCATCGGTAAACTTCGTGATAGCAACGCACCGCATAGGCATAATAGCCCATCATGAAGCCCAGATTACGCAGAGAGAACTTGCCGATTTTCCGCATCCGACCGATTTCCTGCCAAATGAGCGGATCAAACAGGCCGCAAAGGGCATACCAAATCATGATGGGTACATTGCGTTTTTTGGCAATGCGAACGCCTTCATGGCTACTTTGATTGTTGTTTTCCAAAGGATGTAATGCCAGATACGTCATGTCTTTCGGCGCATACTGATCCTCTGAAATCAGAAACGGCTCTCCTCCAAAAGGATAACCCGCTGTCAAAGTTAAGATCATGCTCACTTCCTCATGTTGCTGTTTCAGTCCAAATAATTTCGAAAATACGAAATTACCGAGAGCGCTAACCCGCGATCCACAAAGTGCTCTCCGCAT
The DNA here is from genome assembly GCF_000308275.2 of Levyella massiliensis. Taxonomy (GTDB): domain Bacteria; phylum Bacillota; class Clostridia; order Tissierellales; family Peptoniphilaceae; genus Murdochiella; species Murdochiella massiliensis_A. Next base: position 145,395 of record NZ_HG529491.1, read on the forward strand.
TCAAAAAGCTCCCGCACCGCGGATTGCAGTTTTGCCTCTGTGATGGCGGAAACATAGTTCTTATAGTAATCCGTCAGCTGTTGACGCACATCCGGCGCTGTTTTCCACCAATAGTCCAGAGGGTTCATTTCTCCGGCTGAAGGCTTTCCATTTTTCTTAGCCTTCAACATAACCAGCCCTGTGTGAATCTTTCGTTCCAGTACATGCCACGGAAAGAATTCATGCGACAAGGGAATACCCGTCCCGGAATGGGCGTAACGCAAGCTTTGCGGATAGTAGCGTTTTAGCCAACGCATTTGTATTTTATCACAAACCCTCTGTTCCCACGGTATTTCCAACAGGGCGTCCAGCACATCCGCGTCCGCTAAAGGCATCAGCGGTTCGGTGTAATATTGGCGAATAAAATTCGTCGAAGCCGCCGCCAAGAAGCCACGTGTAACCAGCCAATACGTATCGTTATTCTGATAGCGATGCGCTTCTTCGTTTTTTTCCATGGCAAACATCGGAAGATGGCGGGATAAGCGATAGCGATCCATGGTTTCATCCGGGGTGTCCTCACCATTCTCCGTCAGCATCGCACCCTCATGGATATCCCCGGCAATGCCTGTCCATTCAATGCCCCACGTTGGCGACACGAGACGTTCCAGCATCTGTTTGCCTCCGGTAATGCCGAAATAATAACAGGCGCCGTTATTCATACGCATCAACGTGTCCACCTCCGTCAGAAAAGACGGCGTGTCCATGGGCATAAAACGCCACGGTACACCGGCGTCCGCCGCGATATCGCGTGCAATCCGTGCATCGCGACTGCCGGATTGCGCATACGTGAATGCTTCGAGGTTGTCAGGCGCTAACCCCTGTAAAGCATAAAACAGAATACGCGTATCCGCTCCGCCGCTCAAATCCACCAGAGTCTGATACTCGTACTTTTTGTTCCAATACACGCCGTCCTCTAGTGCGGTTGCCAGCGCCTTCTGTAGCTTATCGATGCTCTTTGCGTGATCACAGCGTTCAAAAGACGGTGCCGGCAGAACATGATAGGGCTTGGTTGTCACGCTTTCCGGCGTAATGCGTAAATAGTCGCCGGGGTAAAGGCGTCGTACGCCTTCCACACCGGTATGCGTATCCGTGAACGAGCCGAAATTCATAAACTGCCGAAAACCCGTTTTATCGGGACGACGCGGTATCCCCGCTTTTCGCATGGTTTCCGTCACGAAATGCAACCGAGAACCGACAATCACGCGACGGCTTTCGGGATCCGTCCAATAAAAGATGCCGCGTTCTCCGGTGGGACACGTGTAGATTGTCCACTCTCCCATTTTGCGATCCAATACTGCGCCGGAAAACGAGCCGCGAAAGCGTTTGAAAAATAGAGGATCTTGCGCATAAGCATCGCGAATCCAGCCGCCCAGGCCCTGCGGATGCTCCGGTATCCCCAGATGATGCGCATTCGTGATAATCCCATCCGTCATCACAAAAACAGAAGCATCCTCAAAAAACACCTTATGCTCCGCAAAACGCAGCGTCACATCTGAAGAAAGTGTCCAGCCTTCGATATGCTTTTCCTGATGACGCAATGACACCGATGCCGGTTTCCAGAAGGTCGTCGGCGCATTCACTTCATTTGTTAAATAAAATCCCGACATTTTCTTCCCTCCTCCATTGTCCCTCTTGGGTGTAATAATAGAGTTGCGTCTTGTTTTGCGGTAAAGAAACATAGTTTTGTAAGGCCAAAAGAAAAACGTCTTTCTTATCGGTCTTTTGCAGATCATACACCTTGTCTCCCGCCGCCAAATAGGCATAACGGATATTCTTCCGGTCGATCGCGAAGGTGATTTCTGTCACCTGTGTGTTTTTTTGTTTCTGAACATCCCGCAGTAATGAAACAGGCTGTGTCGCTTTTTGCGCCAGGTCCTCCGCTTTCATAGCGGGTGCGAAATCGGCCGCTTTCATACCTTTTTCATCAAAATAATACTCTTCCACCGTATATTCGCCGACTTCAAAGACAACGGCTTCCGGTTGAAACAGATTGATATAATAGGGCGCCTGCAGGACGTTTTGATAATCATGTATGCCCATGTTTTCACGCGTATTTGCAATCAAGAACTGGTTCCAGCTATTCAAATAACTGCCCTGAAAAATCAACACCTTAGGCAACACCTTAGCGCGAGGCGTCGGGTTAATGAAATAATGCACATACGGAAATTGGGGATCCACACGCACTTCCTTGCAATAAGCGTCCGTCAAATTTTCAAAGGGCTCCTTTAAATCCCAATCTGGTATTTCTTCTCGAATGGGGAAATTCGATTCCGGTAATGTCTCCTCCACATGCGACCCATGACGAAAGAAATTCTTGGGAAGTGGCTGCATTGCCGGAAAATCCTTGTTCATCTTCTCAAAAAGATGGTTCATTGCATAGTAAGCGCCCACATCATTCCAATGCCCCACATTATCCTTGACACTAAAAACACGCTCCCTTTTTGCTTTGTCTGCAAGAAGGGACACATTGTCTACCACCTTGACACCGCGTTGTTGAAGCTTCGACATTAAGGTGTGCACCCACTGATCCTCATAGTGCACACCGTCCGGCAAAAACTGGCGATAGGTGGATGCCTTTTCCGGCTCCATCTGAAAGTAAAATGGAATGCCTCGCGACTCACAATACTGTTGCAGCTTTACCACAAAATCGACAAAGGTATCATGATACGGCTCATAACGGCGATTGGGCTTCATCTTAAAAAACACCTCTCCCTCTTTGCCATATGTATAGATGGGATGCTCCAATTGATGAAAGAGCTTGTCGTTAAGCATGAGATAGGCGTTAATCATAGCCTCTCTGCCGCCCATGCGATCCTCCACATACGATTTCAGCCAATGGGGGAAGTTGCCGTCATAGTCACGCAGATCCGTCAATTTTCGATTATCAATCTTTGAAACTTTATTCGGTGTATGGTCCATGGTGAGTACCGGAAGAAGCACCAGGAGAACGGAAAGGATGAGAAAAATGATTTTATGATTTTTTAAACGCATCGTTTCCTCCTAGTACTGAAAGTACAAAAACGGACTGTAACTTGCATTGATCATAAAGAGCGCTGCTAGCACCAAAAGAGCAAAAAGCAAAGCGCTTTCGATCCAATAGCCTGGTACGGTTTTACGAAATTGAAGCAGCTTCTCCTTAATCCCGGACGGTACGATCGCCGGTAATACCGATCCTACGCCCGCAATGCTCAGCAGCACCAGAAGGCGCGGGGTCAAAAAATATTGCCACGTGAAATTAAGTGCTGTCGAAGCATAAGGCGAAAATAGGAGAATGCGCCCATACTGCAACGCTTGTCCTAAATTTGGCGCCATAAACAGCATCCAGGAAAAGTACACAAACACCATGGTAAAAAGCCACCGTATCACAGTGCCGCATCGCGTATTTTTCATCATTGATCGTTTTTGGCTGGCTATTTTTCGTTCTGCCATCACTGCCAAGCCATTGAGGCATCCCCAAAGCACCATGTTCCAACGCGCGCCGTGCCAGATGCCTGTCAGCGCAAACACAATGAACAGATTCACATAAACGTTGCCGCGACGGTTGCCGCCCAAGGGAATATAAACATATTCACGAAACCAACTGCCCAGGGAGATATGCCAACGACGCCAAAAGTCGCTGACCGAGGTGGACAAATAGGGAAAATGAAAGTTCTCTTCCCAAGAGACGCCCAGCATATTGGATAATCCCAGCGCAATATCGGAATAGCCGGAAAAATCGAAATAAATCTGGAACATCATACAAAAGCCCATTAAAACAATCGATGGCGCATCAACGCCATTCGGAACACTGCTTCCAATCATAGTGGCGGCGACGCCAAAGCTGTCCGCTAAAACAGCTTTTTTAATGAACCCCATCATCAAACGACGGGTCCCTTGTTCCGTCAAGTCCACGGATACACAGCGAAGTGCCCATTTTTGGCGAAATTCCTTCCAGCGGACAATAGGACCCGATAAGATTTTCGGAAAGAACAATACGTATAATCCCGTTGATAGAATGGATCCCGGTTCCTCTCCCCGGTACACGTCAATCAGATACGAAAGCACCGAAAACGTGATAAAGGAAATGCCTAGCGGCGCTGCCCAGTCCCCTGCCGAAAAGGCCGTATGCAACACAGTATTTAGCGTACCCAGCAGAAAATTCAGATACTTAAACAAAAATAAGGGACACAGCGCAAGCGTTACAAAGACCGCCAGTCGAAGGCGAGAATGGGAATGAAAAAGAAGATCCCCCGCCCACTTGGTCAGCAGACAGGTTAAAGCCAGCAGCAGCCCGGTTTTCCATCCCGCACCAACGCTATAAACGGCCAGGCTCGTGACCAATAAGAAAGGTTCCGTCAGTTTTTTTGTCTTTTTCCCTCGCAAAAGCAAGTAATAGATAGCAAAAAAGGCAGAAAAACCAAGAAACAAAAATTCTGCGATCGTAAAAGACATGTACTTTCCCTTCTACTGCTTCCGTCTTGCTTCTTCCAGCGTTTGCAATACTTTTTGCGCGCGTGCTTTCCAGGTATTGTGCGGCAAGAAGCGTCGAATTGCTTCCTTTTTTTCAAGGAGCGCCTTTCGATCTGCTAACGCTTCATTCAGAACCTCAGCCATCGCCTCAGGCGTATCTTCACAGACCCATCCCAGTCGGTTTTCGGATACAATCTCTGCCATGGCATCGACATTCGTGCAAATAATCGGCTTCTCCTGCGCAGCGTATTCGAACAGCTTAACCGATACGGCAAAGTCGGTATAGGTCATTTTGCGCAATGGTAAAACGGCTAAATCCGCACACTGATACAGCTCTTCCAAACCGTTTCCGAGTGCCACATGATGAATGGAAAGCCACGGCAAATCCTCTGTGGGATAGTGCTTTTGAAAGTCCAACCATTCCTGTTCACGACATACGGCGCACAAGCGCAGTCGAATCTCTTTTTCGTTTACTTTCTTTAAGGCGTCCAACAGTAAATCAAAACCGTAACGCGGAGATAAACCGCCCACGAAGAACAAGGTCAGGACAGCCTCTTCGCGGATACGCTTCTCCGACGCCTCGCGTTCTTCGGCATCCGTCATGGGGTCAGCGCCCGGCGGAAGGAGCGCATAGGGTACGCCGAAATCGGCAATCCGAGCCATTTGCTCCGTTGGAAAGTAAAAGAGCGATACATTCTTCTTAAAAACCGCCAAATCATAGCGTTGCATCCATTGAATCGCCCAAAATTTCAGAAGATTCAAATGAGAAAATTGATTCTTAAAGCGCCAATAGATGTCCCGATAAAATAAGCCGATGGGGATGCCGCGCGCATGTATCTTTTTCAGCAACACATGATCGGCATGCACAAAAAATGGTCCCGAAGGCGGCTCCACATAGCAATAACGCACCTCATGATTGTCCAGCCAGCGCATGGTTTCTTTCACGCGACGGCGGCGCTCTTTGCGATGGTTGTTCCAACCATCCAGCACGTGCACCTCACAACCTGCCTCACGAAAGGCTTTCAACATCTGCTTGGGGCGCACACTGGAGCCCGTGTCTGCCGGGCCGTCCAGATCCACAAAGGAAATATAGAGCAGATCGACAGTTTTCATTCTGCCTCCTCTTTCCTGTCGGCCGTAACCGCCTGCAAAAAGCGTTCCGCCAAGTGTGGGTACAGGAAATGCTTAAGCATGGCCTGGCGACCGTTCTCGCCCATCTTGCGGCGCTGCTGCTCAGAAAGAGCTAGCAGCTGGCGAAAGCCCTCGGTAAGGGCCGTTGCGTTTTCCGCTTCTACACTTATGCCGCAGTCATACTCCAAAATCCAGTTGTTGGGTGCCTCCACCGCATAGAGTATCGGTTTTGCCCCCATCATCGCATCCATCAGCTTATTCATGCCGATGCCGAAGCGAAACATATCATTGCGAATGGCCGCCACATAGGAAGCATCGCTCGCCTGAAGTAACGTAGGAATGGAACGTTTATCGATACGCGATAAGAAGGCGCAGTTGTCCGACGTAAAGCCCATGTCTTTCGCCTTTTGCTGTAATTCTTCTTTATAATTGCCTTCGCCAACAAAGGCCAGCAAATAGCGCGTCGGGTCGATCTGTGCTGCCGCCTCCAACAAGGTGTCCAAACCATAGGAACGCGTGTGACTGCCAAAAAAGGAGAGCACAAAGCGTCCTTCCTGCCGCGCTCGCTCCAAAACCTTTTGATGTGTCTCCGGTAAGGGCAGCGGATCTTCCCAGTCCGACAGTTGAATGCCGTTGGGCACGTAAACAAAATGTTCCGGCGCCATGCCATGCTGTACTAAATAATCCTTGGCATGGGACAACACAGAGACTACATAATCCGCATTCTTGCAGAAAGAGTCTTCCCCCCTTTGAATGAGGCGAATAGCGGGGTTGTTTGCCGAAAGATGATAGAGCTGCATGGGTGTAATCGGCCACATATCATGCACTTCATGTACCAAAACCGCTTTCGGATTCGTTTGGCGCGCCAGCTTACGCATCTTTTGTGCCGGATAGGTGTCGAAGGGATAGGTGGATGAAGCAATGATCACATCCGGATGAAAGTCCTGTACGATTTTTTTTGCATACCGTGACAGTTTCCCTATAAATTGAGCCACACTCCACAGTCGTTTTATCCCATTTTTCGGATAGGATACGGTCTTAATCCACTGAAACTCCACGCCATCGATGGTTTGAATCTCCAGATCCTTGGTCACAGCAGGGTTTTTCTTGCGCAAATGCGAATAATTCGCCGCTAAAATGCGAACGTGATGTCCCTGTTCCGCCCATTCCCGGGCAAAATAATACGGACGAAACTCCATGCCCATGGAAAGGGATCCGGCATAATGATCGATATATAAAATATTCATTCGTCTCCCTCTCTTATGCTCTTACCATACGTTTTTTTGTAGATCTCCATATAGGCCATATCAATCTTTTCCCAATAAAAACGCTGACTTGCCGCAAGGCATCTATGCTGAATAGAAGGAAACGCATCGCGAATGGTTAAAATCGCTTCTGCAATTTCTTCAGGGCAATCGGCTTCCACTGCTTTTCCAATGCTGCCTTCCGGAAAATGCCCATCAAAGCCCTGCCCTCTCGTATAAATGACAGGCATGCCCTGTGATAAGGCCTCTGCATACACCAGGCCAAAGGTTTCATGATAGGAAGGCATAACAAAAATAGCGTGCGAACGATATTGTTCCAATAAGGGAGCCTGTGTCATCGGCTCGTGATAGGTTACGCCCGGCGCTTGAAGCAACCGCTCCGTATAGCGCTTGGACTTGATCTTTCCTACCATGGTCAGACGTGTCTTCACGCCCCTCTTTTCTAAGATCGCCATGGCTTCGACAATGGCACGAGGATTTTTATTGCGATCCAAGGTGCCGGCAAATAATAACGGCAAAGGTTCCTGCGCTGCTAAGGCAGTTCGATTTTCAAGCACGCTCTCTTCCGGAACATGGCTATGCCAAAATGTATCAATCCCATTGGGGATAATCACCGTTTTCCGATAAAGGCTTTCTTTTTTATCTGAAGGGATATAGTGCGAGAAAACCTCCCGACGATATGCGTCCGAAAGAAAAAATATAGTTTCTGCGTTTTCCAGAATGCGCATCGCATAAGGTTGTAAAAAGAAAAACCAACGAAAAAAGAAATTCACATCGGAATTACGTATAGCCACTACGTACGGCGTCCCGTATTTTTTATGAACGCGATAGGCAATATCGCCATCAGTGAACAAAGTATAGGCATGCAAGAGGCCAAAAGACCTGAGATCCAATAATTTCTCTAAGGTGTGGTATAGCTTGCGGCGTTTATTGAAATATAGAAAACGATCGGCTACCGTATAGCAAACAGGCGAATAGACGTTCGGCGTTGTGTCCGGCAGCGGCTCAGATCCCTTGCGCACCGGGGCAAAAACAAAATGTTCTGCTTCACCGGCAGGCATGGCTTTGATCATATTGCGATGCAGCACGTTATACGGATAATTCGTATTAATGTGTAAAATGCGCACAGAACCCTCCTACACAAATGCAGGTTTTCATAATATTACGCTCGTCTACCGAATCTGATGCGTACGAATTTCGCCTCGCAGAAAAGATTCATACAACTCTGCCCCACCTTCCAAAGAAAAATAATTCTGTTGAAACGCCTGATCCACCTCAGCAGCCGTAGGGCGAGGCATCAATGGGAGCTTCCGCAAATGCTCCGCCCAAGTCGAGACGGCCGCATTAAAAGAAAGAAACTCCAACAAACCCAGGTGAAAATCGGTTTCGCGTGACACGCGATCGCTTACTAGAACCGGAATGCCGGACGCTTGCGCTTCCACCGCAACTGTCGGCAGTCCCTCTGAATACGACGGAATCAGCACGGCATCCATCGCCGGCAAAAAGTCGGACAGTTTTTCTACTCTTCCAGTGAAAAGGACCCGCTTCTCCAAATGACTCTGCATCACGAGTGTTCTCAGATGCGCTTCTTCATCACCTGTGCCGACAAAAAGAAACGTTCCGGGATACTGATGCGCCTCGTAATAGGCGGCAATTGCAATAGTTTTTTCAAAATTTTTCACCGGTTCCAGACGTCCTACCTGCGCATAGAGAGGTCCCGGCTGCGAAATCGAAAAGCGCTCACGAACTGCCTTGCGCCGTTTTGTCACTTCTTCCCTCGTCTTATAAAAGTCATGGTGTGCGACGCAATTGGGCAATATCATCATGCGCTTCTTCGGCACCTTGCCGTAGACATCACGAATAGCCAATTCAGAGCAACCGACAATACGCTGCGATACTATGCGATTAATGGCTTTACCGCAAGCCACACGCAGGCGATTTTTGAATGTATAGTGCACACCGTCCATCATTTTGCCATGGGCGTGTACAAAAAACAGCGGCACATGGGCAAATCGAGAGAAAAGCCAAAAGGGCAAGGCATTGTATCCCGCCGCATGACAATGGATCGCCGCATAGCGATGTTGCTGAAAAGGCACGCGATAGGAGCGACAAAAAGCAGCTATGCCCGCTTTGTGGGGGCGTTCCATCTGATATATAGCCCCGCCGGTTTGTGCGATAGCTTCTCGAAAGGCGTCCGGAACAGGCGTAAAGGTTACCACATCAATCGTAATAGAACGATTGCGTACCGCTTTCGCCATATTTTTTACAAAGGAGGAGATGCCGCCTCCATATCCCATCATGACATGGAGGACTCTCCTTTTCTCTTCCGCCATCAATTGTCGCTCCATCCTTCTTATTCGTGCGATACGTCTACGTGCTCAGCGAGGAGATACGCCTAGCTCCACTAAGATCTTATAGCGTTTCCACGTTCTCGTATTGCTCCGGATTTTGAATGGCATGACGCGCATCAAAGATCGCCTTCGCATTTTTCAAAATCATCGGATAATCATACACCTGGTGTGCCGTCGTAATCATGACCAAATCGGCGTCCGCCACATCCTTGGCAGACAGACTTTCCATGCCGCTATAGGTCTTTCCCTTATGGCGGAAGGTCGTGATATACGGATCAAAGAACTGCACGTCTGCACCGCGAGCCTTCAATACCTCGATCACGGCAATGGCCGGGCTTTCGCGATAGTCATCAATATCATTCTTATAGGCGACGCCCAAGACCAGCACCTTCGAGCCGTTTAACGGCTTTTTCAAACGGTTCAGCACCTGCGCCGCACGATCCACAGTGTACTCCGGCATTTTATCGTTCACCATCATCGAGGATTCGATCATGGACGTATGGAAGCCGTATTCACGTGCTTTCCAGGAAAGATAGTACGGATCCAGCGGAATGCAGTGGCCGCCCAGGCCCGGTCCCGGATAGAATGCCTGGAAGCCATAGGGCTTCGTCTTCGCAGCGTCAATCACTTCCCAGATAGAGATGCCCATGCGATGGCACAGAATAGCCAATTCATTGACCAAACCGATATTCACGTTGCGATAGGTGTTTTCCAGAATTTTTTCCATCTCAGCAACAGCCGGCGAGGAGACGGGGTAAACTTCCCCTTCCAATACGGTAGAATACATCTTAGCGATGACTTCCGTTGCATCCTTACCGATGGCTCCAACCACTTTCGGCGTGTTCTTCGTCTTATACTGTTTGTTGCCCGGATCAACGCGCTCCGGCGAAAAGCCTAAATAGAAATCTTCACCGCAGACCAGACCGGAGCCCTCTTCCAGAATGGGCTTCACCAGTTCTTCTGTCGTACCGGGATAGGTCGTAGACTCTAACACCACCATGGTGCCTGCTTTCAAATGCGCAGCAATGCTTTCTGCCGAGGACTTCACGTAGCTGATATCCGGCTGCTGATGAGCATCCAGTGGCGTCGGCACACAGATGGCAACAAAATCCACATCTTTAATAAAACTAAAGTCCGTGGTAGCACGCAGTTTTCCCGCCTCCACCAATGCCTTCAGATCGTCGTCCACGATATCGCCGATGTAATTATGTCCGGCATTGACGAGCTTGACCTTTTCGTCCTGTACGTCAAATCCCGTCGTCTGAAATCCCGCACGAGCCTTCTCCACAGCCAGCGGCAGACCGACATAGCCTAAGCCTACCACGCCGACACGAATGGAACGATCCTCAATTTTTTTTAGCAATTCTTCCTTTAATCCCATGTTGTTCTCCTGTTTTTTCAGCTGTTTGCCACCCTTGTCTCTATCCCGCGTTACCTGCGCGGCGACGTCGGCGCTGTCGGTAGCAACTGGCGATAAATCGCCGCATACTGTGCGTCCACTTGCTTCCAGTCGAAGCGTGACGCACCGGCAAGCGCTCGTTTTCTTATAGCCTTATCTTTTAAAATAGCTTCTATCGCATCCGCAATGGATGATGGATCCTGCGGATATACGGCATAGCCCACTTCACCGTTCGGGAACTGTTCGTCAAAGCCCTGCCCCCTCGAGTAAATAATCGGTAGTCCCTGCGATAATGCCTCCGCATACACTAAGCCGAAGGCTTCGTAGAAGGACGGCATCACAAAGATGTCCGCCTTGCGATAGCAATGAATCAATTCCTCTTTCGATTCCGGAGTATGATACACCGTATTGGGAACATTGAGAAGAGCATCGTACAATCGACGATTCACAACACGCCCAACCATGTCTAAGCGTGTGGAAATACCGCGTTCCTGCAGAAGACGTCTGGCCTCCTGAATTTGCATCACATTTTTGTTCCGATTCAATGTTCCCACGAAGAGCAAGCGCACCGTCTTTGGGCAGCACTCTTGTTGCTCCGTTTTCAAACTCTCTGGCGGTGGATTTTCGAGCCAGAAATCATCAATGCCTTGCGGGATAACATAGCTCTTACGTCGAAAGTGAGCCCTCTGCTGCACGGGTATAAGCCGCTCCACCACCTCTTGGCGCATTCCTTCCGACAGGAAAGTGATCGCCGAGGCGTCTTCCAGTATCTCCAGCGCCAATTCCTCATGCTTATTCCATTCATTCAGCAGGCGCCGTAATTCCCGATCCTGTAGCGATACGATGTAGGGAACGCCTTTTTCGCGAAAAAGGCGATGCGCCAGCGCGCCATCGGTAAAGAGCGTATAGGCCTGCGAGAGAGTAATTTTATCCAGCGATACACTTTTTTGCAAGGCTTGATACATTTTATGATGACGATGCCTATAAAACATGCGTTCCCACGATGAAAGGCCAGGCATCACGTGCACTTCCGGATGTCCCAATTCCTGTTTCATCAGCGTATAGGTCCGCGCCTTACGGGCCGCCGGCGCATAGACCACGTGTTCTTCCGGATGCGGCATATGGTCTAACATGGCACTATAGAGCGATCCCGCTATATAATTCATATTGATATGAAGAATCAATGCTTTCCTCCCTGCGAGGAGCTATTTTTCTGCTCCGACGCCTGTCGCTACTATTTTAACACAGTCCCTCCCTCTGAGGGGGAAGGCAATAGCATTGCCGGATGTCGGATTTATTGGAAACGGCAAAAGGCGGCGTTTCGAAACATGGCCGAAACGCCGCCTTTCTCTATTGAATTTTTACCTTTACCATCAATAGCCGTTTCGGCGTGCTTTTTTGATGATGGCGGGATAGTCCACTAGCATCCAGTTGGCATCCAATTGGCGCGGGAAACCGTCCTTCTTATACTTGGAGGTGAACTGCCAGAGATTGTAGTCACCGTGATAGGCCGGTGTGGCAACACCGTAGTGTGCCACCCAAATATCATAGTCTTTGAGGCGTTCCATCTGCAGTTTTTCATAGAACCAGGATGCGCTGGCATAGATGCCGGTATAATAACCGGATTTTTCCATTTCTTTTAAGAAAGCCAGGGCGGTATCGGTCAACGTCTTCTTGTCCGTATGGCGCTGATGGTACTGATCTTCGGTATCCCAGTACACGGGGAGGGCAAACTTCTTGCCCGCCAAGGCTTTTTTAAACTCCTTGGCTTCGGCAATGCCTTCTTCCACCGTATTGGCACAGGCATACCAATAGGCGCCGATCGGGATGCCCCGCGCATTAAACTCGCGATAGAAGCGTTCGAACGCTGTGTCACGATAATAGGAGTTTCCGGTGCCATGTCCGGTATAGCCGGCACGCAGAATTACGCCGGATACGCCGTTGGTAAACGCATCAAAGTTGAAATCATCCGGTCTCTGATGATAGGAAAGGTCAATAACCAGGCGACGTGTTGTCGTTCGCAAAATACCGTTGGCATCTGCCTGTTTCACGGTGTCCCCCACCTGCACAATTTGATTGGTGAGAATATTGCCCTTGGAGCCGACATAGTACTGTTGTCCCCGCCATTGCACAACGCCGCTACGTTGGCGACGCTCATTGTTGAGAGCAGGATCGTAGTAATAGAGTTTCTGACCAACGCGGTGAACGCCGGGTGTCGTAGCCCCATCCGCTCCGATGTAATATTTTTTTTGGGCAACGGTAATTTCCTCGTTGTGATAGTAGGTGCCGTCTCCTTTTTGGTAATAACTTTTACCGTTCTTCGTGACCCACTGTCCCACCGAACGAAATGCCCCTGTGGCATCCACGTAAAAGCGCTGTCCGTCAACCGTCCGATAACCGGGTGCATTGCGGAACTGGACCTGGCCCGTCACCGGATGCAGAATGTAGAACGCGTCTTTGAGCTTCAAACGCCCCACCTGTTTGCTGCCATCTTCGCCCATATAATAGGCGATGTCTTTGCCAAAGGTAATAAACTGATTGCGATACAGTTCACCGTTAGCTTTCGGAAAATACTCCTTCCCGCGATAGCTCACCCATGTGTTATCGCGACGCATTTTGCCGCCCCTCGTTTCGTCCATCAGATAGTATTGTCCGCTGACTTGGATGACGCCCGTCTGTTGCTTTCCAGTGTCGCCCACATAATAGATGGCGTTCTGATCCATGGAAATGAAACGATTGTAATATAGTTCGCCGGCGGCATTGGGAAAGTATTTACCATGCAACTGGTTCACCCAGCGATTCTCCCGATGCAACCTGCCCGTGGTTTCATCCAGCAAATATTTTTTACTGCCACGCGTCAAGACGCCTGCATACAAGCGCCCCGCTTCATCCAAGTAATAAATGGCATCGCCGCCAAAAGAGACAAAGCGATTCGTATAGGTCGTCGCGTTCGTATTTGAAAAATAGAAAACGCCATTGCATTCCACCCAGCGATTGGTGATGCGGTTTCCTTGTGCATCGTAAAAACGGCCGTTGCGTCTCTGCGCTTGACGCACGACGTCTGGCGGTGCGATACGCGGCACCGATGTCGTTAAGGCAAATTCCGGCCGTGCGGCGCGCACTGTTGTGTCTTTCGAAGGCGTGGGCTTGGCTTCTGCTGTACTTGGCACCGCCTCTGCGGCTGTTTCCGTTGTCGCCTCTTCCGTTGCTGCCTCCGGAGCTACTTCTTCCGTTGCTGCCTCCGTTGCTTCCTCTTTTGTCTCTTGCGAGACTTCGAAACTGATTTTTTGTTCCGCAGCGGATGCTGTCTCTGTGCTATCTGCTTGCACGGCCCCCACCGGCAGCGCCAGAACACCGGCGCTTAACAATAATGCTTTGATCAAGGTCCGTTCCGGTCGTTGGTCTTGCATAATGCCCCCTACTCTATGTATCGGATCGTAAACTTTTCTCGAAAAGGTTACAAAAATATGACATTTACATAGTATCAACTTTACGGTGTCGGTGCAAGCGGAAATCGTCAAACAAAAAGTGCCCGTCTCAACGGACGGACACTTTTCTTTTTACTGTTTACATCGCTTAAGCCTTTATCGCCATCGCGTTATCTTTATGCTTAATATACCGTTACCGGGCTACCGTGGTAGAGCGCTGCATAGACGTGCGGCATGACGGAGGGCATAACGTTCACGCACCCGTGGCTGCCTGCCCAAGTATAGGACTTGCTGTCCTTATAGAAGCGATTGTAGCGCTGCCATGGCGCATCGTGAATCCCATAGGAGCCGCTAAAGGGTACCCAATAGTCTACCCAGGACTTATAACCCGGGCCCGTCAAATAACGTCCCTTTTCCATATACTGCACGTTAAAATTGCCTTGAAGCGTGGGGCTCACCGGCTTACCGGAAATGATCGGTGTCTCCACAGCCAGCTTTCCATTGTGGAAAACCCACATATACTGATGTCGCAAGCTGACCACGGCAAAGTTGTTACCCACATGGCGATCTGTAATAGCCGGCCCCGACAAATACCCGCCGCCATAGGACCATTCTCCCGGTACCGAATAGGTGTTGACCAGGGAGGCCTTTCCATTGGCGTCGAAACGATAGGTTCTTCCGTTGATCGTTGCCGTCGTATTTTCAAGGCGATGCGGTCCGAAATAGCAATTGCCGATAAAGCCGCGCGTCAGCGCATAACCGTTTCCGCTGTGGTAGGTGCGTCCGTTCAGACGAAATTCACCGAGATTGCGCTGTAAATTGCCCGTCTTTGGATCTGCATAATAGGTGTTCCCGTTAGCGGCCTGAATGATACCGGTCTGCTGACTGCCGTCTGCGCCCATATAAATTGCTCGTTTCGAGCCAAAGGTCAACAGCTGATTGCGATACGGCTTTCCGTCCGGTTTAGAAAAATAGGTCTTGCCCTGATATTCATACGACGAGGATCGACGCACCAGATAGCCGTCGTCGTCAAAACGATAGGCGACACCGCGATACAGTGAAACGCCCGTCAATTGGCTGCCGTCTTCTCCCATGAGCATCACGCGGCCGTCGGGATATTTTAAGAAAATATTGCGATACGGTTCCCCGTCATCCTTTGCGTAATAGGTTTTTCCTTCCGCCGTATAACGATGCGCGCCCATCTTGACGCGCCCGTCTTCAGCAATGTCATAGACGGTACCTTTTGCCTTAACTTTACCGGTTTGCATGACGCCCTTTGCACCCATGTAGTATTTGTTTTTCGGGCCGAACGTAATGAATTGGTCATGATACAGTTTACCGCCCGGCGCCGCAAAGACACGCCCCTCGGAAGTAGTGTACCAACCGACCTTCTTAGCCAGTTTTCCAACGTCTTTGCCGCTTTCCGTAAAGTAATAATAGTCTCCGGCGATGCGCGATATCCCCTTGAGCATGATTCCGGTCGGCCCGACGTAATAGGTATCGCCCGAGGAAGGATACGTCAAAAACATGCTACGATAGGGGTGGCCATCTTCATTCACATAGTAGTTGTGGCCGAGATATTGGATCCAGCGTAGAGAGACTTTTTCCTCACCCTCATAGAAAACATCATCCTGGCTATCATAGCGAAGCTTGTTTGTATCTTTCTTCATAGAAAGCACGGCTTCCCGCGCATCCCTTGAGGCGGAAGCGGGTGCCTTTTCCGCGGTTTCACTGTCTTCCATACTATCCGATGCATCCGAAGTCTGTGTCGATACCGCATTAGCGCTAATGGCATCTGCATTTTGTGCAGAGGATGTCTGCGTATCCGCTGCCGCACTCTGCCAAGGAAGGAGAGCGCAAGCTAAGGCCAAGCTAATCCAAATTTTTTCTTTTCCGAAGAACTTGTGTTCTTTCATAAGTACCTTCTTTCCTTGTCGTTATGCATGATTCGATAAGCCGCTGCCACCATTTTTATAGGCGTTCGCAACGCTTTGCCCGTATTGTATCATACCCGACATCAGGATACGTAAAAAGCGGCAGGAATCCCTGCCGCTTAACGGTTTTCTGTTTCGTCGTGACCATATTATTGGAGAACGCCGACATTAATAGGTGTAGCTATAATTTAACGGATTGTGTGCTTGGCCCCAGTTTCCGCCGGTACGCACCTCAAAATGCAGATGGGCGCCGGTGGAGTCTCCTGTGGAACCCACCAAGCCGATCACTTCGCCTTCTTGTACCGTTTGTCCCGGCGTCGCCAAAATTTTACTCAGATGAAAGTAATTGGTAAACAGGCCGTTATCGCCCACCAATTGAACGTAATTACCACACGAGTTATGGTAACCGGCGGCGACTACGGTGCCACCGTGAGCTGCACGTACCGGCGTTCCGGTGGGGGCGGGGATATCTATGCCCTTATGCATATGTCCCCAACGCATGCCAAAACCGGAAGAGATCCGTGTGCGTCCCGCAACGGGCCACAAAAAGTCGTAATCATGGACTTTCTCGACCGTCCCCGCCGCGACATCGCAGCGATACCCCACGCCATTGACCGTCACTGTGCCGTCTTGACGGCTGCCATCCGCTCCCATCAAATAGCGCTTTGCACCGAAGCTGATGATGCGATTGCGATAGGGCTCGCCATTTTCTGCTGCAAAATACCATTTTCCCTGATGGGTATAGCTGCTCGCTTGCTGCAACAGACTTCCACTCTCTCCCTGCATGCGATAGACCGTACCATTGGCTTTCACAAGCCCCTGTTGAAGGGTACCGTCGGGTCCCATGTAGTAGCGGATTTTCGGACCGAACGTGATGAATTGATCATGATACACTTTTGCATTCTCATTCACAAAGATCCAACCGCGATGACTCCACACCCAGCCGGCATCCTGTGCCATCTCATTCATCTTTTCGCCCGACTCAAAGAAATAACGCAAGTTGCCTCCCACAGAGACCAGTCCATTCTGCAGAGCGCCCTGTTGATTCACATAGTAGGCGCGCTCGTCGCCAAAGCGGAGAATGGTATGGCGATACACCTTGCCTTCCGCATTCGGGAAGTAAATCCGTTCGCCATAGGAGACCCATGCGTTATTCTTCATTCTATTGCCATTGCTGTCATAGAGATGCAGGTCATCTTCCTCCTGCTTTAACTCTTTCGCTGTAGCTTTCGCTATTGGTTGCATTACAACTGGGACGGCATTGTCTCCTTTTTTTGCCTGTACCGATCCAAACGGTACGAAGAACAGCAGAAAAGCAAAGAGAAATGCCGCTGCCACATAGCGGCATCCATAGATCCTGTTAATTTTCATCCTTCATCCTTCTCAATAAGATTTCCTTCTCTGCCAGACGGCAGAGAAGGAAATCATCTTGTACTCTCTTATTTTCTAAACCTTATCGTATGTTTCTGTGTTGCTAAAAAACGTTAGCGCGTATAGACGTCAAAATGGTTTCCGTACGTACCGCGGTCATAAACTTTGCCGTAATAGCCGAACGGCGTCGGAATGATCGTGCCGATTGGGGCACTGTTGGCCAACACAATGTAGCCATCTGCATCGGCCACATAGCCGGATTCATTGACATGGCGTCCCGGAATGCGCAAACCGCCACCCGGTAATACGCTCTGTGAATAATAAGTAAATTTATAGCCGCCCCAATTGATCACGCCGTGGAAACGCAGATCGCGCAAGGAGTAGAGCATCGGCACATCATTGTTCTGTGCTTTCAGCTTGTTCGCTTCCTTGCTTTGAATGGCACCGGTATTGTTGTCAATGCTGTACGTATAGCCATCGCGGTCAAAATCTTCGAAGACGCGCGCGCCATCGGCACCGTAGTAATAGTTAACACCATTCACGGTCACTTCGCGATTGCGTACCGGTACACCATTGGCGTCGGCATAATAGTGTTTGCCATTATGGGAATAAAAACCTTCTTGGCACAAGCGAGCGCCGTTTTTGCCGGTCATGCGATGGGCCGTTCCGTTGACCAGAATCATTCCGCTCTTGCGTACCCCGTCATTGCCCATGTAATAGGCCACTTTCGGACCGAAGGTGATGAATTGATTGCGATAGACCGTTCCTTCCGCATTCGGGAAGATCCAGCCACGTTCCGTCTCCATAAAACGATTGTGATTAGCGCGGATGCCGTTCTCTTTGAAATACATCAGCTTGCCGTTATAGGTGCGAAAGCCTTTTGCAATGGTGCCGTCATGGTCCAAATAATAGGCGACATGATGGCCGAAGGTAATCACCTGATCCCGATAGATGCGTCCCTGGGCATTCGGAAAAACCCAACCACGTTCCGTATTGAGCCAGCTGTTATCTTTATGAAGCTTGCCGTTCTTGCGATCAAAATAATATAAGGACGTGCCCACTTCACGGAATCCCGTGGCCATGGAACCGTCATGATCCATATAATAGGCTGTCTTCGGACCAAACGTAATCATTTGATCGCGATACAGCACGCCATTCGCTTTCGGGAAATAATATTTTCCTTCGTATTTCACCCATGCGTTATCTTGGCGCAAATGATTGTTTTCATCAAAGAGATATAGATTCCCATCAATCTCCTGTAACCCGGACGCGTAGCCGTTTTCAGTGCGGTACACGCGAGCGCCGTTGGCATAGACGCCCCAGCCCGTCCAGTTTAACGCTTCTTCCGAATCGGCTTGTTGCGATGTGGACGCTTCCGCTTTTCCAGACGTTGATGCTGCGTTATTTGTACTGTTGTTCTCCGAAGACGTAACTGCTGCCTGCTCCGTTACCTTCGCATTGTCCGCCGGTTCTTTTGCCTGTACCGGGGTGTTTTGAAGTAGCAAGGCGATAAAAAGGCCTGCGGAAAGAATTGCCAAGCGTTTTGTATGTCTATGCTTTCTCATGAAACCACCTTTCTCCTTTTGTCCGCTCACTGCGAAACAATCGGGTTGAACCGTCAATCGCAAATCTCTTATTAACCGTTTTGTAACAATTGACCGCTACAAATGTAACAAATGGGTTACATTTTGTCAACACCATGGTTTTTAATCATGAGAAATGGCTTAAATTAGCCCTTTATCGACTTTTCCTAGCCGGCTACTTCAGGGTCATACCGACCGTATTTTGGTTACCGTCCCTTAAAAAACTGACCGGAAGCTGCGCCGATGCATTCGTCCCCGCAGAGCATCTTTCCCTCGGTGACCACAATAGTTCTTCCGTTTTTCAGAACCTTTCCCTGTGCCACCACGGTTTCCCCCACTTTCGCAGGACGGAAAAAGCGATACTGCAAGTCCATAGTAACAACGGAAGCTCCATATGAAGAGGCTGCTGCCCCCATCGCCAGATCCATCATCGCTAAAAAAACACCGCCATGGACGATATTCTGGGAATTCAGGTGATGCGGCAAAACCTTGAGCGCCACCTCCGCTTCGCCATCCTCTTGCTTTTGCAACTCCATGCCGATATATTTGCCAAACTCCACTTCCTTGTTCACTCCGATTCTCCCTTCTCTGCTGTCGCCCAGCTATTGTATCCCATTCCCCCGCTGCCATGAACTGGTATAATCGAGAAGACGGAGTCTTCTTCGTCGCTATCGCTTTGAATAAGACGGTGCGTAGCCATCGTCACAGTAAATAATAAGGAGAAAATTATGCGCGATTTTACGGTTCGTCCGGATGACACCCTGCTGCTTCTGATTGATTTGCAGGAACGTATGCTACCCAGTATGGCCAACAGCAATGTCGTTTGCAAGAATTCAAAAGTCCTGTTGGAAGCGGCAAAGGCCTTTGAAATGCCTGTGCTCTACACCGAACAATATCCGAAAGGCCTTGGCGCCACGGTTTCCGAACTCAAAGAAACCTTGGATGCCGTTCATGCCGTCTATTCGGATAAAACGGCGTTTAATGCCATTACCCCTTCTATTGAGGCCGCTCTTAGCGATGCCCCTCTTTCCGCGCGTAAAAAAGTCATCGTAACCGGCATCGAGGCGCATATCTGCGTATTCCAAACGGTGCGCACGCTGCTAGAACGCGGTTACGAGGTATTCATCCCTGTGGATGCCATCAGCTCTCGCGATGAAAAAAATAAAGAAACGGCACGCCGTCTCTTTATCGAGATGGGTGCCGTCGTCACCTGCACGGAATCGTTGCTCTTTGATCTTCTGCGAGATTCCAAGAATCCGCATTTCAAGGCATTACAGGCGTTAATTAAATAGCTGGGTTTCGTTTTAGAACGCCCCCTCAGGATGTCTCTCCGGCGCGTTCCGCTACTTGTTGCATCGCCACGGGTTTGGGCAAATGAATCTCGAACTGTCCGACCACATAGGAAGAGATCATCGTAGTCAATAACGACCACATCAGGTTTTGTGCGGGCAGATACACCAGGAAAGACAGCCCCAACACCACTGCATCGCTGATGAAATACGCTCCGCTCAATGACAGGCGCGATTTCCGTTCCAAGATCATCGCAAAGCAGTCATCGCCACCGGCAGCACCGCCGCGCGTGACCACCAGCCCGCAGCCGGAGCCAAGTAGCAGACCGCCGATAATGGCCGCCAGATACGGTGCGCTCTCTAGCGATGGCAAAAACGGTCCGATAAAGTTAAACAGTTTTAACGATGCCGCATACATCAGGGTGGAAAAAACCGCCTTCTTTAAAAAGCCACGTTCCAGTAATAAAATACCGAAAAAGTATAATGAAAAATCCAGCAAAACGCTGAGAATGGACGGGTCTAGACCAAACAGTTTATTAAATAATACAATACTGCCCAATACGCCGCCTTCGGTGATTTTCGCCGGGATATGAATATTACACATGGCAAATGCCATCGTTAAATTCCCGATGACCATTAAAGCAACGTCCTTCACGGACAGGTTCATCCACGCCGCAAAACGACGTAGCGGTTGAGCCAAATGGAAAGTCGGCTTCTTAGTGGATAAGAATTTCATAAGACACCTCGTTTTCGTTCACATGGCGTCTCTCAGAACCAAAAAAAGATTGCCTTGGCCGTGAGAGAACTCCGTGCTGTACAATCGTGTGGTGGTTGATGCTGTTGTTTGAAATTCTTTCTTGTAAGAACTCTGCTTTCCTCTCCGTTTAATGATTCATAGTGCCACATCAGACCGATGATGAACCCGCTCACAGAAAGGGGACAGATAAAAACTACCGCTTAGCGGTACCCACAGAT
This sequence comes from Levyella massiliensis, assembly GCF_000308275.2. GTDB lineage: Bacteria > Bacillota > Clostridia > Tissierellales > Peptoniphilaceae > Murdochiella > Murdochiella massiliensis_A. The sequence continues at coordinate 166,609 of NZ_HG529491.1, forward strand.
ATCACAAATAATTGCTTCTACCATAGTATAGCATAGGATACCAGAGACGGGCAAGGGGGTTGGTGGGTGCGTCTAGCGCGAAATAGCGGAGCCGAGGGCGCGGTTTTTTCGGCTGAAGCATTGCCGGACTTAGCGGCGTACAGTAGCTCCATCTCGAACGACAGTACTTTTATCAATTACAGCAAAAAGTACTGTAGGATTTTTGCCTTATTTACAGTACTAATTCCGTTATCGCCAAAAAGCACTGTAGTTTTTCGCACCAAACTACAGTGCTTTTACCGATTATTGCAGTATACACTGTAGTTTTATCGCTATTTTTACAGTACAAATTTGCGTATTTGGAAAAGGTACTGTAATTGCATCCCTTTTCATACAGTACAAATTCTTTTTTTCAACGAAAGTACTGTATTTTGCCTCTTTTTCGTACCGTACAAATTCCATTTCAAGCAAAAAGCACTGTAGGGAAGGTATTCCCTACAGTGCTTTTGCGCATGTTTCGATTACTGAATGGCCTTTACCGCGTCCACAATGGTACGGAACGCTTCTTCAGCAGCAATATCTTTGTTTTCCATCTCACGACGGGTGGAAAATTCCACGATGCCTTCGGCCGCTTTACGGCCCACCGTCAAACGCAGTGGAATACCGATGAGGTCGCGATCATTAAACTTCACGCCTGGGCGTTCCTTGCGATCGTCGAGCAATACCTCAACGCCTGCTTCTTGCAGATCGGCATAGAGTTTTTCCGCCAGCGCATTTTGTGCTTCATCTTCCGGTTTCATGATCGTAATTATGACATGATACGGTGCCGCAATGAGCGGCCAGATCATGCCTTTTTCATCATGATTCTGTTCGATGATGGCGGATACGGTACGAGTGATACCAATGCCGTAGGATCCCATGATGATCGGACGAGCAACACCATTTTCATCCAATACGCTGGCGCCCATGGCGTCGGTGTATTTCGTGCCCAGCTGGAAAATATTGCCCACTTCAATGCCGCGAGCAAATTGAAGCGGATTACCGTTAACCGGATCGAGATCTCCCTCTTGCACCATCCAGAGGTCCTCCACCACTTCCCCGTCAAAATCACGGCCATAGTTCACATTCTTCAAATGCGTATCTTTTTTGTTGGCGCCACAGATGAGATTGTGACGTTCTGTGATGGCTTGATCCAACACAACGCGTACATCTTTGCCTATGCCTACCGGCCCTGTAAAGCCGGCCGGAGCACCGGTTATTTTTTCAATGGTTTCATCATCCAACATCGAAATCTCGTGTTCCGGAGTCTGCAGATATGCCACCAATTTTGCCATGTTGAGCTCACGTTCCGCCGGGATAAAGACCAAAACCGGATCATCCTTCACACGCAGACAAACGGCTTTAATCATCTTGTCGGCGGGAATATGCAGGAATTGTTCCAGATCCTCGATCGTGTGCTTATCCGGGGTCAAAATCTCTTCCATCGGCAGCGGATCTTCCGGTGCAACGGCAGGCTTCTGCATGCCCGCTTTTTCATCCGTTGCGGCATAACCGCCTTCCGCATAGACAATAACACCCTCACCAATTTCGGATAAGGCAGTAAATTCGTGCGACACACGACCGCCCATGGCTCCCGAATCGCCCTGGACAATACGATAATCCAGACCCAAGCGGTCAAACACACGCGCGTAGGCATCCCACATCACCTGATACGACGCCTCCAGCCCTTCCATATCAATATCAAAGCTATAGGCATCCTTCATCAAAAATTCGCAAGAGCGATTAATGCCGAAGCGCGGACGCTTCTCATCGCGATACTTCCAGCCAATCTGATAAAGATTAAGCGGCAACTGTTTGTAGCTACGCAACTCTTCCTTAATTAAGTCGGCAAAGTACTCCTCCGCCGTCGGACCCAGCGCAAACTGCTTTTCATGACGATCGGTGAGCTTAAACATTTCCGGGCCGAAGGTGTCCCAGCGTCCGGACGCTTCCCAAATCTCCTTGGGCTGCAAGTTTGACACACGAATCTCTTGCGCCCCGGCACGGTCCATCTCCTCACGAACAACCTCTTCGATTTTTCGTACCACGCGATAGCCCAACGGCAAGTACGTATAAATGCCCGAGGCTGCTTTTCGAATCATGCCGGCACGCAGCAAGAGCTGGTGGCTGGGAACTTCCGCATCACCGGGAACTTCACGTAGCGTCGGCATATAAAAATGCTTCATTCTCATCTTATTCTCCCTTCGCTTCCTGCTGGGCATGCCAGTTCAAATAGGCGTCCACAAACGGATCCAAATCCCCATTCATCACTTTTTCAATATTGCCGGTTTCCTCGCCCGTGCGATGATCCTTCACCAGCGTATAGGGCTGGAACACATAGGAACGAATCTGTGATCCCCAGGCAATTTGCTTATACGAGCCCTGGATATCCGCAATTTTTTCGCGATGCTCCTCTTCTTTGATCTGCATCAATTTCGAAACGAGGATTTCCATAGCCTTCGCACGGTTTTGAATCTGGGAACGCTCATTCTGGCAGGTCACGACAACGCCGGTGGGCAAATGCGTGATACGAATGGCCGAATCCGTCGTATTGACGTGCTGACCGCCGGCACCCGTAGAGCGATACGTATCTACTTTAATGTCTTTTTCATCGATCTGAATTTCACCGATGTCCTTTAGAACCGGATACACATCCACACTGGCAAAAGACGTGTGGCGACGGCTTTGCGAATCAAAGGGCGAAATGCGCACCAAGCGATGCACGCCCTTTTCGCCTTTACAATAACCGTAGGCATTGTAGCCCTTCACTTCAAACTGCACGGACTTAATTCCGCCGGTTTCTTCCGTATTAATATCCGTCAGGCTGACTTTCCAATCCTTCGTCTGGAACCAGCGTTCATACATACGCTGCAGCATGCCCGCCCAGTCCATCGCTTCCGTGCCGCCCGAGCCCGCGTGAATGGAAAAATAGCAATCATTGGCGTCATATTCGCCCGAAAGTAACGCTTTTTTGGCCAAGGCCGCCAATTTCTTTTCAACCGTCTCCAGCTCTTCCGTCAGTTCTTTTTGCGACGCCATAAATTCGTCTTCATCCAACAGTTCCAGCATGTCGCGGAGATCTTGATAGGCGCTTTCAATCTCTTGAAAGGCATCCACGCTCTCTTTTTTTCCATTGAGCTCGACCATAATGCTCTGCGCGGCATCGGAGTCATTCCAAAAATCCGGTGCCAATGTTTTTTCGTTTAATGCTTTTACCGAAGCCTCTAATCCGGCAATGTCAAAGAGAGCTCCTTAGCTCACTCAAACGCACGCGGATAGTCTCCAGGTGCTGCCGCATCTCGTATAATTCCATACCTTCCTCCTTCTTTAACTTCCAAGGCGGACCCCGAGAGGTCCGCCCTTTTTATCCTTGTCCGCGCCTTACGACGCAGCATCAACGGTCAAAACGGCCGTGACAGTTTTTATATTTCTTACCGCTGCCGCAGGGGCAGGGATCGTTGCGTCCGATTTTTTTCTTCTTGCGCACAAAGGGGCGATGTGATTCCGGTTCCGCTTCATCGCCGGCACCAATGGCCCGCGTCGGTGTGGCAACTGCTGTACGTACTACTTCCTGTTTGGGTGCTTCGATATGATAGAGCATGCGCACCGTATCTTCGCGAATGGACTCGTTCATCGCATTAAACATGTCATAGCCTTCATTCGCGTAGGCACGCACCGGATCCTCGTTGCCCATGGCACGAATACCGATGCCCTTGCGCAGCTGATCCATGGCATCAATGTGATCCATCCACTTCGTGTCAACCGCACGAAGCAACACCATGCGCTCGACTTCACGCATCACATCCGGCGTAATCTCTTCCTCTTTCTTCGCATAGAGATCATCCGCAATGGCGATGAGCTTCTCTTTCATATTCTCTTTTTTCATGCCCTGCAGATTTTCCACTGCCACAATGCCCTTTGGCAAGAAAATGGAATTGAGATAGTTGAAAAGGCCTTCCATCTCCCATTGTTCCGGCGAAACATCTTCAGCGCAGAAGCTGTCTACCGCATCCGACACAACGCCATGAATCATACCGACGATTTCATCACGCATATTTTCGCCATTCAAAACACGATTGCGCTCCGTATACACGGTATTGCGCTGCATGTTCATGATGTTGTCGTAATCCAAGACCTGCTTACGAGTCGCAAAGTTGTTCGACTCTACTTTCTTCTGTGCCCGTTCGATGGACTTGGTGAGAATGCCCGCCTGAATGGGCTCATCCTCCGGGAAGGCCCCCGATTCGATGAACTTCTGCATTCTTTCACTGCCGAACAGACGCATCAGCTTATCTTCCAACGAAATATAGAACTGCGAAACACCGGGATCGCCTTGTCGACCAGAACGGCCGCGCAACTGGTTATCAATACGTCGCGCTTCATGGCGTTCGGTTCCCAGAATAAAGAGGCCGCCTACTGCCTTGACCTTCTCTGCGTTCTCTTTGGTTTCTTCACTAAATTTTTTCTTCAGATTTTGGAATTTCTCTCGTGCATCCAAGATTTGACGGCCGGTGATCCATTGCTGCTCTTCCTCTTCCTCTTCATCGCCGACAGCATTTGCGGGGAAGGTCTCCTCCGGTTCCACATGACGGAAGCTGTCCGCCCATTCGATGAGTTCCTCCGAATCGCCGTCCTTCTCCATCTGCTTCTTAGCCATCCACTCGGCGTTGCCGCCCAGTACAATATCGGTACCACGGCCGGCCATGTTAGTAGCAATGGTCACTTCGCCGAAACGGCCCGCCTGCGCAACAATGGCTGCTTCATAGCGATGCTGCTTGGCATTTAATACATGGTGTTTGATGCCCACTTTATTGAGCATCTTAGAAATCTTTTCGGATGTTTCAATATCCACCGTACCGACCAGAATCGGTTGGCCCGTTTTATGCACTTCAGCAATCTCATTAACAATGGCTCGGAATTTGGCGTCCTGGTGCACATACACCACATCTTCCAAGTCCTTACGAGCAATGGGTTTGTTGGTCGGAATTTCAATGACATCGATATGATAAATTTCCGAAAATTCATCCGCCTCTGTCAAGCCGGTACCGGTCATACCAGCCAGCTTTTCGTACATACGGAAGAAGTTCTGGAACGTCACGGTAGCCAGGGTCTTGGATTCACTCTTAATCGTGACCCCTTCCTTTGCCTCAATGGCCTGATGCAAGCCTTCCGAATAGCGACGCCCTTCCATAATACGGCCGGTGAATTCATCAACAATCTTCACCTCATCGTTGTCAACAACGTAATCGATATCGCGGCGCATGGTCGTACGCGCCTTCAAGGCCTGATTGATGTAGTGCATCAATTCCATATGCGACGGATCGGAAATATTATCCACATGGAAATACGCTTCCGCTTTAGCATTGCCCTGTTCGGTCAGGTTTGCGGTCTTGCGCTTTTCATCCACCAAATAATCGACCGTCTCTAACTTGTGCTCTTCCAGTAACGAATCCAGCTTGTTGAGCTCTTCCTTCGGATCCAGCACACGTCCTTCCAGGGTCTGCACAAATTCATCAGCGCGCGAATACATCTCTGTGGACGGATCGCCCATGCCGGAAATAATAAGCGGCGTACGCGCCTCATCAATCAGGATGGAGTCAACCTCGTCCACGATGGCATAATGCAGTTTGCGCTGGACGACGCCGGACTTGTAAATGGCCATATTGTCGCGCAAATAGTCAAAGCCGAACTGGTTGTTCGTACCATAGGTAATATCGGCATTGTAGGCGCGCTTGCGTTCATTGGACTCCATGGGCTGCAGTACCACGCCAACCGTAAGGCCTAAGAATTGGTGGACTTTACCCATCCATTCGGCATCGCGCTGTGCCAGATAATCATTGACCGTGACAACGTGTACGCCCTCGCCGGCCAAGGCGTTCAGGTAGGACGGCATAGTCGCCACCAAGGTTTTACCTTCACCGGTCTTCATCTCGGCAATGCGTCCCTGATGCAGGATGATACCACCAATGACCTGTACCGGATAGGGTTTCATTCCAAGCACGCGCCAAGCTGCTTCACGCACGGTAGCGAACGCTTCCGGCAACAGAGAATCCAAGGATTCCCCGTCTTTATAGCGTTTTTTGTATTCTTCCGTCTTGGCGCGGAGCTGTTCATCCGACAAAGCCTCCATCTGTCCTTCCAATGCCAATACAGCATCTACCTGAGGCCTTATTTTATCGATTTCCTTTTCACTAAAGGATTTTGTTAAAAAATCAAATAATCCCATATCTTCTCCCTTATCCATGGTATCGCAACACTTCTATAATAACATTTTATGGCGCAATATTGTACAACCTTTGTGTGCATGACGAAATCTTTTCAGTTTTTCCCGACAACCGGTAACTTCTTCTTGCAACAAAGAAACGTCCCGAACATTTTGTTCTCATATTTGATAGGAAAACCATTTATATTTAAATTCTTTATGTCTCATTTTTCTTTTCGTTTTCCCGCTATTTTCCTATTCCATATTTTGCATCCTTAATCGTTCCCGTTGACCGTTTTATGGCATTATCTTAAAATAAAACCATGAGTCTGGCCGAAAACGTTTTATGAAAGGAGGTTTAGAGGAATAACGTTTCCTAGATAACGATGCGCGAGGGCCACGCGCTGCAACAATGTCAGGTACTGTCCGCCAGTCGACCGCCCCCCAAGTCGGGCCGCGATGACCGGGGTACCTCCATGCACACGACGCATTGCGTCAAATTGGAGGTATTTTATGAAAAAGTATACTTTAGATGTTCCTGCACCCCATCATTTTTCTTATGTCGTTCGTGATCTTCCGGAAGTCACGCTGGAACAGCGTGAGCGCGCTTTAAAAGCTACACATTATAATGAATTTGCTTTCCCGTCGGGATTATTGAGCGTGGATATGCTTTCTGACTCCGGCACCACCGCTATGACCAATACACAGTGGGCTTCCCTTTTCCTTGGCGATGAAGCCTATGGTCGTAATACCGGTTACTATGTTCTGCTGGATACCTTCCGCGATATCTTTGAACGCGGCGGCGAAAAGAACTGGAAGAAGATCCTGGATCTGGTCCGTACGGATTGCCGCGACGTGGAAAAAATGATGGATGAGGTCTATCTGCCCGAATACGAAGGCAACTTCTTCAACGGCGGTGCGGCACAAATGGAACGCCCGAATAGTTTCATTATCCAACAGGGTCGTGCAGCAGAATCCGTCCTGATGGAAATCGTCCGCAACATCCTGGCACAGCGCCATCCGGGAAAGAAATTCACCATTCCTTCCAACGGCCACTTTGATACGACCGAAGGCAATATCAAACAAATGGGTTCGATTCCGCGCAACCTCTATAACAAGAAATTACTATGGGAAGTGCCGGAAGGTGGCTCCTACGAGAAAAACCCGTTCAAGGGCAATATGGACATCGATAAACTGAAACAGTTGATCGAAGGCGTTGGTCCCGAAAATGTTCCGCTGATTTTCTGTTGCATTACCAATAACCCGGTTTGCGGTCAGCCGGTTTCCATGGCCAATCTCAAAGCCATCAACGAAGTGGCGCATTCCTATGAAATTCCGGTTGTGTTTGATGCGGCACGTTGGGCGGAAAATGCCTACTTCATCAAGATGAATGAAGAAGGCTATGCGGATAAATCCATTGCTGAAATTGCCACGGAAATGTTTAAGTACTGCGACGTCTTTGCCATGTCGGCAAAGAAAGACGGCCACTCCAACATGGGCGGTATGTTAGCATTCCGCGATAAAGGTCTCTTCTGGCAAAAATTCTGTGACTTTAACGAAGACGGTTCCGTCAAAACGGATGTCGGCGTTTTGCTGAAGGTCAAGCAGATTTCCTGCTACGGCAACGACTCGTACGGCGGCATGTCCGGTCATGACATCATGGCATTGGCTGTCGGTCTCTACGAGAGCTGCGATTTCCACTATATGCATGAGCGTGTACAACAAGTCGAATACCTGGCCAAGGGCTTCTATGATGCCGGTGTTAAAGGTGTTGTTCTTCCGGCCGGTGGTCATGCCGTATACATTAATATGGACACGTTCTTTGACGGCAAGCGCGATCATGAGTCCTTCGCCGGCGAAGGTTTCTCGCTGGAGCTCATTCGTCGCTATGGTATCCGCGTCGCAGAGCTTGGCGACTACTCTATGGAATATGATCTTAAGACACCGGAGCAACAGGCTGAGGTGGCAAACGTCGTGCGTTTTGCTATCGACCGCAGCCGCCTGACACAAGAGCATCTGGATTACGTCATTGCCGCGGTAAAACAACTCTACGAAGATCGCGAAAGTATCCCGAATATGCGCATCACCTGGGGACACAATCTGCCGATGCGTCACTTCCATGCCTTCCTTGAGCCGTATCCGAACGAAGAAAAATAAAGAGGTGTCTTATGACTAGCCCAAGTTCCACAACAAATGCTGCTCCAGTGGAAAAGCGTGACGGATTTGCCTCTCGCTGGGGGTTTATTCTTGCCTGCATCGGTTCCGCCGTGGGCATGGGAAACATTTGGCGTTTCCCAATTTTGGTACAGAAATATGGTGGATTAACGTTCATTCTGCCCTATTTGCTCTTTGTGTTGCTCATTGGTTCCACGGGCATCATTGAAGAATTTGCACTCGGCCGCATGGCCGAAGCCGGCCCGGTGGGTGCCTTCGGCATGGCCACCAAAGAACGTACCGGCAGCCGCCGTCTCGGTGAAGTATTCGGCGCCATCCCTATCGTTGGCGCCCTGATGCTTGCCATCGGCTATACCGTCGTCATGAGCTGGATTTTCAAGTATTGCTGGATGGGCATTAACGGAGAACTCTATGCGCTGGGAACGGAAATGTCGGCGATCGGCGGTTCCTTCGGGTCCATTGCTCCCGAAGCGGGAACCTTCGGAGAAGCTATTCATATGATGCTCTCCGGCGGTATCTTCGGCGTCGGAAACGGCGTCTGGTTGTTAATCGGTCTCTTCGTATCGCTTGCGATTATGAGCATGGGTGTTTCCGGCGGCATTGAAAAAGCCAACAAGATCATGATGCCGTTGCTTTTCGTCCTCTTTGTAGGCCTTGCGATCTATATTGGAACCCTTTCCGGTGCTGGTGAAGGCTACAAGTTCATCTTCACCATAAATCCGGCAGGTCTTGCTGATCCTAAAGTATGGATTTTTGCCTTCGGACAAGCGTTCTTCTCGCTATCCGTTGCCGGCAACGGTTCCGTCATTTACGGTTCCTACCTGTCCAAGAAAGAATCCATTCCTTCTTCGGCATTTAATGTCGCGCTCTTTGACACCATCGCCGCCCACCTCGCCGCTTTCGTCATCATTCCGGCCATGGCGGTCATGCTCGGATCAGAAATCAATAACGTTAAGGGCGGACCGGGACTGATGTTCATTTATCTTGTGAACGTCTTTAACGGCATGCCCGGCGGCCGCATCGTCGGCATGATCTTCTTCATCTGCGTGCTGTTTGCAGGTGTCACATCACAGATCAATCTCTACGAAGCGCCTGTCGCCTTCCTGCAGGAAAAGTTCAAGTTTAAACGCCTGCCGGCCGTTGCTACCATTGGTGTGCTTGGTGCGATTGTTGCCATCATGATTCAGCCATGGACGTCGCAGTGGATGGACATGGTTTCGATTTACCTCTGCCCGTTCGGCGCACTCTTAGCCGGCATCATGTTCTTCTGGGTGCTCAAAAAGGAAACGGCGCTTAAGGCGGTCAACGAAGGCAGCAAAAAGTCCATCGGCAGTTGGTTCTATCCGCTGGGCAAATACTTCTACTGCGCAGCCGCTTTAATCGCTCTCATCGCCGGAGCGATCTTGGGCGGTATTGGCTGATACCAAATGGAGCCAGAAGCTCCTATCTATTGACGTCAAATGGCCGCTGAAGGCCATGTCGGTTGACGTCGATCGATGCATCTTAAAAGGCGCCGATCCATTGGATCGGCGCCTTTCTTCTGTCTTTCGAATAGAGCGCTTTATTTATTAGGAATCAATAGTCCGTAGTTGCCAGCTTTTCGTTTATATACGCAACAAATGGTGTCGCGATCCATATCCAAATAGAGGAAGAAATCATGGCCCAACAGTTCCATCTGATCCACCGCTTCTTCCACGGTCATCGCACCCACATCCACTTGTTTCACACGGGCGATATCCGCTTCTTCCGGAGCCGCTTCTTCCGGAGAAGGCTCCTCTACCGCCGCAAAACGAATGGATTCTTCTACGTAGCGACGACGCTCCAGTTTCGTCTTAAACTTGCGGATTTGGGACAGTAGGCCATCAATGCACTGATCCACCGCATCCAAGAGTTCACCTGTCACCTGATCGGCACGTAAAATCGTGGCGGAACCGGGGATGGGGATAGTGATTTCACTCCGCATACCGGATTTTTCTTGAGAAATGGTGACTCTGGCTTCTACATCTTCGCGGAAATACTTGTCCAGTCTCCGGACCTTCTTATCGATCTCTTGTTTCGTATTGTCCCGCAGGTTAATGTTTTTTCCGTAGTACGTGATTTTCATAGACTCCCCCTTTCCTCTTACTTCGTCTTTACCCCATTTTCATGAAAACGTTCGAGGGAGGAGAAAAAAATAAAATGGCATCTTGTGCAGGCTTTTTTTTGACTGAAAAAAGTTTTTTGAATAAGTGAATAAATGAAAACGCATGACTCCCACTTTGCAACGCTTGAATAAATATCGTGTCATTCCTCATTCACTATGCAGAAGGTTGAAAAGAGAGGACATGTGGATAAGTCCGATTTATTGCGGTGTAAATCTCTGTCATCCCCCGTTATACGGTCTTTTTATTAACAAGTTATCCACATTTCTGTGGATAAAGGAAAATTTTTGTCTCTCTTGACATTCGTCCCCCATTCAGCATGAGGGAATAATCGATGAGAAAGCACTCAATAAAAGAGCATGATTATTGATTTTCTAGTGGTAGTGAGACGAGTTCGCTCAAAATATAGTCCATGAAAAAAAGACACTTTTTAATGTTCTTGTTAAAATTGCATGAAAATAAATGGAGATAAAAAAACGCCTCGCGAGTACTCTTGGCGAGGCGTTTTTTCTTACTATAGGATACTGTGCCGACTTTTCGCCGGTTTAGCGATTCTGGCGTTTTTCGTAGGATACGATATATTCCGCCTTCTCACGATCGTTCATGAAGACGAAATGACCAGGCACGAGCTCACGCAGCTTCGGTTTTTCACCGGAGAAGTCGCGCTTGGATTCATCGTAGACGATCAGCTTCTTTTCTTTCTCAATAAGCGGATCCGGAATCGGTACGGACTGCAGCAAGGAACGTGTATAGGGATGCATCGGATGGGCAAAGAGCTCTTCCGTTTCTGCGATCTCTACAATACGTCCGTTATGGATAACCGCAATACGATCCGAGAAATAACGCACCACCGAAAGGTCATGTGCGATGAAGAGATAGGTGATCCCCTCCGTATCACGGAATTTGTTCATCAGATTCAACACCTGCGCACGAATCGACACGTCCAACGCCGAAATCGGCTCATCAGCAATGATGAAGTCCGGACTCATGACGATGGAGCGAGAGATGCCGATACGTTGACGCTGTCCACCAGAGAACTCATGCGGATAACGGGATTTATGTTCCGGTAACAGGCCCACGGAAGAAAGGGCCCCATCTACCTTATTGGAACGATCCTGGCGATCTTTAAACAAATGATAGTTATCAATGCCTTCGGCAACGATATGGTCGACCGTAGCACGTTCATTCAGCGATGCAGCCGGATCCTGATAAATCATTTGGATCTCACGAACGAGCTGATGTTCTTCCTGCCGCGACATCTTGCCGTTGATCAACTTACCTTTGAAATAGACTTCGCCGGCAGAGGTCGGATGTAAACGGATAATGGCGCGGCCAATGGTGGTCTTGCCGGAACCCGATTCGCCAACCAAAGCAAATTTTTCGCCTCGGTAGATTTGGAAATTCACGTCCTTGACTGCACGAAATTTCTTTCCGTTATTGCGGAACGTCACCTCCAGGCCGCGAACATCCAGCAACACTTCGCGCTCGCCATCCTTTTGCGGAGTCTGCGGCGCCTGCGCCGTCTGCGCATCAATAGTTTTCGTCACTGTAGTCGCCTCCTTTCGATGTTAATTTCACCATACGATCATGCAGGTCTTGGATAATAACCGGTTTTTCCACTGCAGGAGCTTGCGGATGTTCCAACCAGGTCTTGACAAAATGCGTGTCCGATACTTGGAACATGGGCGGCTCTAATTCAAAGTCTATCTTCATCGCATAACGGTTACGAGGTGCAAAGGCATCCCCTTTAATCGTCTCAAAGAGCGACGGCGGTGTGCCGGGAATCGCAAAGAGGTCTTCTTCCCCGGTAGCCAGCTGCGGTAAGGAGGACAGCAAGCCCCAGGTATACGGATGACGCGGATCAAAGAAGACTTCTTCCGCCGTACCATGTTCAATAATTTGGCCGGCATACATGACGGCTACCTTATCAGCCACCTTGGCCACCACGCCCAAATCGTGCGTAATATAGATCGTGGTAAATTGATATTCTACTGCCAATTCTTTGATCAATTCAATGATCTGTGCTTGAATCGTCACGTCCAAAGCCGTGGTCGGCTCATCGCAAATCAGAATCTTCGGACGGCAGGCCAACGCAATCGCAATAACAATACGCTGCCGCATACCACCGGAATACATGAACGGATATTCATTGTAACGTTGCTCCGGATTACGAATACCGACACGACCCATCAAATCAATGGCCAATTCCTTGGCTTCTTTTTTGGTCTTTCCCTGGTGTTTCACAATGACCTCAGAAATCTGATAGCCGATGGTACGCACCGGGTCCAAAGACGTCATCGGATCCTGGAAAATCGTCGCTATCTTTTTCCCGCGAATCTTTTCCCATTCCTTATCCGACTTTAATTCCATCAAATTCTTGCCTTCGAACCAAATCTCACCATTGGACACACGTCCGTTGGATTCCAACATGCCCGTGAAGGTTTTGGTGAAGACGGATTTGCCCGAACCGGACTCGCCGACGATGGCCAGCACCTTGCCCTCTTCAATATCCAACGAGATATCGCGAATGGCTGTCAGCTCTCGGTCGCGAACCTTAAATTTAACCTGCAGGTCCTTAATGGACAGGATGATATTTTTATCCATTTTTCATCCCTCCTAAAGCATGTGGTTCCGCGGGTCACTGGCATCTGCCAGCGTCTGCCCGACGATGTAGAGTGAGATGGAGATCAACGCTGTGATCGCCAGCGGAATGATGAACAGATACGGCGCTGACGTCATGAACATCGCATTTTTCTGCACGATACGGCCCAAGGACGGAATGGCTTCCGACAAACCAACTTGTAAGAAGCTCAGGAACACTTCCGTTGAAATAAACATCGGCACGTATCGGGAGAGCATCGTCATCAAAACAGAGACCAAGTACGGCAAAATATTGTTTTTGATAATCTTTGGCGTGCTCGTGCCCAAGGTCTGCGAAGCCAAGTTGTATTCGCGGTCACGAATAATCATAACCTGAACGCGAATAAAATAGGCTACCGCAATCCATTCGGTACAACTCATCGCAAAGATTAGTTGCCAAATACCGGAGCCGAACGCAAACGCCAACACCATGACCACGAGGGTGAACGGAATGTTGGCAATCACGTTGTAGACCTCAATCATGATCACGTCGAGCTTCTTGGAGAAGCCCCAGAACATACCGACCACAACACCGATGGACATGACAATGGCCGTCGATACGAACGCAATGAACAAGCTCGTACGAGCACCGGCCCAAACTTCGTCAAACAGGTTACGGCCGACGTCGTCCGTGCCGAATGGGTACTGCAGCGACGGCGGTTGGAACCATGCCTCACGGTTATTGATATTTTGTGTATCCATACTGTCGAAGCCGGAAATCATCGGATGAATGATAGAGAACAGGAACACCGTTATCATGACTATCATCATGGCAACTGCGACTTTCGAGGAAAAGAACTTACGAAACACACTCTTCCAGTAGGAGTATTCCGGCGCCACAATGTGCTCAGAAGCTGTTTCGCTAACAGCATGCGGCTCGAACGCATCTGCCGGTAACTCCGGGATGGTTTCGTTGGTCATGGCTACTTTCTTTTGTTCTTCCATTAGCGGCCTCCTTCCTTCTTTTCCTGAAGGGAGATGCGCGGGTCGACCACAGTCATCAACAAGTCACCGATAAAGACCGCCGCAATGGACAAAGCGGTGAAGATGAACGTCAGTGTAATGACCATATTGTTATTCCCTGCCTTAATGGCATCCGGCAGCATTTTGCCCATGCCGGGGATGGAGAAGACAGATTCGGTTAAGACCGCGCCGGAAATTGCCAGAATAACGGAAGAAGGAATACCGTTGACCACAGGAATGATCGCATTCTTCAAAATATGACGGCGAGAAATTTCCGAACCCGAAAGGCCTTTTGCCTTAGCGAACTTAACATAGTCCGCTGTAGATTGGTCCACCATATAACGGCGTACCCACATCATCAGTGAAGGCGTACTCAAGAGTCCCAAAATCACCATGGGCAAGATATAGGAGCGCGGATCGTTGAAGCCCAAATGCGGGAACAGATCCGGAAGGCCTAAAGCAACGCCAATGTATTTTAGGAAGAAGATGAACGCCAAAGAAGGTAACGAAATCAATAAGTTGATATAACCGATACCGACTTTATCAACAATACCGCCCGGTTTACGTGCCATGGCTACTGCAATCGGCAGAGAGACAGCATACGTAATAAGGAGTGCGAAGATGCCGAAGAAATACGACATTCCAACCATGGACATGGAGGTGTACATCAGCGTACCATCCGCATAATGATCGTTGAAGCGTTTCTGATCCATCACATCCAAATTGTATTTATACTTCAAAGAGTGCTGGTCGATAGGCGACTTAAGCGTAACCCCTGTCGGGAAGGTCTGTTTAATTTTCTTCTGATCGCCCTGTCCCTTCGTAATCACATCAAGTGTCATAACGCCCTTGTGCGTCGGGAAAGACTCTCCAAAGTTCAACGTCAGGAAGTTCTGATGAATGAACGGGAAGTTGCCATCAAAATAGATCATATATTTATGCAATGTACCGGAGCCGACAAGCGCCGGAACGCCAAACGGATCGCGTTCGATACGATACCCACGTTCCAGATTCGGATTGTTGGGATCTTGGATATAGTTCTTGTGATCCAACACAAAAAGGCGACGGAAGAAATTGCCGATCAATTCAAAAGAATTGTAATAACGATAGGCAATCATTTCTCCTTGCAGAGCATCGTGCGCCTTCAATTCTTCGACGGTATAGCCCTTGCTCTTCCAGCCTTCGATAATCTTCTGTTTCGCCGGACTTTCTGCTATGTCCTTGGTTGCTTCTTCCTTCGTCAGTCCATTGAAAATCTTGTTGTTGGGAACAAATTGTAAATATCCCAAGGATTCCAGCTGCCCGTAATAGTAGACCGTCTTCGGATTGCCTTGCATTTTCTGATAGCCCGTGTCCTGAAGGAAGGAACGCGTTTTCGGCACCAGCTGATAGACGATCAATACGACAATGCTGACAACAACAAGAACGGAGATGACGGACTTGATCAGGCGTTTGATGATGTATTTAGCCATGAGTACTCCTTACCTATTGAAAAAAGGGGATGAGAATTCTCATCCCCTTTCATCTCCTGCTGCTTTGCTTACTGCTTAGATTCGAATTCTTTGTACGCTTTTTCGTACTGCTCTGTCGTTACAAGGTCTTTCTGCGTGCGCAAGCCTTTATATTTGTACTCGCTGACGCCGAAGGTGCCCCACATCTGACTGAACGGAACCGCTTTCGTGACACGGTTTCCACGAGATTGCATACTGGTCGGAATGTACAGGCAGCGTTCGATCAGCAGAGAATCTGCTTTTGCGTAAGCTTTGTAACGTGCATCCAAGTCCGTCGTAATCTTATCCGCTTCCTTATAGAACTTCTCATAATCCATGAAGCCAAGGTCTTTTTTGATTTGTTCATCGACCACTTTACCGTCTTTATCGACTTTGCCTAAGCCGCAAGAAGCCATGTAGAAACCTGTGACCGGGGAATAGATGTCCACAAAACTCTTCGGATCTTTGAAGTCCGGGCTCCATCCGGTGTAGGTGGAGATATCATAGTCCATTTTTGCCGGATCGGTGTTTTGATATACAACGGCGTTAATCGTATCTTCATCTCGCAACACCAATTCGATGACGATGTTGTTCTCCGTATTATCGGCAACGGACTTCTTAAAGGACTGCGCCTGTTTTACCAGGGTGTCGCCTGTGCTGTTAACCATGACGTCCAGATGAATCGGGAACTGCACGCCTTCTTTTTTGGCTGCTTCGATGTACTTCATAGCTTCTTCTTTACTATAGAAAGGAGCTTGTCCATCATGCAGGTCGCGCTTCTCGCCCGTATTGGCGTTATACGTTTCCGTTACCAAGTCAAAGTAGTTCTTGCCGTCTTTCGTCGAACCGGCGGCAGAGAAGTTATCAATGTTACGCATAGATGCGACAGCCAAATCTTCCGGCATACGTACGCCCAAGTAGGACTTTACGTCAAAGGCAGCACGCAATGCTTTACGGAAGTTTTCGTTCAGGACTGCTTTACGCGTATTGTTTGCCAAGGTTTTGTCCTTCGCATAGTTCGTATGTTCGAAGGAACGACGATTGTAGTTAAACACAATACCAAATACGGTTGCGTTCGGCAGAGTGTAAGAAGTTTTGCCTTCGTACTTCTTCGCATAATTATCGTAGTCTTTCCATACCGGGTTCAGGGTAGCAGCATAGTACACGCCACTCTCGAAGCCCTTAATGGCAGAATAGGTATCCTGTCCTGCATCGAAAACACGGGTGATCTTGTCAAGATAGACATGATCTTTATCCCAGTAGCTGTCGTTTTTGGTCAGAACCGCTTTGGATTTTTCTGTGTTCTCCGTCAGGATATACGGACCATTGTAAAGAATGGAGTCGAGCTGTTTCGAACCGAATTTGCAGTCTTTCTTGTTCGGAGCGCCCAGTTTGCAGCCGTTGCCCTTACTTTCGAGGAACTCTTTGTTAATCGGATACAGCACCGTGTAGTTCGTCATCGAATCAAAATACGGTACGGAGATGGGCTTGCCATCTTCACCCTTTTGCATCGTAAACTCCAAGGTATTCTTATCTACGGCTTTAACCCCAACCTTTTCCCACGCAGCATCACTGAAGTCACTGTGGAGATAGTCGGAATAGCCATCGATAACATCCATGAGCAATTCTTTTGCACCGGAGTCAAATTCTGCACCGTGACGTAGGCCTGTAACAAAGTCTTCTGCTGTTACTTCGCCATATTCTTCACCCTGGTTGGTCACCCACTTGACACCCGGACGAATCTTAAAGGTCCATACAGAAGCGTCGTCATTCGGTTTCCAGGATTCTGCAATAGCCGGTTGTAACTTGCCGTAGCCGTCAGTCTCTACCAGACCGTCGACCAAGTTTGCATTGACCTCATGGTCTGTCTGCAACGCTGTAGCGACATAGTCCATGTTCTTGACTTCACGAGCGGTAGGTAACGAAATTTCTTTATCGGCAGATTCCAATTTCTCACTGCTTGTGCCTTTGTCCGCTCCGGATTCGGTAGCTGACGTGTCTCCCCCCTTATTGGCCGGAGCTCCGCATGAAGTCATGCCTAATGTTAATAATAAGGCCAGACCCAGGGCAGCAAATTTCTTGCTGTTCATATTCTCCTCCTACTCTCCTTGGTTACCGGTGTTCCCTTCCTACAACAGTGTTTCTTCAACTGCGGCTTATTACCGTCTTCTACAAACGCTTTATGAGAAAACGCGCGACGTTCGCCGCCTCCTCGTTCCCATCAGACGAAAGGTTTTCATATCGGGAACCGTTCCGCAATTTACGTAATTATACCGTAAAACACTCCACTTAACAAGTGCATATCCATCAAACCTTTGGTATAAAATTCACTAAAATGAGACGCCTGCTTGCTTCAACGCCCCTTCCACTTCCGACTGTCGATAGGGCGATTGCAGGTCGGCATGGGTCAACTTTCCGTTGCGAATCTGCATGACGGCGGGAATGGTTTCAATGTCGTGCTCTTTGGCAAAGTCCGCAAAGCCGGTTTCTTTTTCCGTGTCCAACGCAACCAACGGGAGGTTGTTTTCTTTCACGATTTTTTCAAGGATCGGTGTTAACTTCACGCAATACGGACATGTCACGCGCCCGGCATAGACGAGTAGCTCTTTTTTCTGTGCCAACGCTGTCTTCAATTCTGACATGGTGATCGACGGATAACCTTCCACGATGGACAGATATTGTTCCTGCTCTTTCGTAAGCGGTTCCTTTTCGGACGACGCCTCGGAAGAAAACGCTTCAGATGACTGGCTTTCCGTATTTTCTGACGTAGCGACGGATGCCACAGAGGAAATAGAGGTTTCCGACGAAGCCGGCGTTTCGCTTGCAACGGGGCCTGTCTTGCCACAAGCCGATAATCCGCATAGCAATGCCATTGCTAAAGCAATCGTGCCGATTTTTTTTGCATTTCCTAATGCTCTCATTTTTCTTCCTCCAGCATATCTTTTAAGGTGCGCCATGCAAGCACCGCACATTTAACGCGTTGCGGCATATGCGAAATGTCTTTTAAAGCTACCGCATCGCCTAAACTTTCTTCCAAGGTTTCCTCATCCGTCTTTTCGCCTTTAATCATGCCAAGAAAGGCGGAAATGGCTTCCTCCGCTTCCTCAACACGTTTCCCTTCCATCAGCTCGCACATCAGTGACGTGGATGCCTGGCTGATGGCGCAGCCGTGTCCCGTGAAGGAAATGGCCTCAATGCGGTCTCCCTCCCGTTTCACATGGAGCGTAATATCATCGCCACAGCTCGGATTATGTCCGCGTTCGCTCGCAGTCGCATCATCCATCTCATGGCGATGGTCGGAATGGCGCGCATGTTCCATCACAATTTGCGTATAAACTTGTTTCATATCCATGGGGCATCCTCCTTCGAGGCGGCATCTGCCGTCAATCCCAAGACGCTACGCACATTTTCCACCGATTTCAAAAAGGCATCCACTTCCTCCACCGTATTGTAGAATGCCACGCTGGCGCGGCAGCTCGAAGAGATGTGCAAACCGCGATGCAGCGGCTGCGTGCAGTGATGGCCGGAACGAATGGCTACGTCCGAAGCGTCCATGATGGTCGAAACGTCATGCGGATGCGCTCCCGCCAGATTGAAGGCGACCATGGTCCCCGTTTCATGCTGCCGCGGGCGATAAATCGTCACGCCGCCCAAGGCTTCCAATTTTTCGGCTAAATACGAAGCCAACGCTTTTTCATAGGCTTCGATCTTATCCAAGCCGATCCCTTCGAGGTACGTGATAGCGGCATCCAAGCCGATCGCTCCGCCGACGTTCATCGTCCCCGCTTCAAACTTATAGGGCAATTCGGCAAAAGTCGAGCTTGCATCTTCGACGTATTCGATCATTTCCCCGCCATAGAGGAAAGGCGGCATGGCTTCCAATAACGCGCGTTTGCCATAGAGGACGCCGATCCCAAACGGTGCGCCCATCTTATGCCCCGAGAATGCAAAGAAGTCGCAACCGAGATCCTGCACATCAGTAGCCGTATGTGGCGCATATTGCGCACCGTCCAGCACGGTCACCACGCCGAGTGCATGTGCTTTTTCAATCATCGCTTTCACCGGCGGCAATGTCGCAATCACGTTCGAGGCCGCACTGATGGCCAGCACTTTCGTCTTTTCCGACAGCTTGGCGGCAAAATCTTCCGGATCCAGCTGATAATCCTCATCCAATTCGATATAGCGCAGGGTAGCGCCGGAACGTTGGCAGGCAAACTGCCAGTTCACACAGTTGGAGTGATGCTCCAAACGCGTTATGAGCACTTCATCGCCGGGTTTTAACACATTGAGCCCGAAATAATACGCCACCAGATTGAGCGATTCCGTCGCATTGCGCGTAAAAATAATCTGCTCCGGGCTTTCTGCATGGATAAACGTAGCCACATGCTCACGTGCTTTTTCATAGGCCTCCGTCGCATAGAGAGAAAGGCGATGATTGCCACGCAGCGGGTTCGCATTTTCATGGCGATAAAAAGCGTCCATACGTTCCAGTACCTGGCGCGGCCGCTGTGTTGTAGCGGCGTTATCCAGATAAATCACCGGATTTGTATCTTCAAGATACGGGAAATCCCGGCGAATCGCTTCCACGTCAAATCCCGGATGCCGTAAAATTTCTTTTTCCTGTTCGTTCATACGTACTTTCCTTCCCTCTCAGCCTCGGCGCATCAGGCGGTCATGCACAGCATTGCGCACCTTGTTGCGTAATGCCAGGTCCGGAATGCGATCCAGCGCTTCCGCCATACGCGATTCCACAACCATGCCTTCCGCTTCCTTGCGGGAAAGGCCGCGACTCATGAGATAAAAGAGCAGCTCCTCATCCACACGTCCTGCCGAAGTAGCGTGGTCGCCTTGCACGGCATCTTCATGGCAGAGCAAAACGGGCACTGCCACCGAATGCGCTTCGTCATTCATGAGGATGGCTACTTCTTCTTCATCGCCCACGGCACCGCGTGCGCCCTTTAAGAAATCGAGCGTACCACGGAACGACTTGTGCGACTGATCAAACAGAGCGCCATCGGCGCGAATGAGCCCTTTGGAATACAAGCCGTGAAAACGCACATTGTAGAACAAATCCAGTGCTTCCTCATATTGTGTGAGATAGGCCACATATTCTTCAAAATACGAATCCACGCCATAGAGATCGCCGCTCAAATTGTAGTTAGTGCGCGCACCGCCCATTTCCACATGCGCGACGCGGAGTTTTCCGCCATCGGCAATGGAAAAAGCAATGCTTTGGTTGCTTTTCGTTTCGCGGCTTAAGCGATTGAGTAATACCACCTGTAAATCGGCATCCTCTTCCACTTCAATGCGCAAAACGCCGTTACGCTGTGTGGGAACGCCCTCTTCCGCCGTAACATCCAATACCAAAGTGGCGCAATGCCCCACCGGGATGCGCAGATTCAAGCGATCCGTCAAATGCGGATGCTTCGCATCCAATACAAAATGCAGGCTCTGCACCTCGCCGTCATGCGGTTCCAAATCGTAGGCCACATTGGCTTCCGTGCGGTTTTTCTGGTCCACGGCGGCGGAAATACCATAGGTGCCAACCTTCGGCATCAAGGCTTCTGATTTCGTCGCATCGGTACTCACGCCTTCCAATTGCAAGCCTTCAAAAGGTTTTTCCGTTGCCGGAAGCGTCTTTTCAAAGGTTTCAATGTCCGTCGCGACATCATTCACTTTTAACCAACGGCAGGTCAAAAACGGCAATACGCTCCCGCGATCCGCTATTATTTTTCTTTCTTTTACGCTTTTCATCCGATCGCTCCTTTCAATTCCAAGGTGATCAGATTGTTCATCTCCACCGCATATTCCATCGGCAGTTCTTTTGCGATCGGTTCCGCGAAACCGCGGACAATCATCGCCTTGGCTTCTTCTTCCGGAATGCCGCGGCTCATCAGATAGAAAATCGCCGTTTCATCAATACGGCCGATTTTGGCTTCATGCCCGAGATCCACATCTTCGGTTGCAATGCGGATGGCCGGAATCGTATCCGAACGGCTCTCCGAATCCAGCATCAGAGACTCACAGGATACCGAGCATTTCGACCCCTTTGCCTGTTCCCCGATGTCCACTGTGCCGCGATAAATGGCGACGCCACCGGATTTCGAAATGGATTTGGAATTGATGGTTGAATAAGTGTTTGGCGCATAGTGCATGACCTGCGCACCCGTGTCCAAATACTGCCCCTTTCCGGCAAAGGTAATGCCCGTAAATTCGCTACGAGCGCCTTCGCCAACGAGTAAGCTCGAAGGATACAGCATGGAGCAGGCTGAGCCGAAGGAGCCCGAAACCCATTCGATCGCACCGTCCTTTTCGACGCGGGCACGTTTCGTGTTCAAGTTATACATGTTGCGTGACCAGTTCTCTATCGTCGAGTAGCGCAGATGGGCATTTTCCTTCACGTAAAGCTCCACCGCACCGGCGTGCAAATTCAGCGTATTGTACTTCGGGGCAGAGCAGCCTTCGATAAAATGTACCGAACCGCCTTCTTCCACCAATATCAAGGTGTGCTCAAACTGGCCGGCGCCCGGTGCATTCAAACGGAAATAGCTCTGCAACGGAATATCTACATTGACACCCTTCGGCACGTACACGAAGGAGCCGCCCGACCACACAGCGTAATGCAACGCCGCATAGCGATGCAGTCGCGGCGTAATGAGCTTTCCGAAATACTGTTTGATGATGTCCGGGTACTCACGCACAGCGGACTCAAAGTCCGTGTACACCACGCCCTGATCCGACAGATAGCTGCGCATATTGTGATACACGACTTCCGAATCGTACTGCGCACCCACGCCCGCTAGGGATTCCAACTCCGCCTCCGGGATGCCAAGCTTTGTAAACGTATCACGAATTTCATCCGGCACATTTTCCCAGTCGCGTGCCATTTGCGCCTTCGGACGAATATAGGTGGAAATCTGATTCATATCCACAGCGCTGAGATCCGGTCCCCAATTGGGATTTGCAGTCTGATTGAAAATTTCGAGCGCCTCCAGACGCTTTTCCAGCATCCATGCCGGCTCGTCTTTATTGGCGGAAATCTCACGAATAATCTCTTCCGTGAGTCCGTTCTCTACTTTGACATCGTAATCGAAGGCGTTTTTCATGTCATAAACGCCGCGCGGTAAATCTTTGACCTGGGCTTTTTCCGGTGCCTCAAATTCACCGGCAGCTAAGCGTGCTTTACGCTCCTCTTTTCTTTTAGCATGACGTTTTTGCGCTGCTTCGTTTTGCGCCGCCGTCAGAGGATTTTGCAAGGCGATGCCGGGAACGGCGGAGAGTTCTTCTCTTGGCGTCGTTTCAGGCTTCTTCATGCGAACCCTCCTCCGCGATCTCCTGACGGATCCACTCATAGCCTTCCTGATTGATGCGATCGGCCAATTCCGGTCCGCCGTTTTTCACAATTTTTCCGTCAATCACCACATGCACAAAATCAGGATGCAGATACTCCAAAATACCGCTGATATGGGTGATGATGAGGCAGGATTTCGTTTCATCCAAGAAATCTGCGACGCCGCGACTGACAATGCGAACGGCATCCACGTCCAAACCGGAATCTGTCTCATCCAATAAAATTAACTTCGGATCCAACACCTGCATCTGCAGGATTTCACTCTTCTTCTTTTCACCGCCGGAAAATCCCACGTTCAAATAACGCTCGGCATATTCCGGTGCCATGGATAACTTCTCCATTTTCTTAGCAAGCTCTTTTTTGAACTTTAAGATCGATGGCGTTTTGCCCTCTTTTTGTGCCTTTGCTGTGCGCAGAAAATCTTCCACGCTCACACCCGGCACTTCTTGCGGTGCCTGAAAGCTCAGAAAAATCCCCTTGCGAGCACGAACGTCCGCGGTATCTTCCAGAATGCTTTCGCCCTCAAAAAGAATATCGCCTTCATGTACGTGATAATGCGGATGCGCCATGATGGCGTTGGCCAAGGTCGATTTTCCTGCGCCATTCGGTCCCATCACCACATGAATTTCACCCGGCTGAATCGTCAGATTCACGCCCTTTAAGATGTCGTTTTTGTCCACGCCGACATGCAAATTCTTAATTTCCAATAATGCGGACATGTCTACCTCTTTCCTACTTAAAAGCCTCACCGCATGGTGAGGCTTGGCAACTTACCCTTCGAATGCTTCGTGATAGGCCTTGACGACGGCTTCTGCCGTGATGCCCAGTTCTTCCAGTGCCTGTGCTGCCGGTGCTGAGAGACCAAAACGGTCAATGCCCAGTGCAACGCCTTCATCGCCGACGTAACGATCCCAGCCGAAAGTCGTTCCGGCTTCCAAGCTCAAGCGATGATGAACCGCTTTTGGCAATACGCTTTCGCGATATGCTGCATCTTGCTGTTCAAAACGAGCAAAACTCGGCAGGGATACCACGGAAACGTCCGTTCCCTCTTCCGCCAGTACTTTTTGCGCTTCCAGCAACAAGTGCACTTCCGAGCCTGTGCCGATGAGAATGCCGTCCGGTGTTTCTTTCTTAGAAGGTGAAATCACATAACCGCCACGCTCCACACCTTCTTGCGCCAGCGTATCCGACTGCGGTAGTACCGGGATGCCCTGACGGGTCAATACCAGCATGGTCGGATGATCCGTGCTTTCCACCGCCAAGCACCATGCCTGTGCCGTTTCGTTGGCATCTGCCGGGCGAATCACGTCCATATTGGGCATTGCGCGCCAGCTGGCCAGCTGCTCGATCGGCTCATGCGTCGGGCCATCTTCCCCGACGGCAACACTGTCGTGTGTAAAGACATAGATGACCGGCAATTTTTCCAATGCCGACAGGCGTGCTGCTCCTCGCAGATAATCGGAGAAAACGAAGAAGGTTGCGCCGAATACTTTGGTGCCGCCATGTAAGGCAATGCCATTATTAATGGCAGCCATTGCGAACTCGCGCACGCCATACCAAATATTGCGATTAGAGTCGCCCTCAGCGCGGAAGGCACCATCCGTAGCAATCTGTGTTTTGTTGGAGCTGGAAAGGTCTGCCGAGCCGCCCCAGAACAGGGGCAATTTTTCAGCCAACGCCTGAATCACCGCATGTGAGGTGGCGCGACTTGCTTCCGCCTTATCCCCTTCTTTCCAAGAGGGGAGTGCTTCCTGCCAACCCTGCGGCAGCTTGCCGTCAAAGGCATCCCGATACATCTCAGCTAGCGCCGGATAGGCCTTTTGATAAGCAGCAAAGTCACTTTCCCAATCCTTATGCGCTTCTGCTCCACGTTTGGCAATAGTCTCCGTAAAATGCTCTTGCACTTCTTGCGGTACCGTGAAGGGTTCGTACGTCCAACCGATATTTTGTTTTAATGTTTCCGTCGCTTCCGCACCAAGCGGAGCGCCGTGCACACTATTAGTACCCGCTTTTGGCGAACCGTACCCGATCACGGTATGCACTTCAATGAAAGTCGGTTTCTCTTTCTCGGCACGTGCGGCTTCGATAGCCTTAGCAATGGCCTCCGTATCGTTACCATCCGCCACTTCCAGTACCTGCCAGCCGTATGCACGGAAGCGATCTCCGACGTTCTCGGCAAAGACCCGATTTGTTTCGCCGTCCAGACAGATGGCATTGGAATCATAGAGGGCGATGAGCTTACCCAGCTTTAAGGTGCCCGCAAGCGATGCCGCTTCCGCGCTCACCCCTTCCATCAGGTCACCGTCGCCACAAAGGACGTAGGTATCATGATCTACGATTGTTTTACCATCTTTATTGAAAATGCCGGCTAAGTGTGCTTCAGCCATGGCCATACCGACAGCATTGGCAAAGCCCTGTCCCAACGGACCGGTGGTGGCTTCTACGCCTTCGGTATGATGCACTTCAGGATGGCCGGGCGTTTTCGAATACAGCTGGCGGAAATTCTTCAGATCCTCCAGGCTGACATCGTAGCCGGCCACGTGCAGAAGACTATATAAAAGAGCTGAACCATGTCCTGCCGACAGAACGAAGCGATCGCGGTCAGCCCAAGTCGGGTCTGACGGATCTTGGCGCAAAAAGCGCGTCCACAGCGTATACGCCATAGGTGCCGCGCCGAGCGGCAGACCCGGGTGACCCGAGTTGGCTTTGTTGATTTGGTCAACGCTTAACATGCGCAGCGTATTGATGGCAAGCTGTTCAATGGATTTCATGCTTCCTCCTTAATACTACTTTCGGCGCTTCTCGCCGAGGCACAAGTCTTGAACCTTTTCTTCGAACGAACTTCGTTTCTTACGCTTCCGTTCTTTCCAAAATGGCGGAAAGAATCGGACGAAACGCCTCCGTATCGGCTTCTTCCACTCTTCCCGCATCAATAAGATGCGTCAATTGCGGATCAATGGGCAAGCGTGCCAAAAGCGGCAAGCCGTTTTGAGCGGCCACCGTTGCAATCGAACTCTCACCGAAGACGGCATACTGTTTCCCCGTATCCGGGGCTTCAAAATAACTCATATTTTCAATGATACCAAAAACAGGAATCTGCATCATTTTTGTCATATTGATGGCCTTTTCGACCACCATGCTGACCAATTCCTGCGGGCTCGTTATAATCAGAACGCCGTCCACCGGCAACGTCTGAAATACCGTCAGCGGCACATCGCCCGTTCCCGGCGGCATATCCACGAAAAGATATTCCACATCCTCATAAACCACATCCGTCCAGAATTGCTGAATGGCGCTGCCGATAAGGGCGCCCTTCCACAACACCGGATCCGTGTCATGCGGCAGAATCAGATTCGTAGAAACGATCTGAATCCCACTTTCGGTGCGCCGCGCATAAGGTGTATCGCCACGACGGGTCAAGCCGCCCTGCAAGCCAAAGGCATGCGGAATGGAAGGACCGGTAATGTCCGCGTCCAAAATCGCAGTATCACGTCCCGTGCGTTGCATGGCCAAAGCCGTGAGCGACGTCACCATGGATTTTCCCACACCGCCTTTGCCCGACATCACAGCGATGATGTGACGAATGCGGCTTTTTTCATGCGGCGGTTGATAAAACACGGGCTTTTTACGTGCCTTATCGCCATCGCCCGTCTGTTGCGTCGTTTCTTCCTCGTTTCTCATTCCTGATCCTTCCGTCCTTCGGTGCGCTGTTCCGCATCCACTAATTCCTTCAACCGTCCCACCATAAGGTACGGCACTTTATGCAAATCCGCCATCGTGCGACAGCCCATTAAGAGCAGGCCCATCGTGATGTTATCAATGACGCCCTGCAAATATTCCTCGGCGTATTCCAAGGATCCGTGCATCAGATAGCGCAGCAATTCTCCGGAGATGGCGCTCATATGAGCACCCAGTACATGGGCATGCAAAATATCCGTCGCCGTCATAATACCGCCGGAAGCAATCATTTTCGTATCCGGGCACTCACGCTTCACATTCCAAATTGCCTTGGCGGTCGGAATCCCCCATGAATAAAATTCCGTCAGATCCCGGCGCATGGAACGTTGGTCTTCCACTTCCATAAAATTTGTACCACCAGAGCCGGAGACATCAATGTATTCCACCGGGACATGGCGTAACAGTCGCCCGTCTCGGCGGCTCATACCGAAGCCCACTTCCTTCACAATCACTTTGCCCGGAAAGGCTTCTGCGATCGTGCACAGATTGTCGTAGAGACCGCGAAAATCACGGTCGCCCTCTTCCTGTGCCAACTCCTGTGAAGGATTCAGGTGCACGCCGATCGCCTGCGCTCCGATCATCTCCATGGCATGCGTCACCTGCTCCACCGTCACGCCGGCAGACACATTGCCGATAATGAAGCCATCTTCACCCAGCGTATCGCGCACCACCCGAAATGAGTCCACCACGTCGGGATCCTCCAGCGCAATAATCTGCGATCCGACCTGCATGGGCAGGCCAAAATCTTTGGCAATCTGCGCCAAATCTCGGTTAATGCCCTTGGTCATGTCCGTGCCGCCTGTCATGGCGTTAATCATAATGGGCACGGGCACACGGCGCCCGAAAAATTCTACCGACGTATCGATGTCGGAAAGCGCCAGCTCCGGGAACGAAATCGGCTCGAGTACCACTTGATCCAGAAGCGATCCTCCATACGGCTCTGTGCGCAGCACTTGCTCGATATGCTCATCTTTGCGTTCTTTGCGCATGTTGCTCCTCCCCGCTTTCTTCATGTCGACGCAGGACGACCGGCGGATCCAGGCTTGTCGCGGGTGCTTTCTTTTCCGCAGCCTCTTGCGGTTTACCGCCGATGGCCTCCCATGCCGAACTCATCATCAATTTCACACGGTTAATCTGATTCACTTCCGAAGCGCCCGGATCATAGTCAATGGCAATGAGGTTGGCTTCTTCGTATTTTTCACGCACCGCCTTCATCACGCCCTTGCCCGTAATATGGTTCGGCAGACACCCGAAGGGCTGAATACAAACGACATTGGGCGCACCTTGTTCGATCAATTCGATCATTTCGCCCGCGAGCAGCCAGCCTTCTCCGTATTGGTTGCCCAAAGAAACCACTTGCTGTGCATAGGCTTCAATCTCTTCCGCATAAGGCGGCTCCGTAAAATGTTTCGAGGTGCGAAGCGCTTCACGCGCAGGTTTGCGATAGTATTCGATAGCCCAAATGCCCAAGTTGCCACTTAAGTTGCCCAAGAATTTGCTCTTGCCCAGCAATTCCCCCTTATGCTTCGTGTTGCGGAAACAATAGACCAAAAAGTCCATCAAATCGGGCACAATCACCTCGGCGCCTTCCGCTTCCAATAAATCTTGCAGGTGGTTATTCGCTTCCGGTAAGTATTTTACAAGAATTTCACCGACGATGCCGGCACGCGGACGTTTTATGGCCAAACGCGGTACCGTATCAAAATCTTTAACACATTCCGCGCACAGGCGCTTAAACACCGAGCGATGCGGCCGTACGACAAATTCCGCAAAGCGTTTCTTCCATTTTTCCTTGAGACGATTGGTTTGTCCCGGGTTCTTCTCGTATGCGCGCGTTGCGTTGGCGCATCGATTCAAAAGATCGCCGGCAACAATGGCATACGCCGCTTTATGCAGCAGGCTCGGCCCTACGGTAAAGCCTTCCGACACCTCAATGCCCTGCGCCGACAGTGCAATGACCGGCACCTGCGGATAGCCCATATCGGCAAGCCCTTTACGGATGTAGCCGACATAATTTGAAGCGCGGCAAGCGCCGCCTGTCTGTGTCATCAATAGCGCCGTACGATCGGGATCGTATTTACCACTCTCCAGCGCTTCAAACATCTGTCCGAGCGCTGTGATGGACGGATAGCAGGAGTCGTTATTGACATATTTCAGTCCTGCATTGATGACCGACTGGTCAACACGCGTCAGAAAATCAAAGTGATAGCCCGCTCCTTCCAACGCCTTGGACAAAATCGCAAAATGATCCGGTGCCATATTAGGCACCAAAATCGTGTAGTTGTCTTTTTTCATCTGCTTCGTAAACGACGTCTTCTGCGGGGCATACGTCGTTCTCTTCGGCGTGCGTTTGCCATTGCCGTTGGATAACGCCTGCATGAGCGAACGAATACGAATCTTCACCGCGCCCAGATTGGACACTTCGTCAATTTTTAAAAGCGTATAGATTTTTCCGCCCGCTTCCAAAATCTCTTGCAC
The DNA here is from genome assembly GCF_000308275.2 of Levyella massiliensis. Lineage (GTDB taxonomy): Bacteria > Bacillota > Clostridia > Tissierellales > Peptoniphilaceae > Murdochiella > Murdochiella massiliensis_A. The sequence continues at coordinate 195,805 of NZ_HG529491.1, forward strand.
CTGATCGGACGTCACCGCGTCGAGGCCGCAACCGAACGAGTTAAGTTGAATCATTTCCAGGCTCGGATGCTGCGTCACAAATTCGGCTGCCCGATAGAGACGGCTGTGATAGACCCACTGGTCCAAGACACGCAGCTCCTCGGAAACGTCATCCATGTTCATGGCCACACTGTCTTCACTTAAAACAGCCAGCCCCATGCCGTTAATCAGTTCCGGAATACCGTGGTTCACTTCCTGATCCACATGATAGGGACGTCCCGCTAGAACAATGCCCTTCGCATTATGAGCCTTCATCCATTCCAGTGCCGCCTGTCCTTCCTTGCGCACATCGTTATGGTAATTTTTCTGTTCTTCCCAAGCGGCCGTAACGGCATTTTGAATGAGTCGCTTCGGAATTTCATAGGTCTTTCCGTCGATCGTAAAGGAGCGGAAGATTTCCGATAAGCGGCTGGTCAGCGTCTTTTCATCCGCAAAGGACAGGAAGGGATGCATATAGGTGATCCCGTTCTCCCCCAAAGAGGACACATTATTATGAATGACCTCCGGGAAGCCGATAACAACCGGGCAGTTGATCTGATTCTCCGCCTTCTCAAACTGTTTTGTTTCGTAAAAAACGCTCGGATAGAAGATAAAGCGTAAGCCCTTCTCGACCAAATCTTCGATATGGCCGTGGACCAACTTACCGGGATAACACACCGTTTCGGAAGAAATGGATGCTAAGCCTTTATCGTACATGGTGCGTGAACTGCGCCCGGAGAGCTGTACGGGGAAGCCCAAACGGCTGAAGAAGGTGTGCCAAAACGGTAAATCCTCGTACATGTTTAAGACGCGCGGCAAGCCCACCGTCGGAAACTTGGCTTGTTCCGGGCCAATGCTGCTGTAGTAGTTGAACAGGCGATCGTATTTATACTGATAGAGGTTGGGCAATCCCCTCTCTTTGCGTACAACGCCGGCGCCACGTTCACAGCGATTCCCGGAAATGTAGCGGGTGCCGTCGGAAAAGATATTGATGGTCAATGCGCAGTTGTTCGTACAGCGTCCGCAACGCGCCATGCGCTGCGTATACGTGAAATTGCTGAGTTCTTCCTGCGTTTTTAGCGTGCTCACACCAGTGGAACGCTGTTTCGCAATGAGGGCCATGCCCATGGCACCCATCAAGCCGGCGATGGCCGGACGAATGGCCGTGCGCCCCGTAATTTTTTCAAAAGCGCGCAAAATCGCATCGCCATAGAATGTGCCGCCTTGCACCACAAGATTCTTTCCGAGGCTTCTCGGGTCACGCACTTTAATGACTTTTTGAATGGCGTTCTTGATTACGGAATAGCAAAGGCCGGCCGCAATATCGCCAACGTGCGAGCCCTCTTTTTGCGCCTGCTTCACCTTGGAATTCATGAAGACCGTACAACGGCTGCCCAAGTCTACCGGGTTTTTAGCCAGTAAAGCGGACCGTTGGAATTCCTGCACGGTCATGCCGACCGATGCCGAAAATGTCGACAGGAACGAGCCGCATCCCGAGGAGCAGGCTTCGTTTAATTGAATAGAATCAATGACGCCCTCCGAAATATGCATGGCCTTCATATCTTGGCCGCCAATATCCAAGATGAAGTCTACCTCGGGATCATAATACTTTGCCGCCGTGTAATGGGCGATGGTTTCGACCTCGCCGGTATCTACATGCAGCGCAGCACGAATAAAATCTTCGCCATAGCCGGTAATGCCGGAAGAGGCGATATAGGCATCGTCATTAAGCCCCGCATAGATTTCCTGCAGATGCTCCATGATGTGTTCCAGCGGCTTGCCGCGGTTATTCGAATAATGCGTATATAAAATCTGATTGTCTTCGCCAATCAGCACCATTTTTGCTGTGGTTGAACCGGAATCAATGCCCAGATAGCAAGGGCCATGGTAATCTTCCAGTTTTCCATAAACCTCTTTGGAGGTTTCATGGGCCTTTCGAAATGCCTCATATTCCTCTTCTGAAGCAAAGAGCGGTTCCATCAGCTTTCGCTCTTCCGTCACATACGGACGATCGGACTGGAAGCGGTCCACAATCTGTTGCAAGGACTGCACAGGGGCTTCTTCCGCCGCCAAAAGGGAAGCGCCACGCGCGACAAAAAGTTGTCCGTCTTCCGGCGTTGTAAAGGTGTTGTTTGCGCTGCCCAGCGTTTCTACAAAGCGATTGCGCAGCTGATCCAAGAAGTGCAAAGGGCCGCCCAAAAACGTGATGTTCCCGCGAATCGGACGTCCGCAAGCCAAGTTGGAAATGGTCTGGTTTACCACGGATTGGAACACACTCATAGCAATATCTGCATGCGAGGCGCCCTGGTTGAGCAAGGCCTGTACATCCGTTTTAGCAAATACGCCACATCGTGAAGCAATGGGATAAATTTTTTCATATTCCGAGGCAAGGGCATTCAGTCCCGAAGCATCCGTATCCAACAGCGTTGCCATCTGATCGATAAACGCTCCCGTGCCTCCGGCGCAAATGGAATTCATGCGCTGTTCGACATTTCCGGACAGGTACGTGATTTTCGAATCTTCGCCGCCTAACTCAATGATCACTTCAGTATGCGGCAGCAGGCTTCGAATGGCTTTCGTTTCGGCAATGACTTCCTGCACAAACGGAATGCCCAAATAGTCTTCCAAAAACATACCGCCAGACCCGGTTACTGCCATTTGAATCGGCTGGTCCTTCACGGTCTCCAGCAGCTCCTCCACGACCTTTTGTACCGCCAGTTTGACATCGCTTTTATGACGGCGGTATACCGAATATAACACGTGATTTTTTTCATCTAAGCAAACCACTTTAACCGTCGTGGAGCCCACATCCAAACCTGCATGTAGAAGCATAATCCCTCTTCTCTAACTCCATAGGGGCTTCCTTATCGCCTCCGTTCATGGCGATACTCCCCCACTTTTCTATTATTTATTCTACTTCACTTTCATAATATAACAGTCTTGTCAAGAAATTGGTGTTTTTCTGTGCTATTCCTTCCTTTTTTACTAGGTATTTCCATATACCCCATTGCCGCGGTCTTTTCCTCCCGCCACGAATGCACTACAATGATAGCGATTCATGCAATACTTTCTATATAGTCATTCTTGCTATATAAATAAATACTAACCCACTGAAACCCTTAAAACGGAGGAACTCATGATTACTTACTGCACCCCCATCAATGACTGGCTCACGTATGTCGGCGTGAACGATCGTTTGAAACCGTTGTTCGAAAACCAATGGCCCCTGCCGCAAGGCGTTTGCTACAATGCGTATCTTGCCCGCGATGAAAAAACCGCTCTGCTGGATTCTGTAGATGTCCATGAAGTGGAAGACTTCCTTTCCAAGCTGCAAACGGCCTTAGGGGATCGCAAACTGGATTACTTCGTCATTCATCACGTGGAACCGGATCATTCATCCACCATTCCTTTCATCCGTCGTATCTATCCTGATGTCACGCTCGTCGGCAACAAAAAAACTTTTGAGTTTTTGGGCAATTTCTATGGCGTGGATACGGAAAATAAAATCATCGTCGCCGAAGGCGATACTCTCTCCTTGGGAGAACACACGCTTACGTTCCGCATGACGCCCATGACGCACTGGCCGGAATCCATGGTCAGCTACGAGAACAAGGACGGCATCCTCTTCTCCCAGGATATTTTCGGCGGCTTTGGGGCACTCGACGGCAATATTTTCGACGATGAAATCGGCGATATCGAAAAAGTGTATGCCGAAGCTTGCCGCTACTATACCAATATTGTTGGGAAGTATTCCCGTATGGCCGCCAAGTCCCTGAAAAAGCTGGAAGATTTGGATATCAAAATGATTTGCCCGGTACACGGCCCCGTGTGGCGCAGCCACCCGGAGAATATTTTGACGCTGTACAATAACTTAGCCAGTCACAAAGCGCAAAACGGTGTCGTGATTGCCTTCGGTTCCATGTACGGCAATACCGAAAAAATGGCCGACCTTTTGGCGCGTTTCCTTTCGGAAGCCGGCGTAAGAAATATTCGCCTTTATGACGTCACGAAAACGCACCCCTCGCTGATCTCAACGGAAATCTGGAAGTACCGCGGCTTCATCGCCTGTGCACCAACCTACAACAATGCGCTGTTCCTGCCTATGCGCAATTTGCTGGCCATTCTTTCCGAGAATAAGATGCAAAATAAATCCATGGGTATCGTTGGCAACTATTCCTGGAGCGGCGGTGCCGTCAAGGAAATGCTTGCCTGGCGCGAATCGCAGCCTTTTGAGGCGGTGGATCCCGTTATCGAAGTGCGCAGCGCCGCCAAGCCGGAAGATTTAGAACAGCTGCGCGCCCTGGCAAAGGCCATGGCCGACAATTTGGCCTCCCATGCGGATACGGATGATTTCCACTACTATTCCCACATCGGCGAATAAGGCCAAAGCCCCTCCGTCTTTTCCACAACGGGGTATCCTCTTGAGGGAGCCCTCGAAAAACCCCGGGGCTCGATCATTCTCTGAAAAGATATCCCTAACTGGCCGTTATGAAACAGAAAGGATCTGGAATGACGCCGGAACTCAAAAAGAAAGTCGTACTCATTGTAATGGACGGGGTTGGCATCAGCCCCATTGATAAGGAAGCCGGCGATGCTTTTAAAGCCGCCAATACGCCCACGCTGGATCGCCTGCGTGCCGACTATCCGTGGATCATGTTGCGTGCCCACGGCGAAGCCGTCGGTCTGCCGAGCGATAATGACATGGGCAATTCCGAGGTCGGCCACAATGCGCTGGGCTGCGGACAAATTTATGCGCAAGGCGCCAAACTCGTGAACCAATCCATTGCAGATGGCTCACTCTATACCTCGAAAACATGGCAAGAGGCCATGGCATTTGCAAAGGAACACAACGGAGCTCTGCATTTCCTAGGGCTTCTTTCCGACGGCAATGTCCATGCGAACATCGAACACTTAAAAGCACTCCTCAAAGAGGCCAAAAAAGAAGGCATTTCCCGCGTCTTCCTTCATGCCCTCCTGGATGGCCGCGATGTGCCCCCCACCTCCGGTGGCGAATACATCACTTCTATGGAAGCCTATCTTGACACCTTAAACGATGACACCTTCCACGCTGCCATCGCCAGCGGCGGCGGACGCATGATCATCACCATGGATCGCTATAAGGCCGACTGGGACATGGTCAAGCGCGGTTGGGATGCCCAAGTGCACGGACACGTCGAAGACGGCCGCCTGTTTCCTTCGGCAACGGAAGCTTACCGCACCCTGCGCGAAGAAACCGGCGAGATCGACCAAAACCTCCCTGCCTTTGTCATCGGCAAAGACGGCGCCCCCATCGGCCCTGTCCAAGACGGCGACACTTTCATTCTCTACAATTTCCGAGGCGACCGTGCCATCGAGGTGTCCATGGCCTTTGATGATGAGGACTTCCCCTATTTTGATCGCGGCCGTCGCCCGAACGTCTACTACGCCGGCATTCTTGAATATGACGGCGATCTCCACATTCCCAAGCATTACCTCGTCAATCCGCCGAAAATCACAAACACCTTGACGGAATTTCTCGTCTCCAAGGGCGTCAACGAGTTCGCCTGCGCAGAAACCCAGAAATTCGGCCATGTCACCTATTTCTGGAACGGCAATAATTCGGAAAAAGTATCCGAAGCATTGGAAACGTGGCAAGAAGTGCCCTCCGACAACGTCCCCTTCGACCAGCGCCCGTGGATGAAATCCGCGGAAGTGACCGATGCCCTCCTTGCTGCCATTCGCAGCGATCGCTACGGTTTCCTGCGCATCAACTACGCGAACGGCGACATGGTCGGCCACACCGGTAATTTCCGTGCCGCCGAAATAGCCATGGAAGCTGTTGATCTCGGTCTCTCACGCATCCTGCCCGTCGCTCTCGAAAACGGCTACACCGTTCTTATCACCGCCGACCACGGCAACTCCGACGACATGCTGCAAAAGAACAAAGCAGGCGTCGTCGAACCAAAAACTTCGCATTCCCTTAACCCCGTCCCCTTCATCGTGGCCAGTCCCAATAAGGACGTCACCCTAGATGAGACAGTTTCCAACCGCGCCGGGCTAGCCAACATCGCCGCCACCGTCGTGGAGCTCATGGGCTTTGAAAAGCCGGATTGCTGGGAAAAGTCGGTGCTGAAATAACGGATGCACAAAGCGCTTTGCGCATAAGGCGGAAGGAAGTAACGGGCATTCGTTGCTTCCTTTTTTGTACACTGCCGCTTGTATCATAAACATAAAAAGGAATGGAGTTTATCATGGCTGATCAACATCTGAAAACGCGATTCTTTGCCTATGAACTGTTGGATATCCTTGAGCAATATTCAAGCAAAAACAATCCGCTCACCTATAAAACATTGAAGGAGAAGTGGATAAAACGGTTAACCGATGATCATCCGCCCGTACCCTCGCAGAGAACGATAAAGCGGCATTTGGAAGCGCTTGATCAAGCAGATAAAATCTGCATAAATCGTAGTAATGACGGTCGGATTCAGTCTTTTTATCGCAACGACTTCCTCGGTTTCACACAGGAGGAAAAGCAGTATATCGTCTATCATATCCTATATGATCCCAATATTTCCTTTGAAAAGACCAAGGAGTTGATCCGAAAACTGAAAAACGCTACAGCAGGAACCTCGGAGCCGTCCCTGCGCAAACTCTTTTATGACGACGATTATCTTCGCTGTCTAAAACGAAAAGAGGAAGATGATTTCACCAAAATTTTTAAGACGCTGAGTAGCGCAATCGAAAAACATCTCATGGTACAGGTTCGAAGTTCTTTGATTAATACTGAGAAGAAAAAAGTACCAAAGTATGCCACGCCGAGAAGAGAGGCGCCGTTACGCATCATCATGATGGATGGTAATTTCTATGTGATGATGGCTTCAAAAGATTTTTTTCCGAGATATCGTAAACTGATGCGTATTTTTGACGTGTCGTTGATTCCCCATAGCGAAAAAGAATACGAAAAAATAGAACGTCAATATAAAAGCAAAAAAGACAGCTATTTTGATCAGTATAAACAGAATCTCTACGCGATCAACGATCGTACTATTTCCGTGAACATGAAGATTGCCGCTTATGATTTATTCTATTTCCAAGAGTTCTATGGTGATCACTATGAAATAAAGGAAAACGAGAACGGAATTTTAACGCTGGATTTTAAGATCAATGAGACCACGATGGAGAAATGGGCTAAGCAGTATAGTGAGCTAGTCGAAATTATCCAACCGGAAGAACTTCGGGAGAGAATAAAAAGAAATTTGGAAATGTCGCTAAAAAAATACCAATCTCATTAAAAAGCGGACATTTTTGTCCTCTACCTTGTTGTATGATCCAATTGAACGACAAAAAGAAGGAGGATGAAAATGAAGGAAACAATGGAAATACCCCTTTCGCGCCAATGTTATGAAATGATCGAAGCATTGTCAGATCGATTGCAGCAAAAAAACTATGCGGTGATCGAAAGTCAGGATGTTGTTTTCGCCGCGTTGGACACGGCAGATACAGGATTATCCTACCTGCTTGGAAATTATGGAATCCTGCGCAGCGAATTTTTGGAAGAAGAAGAATGCGCTAAGCGCGTGGAATGCCGAGCAATATCCACTGCGGATGAGCCGCTTTCCTTTGCAGAAAGACGAGCCCGCGTAAAACAAATTTTGGCTGGCCCGGTTGAACTTGTAAAGGAACCCGTCTCTTCTTCTGTCGCGGAAACTTTTTCTTCTCTTCCACTGTCTCGCCAAGTAGCGGATGCCTATGAGAGAGCACAGGAGCAAGCCATGCAGACCAAAGACTGTCAAGCATTGGATACTTCCTTTTTTCTTTCGGCGTTTCTTAATGACCCGACATCCAACGCCTATCATCTGTTACGCAAACTTTTCTATCAGAAAGGCGTAATCAAGGATGATGAAGCGCTTAATGGGCTTGATTTCTTTACAAATCGCTATTTCCGGTTTCGTGACGGTCTAAGAGAAGAAGAAAAGCGTAATGAAGAAAAATTCGCTTCTTTGACAAGAGTGAAATACCGCAACCCGGACTATTCCATTTTGCAGGAAATCAGTACCGACCTAACCGAAAAAGCGGAAAAGGGTCTTCTCTCCCCCTTAATCGGCCGCGAAAAAGAAATGGAACAAATGGCGATATGTCTATGTCGCCGAGATAAAAACAATTTTGTTCTTCTCGGCTCCGCCGGTGTGGGAAAATCTGCACTCATTGAAGGATTGGCTCAGCGCATTGTGAAGGGAGATTATCCGGCATTAGCAAACAAAAGAATTCGACAATTTCATTTATCCCGATTTTGGGAAAGCTCTCTTTTCGCCGACTCGTTAGCCATGGAAAAGCTCATGGCGGAAATGCGACAAGAAAAAAATGTGGTTTTGTTTTTAGATGAGATCCACCTGTTGAGCAGGATGCGATGGTTCACCGATATCTTGAAACCACTTCTGGCGCGCAGCGATTTTCGTCTTATCGGTGCGACAACGGCGGGGGAGTGGAATGCGTATTTATCCCATGATCAGGCATTGGCAAGGCGATTTGAACGCATCATCGTCAATGAGCCGAGTCAGGAAGAGGCCATTGCCATCGTTCGCAACGCTTCCATCGCCTATGAAAACTATCACCGCCTGAACTACAACGATGATGCGATCTTTGCCTCCGTCGTTTTGGCCAAACGATACTTGCCCAAAGAAATGTTGCCCGATGTCGCCCTTACCTTGCTGGATAATGCAGGATCGCGATTCGCCCTAAAGCACAACATGGAACAGCCACTTCAGAAAACTTATGAAAAACAGCTCACTGCGCTAAAAAAGCAATTAGAAAAAGCAAAATCGCAGCTCTACAATGAAGACGCTGTGGAGACGATACGAAGAAAAATTGATGCATTGCAAGAAAAAAGCAGCAAAATCCGAAGCAACGCGAAACGAAAGGCCTATGCTTTCTCCCTCGGTGCGGAGGAGATCCGACAAGAAATCGAACAACGAATCGGTCGAACACTGGACCCCGAGCATCTGCAAAAAACGCTTCTTTCCTCTCATGGACTCAACCATTTGCGAGAACGTATTAAGGCGCGAATTATCGGTCAAGATCAAGCGGTGGATTCATTGGTCGACGCCATTATTCGGTCGGAAAAAGGGCTTCGCTATCCGTATCAGCCGATAGCTTCCTTCCTCTTTGTCGGTCCCACCGGCGTAGGAAAAACGGAATTGACCAAGGTCGTGGCGGAAGAATATTTAGGCGATCCGACGGCGCTCGTTCGTTTTGACATGTCTGAATATCAACAGCCACACGAAGTTTCCAAGCTCATCGGTGCGCCTCCCGGCTATGCGGGCTACGGCAAAGGCGGACAATTGACCAATGCCATACGCAATAATCCACGATGCGTGCTTCTGTTTGATGAAATAGAGAAAGCGCATCCTAAAATTTATGACCTGTTTCTCCAACTTCTGGATGAAGGACGATTGACAGACGGCTCGGGCAAAGTGGTGGATTTTTCACAAAGCCTAATTGTGATGACCTCTAATTTGGGCACGGCGCAGATGGTTCATTCAAAAAAAATTGGCTTTGCCAACACAACCTCGCTGCTCAATGAAGAAGATGTTCGCGCCATCACATTTTCGGCAATTGAACAATTTTTCCGCCCGGAGTTCATCAATCGGCTCGATGAAATCATCACCTTCAAGCCCTTCGGTTCTGCGGAAGTAGAAGCGATCACCCGTTTGTTATTGAAAGAAGAGAAGCAAATGCTGGAAAAGAATGGGTATTCTCTCCATGTAACCGGAGGCGCTATTCATCTCTTAGCGCAAAAGGGATTACAGCCGGAATCCGGCGCGCGAGCCATAAAACGCGCGATAAAAAAATGGATCCGAACCCCCATAGCGAATCAGCTGATCACGTGGAAAGAAGAAAAAGCTGATATTTATGTAAAGGTACATGCCGGAACATTACAAGTAAACGTAGGAGGGGAAAAATGACGGACAAAAATAAGACAAAAGAATTGTTGGATTTGATTAAAGACCCGGACATTAAAGATCAAATTAAAAAGAAATTCGGGAATTTGATTAAAGATCCGAAGCTTAAGAAGCCTATTGAAAAGGAATTGCGGAATTTCATTGAAGATCCAAAGCTTAAGGTTGTCCTTGAAAAGGAATTGGAGAAGAAGAGAGATTCGAAGTGTAAGAATAACCTTGAAAAGAAATTAGAGGATTTCATTGAAGATTCGAAGCTTAAGTCTAATATTGAAAAGGAATTATTGGATTTTAACGAATCAAATCCTTGGAAAGAAAATAACATCGATCGATTTGACAGAGAGGAATTTGTACGGGAATTAGGAAAATTTTTTTCTGAAGGGGAAGAATCACTGCGAGACCTTCTAAAAAAGTTGCCCGGCATCGCCAAAGAAGACAGGGAGGTATTTATTCCTCTATTGGCACTCAATATCATTAATAATATCGGTGAGGCGATATCCATCAGAAAAAAAGAAGAAAAAAAGGATCCCTGCTGCAAAGAAAAATTCCCAAGCGATACCTTAGCGATTCTTGTTGCCCTGATGATTTGTCTTCCCTTCATGGATTACCAACAAGCGTTTGATGGGAATCTCTACGATCCTCGCGTGATCATTCTAGGAATTAATCCGCGATTCAAGGCGGATACATTTTATGACTATGAGCAAAAAGAAGAAAAAAACTTTATGGTTGATCACATGAAGGAAGTATATAATACTCCGATTCGTGATGGAAACCGTCCCATGCTGTATAAAATGGATGAAAATGGTGAAAAAATCGAGCCTACCGATCTCCACATAGCTGAGGATGACTATTACTATGGTAAACCCGGAAAATTTTATGCCGAATATATCGATAAAAAATTTGTAGAGAAGCATCGTCATCTCTGTCTAAAAAAAGAGAAAGCAGAAAATGAGGATAGAAACCCCATCGCTTTTTTAGAACTTTTTCCGTACGCATCAAATGGTATAGGTACGTGGTGGGATCAAGAGGATCTTAATCACGCTTTCAGATTGTTAAAATGGGATGAAGCTGTTTACAAAGACCTAAAAGTATGGGCGACAAGCAACATGAATAGAATTTCCCAAATTTCTAAACCAATAAGAGATAAGATCAATTTAGAGAGTGATGAACTTCTCTACAGCCAACAGTGGATCTTCTGTTTGCTCTACTGCATTTTGATAAAAAACAGAAAATCCCAAGAACATGATAACTGGTTCGTCATTTCGACCAAAAATAAAGAAGATCACCTTAAAAGACTTGAAGCGTTTTTCAACACTGCTTTAAATATCAAGAAAAATCCAAATTTCTGCTTTTTAGCATGCAAAACTCGGAAAAGGTATCTCACTCCAAATAGCCTTTATGTGGTTAAAAACGGAGTGAAAAGCATAAAAATAAACAATCCTAACGCGGAGCGTTTCTGGAACACATCAGATAATTCTGCAAGTCAAAATGCAACAGGTTCTACTAAAGGTCAAAAGAATGAAACCTTGAACAATCAAGCTTTCCGACATCTTTGGGGAATTAAGAAGAAAGTAAAAGACAAATGAAAAAAAGAAAGGTCCCTCGCCGGAAATGCTACCGCCCCGGCGAGGGCGTTCCTTTTTCAAATCGGTGACAAAGGGGAAGAAATTGACTGTCCGTTAGTCCACGAACGTTTTATCCTCCAGCCTTCTCCCGCTTTTTTGTTTCCGACGTATATTCTTCCGTCACCAAATTGTGTGGAGGACGTTTGACCTCTGTTGCAATCTGGGCGATGTAAACGCAGAAGGCGGCCGATGGGCCGTCTTTTTTATCTGAGATACGCGGGTAGACGCTGGAATCCATGTGCAAATGGCCGCATCTACCGTCGGTCCTCGCGTTTTCGTCATTACCCACGGTACGCCGCCATTCGCCCCTACCGTCGGTCCTCGCCTTTTCGCCATTACCAACGGTATACCGCCGGCCACTCGTACCGTTGGTAATGGCGTTTTCGCTGTTACCAACGGTACGAAATTGGGCTGTCCATGCCGATTCCTACCGTGGGTTTTTGCGTTTTCGCCATTACCTACGGTACAAAATCGCTGTCAGGCACGCCGACCGTACCGTGGGTTTTGGCCTTTTTGCTATTACCAACGGTACACCGCCAGTCGCGCGTACCGTTGGTCTTTGCGTTTTTGCCATTACCCACGGTAGAAAATCGCTGTCAGGCACGCCGCCCCTACCGTGGGTTTTTGCATTTTTGCCGTTACCCACGGTACAAAATCGCTGTCAGGTCCCTCGGCCATACCGTGGGTTTTCGCGTTTTTGCCGTTACCCACGGTATGAAATTGAGCTGTCCCCGCCGATTCCTACCGTGGGTTTTTGCGTTTTTGCCATTACCCACGGTACAAAATCGCTGTCAGGCACGCCGACCGTACCGTGGGTTTTTGCATTTTTGCTATTACCAACGGTACGCCGCCGGTCGTGCGTACCGTAGGTTTTCACGTTTTCGCCATTACCCACGGTATGAAATTGAGCTGTCCATGCCGATTCCTACCGTGGGTTTTCGCATTTTTGCCGTTACCCACGGTAGAAAATCGCTGTCAGGCACGTCGACCATACCGTTGGTTTTTGCGTTTTGACTGTTACCCACGGTATGCCGCCGGTCGCGCGTACCGTGGGTTTTCGTGTTTTTGCCATTACCCACGGTATGAAATTGGGCTGTCCCCGCCGATTCCTACCGTGGGTTTTTGCGTTTTTGCCGTTACCCACGGTACAAAAACGCTGTCAGGCACGCCGACCGTACCGTGGGTTTTGGCCTTTTCGCCATTACCAACGGTATGCAGCCGGTCGCACGTACCGTGGGTTTTCGTGTTTTTGCCATTACCCACGGTATGAAATTGGGCTGTCCCCGCCGATTCCTACCGTGGGTTTTCGCATTTTCGCCTTTACCCACGGTATGCCGCCGGTCGCGCGTACCGTGGGTTTTCGCGTTTTTGCCGTTACCCACGGTATGAAATTGAGCTGTCCCCGCCGATTCCTACCGTGGGTTTTCGCCTTTTCACCATTACCCACGGTATGCCGCCATTCGCCCCTACCGTCGGTACTCGCATTTTCGCCATTACCCACGGTATAAAAAAGCCACCCCCAGGGCGGCGCATATAGGCGTATATTGTCACATATAGGAACATGTTAGCGCATATAAACGCAAAAAAAGCGCCCCTACAAGGCCGCCCTCTTCTTTCGAATTATTTCGAATCATGAATCATAAGGAAAGCCGGTCCTACCGGACCGGCTCCTTTTATCCTATTTATCCTCCGGGTTTGCCGAATTGTATCGCTCCGCAATCAGATAGCGGGGGCGATTTTTGACTTCTTCGTAGATTTGGGCGATATAGAAGCCGATGATGCCCAGGCTGAACATAATGATACTCGAGGAAAACATGACGAGGATTATTACGGTGGTGAAGCCCCCGAGGGCTTTTCCGCAGAACTTCTGCACTAGAGCGATGATGGACATGAGGCTGGCGACGACGAACAGAATGCCGCCCATAAAGGTAACGAGCTGCATCGGTAGCACGGAGAAGGACGCGATGTTCCGCACTGCGTAGCGTATCAGAGAAAACGTGGACCACTTGGATTCGCCATATTGGCGCTCCTGCACACGATAGGTGACCGTAGCACGTCGATAGCCGGCCCAGAAGGAAAGTGCGCGGAAAAAGGTGTTGCGTTCGGGCATGCGATTGAGGGCATCGACCACTTTGCGGTCCAGCAATTTGAAGTCGGACGAGTCGGCCATATTCATGCCGGAGAAGCGGCTGATGAGCTTATAGAAGAGATGCGAAAAGCCGCGATGAAGGCCTGTCTCTTCGCCACGATCCTCTTTTTTGCCTTCGATGACTTCATTGCCCTGTCGCCAAAGTTCGACCATCTCCACGATCTTCTCAGGGGGATGCTGCAAGTCGGCATCCATGACAACTACGCAGTCGCCATCTGCCGCCTCCAAGCCTGCAAAGATGGCTGCTTCTTTGCCGAAGTTGCGACTGAAATGAACACCGCGGACACGATTTTGCGGATCCACGGGCACAAGGCTTCGAATGATGTCCCAGGTTTCATCTCGTGAACCGTCGTCCACAAAAAGAATCTCAAAAGGCATAGCAATGGGGGCAAGCGCCTGTTCCAAGGTCTTAAATGTCACCGCTAAGCCCGCCTGTTCATTGAAAGCGGGTACAATCACCGAAAGCATAGCCATTCAACCTTTCTTACTTCGACTCTCCGATACCGGAGAGCCATTTCTCGGCATTTTTGTTCATGCTTACCGTCAAAACGATGCCGGTAAGTGCAAAGACGGCCGTCACAAGAAAGCCCGCCAATTTAACGTTGCCCGACATTGCCAGCGGTACTGCCGCCATGATCAGAATAAAAGTCTTCATCTGGGAAAAGACGACGGTCTTATTCTGTTTTACCACCGATAACTCATCCACCCAGTCCAATTTCGGGCTCAACAGGTCGATGCGCATATCCAAGATGACCATACCATACATGCACAGCAACGTGCTGAGCAGCATGGAAAGATGCACAAGCGGTGTAAAGGGCAATAGCACGAAATAGACAATCCAGAGGATCAGAAGCAGCGGTAGAACGAATGCCGCGCTACCCAGCAATTTCCCCATGAAAATCGTTTTGGCGGGTATCGGAATGGATTTGAAGAAATCCCAATGATAGGCGTCTCGCGAAATGGTCGTGGACGAAAGCGAACCGACCGATACGAAAAGAGCAATCACCAGTCCGCTGATGAGGCCAAATGCCAACGCGTCCGACGGTTTCTCCGTCATAGCCAGGAAAAACTCCTGAAGCATGCCCAAAAAGTCGGCATTCGCTCCGGCGCGAACGGCGCCAAAAATGCCGCCGCCAAACATCACAATCAGCAGGATGTAGGGACTAATCACCGAATTGAGAACATACGCCGGCACACGCAAAACGCTCTTGATCTCACGAATGGCGATGGATTTCATAGCACTGCTCTGCTTCTTGGAAGAAGAGCGCAACGCTTCTTTCGACATAGTTTTGCCCTTGGCATCGCTGCGCATGGAAAGCAGAATCGGGAAATACAGCTTTGACGCAAGCAGGAACGTAAGACCTGCCCAGACGACATTGGTGAGTAAAAAGATCCCGAGCGCAATGAGAGCCTTGGCGGTTTCACCGTATGCCATCTGCGGGGCCAATTTTAACACCGGAAAGAGATACCCGAACCAGCCGGGTATCACCTGTTGCGGTAAGGCCCCATCTAAACTTTGACGCATACCAATTTGCATGATAATCGAAACAGAGATGGCGCCCACCATGGTGATCATACCTGTAAAAAGCATCAATCGCTTTTCATTGCGTAAAAACGGTGCAATCTGCAGCAATAAGAGCATCAGAATCGTCACCAGGCACGTCGGCACAAGCGGGATTAAGAAAAAGAGTAACAGCCACACCAATAAGCTTTGCAAAGAAAAGCTCACAACCACACCGGCAAGAGCCATGGGCACATAGACCAAAAGCTGCATCAGATAGGTTTGCACCACGATACTCAGCAGCTTTGAACCGAGAATTTCGCTCGGTGAAAGCGGCATAGCCAGGTAAATCTGCGCATCGGACGAATAGAAAAGCGTGGCTGCCGTAAAGGAAAATACGGTGATAAAGCTCATGAAAAGAGCCATGGAACTCACATAGCTGAAGTATTGCCCTTGCAAGCCCAGGCCGGCGTACAGTTTGGCCATGTTATAGCCGGACCCGAAGAAACTTAGCCCCGCAAACAAGAATACGAAGCCCATCGCAATTTTCCCGCCGATGCCGCTTTTCTTTTTTCTCCCGTTCATCATGGACGTCCCGCTGCGATGCAGCGACATGATCATATTCACTTTGACTAAACTCAGAAAACGGTTCATGCGTCCTCTCCTTCGTCTAAAACACGAGATTCGGTGACGCGCAGGAAAATCTCTTCCAACGAAAGGTTCGGATAGGATGCCTGCAAATCCTCGAGCGTACCCGTGTATTTCAGCTGTCCCTTGTTAATAATGGCAATACGGTCGCACAGCTTTTCCGCCACCTCCAACACGTGCGTGGAAAACAGCACGATATTTCCCTTTGCGGCATGTTCCTTCATGCGCTTCTTCAGTAAGAAGGACGATTGCGGATCCAGGCCCGTCATGGGTTCATCCATAATCCAAACATTCGGATCATGCATCAGCGTAGCAATGATGTGAATCTTCTGCTGCATACCATGGGAATACGAAGAAATGCGATCGCCGACGGCTTCGCGCATTTCAAAGGTGTCCAAGAGTTCTTCCAGTCGCTTGGTTCGTTCTTCCTGCGGAACGCGATAGATGTCACAAATAAAATTGATGTATTCGATGCCCTTCAGCGCCGTAAAAAGGTCAGGGTTGTCGGAAATATAGCCGAATTCCTCTTTTGCTCGGATGGGATCCTTATGCATATCGTAACCGTTGATGATCACTTCTCCCTCATCCGGGCGCGTAATGCCGCACAGCATACGGATGGTGGTTGTTTTGCCGGCGCCGTTCGGGCCGATAAAGCCCGTGATGGTTCCCGGTTCTAAGGTCAAATTCAGATGATCCACGGCCGTTTTTGTGCCGAAATTTTTTGTAATCCCCTTGAGTTCGATCATTGGTTCCTCCTGCTGTGTCATAAAAATAAATTGCGAATATCGATCGCTTTCTCATTGTGACATAATTTTTCTACCCCTGCAATACGATCCAAAGGTGCAACATCAGCTCTAAAGCCGCTGCTATCGCCACTTGCGGGGCAAAAGCCAAGGTCATATGCTCCCGACTTCGCGTCATCACGCGCACAAAAATGCCCCGCACGGCGGTGAAGAAAAACGCCAGCCAAAGAATGACGGCTGCTTCCGGCCAACCGCCATAGAGCATAATTACCGCCATCAGCTTACAGTCTCCCATACCCAAGCTCTGCGGACGAAAAAAGGAAATGAGACCGGTAAAAAGTAAAACCAAGACCGCCGCCAGAAGGCGCGTAAAAAAATCACCCCACCAAACACCTGGGTTGGCTCCCTCCACGCCCAGCACAAACGCCGGATGCGCAAAAAGAAACAGCATCGTAGTGACAAAAAGGACCCGATTTGGAATCCGCCGTTGTCGTTCGTCAAAGATGGCCAATCCGATCAATGCCAGCAATAACCAAGCCCTTGAAATGAAAAAAAACGTCATACTTTCCCCTCCGAAGAGTAGGATAGCATGGACGTTTTTTCAGCGAATTCCTATTTTTTCATCGCGTGGTTCACGTTGTTTCACAATGTCTTAATCTGTGTCAACAGCTCTCACCCTTAGGACGAAAATCTAGGGTGCGGTGCCAGCCGTCCGAGGCAAAGCGCACACTCGGGTGTTTTGAGGCCATTTCCTCGTAATACTGAGCCTGATTGCGGAACGACGGGCTGTAATGCGTAAGCCAAGTTTCCTTGGCTCCCGCACGATCTGCCAGCTCTCCGGCTTCCCAAGCGGTCATATGGCACTTTTCTTCCGCCCCCTTGGTCTTAGCGCGATCGCCGTAAATGCCCTCCGTAATCAACAAGTCGCAATTTTTGGCGGCTTTTTCCAGCGTAGCACAGGGGCGAGTGTCCGTTGAATAAACTAAGGAAAGACCCGATCGCTCGGGTCCGCTCACCTCTTCCGGCGTAACCGTGCGCAGACCGACACGTACCGTTTGGCCGGCCTGCAATCTCTTCCAGTCCTGCACTGGTACGCCCAATGCCTTGGCATTTTCCGGTAAAAATTTGGGACGACGGGACAGATCTAAGCGATAGCCGTAGCAGGTGATATTATGCTTCACCGGAAAAGCGGTCACTTTGAGCTGACCCACCTGAAATGGATTTTCCCGCAACGAATGAAAATACACGTTGAAGTTCACGCCCACGACCACGCAAAGATTGGCCACTACTTCTTCCACAGCGTCCGGGCCGTAGATATGCACCGCCTCGGTACGCCCCTCTGTGTTCATGGAGGAAAGCAAGCCGCTGATGCCGGCAATGTGATCTCCATGCACATGCGTAAACAGAATGGCATCAATGGAATGCATCGACCAACCGTATTTGCGAATGGCCACCTGCGTTCCCTCGCCACAATCAATCAAAATGGAATGCCCCTGATGGCGCACTAAAAGCGCCGTTAAATGGCGACCGGGCAGCGGCATCATACCGCCCGTGCCCAATAGACAAACATCAATCATTGTTATCCCCTCAGCGTACGCCGACCATGTCGGCGTCTTCGATCATCCATGGTCTGAACCATTTTTTCTTATCATACCATGTTTCCCGCCATTTCGAAGACGCTTCGGGGACGGATCAATGTTGCAACGGAAAACACACCTTAGCGGTAAAGAGGTCGCCGTCGATTGTGAGTCTTAAGCGGCCGCCCATGCGGCGAGTCAACTGATCTGCAATGGAGAGACCAAGGCCGCTGCCTTCGGTCGTACGCGATTTATCCGAGCGATTAAACCGTTCCAAGAGTTCTTCTGCCGTCATATTTAAAGGATAACGTGACGTGTTTTTAATCGTGAAGACCGCCTCTTGGCCGTCCTTTTCGGCTTCAATATACACACGTGTCCCGCTCTGCCCGTATTTTTGCGCATTGCTGAACAGATTCTCCAACACGCGCGACAGTTTTTGACCATCTGCATACACGGACAGCTCCTCCTCCGGCAATGTGACAACCGGCTGCAAGCCATTTTTCTCCCAGCCCGTCTCCATTTCCGCCAAGCTTTGGCGAATCACCTCGGAATAATTAATCGCTTCCATGTGCAGCTTCATCGCACCACTCGTTGCTTTGGACACATCAATCAGATCGTTCATCAGGGTCTTCAGACGTGCCGACTTCTTGGCCAATACGTCCAAGTATTCCTTTTGCTCTTTTTCCGTGATATCCGGATTGCGCAACAAATCGACGTAATTGATGATCGATGTGAGCGGCGTACGCAGATCGTGAGATACATTGGTGATCAGTTCCGTTTGCATACGTTCGTTTTTCAGGCTCTTCTGCACCGCATTTTGCAAACTTTCATCAAAATGATTGATCTGCTCGGCCATCACCTTGTGTGCCCCGCGAAACTCTTCTTCCTCCAATTTTCCGTGCGGATCGCCTTGCACAATATTTTGCATTGTGCGCAGAATCCGCGCATCGCTACGATCCTGTTCCAGGGCAAACATGATGGGCGCCCCAATCACGAAGAGCAAAAACGCCACCCAAAAGATCGAAGAGTGGCTTAAGACCACCAGGAAAAGCAGACCGCCGGCAATGGCATAGAACACGACAAGGCGCAGCAGGAAACGATGATCGGCGTCCTTGCCGTCGCGATAGTCACGATACCGCTCCCGTACAAAATGGAGAAGTCCGCCGAGTATGCTGCCGCGGAAGAAGCGTCCCTGGCGCGCTTTACGGAACAGTAGGGAAAGCAGATACCAGCCTGTTATATCGACAATGGCCAGCGCCGGAATGAGCAAAAGCCACAGCGGATCGCCCCACGGATTGGTTAAAATTTGCTCCACATGGTGTTGCGCGCCTTTGAGCGTTTCCAGACACATGCTGCCGACCAGAACGGCAAAGATACCTCCTGCCAGCAGGACAAGTTCAAGGGGAATAAACCCTTCCACTTTACGAACAAGCGGCATATCCGCATTCGTGGTGCGCGCCAGCGAAAGACCAAGCGTCACCAGCCACAGCAGAAGCGCAATGCCCCCCGCTATCAGCAACGTCGACCATAATTTTTCTACTTTCGGTTGGGTCTGTGCGAAAATTTGCAGCGCATCTTCTTCCTGCAAGGTCGTATCCACCCGCACGGTAAGTTCCACATCGTTACTCCAACGAAGATCCTGATTTTCCAGCATGGTCAAAAACGGAACACGCGCATGGGAAAGCTTATCCTTCCACAGCCCCTCTCCCACGCGGCATTGCTTTTCTTTCAGCACTATCGGGGCCGACCACACCGGCGTCTTATCCTTCACCCGTTTTGCATTGGTAAAGGTCTTCGCCCCGTTAAATAATGACAGCGTGACTTGCAAGTTCGTTGCCTGCTGGGAGGGATTTTCCAAAGGCAATGCCATACCGCTAAAAGAATCAAACGTGATCTGTAATTGCTCCATATAGCCACGATAGAGCTCCAAATTGCCGTTGGCCGCCTTTTCCAGCGATGTAGCGCCGAGCGGCTGTTTGACTTCCACCACGGTTTCAATCTCCGATTGATGCCATTCGCCACCGTCTTCTTCCAATTTCTGACCTTGGGCGTCCGACTCTTTGACAAAATCCGTATGATCACCCCTGCGTAGCCGCACAGACGTATTTACCGTTTTGAGTCCCTTCTGCGCCCAGTCCAGAATATCGGCCTTTTTATACAGCAAAGGCACCGCCTCTCCCATACCTTCACCCTGTAACGTTGCATTGCCATTGCCATGCGTGCGTTCTTTCACATAGGTTTTGGCAAATGTCAATTTCTCTTCGGCGGTGGTTTTTTCCTGCAATAACGTCATATAGCGCAAGCGATCCATATCGCTCCAGCTTCCGAACGCCAAAGGTACCGGCGCATCCGCCGGCAGCTCTTTCCATTCGCTTTGTCTTTGCGACGCCAGCATATAGCGTACGTGCTTTTCTGCCTCGCCCACCAGTTGGCGATCCGCTGCATTGCCGTATTCCGGACTCGTATTCCAGGGCGAACGTCCCTGCGACGCAAGGCTTGCCAGCACAAATAGCGATGTGCCGACTACAACGGCGCAAAGCACGTTCACGACAACAAATGGCCAGACACGCCGTTTGTGATACTCCGGCTCTTCATCGATGGATGAGTGTTTTTTCAATGTATTCCACCACGTCGTAAATTTTGTTTTCATCGGTTTCCTCCTTTCTCGCTCTGCTTTTCCGCACCTGACGTTGGGGCTGCCTGCGGATCTTGTTGCGGTTCGATCTTGTAGCCCCGTCCCCAAATCACTTTCAAATAGCGCGGCTCCCGCGGATTAATTTCGATCTTTTCGCGAATGTGGCGAATGTGCACCGCCACCGTTGCCACGGCACCCAAGGAATCCTCCTGCCATACCGCTTGATAGATTTTTTCACTGGAAAATACGTGCCCGGGTCGCTTCATCAATAACTGCAAAATGGAAAATTCCAAAGGCGTCAGCGCCTTCGGTGCGCCGTCCACCTCCACGGTTTTTTCTCGGCAATTCATCACTAACGTCCCTTGACGCAGGAGAACGCCCTTCTCCTCCTGCAACGGATCATACTGCTGAAATTGCATATAGCGACGCAGCTGACTCTTGACGCGAGCCACCAGTTCTTTCGCATGAAATGGCTTGGTGATATAATCGTCCGCTCCGCCCAGAAGCCCGTCGATCTTATCATTGCTCTCCCCTTTGGCAGAGACCAAAATTACCGGCATGGATCGAGTTTCGCGAATCCGTGTCAATGCCTCCATCCCATCCATCAAAGGCATCATGATATCTAAAAGCACCAGGTGAATCGGCTGCTTCTCGAGCACCTCCAGCGCCTGTTGCCCGTTATAGGCATGATGCACGCTATAGCCTGCACGTTCTAAATAGATTTGAATGGCCTGCACGATTTCAAAATCGTCATCACAAACCAAAATATGAATTGCCTGCTCGTTCATGCCTCCTCCTTTGTCCTATTGGTTAATTCTATTCTATCGTGAGTTTTTGCACGTAGGGCATGAAAGTATTAAGGATTCTTTAAGAAAATATCTTCCCGGTAAGGCGCAAGGAAGGCGGCCCTAAGGCCGCCTTCCACAATTCCTATTGCTCGGCACAACCGAGTTCTTACTTATTTTCTCCTGCCCGGATAGCGCTTAAGGGCAACTTCCAAAATATCCATCGCTTCGAGCAAAAGCTCTGTGCGTACGCAGTAGGAAAGGCGCACCTCGTCACGGCCGAGGCCGGGCGTCGCATAGAAGGATGCGGCCGGAGTCATGAGCAGAGTTTTGCCGTTGACGCGAACATTTTCAAGGGTCCAGCGCACAAAATCCTCAGCGTCTTCCACCGGCAATTTAGCAATGACATAAAAGGCGCCCTCGGGCTCCGGTGCTACAATGCCCTCCATGTGTTCCAATCGCTCACGAAGCGCATCGCGGCGACGACGATAGGTGCGTCGATTGCGCTCAACATAGGCATCATCAACGATATCCATTGCTCCGGCGCCGATCTGGTCCAGCGTGGAAACGCAAAGGCGGACTTGACACATCTTGAGCGCTTTCGCGTTAAATTCTTTGTTTTTTGAGGCCAGAGAACCGATACGAGCACCGCAAGCGGAATACTTCTTGGAAATGCTGTCCACCAAAATCACGCGATCGCGAATGTCTTCGTATTCTGCAAAGGAGTGGAAGGGACGCGAGGTGTAGTTAAATTCGCGATACACTTCATCGGCAATAATCCAAAGATTGTATTTTTTGGCGAGTTCGATCAGAATGTGCATCTCCTCTTCCGTATAGACACGCCCGGTCGGGTTGGCCGGCGAGGAAAGAATGAGGGCCTTCATGCGATCGCGCTTACCGGAGGCAGCTATACTCGCTTCCCATTGCGCAAGAGAGGGCACGCTAAAGCCGTCCTCGGCACGCGTGGTAATAGGCCAAATATTAACTGCCTGTACCGCGGCAATGGAATTGTAATTGGTGTAGAAGGGTTCCATGGCCAAAAGAGTATCGCCGGGATCGCAAACCAGAGAAATCGCAAAGCTCAAGCCCTCGCTCGCGCCATTCGTAATGCAAATTTCATCCAGAGCAAAGTCCAAGCCGTAGTTATGGAGGTATAACTGCACCGTCTCCAAGGTGCGCTGCATGCCGCGCGAATTTTGGTAGGCCAACACATCCACATCATAGTGACGCACGGCTTCGAGAAAATCCGGCGGTGTGGGGATGTCCGGCTGGCCGATATTCATAGGGATGACTTCCACTCCTTCGGCTTCGACGCGGGCCATCGCATCCGCAAACTTGCGAATGGGGGATTCCTGTAACGTATCACTGCGTTGGGAAAATTTCATGCTTTCTTCCTTCTATTTTCTATGCTCTGTAGTCACAGCGCTTGCTTTCCTCGGTCACACCAGAACAACTGAAACGCTGCGATTAAGCTTCCGATTTCCAAACCAGAAACAGGTTCTGTACCTGGATGTTACTCTTTTTCGGCTTAATTTCCACCGACTCCACTTGTTCTTTATCCACGGAGAACGAATCGCCAATCTGTTGCAACTCTTCAGCCAGCGCATCTTCAAGCTTCTGCAGCTCTTCCTGATACGCCGCTACATTCTCCTCTGCGCGACGGGTGTCCGCTTCTTGGGCGCGCTGCCGACTGAAGGAACGGGCAGAGCTGCTCATGCGACCGATCATGGTCGCGCTTGGCTTTCGCGAGCCTAGAATCCCGCTCAAAAGCGCAGAGCCCAAGCTCACCAGGGTGCTCTGTTTCGCAGCATTAGCCTGCGTTTCTTCGCGCTGCACAGCCAATTGCGCTTTACGAATGCGTTCCTGCATGGCATCCAACTTTTTCTGGTATTTTTCCTTCACTTCTTTCATTTTCTGGTCGCGCTGTTCCCGCAAAGCGCCTTCCATACGAATGGCAAACTGCCCCTCTTCACCCGGCTTGCCATATGTTTTTGTGCCGGAATGATATGGAACCGTAAGGCGTTCCTTTGCATAAAGTGCGTTCTTAAACCCAGTCTTCCACGCAGTCATCTTGGCGGCACTTACCCCGTCCAGAGAGACCGGTGCAAAAGTGGCGCCGGCAGGTGCCTGGGAATGTAGGGAAAGATCCGCCGAATCCAAGCGCTCAGCATCGTCCCAATCCGCCGCCTGCGGGGCCTCCGGCACATCCGCCAAATAGGCGATCTTGCGCTCCAGATGAACGCCTGCCTTCTCATCTTCATAAAAAATGCTTGCCATGCCCATCACATAGGGCATATAAATAGCTTCTCCTTGGGTCGGCACATAATACACCTCCACGCCTTTTGGCGCGACAGGCGGTGCGCTTTCCGCCATGACAGTTGGCATTGCCGAAGCTTGGTCGGTAACGGGTGCCACCGTAGTGGCGTCCGTCTTCGGTTGGCTTGCCATCGCCGGCTGCAGTTGTTTTAGTTGCTCCCCGGTCAACGGTCCTGCCAAATACGACATCGTCCAACGCGTCGACAGAAGAGAAAAGCTGCGCTCATGGACATTGTTTACATAGAAGGTGCGCTTTGGCAGACGACTGAGCAGTTCATTCATCTCACTGCGACTCTGTCCGCCCTCGGCGCCCGTATCCAATCCGTCCAACAGACGGTCACGGTCTTGCTGCGTTTGCAAATGACCGATAAACCACGTACCGATATTCGAGAGGCCTTTATAGTCCAAGTCAGCCGGGTTCTGCGTCGCCAATACGACGCCCAGGCCGAAGGCACGCGCCTGTTTTAAAAGCGTGAGCATGGGCTCTTTCGACGGCGGATTGGAGACCGGTGGGAAATAGCCGTGCACCTCGTCCATATAGAGCAAGGCGCGCAGCGCCGACTGCCCCGGTTGGCGACGCATCCAGGCGACAACTTGGTTTAGTAAGAGCGTCACCACAAACATGCGTTCACGGTCGCTCAAATGACCGATGGAAAGAATGGCCACTCGCGGCTTGCCCTCCGGCGTATAAAGCAACGCCTGCGGGTCCATTGCTTCGCCTTCCATCCAAGTCGCATACTGCGGCGATGCCAACAGATTATTAAAACGCATGGCTAAGGCAAAACGATCCTTTTCGGGATAGAAGGATTCCAATGGCATCACGCCGATCTTGTCCAACTGCGGTTTTTGAATGGCCGTAATGAGGGATGGCAGATCCACACTCTCGCCGACGCTCCAACGCGCCGTAAAAAGCGTGCTCAGCAGAATAAATTCACGATCGGTTAGCGGATCCGCATCCAAACCGACCAGTGACAAAAGGCCGGCTACGGTGGAGGAAATGTAGGACTGCAGGGCTTCCGTATCCTGACGCAGGCTTTCCGATGGCGTGGTCAAGTTCAGAATGGAGAGAGGCGTTCCGCTGTGTGATCCCGGCGTATAAACGGTTATGTCCGCCTGCGCCAGTTGTTCCACGCGCGCCGCATCCATGCCTGCCGCCATGCGCCCGTTTTCCCATCGCTCTGCTTCCGCCTGCGCAAAGTCTTCACGACTTTGTCCTGCCTGCTCCGCCATCGAAGCCGAAATCCACGGCAACAGATCGTCCCTGCAAATCGATGGAAAACGCAACAACAGATTCGACATATCCCCCTTCGGATCAATGACCAAGGCCGGCAAACCGTCGATAATGGCCTCTTCCAGCAAATCAATGCCCAAACCGGTTTTCCCACTGCCCGTCATGCCCACAATCATCGCATGGGTGGTTAAATCCGCCGAGGCATAGAGAAACGGAGCCTCCGCCTTTTCCAGCGTTTTTACGTCTACCTGATTGCCCAGATAAAATTCCCCGAGTTGTTCGATGATTTTCATGTCGCTTCCTTTCTGCCTTCACAGGTTCTGTGCATAAGGCACCGCTCCTTACGACAAGGCCTTTTTGCGTCAGATCTTTAAATTCACCCATTTCCCCTGATGGAAACGGAGCATCATCAATACGGCGCTTGAAAATTGATGTGCCAGGATGCCCAACCAGATACCGTCAATGCCCATATGAAACAACTGTACCAAAACCACCGTCACCAAAGAGCGAATCACCGTAATCGTGATGGTGGATACAACTAAGGTATAGCGCACATCGCCGGCGGCACGTAATGCGCCTGCGCAGACGATGGAGATGATCTGAAAAAACACAATAAACATGACATAGCGTGAAATGCGGATGCCGCGCACGATATAACTGGCTTCGGAGAATGTGATGCGGAAAAACGCTCCGCCAAAGAAGAACAAGGTGATGAACCAAAAGACGGAGAGAATCACGCCAATGAACAGGCATGTATAGCCATAGTCCATGGCCCTCCTCTTCTTTCCCGCGCCCAAAGCCGAACCCGTAGACGCCACCGCCGCCGTCTGCATGCCACTCGCCAACGAAAAACCGAAGTTTAAGAGATTCATGCCTACGTTATGCGTCGCAAATACTTCCGTACCGAGGCTGGCCGCCTGCATAGCCGTTACCATAAAGCCCACGCGCATTAAGATGTTTTCCACGAAAATATTCACCGCCAGCGATGCTACGGCTTTCAAAGCCTCAAAGGCAGGGCGTATCTTTTTCTGTACGCAATAGCGAATTTGAATGAAGCTGTCGTGTTGAAAGAGCGATCCCAAACTGACCAAAAAACCAAAAAACTGTCCTGTGATCGACGCAATGGCAGCACCAGTCACGCCCAGCTCCGGAAAGCCCAGATGCCCTTGAATCAAGAGATAATTGCAGCAAATATTCACCACGCTCGATACCAGATTGGAAATAAAGGCAATGCGCGTATTGCCCGAACCGCTATGACCGGCGTTAATGATCATGGTCATGATGTTAAAAACAGATCCTGTTAACAAGATGCGCAAATACAATGCCGCATCATCGTGTATCTCCGGATTGGAGCCCATAAAGCGCAATAAAGGGTCGTAATACAGATTGATAACAATCGCAATAAGCAGATAAATGATAAGCGAAAACACCAACACGCTCATCACGGTTCGATTGGCTTCCTCTCTTTTGCCTTCCCCCTTGCGACGGGCAACAATGGCTGCCACGGCAACATACATTGCTATTATCGGCGAAAGAAATAAGAAAATGGGCTGAATCGTGATACCAACGGCTGCCACCGCCGCGGGTCCCAATGGGGAAACCATCACGGTATCGATGATATTCGTAATCGTCGTAGCCAGGTTTTCCAAGATCGACGGCCAGGCCAATCCGAAAATCTTACGCATCCGCCCCGTATCTAAAATTCTTTTCCATCCTTGTCTTTCTTCTACTTCCATACTCTCTCACTTTTCTGTTTCCCGTGGTTCATTCTTGACTATCTTCTGAAACGCCTCGCGAGGCGCCCCATCGGCTAAATGAATCACCCCGCAATGCACAAAGCCTGCCTTACGAATGACTCTTTGCATCCCCTGATTCATTTTATGTGTATCGATGCGCAAGTTGTAAATTCCCTGTTCTCGTGCCCGTTTTTCTGCAAAGGCGAACATTGCTCGCGCCAAGCCGTGCACGGCAGGATCTGCCGCTACGCGATGCAGCGTAAGATACGCTTCATCATTACGCCAAGCGCCGTGAATCTGCGCATAATTTGGTTCCGGTGTTTCCAGAAGGCAAAAAGTGCCAACGATATGCCCCTCTTCGATGGCCAAATAGCTGCGTCCTTTGGCAATATCTTCGTGCACCATCTCCTTCGATGGATTCCCCGTGGGCCATTGTTCCATATTGCCTTCTTGGCGCATACGTCTGCGCCCCTTTTCCAATAGATCCATAATGGCGGATAGATCCTCTTCCGTCGCTTTGCGTATAACGTCTATCATAGCATTTTCCCCATGTCTTCGTTGCATCAACAGTCATTCGTACGAAATTGTTCTTTTTTATAGCATTTTTAGCCATGTATCACAGCCATGTCAAGCATCTTTCATCTCTTATATGCCCAATTCGAAGTACGTCTCGCGTAAAATTTTCTTTGCATAGGATACAGTGGATTTGTGTGCTCCAAAGCGTAGAAGTCCTGAATCTCCGTTTTCCCGCTTCTTTTTCTGAATCATTATACAGCATCCATACACCACATCTAGATTGCAGCCTTGGAATTATTAACTAGATATTGTAGAATTAAGAAGCTGCTTTGCGATGCCGGACAAAAATCATCGACATCGCAAGGCAAATCCTCCGGCCGTTGCGAAGAGCCGGGCTATCGTAACAAATGAGGAAGGAATTTGCATGCAAATCATTAAGCGAGACGGTCGCATTGTACCGTATGAACGCCGTAAAATTGAGCAAGCCATGGCCAAGGCTTTTCATCAGGTAAATAAGGCCATTTCCCAAGAAGATCTGAGCACGCTGGTCGATCATGTCGAAGCAACCTTTGACGGTGCCAAGGAGCTGACCGTTGAAGCCATTCAGGACCGCGTCGAATTGCAATTGATGGAAGCGGATCACTACGAAGTTGCCAAGAGCTATATTCTTTATCGTGAGGAGCGACGCAAAAAGCGCTCGATTCGTTCCCGCCTGGAGGCCTACTTCCCCGAGTTGCCGCAATTGCACGACATCTTATTGTCCATTGAAGAGGCATACGATGAAGAAGTCTATGATTTGCGCCACCTGCTCTATAAATTTGAGAGCTTCTATAAAGAAGGCCGTAGCGTTGCCGAACGTATGGAAGCGCTCATTCATGCCGCCATCGAACTGACGGATGAAGAGGCCACGCGTTGGGAGTTTATCGCCGGCCGTTTTTACAGCATTCAATACCATGAAAATCTCAAAAAGTCGTGGAAGAAGCGTATCGAAGAGGGCAAAGTTCCCGGCGTAGATCAGCCGCGCGCCCTGCGCTTTGAAGAGAAATTGCGTTCTCTACAGGCCGAAGGTCTGTATGGCGATGAAGTGCCCGACACCTATTCTTCTGCCGAACTGGAAGAAGCGGCCGGTTGGATCGATGAAAGCAACGACCATCTCTTAAATTATTCGGGTTATGACCTGCTGGTGAATCGCTATGTCGTACGCAACTACAACTTGGAGCCGCTGGAAACCATTCAGGAAATGATGCTCGGCATTGCTCTCTTTTTAGCCATTCCGGAGAAAAAAGACCGCATGCACTGGGCACATGAGTTTTACCTGATGTTAAGCTCCCTGAAGGTCACGATGGCCACCCCGACGCTTGCAAATGCGCGTAAGCCCTTCCATCAGCTGAGTTCCTGCTTCATTGATACCGTTCCCGATGATCTCAAAGGGATCTATCGTTCTATTACGAACTTTGCCAACGTCTCCAAATTCGGCGGTGGCATGGGTCTCTATTTCGGCAAAGTCCGTGCTGCGGGCGCCTCGATTCGCGGCTTTAAGGGCGCAGCCGGGGGCGTCATCCGTTGGGTGCGCTTAGCCAATGACACCGCTGTTGCCGTCGATCAGCTCGGCGTGCGCCAGGGGGCGGTTGCCGTCTATCTGGATGCCTGGCACAAAGACGTGCCCGAATTTTTGCAGCTACGCACCAATAACGGCGATGACCGTATGAAAGCCCACGATGTCTTCCCGGCTATCTGCTATCCGGATTATTTCTGGGAACAAGTCGAAACCAATATGGGTGGACAGTGGGGACTCCTTGATCCGCACGAAATCTTAACCATCAAAGGCTACGCCCTTGAAGATTCCTATGGCCAAGAATGGACGGATAAATATCTGGACTGCTTAGGCGATGAGCGCATCTCCAAGCGTTGGATTCCCATTAAGGAAATGGTGCGACTGATGATTAAGAGTCTGGTCGAAACGGGCACGCCTTTCACCTTCAATCGCGATGTCGTCAATCGCGCCAATCCGAACAAGGATAAGGGCATGATCTATTGTTCCAACCTCTGTACGGAAATCGCACAAAATATGTCCGCCACGGAATCCATCAGTGAAGAAGTGTCCACCACGGAAACTGCCGATGGCGATCCCATCATTGTCACTAAGACCAAACCGGGCGATTATGTGGTCTGCAACCTGGCAAGCCTCAACCTCGGTAAAATCAATGTGAACGATGCCGAGGAGTTCCGCCGCATTACCACTGCCGCTGTGCGTGCGTTGGATAATGTCATTGAACTCAACTACTTCCCCGTCGCCGCGGCAAAAATCAACAACAGCCATTATCGCCCCATCGGGCTCGGCGTCTCCGGCTACCACCACATGCTCGCCAACGAACGCGTCTTCTGGGAGTCCGAAGAGCATTTGACGCTTGCCGATCGTGTCTTCGAGGACATGAACTATTATGCCATCACGGCCTCGATGGAAAACGCCAAGGACAAAGGCGCCTATCCGTATTTCCACGGTTCCGATTGGGAAACCGGCGCCTATTTCAAAGATCGAAACTATACCTCGGAGCGCTGGAAGGCACTGGCGGCGGAGGTCAAGCAATACGGTCTACGCAACGGCTATCTGTTGGCGGTTGCGCCCACCTCTTCCACCTCCATCATTGCCGGCACGTCGCCGGGCGTCGATCCGATCATGAATCGCTTCTATTATGATGAAAAGAAAAACGGCCTCATTCCGCGCGTCGCGCCGGATCTCAATATGTCTAACTTTGTGTACTACAACGCCGCCCATGCCACCGACCAATCCTGGTCCATCAAAGCCGCCAGTGTGCGCACACGCCATATTGATCAGGCCACCAGCATGAACCTCTACATCACCAATGACTTCACGTTCCGGCAAATCTTAACGCTGTATCTGGAAGCCTATCATGCAGGTCTCAAAACCATTTACTACATTCGCTCCAAGAGCTTACAAGTTGAAGATTGCGAAAGCTGTGCCGTCTGATCGGCCTAGAAAGGATTGCCATGGAACTGATGCACAAAAATCCGTTATTCAATCCCAACGGAGACATTGAACTCGTCAAACGTCGCATGATTGGCGGCAACACCACAAACCTCAATGATTTCAACAACATGAAATATGAGTGGGTGTCGGACTGGTATCGCCAAGCGATGAACAATTTCTGGATCCCGGAAGAGATCAATCTGGCCCAGGATAAGAAGCAATATCCACAGCTGGTCGAATACGAACGCCGCGCCTACGACAAGATCCTGAGCTTCCTGATCTTCTTGGACAGCATCCAGTCGGCCAACTTGCCATCAATCTCCCAATACATCACCGCCAACGAGACAAACCTCTGTTTGCACATTCAAACCTATCAGGAATGCATTCATTCGCAGAGCTACAGCTACATGCTTGACTCCATCTGCGATCCGAATGAACGCGACAATGTCCTCTTCCAGTGGCGTGACGACGAGCACCTCTTAAAGCGCAATACTTTCATCGGTGATATTTATAATGACTTCCAGCAACAGCCGGATGTCCACAACTTCATGCGCGTCATGATTGGCAACTACATCCTGGAAGGCATCTATTTCTACAGTGGCTTCATGTTCTTCTACAATCTCGCGCGTAACGGCCGCATGACCGGTTCCGCCCAGCAGATTCGCTACATCAATCGCGATGAAAATACGCATCTGTGGCTGTTCCGCAACATCATCCAAACCCTGCGCAAGGAAAATCCGGATCTCTTCCGCTCCGTCCTGCAGGATGAATACCAGCGCATGATTAAGGAAGGCACAGAACAGGAAATCGCTTGGTCCGAATACGTCATCGGCGATCGCCTTGAGGGGCTCAACGGCCAGATGTGCGTCGACTACATTCGCTACCTCGGCAACCTCCGCGCCACCGGCCTCGGTCTGGATCCCATCTATTCCGGCTACAACGAAGAACCCAGCAGCATGAAATGGGTCTCCAACTACTCCAACGCCAACATGATTCGCACCGACTTCTTCGAAGCCCGCTCCACTGCCTATGCTAAGAGCGGTGCGTTGGTAGATGACCTGTAAAGAGAAATAATGTAGATAGAAAAAAGGCGACCCGACGGGGCCGCCTTTTTTCTATTCTTCCGTCGGTAATCGAAAATTCAGCATCGCCCACGGTACACCGCCGATTCTCTACCGGGGGTAATGCCATTTTTAACTTTACCAACGGTAGCCGAAACCGACCATCACGCCTTTTTCTACCGGGGGTAATGGCTTTTTCGGCTTTACCAACGGTAGCTGCAACGGCCCATTACCCCTTTTTCTACCGGGGGTAATGGCTTTTTCCCCATTACCAACGGTAGCTGCGACGGCCTATCACGCCTTTTTCTACCGTTGGTAATGGCTTTTTCGGCTTTACCAACGGTAGCCGAAACTACCAATCACGACTTTTCCTACCGTCGGTAATGCCTTTTTGGCCTTTACCAACGGTAGCTGCGACGGCCTATCACGCCTTTTTCTACCGGGGGTAATGCCTTTTTCCCCATTACCAACGGTAGCCGCAACCGCCCATTACGCCTTTTCCTACCGGGGGTAATGCCTTTTTCCCCATTACCAACGGTAGCTGCAACGGCCCATTACCCCTTTTCCTACCGTTGGTAATCGCTTTTTCGCCTTTACCAACGGTAGTTGTAGCCGCTCATTCCCCCTTTCTCTACCGTTGGTAATCGCTTTTTTGGCATTACCAACGGTACGCAAAGCCAAAATGCCTCCCATTTTCTACCGTCGGTAATCGCTTTTTCGCCATTACCAACGGTAGCCGAAACCGACCATCATGCCTTTTTCTACCGGGGGTAATGGCTTTTTCCCCATTACCAACGGTAGCTGTAACCGCCCATCACGATTTTTTCTACCGGGGGTAATGGCTTTTTCGCCATTACCAACGGTAGCCGAAACCGACCATCATGCCTTTTTCTACCGGGGGTAATGGCTTTTTCCCCATTACCAACGGTAGCTGTAACTGCCCATTACACCTTTTTTTACCGGGGGTAATGCCTTTTTCGCCATTACCAACGGTACGCATGCCGAGCACTCCATGTCCCTTTATATGCTATAATTGTAAGCGTACACTAACACAAAGGCTCGGGCATGCAGGACAACTTTTTCTCTGCGTTCCACCTGTCCATAAGCGTCGCTTGTCCGTAGGCATCGCCTGTGCGGCGATATGTTGTAGAAGGAGGAGTAATGTCTTTAATTAATAAACCAGTTTCGGATTTTAGCACGATGGCCTATCAAAAAGGCGTCGGTGAAAAGCAAGTATCGCTACAGGATATTAAGGGAAAATGGGCTGTTTTCTTCTTCTATCCCGCTGACTTCACATTTATCTGTCCCACGGAACTGGAGGATCTGCAAAAAAATTATAAGGCGTTTCAGGAGGCTAACTGCGAGATTTACAGCGTTTCCTGCGACAGTCATTTCGTACACAAAGCGTGGGCGGATGCATCGGAAAACATCGGCAGTTTGGAATATACCATGTTGGCCGATCCTACCGGTGAAATAGCCAAGGATTTTGAGGTCTATATCGAGGATGCCGGTCAGGCCGAACGCGGTACCTTCGTGATCAATCCGGAGGGACGCATTGTCGGTTATGAGGTTAACGCTGGCAATGTCGGACGTAACGCGAAAGAACTGTTGCGCAAGGTGCACGCCTTCCAATTCGTCCATGAGCATGGCGACAATGTTTGCCCGGCAAATTGGGATATTGGCGATGATGTACTAACGCCGTCCATGGATCTGGTCGGAAAACTGTAAGAGCTTTCGGCAAAAGCCGATAATTCATTGCAACAAAGACGGAAACTGCCATTACGCGGCTTCCGTCTTTTTATACCGTATGTCCAAAAATTTTGTACTCAAAAATGAAAGCTTACACAGCATAGGTAAAGGCCATTTTTCACGTTACATCAAAGATAAGGTTTTCCATTTACAAATGCGTTGAAATCGGATAAATTATAAATGTCGTAACGTTTTCTCTGCTATGAGGTGTGGTTCACCTGAAATGCGAGACAACGGGCATTTATTATATAAGGAGTTTATCATGGAAAGTACAAAATCGGATGCACCGCAAAAGACCGATAAAAAGCATCTCGGTCTCGTCCCTCGTCTGATCATCGGTATCATACTTGGTATCTTGATCGGCCAATACGCGCCACAGTTCCTCTCGCAAACCGTCGTTACCGTTTCCAACTTTGTCAGCTTATTCATTAAATTTGTTATTCCGCTGATGATTTTGGCCTTCGTAACCATGGGTATTGCTGACATTTCACAAGGCGCCGGTAAATTATTGCTGTTTACGGTTATTTTGGCCTATGGGTCCACACTGATTGCCGGAACCGCTTCCTATCTGGTGTCCGCTTCATTGTTCCCGTCCTTCATTTCCTCAGAGGATGTGAAAACCATTGCGGAAACCGCTGAACACAATTTAGACCCATTCTTTACGCTGAATTTGCCACCGCTGCTGGATACGATCTCCGCTGTGGTCATGGCCTTCATCCTCGGCTTGAGCATCTCAACGATGCGCGGCAAGGAAATTGGCAATGCCCTTTACAGCGGTATGAGTGAATTCTCCAAGATTATTGAAAAAGTGCTGAATAAAGTCATCATTCCGCTGCTGCCACTTTATATCTGCGGAACCTTCGTGAACATGACTTATTCCGGTCAAACCTTCACGATTCTGGGAATCCTGTGGAAAGTCTTCTTGGTCGTCATCCTGATGCATTGGATTTACCTGTTTCTGCAGTTCAGTCTGGCAGGCAGCCTCACGAAGCGCAATCCTTTAATGATGATCAAAAACCAGATCCCGGGTTACTTAACTGCCGTTGGTACACAGTCCTCTGCGGCCACCATTCCTGTCAATCTACAATGCGCCGAAAGCAACGGCGTCAGCCGCGAAATTCGTAACTTTGTCGTGCCACTGTGCGCAAACATTCATATGTGTGGATCGATGATCACGATTGTTTCGTGTGCCACCGCCGTATGCTTAATGCACAGTCTGCCGATTTCCATCGGTACCGTCGTGCCCTTCATTCTGACCTTGGGCGTAGCGATGGTGGCTTCACCGGGTGCCCCGGGCGGATCGATCATGACGGCACTACCCTTCCTATATTTGATCTTTGGTACGCAAGCTGGCGATCCGCAAGGTCCCATCTGTGCGTTAATGGTAGCCCTGTATATCACGCAGGATTCCTTCGGAACCGCCTGCAACGTTTCTGGTGATAACGCGATTGCCGCTATCGTTGATAAATATAACGACGAGGCCATTCTCCATAAAGTCGCCGCGAAATAAGTCTTGTACCCGAGCAAAGTGCCGCCTTGCCGTGGCGCTTTGCCCGGGTTTTTTGTCGGCAATTTTGCCGGCAATGCGAACAGCTTGAGAAAGGAGGCACGATGAACGTCTTTAATATTATCGGACCGGTGATGATCGGCCCATCGAGTTCCCACACGGCCGGTGCCTGCCGGCTGGGACGTGTCGCTCACAAGATCATGAACGAAGAACAGCCGGAAGAAGTGACCATTGAGCTTTCGGGCT
This sequence comes from Levyella massiliensis, assembly GCF_000308275.2. Classification (GTDB taxonomy): domain Bacteria; phylum Bacillota; class Clostridia; order Tissierellales; family Peptoniphilaceae; genus Murdochiella; species Murdochiella massiliensis_A. Next base: position 230,772 of record NZ_HG529491.1, read on the forward strand.
CGTTTGCCCGCACCTATCGCGGACACGGCACCGACCGGGCGCTTCTTGCCGGCATCATGGGCTATCACAGCGACGATAAGGAAGTGCGCGACGCCCTGGAAATCGCCAAGGAGCGCGGATTACACTATACGTTTGTGCCCTGTGATATTCCGGGAGCCCATCCCAACACGGCACGCATTCATTTTCGCTTGAAGGACGGCCGGGAAGGTGTTGTCATGGGGGCATCCGTCGGCGGCGGCAATATTCGCATTGATGAAATTGACGGGTTGCATGTAAACTTTACCGGCGATAACACCGCCATGCTGGTCGTTCATGACGACGTGCCGGGCGTGATCGCTGCGGTCACAAATCTGCTCAGCAGCCGCTATGCCGAGATGAATATTTGTAATTTCAGTCTCACCCGCTCGGAGCGCGGCGGTACGGCCCTGATGACGCTGGAATTTGACCAGGATCCGCCCGAAACGCTAAAAACGGATGTCTCCACGCTCCCGCATGTGCGCAGCGTTTCCGTTTTTCATGCGTTTTAACCGAAAGGAGACAACATGTTAAGCTATTTTTCCTTTCAGGAAATTGTCGATGAGGCCACAAAGCAAGGCAAGAAAATCAGTGAAGTCATTTTGCATGACCAGGCCTTGCAGCTGAATCGTCCCGAAGAAGTCATTTACAAGCAGATGGAAGCGTCCTTTGATGTCATGATCGAATCGACGCACATCGGCTCAAATGCCGACTTGCGTTCCGCCTCTTCCCTCACCGGCGGCGATGGCGCGCGCCTGCTTCGCTACGCAGAAGAGCACAATGGCGGCTTAGGCGGCGAATTCTTCACGAAAATCATCGGTCGCGCAATGTGCACGTCCAACTGTAATGCAGCAATGGGCAAAATCGTTGCTACGCCGACGGCAGGCAGTTGCGGTATCTTACCGGGCATCCTCGTCACTCTGTACGAAGATCGTCATATTCCCAAACACGATATCGTGATGTCCATCTTTACCGCCGCAGGCTTCGGCATTGTCATTGCCAAAAATGCCTCCATCGCCGGCGCAGAGGGTGGCTGTCAAGCCGAATGCGGCAGTGCCTCCGGCATGGCAGCAGCCGCATTGGTAGAACTTCAAGGCGGCACTCCGCAGCAATGTGCTGATGCTCTGGGCATGAGTCTTGTCAATCAATTGGGGCTCGTTTGCGATCCCGTTGCCGGGTTGGTGGAAATCCCCTGCATCAAACGCAACGCCTCCGGCGCTGCTATTGCGCTCACTTCCGCCTCCATGGCGTTAGCCGGCATCCCGCTTTATATTCCGGCGGATGAATGCCTACAGGCCATGAAAGTCGTCGGCGATTCTATGAGCTCCACGCTAAAGGAAACCGCCTTGGGCGGCCTGGCCGCGACGCCGACGGGCAAAGCCTTACGCAAGCAAGTCTATGGGGAAGAAACGCCGAATGTGTAGAATTAATAAGCTGACATAGAATTTGAAACTTCACTTCAATAGCAATTTAAGCATTAAAAACGCCTCGTCAAGAGTAACTCTTGACGAGGCGTTTTTTGTATTTATTCGTCTGTCTGAAATAGCCGCTTTCCCTTAGATCAGCGTGTACAGATAGAACAACATGCAGATTCCGACCACAAACATGGGCTTCGGAATCTCTTTGATGCGGCCAGCCGCAATTTTCAGAATCAGGTAAGAAACAATCGAAAGTGCCATACCGTTTGCAATATTGTAGGTCAAGATGGTCATGGCCACAGCGATAAATGCCGGCAGGCATTCGGTCTTATCGCTATAGTCCACACTGCGCATGGAACTAAGCATCTGGAAACCGATGATCGTGAGCACCGGACCTGTCGCAACACTGGGGACCATCAGCGCGAACGGCGTAAAGAAGAGCATCAGTGCAAACAATACGCTAGTCATAATCGCGGTTAAACCGGTACGTCCGCCATCCTCGACACCACTGGCCGATTCCAGATATGTCGTCATGACCGGCATGCAGAAGAAACTACCAGCGACCGTGGAGAGAGAGTCCACTTTGAAGCACTTTTCAATACCCGGCATATCGCCATTTTCATCCAACCATCCAGCTTGGTTGGCGACGCCCAAAATAATACCCATCGTTCCAAAAAAGTCTGGTACAAAAAAGGTTAGCAGCCACGGGAGATATTCCGGTTTCAATGCGCCTAAAATATCCATTTTAAAGGCTAAATTACCAATACCGGACGGCAAATGGAAGAAGGTTGTCGGTAATTTTGTCACGCCAAGAGGAATACCAATAATGGTCACCAAGATGACGGAAAGAATCATGCTGCCCTTGATTTTACGTGCTTCAAAGATCAAAACCAGTAAAAAGCCGATGCCGAACATTAAGGCTTTGGCGGTACTCAAGTCGCCGAAGATCAAGGTGTTTTTCTGGCTGGCTACAATAATTCCACCGGATTTTAAACCGATAAGAGCAATGTAAAGGCCGATGCCGCCGCTCAAAGCAATTTTGATACTGGCCGGAATAGCCGTCGCAATAATGTTTCGTAACCCTGCGAAGGAGATAATAACGAAAATAACGCCTTCGATAAAGATAAGGCCGAATGCCACTTCCACACTCATGCCGATAGAATCAATCGAACTTAAAATAGCAACGGAACTCATTCCCGGTGCCAAGCAGAAGGGACGATTTGTATACAGTGCCATCGCGACACTGCAGGCGACGATGGCCAGAATCAGCATCGTTAAAATAGAGCCGCGCACTAATCCCGCTTTTTCCAACATGTTTGGAATGGTGGCCAAGACATAGGACATCGTCGCAAATGTCGTAACACCGGCAAGCAATTCGGTGCGAAGATCCGTATTGTTTTCTTTCAGCTTAAAGCGCTTTTCCAGCGCCGAGCTTAAGTTGCTCATAGCTCCTCCTTTTATAATTTTGCGCGCTAAACCAATGGTGAAATCGTTTTCTAAATCCGCATGCTTTGCGTGCTAAAAGCCTCGCGGATCAAACAAGGGTGGAAAGATAGTACACCAAAAAAGCGGATAAGCCCCACATGGCCCAATGCATTTCCTTTGCTCTGCCGGCAGCTGTCTTCAGCAACACATAAGAAAGTACCGACAAACTCAGACCGTTTGCAATATTGTTGGTAAATACGGTCATTGCCACGGCAATAAAGGCTGGAATGGCCTCTGTACGGTCTGCATAGTTGATATCCTTCATGGCGGCCAACATCTGTAAACCGATGTACGTCAAAACAGGGCCTGTTGCCACCGGGGGAATCATTAAGGCGACCGGCGTTAAAAGCAGCATAAGTATAAAAAAAATACTTGTAACGATGGTCGTAAGACCGGTTCTGCCTCCATCTTCAACACCGCTAGCGGACTCCAGATACGACGTCATGACCGGCATGCAGCAGAAGCTTCCGGCCACCGTGGAAAGCGAGTCCACTTTAAAGCATCGATCAATGCCCGGCATATTGCCCTTTTCGTCCTGCCATCCGGCCCGATTGGCTATTCCTAATATGATGCCCATGGTGCCAAAAAAATCAGGCACAAAAAAGGTAAACAGATAAGGAAAATATTCCGGTCGCAATGCCCCCCAAATGTCAATCCGAAACAATAATTTTCCGGGACCTTCCGGTAATTGAAGCATCGTTTCCGGTACAGCGGTTTCCCCCAACGGAATGGCCAATAGCGTGACGATCAAAACCGAAATAATCATACTGCCTCGAAATCGTCTGGCTTCCAATATGAGCATCACCACAAACCCTACCACGTAGAGCAGACATTTCGCAGAATTCAAATCGCCAAAACGTAGCGATCCGCCTCCCGCAACGATGATGTCTCCTGCTTCCAAGCCAATCAGGGCAATGAACAAACCCACACCGGCACTGATGGAGAACTTCACATTTGCCGGAATGGCATTCAAAACAAGTTCCCGCAATCCTACAAAGGAAATAATGGAAAAAATCAGTCCGCTTAAGAAGACCAGGCCAAAGGCGACTTCTATCGGAATCCCCGCTAAATGGGTGATCGATGCGACCACTGCGACCGAGCTCATACCCGGTGCCATGGCGATAGGTCGATTCGTATAAAGCGCCATGGCGATACTGCATATGGCGATCATCACGATCAGTGTGGTAAGGACGGCACCTTTTGGCAGTCCTGCATTGCTCAATAGATTTGGAATCGTCGCCAATACATAGGACATTGTGGCAAACGTCGTTGCGCCGGCTAAAATTTCGGTATGCAACGAAGTGCCGTTTTTTTGGAGTGAAAAAAAACGTTCGCACAGTTTTTCGATACGTTCCAAGTTTCCCTCCTTTCCACCCTCTTTTTCTATGTACGAACGATTTCCGATCCACCAATTTTAGTATACGGCTCTCGAAAAAAGAGTACATGTAACGAAAGTAACGTGTGAATTATGTAATTAAATTAAGCACAAAATCCTTCCAATTTGCGTCGTAATGCCGGATTTTTTTCAAGGTGATACGCATTGAGCGGTCGTCCGACATTGCCATAGATATACGACTTTCTCAGTATTTTCTCCTCCGAAAGAAAGTCCAGATATTTTTTAACCGTGACGCGCGATAGGTGCAAGGAGTCAGAGAGATCCTTTACATAAAAAGGTCCTTCCTCTTGCAGGAGGGCACAACAGATGCCGCGCAATGTCGTGCGATCAATCCCTTTAGGCATAGTCTCTTCCATGGCAGAGGCTGTATTCTCCTGCCCTGCCGCCAGAAAGTCCACCTCTTGTTGATTCAGATTATCTTTCTGCAATAAACGGGTCCGAAGACGAAATTTTTCCAAGGCTTCCGCCAAGCGCTCAAAGGTAAAGGGTTTAATAATATAATCGACACACCCCAAGCGAAATGCTTCACGAATTTGCATACTGTCTTTTGCCGCCGAAACAATGATGGCTTCAACAGGCTTCTTTTCCTGCCGTAATTTTCGTAGAATATCTAAGCCGGATGTGCCGGGCAAATACAGATCAAGTAGTAATAAGGCAACCGGTTCCGCTTGGATAATCGAAAACGCTTCTTGCTCTGTGGCTGCAATCTTCACTCTTTCCATCCCGGACTGCGTCAAGAAATCCGCCGTCATCTTTGCTACCTGCGGGTCATCTTCAATGACTAATGCTGTGCTCATACCTCCTCCTTCCACGAAACATGAGCAACAAACTCTGTTCCGGACTGTGGATCACTCGTAACCGAAACATAACCATGATGTCTGTTGCAAGCTTTTTGTACCAAATACAGACCGATACCATTACCATTGGGTTTAAAGGTGACGCCATATTCAAAAATATGCTCCAAGCGCTCCTCCGGTATCGATTTACCGGAGTTCCATACAGAAATCATGATTTCACGATGTTGCTGTACCAGTTCTAACGTGACCATGCGCATTGCACACCCTTGCGTCGCATCAAAGGCATTCTCCAGCAAATTCCCGCTGATCACTACAAGGTCCTGTACCAATTCAGAATTATCCAACGCCTCGCAGTGGGAGCTTCCGGTGAGAACAAGATCTACCTTTTGCTCGGCAGCGCGTGCAAATTTACTGAGTAAAAATGCCGAAAGAATGGGATCCCGGATTTTGCCATGGATCATTTCTTTCTCTCGCTCATTTAAATGAATCAGGTCGTTGATGTAGTTTTCTAGAGCATCATAATTTCGTTCATGCACCAATCCCGCTATCACTTGCAGTTTATTGTTAAATTCATGCATCTGTGCACGCAGCGCTTCCACATAGCTGCGTACTCCCGTAATATCTTCGGCAAAACGCACGATTTCCTGTTTGGGACGAAACGTCATCAGCAGACTTTTCCGCGATGAATTTTCAACAGCGATAGGAATAAAGCTGACAAAAAAGCTATCGTTTCCCATGCGACACTCATAATCAAACAACGGCTTTTCCCTCATAAAAATTTCTTCCAGGCTAAAATCTTTGATTACTTCCGAAAAATTTTGTGCTTTTCTTCCCAATTGTTGTACAAAAAGCCTCTCTGCCGTTCGATTGCAATGCAAAACCTTACCGTCTTCATCCACCGTGATAATCCCATCACGCACGGCATCAATCATCTCATTGCGTTCCACCAGCATTTGCGCAATTTCTTCCGGTTCCAAATTGAACATGCTGCCTTTAATATGATCGGTTAAATTCCATACCACCACTAGAGCGATTAGCATAACCAACATGGTCATGGCATTTAAATCGCGCTGTGTTTTTGCCACACTTTCCTGTAACTCTTGCGGTCCCTTCCCTTCAGCTGATACTGCAATCACTTGCCCCAGAAGGCTTCCGTCTCTATCTCGAATGGCATGAAACGCATACAATGGCGCGGTGGGATCCTGATTCTTTGGGAAAAGCACTTCATCTTTTCCCGGCGCATGGTGCTTTGCCGTCTCTACTACCTCCGCCGTAATACCCTTGTCAAACGTTTGATATAAAATAGTCCGATTCTCATCGGTGATGACAACGCCGGAGCAGTACGAAGAATTCTCTAAGCGCCTTGCTTGCTCTTGTAGCTTGGCCTGCTTCTCTTGCCTGTCTTCGCCGGACATGAGTGCTATAAGCTCACTTGATTCCGCAAACTGTCGGGTAAAATCCTTCAGCACGGATGCGCTCACCCGCTCCACGCTCCGCTGTAAGCTCATGGAAACCGGAAACTGGTTCAGCAGCAATAATACCGCCACCACGGAAGCCACCAGCAGCATAATTTTTGTTCGCAGTTTCAATCGTTCTCTCCTTATTTCCAATCCAATCGCAATGATCATGTCTATCTTAAAGGAAATCGGAAATAATGTCTCGTCCACCCGATGGCCTAATCAATAAAAGAAGGCGGCCCTCAGACCGCCTTCTTTATTTCACGTAGTGCTGCCCGACGCTGTCGACGCTTTCCCCTTTACTTCTCTTCCTTCTTCTCCTTCTCGCGTACCGCACGGGTCAACAGGTACTCGATTTGACCATTGATGGAGCGCAAATCGCGATCGGCCCAACGGGCCAGTGCATTCCATAGAGACATCGGAATGCGAAGAAGCACCTGTTTCTTCTCCTGTTCCGCTGCTCTTAGCGCCTCTTCTCGTTCTTGAATCGCCTGCTCTCGTTTCTCCAATTCGGCCAGGCGATCCTCCAGACGCGCTTCACGCGCCGCGATATCCGCCCCATTAAGCGGCGTTGACGCACGCGATACGCCGGAATCTTTCGTTTTCCCTTCTTGCACGCGCATCAGTAGATCGATCCACTATTCACAACCGGCGCAACTTCCTTCGACGCACAGAGCACTACCAGAAGGTTCGATACCATTTGTGCTTTGCGTTCCTCATCCAACGCCACCAGGTGCTTTTCGTCCAACTGCGCTAAGGCCATTTCTACCATGCCCACAGCGCCATCAACAATTTTACTGCGCGCAGAGACCACGGCAGCGGCTTGCTGGCGCTGCAACATGGCTGCCGCGATTTCTTCGGCATAGGCCAGGTGGGAAATACGCACATCTTCAATGGCAATGCCGGCAACATCCATTTTTTCCTGCAAGGCGCGCTGCATCTCACCGGCAATGACCTGGGACGAACCCATGAGGGTTTTCTCCGTATCCTCCACATCATCAAATTCCAGATTGTCATAGGGATAGAGGCGAGCGATATTGCGCACGACGGAGTCACACTGCGTGGAAAGGAAGTCGTAATAGTTGTCCACATTAAAAACGGTTTTTGTCGGATCGACAATACGCCAGAACACCACCGTTTCCAGGAGAATCGGGTTGCCCAATAAATCGTTGACCTTTTGGCGTTCGTTGTTCAGGGTTTTCACCTTCAACGACAGTCGGCCGGACGATAAGGAAATATCCATATTCGCATCTTCTGCATCCTTCTTGTTGCCTTTCAGATGCACGGTCTTGCGCGTCGGATCCGTGACCGAGGAAGCAAAGGGATTGACCAGATACAGACCCGGCTCGGTAATCGTTCCATAGTAATCGCCAAAAAGCGTAAAGACAGCGGCTTCATTCGGTTTTATGCTCTTAATGCCCGCCATCAGTAAAATGGCTACGATGAGAAGAATGGGGCCCGCTATGACAAACGGTAAGCCTGTCGGATGCCCTTGATCCATTTCAATGCAGCCGAAAATAAAGAGAATAATTGACGCCACAAATACGATGACACTGAACACGACCATAAACCCGTTGATTTTGTTGTGTAGGATACGCGGTTCAATGTGATGTTCCTGGAGCGGGGTTGTCGGTTTCTTTTCTTTGTCGGATTGTGTCATGCTGCCCTTCCTTTCTTGATGCCCATTTTGAAGTTTTGTTTTGGTGATATCATTATAATATCATATTGCTACTTATGGAAGAGGACTTTGTGAATTTTAAGTAATATATGTGTTACGAATTCGCGTTTTTCGTAACGTAAAAAAAACCACCCCTCGACGAGCATCGAGGGGTGGTTTGCTTTTTATTCTTTGCTTACGCAATCGTGGTAAGAGAGGGATTAATACCAGCCACGCAGTTTCATCGCTTTATCGATGGACTGAATTGCGTACATGTAGACAGCTTCACGCGGAGTGACGTTGTATTCGTCGCAGATGCCGAAGACACCTTCGATAGCTTTCATCATATCCGCTTCCTGCTTCTGCTCTACATCTTCCTCTGTCCAGTAGTAGCCGTACTGGTTCTGTACCCACTCATAGTAGGAAACCAGAACGCCGCCGCTGTTGGTCAGGATATCCGGCGTCAGCGCGATATTCTTCTCTGCCAAAACTTTGTCGCCTTCCGGAGTGGTCGGGCCGTTAGCGGCTTCGCAAACCAGTTTGACGTTCAATTTCTTGGCCAAATCGCCCGTAATGACGTTCTCCAAAGCTGCCGGAATCAGGATGTCATAGGAGCCCGTCCAGAATTCCTCTTCCGAGATCTGTTTTGCATCCGGGAAGCCGATCAGCGTGCCATGCTCTTGTTTATAAGCCCACATCTTGTCGTAGTCGAGGCCGTTCTCGTTGTAGAGAGCATAGTTGCCTTCTTTACGATCCCATTCAGCCAAAGCGCAAACTTTTCCGCCCTGACGGTTGATGCTCTTTACCGTGAAGTTACCGACATTGCCGAAGCCCTGTACAGCAATCTTAGCCGTTTTGATGTCCAAGCCGAAGCGCTTAGCTGCTTCACGAACCACGATGGAAACACCAAAGCCCGTAGCCGCGTTACGTCCCAAAGAACCGGCAAATTCAACCGGCTTACCGGTGAAGGTGCCGAGATCCATCTTTTCGCCGTTCAGTTTGATGTATTCATCCATGAACCAGCTCATGATCTGGCCGTTCGTATTGACATCCGGTGCCGGAATATCAATGCGCTCGCCGAGGTATTTGTACAGACCACGAACATAGCCGCGGCAGAGTTGTTCCAGCTCTTTCTTGGAGAGCTCAGCCGGATCTACGCAGATGCCGCCCTTGCCGCCGCCGTACGGAAGGCCCAGAGCGCCGCCCTTGAAGGTCATCCACAGAGACAAAGCTTTCACTTCGTCAGCGTTGACGTTCGGATGGAAACGTACGCCGCCCTTGCAGGGGCCGACTGCCGAGTTGTGCGCTGCGCGCCAACCCTTGAAAACTTTCAGAGAACCATCATCCATTTTAACGGGGATGTTGATCTCGATCGTACGCTGGGGCTCTTTCAACAGCTCATACACTGCCGGATCAGCGCCCAACTTGTCACATGCGGCTTTTACTTTTTCCTGTGCAGCTACCAGTGGGTTTAAAGTATCTGTCATTTTTTCCCTCCCAAAGATTCAACATTCAGTTTTGAACGTTGACCTGTCGACCGAACACATCCCTTACGTTCGGCGACTTTTTGAAACGCGGCAACGTCACCGGCTGCCATGAATACGATTTTCTCCCCATGAGCCGATTCCCGCAAAACAGTGTACGAACAACTTCGCACATCGGTTCTGCCGCATCAGCAGTGGTGACCTCGCTATCCGTAGGAAGTTATTCTCAAACCGGAAGCGTTGGGAGAAGATGGCGCAACAATAAAAACGGCATCGGGAAAAGAAGAAATCTGATCCAAATCGACATTCCTGCTGCTGCTTCATCTACAAATGCTTATATTCGGAGAAGACAGGTCAAAAAAGACGTCCCTCTTCAGAATGAAGGAAAAACGCTTTCTTGTCAAGCCTGCCAAGAGGAAATGCTACCCTCATCCGAGACCTTACCCACATTCTATATCGAAAGCAAAGTCATTGAATTTGGTAATCTCTTTCCAGTCCGCCTGCATAATATGCTTCGTTTGTCAAAATATCGTCAAACTTAACCATGCCATGCGGCTATCGCTTTCAGCGTAAGCACGCCTCTCCTTCCGTCAAGCAACACCTTCTACATGATTTGAACATGTTCTATCCGTATCCTAGAATCATTAAAGCACAGTGTATGCGACGACTTCAGCGCACAGTGCTGTCTCTCGAACTATCCGAGTCGTCCGGACAGAAAGGAAAAACATGCTTACGATCAACATGATTACGCCAGGCAATAACGTTGCCGGGCAGGGTGTCGGTTCCGCTACTAATGAATTAATCCACCTTTTAGAAACCCATGCAAAGGGAGAATTAAGAATACAAGCCAATACCGCTAAGAATGCGGACATTTGCCATGTCCACACAGTGCATCCGCTCAGTTATGCACAAATGCTGGCCGCCAAAGTCCCTGTCGTCATGCATGTTCATTTTCTGCCGGATACTCTGGAGGGAAGCATTCAGCTCACGCCGCCCTTTGACAAGCTCTTTAGCAGTTATGTCATGAAAATGTACAAGAGCGCTGACGAACTGGTTGTCGTCAATCCCTATTTCATTGATGCCCTGGAGGCCTATCAATTACCGCGCGAACATATCACCTATCTGCCCAATGTGGTAGATGCCTCTGTGTTTCGTCCCGCGCGCGGCGAACATCCTCTGATTTATGATCGCTATGGAATCGATCCGGAAGCCTTCAATGTGATATCGGTGGGACAAGTCCAGACGCGCAAAGGCGTCATGGATTTTCTGGACGTGGCCAAGCGTTGTCCACAGCTCCAGTTCTATTGGGCCGGTGGCTTCTCATTCGGCGCATTTACCGATGGCTATAAGGATTTGAAAGAGCAAATGGCCAATCCGCCCGCGAATGTACATTTTTTGGATATCGTTCCCCGTGAGGAAATGAACGCTCTCTACAACGCGATGGACGTCCTCTTCATGCCTTCCTATGCGGAGCTGTTCCCGATGGCCGTCATTGAAGCCGTCAACAGCGGCTTGCCCATCGTTTTGCGCGATCTGGATCTTTACCGCGTCATCTACTTTACGGACTACCTACGTGCTTCGGACAACGCAGGCTTTGCCGACCTCTTGCTACATTTAAGACAAGACCCCGCCTTTTATGACAAAGCATTGACGTATTCCAAAAAAATTGCCGACGATTACTCTGCCGATTCCATCGCGCAGAAATGGATTGCGTATTATCACCATGTCTATGAAGCTCATGAAGGCAAGCGCAAACCGTTGCTGATGAAAAAAAGCAAATAATCCGACACAAGCGCAAGGGGACAACTTATTATGCCTGCCATATGTCTTGTTTTGAAAAATCTTTCGTATGGTAAGGGATTGCTTTCTGAAAATGATTTTGTGCACATAGCGTCCGAAATTGAGCCATGTGCAGATGTACCGGATAAAAAAGTTGCTCGAGTTTTCCCTCTTCCTGCAATGTAGCGGCAAAGGAATTTTTTTCGATAGTTCCTGTCGCCATCACGCGGCAGTCACGTTCTAACAAAGTGCTGACGAGTTGCTGTGCTTTTCCTTTTTGCAACTGAGCATCGCTGATAAAAACAATGCCACGCGCTTCACCAGTATAGGCCTTAGGGGTATGCGCAAAAATCGAACTATCTTTTTCCCTGTCGGCCTCATACGCTGCGCTGTGGAAAACTGCTTTATCAAACCAAAATGTTTCATGGCGGAGACGATAAAAATTTTCAACAAAGGTGGAATCGCCATAAAAAGGATACGCCTCCCCCAGTGCTTCCAGCAGTTTTAAGAGCTCGAGCCCTCGCCCGTAACGCGGCACCGGCAGAGCCAGCAGTCCCCTCTCGTCTAAAATTTCTTTCGCTCGTTTTTTTATAGCCTGACAGGCTTCTTCATAGCGTACGTTATTTTTTCCATAGGCACAATCCAACACCGCCCATTGTGCGACCTGGTTACGAATCGGATCGCAGGCATAAAGCTGCGCGTTTTCCGTATAGTCTCCCGAAAACAATATCGCTGCGTTGCCATCCGTGAAACGAAACCAAACGCCACCGGGGCAGTGGCCCGTGCGTCCCCAAAAAATAGAGAGCCCTTTGTAAGTCGCATTTCTGCCTTGGGAAAGGCTCTCCAGCGGAATACTCTCTCCCACCGGAAAAGAAAGCTGACGGAAACATTCTGCCGTGGCAATAACAGGACCCGTGAAACCGGATTCTCGTAGCCAGGGTAGTGCTCGACTGTGGTCGCTGTGCGAATGCGTCAGAAACACCGCGTCCAGACGACGGATCTGTGTGTATGACAAATGCGGATTGGGATCAGCCGGATTTTCCGCCATCAAACCACAATCCACCAAAAAATGTAGGGTTTTGCTCTCCACATAAAAGCAATTGCGACCGTGTTCCCCCACACCACCGGCTACCTTCAGCAACATCTTATGCGTCCTTTCTGTCGTCGGTAAAATGATTGAAAAGGAGCAATGCCGCACAGGTGATCAATACACAGAGAACGGCCATCGCCATACCGGAAGAGACACTGCCCTGTTCAAACTCCCGATTGATGTAGGTGGAAACCACGAGGGTGTTTGGCGGTGCAATCAGGCTAGCCGTCACCAATTCACGAAAGGCGATGATAAAAATCATCATCCCTCCGGCAATAATGCCACGAGAAATCAAAGGCAGCGTGATATGACGAAACACATAGTGTGGCGAGGCGCCAAAACTGCGTCCGGCCTCAAGCAAATGCGGATTGATTTGCGTAAAAGCGGAAGTCACATACTGCACGGTATAAGGCAAATACAACACCACATACGCCAGAATCATGATGCCCAATGTATTGTACAGGGGAAGTATTTTATAAATGGCGTTCCAAAACAGCATGATACCGATGATCAACACAATACTCGGCAGCATTTCCGGCAGCAGGCTGATTCCTTCCAGCAATTTTTTCCATACGCCTTTTGCCCGTTGCGCAAACAACACGACAATGGTTCCCAGAAGCGAACAGATACTCGCCGCGGAAACCGCTAAGATCAGGCTATTCCAAATAGCGGAGAGCGCCCTCGGACTCTGAAACAACTCCGCATAGTGATCCAACACAAAATTTCCTGCCGCCAGGCCAAAGCCACGCAATTTAATAAGAGACGTAGAAATAATTGAGAAATACGGCACGCCGATGGCAAACAGGATCACTAAGCCGATCCAAACGCCGGATAGAATTTTTCCCGGCCAAGACAGGGCTAGTTCTGTTGTGCGACTGCCCTTACCGCTCAACAAGCCATAACTGCTTTTCTCAGTCACGAAATTTTGCAACAGCCACATGACCATACAAATACCGATGAGAATGGCAGAGAGACTGGCAGAACGGCCGAAGTCAATGGGTGCCGTCGTCGAGTAGCGATGAATATCCGTCGTGAACACATAGAAGCCGATGCGACGTCCCAACGTATACGGCGTGCCATATTCCGACAATGTCTTTACGAATACCAGTAGTGCCCCGATGGCGTAGTTTCCCGTAAGCAGAGGCGCAAAAATTTTTCGTAGCCGCATACCGAAGTCGGCGCCAAAGACCGCACCGCTTTCTTCCAAACTGGCCGGAATATTGAGCATGGCATTTTTCATCATCGTCATGAGGAAGGGAAATACATGCAGACTCATGACCAACACCAATCCCCCGAAACAGAAAAAATGCTCCGACCAATCGCCCGTTGCCGGAAAAAGCTGCTGAAACAATCCCTTCTTTTGCATAAAGAGAATCCAGCCCATGGAGGCAATATAGGGCGGCGTCATAAAAGGGATCATGAAGACTATATCCAGCCATCGCTTCTGCCCCAGCTTCGTACGCGCCAGCAGGAAGGCCGTCGGAAGCGCAATGAGCGAAGCGCACAGAACCACGCTTACGCCAAGCAGCAACGAATTGACGATGGTTTGCACGTTTTTTGCATTGCTGATACTCGCCCATGCCTGATAAAAATCCAGGCGGCCATCTCGGATGACCGCCTGGGCAAAAACCGCCAGCAGAGGGCAGAGAATCAAGCCGCTCAGAAGCAGCAACAACATCGTTAGCGGCAGCTTCTTTTTTAGCGCTTGCGTTCTCATCGCACTCTCCCTTATTTACAAAGGCTGTTTAACTTCGCGGCAGTATCCGACGCCGTATCCATCATCTTTTTCCAATCCGTTTTGATCTGCGGAATCTCGGAGAGATTCGTGCGCTTGTCGTTTTTCACATCGCTGCGACCCGGAATCAGATACGCATCAGCAATCATCTTTTGCGCTTTATCGCTGAACAGGAAGTCAATAAAGGCCTGCGCATTAGCTTTGTTCGGCGCTGTCTTCAAAATCATTGCCGGACGCGGATTGACGACGGTGCCCGACTTCGGATAGTAAATCTGCAGGGGTTCGCCTTTCGCTATGGAGGAATAGGCATTGTAATCCACACCGGCAACAAGGATCCCCTTTTCGCCTGTCGTGATGGCTTCCAGCGCCGCTTTATTGGCACCCGGTACCATCAAACCGTTGTCTGCCCAGCTCTTCATGATGGCCTCGCCTTCCGGTATGCCCGTCACAAAGCCGGCTAAAAAGTCCTTGCAAGCGCCCGATTTTTCGGGATCCGGAATAGCAATGTTATCTTTATACTTGGCATCGGCCAGTTCTTTCCAGTCCGCATTGAGTTCCGGCACCAGTTTTGTGTTATAAATCACACCCACCGCTGAGGCGCTGTAGCCGAAGAGCGTATTCTCCGCATCCAAGAAACCTTCATTGATTTTATCCGCCTTCGCAGGCTTAAAAGTATCCAGCTTATTGTCATTTTTCATGCGTAAGCCATCCGACCAAGAGGCCAGAATAACCACATCCGCCACCGGATTTTTGTTTTCTGCTTCCAGACGCGCCAGGATCTCACCGGTCGTGCCCTGAAACTGCTCCACTTTCACGCCCGTCTCCTCCGTAAAGGCAGCTGCCAATTTATCGGCAAGTTTCGCTGGACTCGGCATGTACACCGTCACTTTGCCGGATAATTTCTCACCGTCTTTCGCGTTGCTCTCTTCTTTACTCTCCGTCACCTGCGACGTACTCTCCGCTGTGCTCTCTTTAGGCGCGTCCTGCGACTGCCCGCAAGCGGAAAGCCCCAAGCACAGACAAATAGCCAATAAAAGGCCTGCCATCTTCTTCATCGTGTTTCTCCTCTCTCGTTTGAAAATGCAATGATTTGTTCCGGATGAACGTATATCGTCAACGCATCACCGGACGCTTTTTTCCGGCGGCTGCGAATGGTCCATAAGGCTTCCCCATACGGGGCCATCAATTCATAGGCATCGCCCAGATACTGCGCCGTTTCGACTTTTAAGTCATAGCGTTGGGCGCCCGGACTTTCTGTTTCTACGGCGGATTCCGGCCGAAACAGCGCATCCGGCGTAATCCAGTTCGATTTGCCGACAAAGTGGGCGGTAAAGCGCGTGGCAGGGCGATGATATATCTCTTCGGGCGCTGCAACCTGTTCCACGTGGCCATCATGCATCACCGCAATTTGATCGCTCATGCTCATGGCTTCTGTCTGGTCATGCGTCACAAAGATCGATGTGATTTGTAGCGATGCCGTCAGTTCTTTGAGCTCGTGTCGCATTTCCTCACGCAGTAGGGCGTCCAACGCCGAAAGCGGTTCATCAAAAAGAATGCAACCCGGGTGAATAGCTATCGCTCGCGCAAATGCCACGCGTTGCTGCTGCCCACCAGAAAGCTGGTGCGGATAGCGCTTCTCCATGTCCTCCAAGTGTACGGTGGCTAATGCCTCGCGCACGCGCTCCGCTAAATGCACCGTCTCCTGTCGGGCACGCAGACCGAAAGCTACGTTTTCAAAGACGCTCATATGCGGCCACAGCGCAAAATCCTGAAACACAAAGGCAAGACCTCGTTTTTCCGGCGGCACATAAATGCCCTTCGCCTTCGAAAAGACGCAGACATCATCCAGAAAAATCTCCCCTTCGTCCGGCGTTTCAAGGCCTGCAATCATGCGGAGTAAGGTCGTCTTTCCACAGCCGGAAGGGCCGAGAAGCGTTGTGAAACTGCCATCGGTAATGGTTAAGTCCAAGGGAAAAATCACGGTTTTTCCTGCAAAGCGCTTGGATATCTTTTTCAGTTGAATTTCCATGGACAACCCCTCTCGTTTTGTCACTTATAAAAAAGAGTGTACCGGGGGAATGTTAAGGAGGGAGGCGTGTAATGAAAAATTTATGTAAAAATAAGAAGGCGCGTTTCAACGCTTAAGCATTGAAACGCGACCCTTTGTTGTTTTTTGGATCCGCACGCGGCGTTCCGGTCCAATGGCTCTGACCTCTTATACCATCTTTGCCGGATCGACCAGCGTATCGTACTCCTCTTCTTTCACCAGACCGCTCTTTAGCGCCGCTTCTTTCAAGGTAATACCTTCTTCGTGCGCAGTGTGCGCAATCTTCGAGGCTGCATCGTAGCCAATGTGCGGCGATAACGCCGTAACGAGCATTAAAGAGTTATTCAACAGGCGTTTCATGACGGTTTCATCGGCTTCCAATCCTTCCACCAGGAACTGGCGGAAGCAGATCATGCCGCTGGCCAAGAGGCGCGCCGAATCCAGTACGTTGTGAATGATTAAGGGCATGTAGGTGTTAAGCTGCATCTGGCCGGAAGCGGCAGCCATACCTACCGCCACATCGTTACCCATGACCTGTAACGCAATCATGGTGATGGATTCCACCTGTGTGGGGTTCACCTTCCCCGGCATAATGGAACTGCCCGGTTCATTGGCAGGAATGCGGTATTCGCCAATGCCGCAACGCGGGCCGCAGGAAAGGAAGCGAATATCATTGGCGATTTTGTTAAGATCTGCTGCCAAGGATTTGAAGCTGCCGTGGAGGCGATGCAGGGGCGATTTCATGGACAGACCGTAGAATTTATTGTCCAACGGCTTAAAGGACAGTCCTGTTTGTGCCGAAAGCGCTTCGCACATCATCGTGTCATAGTTTTTCGGCGCATTAAGGCCGGTGCCCACGGCTGTTCCGCCGATGGGAAGCGCCCCCAAGGCGTCGGAGGCCGCTTTAATGGCCTTGGCATCCTCTTCAAGGGCCACGCGCCAGGCAGAAATCTCCTGCGCTGCGGTTAGGGGCGTGGCATCCTGCAGGTGTGTGCGTCCGGTTTTAATGATGGAACGCATGTGCTCTTCTTTATCACGAAACGCCTGCACCAATTCGTGCAGGGCGGGTAAGAGGCGCGTTTCCGTGAGTTCGCGCGCCGCAATGTGCATGGCGCTCGGAAACACATCGTTCGAGCTTTGCGAACGATTCACATGATCGTTCGGATGTAACAGTTTTTTGCCGGCTAATGCGTTGCCGCGATGCGCAATGACCTCATTCACATTCATATTACTCTGCGTACCGCTGCCGGTTTGCCAGATGGAGAGCGGAAAATGCGTGTCCAGTTTGCCCTCTAAAATCTCTTCGCACACTTCGTCAATTTTCTGTGCTCGCTCTTCGTCCAACACCCCCAGTTTCACATTGACACCAGCGGCTGCCTTTTTAATGCGCGCCAGGGCGTGAATCACTTCAAGCGGCATGGTACCGCCATCGGTGGGAAAATGGTGTCGGCTGCGCTCCGTTTGCGCGCCCCAATACGCCGTCTCCGGAACAGGCACTTCGCCGAGCGCATCCTTCTCCATGCGCATCTTTTCTGTCGGAACAAACACTTCCTGCATGCTTTCCCCTTCTTTCTCCGCTAAAACACGGCGCGACACATCGCCAGCTTGCAACAAATCTTCGACCAGGCGTTGGGCGCGTTCCTCTCCCAAACGGGGAATGATACGCTTCACGATCTGTAAAACTTGCGCGTGTTCCTTGCGATAGAGTTCTTCGCCCTTGGAGGTCAACACCAACTCCTGCACACGCTGATCGCTGCGGTTACGACGCCTTTCGATCATGCCCCGTTTTTCCATCTTGGAAATCAGCGCATTGATCTGGGACTTAAACAGCTGCATACGCTTAGATAATTCTGTGGCCGTCACAAAGGGTTGGCCCTTTTGTTCCGAGCAATGCATATAATGGCACACGGCAATTTCATTCAGGGTCAAGCTATCCATCAGGCGATTTTCACGCACCACCATATTGATCTCCAGCCACGCATGAATCATGGCTTCTTCCAGGCTTGCCATGCCTTAACCCTGTTTATCTTCCGACATCATATCTGTCGGATCCGCAAAAAAGGCAATCGCAAGACACCCCGGACCGGCATGTGTCCCGATGGTCGAGCCGATTTGAATCCGATCCGCCGGTGAAGCCGGCAACGTCGTATTTTGTTTCATAAATTCATAAACGTAGGCATCGCTGGTACCGGTATAACCGTACATAAGGTGATCCTTTTCCAAACCCGGCATTTCCTCCACCAGAGTGGCCAGCTCTTTCCATGCTTTTTGTTTTCCACGCGCTTTTTTGCACAGATCCAAGCCGTCATGGCAGACATGGATAATGGGTTTCACCGAAAACAAATTGGCCAAAAAGTTCATCGCCGGGGAAATACGTCCCCCGCGTTTCAGGTATTCCAATTGGTCCAAATACCCAAACAGATAGAGATGCCGTACTCGTTCACGAATCGCATCCGCTGCTTCTTCCAGCGATGCCGCTGTTTCGACAATCTTTACGGCCTCGCGGATGATCATGCGTTCGCCGATGGAAACCGTACCGGAATTGATCACAGCAATTTTACCGGCGTAGTCCTCCGCAATCATGGCTGCGGTTTGGAAGGTTCCGGAAAGTGCACTGGCCATGGTAATCATAATGGCGCTGTCGCCCGCATCCACAACAGACTGAAAAAGATCCATCAGCAGTTTCGGCGAAGGCTGGCTGGTCACCGGGTAGCCTCCTTCATCCACCAATTCATGGTAGAACTCTTCTTTGGTCAGATTGACCCCGTCCCAATAGGCTTTTTCTCCAAACGAGATGCCCATGGGCGCAAATAAAAATCCTGCTTGTTCGGCTTCTTCTTTTGTATAGTCACTGGCGGAATCAACAATAATTCGGATTGCCATATCGGTTCCTTTCCTCAAGAGATGAACGTGTTCTGGTATCGTCTCCAACGCAAATGGTTCACAAAATAAACTATAGTAAGGCAGATTCTTCCTGTCAAGATGAACCGTGCGCGCTTTGTCGCGTCTCTTGCGGGTTATAACATGATTTTGAGCAAAAAACACAGCTGCGATAGAGGGTTAAGCCCTCTTTTTTGCCGTCTGGGCCGTCGCATAGCGTGCCGCGGATAACCCGGCCAACTGGCCGCGTCCGCAGGCTATGTTGATTTGATAGGGCAGTCCCACCAGATCTCCGGCGGCAAAGATCCCGGGAAGATTCGTAGCCATGCCGGCATCCACGGCCACATGACGACCTTCTAAGGCAATACCCGGCACCAGCGTGTCTGCCGCACGAGCATCGCGCAACAGAAAAATGCCATCGGCCGAAATCACCTCATCTTCAAGACGCAGGCCTTCGGCATGGTCGCAACCGATAATCTCTAATGGCTTTTGTTGCACTTCACGCACCTTTTCCGAAAGCGGCAGACTGCGTCCCGTGCAATTGACAAAAACCGTGGACGAAGCCGTTTCCGCAATGAAATTGGCTTCTTCGGCCGATTCCTCGTTATAACCGACGACAATGACCGGGCGATTTTTATACAAAGCGGCATCACAGGTCGCACAATAGCCGACGCCCTTGCCGAGATACTGTTCCTCTCCCGGTAACGGCTTGCCAAAGCTTACACCCGTGGCCAAAACCACGCTATGCGCTTTCACGATGGCATTGCCCGCTAAAAGAAGCCCGATGGCATCTCCCATGTTATAAATGATCTGTACATTTTCCCGACGACGCTCGATATTGGAAAATTGCTCCACATGCGCTGCGAATTTATCTAACAAAGAAGCGCCCGACTCACCCGGCAAGCCCAAATAATTTTCGACAGAGTCCGTCCGCAACAGACGTTCACTGCGTGAAGCGCCGAAAAGGACGACTGCTTTTCGACGCACGGCCGCATTAAGCGCCGCCGCCAAACCGGCTGGACCGGCACCGACAACGGCTACATCATAAATACCTGTTGTTTCAGTTTTCATAATAGGCGAGCTTATCTAAGATGGTCTGTTTCGGTGTCAAGCCGATCAATTGCTCCTTTTTTTCGCCGTCTTTAAAGAAAAGCATCGTCGGTACGCTGGACACCATGTACTGCATAGCCAATGGCGACTCTTCATCCACGTCTACCGAATAAACCGTGTGCCCCTCCGCGCTGATTTCTTCCAGCACCGGTGCCAGCATCTGGCACGGACCGCACCAGGTCGCCGAAAAATCGACCAGGCATGCCCCTTTTCCCTCCAATACGAGAGTCTTAAATTCTTGCGTATCAATCTTCTTCATATCGTTCCTCCTCTGTGGTTCGACTCCGATTCTGCTCCTCTCGCAGTCGTTTCTGATGATCGAGTATTTCTTTTCGTATATGATGACGCTGCTTCAGCTTGTCCACATATTCCTCATCCACATGATTCTTACGAACCGTGTACCCTAGGAATACCCTTAAAACGATCAGAACCGACAACAAAAGCACATCGCTAAGATGAATGGCAAGCATCGTCTTCAATACTTCCGCCGCCATTAACAGCTCCAGCGCAATCGCTATACCATGCATTAACGTGGTATTGTGGTAGAACAAGTGCATATTAAACCGATCCACGACCGCAAATTCATAGAGGCTGTACAGTACGGACGTGATGATCACAAGATAGCCAACGAGATCCACCACAAAGATCGAGTACGAAAGTAAGCTATGAAACCATGCCATAACGGCTCCTTTCCAGGGGTTCTAAAGGGCTGCGCCGCCACGTAAGGGCGACGGCTTACCTGCCTTTCCATGCTGCCGGTTAAAGCAGCATCTGATGCAATGCCTCCACACTGGCCACCGGATCCGCGTCCGTCGTCCGCAACAGCTCTTCTCGCGTACGGAAGCCGTAGCTCACCATAATGGTCTCAAGCCCCGCCGCTTTTCCCAGTTTCCAGTCCACTTCACTATCTCCGACGTAGTACATGTCCTCTTTTTTAACGCCGGCCTCTTCCATCATACAAAACACACCGGTCGGATCCGGCTTGCGCGGTGTATCCTCACGAAAGCCACGCACCACATCCAGCGTATCGCCAAAAAAGTGCTTAACCACCTCTTTCGCAATGGCATCCGGCTTATTGGAATATACCCAGAGCGTTTTGCCGGCAGCCTTTAAGGCCTGCAATAAATCTGCAATGCCTTCATAGGGATGCGTGCCCTCAATCGGATGGGAGAGATAATCGCCGTTATAGGCATCCAAAAATTCTGTACGCTTTTCCGCCGACCACGCGGCGCCGCCCGTTTCATCCAGCGTATGCTCGACTAGGTAACGTGAGCTGTTTCCTACCAATTCGCGCACGCGCTCTAGGGATATCGCCGAAAGCCCATAGCGCTCCAGCGTACGATTCAGCGCTGCTGTAATGGACGGCAAGGTATACAATAAGGTTCCGTCTAAATCAAAAAGGATGACTGTTTTCACCTTTTCTCCTTTCTCTTGCATCGATGAGCCAATTTTATAGCCTGTCTCATTTCGTTATCTTCATCGATTGTCTTATTTTATAATAAAGGGCCAAGCGCCGAGAAGCCCCACATCGGCAAAAGGTATCCTATGCAAAAATGTGATAAAATGTATCACTAATGAGAATAAAAACGTTTCCTATGCACCTGCAGAAAGAAGGATTGGAATGAAACGATCAGATGAAAATCTGGCCATGCTCTTCGATTATTACGAGATGACCATGGCAAACGGCTATTTTGAACGAGGCATACACGATACCATCGGTTATTTCGACCTCTACTATCGCAAAAACCCCGATGATGCCGGCTTTGCGATCTTCTCGGGCTTGGAATCCATCATTGATTATCTGAAAGACTTCCACTTTTCGGATGACGATATTGCCTTTTTCCGAAGCAAGAAGATTTATAGCGATGCCTTCCTGGCCTATCTGAAGGATCTGCACTTTACCTGCGATGTCTGGTGCGTACCCGATGGCAGCGTGGTCTTCCCCGGCGAGCCGCTGATTACGGTGCGCGGACCGATGGCCCAGACCAGCTTGATCGAAACGATGCTCCTGTTACTGGTGAATCATCAGTCTCTGATTGCCACTAAAGCCAGCCGTATCGTGCGAGCGGCACAGGGTCGTCCGGTCATGGAATTCGGTTCTCGCCGCGCGCAGGGTCCGGATGCCGCAACATTGGGCGCACGCGCAGCCTACATTGGCGGTTGTGTCGGCACGGCCGATACCCTATCCGATCAGCGCTTTGGTGTGCCCGCGCTGGGCACCATGGCGCACTCGTGGGTGCAACTCTTCCCGACGGAATACGAAGCATTCAAAACCTATGCGGAAATTTATCCTACGAACGCTACGCTCTTAGTGGATACCTACGATACGCTTTCTAGCGGCGTGCCCAACGCCATTCGCGTTTTCGACGACGTGTTAAAGCCCAAGGGCATTGCCGGCGGCATTCGCCTTGACTCCGGCGATATTGCCTATCTGAGTAAAAAAGCTCGCGTCATGCTGGATGAAGCCGGCCATAAAGATGCCAAAATCGTTGCTTCCAATTCTCTGGATGAATATCGTATTGAAGACATTCTGGCGCAAGGCGCTAAGATTGATAGCTTCGGCGTAGGCGAAAACCTCATTACCTCCAAGTCCTCGCCCGTTTTCGGCGGTGTCTATAAGCTTGTCGGCCTAGAGAATGACGGCGTCTTTGAACCGCGCATTAAGATCTCCGAAAATGTCGAAAAAATCACTACGCCGGGCTTTAAAACCTTCTATCGTCTCTATGAAAAAGACACGGGCAAGGCCATTGCCGATGTGATTACCATGAAGAACGAAAAAGTCGACGACAGCAAGCCCTATGAGATCTTCCATCCCGTATACACTTGGAAGCGCATGCGCCTGGAAGACTACACCGCGCGTGAAATGAAAGTACGTATCTTTGACGGCGGCAAATGCGTCTATGATCTGCCGTCCCTGAATGCCCGTCGTGACTACTGCGCCAAAGAATTAGATACGCTCTGGGATGAATACAAGCGCTTCGATAATCCACACGAATATAAAGTGGATTTGTCCTTAGCCGTTTGGGATATGAAACACGATCTCTTGGCACGCACGCAGCAGCGCATTCGTCCGTAATGGTAAAGAAAAAAGAGGCGGCTTAAAGGAGTTTTCAGTAAGGGATTAAAAGAAAACCGGCTGAAAGCCTTTAAGCGGGGATAACAGAAATAACGACCATACAAGAGCAAGAGTGCTCCTGTATGGTCGTTTTCTTATGCTCGAGTACTGAAAGGGTATGTGAGCTTATTTAAGACTGCTTCAGAAGACTTATCCATTTACTCACCATCTTTCTTTGTCCAATGAGTTGCGGAATCTTCTGCAACCATAAAAACAGACTGTTGAGCCATCGCATCGGCGTAATTAAAAACTTTGGCTTTTCAGTAGTGAATGGACCTCCAACCCCGAAGAACTTCTCAAAGAATGATTTCAGTTTGTCGATGACACCTTGTTTCTTAACGGCTCTGTTTCTGCCACCGAAACGAGATACAGGAGGCATAAGCTTATCAATATCTGTACCTGTGGTTTTAATTTCACCGTCACGGAATGCATTCTCAAGGAATTTTCTTGTTTCAGGTTCTTTCAGCTTTTCTTCTTTGATAATCTGAAGTTCGAAACTCAATCATCTATTTTTCATAGAGAACACTGGCCGTCCTCATAGCATTATTCTACTTTCATCATACGGTAGCCCACACCAATATGTGTTTGGATATATTGTGGAGACTCCTCTGTTGGCTCAAGTTTTTTTCGTAATGTCGCCATAAATACCCGCAGCGAAGCTACATCGTTATCCCAACTGCGGCCCCAGATATTCTGCGTGATAAAGGTATGGGTCAGTACCTTGCCAACATTCTTTGACAGCAAGCACAACAGCTTATATTCAATGGGTGTCAGGTGAAGTTCGTTTTTATCCAGATAAGCGCATCCTGCGGCATAATCCACTTTCAACTTACCATCAATAAATACAGAACTGGCGGTGAACATCTCTGCCGTCATCAGAGAGAGTCTTCGCTGCGTCACTCGAAGTCGTGCCAGCAATTCTTCTACCGAAAAGGGCTTTGTCAAATAATCGTCCGCTCCTGCATCCAGCGCCTTGATTTTATCGTTATCCTCGCTTCGAGCGCTTATTACAATAATCGGAACATTGGACCAAGAGCGAACCGTTTGAATGACTTGAACGCCATCCATATCCGGCAAGCCCAAATCCAGTAAGATGATTTCAGGATTGTGCGAAGTGGCCTCCATAATTGCTGCTGAGCCATTAGGTGCTACCACATAACGATAATCATTTGTTTTTAAAGTGGTCGTAATGAGATTTCGTACAGACGGGTCATCCTCAACCACTAATATCAAAGGTTTATTCATTAAGTTCTACCTCCCCTGCAGGTAATGTAAATTTAAAAACAGTGCCATTTGGCTGACGGTCTGATACGGAAATCGTTCCGCCGTGGGCGGTCACAATGGACTTACAAAGGGACAGCCCCAATCCAAGGCTTCTGCAGCTGTCGACCACTTTATTGGTACCACTGTAAAACATATCAAAAATACGGGGTTTTTGCTCATCAGGAATCCCAGGGCCGTTGTCAGAAACGGAAACCGTGACCAATTGCCCTTTTTGATCGGTGTCTATTTCAATTACTGAACCGACAGGGGTATATTTGATGGCGTTGTCAACCAAATTGATAATCACCTGAACGATCAACTTCGCATCAATGCGGGCAAGGATAAAGTCTTTACCGCTGGTCACGCGAATGGTGTGTTCTTTACTCTTCCTGTTGATGTGCTTCAGTGCTTCAGAAACAACCTCATCCATAAGTTCGATACTCCGAGTTAGATTGACCGGTCTGCCCTCAATCCGTGTGACTGCCAACAAATTTTCAACCAGATTGATTAGCCACATGGAATCGTCATAAATATCAGTAAAGGTCTGCTCCCGCAGTGCATCGTCCATCTTTTTATAATTTGCAAGCAAATTGTCTGCACTGCCGGAAATTGCTGTCAAAGGTGTCCGAAGATCATGGGAGATTGCCCTCAGCAGGTTGGCACGAAGTTGTTCATTTTGTGCCAGGACAGCCGATTCCTCCTTGTCCTTGGTATTTTTGATGTTTTCCAGTGCCAATGCACACTCGCCAAGAATGGAAAGAAGCACACTGTTTTCAAAAGAGTCCAGCGGAGTACCGTTCTCAGCAATACCAGCTACCCCATATACATGCTGGTTAACCCGAATCGCAAGGTATAGACACTTTGCACTGGATAATGTATCGGTCGTTGCTCCTGCGTGTTTGTTATTTCGGAAGACCCAATCGGCGACTGCTTTCTCATTCTCAGAAATTAAACTCTCTTGAGAACTATTAACAGTACGAAAAACGTTTGGGGTGGCAAGTCCTTTACCATCAGACAGGTAGACGACGATATCTTTTTTCAACAGCTTCATGAGTTGCCCTGCCGTAACGGTGATTACCGCTTTATCCTCCTGTTCTTTTTGCAAAAGCTGACTGGTTTCAAAGAGAATCTTTGTGCGGTAAGCTGTATGGGCAGATTGCTTTGCATTTTCCTTCAGCCGGCTAGCAAGAGAACCTGAAAGCAGCGTTACCATAAACATAATGGCAAAGGTAACAAAATAGTTCGGATCGTTAAAATGAAATGTCAGTCTCGGAGTAGTAAAGAAAAAATTAAAGGCCAACACGCTGACAACCGAAGTCAGAATCCCGCACAGGCGGTTGGTTGTGATAACGGCGGTCACAAGTACACCCAATATGTAGACCGCGACAATATTGCTTTCCGTGAATCCAAGGGCGTCAAAACCACAACCAATCAATGTAGCTGCTAGCAATACGAGTATACTTTTCAGAACATCCCGCAGGGATATTGTTTCTACCTGTGCCCTTTTCTTTTTTTCTGATAACCGGAACCTATGCTAGCGTCTGGGATCACATGAATATCTAAATTCGGTGCACTGAAAATCAGACGCTCCGTCAAGGTGGGTTTGCTGAAAATCTTTTTTCGTAGAATGGTACTTCGTCCAATTACGATTTTAGAAGTGCCGGAAAGACGGGCAAATTCCGCAATTTGATAAGGCACGTCATCGCCATAAGTTGTCTCAATCGTAGCACCAAGTTGTTGTGCCAGCCGTTTATTGTACTGCAACCGTTTTTTATCCTCGTCGTTCATCGTTGCTGTGTTAGGTGTTTCCACATAAAGGGCGGTAAATGTTCCTCGGAAGGCTCTTGCCATTCTGGCAGCAGTCCGAATGATTTTTGCGTTGGATGGCGACGAGGAAAGACAAGCCAGAATGCGCTCGTCTGTATGGTAATCGCCTCGGCTCTGTACTCTGGCGCTTTCCGTCAGCAGATTTACCCGGTCAGCACACCGACGGAGGGCAATCTCACGCAATGCAGTCAGGTTTTCAAGTGTGAAGAAATTAACAGTAGCCCGCTGTGCCTGATCTTTCTGGTACACATTTCCACTTGCCAGTCGTTCCAGCAACTCCGCAGGCTCAATATCCACTAGTTCCACCTGGTCTGCCTGATCGAAAGTAGAATCCGGAATGCGCTCCCGTACCAATATTCCGGTGATTGATGCCACAGTATCGTTGAGACTTTCAATATGCTGGACATTCACAGTTGTATACACGTCAATGCCGGCGCTTAGCAGTTCCTGGACATCCTGATACCGCTTTGTATGGCGGCTGCCTTCTGCATTGGTGTGGGCATACTCATCCACCAGGATGAGCTGAGGTTTCCTCTTTAATGCGGCGTCAATATCAAATTCACGAAGCATCATTCCCTCATAGGCAACTTGCTTCACCGGGAGCTGCTCCAAGCCGTCCAAAAGTGCCGCTGTCTGAGGTCGGGCATGGGGTTCTATGTATCCAGCAACCACATCAATGCCGCGCTCCTTAGCTTGGTGAGCCGCCTGAAGCATGGTATAGGTCTTTCCGACACCTGCTGCATAACCAAAAAAGATTTTGAGTTTTCCACTTTCATTAGTGGTTATATCGTTACGGATCGCACGAAGGAGCTGATCCGGATCTTGTTTTGGTAGTTCCATTTTAACCCTTCTATCTGTCACTCAAGTAAAGACGATTCTTTTACAGAATACCGTCCAACATCAGATTGACTTTCAGCACATTGACAGTCTCTTCACCAAAGATACCAAAGAATCGTCCGTCGGTGCAGTTTTGGATAATCTCACGCACTTCATCTTCGGTCATATCATTTGCTTTTGCAATGCGGGTTACCTGATACTCCGCTGCTGCCGGGGAAATATGGGGATCAAGCCCACTGCCGGAACAGGTGACAAGATCCACTGGAACAGCTGTTTCGTCCATTTCAGGGTTTGCATTGCGGAGCTTTTCTACACGCTCTGCCACAAGCTGTGCATATTCCTGACTTGCCGGAGAGATGTTGGAGGGAGCGGCGTACATCAGTGCCTTTCCGTTTTTATCCGTATAGGTTGAAACATCAATATTTATGATGCGCCCCCACATATGGGCCTCATCTGTATATTGCTGCCCAAGTAATTCACAGCCATATTTTTTCCCGTTTACTTCAATGATACTTCCGTTGGCATTGTCCGGAAAAATTAGCTGAGCAATTCCTGTGACAACACCCGTATAGACTACGCCGCACAGCAGCGTAAAGATTAAAAAAATCATACCTGCCTTTGGTAGTACACTTTTCATTAATTTCATAATATATACCCCCTTAACCGAAGATGGTGAGAAAAATTTTCTGAAGTAATTCCGGTTCCCATATGGTGAAACGCAGCGTAATCACACATAGGACAGCTAAGGTCATTCCAAGAATTACTTCAAAATACGAGATTGTTTTCTTTGTTATCGCATTCATATTTTACATCCTCCTTATACCAGAGCCGTAAGCACAAGCAGAACATCAATCAGCTTCACAAAGACAAAGGGAGCTGCCAGACCGCCCAGACCATAAATCAGCAGGTTCCGTGACAGCAGCTTTCCGGCGGAAACTTCACGGTATTTCACACCTTTCAGTGCCAATGGAATGAGCGCAATAATGATGAGTGCATTATAAATAATCGCAGAGAGAACAGCACTTTGCGGGGAATGCAGCCCCATAATATTCAAAGCAGACAGGCCTGGATAAAGTCCCATAAACAGCGCTGGAATAATGGCAAAGTATTTTGCCACATCGTTGGCAATAGAGAATGTAGTCAGACTGCCTCGTGTCATCAAAAGCTGTTTGCCGATGCGCACAATGTCGATAAGCTTTGTGGGCGAAGAATCTAAATCCACCATGTTGCCTGCTTCTTTTGCTGCCTGTGTGCCGCTGTTCATGGCAACTGCAACGTCTGCTTGTGCCAAAGCCGGGGCGTCGTTGGTGCCGTCGCCTGTCATGGCAACCAAATGACCCTTTGCCTGAAAATCGCGAATCATTGCCAGTTTTCCTTCCGGTGTTGCTTCCGCAAGGAAGTCATCCACACCGGCCTCGGCAGCAATGGCCGCAGCAGTAATTGGATTGTCGCCGGTGATCATAATGGTCTTGATGCCCATTTTTCGTAGATCTGCAAATTTCTCCTTCACGCCCTGCTTAATAATATCCTTCAGATAGATGACGCCGAGAATCTTGTGGTTCTTAGCTACAACCAGAGGTGTGCCGCCCTTGGACGCAATAGACTTGACAACTCGATCACAGTCCGGAGAATGCATACCGCCCGCATGGGTTACATAACTTTGCATGGCGTCTGCTGCGCCTTTTCGGATTTCGTTGCCGTCAAAGTCGACGCCGCTCATACGGGTTACGGCAGTAAATGGGATAAAGTGCATATTCTTGTCCTGAAGGCTTCTGCCACGAATTCCAAACTCTTTCTTTGCCAGCACAACAACGCTTCTGCCCTCAGGGGTTTCATCGGCCAGAGAAGAAAGCTGAGCCGCGTCCGCCAATTCCCGAATATCTACACCATCTACCGGAATGAACTCTGATGCCTGTCGATTGCCCAGAGTGATTGTTCCGGTTTTATCAAGCATCAGAATGTCTACATCACCGGCGGCTTCAATGGCACGTCCACTCATGGCCAGAACATTTGCCTGGTTCAGTCGGGACATACCGGCAATACCAATGGCGGAAAGCAAGGCACCAATGGTAGTAGGCGCAAGGCACACCAACAGCGCTACCAGAGTTGTTACAGAGGTGGGATTCTCAATTCCCGCCAGCTTTGCAGAAAAAATGGAGTACGTATAGAGGGAGACTGTCACCAAAATGAAGATGATGGACAAGGCTACCAGAAAAATCTGCAAAGCAATTTCGTTAGGCGTCTTTTTCCGGGCAGCACCTTCTACCATCGCAATCATCTTGTCCAGAAAGCTTTCTCCAGCTTCATTGGTCACTCTGACAACAATCCAGTCCGACAGTACAGTGGTGCCGCCGGTGACGGCACTGCGGTCGCCGCCTGCCTCACGAATTACAGGAGCGGATTCGCCAGTGATAGCGCTTTCATCCACAGATGCCGCACCTTCCACGACTTCGCCGTCTGCCGGAATCTGCTCTCCTGCTTTGACAATCACCAGTTCCCCCTTTTTCAGCAGGGCGGATAGAACCACGGTCACACTGTCCTTCTGCGATACAGAGGGAATTTTATATGCGTCCACATCCTTACGGGATGCCCGTAGAGACTCTGCCTGTGCTTTGCCTCGGCCTTCTGCAATGGCCTCGGCAAAGTTGGCAAATAGCACGGTAAACCAAAGGATAACGGCAATCGCCAGTGTATATCCGCTTGGAGCGTCTTTTAACCCAAACAGGGACACCAGCCAAAGGATGCTGGTCAAAATCGCAGACACAAAAACCAGAAACATGACCGGGTTTTTTGCCTGTGTTTTCGGACTTAATTTTACAAAAGAATCTTTAACTGCCCTGCCTAGCATTTTCCGGTTGGCAAAAGCACTTTTCTGTTTTGTACTCATATCTGTAAATCTCCTTTACGCAATGCTGCCAAAGAACTCAGCAAGTGGACCAAGGGCAAGTGCCGGGAAGAAGCTCAGTGCACCGATCAGAAATACCACAACAATCAGCAGGAAAACAAACATTCCATTTGTGGTAGACAAGGTACCCGCAGTCGTGGCGATTTTCTTTTTCCCGGCCAGGCTACCTGCGATTGCAAGTGTGCCGATGATGGGCAGGAACCGGGCAAAGAGCATCACCAGTCCCAGGCTTACATTTAGAAATACGGTATTCGCATTGAAACCGGCAAAAGCAGAGCCGTTATTGCCACCACAGGATGAGTAGGCGTACAGCATTTCAGAGAAACCGTGGGCGCCGCTGTTATTCAGGCTATCCATGACAGAGGGTACTACAGCGGCAAGGCCACTGCCGACCAGAATTGCAATGGGCGTTGCAAGGCAAACCAGTACCGACCATTTCATCTCATAAGGCTCAATTTTCTTGCCAAGGAATTCCGGAGTACGGCCTACCATCAGACCAGCAATAAACACCGCCAGAATGGCAAAGGCAAGCATACCGTAAAGGCCGCATCCCACGCCGCCGAAAATAACCTCACCAAGCTGCATCAGCAGCATAGTCACCATACCGCCAAGAGGCGTGTAGCTGTCATGCATGGAGTTTACAGAGCCGTTGGAGGCTGCTGTGGTGAAGGCTGCCCAGGTAGAGGATGCCGCAATGCCGAAGCGGGTCTCCTTGCCTTCCATATTGCCGCCAGCCTGTTCTATCATAGAGGTATTGACTGTACCATTTTGTGCAAGCTGAGATGTACCGACCTGCTCACTGACAGCGATGCAACCCAAGGCAACAACCAGACAGAGGAACATTGCCATAAAGATTGCGATACCTTGCTTCTTGTTCTTTACCGCAAAGCCGAATGTGAAGCACAGGGCCGCCGGAATTAGAAGAAGGGAAATCATTTCAATCAGATTGGTAAAGGCATTGGGGTTTTCCAAAGGATGTGCAGAGTTGACGCCCATGTAGCCGCCGCCGTTGGTGCCGGTCTGCTTGATTGCGACCTGACTGGCTGCAGGACCCATTGGTACGAACTGCTCGGTGACGATCTGTGCATCCGAAAAGATTTTGCCATCTACAGTGACGGTTTTGGTGTCTAAGTCAATTACTGCATCCTTAAGGATTTCACCTTTTGCACTGACAGCAATCGGTTCTACAAGAGATACGGTTTCTGAAATTTTCAGATTCTGGATTACACCACCGCCTACCAGCAACAGAGAAATGACCAGATTCAGTGGGAGCAGGATGTGAACCACAATGCGGGTCAAGTCCACCCAAAAGCTCCCTAACCCGGTGGATTTCACCTTGATAAAGCCACGGATCAAAGCAAACAGAACGGCGATACCTGTGGCTGCGGAAACAAAGTTCTGAACAGTCAGACCTAAAGCCTGAGTGAGATAACTCAATGTAGATTCACCGGAATATGCCTGCCAGTTTGTATTGGTAATGAAACTTGCAGAAGTATTAAATGCCAAATCCCATTTCACACCGGAAAGATGTTGCGGGTTTCCGGGAAGAACGCCCTGTAAAAGTTGGAGCAGGAACAGAAAAACAAGTCCAACACCGGAAAAAAGCAATACGCTTACCGCATATTTTTTCCATGTCATCTGTTCTGCTTTATCTACACGCATAATCCTGTAAACAAGGTTTTCACACGGTGTCAGAATTTTGGACAAAAAAGTTTTCTCGCCATTCATAACTTTGCTTATGTATGCGCCCAACGGAATTGCCAAAACAATCAGAATGGCAAGGTATAAAACATACTGAATTATGGTGCTCATGCCTGCTCATCTCCCTTCATTAAAATATAGACATACCACAGCAGCATTGCTGCCGCACATACACCTATGAGTGCAATTAGTATTTGCATAAGATTCATCCTCCTTTTTTGATACTTCAAGTATCATAAAGCCTTTCATCTAAAAGTGGCATTAGTCATCTTTTGTGGATATAAAGATAAAATAAAGATTATAACCAACCTAAAATATATGTCATCGGAAAGGCGATAACGATTGTACTGATACAGACACACGCCAAAACCAGTAATGGCATTCCAACAAAGATGGAGATGAAGCCAAATAGCGGATGATGCCAAATAAAGCGTTTCGCTTTTGCGTCAAATCTCTGTTCAAATCTTCTCGCTGCATTTATAATGCTCATAATTGTTCACCTCATTTCTTTCTTGCAAAGTCATAATGCCACTAAAAGTATTAAGAGGGAAAAAGTGTCCTGCAATCGAAATTAAGATTGTATAAGTTTTTATAAGATGAATTGCAAATAATATTGCGACACCTAAACCAAACTAAGTTCGTGCATAAATAAATCAAATGGAGTTTGATATTCTAGACATTTTCTATGTCTGGTATTAAGCTCCATTAAGTTTTTAATCAGCTCATTATTATTAAATATGCTCATAAAGTCTTTAACATAAATTCTGTTAGGCTTTCCCTGTCCTTGTCTTTTCTTTTCAATCAGTCCTATCCCTGATTTAATATCAAGTTCAGCTATTAATTTATTTGCTTTTTCACTTGCACAATTAAATTGCTCTTTTATACTTTCAATTGTGTAGTAAATAAAAACCTTTCCGTCTTCATCTATCCATCCATTTTTATATGAAAGACCCATTCGATTAAGCATATATGAATACAAACCTTTAGCTTCGATAGAAATGCTCTCGAAAATCTTATCTTCCATTAATACCATAGGTAACCTAATGAAGTTATACATCTCAGATTGCCTATTATAAAAATAATCAAAATTCATCCTTACCTCCTTTCTGTGAAATAAAAAAGACGACAGAATTTTTGATTTTCTATCGTCTGAGATTTACATATTAAATTTTCATCGCAAAATAAGACTCTTTAAAGAATCCTTAGTTTTATTGGTATGCTATTTACAATACCCATTGTTAAAATGGATACTCTAAGCAGCACACCAACTATTTATTTTTTGAGTTTTAAACTTTGGTAGAAGTCTTGAACTCCTTGTATTTACATAACTATTTTCCTCTATCACTATTATGACACGAAACCCACAGGCGGGGTCTATTCCGACACTGTATTTGATACAATTTAACGCTGGTGCGTAAGTCATGTGTTTAACCTCGAAATCCCTTGATTTACAGGGATTTTCGCCTTTCTGCGGAGCTTCCTTTGATGCTTTTCGTGGCAGTTTTTGTATGAGTTTTTGCTTTTATATATCTCTTTCCATCATACCTGTTTCCGATTTTCGTACCCCTCGGAGAGCAATCGTTAAAAAGTGTCAGTAATCGTTAAAAAGTATCGGGAATCGTTAAAATGTTCAGATTGCTCATCAACTTGCCAAGAATTCAACAACGAACGCCTGAACGACAGCTGCGATTGGTATCAATAAAAATGGCACGAACAAAAAATGCTCCGCAAGAGCCAAGTGCTTCATCCAATTCTTAAATTCATAGTCCTTGTGGCCCTCTGTGCCGGGAATAACAATTTTGCTCTTATATTTTCCTTGAAATAACAGACAATCTAACAGCAAAAAATCTCCTGCATTTAAGATGCTCCACTGAATATAGCTCATCCAAAACAAGTTCCAAAAACCAATAATTGGGGAATGCATAAGGCTCGCAACCGAATAAACAAAACATATCCCAACGAGGCCGATAGTGAATATGAGATTTATCTTTTTCTCTTGCTTTGTCATGGGTAAAGGAGCTGCCTTTTGAATGGCTTTTGGATAAGAGTCCAAAAACCATCTTGGATTGATCAGTGCCAAGCTTGCGACAGCCCCATTAAAAATAGCAGCGATAGCTACCCCATCCAGTATTGCTCGAAGGATATCCATAAACCCATATTCTCCTTAATCCACACATCCTTTTACAAAAGCCATATAGGCCACTGTGTTTTGTGTCATTTCTTCGCAGTGTCCATAGCCTTGCCAGATTTTTAATATTTCCTTGGGATAATGTTTCTTGATGCTTCTTCTTGCATGTCCGACATTCAGATTCTTATCCCCATAAGAAAAGATGGTATCTTGCTGCGTATCCTCCGATAAATGTGGCAAGCGGATATGTCCGCAATCATAAACAATATTTTTGATACTCTGCTTGTCCATCGTAACAAGCGTATCAAACAGCATGTTCGCATAGATCCCATAGCGTTTGGCGACCTTATCAATCAGCGGTTTTGGATCTTGCCGCGCCTTCTTTTGTTTGCTCAGAAACACATGCTCCAGCATTTTTGATAGAAGTCCGGCTTGTTCACAAAAGCTGGTCCCTTCAAAGAACAGTTTTTGAAAGTGTAGGCTTTGATCTTGGAGCAGTTCAAAAAGAACGCCGCCGCCCAATGAAGCGCCAAAGGCAAGTTTTATGGTGCAGAGATCATGCTCTTTTAAGTAATGGGCAAGCGTGGCTGCTTCCTCAGCTGTACTTACATAAGGATCGTCTTTTGCCTCTCCATGTCCGGAAAGGTCGGGCACAATATAGAGATACTCACATCCCAGCTCTTTTGCCATGCTATCCATCATCATTTTGCCGGAAAAATTCATCGGATGGATGAGGAGGATAACTTCTCGCTTGTTCTGATAGATGTCATGAATCACCATGATCACACCTCCTTGAAATCGCTCCCTTTGCCCATGGTGCCATTGATTTTTCTGGCCACTAAAAAACACTCTGGCCAAGGACTGGCCGGTAGAAGTTCGCATTGCAGGAGTTCAAAATCGTTTTGGCAGATAAATGCTTTAAATTCTGCAAGTTTCCAGCTGTGAAAAACATGAAATCCGATTCTTTTCATCAGCCACAGCTTGAGTCGATGGATCTTTTCTTCAGCGACAAAGGTGGGTGCGATAAGTAAGCCATCTGTTTTAAGAATGCGATGAATTTCTTCTAAGGCCTTTTTTGGCTTTGGCATAATGTGCAGCGTATTAGCTATAAGCACAACATCAAAGCGATTGCTGTCAAAGGAAAGTGCTGTCGCATCTTCCACGCAAAAGCAAAGATTTGAAGACTTTTCTCTTTTCTTTGCCTCTGCAATCATGCGTTCTGAGAAATCTGTAGCAAGCCATGTTTTTGCCTTTGGCGCAAGCGGAAGGCTAAGCTGTCCAGTGCCACATCCCAGCTCCAGCACAGATTGCTCATCCGACAAATGTGCTTCGATTTTCTTGATTAATGTCTCATAGAGTTGTTTGTTTCCTTTTTCCTGTATTCGCGTATAGAGCTTGGCAATGCGATCCCAGAAGCTTTTATTATCCCGATTTTCTTTTTGTTTCATGATTTAAGTTCCCTTATTGAACCCACACACATAAGCCCGCCAAGACAGCAGAGCCCACAAGTATAGCGATGACATGGATGAGGTGATCTTTTTTGTTGTAGCCAAAAAGCTGCGGGCCCAACAAGGCTTTGACTTCCGGATAAAAATGCGGAAAGAACGTAGACCTACAAAGCAAAAACCAATCAAAGAAGAAAATATCAAAGACTTTCAGCAAAAGCATCATCACGGCAAAGCGTATATAAAACTGCAGGAAGGTAAAGCCATTCTTGATACCGTCTACTGCACCGACAATAACAGCTCCCGCCATACAAAGCATTGCCAGCAGGGCTAAGCTCCAGCCGAGGATATGCTGTCCGCGAAAACGTTCTGGTTTTTCCTCGACGGCTTCATAAACGGCTTTGGGTGCTGATGTAAAAAACTTCTTGTCCTGGATAAAACCTACGCCCGCCAATAAAAGTAAGAAAAGCCCTGCCATCATAATCGAGGATAGGAAAAGCGTCAGAATCATTGTTTACCTCCATACTGTGCAGCTTCCGGCAAAAAACCACCCTGCGCATCCTCTTCGGTGTCATCGCTTTCGTCGTAGCTGTCATAGGGCGCCGCAGGATTAACGGGCTTTTGTTTGCAAAAAGCATTACACGCTTTATCGGTATGACGAAAGACAAAGTCGAAGTCGCGGCTGTAACCGGTATGTCCGGTAATGAACATCGGACGCACGTTTCGTTCTTCAAGTTTTGCCTTCAAAGCGGCAAGAGAGCGAATGGCGAGCTTGTTGTTTTCCGCCAAGGCATTGATAAAGCTATAGCCGCCGTCGTAGCCAAGCCAGATGGTATCGCCCAAAAAGAGATAGGCATTATCAATCAGATAGACCAGATGTCCCCAAGTGTGCCCCGGCACTAAGAAAGCCTCTATGCGGATGTCGCCGATCTGAAAGACTTCGCCGTCTTTCAGCAGCGTTTTTTCGTTTTTAATCATGACCTGCGGCAGCTTGTAGAGGCCAAAGATCACCTTGCGGCGCACCTCACCCGTCAAATAACGATTTTCAATTTCTCCGATGTAGAGATGGGCATGTCTGAAAAGACCGTCGCTGTCCTCTTCCACCGCACCGACATGATCGGTATCCTGATGGGTGATAAGAATATCTTTGATCTTGGCCGGGTCCAGATCCAGCCATTTCATCTTCTCTTTCAAGCGCGGATAGTTGTAGCCGGCATCAAGCATGATGGTCTCATTGCCTTTTGTGTAAAAGAAGATATTGGCGGCATACTCCCGCACGCAGCGCACATGCTCATCAATCCGGCCCGTGTTGATCGGCTTGAAGATGCCTTTGCCACGGTAGCCTCTTGACATGATTTTTAATTGAAATTCTGTAGCTTTCTTAGACATAACGATTGTTCCTTTGTTTATCTCCAATCAACAATCAGCGAGCATGGATAACATCATCATTCATAATCTGCAGCGCCTCTTGCTCCAGCTTGTAGGCTTCATAGCGTTTCTGATTCGCCGCAAGCGCCAGCTCGTTGATGTTCGCCTGCACCGCGGCGTCTTTAAGAAAAGGCACACAGATGTTTCTCACATGGTTATCGTCGATCTCATCTACGACAGAGCCATAGGTGTAGCGAGTAATCAGTTCATGTCCGTAATCTGAAGCAAGGAAAATATAGAGGTATCCGGCAATCTTTTTTGATGCTGGGACAACTCGAATAATATGATCACTCGGTATCCAATGTTCCCAGTGTCTTGGAGCTATAGCTACTTTACCTATAGTTCCACTACGCGTAATAAGTGTAGTATTGGTGTGTATTTCAAGACTCTCTAATATTTTTTTGGAATATTTTGCAACAGATATATATTTTTTCGTAGCTGGATCCAACTCATTAATCTGTTTACCACCTATCAATACTCTGCCATGCCCTTCTTCCACGTACACACGCTTAAAACGTCCGGGGAGAATGACCTCCTTGCTGATTCTGGGATCTCCAATCGTTGTTACTTCCGCCGCCTGTGATTGAAGCTGTTCGATGATTTTGTTGACGATCGGCACGTGATAAGAGGCGTCGAAACGTCGGTCGCTTCGGCTGATTTTGACACTGAAAGTTTCAACAGGTGCTGTACTTGTTTTCAATTCCTCCAGAGGCGGCAATTTCAAGGCTTCAATCAGAAGTCTTGTCGCTTCATCGATGAGTTCATTACTTTCATCTCGCAAGGCATAGGAACGTACCACAAGGTCATTGATACGCTGCTTGAGGATGGCCGGTGCGTTTGGAATACGCATATTTGATAAATGTTCCGGTTCCAGATGTGTGATCACGGAACCATAGCCATTTGTTTTTAGCAACAAATTGCCGATTTTGGATTTCAAAAAAGCATAGACATATCCCAAATCATATTCTTGCTTAAAGGTGATACGAATAACGTCATCAGAAAAAACCATTCCTTCTGTTGTTTGCGAGACATAGGCAATCGTACCGATTGTTCCACTTCTTGTAAGGAGCAAGGTCTTAAGCTTTAGTTTTAGTTCATCAATATCGCAATTCGTTAATTTTGAGATATGTTTTTCTGCTCGCGGATAAATCTCTGTCATTTGTGAGGGGAGATAAAACGGTACGCCATGATTGTTATCACAATAAATTCTTTTGAACCGCCCTGGATAAAAAGCATCCTTTATTAAACCGTCTGTTCCAGAAAGAGAAACAAGCGGATATTTTCCTTCTTTCAGTAACGATCGGGCTTGCTTTGCTTCCACATCAAAAGAACTAGCATCAAGGCGTTTTCCTCGAGCAAAAATATCCTTCAATGAAACAGAGCACCACTTGAGAGGATCATCTTTAACCAGCGGAATTTCAGGAAGCTCTATATGTTCTTGTCTCGCCAGATTTCCGTTTACCATGACAAGCCCTCCTGTACTTTCCACTGTGCAAAAAGGGCTGGGACGCTGGTCGTCTGGTCATCGATCACCTTATGGCGACGCTCTTCTGAGACGGTTTTTGTTCCATCACTGGTTTCATCTAAACGAATAACGGTATCTGCACCTGGAGCAAGGATCTCGTTTCCTTCAAAATCCCGCTTAAAGAGAGGATTGCCACGCTTGTCGTGACCGATTTTTTCAACCATGGCCATAAAGATGTTATAGTCTGCCATCTGTCCGGATTTTTCTTCCGTGTCCTTTTGTTGCGCTGTCTTCTTTTGTAAGAAAAGAACAGAGGTCTGCGTTCCGTTTCGCGGTTGGAAGGTATCCGCATGCAAATCAATGCTGGCAATGATGCGATGATTTTGGATTAGCCATTCTCGGATATATCCAAGTCCGGGAGAGCCGAGGATAGAATCCGGCAGCACGATACCCATGCGACCGCCCGACTTTAAGAACTGTGTGCAGCGCTCGATGAATAATATCTCCGGAGGAACAGACGATTGCAGGCGTTCGGTCATCGTCCAAATGTTATTTTTCTTATCCTGCTGCCAGATATGAGCCAGCTCAAACTGCTCCAGAATGGCTTTATCCTTAATGGGGATCTTGCTGCCAAAAGGTGGATTCGTCACAATCACGTCAAAGTATCCGATGGTTGAGTAATTGCGCAAATCCGATTTTTTGATATTTAAAGCGTCGCTGAGACGCGTCCTGAAATCATCCGACCATTCGTGCGGCGGAAGCAGCGAATTGCTCTGCAGAATATTGCCGCTGCCATCGTTATTCATGACCATGTTCATCTTGGTGGCTTTAACAAGATCCGGGTTGATATCGAAGCCAAAGTAGTCATGCTGGGCCATTTCAGAGATGCGCTCTTGGAACAAGCGAAGAGAGTCACTATCCCACTCAGCTTTTTCTTTTCCGATTGATTTTGCAAACTCCCTCTCCAGCTCTGCCATAACGTGTGTCATCGCCGTAACCAAAAAACCACCTGTGCCGCACGAGCTATCTAAGCCCACGCCACCATCCGGGAATCTTTACATAGTCAGCAGTCCCCTCTATTATGACTTTAGCAAGCTTCCTTTTACCCTTGTAATCAAAGGTCCTATATAAGATGGTAACCCAGGCAGTAATTAATAGGAGTATAAGGCATCCTATCCCTAGGATAAGTCCCCAGATGATCCTTTGCCTTCCTTGAAGAATGAGGTCACTTGTACCAAATAAGATGAATAAAACAAGACATACTAGACTTTCACCAATCTTAGCCTCCAACAATCTTTTAGGAACCCAGTTTTTGTAGTCAGGTTTTGTACTCTTATCAAAAGGATTGTATTCCCCATCCTTATGAAAGGGATTTCTCTTACCGAAGGTTGCACTCTTATCGTTGTGTTTAAAAATCTTTTCCGAATAAGGATGTATTCCGCTATGTCCGGTACAAACATATTCTAAGTTATAATCTTTTAATCTATCTCTTAGTTTAACTAAAGATTCTTTATTCTTCTTTTGATCTTGAGTGA
This sequence comes from Levyella massiliensis, assembly GCF_000308275.2. Classification (GTDB taxonomy): domain Bacteria; phylum Bacillota; class Clostridia; order Tissierellales; family Peptoniphilaceae; genus Murdochiella; species Murdochiella massiliensis_A. The sequence continues at coordinate 270,771 of NZ_HG529491.1, forward strand.
AAAAATCAAAAAATGCATAACCGCCATTTTCATTTATGGCAAGGCAATCTCCGGAAATTAAAATCTTATTATCGACTATATAGACAGTATGGCCTACCGTATGACCGGGAACAGGAATGGCTTCCACCTTTATTCCGTCAATCTCAAAAATTGAAATATCTTTAATAGAAGTCCATCCATCAGCGATTTTCACACAGTTATGGAATATTCCCTTTCTGCGAATTTCTCTTGTCATATATTTCTCTTCATCAGCACCCATGTAGACATGAGCATTTGGAAAAATATTTTTGCCTGTTATATCAATTCCGCCGGCGTGATCAACATCTAAATGAGTTAAAAATATATGCTCAACATTATCAGGATTTATTTTTATTTTCTTAAATTCATTATCTATATTGGCGTAATTTATGTGTCCACTATCAAAAGCAATAGTTCTACCATTTTTCGTATATAACCACAAATTGACGTCATACTCTCTAATAGCACTTATTCCATCGCACAAAATACCGGTATCTTCCGGCTTGCAGTAAAATTTTCCACGCATGCTAATAGGTTTTATTTTGTCATCAAAAAAATATAAAAGTTTCATAGCATCTCTCCTGAAAATTTTTAGATTAGTGGTTTGTTTTCCATAAGCATATCTGCTTAACACTTTTCCAGTAAAACATTCTTTGCATTCTCTTCTGTAATTTTTTATCTTCTGCAAGAATGTTCAAAAATGCGTAGCCCCCGTCCGCCCCAAACCAAATCGTATCTCCTGTAAATAAATATTAGCAGCATATTCTCTAATACAGCTTACTCTCTCATCAATATATCCTGTATTTAAAGGCTTAAATATTTCTTTACCACGAAACAGAAAAGACATGACCTTTTCTTGGATTTTAGATGCTAATTTTGACATAAATCCTTACCACATACTCCTTCCCTGATCGAGCTCCAATCTACCCCGGACCCGTCAAAAACTATCTTGCCCTTGGAAAGCTCGATAACCCTGTCAGCTTCCAGGATTGTGGACAGCCTATGGGCTACCGTAATAAAAGTTCTCCCCTTCTTGATTTCCTTCAAGGCCCTGTGGAGTTTTTGCTCATTTTCAGAATCAAGATTTGACACGGCCTCATCCATAATAAGAACCTTGCTATTTTTTACCAAGGCCCGGCATATACCCAGGCGCTGCCTCTCACCGCCTGAAAAGCTGAATCCACCTTCAGCTGTCTCACTGTAATAACCTTTTGGGAGCTTTTCAATAAAATCGGCCGCCAAGGCGGATTCAGCCGCCTTTTTCACCTCTTCCTCGCTCGCATCAGGCCTTCCCAGACGGAGATTATCAATAAGTGGCCAACTAAAAAGCCTGCAATCCTGGGCTACCAAGGCTACTTGACCCCTGATTTCTTCCCCTTCCATGCTTCTTAGGTTCTTCCCCCTATAATAGATATCCCCCTTATCAGGGTCATAAAAACGTAGAAGAAGATTAATTAATGTGCTCTTTCCTGCTCCTGAAGGCCCGACTATTGCGATATCCTCTCCCTCATTTATGTCAAAACTTATCCCATCCAGGACAGGCTTACCCTTTTTATATGAAAAGGAAAGATCGTGTATTGAAAAGACGGCCTTGTAATCAAGGCTTGCTGAACTTTTCCGGGTCTCTCCAAGCGGTGACTTTTGGTCTAAGATCCTGCAGATCCTGTCTGCTGAGGCCAGGACTGAATTGAGCGAGAAAGCTGTTGATGACACTCCCAAGACCGGGATAAATATATTTAAAACCATCACTATGAATACGGAAATATATTCCCTACCCAAATTTCCTCCCAGATATAGTTTGTGGGCCATGATAATAAAGGAGATGGCAAAGCCCGAAACCAGGAGGTTTATGAGTATGTTTTGCAGGCCGGTATAAAATCCGTCCTTGATTTCAAGCCGGTTTAGGGATAAAGTATCCTTTTCAAGGCGCCTAATATACTTTTTCTCCCTATTAAAGATCAGTATTTCCCTCAGTCCCTGGATTATATCAAGGGCCATGGCATTGTTGTCCCCCCGCCTCTTCCTAAGACTATTGGCTATTTTCCCCTTGGTCTTTGAGAAGATGTAAGGCACAAGGGCAATCAGGAGGGCGCAGAAAAGGCTGATTGAAGCATATAGGATGGAAAATTTTGCAAAAATCAAAAAGAAGACCAGGGTACTTATAAAGGCAATAATATAGTCCCCCATAACATGGGCGAAAAAGATCTCCAGAGCCTCAGCATCCTCCATAATTATGGTGCTTAAATCCCCACTTTGAAATTCCAAGCCGTTCAAAGGACAGGCCCCCTCAACAGAATCATAAAGATCTCTCCTAATATTTTCCAAGATCTTATAGGCCAAAATATGGGTGACCAACATGTGTAAATATGTAAAAAGACCCTGAGCCACACATAGGCAGATGAGGTGGGGAAAATACTTCAGTATGGCGGCAGGCTGACTTCCCACAAAAGCCTTCCCGACCAAAAGAGCCCCAAGGAGCAAGGTCATAAGCATAAATACCTGCTTGGCAACCCCACAAAAAATTGTTGTAAAAAAGGTCCCCTTAAACTTCCAAGCATAGGCCGAAAGTCTTAAAAGGTTTTTGTATTTTTCTTTAAAAGTATCTTTTCTCTTCATCTCCGTCTCCGTCCCCGTCTCCGTAAAGCTTGTTCTTTTCAGCATATTCCTGGGCCTCAAAAAGCCGCCTGTAGTAGCTGTCCCTTGCTATAAGGTCTTTATGCCTGCCCTCTTCCCGGATAATTCCGTCCTGCATAACATAGATCCAATCCGCTTCCTCTATTGTTGATAGGCGGTGGGCAATGGTAATGCTTGTCTTTCCCTTAAGTTTTCATTTATTTCCTTCTCATTCTCCACGTCAACACTTGAGCTTGCCTCATCAAAGATTATTACAGGTGCATCCTTCAATATGGCCCTGGCTATGGCGATTCTCTGGCATTGGCCGCCTGAAAAATTAACTCCCTTCTCTCCGACCGGGCTCCGGTAACCCAGGGGCAGACCGGCAATAAAGTCATGGATTCTGGCCGTTTTTGCCGCCCTCACCATGTCCGCTTCTGTGGCATGAGGATTGGCTAAAAGGAGATTTTCCATAATGGTCCCATGGAAGAGATAGGTCTCCTGCGAGACAACTGAAAAAATATTCCTAAGATCCGTAAGGGGGATTTCCCTTATGTCCTGTCCGCCTATTTTTATGGCACCCCCTTCAGTATCGTAAAAGCGCAATAAGAGCCTGGCTATGGTAGTCTTGCCGCTTCCCGACTCACCGGCAAAAGCTATTCTTTCCCCTTCCTTTATATGAAAATCTAAATTTTCAAAAAGTCTTGTTTTTGATCCCGGATATGAAAAATTCACATTCTCAAAATCTATATCGAACCTCTCAGCTTTAAAAGATAAAGAGGCTTGCCCTTCCGATTTTGCCGGGTCTTTAAGGGGCTCTTTCCGATCAAGAATTTCAAAGAGGCCATCACAGGATGTAATCCCCATAAAGCCCTGGTGGAAATACATGCTTAACTCCTGCTGGGGCCTAAAAAGCTCTGCTAAAAGGAAGAACAGGCTTGCCATCTGTCCCAAGCTTATGGTCCCCTTGGCTGCCAAATAGGCCGCCAGGGCTAAGCTTAGATTTTTCCCAATGGCTATGCAAAAATCGGCCAAGCCGGTCTCAATAAGGCTGATTTTCAGGCTTTGCATAGTTTTTTCAAAGAGCTTATACATTTTCCCCTTTAACTTGTTGCCCACCCTCTTTGAGGCATTAAAGGCCTTTAAAGTCATCATGCCTTGAACGCTCTCGACAAATTCCGCACTCAAGTCTGTATAGGCGGTCCAGTGTTCCTCACTGAAATTGGTGATTTTGTATAAAAAGAAATATGGCATGTATATGGCACTGATTGAGCCGGCCAAGGCTATCCCCCCTATTAGATAATTAACCCTGAAAATGTATATGGAAATAGCCCCCACCAATAGGATAACCGTCAATATCTGTGGGATATATAAACTTATATAGCCTTCTAAGTAGTCTATCCCGGCCATGGCCTGGGACTGGACTTCCCCGCTCCTTTCATCAAGGAGGTAGGCGGGTCCAAGCCTCATAAGTTTTTTAAAGCAGCGCTTACGGAGGCGGTTTTTAACTTGGCCTATTATCCACTTGGCATACATGTTGGTCAGGATAATCAGGACCAGCCGTATAAATATAAGGAAGATAATCTGTAAGGCCTTCCACTTCATCTCATCAAGGCTAGATGACATGTAGACCATCTGTATAATCTGACCGAATAGGAGGGCTTGGAATATATATGTCAGGCTTATGCATACTGAAAGTAGGCTTTTGCCCAAGATAAAGATTTCCACCCCCTTAATTAATTCCCTTAATCTTTTATGTATTAGCATCCTAAAAACCTCTTCTAAATCATTTCTTCTAATCTTCCGTCTTGCATCCGCATCATCCGGTCACAGAACTGCTTTGCTAATGGAAGGTCATGGCTTATAAATAAATAGGTCAAGTCCTTCTCCTCTCTTAAATGGTAAAGGAGTCGGATAATTGCTGCCTGGTTTATCAGGTCCAACATTGAGGTTATTTCGTCCAAAATAAGTATCTGTGCCCGGGATAGGAGCGTTCTGGCAATGGCAAAACGCTGGAGCTGACCTCCGGAAAATTCGGACGGATATGAATCCAGCCTCCCATATAACTGCGACATCTCAACAAGTTCCAATACTTCTCTGATCTGGGCTTCCGGATCTTCTTCCTTGTATTCCGGGTGGACTAAAAAAACCTCCCTTAAGCTGGACCCTATAGCTAGGGCCGGATCGAAAGAGCTTGTTGCCGATTGAGATATTAGTCCCAGTGAGGGCCCTCTCCTCCCTCTTATAGGTTCTCCCTCATAGAGGATTTCCCCGCTGTAGTTTATAAGTCCCAGTATGCAGGCTGCCAATGTTGTTTTCCCACATCCGGATCCGCCCATGATACCAAGGACCTCACCCTTAAAAATTTCTAAATTCAAATCATTTAAAACCTTATGCCTATCCTTTTTAAAAATACTCATATTATAAGAACAGCTGAGTTTTTTTATCTCCATCAGGGGTTTTTGTCCATGCCTTTTCGGTCGCATTTTCGGTAAAATTTGATTTGATCTCGGATCCGACTCCTTGATTTTCTTCATATATGAAGATTTTGGATTCATGAGGATATCTGTTGCAGGCCCGGATTCCACAATCTTACCGTCTTGAATAACCAAGCAATTCTCGCAGATTCTTTCTATGAAAACCATGTCATGGGTTAGGACAAGGACACCAATCCCCCTGTCCTTTGACAAGATCTTAATCATGTCAATTAAAAGATTCCTGCTTTCGGGATCAAGCCCCCTTGTCGGCTCATCGAAAATTACAAGATCTACGCCCTGCCCAAGTGACAAGGCTGTCATAAATCTTTGGGCCATTCCCCCGCTCAATTCAAAGGGGAAGCTGTCCAGGATCCTCTTATCTTTAAGGCCAAAGAGACTGAGCCTCTCAATCTGCCCCTCTTCCCCCCTGCCCATTGTTAAGTCCAGCAATTTCCTGTTTTTCAGAAGTGGATTTAAGGCTGTTTCCGGATTCTGAAAGGCCATTCCCATCTTCCTTCCGCGAATCTTCTGCATTTCTTTCGCTTCTAATTCCAGCAGGCTTAGACTGCCCAGCATAATTTTTCCCTCAGTTACCAAACCCCGGGGCAACATGCCCATTATGGCCTTGGCAATCATGGTTTTTCCGCTACCTGTTTCCCCGGTTATGGCCAGGACCTGACCCCTGTTTATGGAAAATGATATATCTTTTAAAATCACCTTTTCCCCATCTGTGCTACTTGTCCTAACCCCCAAATCTTCTACGGAAAGAATGGGCTTATCAAAGGGAGAAATATTCGTCATAGATTCAGTCATATAAAAGCCCTCCCCTTGAATAATAATTTCTTACCAAGTCCCCCAGGCTGCTTATCCACCAGATTATTAAGAATTGAAAGAGACCGGGCAAAAGGCAGGCCCAGGGAGCTATACTTATGTACTTGAAATTCTCCGCCAAAAGTAGGCCTATTTCAGATTCGGGAGCCTGGATCCCATAGCCTAAAAACGAGAAGCCTGAAATTGATAGGATTATATGCCCCAGCATAAGCGGCATTATGGGCAGCAAATTAAGGACGGATTCCCTGACCAGGTGATAGCGGCTAATATGCCAAAATCCCGCCCCCATCAACTTAAGTTGGACTATGTAATTCTCCTCCATCAATCCTTTGACAAGGGCTCGAACAATTTTTGCATGGCTGAAGGTCATGGCAAATGATGTCAGAAAAATTAGAATGAGGATCTGGGCCTTGCTTATGGAAGCTAGATATATGGCCAATATCAGAGTTGGAAAGCTGAAAATAAAGTTGCAGACATGGTAGAAGATTCGGTCGGCCCTGCCGCCGACATAGGCAAAAAATATCCCCATCGGAATCCCCAAGCCAAAGGCCAGGGACCAAGAAAAAATCGCCAGCAAAAAGGCATTCATAAAGCCCCTGACAGTTCTCATAAAAACATCCCGGCCAAAGAGGTCGGTCCCAAATACATGTTTAAGGGAAGGCGCCTTAAGCTGGCCTTCCGGCCACATGGCATTGGGGTCCGGGCCTAAAATGTATGCATAAATTGCAAAAATTATTAAAAGCCCAAGAAGTAAGGCTATTGAGATCCTTATTTTTTTCTTTATGCCTTCTTTTTGGGCCATAAGAGCCTCCTGTCTATAATGGGATAAATAATCTCTGCTACAAGATTACAAATACATACGGCCAAACAGAAAAATAGGGTGCATGCCGCCATTAGAGAATAGTCTTTTATATATACAGCTTTTAAAAAAAGCTGGCCCAGACCCGGTATTGAAAATATTTTTTCTATAAGCAGGCTGCCCATTAGCATAAAAGAGAGGTCTATGGCGCTGACCGAAACAATTGTGGGCAGGGCATTTGGTAGGATGTGCTTCCAAAGTATGTTTGCTCTTGAAATCCCCATGGCTTGAGCACAGGATATGAATTCCTCCTGTCCGATCCTTATAACGCGGTCGCGTAGAAGGACGGCCAAATTGCTGGCAAAAAGCAGGCCCATCAAAACTCCGGGCAAGATAAATGAAATGGGCCCGCTAAAATATAGGACCGGTAGGGCCGGTATAAATTTGCTGACTGTGTAAATCACAAGGCCGGCAATCCAAAATTGTGGCAGCGACAGGCTGATTGTGGCCCATAAACGGCTGATCCTGTCTATGGTACCCTCGGGACTCAAACCCGAGGAAAATCCCAGAAAAACACCTGTTGTTATATAGCATATAAAAGCTATTGACACCAGACTGATAGTATTTGCAGCATGCCTACAAACCACATCATAAACAGGTTCTGAATATAGGATGCTGTATCCCATATCTCCCTTTATTAATTTGGTGGTCCAGTTCTTATAGGCCCCAATAATATTTGTCTTGATGCCTACACGGTCTGAAAAATTCGCAATATCCTTCGCTGAAAACTGGTCCCTGCCTGATTTTGTCTCCAGGAGACGTTTTGATGCGTCCCCTGGCGAAAAATAAACCATGGTAAAACAGAGTAAAGATATAAGAAATATCATTGGTACAAAGCCCAGTATTTTACGAATAATAATTGACATTCTCATTCTTTCACCCCTTGGTAATTATTACTTGTTTTCTGCTAAATGCAACTCTGAAAGGTCCAGCTGGAAGTAGCAGGGATCGAATATATAACCGTCAAACTTCTTGTTATGAACCGTTATCCTTGTTGTTGCATAGAGGGGTGCGGCAAGATAGCTGTCGTACTGTAGCTGCCATATCTTTTTAAGTGCCGGCTTGGCTTCCTCCCGGTTTTTAGCAGCATAGAACTCATCAGCATACTCCTGCATCTTGTCGCTGACCATGCCGCCCAGACCCATGGAATTATATTCCTTGGTCAAACCCATTGATGGCAGGGCATCCGCAACCGGCTCATACCATGGCCAGGAGATTGTGGCATCATATTCCAACTTCTTCTGCTTCTCAAATGCCTGGTTAAATTCCAGAACTGAAAGGTCACATTCAAATCCCATCTTCTCAAGCTCGGATTTTATATACTGGCCTACGTCCTTATACGCATGGCTGTCACTAATAACAAGATTGAGTTTTACGACTTTCCCGTCTTTGGTGATCTTGCCGTCAACCGACTTATAACCGCCTTTTTCAAGAAACTCTTTGGATTTTTCCGGGTCATATCCTATACCTTCAACATAGTGTGAAGGTGCATCCCAATAAGCATCCCCTATATAGTGGTCGACAACCTTGGGAATGTCGAACAAGATATTCTTTACCAAGGGTCCCCTGTTGATTCCGTAGCAAATGGCAGCTCTTAAATTTATATCTTTAAGAACACCTTTCTGCCAGTTCAGACCCAGGCAATTGGCACTAGTGAAGTGGTCGGAAGGCTCAACAATCATGCTGACTGATTGGTCTTTTTCGAGGTCGTTCAAAAGGTTGAAAGCAAATGTATTGTATCCGTCTGTAAGGCCTACAACATCAACCTGACCGTTCTTCAGGGCTAGGGTCCTTGAGGCTCCGTCAGCGATCGGAATCCATTCTATATTTGTTACCTGGGGTAACTTATCCTTGTTCCAATAATTTTCGTTTCTCTTGAGTTTGCTTGTCTGGTCTGCTACATACTCTTCAACACAGAAGGGACCTGTACCATTAAAAGACTTAAGTGCAAAATCCTCCGACATATTGTCCACAGGCATGGCCAGAATAGTTGACAATTCAGCCGGGAAGCGTGGATAGCTCTGCTTGAATTTAACCGTCAGGCTATATGTGTCATCCTGTTTGACCTCATCCAGATAATTTGCATATCCGCAATAGTATATGGCCCCAAGCTTCTGGATATCCCATAATATTGAGTCTGCCTCCAGGTTTTTGCCGTCATGGAATTTTACGCCCTCCTTCACAGTGAGCTTGTACTCCTTTTGGTCGGGATCGGACTCCCAAGATACAAGGTAGGGCACGGGATTCATGTCCTTATCCAGCCTTGTTAAAGGATCGAAAACCAGGGTTCTGCCGCTGCCGCTGACCTTGAAATCATCCAGGGCTCCAATTCTAAGAACCACATTCTGCTTTTCAACTGCTTCGCCGGAAGATACTTGCGATGATTCCGTGCCGGCATTCTCCCCGGCACCACACCCTGTGATTAAAATGCTTAAGCACAAGAGCAGGACTAAAAAAACGGGTCTTTTTTTCATATTTCAACTCCATTCTAAAATATTTATGTATGTTATTAGCCTAGGCTAACTATTGTTACTATAGCTTTGCAATTATGCCATGTCAATAAGGATAATGGATGTTCAAAGTATGCCCGGAAGGCGCTTGATCGCCGGTCTTGAGACCATGATTTTAAAAAATATTTAAAAATTAGTTAGATATTTCCTAAGAGGGTATAATTAGATTGTTAGTGTATGATAACTTGCTTTAAGTTATTTCTTAAGCAAATCTAAAGAAAAATAAGGAGGATGTATATGTCACAAGTAGGAAAAAAGATGCCTGAGTTCACAACAATGGGCTATAACCCGAAAAAAGAAGAGTTTGTCACCATTTCCAACAAGGATTTTGAAGGCAAGTGGAATGTTCTTATGTTCTATCCTGCCGACTTTACCTTCGTTTGCCCCACCGAGCTGGAAGACATGCAGGAGCAGTATGCTAAATTGCAGTCCCTCGGTGTAGAAGTCTACTCCATGTCCTGCGACACACACTTTGTCCACAAGGCTTGGCATGACCATTCAGAAGCCATAAGCAAACTTGAATTCACCATGCTTGCCGATCCCCACAAGACGATAGCTACAGATTTTTATGTCCTTGATGAAGAGGCCGGGCTTGCCCAGCGTGCCACCTTTATCATCGATCCGGACGGGGTTATACAGACTGTTGAGGTCAATGCCGACGGAATAGGCCGTGATGCAAGCCAGGTATATGATAAGATCCGCGCTGCCCAGTTTGTCCGTGAAAATCCCGGTCAGGTCTGCCCTGCAAAGTGGAAAGAATCAGGTAAAACCCTGACCCCGAGCTTGGATTTGGTTGGTAAAATCTAATGTTGGATGAAAATTTAAAGGCCCAACTTAAAGAGTATTTGAAGCTGGTCGAAGATGATGTTGTCTTTACCCTTAGCCTCGACGAGTCTGACAATTCAAAGCAAATAGAGGCCTTTGTTGAGGAAATCGTAGGCCTTTCAGACAAGCTGAGTATTGAGAAGAAAGAGCTTGAATTCACTCCAAGCTTTTCCCTATCTTCAGGCGACAGGTCGGGCATTGTTTTTGCAGGTATCCCCTTGGGTCACGAATTTGAGTCCTTTGTCCTTGCCATTTTGCAGGTTGGCGGGAGGGCCCCAAAGATAGATGACGCACAGATTAGGCGCATCAAATCTATTGACAAGGATCTTGCCTTTGAAACCCTGGTCAGCTTGAGCTGCCATAACTGCCCTGAGGTTGTCCAGGCCTTAAACATTATGGCTGTACTGAATCCTAAGATTAGCCACAGGATGATTGACGGGTCCATGTTCCAGTCCTATGTGGATGAACTCGGCATAATGGCTGTACCTGCCTGCTTCCTAAACGGGGAGCCTTTCAATAACGGAAAAATCAGCCTGAATGCTATCCTTGACAAGGTTACCGGACATAAAGATAGGCCGCAGCTTAAGGATAAGCCCATTTATGACCTCCTGGTTATAGGCGGCGGGCCTGCAGGTGCGACGGCTGCTATCTACGGAGCCAGGAAGGGTATTAAGGTCGGCCTGATTGCCAAGACCTTCGGCGGCCAGGTCCAGGAAACCCTGGCGATTGAAAATATCACGGGTATCCCCCATACAGAAGGCCCAAAATACATGGATTCTGTAAGGGACCAGGTCCTTAAATATAATGTTGACCTTATGGATGAAATTGAAGTTTTAGGTATAGAGAAGGATGACCTTGTAAGGGTGAACACTGACAGCGGCCGGGTTTCCGCAAAGACCCTGGTCATTGCTACGGGGGCCAAATGGCGCCTTATCGGAATCCCCGGTGAAATAGAGTTCCGTAACAAGGGAGTGGCCTACTGCACCCACTGTGATGGTCCCCTCTTTAAGGATAAAAAGGTTACCGTTATAGGCGGAGGAAACTCGGGAATAGAGTCTGCCATTGACCTGGCCGGTCTGGCAAAAGAAGTCCTGGTCCTGGAGTTCCTTCCCGAGCTCAAGGCCGACAGCGTTTTGCAAGACAAGCTAAAGACCCTTACAAATGTCCGGGTTGTTACCAACGCTGAAACCAAGGCCTTGGAAGGCGGGTCTAAACTTGAGAAGATCCGCTATGTTGACCGCATCAGCGGAGAAGAACATGTGGAAGCCACTGACGGCTGCTTTATCCAGGTCGGTCTTGTCCCTGTAACTGAATGGTTGGAGGGAGTTGAAAAAAATCCACGCGGAGAAATAATTGTTGACCGACTCGGGGCTACAAATGTTGAGGGCATTTTTGCAGCAGGTGACTGCACCGACAGCCCCTTTAAGCAGATTGTTATAGCCCAGGGAAGCGGTGCTACGGCAGCTCTTGGCAGCTACCAGTACCTGATGAGACAATAGTAAGCAAAAAAGAGGGGGCTATTCCCCCTCTTTATTGTTTTTAATAAGCCTTTCCAATAAGCTGAACAAATCACCTTTATGGGAATCCGACAATTTTTCCATTGAATTCATTATAAAAGTTCTGCCTATTTCATCAGCCTTTTCTTTATAATAATCCGCAATTTTTAACAGTTCTTCATCTTTAGTTTTAACAATAATATATTCACCGTACAATTCTTCAAATAAGATGATATCTCTCTGTTTCTCAGCTATTGATTCCAACATTTTAAGTACAAACCTATCATATGTTGAAAATGATTTTTTGGTGACCCAAAGTGTTGTTTTCTTATCTCTTTTTAGTTCCGTACCTGCCCAATTAAATGGATAAAGCTGATCCAACATTTCCTTAATTTCTTTATCTGTTTTATTTCTTTTTGAGCTAAGAGTTTTTTTCAAATTTAAAACACTCTCTTTGGCATTATGGTAGCCCAAGTCAAATTTCTTTGTTTTTGTGTATGTTTTTGCGATATTGGCATTTCCTATATAAAGCGGCTTCCATATAAACCGGTCTTTTATATTCTTTGCAGTTGAATCGTATGCTTTACATATTATTATTGACTCTCCTTGAGAATTTTCCAGATAGTATGCCTTTGCATATTTAATGCCCGCAAACTTGGCATAATTGATGCGTTCTACGTTTGTATGTAAAGACATCTCACCGACATTAACGTAATTTGCGTAATTATTGATAATGAGTTTTTTCAGTAGTGCTTTTTCTATGCCCATGACAGGTTCTATATGAGCTACAAAAAATCCGGATTCCTGAGGCTTGTTTAATATCTGATCACTAATAAAATTCCGTATATCTATCGGATTTGCTGTTAAGCCGTCAACCTGTATCTTTTGTTTAACAGTGTTTATCTTTATAGATGCATTTTGTTGCAAAGATTGCAGTCCGCTTGCAGTTATTCCGTTTCTATCTATTTGTCCGTATGCTAATAGGAGTTTTATTATCTTTCTAATGTATGATTCGGTTAGGCCCATAACCTTTGCAATAATTGACGGTTCCAAAAAGTGGTAACTAATAAGCCTTAAAACCGTCTTTTCAACAACAGGAAAATCCTCCAAAGTCCTCTCCAGCGCTTCTATCTCGATAAAAGCGATCGGATAGGCAACAGGTGTTACGTATCGAAATTTTGTAATTTCAAAATCAGGAGTGGATTTGTTAAGGTCCATTAAAAAATCTTTGCCCTCGTTATATTGTATAACCAGACCCGAATATTTAGTTTTATTATTATCCGCCATTCCTTATCCCTCTATTCTTTTAATAAGAGCAGGAACGTCTATCATTTCACCTTTGCCCTTTTTAACACTGGAGCACATTACCCGGATAAACTCGGAGAAAACAGCCTCATAATGAAGCCGTGCGTGAAGAAAGCATGGCAAAACTGAGAAGAATCACCGGGCTTGAAAACCCTAATTCTGTCCTGCAGCTAAAAGAGTGGCTTTTATCAAAGGGGATTGCAACAGAATCTCTTGATAAAAAGGCAGTAAAAGAACTCCTAAAAACCGCTTCCGGTGATGTCAAAGAGGTTCTTGAAACCAGGCAGGAGCTCGCCAAGTCCAGCGTTAAAAAATACGAAGCGATGAGAGATTGTGTCTGTCGTGACGGCCGTGCCAGAGGACTCTTGCAATTCTATGGAGCCAATCGCACCGGACGTTTCTCAGGACGGCTCATTCAAGTTCAAAATCTCCCGAGAAACAAGATGGAGGATCTTAAGCTGGCAAGAAAGCTGGTCAAAGAAAATGACCTTGCATCCTTAGACCTACTCTTTGATTCCATCCCACAAGTCTTATCGGAACTTATCCGCACCGCTTTTATCCCAAAGAAAGGACGCATCTTTCTTGTCGCAGACTACTCCGCCATTGAAGCCAGAGTCCTCGCCTGGCTGGCGAGAGAAACATGGCGGATGGCACTTTTTTCTGAAGGTGGTGATATCTACTGTCAGTCCGCTTCAGAAATGTTCGGTGTTCCCGTCGAGAAACATGGCGTAAATTCTCATCTCAGACAAAAAGGGAAAATAGCAACACTGGCCTGTGGCTATGGCGGCTCAGTCGGCGCACTGAAAGCGATGGGCGCTCTCGACATGGGACTTTCCGAAGAAGAATTAAAGCCCATCGTTGATGCTTGGCGCACAGCGAATCCGAAAATCGTGAAATTCTGGTGGGACGTGGATCGTGCCGTCCTTGAAGCTGTCCGCCATAAGAAAGTCACCAAGACACACGGTCTCACCTTTCGCTGCCGTTCCGGCATGCTCTTCATCATGCTGCCCTCCGGAAGAGCCTTAGCTTACGTAAAACCAAAGCTCGGTGAGAACCGCTTCGGATCTCCCTGCGTCACCTATGAGGGTGTCATCACAGGAAAGAAATGGGATCGCATTGACTCCTACGGTCCAAAGTTCGTGGAAAACATCGTGCAGGCAACCGCTCGTGACATCTTGGCTTATGCCATGCAGACACTTCATAACTGTTCGATTGTTATGCATATCCATGATGAGGTCGTGATTGAAGCCGATCCTCGTATGTCCCTTGATGCAGTCTGTGAACAGATGAGCCGCACGCCGCCGTGGGCTGAAGGCTTGCCGCTCAAAGCCGACGGCTATGAGTGCGAGTTTTACAAGAAAGATTAAAAAGTCTCAGCTACCAAAACGGTAGTCGAGATTGTTTTAAGGGGGTGAACGTTTCGTTCACTCTATGAGAGCGATGCTGCTCAATAACACTTTGTTATTGAGTTTTCAAGGGTGTCACTTTTCGCTACCCCCTTTTGCGGTTTTAGCAATCTGAGCAGTGGCATGTTTTTTATTTTCTCTAAAAAGTTCGTCCAAACCATCTCCGTTTCTTCAGGAAGTGATGAGGGCAGCAATGGTGCTCCCTCCATCTGTAGAAACGGAGGTTTTTAATGCAAGAACTAATTCCAAAAGACGAATACGGAGTATTCGCAGACAACCATGACACAGCTCGTGTCGATTCAAGAGCAATTGCGCAATTTTTCGAGAAAGAACACTTCCATATCCTGCGCGACATTCAAAAACTCACTGAATCCAAATCTGGATTGAGTGAACAATTTGTTAAGCTCAATTTTGAGCTCAGTAGTTATAAGGACAATACCGGACGAAAACTGCCCTGTTACTACTTAACTCGTGATGGTTTCACCATGTTGGCAATGGGATACACCGGCAAAAAGGCAATGCGGTTCAAAGAACTCTATATCAAGCGTTTCAACGAAATGGAAACCTTCATCAAAACGCTGGTATCGGCAAGACAGGAGTTCCCACTGCTGACGGAAAACATCCGGCTTCTCCATGACAACCCGAAACCATATCACTACTCGAACGAATGCAATATGCTTAACCGCATCGTGCTTGGCATGGATGCCAAGCATTACCGAGAAGTACACGGCATCGATAAAGGAACATCCATACGTCCGTATCTTTCGCAAGATGAAATCTCCATGCTCAACATTTTGCAAAAAGTCGATGTCGGACTGCTTGTTGCCGTCCCTGATTTTCAGCAACGAAAACGCTACCTCGAATGGTATGCCATGAAACTACAAATCAAGGAGGTGCGCTGATGGAAAACCTATATCAAAACGCAGAAGGCTACGCGGATCCTACCGCCTATGAAGCAATCTTTAAGACGCATCGCTATCCCTATATGCCCCTTGTCTATATCGCCTCTCCTTATACTGGAGATGTTGAGAAAAACACCGAAGCCGCCAAGCGCTATGCCCGCTTTGCCGTTGATCAGGGCTTTATCCCGATCGTGCCTCATCTCATGTATCCGCAGTTTATGGATGAGAAAAGCGAACGTGAGCTGGCTCTTTTCTTCGGACAAATCCTGATCGACAAATGCACCGAGCTTTGGGCATTTGGAAAACCCTCTCTCGGCATGACCAAAGAGATCGGATATGCCAAATACCACAGGCGAAACGTTCGCTGTTTCACCGAGGACTTGAAGGAGGTTGAAGAATGAGAATCAGCTATTCGAATGTTCGCGGCAAGAAAACAAATACCAGCTATCCCTTTACTGCAGAGATCAATACGGCAGACGACCTGAAAAAGGTCGCTGCCTTTGATCATGTCTGTGCGATTTACAAGGACGGCTATAACCAGCGCAAGAAGTTTATCAAAGGTTACCGGAGCAATAAAACGTTTCAAGAATCCGACTGCCTGCCGCTGGACTGCGACAATGTTTCATCCGATCCATTAGCTTCAGATATTCCGCCTGCTGAGTGGAAGACTCCGAAAGACGTTCAAACAGCATATCCTGACGTGCGCTTTTTTGTGGTTTATTCCCGAAATAACATGAAGGAAAAGGACGGAAAAGCCGCGCGTCCCAAGTTTCACATCTACTTTCCTCTGAAAACTTCCATAAGCGATGCGAAGCTATATAACCGCCTTAAGAAAAAAGTGCGGGCAAGGTTTCCCGCCTTCGATGATGGTGCTCTCGATGCAGCACGTTTCTTCTTCGGTGTTGAGAATCCACAGGTTGAATATTTCGATGGTGCTTTTGACATTGATGAATTTATGAGCCGTGCCAATGCCAAGATCACAGAAGGCGCGCGAAACACTACCATGTCCCATTTTGCCGGGCTGGTGCTCAAGAAATATGGCACCGATGACAATAAAGCGCATGAAGCCTATCTTGAGGAAGCAAAAAAATGCACACCGCCCCTTTCCGAAGAAGAGCTCGCCAGCATCTGGAACAGCGCAGTCGGTTTTTACAACAGCACCATCAAAGCGGATAAAAACTATATCTCGCCTGCCGAATACAACAGCATGGAATTCGAAGAAAGTCTCATCCCGTCTGACTTTACTGATGTCGGACAGGCAAAAGCCTTTCTCGAAGCGGCTACTGACAAGGTCATCTATGTCAAAGGTCTCGGTCTCTATTATTTCACGGGAAAGGTCTGGAAAGACGATGACCTCTTAGTGCAGAAAGCGCTGCAGGGATTTACCCATAAGCAGCTCTGCCTTGCGTGGAAAATGGTGAACGAAGCGGAAAGCGAAGAGGCACAGGAAAAAGCGGAAGCCTTCTACAAGTTTGTCTTAAGCCGCAGGAAATCCTCCAACATCAAGGCAACCATCACCGAACTGAAACCGATGGTGCAAGTCGATGTGAAAAGGCTTGATCAAGACGGTTTTCTCTTAAATACACCGGACGGGACAGTGGATCTTCGCACAGGAAAACTGCGGACGCATGATCCGAAGGACTACTGCACCAAAATTTGTGCTGTGTCACCAAATGACAAAGGTATGGACGAATGGCTCCGGTTCCTTCGTGACTTCACCTGCAAAGACAAGGCTCTCGAAGATTATCTGCAGCTGGAATCCGGTGTAGAGTGCATCGGAGAAGTCTTAAATGAGAATCTTGTGATCCAGTACGGTGAGGGCGGAAACGGTAAATCCACCTTCAATAACGCCAAGTTCTATGTTTTAGGAGACTACGCCGGTACCATCTCCGCCGAGCTGTTAACCGTAAAGCCGACCAAGAACAAAGGTGCGGAGCTTGCCGAGACACACAACAAGAGGCTTATTCTCGCAGCCGAGCTACCCGAAGGGAAAAGGCTCGACTCAGGCTCTTTGAAAAATCTCTCCAGCACAGATCCCATCCATGCTGAGAAAAAATTTGAAGCACCTTTTAACTTTATCCCGACACATACGACGGTGCTTTATACCAACCATCTGCCCAAAGTTGGGACCATCGACAAAGGCACCTGGGACCGCCTGATCGTTATTCCTCTAAAGGCAAATTTCAGGGGTGCCAAGGGAGAAATTAAGAACTATGCCAAGGTGCTGTCCGAGCAATGCGGCGGGGCAATCCTCTCGTGGATGATTGCGGGAGCAAAGAAATACATTGATGCCGACTACAAACTTGTCCCACCAAAATGCGTCAAAGATGCCATGAATGCTTACCGTGAAGAAAACGACTGGATCAGCCATTTCTTAAGTGATTGCTGTGAGGAAGAAAAAACAGCTACCCAAAAAGCGGGTGAGCTTTATGAGAAGTACCGTGAGCACTGTGATGAGATCGGTGAATACAAAAGAAGCTCTGCTGATTTTAAGCGAGTTCTGATAGCACAAGGTTTTACTTGGCAAAAAACCGCTGAAGGCAACATATGGATAGGGCTTCACCTGAAACAAAACGGTGTTCTTAATGGAGGACGATTCTAAATTCAAAAACACGAGAAAACCCAGTTATATCAATAAGTTTCGTGGTTTTATGGAAGGCAATGGAAGCCATTTATATCTATCGCATAAATAAAAATCAACTCATCTATATGTAGTGATGATTTTGAAAAATATAGATATGTTACGTGGCCTCCATCGCCCTCCATACCCATCCCTGATGAAGCAGCAGGAAAAATTGCTCCTTGCCTTGAAATATCAGATTTATCGCCTGACGGCTTACGTGTTTAACGAAACGGAGAAAGTGATGAATGAAAAATCAATCGAACAAAAACTTGTCAAAGCCGCTAAATCCAAAGGTGGATTGTGTTTAAAACTTGTTTGTCCCGGCTTTGACGGCATGCCGGATCGGCTCGTGCTTTTACCTAACGGCCATATCGGTTTTGTCGAGGTAAAAGCTCCCGGCAAAAAGCCAAGACCGCTCCAGCTGGTACGGCACAGACAACTAAGGGATTTAGGCTTTCTGGTTTTCGTCTTGGGCGACCAAGAGCAGATCGAAGAAATACTCACAAAGATTGGAGGTGATGCCACATGAAGTTCATAGCCCACGACTACCAGAAATACGCCACCCGCTATATCGAAGAGCACGATGTTTCTGCAGTCCTCTTGGATATGGGCTTAGGCAAGACGGTCATCAGCCTTAGTGCCATACTTGACCTTCTCTTTGATCGCTTTGAAGCTCACCGCATTTTAATCGTAGCCCCACTTCGAGTCGCAAGAGAAACGTGGCCATCCGAGATCAAGAAATGGGATCACCTCTCCATGCTGACTTATGCGGTCGCCGTCGGAACGCCAACAGAGAGAAAAGCCGCGCTCCTTCAGGGCGCAGACATCACCATCATCAACCGGGAGAACCTCTCCTGGCTCATTGAAGAATCAGGACTTCCTTTTTCCTTTGACACGGTTGTGGTCGATGAACTCTCTTCTTTCAAGAATCATAAGGCCAAACGCTTCAAGGCTCTCATGAAAGTTCGTCCCAAGATAAAACGCATCGTGGGACTTACAGGTACGCCTGCGGCAAACGGGCTCATGGATCTTTGGGCGGAGTTCAAGCTCCTCGATATGGGAAAACGGCTCGGACGCTTCATCTCTCACTACCGGGAGCGTTACTTTGTCCCGGACGCTCGAAACGGGCAGGTCATCTTTTCCTACAAGCCAAAGCCGGAAGCAGAGGCGGCCATCTATCGAGCAATATCAGATATCACCATTTCCATGAAGGCAAAAGACTTCCTGAAGATGCCCGAGCTTATCAGCGTCACGCACGAAGTCGAAATGACCGACTGTGAATACGCTGACTATGAGAAGCTGAAAAAGGAACTGGTGCTGTCAGTCAAAGAAGATGAAATCACGGCCTCCAATGCCGCCGTTCTCACCGGAAAGCTTACTCAGATGGCAAACGGTGCGATCTATGCCGATGATGGGAAAGTCGTTCATCTCCATGATCATAAGCTCGACGTTTTGGAAGACATGGTTGAAGCGGCAAACGGCAAGCCACTTCTTGTCGCCTATAACTTCAAGCACGACCTAACGCGTATCGAAGATAGGCTCAAGAAGCTCAAGGTGAACTACCGAAAGCTCGATAAGGCAGACTCCATCCAAGCATGGAATGAAGGCAAGGTCGCTGTCGGGCTGATTCACCCCGCATCAGCAGGACACGGGCTTAACCTTCAAGCCGGCGGCTCAACGCTTGTATGGTTTTCGCTTCCTTGGAGCTTGGAACAATACAGTCAAACCAACGCAAGGCTCTGGCGGCAAGGGCAAACATCTGCCACCGTAGTGATTTCTCATATCGTATGTAAGAACACCATTGATGAACATATCCTCACGGTACTGAAAAACAAAGACAAAACGCAGGCAGCCTTAATTGATGCGGTCAAGGCAACCTTAGGACAATCCAAGTAAATCTAAGACAATCAGAGTCAACCTCCGTCAATCCGAGGGAAACCATCACTTGTTTTCACGGAGGAATAAAAATGCTGACACCAAAAGAATATCTGCGCCAAGCCTACCGCCTTGACCAGAGAATTAATGCAACCATTGAGGAAGTCAAAAATCTGCGGGAGATGTCCGAAAGCGTCTCAGGACTTCGCTACCGGGAGGATCCCATTCAAACCACTCGTTCTATCGATGCACCATTTATCCGCGTGCTGGAAAAAGCGTGGGAGATCGAAGAACGCATTGCTGATGAGCTGTCGATACTTTATGACCTTAAAGAACAGATCAAAGATGCGATTGCAACGGTGAAAAATATCGACGAGAGACTCGTGCTTCAGTACCGCTACATGGATGGTATGACATGGGAAGCAATCGGCGAAACACTGCATGCTGACCGCACAACAGTCTGGAGATGGCATGGACGTGCCCTGCAGCACTTTAAGATGCCCAAATGTCCGATTGAGCTGGAATAATGCACGTTTTACAACACTTTGCAACAACATGCCACATGCCCTGACGTGGTAATATATAGTCAGGAAAAATATAAAACGAAAGCTCCAAAGGGAGAAATCCCCGAGGAGCTTTTTTCATGCCAAAAAGGAGGTGCGGATTGCCAAGAAAACCAAAAAAGCCGTGTTCTTATCCCGGCTGTCCGAATCTCACGGACGGCCGGTTCTGCGAAGAACACGAAAAGAAATATAACCGTGACTACGAAAAATATAACCGCGACAAAAACACCAAGAGAAAATACGGTCATGCTTGGAAAAGAATCCGGGACCGCTACATTGCGGCGCATCCTTTATGTGAGGAATGCCTGAAAGAAGGACGTTACACCAAAGCAACAGAGGTGCATCACCGCACTCCACTCTCTTGGGGCGGAACGCACAAGGAAGACAACCTTGAAGCGCTTTGTCATGAGTGCCATTCGAGAATCACGGCACTTATGGGAGATCGCTGGCATAACAAAAAGCCACCCCGGAAGGAGTGACTTTCCAACTCGTTATTCTGTTTTCATTCGCTTGATCATATTGAGTTGATCTCTTCTGGCATAGATGACGTTAAGAACGTAGACACGCTTCGCATTCTCCTCGATGCGGTAATAGATGTAAAAGTTCTTAGCACTTGTTTTCCGAATACCTCGTGAATGCCACGGCTCATCCGGAATGGGTGCGAAGATTCCTGCTTGGTAGGAAAGCTTTCCGATCGCTTCTCTGAGCGTTTGCAGATAGCTTCTTGCCGTGTCGGGAACAAGCAGTACGTAGGAAATGTAATCTCGAAGTTCCGTAAGATCATGTTCTGCGTCAGGCGTAATGATGACCTGATAGGCATCCACTATCTGATACCTCCTTCGAGATCATCAAAAACTTCATCGTACGGTCTTCCTTCGCCACGGATAGACTGGGCATAGCTGTGTTCAAGCTTGGCATTAAGTTCTGCTTTGCTTAATTCATCTGCCGCCTTCGGCGCGGATGGAAGCGTTAAGGAAAACGGAACGCCGTGCCTGTAAATAATCTGCCGATATAAAGAATTGATAACCACCGATGTGGGAATGCCGAGCTGTTGCAGGATCGCTTCTGCTTCATTTTTCACATCGCATTCAACACGTGCACTTACCGTTGCGTCTTTCATGGCTCTGCACCTCCTTCTTTAAAAAGATTGTACTACATTGTTTTGCAGATTGCAATACAAAAATGACCGTGGGGGCGGGTCAAATCTCTGTGAGCCTTCCGGCCGGGAACGGTGCGGCAGGGTCGTGTAAAGAACTTTTAATTCAAACGCCCTATTAAACCCAAAGATGATTTTTACGAACCGAAAGGAGGAATACCTCGTGGCAAAAGATGGAACCAACCGAGGCGGAAGACGCATCAAAGCGGGTCATAAGCCGGATGCACTTGCCGACAAAATCAGCAAAGGACAAAAAGCGACACACATTGAGTTCCCGCGTGCGGAATATCCGATCGCAGAACTCTACGGCGAAGACATGACAGACGGTGTGGAACTTGAAGGAGCGGATATGCCTGAGCCATCTTCCTACCTTTCTGCTCAACAAAGGGACGGGGAGCCTTTAGGCGCTGACCTAATCTATAAAGAGACGTGGGAGTGGCTTCAGGCACGCGGCTGCGAAAAGCTCATTAACCGCCGTCTTCTTGAAAGTTACTCGACAGCCTTTGCCCGCTTTATCCAGTGCGAGCTTGCTATCAGCAAATACGGACTCTTAGGCAAACATCCAACGACCGGTGCTGCCATTGCCAGTCCGTTCGTGCAGCTCTCGCTCAACTTTCAGAAGCAGGCAAACCTTCTCTGGTATGAAATCTACGACATCATCAAGCAAAACTGCACGGAAGCCTTCGACGGCGATCCTCAGGATGACCTGATGGAGCGTCTGCTCCGAGAAAAGAAATGAGGTGAAGAAATGTTTGAAAAAGTAAATCCTGCACATCCCGATAAAGTTGCAGACCGCATCGCGGGAGCCATTGTTGACCTTGCTTATGCAAGCGAGACAAACCCCAAGATTGCCGTCGAAGTCCTGATCGGTCACGGCATCTGCCATATCATTGCGGAAACAAGCACGCTGATCTCAAAGGCAGACCTTGAAAAAACTGTGCGTCGTCTTGCCGGAAATGTAGCTGTAGATATTAAGCTCGTCCCACAAGACATACATTTGGTCAAAAACCAATGCTGGAAGCTGCGCTGCGGAGATAACGGCATCTTCTTAGGACTTCCCATCACAGAAGAAGAAAATAAACTCTCAGAAATTGCCAAAAGTATCTATGCCGCATATCCGACAGACGGCAAATACATCTTAGACGGAGAAAAACTTGTCATCTGCCAGTCTCATGTTGAAACGAAAAAGCTCCAAGCGGCCTATCCAAACGCCATCGTCAATCCTTTAGGCGACTGGACGGGCGGCACGGACGTGGATACCGGAGCGACCAACCGAAAACTCGGATCCGATATGGGATCTTCCGTCACCGGCGGTGGTCTTCACGGAAAAGATCTCTCCAAAGCCGATGTGACGCTTAATATTTACGCCCATCTTCTGGCACAGAAAAGCGGAAAACCGATTCATCTTTCCTGCGCCATCGGAGACGCGTTTGTTGACGGCAAGCCGTATGCCGAGCTGGTAGAAATTGCCCGAGACTACATTCGCGCAGTCGGAGGCTTTGAGAAATTTGCGGAATGGGGGCTGATTTAGATGGATACGACAAAATTTGCTCAAGTTCCAATCGATAAGCTCATTCCCTATGCGAGAAATGCCAGAACACACTCACCGGAGCAGATCGCACAGCTTCGCGCCTCGCTTCGAGAGTTCGGATTTATCTCACCGGCTGTGATTGACAACAAGTTCAACATCTTAGTCGGACACGGACGTATCGCGGCAGCCCGTGAGGAAGGCTACAAAACCGTCCCGTGTGTCTTTGCCGAAAACTTAACCGATGCGCAAAAGCGTGCCTACATCTTGGCAGACAACCGCTTAGCCTTAAATGCCGGCTGGGATGAGGAAATGCTCTCGGTAGAATTATCTGACCTATCCGGTGAAGCCTTTAACCTCTCCCTTTTAGGTTTTGATGACGAGGAACTCTCCGCTTTGATGGATATTTCCGAAGATGAAATCACCGAAGATGACTTTGATGTAGACGCAGAGCTTCAAAAGCCCGCCATCACCAAACACGGCGACATCTGGACGATCGGGAGGCACACCGTCATCTGCGGAGACTCAACCGATCCCAAGACATACAAGGCACTGCTCGGCGATACCAAGGTGAATCTCGTCTGCACGGACGCACCGTATTTTGTGAACCTCGAATCCGCGTCCGGAAAGATCAAAAACGATGATCTCACCGATAAAGAAGCTTACGACTTCCTCATGAAGGCTTTTACCTGTTTCAAAGAAGCAATGGCAAAAGACGCCTCGATCTATGAGTTTTATGCCACATCTAAATCTCGTATTTTTTACGATGCTTTTGATGATGCGGGCTTTAAGCTCGGAGCCGGCCTTATCTGGCGAAAAGAGCGGGCCCCTCTCATGCGTACCGATTGGAAGTTTAATTTTGAGCCGATCCTGTACGGCTGGCGAAAAGACGGAAAACACAAATGGTACGGTGACCAGAAGCAGAAAGCCTGCTTTGATTTTGACTCGGTGAAAAACTCCAAAACCGAAGGATTCGGGCATCCCTCTTCCAAGCCGGTGCCGCTGATCGCGCACCTCATCAAGCAGTCCACACAAACCAACGCTCTTGTTTTGGACGGCTTTTTAGGCAGCGCATCGACGCTCATCGCCTGCGAGGAGCTTGGCCGCATCTGCTATGGGATTGAGCTGGAACCGAAATACGTCGATGTGGCCTGTGCTCGTTATGCCGAGCTGAAAGGAACAACGGACGGCATCATCTGTCACAGAGACGGCAAAGACACCCCTTATGCCGACCTTCTGAAAGAACGGGAGGCAACTGATGAGTAACGTCTTAACGCTCGGCTCCCTCTTTTCCGGATCGGGAGGTTTTGAACTTGCCGGACTTACCGTCGGGATGAAACCGCTCTGGGCATCGGAAGTCGAGCCTTTTGCCATACGGGTGACATCCAAACGACTGCCTTTCGTGGCTCACATGGGAGATGTGCGAAACCTTGACGGAGCAAATTTGCCGCCTGTTGACATCATCACCTTCGGCAGTCCCTGTCAGGACTTATCCATCGCCGGAAAACGAAGCGGGATTGAAGGTTCCCGTTCGTCGCTTTTCTATGAGGCGATACGAATCATCAAAGAAATGAGGTGGAAAACCAATGGGAACTACCCAAAATACGCGCTCTGGGAAAATGTCCCGGGCGCTTTCTCCTCCCACAAAGGAGCGGACTTCGAAAAAGTCCTTGAAGCCTTCCTCTCCGTCAAAGGATATACGCTTGATGCGCCTCGACCTCAAAAGTGGCATGCCGCCGGAGAGATCGTGGCAGATCATTTTTCTCTCAGCTGGCGGGTACTTGATGCTCAGCACTTCGGAGTCCCCCAAAGACGCAAGAGAATCTTTCTTGTCGCAGATTTTGGAGACACAAGTGCCGGAAAAATATTATTTGAGTCCGAGAGCGTGCTTGGGGATCTTGAGGCGTGCCAAGACGAAAGGAAAAGACCTGCCGGAAATCCTAAGAGAGGCGCTTATGAAACAGGCAAGCTTGTTCTAAACGATCAGGGAGGATCGCGCATGGACATCTCAGAAGATGTCACGGGAACCCTGCGTGCACAGTCAAACCATCCTCCGCTGATCTTTGAAAACCACGGACAGGACGCAAGATACACAGGCCCCAATGATACGGCGCAGACCATCGTCTCCCGTTTCGGCACGGGCGGAAACAATCAGCCACTTGTGGTTGATCTGCCGTGCGCCTATTCGCTTTGCTCCAAGAAGAACAAGGCGATGTTTTCGGACATCAAAGACAACAGCCAGATAACCGAGACCTCCCGCACACTGGATACGAGAGGCTCCGATCCCGTCTGCAATCAAGGCGGCATGGCGGTTCTTTCCTATGGGCTTGACCGGGCTTCCTTTAATCAGGGGCAAAACGCCGCCTACGACTTTGCCGTGGAAAAAGAATGCCAGCCGACAATGGTTGCCAAAGGTCCGGGTGCCGTTGCCACCGAAAACGAGAGCGGCTATATCGTAAGGAGGCTCACTCCGACCGAGTGTGCCCGGCTTCAGGGCTTTCCGGACGGCTGGTGCGATGGTCTTGCAGAAGAAAATCCGAGCAAGGCTCAGTTTACCTTCTGGCGTGAGATTTTTGACCGCTACACCGATATAATGTCCATCCAGAGAAAAAGCGACAAGCAGATCAAAAAGTGGCTTAAAAATCCCTACTCGGACAGTGCCGCCTACAAGCTCTGGGGAAATGGCATCGCGCTTCCGTGCGCCATCTTCGTACTTGCCGCAATCAAAAAGAATAGTGGTATTTACCTGCAAAAATAACTTGCTATTCCTCCCGGTAAGAGTGATGTATAGACATACCAAGAAAACACCTGCAAAGGAGGATAAAGACATGGATTACCACTTCAATTTAACAGGCTCGGCAAGGCGGCCGCTGGTGAAAGCCTTGGAAGACTTCACAAAAGAGAAAGCCACCTGCACCAAAGCGCCGACCTTCTGCTACCACATTGGCGAGCACATCACACTGGACAATCATGGCGTGCTCAGCGTCAAAGACGCAGAGCAGGAAAACAGCATCCTGCTGACTTTATCGGAACACGGCTTTGTGCCGGAGGAACAGGAAAACATGGCGGTGACGATCTCGCTTCCAAGAAACAAATTCACCGATGAGAACCTCGAAAGGCTCTCCGAGATTCTTACGTCAAAAGAAAGCATCATCAAGCATGCACTTGGTACAGAAAGCGTCGCCTTTGAGGTGGACGAGGAAAAGATCAGCTTCCCGTGGTTTTCCGAGATGCCAAGTTCTGCAGAGCTTTCCGCCTATACCGCCTTCATCTCCCTTTTGGGCAAGGCGGCAAAGGAATCCAAGCGCATCACTGGCAAAGACCACGCAGTCGAAAACGAAAAATACTACTTTCGCTGTTTTCTTCTGCGCCTTGGGATGATCGGTGATTCCTACAAGGAAGCAAGGAAAATCCTGCTCAGCCATCTTCAAGGCTCCTCCGCTTTCAAGTACCAGAAGGAGGCAGAAAAATGAAAATGCCAACGAAAGAAACGCTGGAACTGCTGCGGATTACTTTTCCTAAAGGCTGCCGTGTGGAGCTTCTTCACATGGACGACGTACAGGCACCGCCTGCAGGAACACGCGGCACCGTCACAGGAGTCGATGATACCGGCTCCATCCTCGTGGATTGGGATAACGGCTCCGGTCTAAACGTCATCTTCGGGATTGATAAAATCAGGAGAATTCAGAAATGGACGAAAAAGTAAAAGAACAGATCCTTGCCATAAGGGACAGCGGTCTTACGAACATGTTTGATGTCAATACTGTGCAGCGGCTTGCCTTTGAGCGGGACTTCTACGAGCTGGTTTTATACCTTGAGGATCACCGGTCAGAATACGCGAAATTCATCCTGACCGGCGAGGCGTAAAGTACACAATTTAGGCCTCAAAACTTCCCGCAGGATTGTCACATATATTTCGAGAAATAACTTGCTATTACAGGCGCTTAGAGTGATATATGTACATACCAAAAGGAAAAACAACCACAAGGAGGAACCACCATGAAGTACACAATCGAAGCCATAGAAAACGCAAAGCCCGGAATGCGCTGGGAAGAGATCGGATGCCAGTGGACGCTGGGGCAGGCCTACCTTTACAGCAAGGAAGCCGGAAACGACCTGCCGAACTTCGCCGAGGTCATTTGGGACGACGACATCGAGACAATCCTCGCAGACTGCAGGAAGCTGGGAGTGAAGGAATTTACGATAAGCTCCACCTTCTCAAGCCTGATCCTCACCATCGCCAAGTTCAAGGAGCTCGGCTGCACGCTGGACGGGATCGTAAAGATCAAGGAACGCTACACCCACTTCGGCAGCGACGAGCACACGCTCATCCCGGCCTTCAAGATGACGGTAAAGGAGGCGTAAAGAGAATGACAATCAATGAAGCAATGAGAACCTTAAGACTTCCGAACCCGACCACACCGGAGGATCTGGAATGCCGCTGGAGCAAGACGCTGCGGTTCGGAGACAAAATCCTGATGGCAGGCTACTACTACAACGGAGTGAATAAGCCCTGCTACTTCGGAGCAACCTACGAGTTCCTGACAGACGACACCAGCTGCGAAGGAACCATCGGACTTCACTCGGTAAGCGAGGTCGAGTTCGAAGATGATGGCCACGCCATAGCATGGGCGATGAGCCACGCAGAATAAGAAAACCCTGAGAATGAATATTCCGGGAGACTGAGCCGAATGGCTCTTTCTCTCGTACTGATACCGGATCGCATGCCGAACACGTCGGCTGGCGGTCCTTTATTTTGCCCTGAAAGGAGGCGGCGCCCGTGCCAATGCGAAAACTGAAAAACTATAAGCCGACCAAGTTCATGGCAGAGACTTCTCACTATGACAGGAGAAAAGCCGACTATGCCGTCTCCTTTATCGAGTGCCTCTCGCACACCAAAGGGACCTGGGCGGGAAAGCCATTTGAGCTAATCGACTGGCAGGAACGCATCATAAGGGATCTCTTCGGCATCGTGAAGGAAAACGGCTACCGCCAGTTCAACACCGCTTACATCGAAATCCCCAAAAAGATGGGAAAATCCGAGCTTGCTGCAGCTGTAGCACTTCTTTTATGCTGCGGGGACGGTGAACAGCGAGCCGAAGTCTACGGATGCGCCTCCGACCGTCAGCAGGCATCGATTGTTTTTAACGTGGCAGAAGACATGGTGAAGATGTCGCCGGCTCTTGCCAAGCGCGTGAAGATTTTAGCCTCACAAAAGCGGCTCATCTATAAGCCGACCAACAGCTTCTATCAGGTACTCTCCTCTGAGGCCTATACCAAGCACGGCTTAAACATTCACGGCGTGGTCTACGACGAGCTTCACGCCGCTCCGGACAGAAGGCTTTTTGATGTCATGACCAAAGGCTCGGGCGATGCCCGCATGCAGCCGCTCTACTTTCTGATTACTACCGCAGGAACCGATACCCATTCCATCTGCTATGAGCAGCATCAAAAAGCACTGGATATCCTGCGCGGCAAAAAGCATGACCCAACCTTTTATCCCGTAATCTACGGTGCTAAAGAAAGCGATGACTGGTCAGATATTGAGGTTTGGAAGAAAGCCAATCCCTCCCTTGGCATCACGGTGGGACTGGATAAGGTGAAAGCCGCCTTCCTGCAGGCTAAAGAAAACCCTGCCGAGGAGAACCTGTTTCGTCAGCTTCGCCTGAACCAGTGGGTAAAGCAATCAATCCGCTGGATGCCGATGGACAAATGGGACGCCTGTGCCTTTGATGTGGATGAAAAGGCACTCGAAGGCAGAATCTGCTACGGAGGCCTTGACCTCTCATCCACCACCGACATCACCGCCTTTGTGCTGGTCTTTCCGCCTCGTGATGAAGACGAGAAATACACTATCCTTCCGTACTTTTGGATTCCCGAAGAAAATGCGGAATTAAGAGTGCGCCGTGACCATGTGCCCTATGACATCTGGATCAAAGAAGGTGCGATGCAGACTACGGAAGGAAATGTCATCCACTACGGATTTATCGAAAAATTCATCGAGCATTTAGGCGAGCGCTTCAACATTCGAGAGATTGCCTTTGACCGCTGGGGAGCCGTTCAGATGGTGCAGAACTTAGAGAACATCGGCTTTACGGTCGTTCCTTTCGGTCAGGGCTTTGCTTCGATGTCGCCTCCCACCAAAGAACTGATGAACCTCGTGCTTTCCAAGCGCCTCGCACACGGCGGACAACCCGTCCTTCGCTGGATGATGGATAACATCTTCATCCGAACCGATCCTGCTGGAAATATCAAAATCGACAAAGCCAAATCCACCGAGAAAGTCGACGGTGCCGTTGCGCTTGTAATGGCACTCGACCGAGCGATCCGCATGGGATGCGACACGAGCGAGTCAGTCTATGACAGCCGCGGCATTTTATTTTTGTAAAGGAGATTTTGCCTATGGGATTTTTACAATCACTTTTTCATTCAAGAGATAAGCCGAAAGATCAAACCGCCGGCTCTGCCTTTCGCTTTTACTTCGGGCACACCACATCGGGAAAAGCGGTGACGGAGCGCTCTGCCATGCAGATTACTGCCGTCTATGCCTGTGTAAGAGTTTTAGCTGAGGCGGTCGCCGGTCTTCCGCTTCATCTCTTTCGCCTCAAAGGAAATGCCGGCAAAGAGAAAGCGACGGACATCTCCCTTTACTTTTTGCTGCACGATGAGCCGAATCCGGAGATGACCTCATTTGTCTTCCGAGAAACCCTCATGTGCCATCTGCTCTTGTGGGGCAACGCCTACGCACAGATTATCCGAAACGGCAAAGGTGAAGTTGTCGCCCTATACCCGCTCATGGCCAACAAAATGACGGTTGACCGGGATGAAAATGGCACTCTTTACTACGAATATCAGGTCAGTAAAAGCGATGCTCCAACGCTTAAAAACGGACGGGTAAGGCTTTCTCCTTCTGAGGTACTCCATATCCCGGGCTTGGGCTTTGACGGTCTTGTCGGCTACAGCCCGATTGCGATGGCGAAAAACGCTCTCGGCATGGCAATGGCCACCGAAGAATACGGTGCGGCATTCTTTAAAAACGGTGCCAACCCCTCCGGTATTTTGTCGATGCCAGGCGTGGTGAAAGACCCGGAAAAGATCCGACAGTCTTGGGAGCAGGGCTTTGGCGGATCGCAGAACTCCAACAAGGTCGCCATTTTGGAAGAAGGCATGACCTATACGCCGATTTCCATCTCACCAGAAGCCGCGCAGTTTCTTGAGACGCGTAAGTTTCAAATCGATGAGATTGCCCGCATCTTCCGCGTGCCGCCCCATATGATCGGAGATCTCGAACATGCGACCTTTTCCAATATCGAGCACCAATCTTTGGAGTTTATGACCTACACCCTGCGTCCGTGGCTCGTGCGCTTTGAGGAGTCCATGCAGCGTTCGCTTCTTTTGCCCGAACAAAAGAAAGACTATCTCATTCGCTTTAACGTGGACGGGATTTTGCGAGGCGATTATGAGAGCCGCATGCGAGGTTATGCCACCGGCATACAAAACGGCATCTTCTCGGTCAACGATGTGAGGCGCTTAGAAGATATGGATCTGCTCTCAAAAGAAGATGGCGGCGATTTGCATGTCTTAAACGGCAATGTCGTGAAGCTTGCCGATGCGGGATCGGCTTATACGAAAAACAAGGAGGATACCGATGAACCGACAGAAGAAATTTTGGAGATGGACGAAAAACAAAAGTCCCGATCCAAACGAAAATGAAACACGAACTTTATACCTGGACGGCGTGATTGCCGAGGAGAGCTGGTTTGACGATGAAGTCACACCGGCTCTTTTTAAATCCGAACTTGATGACGGCACAGGCAACATCACCGTCTGGATCAACTCACCGGGAGGCGACTGCTTTGCGGCCGCTCAGATCTATAACCTGCTTTTGAACTATCAAGGCAAGGTGACGGTCAAGATTGACGGTCTTGCGGCATCCGCCGCATCAGTCATTGCGATGGCGGGAGATGAGATTCTCATGAGTCCTGTTTCCATGCTCATGATCCATAACCCATCCACCGTGGCCATCGGAGATACACAGGATATGCAGCGTGCCATCGGGATGTTATCCGAGGTCAAAGAATCCATCATCGGTGCCTACAAGCAAAAAAGCGGTCTTTCTCATGCAAAGCTCGCTTCACTCATGGATGAAGAGACCTGGATGAACGCAGAAAAGGCAGTAGAGCTGCACTTTGCCGACCGCATCACATCAAGGCAGGATCTCTATCCTCAAGGCGAGAACGAAGATCCTACAAATGGTGAGAGTGCCGTGCTAAACGGAAAAGAATCTGAAAGTCTCACGGAGACACCGATGCTCTTTTCACGCCGCAAGGTCGCAGCCGCCATCAACAAAAAGCTCTGTGACTATGCGACGGCCTGTGAGGCAAAAACGCCTGCCCAAACGGCAGAACCGATTACCCACCGCTATAAAGTCAAGGACTTGGAAACACGCCTTGATCTTATCAAACACTTTATTTAAGGAGGAAACCTACCATGACGATTACTGAACTTTTGAACAAACGTGCCAAGACCTGGGAGGCTGCAAAGGCTTTTCTGGAATTCCATCGAGACAAAGACGGACTGCTTAGCGCTGAAGACGGAGCGG
The DNA here is from genome assembly GCF_000308275.2 of Levyella massiliensis. Taxonomy (GTDB): domain Bacteria; phylum Bacillota; class Clostridia; order Tissierellales; family Peptoniphilaceae; genus Murdochiella; species Murdochiella massiliensis_A. The sequence goes on from NZ_HG529491.1 coordinate 302,360, forward strand.
CTTACGACAAGATGGAAGCCGAGATCGCAGCCTATAGCACAGAAATTGAGCGCATGTGCCGTCAAAAGGACATCGAAGACAAGATGAGCAAGCCGCTCGGTACGCCGCTTACGGCAAAACCGTCCGTGCTTTCCACAGAGACGGAAGAAAAGCACGGACGTGCCTCCTCTTCCTATGCCAAGGATATGCTCGTTGCCCTGCGAAGCGGCTTTAAGCGCGTCTCGAACATCTTGGAAGAAGGCAAAGACGAAAACGGCGGCTATCTGGTACCTGAAGAATGGGACAGCCGCCTCATTGACAAGCTGACCGAAGAAAATATCTTCCGAAGCCTCGCCACGACCATCACCACGTCTGGCGAACACAAGATCAATATCGCGGCTACCAAGCCTGCCGCGGCATGGATCGAGGAAGGTCAGGCCTTAAGTTTCGGCGAGGCGACCTTTGATCAGGTGGTGCTCGATGCCCATAAGCTTCATGTAGCGATCAAGGTTACCGAAGAACTGCTCTACGACAATGCTTTCAATTTGGAAAGCTACATCATCGACCAGTTCGGCAAAGCACTCGGTAACGCGGAAGAAGATGCCTTCTTAAACGGCGACGGCAAAAACAAGCCGCTTGGCATCTTTGCCGCAACCGGCGGGGGAGAGGTTTCCGTCACACTCACGGGTACTGCGCTTAAAACTGACGATATCCTGACGCTCATCTACTCTTTGAAGCGCCCATACCGCAAAAACGCCGCGTTTATCTTAAATGACGCAACGCTTGCCGCCCTTCGAAAGCTCAAGGATAACAATCAGGCCTACATCTGGCAGCCGAGCTATCAGGCAGGAGAACCGGACCGTCTTTGCGGCTATCCGGTTAAGACCTCTGCCTTCTGCCCTGTTTTGGAGACAGGAAAAGCAGGCGTAGCTTTCGGCGATTTTTCCTATTACAACATCGGAGACCGCGGAACCAGAAGCTTTCAGGAACTTCGAGAGCTTTTTGCCGGAAACGGCATGGTGGGCTACGTTGCCAAAGAACGTGTGGACGGAAAACTGATCTTGCCCGAGGCCGTGCAGATTCTCAAAGCAGGTGCGTAAAAATAAACGTCTTAGCCATAAGGCGGCTCTCTTTATACGAGGGAGTCGCCTTTTCCTTGCAGGAAAGGAGGAAGCATGCTGAGCCTTGAAGACGTGAAAAACTATCTCCGCGTGGATTTTGACGACGATGACGCACTCATCGAGTCGCTCATACCCTCTGCCACCGAGCTGGTCAAAAACGTGGCACGAACCGAAGATCTCTCTTCTTTTGAAAACGGGCGCATTGCCGTGCTTTTTACGGTGGCCTATCTCTACGAACACCGAGAAGAAGCCGATCACCATGCGCTCACCTTGACGCTTCGCGCTCTTCTTTTCGGAGAAAGGCAGGTGAGCTTCTGATATGGATATCGCTCTTCTCAATGTCACCGTCACCTTCCAAAAAAGAACCGTGGAAAGTGATGCCATCGGAAACCAAATCGAAACGTGGAAAGACGACTACACCTGTGCCGCCACCATCTCAGGAGAAGGCGGTCGCGAAGTCTTTATCGCAGCTTCTGAAGTGGATAAGGCGGACATGGCGGTGACGGTCAGGTGGTGTACGGAAACGGCAGCGATGAACACGACAGACTTTCGCATCGTCTTTCAGGGCTGCGCCTACGACATCGAAAAAATTGACCACCTATCTTTCAGGAAGCGGGCGATCAAGTTTTTCTGCGTAAAGGAGAGAACCTGATGAGCCGAAAAGTCAAAATCTCCGGCCTTGCTGATGCCGTGATGGAAGAACTCAACGCCTATGCCAAAACGACAACGGAAGGCATGAAGCAAGCCGTCACCAAAGCGGCAACGACCACCAAAAAAGAAATCAAGGCGCATGCGCCAAAAAAGCACGGCGACTATCAAAAAAGCTGGACGCAAAAGAAAACTTCCGAGTCCTCCCATGCCCTGCAGGTGACGGTCTACTCTCGTAACCGCTACCAGCTGGCACACCTCTTGGAACACGGCCACGCCAAACGGAACGGCGGCAGGACGAGGGCAATTCCTCATATCGCTCCCGCCGAGACAATCGGTGAGGAGCAGCTTATGAAAGAGATCGAAAGGATGATCAAAGATGGATGAAATCATAGAAATGTTGACAGAGGTCGGACTTCCCTTTGCCTACGACCACTTCGAAGAAGGTCAGGCACCTGATCCGCCCTTTATCTGCTATGTAACGCCGGAGTCGCATAACTTTGCGGCAGACGGTCAGGTGTATTTTCCCGTGAACCGCTTTTATCTGGAGCTTTACACCGACAAAAAAGACCGTGCGCTCGAAAAAAGAATCGAAGACCTTCTTATCCGCCACGATCAGTTTTTCGACAAGGCCGAAGTCTATATCAACGCAGAAGACCTCTACGAAGTTTCCTATTCATTTGAGCTGAAAGGATGATGAAACATGGAAAATAAAAACAACAAAGTCAAATACAACATTAAAAACGTCTATGCCGCCAAGATGGCAGAAACCGTCTCGAACGGCGTATCCACCTTTACGTACGAAACACCAAAACCCATCCCTGGCGCGGTTTCGCTGTCGCTAGACGCGGAAGGCGAATCTTCTCCCTTTTATGCCGACGGCATTGTCTACTTTAGAACCGTCACCAACAACGGCTACTCCGGGGATCTCGAGATTGCTCTCATCCCTGAGTGGTTTCGCACCGAGATTTTGCAGGAGACCCTCGATGCCAAAGGGGTGCTCGTGGAAAACTCCAACACAGCAGAGTCTGTGAAGTTCGCTTTGCTTTTTGAGTTTGACGGCGACATCAAAGCGATCCGCCATGCCTTATATAACTGCACGGCCTCTCGTCCTTCCATCGAGTCGGAAACCAAAGAAGACACCATTGAGCCGGGAACGGAAACCCTGTCTCTTACCGCAGATCCAAGATCGGACGGCCTTGTCAAAGCCAAGACCGGAGATAGCACTGATGCTGCAACCTATGCGAACTGGTATAAGGCGGTCTACGTGCCGCAGGCAGGCACACCAGCAGGAGGAAAATAACCATGATTGAAAAGACCATTGACGTTTCGGGTGTACCCGTAAAGTTTCGCTCGTCTGCTGCTATCCCGCGCCTTTACCGAGCCAAGTTCGGACGAGATATCTTCAAGGACTTAGCGAAGCTCGAGAAAAGCTATCAGGGCAAGAAAGATGAGGACGGCGGCTTTCCCGTTGAAGACTTAGAGATTTTTGAAAACGTCGCCTACATCATGGCGCTGCACGCAGACAAAAGCGTGCCCGCTTCCATTGAAGAGTGGCTGGACGGCTTTGAGATGTTTTCCATCTATCAGGTACTTCCTGAAATCCTCTCCCTTTGGGGTGAGAACTTAAAGACGGAGGTCTCACCAAAAAAAGGCAAATAAGAAGCGAGCGGCCCATGACAACGCCACTTCTTATGCTTCGTGCCTGTCAGATCGGCATTCCCATTGTGGACATGGATCTCATTTCCATCGGGCTGCTTCTCGATATGTGGACGGAAAAAGCAAACGACAGTGCAAGTTACAGGCGGCTTGCCACACAAGAAGATTTTGACCGCTTTTAGCACCCGATGAGGTGTTTTTTTATTGTTCAAGAAAGGAGGACGCATGGCCTCACGCATCAAAGGCATCACCGTGGAAATCGGCGGAGATACCACGGGACTGGATAAAGCCTTAAAACAAGTGAACTCCACCATCCGCACAACGCAGTCCTCCTTAAGAGATGTCAACCGCCTCTTAAAACTCGATCCGAAAAACACGGAGCTTTTGGCGCAAAAGCAAAAAATGCTGAAAAACGCCATCACAGCAACCAAAGAAAAGCTTGATACCTTAAAGACAGCCCAGGAACAAGCCAAGGCACAGCTGGAATCGGGAGACCTCGGCCAGAACAAATATGACGCACTGCAGCGTGAGATTGTCGAAACCGAACAAAAGCTTAAAGGCCTGCAGCAGGAAGCAATCAACACCAACGCAGTCTTTTCCAAGATGGATGCGGCAGGAGCCGCTTTCACCAAAGCGGGTGACGCTATCACGGGCGCGGGGCAAAAGATCATGCCGGTTTCTCTTGCCGTGGGAGGACTTGGCGCACTGGCGGTCAAGACCGCAGGTGACTTTGATGAAGCGATGTCGAAGGTCTCTGCAATATCCGGAGCTACCGGAGAGGACTTTCAGGCCCTGCGCGATAAAGCACGTGAGATGGGCGAAAAGACGAAGTTCTCCGCCACCGACGCGGCTAACGCCATGAACTACATGGCGATGGCCGGCTGGAAATCGAAAGACATGATCTCCGGTATTGACGGCATCATGAACCTTGCCGCCGCATCCGGAGAAGATTTAGCCCTCACTTCCGATATCGTGACCGATGCCTTAACCGCCTTTGGGCTTTCCGCGAAAGACTCCGGACACTTTGCCGATATCCTCGCCGCGGCGTCGTCCAATGCGAACACCAACGTCTCCATGATGGGTGAAACCTTTAAGTACTGCGCCCCGATTGCAGGCGCCTTGGGCTTTAGCGCTGAAGATACCGCAGAGGCCATCGGCCTTATGGCAAACTCCGGGATTAAATCCACACAGGCAGGCACCGCCCTTCGTACCGTCATGACCAACCTCAGCAAGGACTTCACCATTTCAGGAAAATCCATCGGTGAGGTCACAGTGGCCACGACCAATGCGGATGGTTCCATGCGCTCTCTTTCCGACATCTTAGGTGACTGCCGGGAGGCCTTCTCGGGACTTTCCGAGTCCGAAAAGGCACAGGCGGCAGAGTCATTAGTCGGAAAGCACGCCATGAGCGGCTTTCTCGCCCTCATGAACGCGGCCCCTGCCGATATCGAAAAGCTGTCTTCCGCCATCGACAACTGTGATGGCTCGGCAGAAAAGATGGCAGAAACCATGCAGGACAACCTTCCCGGACAGCTCACCATCTTAAAAAGTCAGCTGCAGGAACTTGCCATCTCCATCAGTGATGCCTTAATGCCTACGATCCGAAAACTCGTCACCTGGCTTCAAAACTTCGTTGACAAGTTAAACGGCATGGACGAAGGAACGCGTAACACCATCATCAAAATCGGACTTTTTATCGCCGCCTTGGGGCCTGCACTGATTGTGATCGGCAAGCTGACCTCATCGATCGGATCGCTTATCACGACCTTTTCAAGCGTAGGGAAAGCGGTCACCGGCTTCATGGTCAACATGGGCGGCATGTCCGGTCTCATGAGCAAAATAGGAGCTGCCATCGGCGGCATCTCCGCTCCCGTGGTGGCGGTCGTTGCCATCATCGGCACACTGGTTGCCGCTTTTGTGCATCTGTGGAACACCTCAGAAGGTTTCAGGGATTCCATTATCGGCACGTGGGACAGCATCAAGGAGGCTTTTTCAAACTTCGCATCCGGCATCACCGAACGCATCAACGCCTTAGGTTTTGACTTTCAGTCCTTCGGCGAGCTGGTATCTGCCATTTGGAACGGTTTCACCGAGCTTTTGGCGCCGGTATTTGAGAACGCCTTTTCAGCAATTGCCGCGATTTTACAAGGAGCCCTCGACATCCTGACGGGCATCTTTGATATTTTCGCAGGGCTTTTTAGCGGCAACTGGAGTCAGCTGTGGAACGGCATCAAGGAAGTCTTCTCCGGCATCTGGACGGCCATCTCCGGAATTTTCACGTCTGTCTGGGAAGTCATCAAAGGCGTGACGAACACCGTGCTCTCCTGGTTTGGCACGAACTGGAGCGAGGTTTGGACGGCGATCAAGACCTTCTTTGAGAACACCTGGAACGGGATCGTCTCCTTTTTCACCGGCATCTGGGAAGGAATCAAGTCTGTTGTCACGGGAGCCGTAAGTGCTGTGTCCAACACGGTCTCCTCGGTTTTCACGGCCATCAGCACCACGGCATCCAGTATCTGGAACGGCATCAAAAACATGATTTCCGGTGTGGTAGGTGGGATTAAGTCAACCGTCTTAAATGTGTTTAACGGCGTGAAGTCTACCGTGACAAACATCTTTAACGGAATCAAGAGCACGGCCACCTCCGTATGGAACGGCATCAAGTCCGCTATCACCGCACCGATCGAAGCGGCTAAAAACACCATCAAAGGCATTATCGATAAGATCAAAGGCTTCTTCTCCGGCCTTCACATCGAGCTTCCGCATATCAAGCTGCCGCATTTTTCGATCTCCGGCGGCTTTTCCATCGTGCCGCCCAGAGTGCCGCACCTTTCCATTGACTGGTACAAGGAAGGCGGCATCATGACGAGACCGACCCTTTTCGGCATGAACGGAAGTGCCCTTATGGCGGGAGGCGAAGCGGGATCGGAGGCGATTTTGCCGCTCAAGTCTTTCTACGACAAGCTCGAAGGCATGCTTGCCGCCCGGGACACAACACTCATGGAAAAGTACCTCGCCATCATCGCCGGAAATTCGGAAAAAGACATCGTACTGGACTCCGGTGCGCTGGTCGGAGCACTCACACCAAAACTGGATGGAGCCTTGGGAAGACGCGCCGCTTACGTAGGAAGGAGGATGAAATGAACCAAAACATAGGCTTTGGAGCCACTCTAAACGGCAAACACACGTGGAAGAATTACGGGCTTGTCGTATCCAACACCGACGTGGTCGGTATGCCAAAGCCTAAAACACTCATCGTTGAGATTCCCGGATCATCCAAGCGCCTCGATCTCACAGAGGCTCTGACGGGACGATGCGAATACGAAGGACGCACGCTCTCCTTTACGCTTGGCGGCATCGGAAAGATCGAAAGCTGGGCAGGAAGGCTCCGAGCCTTCCTCGACGAAATACATGGAAAGCATGTCAAGGTCATCTTGGACTCCGAGCCGGAATACTACTTTGAAGGCCGAGCCGAAGTAAAAAACTTTGAGCGCACCCGCGCTTTGGGACAAATTGAGCTGGAGATTGCCTGCGATCCGTATAAATGGGAGCTTGCCGCAAGCGATGAGGATTGGCTTTGGGACTCGTTTAACTTTGAAAGCGGCATCATCCGAGACTATCGGGATGTGAGCGTAAGCTCTTATACCGACCTTCTTGTTCCCGGATCGCACGTTCCGATGGTGCCGACGTTTCATGTCAGAAACTACCAAGAAACCGAAGGCAGGAAAAACTACGTCTACTCCATCAAGCTGAGAACGTCGTGGATGCTTCATGCCGGCACAAATCGTTTCGCCGACCTTGTCATTCCTGAATCCGGCGACACGCTGCGCTTTTTTGGAACTTACACCGTCACCGTATCTGTGAGAGGAGGAAGCCTTTAATGTACCAAGTGTTTTTAGATGAGCACGTGCTCTATATACCGGGCGATGATGAGGCTGTTCTTATTGATCCGGTGCTGGAGCTGGCGCTTGGAAAATCCGGCACATTTTCTGCCCGCGTACCGAAGATCAATCCGCTCTACGAAAAGCTCAAAGCGCTGGATTCCACCGTCCGTGTGGAGCGTGACGGTGTGGCACTCTTTTACGGCCGCATTTTATCGGTTGAGCGGGACTTTTACGGCACCAAGAGCATCACCTGCGAAGGAGAACTGGCCTTTCTTTTGGACTCCGTGCAGGAGCCTTCCGAATTTCATGATGTCTCGCCCCGCGCTTTTCTTGAGACGCTTATTGCCAAGCACAACAATCAGATGGCAAAAGACGGCGCGCACAATAAGCGCTTCACGGTCGGGCAGGTCACCGTTACCGACCCCAACGACTCGCTTTACCGCTACACCAACTGGGAGACCACCTTGGATGCCATCACCGACAAACTCGTCAAACGCTTGGGCGGCTTTCTTCGTGTGCGCCATGTGGGAGAGATTCGCTATCTGGACTATCTTGCAGAATCCGATAACACCAACACACAGGTGATTGAGTTCGGAGAAAACCTCCTTGACTACACCGACACGCTTTTGGCAGAAGACATCGCTACCCGTGTGATTCCGCTTGGCAAAAGGCTTGAGACATCAAGCATTGCCGCGCTTGAGGAATATACCACCATCAAGAGCGTCAACGGTGGCAAGACTTATGTGGAGTCGCCTTCCGCCATTCAAAACTTCGGTATCGTCACCAAAACCGTGAGCTTCGAAAATGTCTCTGTACCTGCCAACTTAAAGAAGAAGGCGGAAAAATATCTTAAGGACAGCCAGTTTGCCGATGTCACCCTGACACTCACCGCTGTCGATCTGCATCTTGTGCATGCCGATATGGAAGCGATGAAGATCGGAGATCGTATTCGTGTCATCTCGCCGCCTCATGGCATGGACAGGTTCTTTCCGCTGACGGAGCTTACGATCGCTTTGGATCACCCTGAATCCTCTACGGTGGTACTTGGAACCGAAGTGAAGGCAGGTCTTTCTGAGCGAAGCATCAGCGAGAAAAAAGAACTGGTCGAGCGCATTGAGCGGCTTCCCACACAGTCCGACACGCTTCGCCTTGCCAAGGATAACGCCACCGCTCTTATCACAGCAGCTACGACCGGACACGTCGTGACCCGCAAAAACGAGATTCTCATCATGGACACAGCGGACAAGGCGACGGCAAAGAAGGTCTGGCGCTGGAACTTAAACGGGCTCGGCTACTCCAAGACGGGCTACAACGGCACCTACGGCACGGCGATCACCATGAACGGCGCCATCGTCGCCGACTTCATCACGACCGGCACCTTAAACGCTGACCTCATTCGGGCGGGAACCTTAAAAGACAAACAAGGAAACAACAGCTGGAACATGAGCTCAGGAGCACTCACAGCAAAGAAGCTATCGATCGACTCCCCAAACTTCAAGCTCACGACCTACGGTTACATGACGGCAAAAGGCGCAAGCATCGACGGCTCCATCACGGCAAGCTCCGGAGACACCAAAGTTCGTGTGGGCTATGGACACCTTTCCATCTATTACAACGACAAGGAGATGGGACTGATTGGCGGAAACAGCTTTGCGCAATCAAACTCCATTGCAGGGCTGAACTTCGACCTCGAAAACACCGGAGACTACATGACCTGGGCCGCACAGCCTGCCTCAGGTGGAAACTACAACATGGTATGGACTTATGCCAGATCCTCGTTCAGCGGATTTACCGGAGGAGCCTTAAACGCCGGCTGCGACATCGACATGCACAACTACACTTTAAAAAACGTGAACTTTGAAGGCGGCGGCATCTCCGGCACCGCAAACTTCGTGAAGATCAACTCGATGAGCTCGGACGGCACAGCCGCGAACTGGTCGAACAACTGCTACATGACATTCAAAAACGGAATTCTTATCGACGGAAGATTCTAAGGAGGAACAGTCAAATGGAAGAACATGAACTCATCAACGGAAAACCCAACGAACAGGAAGCCGAAAAACCGTCCGAGACGATTTTTCAGATCAAAGACGAAGAATGGAAGAAAGCTGTCGAGATCATCTTAGGCACCGACAAGCACGAAGAAATCTCAGATAAGGATGCCTCTGAGCTCATTGCGGCTGCCCGCAATTTCAGAAAGATCATCGACTTCTTCGTGAAGCTCTTTGGAGGTGGTATGTGATGGAAAAAGAGATGCCCCTCATCCTGCGCCTTGAAAAAGCGAGAAACGAACTGAGATACGCACTCAACCAAACTGCCGGAAAGTATGAGCTTCCCGGTTTTTTACTTGACCTCATCATAGAAGCCTTGCTCTCAGAAGAAAAAGGTCAGCGCATAGCCCTTATGAGCGAGCAGATCAGCACAACAGGTGGAAAGGAGGAAAAAGAACATGGCCAACGTGAAAACCTATCTCAGTAAAATTTTATCGGCCGTCTACGGCAAAGACGTGCGCGGAGCCATCCACGACTCGATTGCCGCCATCAATCAGCAGGTTGAAACCACGACATCTGGCGAAGCTAACCGTGTTCAGGCGGAAAAAGAAAGAGCATCCGCTGAAACATCCCGCAAAAATGCTGAAACAGTAAGAACGAATGCCGAGGCATTACGGCAAAATGCAGAAAGTTCACGAAATGAAGATGAAAAAAAGCGCGAAAACTCTACCAATGAGTTGAAAAGCCGTATGAATGAAAAACTGAACACAGTTGACCAGAAGATCAGCGAAATGCAAAATCGAGTGCAAGAAGCTATTGACGCTGTTCCTAAATCTGTTCTCACACTTGATGCAACGCTTTCCAAAGAAGGCTATGCGGCGGATGCCAAAACAACGGGCGATGCGATCGCAGTACTAAGAAAAGGAAAAGAGCGAAAAATTTTTCCTCTGACAAGTAGCAATCCAGCTGTAGCATTCGAAAAGAAAGTTATCTGATCGTTGAGGGACCTTTCGCTACCCTTTATTTCACGGCTTCTATTCGCTCCCTTACAGATAATTCCTTCGGACCACTGTTGACTTTATGTGTTTCACCAATTAAGCCTGCTTCTGCAATCGTTGGAACAGCATTTATCATGGAGGAGGAATATAGTCGTCCTCTTATCATGCTTGAAACAGGCGCTCTTTGCCTGATGATAAATCCTAACCAATCATCTGCCACTGCAACCAATGCACCTGTTCTTAAGGAGTTTGAGAATCTGAATACCCAGGACACCCCGGTTTCAGATAGGCCACCTAAGCCGGACCCAAACGGAACATATACACTAACAGGAAGTATAATCTATCTCGCCACAGAAACTCAAGAATAAGCACCTATCCACTATTTGTTCGCATAAAGCCGTACTGACGGTTTTTTTTATGTTCAAAATCAAAGGAGGAATCTATTATGAAAGAATTCTGGACAACCATTCAACTTATTTTTGTCGGCATCGGAGGCTGGCTCGGCTATTACTTAGGAGGCTTTGACGGACTTCTCTATGCGCTGATCGCCTTTGTCATCTGCGATTACGTGACAGGCATTATGTGCGCCGTCTCCGATAAAAACCTCTCAAGCGAAGTCGGCTTTAAAGGCATCGCCAAAAAGGTCGTGATCTTCATTCTGGTCGCCGTTGCCAACATCATCGACACTAACGTCATCACACAGGGCGCGATTCTTCGCACGGCCGTCATCTCCTTCTATCTCTCAAACGAAGGGCTGTCGCTTGTGGAAAACGCGACTCATCTGGGACTTCCTGTCCCGGACAAACTCAAGGCGGTCTTGGCACAGCTTCATGACCGCGCAGAAAAGGAGGAAAAATAACTATGACTATAAAAGGAATTGATGTATCAACCTGGCAGGGATCGATTGATTTTAAGCGTGTAAAACAAAGCGGGATTAACTTCGTCATTATTCGTGCAGGCTACGGCTCGGCACTTTCTCAAAAAGACAAGTGGTTTGAGACGAACTACGCCCGCGCCAAAGCGGCAGGTCTTCACGTAGGAGCCTATTGGTACTCCTATGCGGGAAGCGCCGCAGAGGCACGCGAAGAAGCACGTGTCTGCAAACAGGTGCTCTCCGGCAAGCAGTTTGACTATCCCATCTACTTTGATTTGGAAGAAAAGTCACAGCTTGCCCGCGGACGGGCTTTTTGCGACTCGCTCATTCGAGCCTTTTGCAATGAGATGGAAGCTGGCGGCTATTTTGCCGGATTCTACACATCGCTCTCAGCAGCAGTGAACAACGTTTCCGCTGATGTGAGAAACCGCTACGCCTTCTGGGTAGCGCAGTGGAACAGTCGCTGCACCTATCAGGGACAGTACGGTCTTTGGCAGTATTCCTCGAGCGGCTCGGTGCCGGGCATCGCAGGCAGATGCGATATGGATCTTGCCTATGTGGATTATCCCTCCATCATCAGGAAAGGCGGCTTTAACGGCTATGGCAAAGGCACAAGCTCCGCCCCCGCAAGAAAGTCTGTCGATACGCTGGCCCATGAAGTCATCTCCGGTGCTTGGGGAAACGGTGAGGACAGAGTAAATCGTCTTACCCAAACAGGCTACGACTACGACGCGGTGCAGGCACGCGTAAATGAGCTTTTAGGCATAAAGCCGAAAAAGTCCATCGACACACTTGCCCGAGAGGTCATCCGCGGCGACTGGGGAAACGGTAAGGACCGTGTAAACCGCCTGACGAAAGCAGGCTACGATTACGAAGCTGTACAAAAACGAGTAAACGAACTGCTCTAAGCTGAATGCATTGATATGCCCGCAAGGCGTGAGGAGAGATCTTCACTCCCTTGCGGGCTTTTTTATTTTGTCCGCTCAACTTCTTCAAAAACCTCCAGTGGAACAGTGGAAGGCAGAAAAAGATTCGTCCATAACGCCTTCGTCTCTTCAGGGAGTGTTAGAGGGACAACAAGACCTGCCCTCTGTCTGGAGGGATGATATGACAAATGATGAAAAACAAAGCATTTACAACATGAGACGAAACGGTGCAAGTTATGCCGTAATTGCTGCCATCTTAAATCTATCGAAAAGCACCGTGGCTTCCTTTTGCCAAAAAGAAGGCCTGAGAACAGGTTCCTCAAAAGCTTTAACAGCACTACGCTACTGCAAGTATTGCGGAAAGCCACTGCCCGTCAAGGAAAAAGGGAAAGAGCAAAAATTCTGCTCAGAGCACTGCCGGATGAGCTGGTGGAAAGAGCATCCGGAAGAGCTGAATAAAAAGGCAATCTATATATTCACCTGCCCATGCTGCGGAAAAACTTTCACTTCCTATGGCAATGCGCACAGAAAGTATTGCAGTCATGCTTGCTATATCCAAGACCGATTCGGAGGCTCTCATGAAGACTGAAGCCTTCGCATCCGAGCTTGCCTATGAAGTATCCCGCTCCATCCTCTTTTCTTGGCTCAAGCAAAACATCATCGATAAAGAGGAATTCATTCGTCTCGACCACGCACTCCTAAAGCGATACCACCCCGGCTTAGGTGCCTTATTTACTTGCTATTTCAGCTCTTTAGAGTGATGTATAGACACGGAAAGGAGACGATTCTATGGCTGAAATCATAAAAATCGAAGCAAAGAAATCACCGCTGCCAAACCGCAAAAAAGTCGCCGCCTATGCCCGTGTCTCTATGGAAACGCAAAGGCTGCACCACTCACTGGCGGCACAGATCAGTTTTTATTCTGATTTGATACAAAAGAACCCCGAGTGGGACTATGCCGGAGTCTATGCCGATGAAGGCATCAGCGGCACATCAGTGGAAAAACGTCCCGAGTTTATGCGCATGATGAAAGACTGCAAGGCCGGAAAAATAGACCTCATCTTAACGAAATCCATCTCCCGATTCGCGCGTAACACGGTCGACCTCCTAAAAGTCGTAAGACAGTTAAAAGACCTCAACATCGAGGTCCGATTTGAAAAGGAAAAAATCAACTCACTTTCAGATGACGGTGAGCTGATGCTCACGCTCCTTGCCTCTTTCGCACAGGAAGAGACCATCAGCATCTCCAACAACGTTAAATGGGCCATCCGAAAACGCATGTCCGAAGGAAACCCGAATATGCGAAATATCGTCTATGGCTACCGCTGGAAAGATGACACCCTGATTGTTGTTCCCGAAGAAGCAAAGATCGTGCGGCGCATCTTTCAAAACTTCCTTGATGGAAAATCACGCCTTGAAACCGAGCGTGAATTTGCAGAGGAAGGCATTACAACCAGAAAGGGCAACCGCTGGACGGACTCCAATATTAAGGTTGTTCTGACCAATGTCACTTATACGGGAAATTTGCTCTGTCAAAAAGAGTTTGTCGAAGATCCCATTACCAAGAAGCGCAAGAAAAACCGCGGTGAGCTTCCTCAGTATTTCATCGCAAACACCCATGAAGCGATTATCGACAAGGAAACTTTCGACTATGTGCAAGAAGAGATGGCAAGAAGACGTGCTCTGGGACCTCGGGCAAACAAGAGCCTGAACATCTACTGCTTTACCGGAAAAATCAAATGTGAGCTGTGCGGGAAAAGCTATATGCGAAACGTCCGAAACAACCGTGCCAAGCACTCCAATCTTGGGAATAAAGTCATCAGCTGGGTATGCGGTTCCAGCAAGAAAAAGTACAGTACATGCTCGGCAAAAGCCATCCCGGATCGAATCCTTAAAACTTGCTGTGCCAAAGTGCTCGGTCTTGAGGATTTTGATGATGCTGTTTTTAACGAGCAAATCGATAAAATCACGGTACCCAAACAAGGGGTTCTCATTTTCCATTTCAAAGACGGACACAGCGTCACCGAAACTTGGGAAAATAACGCCAAAAAAGAATCGTGGGATGATGCGGCGCGCAAACGCGCCTCAGAATATAGGCGCACTCATGCCATGAAACGCTCGGACGTCACCTGCTTTTCAACTAAAATCCGATGCGAACATTGCGAATGCAATTTTCGCGCACAAACACAAAACTGTTCAACATCTCCCAGCGGAAAACGCAGATACTGGCGATGTGCCGAACATAACGGCTGTGACACCAGAGGATTCAGAGACGACCTTTTGCGCTCACTTACCGTAGAGGTCTTAGGTCTTGATGCATTCGATGACGCTATTTTTCTTTCGAAGATCGACCATATCAGCGTCCTTAGCCGAGAAGACCTTATCTTTCATTTTTATGATGGAAAGGAAATTGCTCGCAAGCTGATCCAACCTACGCACGAAGGACACAAGTGGACAGAGGAACAGCATGCGAAATTTAAAGCATCCATCAAAGAATGCTACGCGTCAGAGCGGCACAAACCGATACGAAAGGAGAAGCTATGGCCAAACAAGTAACCACGATACCCGCCAGCATCAAACCCTTCTCCAAAACACCGCTCACCACTTCACGCAAACGCCGCGTGGCAGCCTATGCCCGCGTCTCAACGGACTCCGATGAGCAGTTTACCAGCTACGAGGCACAGGTAGACTACTACACAAATTACATTAAAGCCAGAAATGACTGGCAATTTGCGGGTGTCTACACCGACGAAGGGATCACCGGTACCAATACCAAAAAGCGAGAAGGCTTCAAACGCATGGTCAAAGACGCCCTTGACGGAAAAATAGACCTTATCGTCACCAAATCGGTCTCGCGTTTTGCCAGAAATACCGTGGACAGCTTAACCACCATCCGAAAGCTTAAAGAGCACGGCACCGAGTGCTTCTTTGAAAAAGAGAATATATGGACCTTTGACTCCAAAGGCGAGCTTTTGATTACCATCATGAGCAGCCTTGCTCAAGAAGAATCTCGCTCAATATCCGAAAACTGCACCTGGGGACAAAGAAAGCGCTTTGCTGACGGCAAAGTGACCGTGCCCTTCAAACGTTTCTTAGGCTATGACCGCGGAAAAGACGGAAACCTCGTCGTCAATCCCAAACAGGCAAAAATCGTCAAACGCATCTATGCGATGTACCTGCAGGGAAAAACCTACCACCTCATTGCAAAGGCTCTGACCGAAGACGGTATCCCGTCACCTGCAGGAAATCCTCGCTGGAACCCAAGCAACATCAAATCCATCCTTACCAACGAAAAATACAAAGGCGATGCGCTCCTGCAAAAGTCCTTTACCACGAACTTTCTTACCAAAGAGCACAAGATAAACGAAGGCGAAATTCCGCAGTACTACGTGTCCGGAAACCACGAAGCCATCATTGAACCGGAGGTGTGGGAACTCGTACAACGCGAGATGGAACGGCGCAAAAACGAAAAAGGAAGACACAGTGCCGTGAGACTTTTCTCCGGCAAGGTCTACTGTGGTGAATGCGGAACAAGGCTCGGTTCAAAAGTCTGGCATTCCAACGACAAATACAAGCAGGTTATCTGGCAATGCAACAGGCACTGCAAGAAAAACTCCCCCTGCAAAAACGGCGTGCATCTTACCGATGAGGAGCTAAAAGCCGCCGTCCTTTCTGCGACCAACAAGCTCATAGAGAATAAAGATGAGATTCTTAATAGCTTTCAAGAGATTGTCGGAGGCGTTTATGATACTCACACCTTGGAAGGCGAAAAAGCCAAGCTGGAAAGCGAGATGGATGTCTGTGCCAAGATGATCGAAGACCTTATCCGCCAAAATGCTGCCATCCCGCAAGACCAGAGCGAGTACCAAGCAAAGTACGAAGATCTGGAACGCTTCTACAATAGAAAAAAAGGCGGCCTTAGCGAAGGTCGAAGGAAAGCTCAAAAAGATGCAGGCGACCAAAGTCGATATCAAGTTCTGCCTGAAGCAGCTACAAAAACAAGACAGGCTTCTGCAAACATTCGACGAACAGAGCTTCTGTGCTCTTGTAGATCACATCACGGTATTCAGCAAAGAAGATATCCGCATAACCTTCAGAAACGGCAGCGAGATTTGCTCTTAGCCGCCGTTATTTCATCATCTGATCAAAATAAGAAATGAGCTTATGATATTCTGCCGTCTGTAAATCAAGTTTCTCATATCCATCTTGTTTGATCAGAAGGACCGTCCGGCAGACTTTCAGTAATAGTTCAATGTCATGCGTAATAATAAGTGTCGGGCGACCTTTGGCAAGTTCAAAGATAAGCTCGGCGATTTTATCCATGTGCATGTAATCCAAACCGCTGGTCGGCTCATCCAAAATAAGAATTTGCTTTTCACTCAAAAAAGCATTGGCGAGAGCCAGCCTTTGCTTTTGCCCGCCGGATAAGTTTTGCGGATGCTCGCTGCGTTTATTCCAAAGATCAATATGCTTAATGATCCAAGAGACCTCTGCCAAATAAGCATCGCTTATTTTTTTGCCGTTCGCGAGCGCCTCGTTTTCTACGGTATCAAAAAACAGCTGGTAGTCTACATCCTGCATCATGTAGTAGGCATTTTTCAGTCGTTCTCGCTGAGTTTTTCCCCATGAAATATCTTGCTTCTTGCCGGCAAGTCCGCAGAGAACACGACCTAAACTGCTTTTTCCGATACCATTTGTGCCGACAATCCCCATGATTTCATCGGAATGTAAGTCAAAGGATAAATTCGAGATGAGTTCTTTTTTGCCTACAGAGACATGAACATCCTTCGCAGAAAAAACACGCTCACCTGTCTTTGTCGTGTTGTGCGGAACAAGTGCGGAAAAATCTATCGCTCGAAGTCCCAAGTCTTTACAATCGGATGATTTCAGTTCGCCCGCATCAAATTCTTTGATAAAAGTTCCGTCTTTCATGACATAGAGCTTATCGTAGAGATCCTCCAAAAAATATAGTCGGTGTTCGGCGATGATGATGGTTCTACCCGACGCTTTGAGCAATTTCAGGATGCCTTGCAAATCTCGGATACCTTCTTGATCAAGGGAAGCTGAAGGCTCATCAAAGAAAATAATCTTTGTGTCATAAACTAAGGTAGAGGCAATAGCTACCCGCTGTTTTTCTCCACCGGAAAGTTCATTCAAATTTTTATCCATTAAGTGAGCAATGCTCATGTACTCAAAAGCTTTTTTCACCCGTTTTCTCAGTTCCGCCTGCGGCATGCCGAGGTTCTCTCCGACAAGGGCGACCTCATCTTCTGCCTTGCGGGTAAAGAATTGATCGGATGGATTTTGAAATACGTTGCCGATGACCTTAGCCAAGGTACCCGTCTTAAAATCATGCAGATTTTGATCCAATAATGTGACTTTGCCATCCAGTGTGCCTTCATACTGATCCGGTATGAGTCCGTTCATCACTCTGGTAAGCGTTGTTTTTCCGCAGCCGGAATTACCGGTGAGTACGACCAGTTTTCCCGGTGCAATCGCAAAATGAATAGCATGCAAAGATGACTTTTCTTCTCCTTGATAGGTAAAGCGCTCAATATTGACTTTCATGATGTCCATAGTGCAACTCCCAAAAGCGCCACACCGGCAAACAGGCTGATGCCATCTGCGAATTTAAAGCGCATATCATAATAACTGGTTTTTTCTCCTTCATACTCGATACCTTTGGCAATAATTGAAGAGACAAGCGTTTCGCTGACATGCAGACACTTATATACCAAAGGAACAAAGTACAGCTCAAAAGTGCGGACGGGATGCAAAAGGGAAGCATGAAAGCCGCGGATTTTCATACCGTTTCGAATCTCATGCAAGCGCAGGCCAATTTCATCCATAAAACGCAAAGCTGCAATCATGGCTACACTAACGGTGTTGGGCATATGAAGCTTGCGAAAACAGGCTAAGATTTTTGATGGGCTGGTAAGAATCAACACAATGCCAATATTAAAGATCGGTATGAAGCGGGCAATGAGTGCAAAAAGTCCTATAAAAATGCCTGTGACATATCCCAAATCAGCGAAGGCCAAAAGATACATCATGCCATAGGAAACAGAAAAGACAATAATCTGTCTAAGGAAGAGACCTGTCGAGGCATTTAAAGCAATCAACAACGTCAGAATAAGCACTGCCCAATAGACCGTTTGATTGCCAAAAAAGACCTGGAAGGACACCAGAATCGTAAGCGCGAAGAGCGTAAACGGATGCAGCTGTCCTTCCTTCTTTTTCTTTAGAGCTGATTCCTTTATCATCAGCTAAGCCTGCTTTGTTTACTATTCTTTTCAAAAAACTTGTTATTGATGAAAAGCCCGAAACGGCCGGCGATAAGCTCCAAAACAATGTTTACCAAAACGCAAATCACTATTACATTTCCGGTATAGCTGGCCACCATCATTTGCGCTTGCTCTAAACTCATGCTGCTGACAAAGCGTGCAATGTTTTCGGCACCCAACAACACAACAAATAGAATCGGATGCATGGCGTAAATAAACATTGATGCGCTGAAAGCCATGGCAATACGGTTTTTATTGCTGTAATCACCTACAATCAGTTCAGCTATGATACCGGCAACAACACAAATCGGTGTTGCAATCCAATAGCCCATTGCAATGTATAAGAGACCGATAATCAGCCAAAAGAGAAACGATGCACCTCGCTTTTGCACCTTGCGTGCCATGATGACATAGACCGGCGCGACAAAGAAAGCGCCAAATCCTGCGGATACATAAAGTGAAACCACGCCTAAAAGTCCCGTCAGCATACCGATGCCCATAGCCAGAACAAAGCCAATGACTCCAAGCACTGCAATTTGTACCACATTTTTAAGTTTCATAAAATCCTCCTTAAATGCTTTTTATATCTTCCAAGACTCAGCCGTTTTCCGAGCCTGAAGGAACCTGGAATAAATACCGTCTTTGGCGGCAAGTTCGTTATGTGTGCCACTCGCCACTACTTTGCCTTCATCAATCACTAAAATTTGATCGGCGTTTTCAACTGTTTTCAAGCGATGAGCAATCATAATGATGGTTTTATCTTTCATTAAGCTGTTCATAGCCTGCTGAAGCTTATCTTCGTTTTCCGGATCGACATTGGCTGTTGCTTCATCGAATATGATGATGGGCGCATCTTTGAGGATGGCTCTTGCAATAGAGATACGCTGTTTTTCACCGCCGGAAAGAGATGCACCGCCTTCTCCGATTACCGTTTTATAGCCTTCCGGCAGACTCATGATAAAATCATGGCAAGCTGCTTTTTGAGCAGCTTGAACGACTTCTTCATGCGTGGCATTCATGTTTCCAAATTTGATATTGTTTTCAATGGTGTCTTGGAACAAATAGACGCTTTGGAACACCATAGAGATCTGATCCATCAAAGAGGTCAACGTATAGTCCCGAATATCATGTCCTCCAATTTTGATGCTTCCTGCATTGACATCCCAGAAACGGGCAATTAAATTACAAACCGTTGTTTTCCCGGATCCAGAAGGGCCTACGATGGCCGTGGTTGTTTTTTCCGGAACGGTAAAGCTTACATCATGCAAAATTTCTTTGCTTCCATACGAAAAGTCAATATTTGCTACCTTTATGGAGGCTTTTTTCGGACGGATGTCTTCACCATGAATATCCATAACCGGCATCTGTTTTAGGTTTTCTACCTGATCAATAGAACTGGATACCACACGCAAAACAGCCATAGATGAACCGGCGGAATCAATCTGGGCAAAAATCATAAAGGAAATGATAACGGACATCAGAGCATTTTCCGGAAGCATAGTTCCTTGCACGTAAAGGTAAATAGCTGCAACGATAATCAAAATGCTAAAGAGCTTTAGCACAAAATCCTGGGCCATATTGTAAGGCGTAAACATTTTTTCAATAGCAAGGTTGGTCTTCTTGTTACGACGAATTGCCGCATGAACCTTTTTATCACCTTTCCCTGTCAGATTAAAGGATTTAATAATGGACATTCCCTTAATCTGTTCAAGGACGGCTTCCACCAGTTCTGCTTGCGCTTCTTGGCGTTTCGGTGCAAGGTGTGCCGTCTTTTTCTCCATCGCCGAGGTAACCCACAAATAAATCAGTGTACCGACAATAACGATGAGACCGATACGCCAATCCCAGATCAAGGTTATTAAAGTAAACACAAAAGCATTGAGAAAGCCTCCCATGATATTGATCAGCACAACCGGAGCTGTGTTTTCTACATCACCGAGAACCGTAGTAAGCGTTCCTACAATATTGCCGGTGTTTGCTTCATCAAAATAGCCCATAGGCACGGTCTTCATTTTGTTTGCGACCGCAAGTCTCTGCCGAGCCACCATGAAGTAGCCGGCATGCGTTTGCTCGAGCTGAGCAAAGTAGTTGGTAAGAGCACGTCCGAAGATGCTGATAAGGAGAAAAAGGAGTGCCAAAAGAGCAGGGTTTATGCCGATATCTTTTCCCAGCATCCCTAAGATGACAAAGTAAACAGCACCAATTTGAAACATATAGAAAATGGCAAAAAGAAAGGAAACGGCGATGGACTTTCTAATATTACCCTGTTCCTCTCCGGCAAAATGTCCTATTTTTTTCAGTGCGTTCAACATGTTATTTGCCTCCTTTCGCGCCTACATGAGCAAGCCACATACTTTGATAGAGCTTTGACTTTTCAAGCAGCTCTTGATGTGTGCCATGATTTTCGATTTTTCCTTCTTCTATGACGAAGATTTGATCGGCTCCCGTGATGGTGGAAAGTCTATGAGCGATTGCGATAACGGTCTTCCCCGCAACAAGTTGTCCCAGTGCTTGCTGCATCAGCACTTCATTCTCGGGATCAATGTATGCTGTTGCTTCGTCGAAAATGACAATCGGGGCGTTTTTAAGCATGGCGCGCGCAATAGAAATCCGCTGACGCTCACCTCCGGAAAGATGAGTGCCTCCTTCTCCTGCAATCGTGTCATAACCGTTTTCCAGATTCTCAATAAAGTCATGACAGCCCGAGAGCTTCGCAATGTGCTCCACGTCTTCATCCGTAGCACTCAAGCAACCCATGCGAATGTTGTTGCGAATGCTTTCGTTAAAGAGAAAATTATCCTGAGATACAAAGGAAACGCTGTTATAGAGTTGTTCTAAGGGAACCTTTTTCGCATTGATGCCACCGATAGCGATGCTTCCTTTTTCCACATCCCAATAGCCGGCTATCAGTTTTGCTAAGGTCGATTTGCCGCCGCCGGATGGACCTACAAATGCATTAAAGCTCCCGTCTTTTATGCTTAAAGAAACATCATGAATAATTTCTTTGGCATCTTCACCGGATTCATAGGAAAAAGAAACATGATCAAGAACAATGTCGTGTTTGTTGAACGATATCGGGTGTTTTTCATGCTGCTGCTCTTCGGCAGCTAAGAGCGCATCAATCTGACCGACAACCGTTCCCACCCGAGCCAAACTGTCCACAAAATTCATGGCAGCCATCAAAAGGCCCGAAAGGGAGAAAGAGAGGATCACCGTCGTCAAAAATGTGCCTCCGTCCAAACTTCCACTTTGATAAAAAAGATATCCTGCCGGCAAAACAGCAAGCAGCGTTGTAGGAAGTATCGATTTAGACAGCGACATTAAGAACTGAACGCTTTTCATCCAGTCGTAGTAGTATTGGGCATTTGCGAGAATTTTCTCGGAAAACTTGTGATAGCTGCTCTCTCCTTGATTGAAAGCTTTAATAACTTCAATGCCTCCGGCATATTCCGCAATAGCGGCATTCATCTGAGCGCCAACCTGGACCGAGCCGGCATATTGCTTGCCGTAGCTTTTCATAATGATACTCATAAAAAACATTCCGATCGGAATGGATACCAAAGATAACAGTGCCATGCGCCAGTCCAGTACAATGAGATAAATCAAAATACAGAGCGGCCCCACCATATTTGCCGTCATTTCCGGAATAAGATGAGCAACCGGACGCTCCAAACTTTCCACCTGATCTACAATGAGCTGCTTCCATTCACCGCTGGGTGTCGCTGTTACTTTCCCCAGCGAGAGTTTTGGAAGCTTGTGCAGCATTTTTTCGCGCAGTTCCTGTAAAAGTTCAAAAGTGGCTTTATGGGAAACGGAAAGCGACAGTGAATATAGAACGGATTTCACGGCATAGCCTAAAAGCCCGACAACGCAGGCTTTCATATAAGCACTGAAGTCTGTCACACCATTAAATAAGTTTGTCAGAACCTGTCCCGCAACCACGTAGGGAACGATACCACCTAAAACTCCAAGTACCGCAAGACTCACAGAGAGTTTTAGTCCGGCGTGCTGACTGGCAGCCAGTTCCCACAGACGCTTTATGGGACTTTGTTTTTTCATGTTTTTACCTCCTCACGATCACATATAAAGCAAATTAGATAACTAAGTCATCTCTTGGATAAAAAAATATAGAGCTACGGGCTGCGGTACTTTTCCCAACCCGCATTGAAAAAATTAGACATCGTCTTTGCCATACTGAGAAGCTGTTCTTTATCGGATGCGTGTACAACGAGTTCAGAGATGGCGTTGAAAAATGCATGATTGATGATATGGACACTTTGCTTGGTCATAATGGAATCCGCGTTTTCTTTCCCATGGATCATCTCTAAAATCGACCAGTCATTACGATCCTCAATTTCGATGAGTTTATCTAAGAAATGCTCATACTTTGTGCCATAGGATTTAAAAATAAGAAGCTCAAAGATATCTTTATGTGCATAGAAAAACTCAACACTTTTAAGCGTCCCTTCTTGTTTGAGTTCAAGAACTTTTAAGATTTTTTCTTTGGGAATGGGAAACTCCGTGCCGTAGGTGGAAAAACTTTCTTTTTCGTAGTAGTTATAAATTTCATTGATCTTATCTGCTAAAGGCTCTACCAACTTTGCAAACAAATCTTCCTTATCTGTAAAATGCTTATAGAAAGCTCCTGTTGTCACGCCAGCTGATTTACAAATTCTTCTCAAATTTGCTTTTTCATAGCCTTCCTCCAAGAAGGCATCTAGACCACTTTTTAGTATGTTGGCATGAGTTTCTTCAAAATTACCTGTAGTCATAGATCCTCCCATCAAAAATAGTTCTTGCTTAGATAACTAAGTTATCTAAATATTACACCCAGCTGTTGCTATCTGTCAAGAGAAATATTTTTACGTCAATAATTATGACCAGAAGAAGGCCTGATTTTATATGATCGGGATGCTATTTTTCCTATCGAATTGTTTTCGTGCCCCCCATACCTATTTTTCGTACCCCTGCGTATGAGTTTCGTACCCTAAGCGGCTGTGCCGTTAAAATGTATCAAATATGGCGTTTTGTTCTCATAAACCTTATTAATTTCAGTTTTACCAACTGTACCAAGTCTTGTAAGGAGTTCTGATACATCAGCAGGAGTAAAGAACTCACCACCTGATTTACCTGCATTTGATGCATACATTGTCATGAGGTATTCATAAGCATCACCAAATGCATCAATATCGTGGTTCTTAACATCACCAAGATTCATATCAGCCACACCATCAAGAAGCTTGCAGAGCTTTTCGTTTCTCTTTGCTACTGTAGAGCCAAGCTTATTACTGTTTACATCAAAGTCATCAAAAAGACCTGCAAAATCAGATTCCGACTCACTGCCTTTTGCTGACTCTTCAATATGACGGAATACCTTCTCAAGTGTTTCATTAAGGTTCTCATCATCTTTAGCTTTTGCTCTTACATTACAGAAAAGTTCTGACGGAAGAATAAAGAAGCCTTTTTCTTCAACAAGACTCTGTCTTGCTTCTTCCGCATCATCGTCAGACATCTGTGCGTAATCGAATTCAGTATTGCCGGCTTCAATTTCACCTGCGTTAATATAGTTAGTAATGTTTTCAGAAATATATCTATAGAACATAGTGCCAAGCACATAGTTCTTAAAGTCCCAACCATCTACTGCACCACGAAGTTCATCAGCAATTGCCCATATAGCACGGTGAAGTTCATCACGTTCCTGTTCTTTTTAAGTATCTAGGGCCATTATATTATTCATCCTTTCAGTTATTTAACCCATTCTGCTTCCAACGCACTGAAATCAATACCCTGCGTCTCGCAGAATTCTTTAATTTTTTTCATAGCTGACATATTAGGCTTGGTCTTTCCACTTTCCCAACGGTTGATAGAGGAAAAAGACACACCAAGTTCTCTTCCAAGAGCCTCCTGTGACAGAAAGCATTTTTGACGAATTTTCTTTATTTCTTCCGAACAGGTCATCTTATTTCATCTCCTTACCTATCCATTTCAATGATATGGCATAAATTCATGTTTTTCCTATTTCCTGCAGCTATTTTATATAGTCGCAGGAGATTTTTTCTAAAACCGCCAGATTACACCCTCCGCCATGGCTAACAAGTAGAAGGCAAAAAAACTTTTAAGACAGGTTAAACAATCGTCTTTTTCTTTTGCCTGTGATTTAGAAGGAATAAGCCTTCTAGAAAAGGAGGATCAAATATGGATCTAGAAAAACTGCCAAAAGCACTAAAGAACAAGCATATCTTTTGTTCATGGAAGTACGAGCACCAAGAAAACGGCAGGCTCACTAAGCCGCCTTATAACCCTATAACGGGAAAGAAAGCAGCCATAGACAGCTTAAGTGATTTTAGCTCGCTCGATGCTGTCATGAAAGTGAAAGACCAGGCGAAAGAGATCATTTCCCATTTCAAGCACGCTTATATCGAATACAGCCCAAGTAAGCATGGCTTTCATATCTTGTTACTGTTTAATGGTACATACGATAAAAAGGCTTATTACATTAAGCACGGTGTATTACGCAAGCACTTAGCAACAGATCTTATTACCAAAGTATCACCTGCGTTTTATGACCTAAAGCCAAGAAGTAAACGTTTTAGCTAGTTCGTTGACGAAATCATGAGCGGAGATTGCGAGACAGAACTAACCCAAAAGGTAAAGTCCTCTCATAGGGAACTTGAGCAAGCAAAAGCAAGATTGAATCCCTTGAAACCTTTATTTCTAAAGCACAAGAAAAATGTCTTAACGTAGATTCTTTCTTGAAATTAGTACGACAATACACAGACATACAAGAACTTAATGCAGAAATTATTCGAACCTTTGTAGATAAGATTTATGTTGAAAAATCTGAAAAGGTACCCGCTATAAGAACCGAGAAACAAACCCTCTGGATACAGTGGAATGTATGAGTGCAGCCGATATTCCACGCCATAAGTAAAATCGGCGTAGCCGATATTACTATCGATTACGCCGATACTTTTTTAGAAATTAAATTCCTAAGGGATTCCCCTCCTCTACGGAGGATGCCAACCATTCGCTCTAGTTCAGTGCCTGATATGCCGTAATAATGCCGATCTCGTAAGCATCCTGCTCGGAGCAACCACGAGAAAGGTCGTTAACGGGCTTGGCCATACCTTGCAGCAACGGTCCCAAAGCGGTGTAGTTGCCCAAGCGCTGTGCAATCTTATAACCAATGTTTCCGGCTTGCAGATCCGGGAAAATAAACACGCGCGCTTTACCGGCAACGTTGGAACCCGGCGCTTTCTTCTTGGCTACCGTCTCATCCCAAGCGGCATCCAACTGCATTTCGCCGTCCACGTTCAGATTCGGATAGTTCTTCTTGGCAATCTCGGTAGCCTTGGCTACCTTCTCCTGCTCCGGCGAGCTTGCCGAACCATAGGTCGAGAAGGAAAGCATGGCAACATTCGGTTCAATATGAAACACTTTAGCGGTTTCTGCCGTCTGATAGGCAATATCCGCTAACTCTTCTTCCGACGGAGAAATGTTGACCGCCGAATCCGCAAAGAGCAGACGTTCTTTTTCATCCGGAGAAATCATGATGAAGCAGCCGCTTACCAGTTTCGCATCCGGCTTTGTCTTAATGATCTGCAGACCCGGACGAATCGTGTCACCGGTCGGGCCATCTGCACCAGAAACCATACCGTCCGCTTTACCCATATAAACGAGCATTGTTCCGAAATAGTTGCGATCTTTCAGCATCTTATGCGCTTTTGTTTCATCAATCTTGCCCTTGCGGCGCTCCAACAGCGCCTGCAACATGGCATCGTAATCCTCGTAATGTTCGTAATCAATGAAATCTAATCCTTCCAGAGAAAGACCCTCTTTTTCTGCCAGTGCTTCTACCTCGTCTTTCGGTCCCAACACAATGGGATGGAGAATGCCGTCTTTGGCATGACGCACTGCCGCACGCAGAATACGCGCATCCGTACCTTCCGGATACACAATGCGCAAATTTTTACCCTTTATGGCTTCCGCCGCTTCCTGAACAATACTCATAAACTCTCCTTTTTCTGTTCTCGACCGTTTGTCGGTCTTACCCGTTGCTTTACTTTTACCCGAATCCGTTAAGGCAACAAAGATTTTTTTTGGACGCCTGTCCGTTCCAGTCGCTTTTCTGCCGCAACGGCAAAATCAGCGTTTCATCGCTTCCTGCAACGCCACTTCCTCTTCCGGCGATAGTTTCTGCACCGGCTCACCGGTGCGTACTTCTTTCGCAAAGGTCGTCGTTCCACGGCGAGAGTACAGCGTGGTCAAAATCAAGCCGTTGCGATATTCATCCAAAAGAACCGCGGTAAAACTGGTGTCCCCCGCCACATCATCAAAGGCATTGTAGCGATATAAATAAATTTTCTGGATCGCCATCGAAAGCTGTTCGCGAATGCGCGACGATTCCCGTTTCATCTGATCGCCGGTCTCCTCGCGGAACAAAGTGATGCGGGAATCCGTCTCCTTTTCCAGATGATCCATTTTGCCGCGCAGATCCTTCTCCAGGCCATCCGCACGCTGTTGCGAAGACTTGTCCATCGCCTCCAGCGTCTCGTGCATCTCCTGTTGCTGCGCCCGTTGCGCTTCCTGTGCGCGTTGCTCCATGGTTTGGAAGCGATTCTGCGTCATCGTCTGCAGACCGCCCAAGCGCTCATTCCAGCCTTCTTCCACCTGCTTAAAACGCTGGGCGGTATCGCCCTCAAGCTGCGTCAGGCGGGCGTTTGTCTGTTCCTTTTGCTGCGCCACGTCTTTTTCCAAGCTGTCAAAACGCACGAACGCATCCTCTTCGTTCTTACGCACCTGACGCACAATGGACTGCGAAAACTCATTCAGTTGACCGCGCAGCGCCGCCGTTTCACGCTTCACCGTCTCCGCACTCCCCTTTTCCGCGGCATTCAGACGCTCCTTAACTTCCCCATCCAGGCGATTCAAGCTCTGCATCACGTTGGCTGTGGTCTGGCGCATTTCATCCGTAATTCCCTTTGACACGGTTGAAAAACGCTCATTCACATACGCGCTCTGATCCGTATCGGTCCGTGCCATCCATTGTTCCACATGATACAGTTTTTGTTCCGTTTTACTACGCTCCGCCTTAAACTTTTCCAACTCTCCGGAAAGGCCGAGCAAATATTCTTCAATATTGATGTCCGTCTGCCCCCGCAACAATAAATCGTAGCGACGACGCAGTCGATTGAGCTTCTTATTGGTGCTGCTCGTCATGTAGAAGCAACCCAACACGACTAGCAGCGTAAGAAACATCAATAGTATGAAAATGATATTGGGCATGATTGGTTCCTTTCAACGTTGTTCCGGCAACAGCAACCGTTCCAACAGACGATTTAAATCTTCTTCATTATAACAGGATACCTGCACACTCCAACCGCGGCGCCGCGAAATCACAGAAACTTTTGTGCCCAACGTCTCCGACAAACGCCGCTCCAGATCCTCTGTAAACACATTCGGTCGTTTCGGTTGGCGACGGCGATGCTCCACATCCTGTACGCTGGAACGTCCCTCCACCAATAACTTGCGATACGCCGCACGCTTCTTAAGATCCTTCTCGGCCAGGAGCGTTCTGCCCTGCGATGAGGTAAGACGGCCATCTTTCAACGCTTCCAAGGTTTCTTCGTCCAGCTTTAACAGACGAATCGCATTGGCCACATAGGGGCGTGATTTTCCCAACGCATCCGCTAATTCCTGCTGCGTCATCTTGCGCTGTTCCATAATGTTCTGATACGCCACGGCTTCTTCCACGGGCGTTAAATCCTGTCTTTGGACATTCTCCACCACCGAAAGCAGCGCCTGTTCCTCCAGATGCTCCTCCCGCAACACCACCGGAACTTCGCTTAGTCCCGCCTTCTTTGCGGCACGATACCGACGCTCCCCCGCAATGATGCGATACGGTGCATGGCCCGGCACGGTATATTTTTCCACCACGATGGGCTGCAGTATCCCATAGCGACGTACCGACTCCGTCAGATCCTCCAGCGCCTCCGGATCGAAGGTTTTACGCGGCTGATCCGGGTTCGGCTCCACCATGCTTATCGGTAATTTCTGTATAGAGCGAAGTACGGTTTCAGCAGTCGTTGTTTTTTTCTTTGACACGGCCTTTTTCGGCGGCTGCTCTTGTTTTTCAGCGGAAACAGCTGTCTCTTCAGCGGGTATATCCTGCGAAATCAGCGCCCCCAGGCCTCTTCCCAGTCCTCGTTTACGCGCCATGGTCACTCCTTTTCTTCCTGCGTATTCGCATGCTTCTTCTTCAATTCTTTTGCCAATTTGATGTAGGCCTGTGCGCCCTTGGAATATTTATCATAGGTCACCGCACTCTCCCCAAACGACGGCGCCTCCGCCAAACGCACATTGCGCGGAATTTCCGTTTCAAATACCTTTCCCTCAAAATAGCGATTTACTTCACTGCGTACATCCTGCGCAAGATTAGTGCGTGCATCGTACATGGTAAGGAGAATGCCCTCCACTTCGAGCGACGGATTCAGCTTTTCCCGCACCAACGACAGCGTATTCACCAGCTGACTGACACCTTCCAATGCATAAAATTCCGTTTGAATCGGAATCAGAACTGCATCCGATGCCACCAAGGCATTCATGCTGAGCATCCCAAGCGACGGCGGACAGTCAATGAGAATATAGTCAAAGTCTTCCTGCACATCCTTTAACGCTTTTGACAGGCAGTGCTGCGGATCCTTTCGCGTGGTTGCTTCAATCTCAAAACCGGTCAGATCCGGTGTCGAAGGCACCAGTTGTAAGGTTTTCTTACGAACCGTCTGCCATACCTCCGACAACGTCGCCTCGCCATTCAAAACAGTATATATATCCTTTTCTACTGCATTTTTATCCAGTCCGAGGCCCGACGTCGTATTGCCCTGCGGATCCAGATCAATGACGAGAACCTTCTTTTTGAAAAAGCCGGTAAAAGCAAGCGCAGCCGCCAGATTTACCACGGTTGTCGTCTTTCCGACACCGCCCTTTTGATTATAGATGCTAATGATCCTGCTCATCGTATCCTCATTTCATATCGTGTTGCCGCTTCAAGGTCATGATCGCATAATCGATGGCCAGATTCTTGGCACGATTGCGAATGGCGTTACGTGATCCGTGCAAATGGTGTTCATAGACCATGCGCTCGCCATCATACATCACACCGATAAATACATGACCGACATCCTCACCCGTCGGTCCCGCATAGCCTGTGGTGGCCAGACACAGTTCCGACCCCGTACGATTGTAGAGGCCCTTCAACATGCTGCGACAAACCGCTTCACTGACCGCCGTATGTTCACGAATACGATCCTTCGAAACGGTTAACACCTTATGCTTCGCACGATCGCTATAAACGACAAAGCTCTGCTCCAATACCGCGGATGCACCAGCCGCATCGATAATTGTTGAAGCTACCAGTCCTCCGGTAATGCTCTCTGCCGTAGAGACCTTTTCGTTGTGATCGGCTAACAGGCGCACCAGCACCTCCGAGCGCGATTCGTGTCCCATGGCGACAATATAAGGATGCAATTTCGCATCGACTACCTGCATCGCATCCAAAATCATGCGATCTGCCGTCCGCTCATACGCTGCCTTTGCGGTGATACGTATCATGGCGCCGTCGTCTTTCACATAAGGTGCAATTGTCGGATTTGTCCCGTTAGCAATTTCTTCCTTTAATATATCATTTACCTGATATTCGCCAAGTACGCCAATGCGCACTTCCAAGGACTTAGTGATGCCTTCTGTTTTTTCCAATAGGATCGGCATCAACGCATTCTCAACCATCGGAATCATTTCCTTTGGCGGCCCCGGAAGAATGACGATATGTCCCTCTTTGCCATCAATGGAAAACGGCACCCATGCGCCGGATGCTGTGCCAACGTGGTTTTCTAATACTTTAGCACCCTTTGGGAACGTATAGACGATTTCATTATCGTGACGCGCTTTTTCTGTATCAAACCAACCATCAATCGTTTCCTTATTATAGGCGCTGACTTCCGTCCCTTGTCCTAAAAAATCGATGACGACGCGCTTTGTAATATCGTCATTGGTTGAACCCAATCCACCTGTCAAAATGACAAGATCCGCCCGAGAAGTGGCCAGCGCTAATTCTGCCTTCAAGCGAGCGTCATTATCGCCGACAACCGAAGTATGAAAGACATCAAAGCCCAAGGTAGCGCAAAGACGTGATAAATATTGCACATTTGTGTTGAGAATATCGCCCAGCAATATTTCCGTGCCGACAGAGATACATTCAACGATCATAATTCCTCTTCCTTTTGTTTCACATGAAACATTACCTGCCAATACCATAATTATAGCAAAGGAGATGCAAAAATAAATTTTTACGTTACGAATGGAATAAAATGAGACAAAATGTTTCATATGAAACACCCAAAAGGATCCACATCTTGAATTGTTTCATATGAAACATATAAAGGCTTGCAAAACATGAATTGTTTCATGTGAAACAAAAAAGAAGCCGGCGGTTCCGGCTTCGTTAAAGCATAAAGTATTCTTAAAGCGGTCGTTTCTTGGCTTTCCCGCCGCTACGAGGATAGCGTGCCGGTGTTTCAGCAACCTTCACAATGCAGATATTGACACGTTCCCATTGCTCTTCCGTCCATCGGAAAGAATCAATGGTATCAACGAATCCTCCCAGTTGAGTCAAAGCGTTTTGTGCGGTTTTCAATTCTTCCTCGGCTTGTGGTCCTTTCATTGCTAATAATTTCCCACCAATGCGTAGTGCCGGTAAAGTATACTCAAGTAGCGTCGGCAGGGGAGCCACGGCGCGCGCAACGACAAAATCAAATTGCCCACGTGCGAGAGGATCCCGATTCGGCTTCAGAAAATCCTCAGCGCGTTCGTGAAGCAGCGTCATGTCGGTCAACGATAAATCGTCCACCACGGTCTCTAAAAAAGTAATGCGTTTTTGAAGGCTGTCGACCAGCGTCATGGCTAAATTCGGTTGCATAATCTTTAAGGGAATGGAGGGAAAGCCTGCACCCGTGCCGATATCACAGATCCTTCCATTTAAGCCTTCCGGAAAGAGCCGTAAAAGACTCAGTGAATCCAGAAAATGGCGATTATCGATGCCGGCAGCATCCGTGACAGCAGTCAAATCCATCTTCTGATTCCATTCCAATAATAAGGCGCGATAGCGTTCAAACTTCTTGAGTTGACCGGGAGTTAAGGTAATGCCACAGGCCGCTGCGCGCTCTTTAAGCGTCTTTTGCGATTTAGACATGGTCTTTCTCCTCGCCTTGGTGCCCTTTTTCTGCATGACGTCTTCTTTCAATCTCCAAGTGGATCAACAATACATTCATGTCGGCAGGGGAGACGCCGCTGATGCGGGAGGCTTGTCCGACGGATTCCGGTTGCACGGCATTGAGCTTTTCGATGGCTTCTTTCTTAAGCCCGTCAATTGTCGTGTAGTCCATGGTCGGGAGAGTGCGACTTTCCAGCTTTTTAAATTGCTGAATTTGCGCATTTTGCTTTTTAATATAGCCTTCGTACTTGATTTCCGTCTCCACTTCCATGCGAATTTCTTTGCGAAGCGCGGGACGATCGGGATCTAAGACAGCCAGCGCATCATAGCTGCACTCGGGGCGACGTAAGAGTTCGGCCAGGTTGCTGCCTGTTTTTAAGGGCGCCGAATCCCACATGGCTAAGGTGGCATTGACGGCTTTTGTCGGCGTCACCGAGACGGTTGTTAATCGCTCCACTTCCTTTTCAATGCACGCCCATTTTTCCTGCATACGATCATAGCGTGCCTTGGAGGCAAGACCGATGGCATAGCCGACGGGGGTAAGCCGTTGATCGGCGTTATTCTGGCGCAGACTTAAGCGATATTCACAGCGCGATGTCATCATCCGGTAGGGTTCATTGGTTCCCTTGGTCACGAGATCATCAATCAAAACGCCGATATAGGCCTGGCTGCGGTCCAGCACCACCGGCTCTTGATTCGAAAGCAAGCGTGCGGCATTAATGCCCGCCATCAGGCCCTGCGCGGCGGCTTCTTCATATCCCGAGGAGCCGTTCACCTGTCCGGCAAAAAACAAGCCTTCACAAGAACGGGCTTCCAACGAATTTTTTAAAGCACGCGCATCAATACAGTCGTACTCAATGCCATAGGCGGTGCGCATGATTTCCACATTCTCAAGGCCCTGAATCGTGCGATAGAATTCCAACTGGACTTCTTCCGGCAAGGTGGTACTGGCGCCTTGCACATAAACTTCTTCTGTTGTGGCACCTTCGGGCTCCAGAAAAATCTGATGCTGTGGATGATCGGCAAAGCGCACCATTTTATCCTCTAGGGAAGGGCAGTAACGCGGTCCCACCCCGTGGCGCTCACCCGAGTACATCGGACTGCGCAAGAGGTTCTCGTCGATAATGCGCTTGGTCTCGGCTGTCGTGTACGTCAAATAGCATGGCATCTGTTTTGACGCATCATAGCTTTTATCGGCATTTAGGAAGGAAAAGGGGACAATCTCCGGATCGCCTTCCTGCAAAATCAAATGGGAGTAATCAATCGAGCGGCGATTCACACGGGCCGGTGTCCCGGTCTTAAAGCGTTTCAAAGGAATTCCCGCTTCTTCTAGCGATCGGCTGAAGTACAGAGAGGGGCGCAAGCCATGAGGGCCGGACGAGTAACTGACTTCGCCCATGAGAATCGTGCCGTTTAAGAACGTGCCGGTACAAATGATGACGGCACGCGCCTCATAAAAGGCGCCTTGCAGCGTCAACACACCGCGCACCTTATGTTCTTCCATGATCAGTTCCGTGACTTCACCCTCAATTAGGCGCAAATGGTCCTGTGTTTCCAGTCGTTTCTTCATCGTCTCGTGGTAACGGCGTTTATCCGCCTGCGCACGCAGGGAATGGATGGCGGGTCCTTTCGAAAGATTGAGCATACGGGACTGCAAAAAGGTCTCGTCAATCACGGTGGCCATTTCGCCGCCCAATGCATCAATCTCGCGCACCAGGTGGCCTTTGCCCGTGCCGCCCACGTTGGGATTGCAGGGCATATCGCCGACAGAATCCAGACTCATGGTCAGAATAACCGTTTCCATGCCGAGACGCGCACTAGCCAACGCCGCCTCACAGCCGGCATGACCGGCACCGATGACAACAACGTCTACGCTTGTTCTTTTGTATTGTCTTTTTTCCATGCTTTTCCTTATCTATACGAAAGCGATCCGAAACCTATGGCTATTTACCGACGCAAAAGTCTTGAAAAATTTTATCCAATACATTTTCTTCGACCTTTTCACCGGTAAGCTCCGCCAATTCGCCATAGGCACCGCGCAAATCCACTTCCAAGGCATCCAGCATCACGCCTTGCTCGAAGGCTTGTAAAGCATCTTTCAATGCGTGCTGTGCTTTTTTCAAGCGATCAATATGGCGTACATTGGAGAGCAATGCCGTGTGATCCGGCATGGCGCCATGAAAAATGCAATTTAACATAGCGTCCTTCAATGCCTCCAGTCCGGTTTGCTCCTTGGCCGAAATCGAAATCCATGGGATGGTCGGCTTCTTATTTTCCCAACGTTGACGCGCTTCACGCATGCTTTCCGAAACGGGAAGATCTTCTTTGTTTAACAGGATGATGGCCGGCTTTTCGCCCATTTCTTCCAGTAAATTTTCATCTTCATCAGTAAAGTCTCGCGCACCATCCAACAAGGCCAATACCAGATCTGCTTCTGCCAGCTGCTGACGACTGATATGGACGCCGATGGATTCTACGACATCTTCCGTATCGCGAATCCCTGCCGTATCGATGAGACGCAAGGGGATGCCGCCCAGTTGATAGCTTTCCTCAATGGCATCACGCGTTGTTCCCGGAATGTCGGTAACAATAGCGCGTTCTCGTCGTAACAGGGCATTGAGCAGCGATGATTTACCTACATTGGGACGGCCGATAATGACGGTGGCTACGCCTTCCCGAATTAAGCGGCCGCTATGAGCATCCTTGAGCAACGCATCCACATGCTTGAGAATGGCTTTGTTCTCTTCGATCATGGGTGCCACAGGCAGATCCTCTTCGGCATCTTCCATAAAATTGATGGCATATTCCACATGACTCAACAGATGCAGCATGGCGGTCTTTAAGTCGTTGATTTGAGCGGATAGGGCGCCGGAAAGCTGCTGAACGGCTTGTTTTTGGGCAGCTTCCGTCTTCGCATCAATCAGATCCATCACGGCTTCGGCTTGCGGCAGATCGATACGGCCATTCAAAAAAGCGCGACGTGTAAATTCTCCTCGCTCGGCAAGTCGGGCGCCGGCCTCCAACGCACAGGCAAGGATACGCTGTACACACATGGCGCCGCCATGCGCATTGATTTCCGTCACATCCTCTGCCGTATAGGTATGGGGACCACGCATATAGGAAACCAAAACTTCATCCACGCGCTCATCGCCATCCAGTATCCATCCGTAACGCAGACGGCGATTGAAAGCCGGTGTAAAGGCTTTGCCGTCGATCGGATGAAAAAGACGATCCGTGATAGCAAAAGCATCCGGTCCGCTCAAGCGAACAATACCGATGCCGGCTTCGCCAAGAGAGGTAGAAATGGCAACGATGGTATCGTCGCGCAGGGTCCCTGTTGGTGTGCGTAATGGTTCTTTCATAAGTAAAAAAGGCACTCCGTCGGAGTGCCCCCTTTCTAGTCTTTATACAGAATGACGACTTTACGGTGCGGCTCACGGCCCTCGGAAACCGTATCAATGTGTTCCATCTCCTGCAAAGCAGTGTGAACAATACGCCGTTCATAGGCGTTCATCGGTTCCAGCTTCATCGAACGTTTACTGCGCTGTACCTTTTCCGCATTGCGTTCGGCCAGTCGTGTGATGTTTTGGGCGCGACGTTTGCGATAGCCACCCACATCCAAGTAAACACGGTAATGTTTTTTGCTGGCGCGATTGAGCGTAACGCCCAATAAATACTGAATGGCATTGAGCGTTTCCGCACGACGACCGATGACGATGCCCATATCGGTATCGGTGATGTTGACCAATTCCATGTGCAGATTTTCATCTTCTAGAGAAGCCTCAAGATCGGCGGTAATGTGCATCTTGTCCAAAAGTTCGGCCAGCCAATCCTCGGCGAAATGCAGTAATTCGATCTCCGTGAATACACGAGCTTCGACGCCTGCCGTCTCTTCCGATTCTTCGGCATCTTCAAATGCATCCGTCGCCACATCCGCTTCCTCAACCTCTGCGGATGCGACGGCCGCTTCTTCAACAATCTTCTCTGTCTTCTCAACAGAGACAGTCACGGTTTGTGTGTCCTGTTCGCGCTCGACTTCCTGATGAATCAAATCCAACAGGCTATGCGATGCCTCAGAAGTTTCCGATGTCTGCTTAGCTTGTGCAACAGATTCCAAAGGTTCCGATTCCGTCGTAGGCTGCGCCGGCGAAATTGCTTCCTCTTTTACCGGTTCTGCCGCTTCTTCTCGAATCGGTGATTCTGCACTGACAGGGGAAATCGGTGTTGCTGAAGCAGTAACGTCACTAACTTCCTCATGATGCGGTTGATCCTCATGCAGTAAGTCCTCAAAAGAGGATTCGTTGCGAGAAACACGCACGATGGCTTCCTTTGAACCGAACACGCCTAAAAAGCCGGATTTCGGCTCTTCCATAATTTCAATTGTTACGTCATCCAAGCTCGCGCCAAGCTCCTGTAAGGCAGCTTGCACGGCATCATTGACAGTTTTTCCGGTTTTGACGACCGATCTCATTTTTTGCCTCCCTCTACAGCAGTGTGCTTTTTGGAACGGAAGAACAAGGCGGAAATTCCGCGATAGATCAATTCCAGAACGTTGCCGGATGCCCAGTACAGCAGAAGTCCCGATGCCCAGCTAATGGACATGAAGTAGAAAATAACGGGCATGAACTGAAACATGAGGCTCATATTCTTATTGGGTCCCGTTTGCTGTTGACGCATAGGACCGAAGAACATGATACCGACTTGGGTGATCAGATAAATCAGCGGCAAACCAAACCAACTCAACGGGTCTCTTTTCAACAGATCCGGAATCCAAAAGAAATTCTTGGCAATGCTGTGAAAGCTGCTTCCCGTTGTGGTCATATACTTGGCCGGATCTTTCAACACGGCAAAAAGAGCAAAGATCAACACAAGCTGTAAAACCATCGGTAAACAGCTTGAGCAGCCCATGGCTGAAATGCCTTCCGACTTATAGAGTTCCTGTGTTTTTTCCTGCAGAATACGCTCATCGTAACCGTATTTTTTCTTCAAAGCTTCCACTTTCGGACCCAATTCCTGCATCTTCTGCGAGGATTGCGTGGATTTTGCCATCAGAGGAATCATGATGAGCTTACTGATCAAAGCCATGACGAGAATGGTCATGGCAAAAAATGAGACTTGGGCGGGTTCCGCCATGATTTTTGCCAAGGAATTATAAACATATCCCATCATCCAGCCAAAAAGATCGCTAATTGGTTGTAACATGGCAAACGTACCTCTTTTTCTGTTTCGGAATTCATCGAGTTTGCATTCGTTTTTTTACGTTTTATGGATTTATAATACTATCCTAAAACACGACGGCGCCTTGCTCGGTCTGTCATTAAGGGAGCAGAGGATCCTCGCCGCCGGCTGAAAACGGATTACATCGGAGAATTCGCCAAAGGGTTAATAAAAGCGCAGTGGAAAAACGATACTGACCAAAAGCTTGCAAGGCATATTGAGAACACGTGGGATGATAGCGACATTTTCCCTGTCCCAGTAAAGGAGAAATTAACTGTTGATAGCCGCGAATCAGCCACTGTGTTAAGCGGTTCATTCTGCGTTCTCCTGCGAAGGATGACGTGCTGAAACCGGTGTCGTATGCGATGTTGACGCCGGGCGATTTGAATGCGATTGCTTTTTATTTTCCATGCGTTTTTTCCATTGTCCGAGACAATGGATCAGGGAATGTTCAAGCTGTTGATAGTCTAATTTTTTTGCCGTTGGCCGCGGCAAAAAAACATAATCAAAGCCAAGGGGAAAGATCTCCTGATGGGCGCGTACAATTTCACGCAGGCGCCGCTTCATACGATTACGCTCATTGGCCTTGCCGAATTTTTTAGACATAGAAAATCCATAGCGATTATGGTTCATGCCGTTATGGAATCCGACAAGCTTAAAATCACGGTTATACGCGGGTAATCCCCGACGATAGACGCGTTTAAACTCCTCATTTTTGCGTAGTCGCAGCGAACGATCCATGCCGCTTCCTTCCTGTTTCGCACCCAAAAAAAGTAGGCCCTGTTCCGGACCTACGCGGATAATCTCTTACGACCTTTTAAGCGTCTTGCTTTCAAAACGCGACGTCCGGTCTTGGTCGCCATTCTCGTACGGAATCCGTGGTCTTTTTTTCTTTTGTGTTTGTTCGGCTGATAAGTTCTTTTCATCTCGTCCTCCTTTCCGGTCTCTATTCATGCGTCGCTCGCATTGCAAGAGTATCGTTGTAATTATATTGAGGGGAAGAAAAAGTGTCAAGATGGTATCCAACGAAAGCGCTGAAAATCCACAAATACAAACCATCTTCTTCCTGTGGACAGTGGTAAGGCTCCCCCCGAAAAAAGGCATTCTATGCTATAATAAAACTATCTGTTCTTGGGGGATTTTGTGCGCTTTCGACACCTTTATCCACAAATGTGAACAAGTTGTGGATAAATAAAGCAAAAAAGTGCGGATTTGCGATGACTTTTCGTTTGCCCGCCAGTTTTCCTTGTGGATAACCAGAGTGGGGATATCTCCTGTGAATAAGTGGATAACTTTTCGTATCCCATCGCAAAAGGCAGATTTATGCCCCATAAAGAAGCATACGGGGGACCAGAAGCGGTGGAAAAAATTGTGGATGGTGATTGGGGAAATCATGAGCGATTTAACAATGGTTTGGAATGAAGTGATTGATATGCTGGACATTCAGCTGAACCGAATTCAGTTGAAAAACTGGGTCCAGCCACTTATTCCGATTGCCTTCCTCGACGAGGGGATGCTTCTGGACAGTACCAGCGCATTCATTCAGTCGATGGTGGAGAAAAAATACAAGCAGGATATTGAAAAATGCCTGTCTTATATCTGTGAAACCCCCATGCATATTGAACTGATCAATCCGAGCATGGCGGATTATGAAATGCGCATCAAAGACGCACAAAAAGCGGAAATCGAAGTATCCGAACAACCGACGGATGCGCCGCAACAAACGTTGCCCTTTGAAAAGGATCAGAGCTTGACCGAAAAAATCAAGGAAAAGAAGGATTTTCTGGAGCAACAGCATCGCTATAACGGCTATAACACATTAAATCCGAAATACACGATGGATAGCTTTGTGCGCGGTGCCAGCAATGATTTTGCTTATGCGACAGCGGTGGCGGTCATTCGTGCGCCGGGACGTGTTTATAATCCGCTGTTTATCTATGGCTTGTCGGGACTGGGGAAAACCCACCTGATGCAGGCCATTGCCCATGAGATACTGGCTACGGATCCGCAAAAAAAAGTACTTTACATTACCAGCGAAAATTTTATGAACGAGATGATTGCTGTCATTGAAAACGGCACGAATGCGGAAAAAGAGAATTTTCGCCATAAATACCGCTCCATTGATGTCTTGCTCATCGACGATATTCAATTTATTGCCGGTAAAAAAGCAACCATGGAAGAGGTGTTTCATACCTTTAATGATTTAAAAGAAGCCGGAAAGCAAATCGTATTATCTGCCGATAAGCCTCCCAAGGAATTAAAAAATCTGGAGGATCGCCTAGTTACTCGTTTTGAAGGCGGAATGACGGTGGATATTCAGCAGCCGGACTTTGAAACGCGCGTGGCCATTTTGAATCATAAGATGAAGGGGGAATCCATGGAATTACCCCAATATATAATTGCGTTCATCGCGAATAACATTACAGCGAATATTCGTGAACTGGAGGGAGCGCTGCTACGCGTGTTGGCCTATTTCCACTTCAAAGAAGGTACCGAAGAACTCTCTAAGGACGAAGCCATGGCGATTGCGCGAGAAGCCTTGAAAATTGAGGAATATGGAGAATCTCGCCTGACGCTGGAAGAGATTATTCGCCGTGTGTCGGAATATTACAATCTGAAAGCCAATGATATGGTCTCCAAATCACGGCAAAGCGCCATTGTGTTGCCGCGGCAAATTGCGATGTATCTGTGTCGCGATCTTACCAATGAGTCCCTGGTGGCCATCGGTCGGTGCTTTTCAAGAGACCATACGACCATCATGCACGCGGTGGACAAAATCACAGAGCGCATGGAAAAAGACGAATCCGTCAAAGAAGATGTGAACGCGCTGGTAACACAGCTGACCCATACCTAAGCAGTGGATAGTTGGTGGAAGGAAAACGGGAAATAAAATGTTATCCACAAAAACTATCCCAAGTGCTATCGGACACCCAGTAAGACATACGGGAGCTTTTCCACGAAATCCACAGACTCTACTACTAATGCTACTGACTTATTACTACTACTAAGGGGGGAGAAATGAAAATCCAAGTGATGCCACAGGAACTGGTCAAACGGATCGGTCAATGTCAGCGAGCAATTTCTGCACGTACAACCATGCAAATTCTGGAGTGCATCCGCTTTGAGGCCAAAGAAGATGTACTGACCTTAACCGCCTCCGATCTGGAATTGACGATCCAAACCTCGATGCTTTGCAAGGTGCAGGAAGAAGGCGTGATGGTGGTACCTTCCACCATGATTGGAAATATTTTCCGTAAATTACCATCGGAAGAAACCATCCTGGAAGAAAAAGACGGTGTATTGAAGATTCACTGTGCGGATAGCTATTTTGAATTACAGGTGCCAAATCCTTCGGAATTTCCGGAAGTGCCGGAAGTGGACAGTGAACGCCAAACAACCGTGGACAACGATGCGTTAAGTCGTGCCGTTACAGAAACCGAATTTGCCACTTCTTTAGATGAATCCAAGATTGCTTTGACGGGCATTTTTTATGAACGTCGGCCCGACAGTATTCGCCTGGTAACCTTGGATGGCTATCGTTTGGCGGTGCGTGATGTGCGCTTGAGCGCAGAAGAGGAAGTGTTTGAAGAATCCATGATCGTTCCGAAGCGATGCATGATTGAGTTAAGTCGTCTGTTATCGCCGGAGGATCGCACGACCATTCGTACGGTGCCGGGTCATATTTTCTTCGAAAGCGGTTCTTTAAAACTGTATTCGCGCTTCATTGATAAAACCTTTATCAACTATGAAGAAATTATCTCTGAGGAAAATCAAACGAAAGTGGTGGTAGATCGCCAGGCGTTCCGCGATGCGATCGAACGCGCTTCATTACTGACCCAGGGTGAGCGGGCACATCTGATTAAATTGGATTTCCAGGATGATGGCTTGCATATTGCTTCAAATTCGGAACTCGGCCATGTGAATGAATTTCTTGCGATGGAAATCGAAGGCGAAGCTTGCCGTATTGCTTTCAATGCGCGCTATCTCTTGGACGGCGTGCGTGCCTTGCAGAGTGAAAAGATCACGCTTTATTTGAACGGGATGTTAAATCCCATGGTGATTCGCCCGACGGAAGAGGAAGATACCTATCTCTATCTGGTATTGCCGGTGCGCATTGCCGGAGAGTAAGGAGGAAACATGAGTGATCTAATGATCCATACTTCCTTTATTCGTCTGGATCAGGCTTTAAAATTAGCCAATCTGGTTTCCTCCGGTGCGGAAGCAAAACTGCGGGTGCAGGAGGGCGAAGTGCTGGTGAATGGCGAAATATGCACACAGCGCGGGAAAAAATTGCGTGAAGGAGATTCTTTCGCTTGGCAAGGGAAAGAATTTACGATTGGTATCCCATCGTGAAGGAGGAAGCATGAGCCTTCGGGAACTGGTATTGATCAATTTTCGAAATTATGAATATGAAAAAATACCGTTTTTCGAGGGATGTCACGTCTTTTACGGTCCCAATGCACAGGGAAAGACGAATTTATTGGAAAGCGTCTATATTACGGCGCGCGGTCAGTCGTTTAAGACGACCACCGATAGAAAATTGATTCGTTTCGGTGAACGTTCTGCCTATATTCGTTCTCGCGTTTGCGAAGCGGAGCGGGAGAAAGAAGTGGAAATTAAATTTTCCATGGTGGATCGCAAAAGAGTGCGCATCAATCAAGTGGAGTTGGAATCCGCTGGCGCATTGGCAGAACAGTTTGATGTGGTCTTATTTGCACCGGAAAACTTGGAATTGGTGCAGGGCGCCCCTTCCGAGAGACGCGCATACATGGATTCGATTTTACTGGGAACCGATCCCGCGTATCGCAGTCTGTTACGTTCCTATGAAAAAACAGTATTCCAAAGAAATCAGTTGCTGAAAACACAGGGTGCCTGGTTTTTGGAACAGTTAAAGAGCTATGATCAGCAGTTGGCTTCGGCGGCGGTTGCCCTGGTAAAAAAACGCCAAGCATTGGCGGATGTCTTGCAACGGGAAACGGTGCCGCTGCACTATGCGCTGAGCGGAAAAACGGAGCAATGCGCTATGGCGTATCGCACGAACTGTCCGACGGAAGAACAGGATGTTTTAGAAGCCTTGGAAGAGACACGCAAGCGAGACCTGGAAATGCGCAATACAGAAATCGGTCCGCATCGCGATGAATTGGAATTGACGATTAATGCTCTTCCGGCGCGTCTCTTTGCGTCACAGGGGCAGGCGCGTACGCTAACACTAGCATGTAAACTTGCGGAATTAAAGCTACGTGAACAAAAGCATGGGCATCGCCCTTTACTTCTCCTGGACGATGTGTTTTCAGAATTGGATGATAAGCGGGCGTACATACTTCTTGAACTCATTCGTCCCTTTCAAAGTTTGGTGACGACGAATGAAGCAACATTTTTGCAACAGGAACAAAAGGACGCGCATTTTTATCGTGTGGAATCTGGAAAAATCACTCTCCAAGCGAGAAGCGATTGATAGAGTCGTTAGAAAGGATTGCTATGGCAACAAATAAGAAAGTGGAGTACGGTGAAAAAAACATCCGTGTGTTGGAAGGATTGGAAGCCGTACGGGTTCGACCGGGCATGTACATCGGTTCAACGGATGAACGTGGTTTACATCATTTGGTCTATGAAGTCGTGGATAACTCTGTGGATGAAGCGTTGGCAGGACGTTGCGATACGATTCGCATCACGCTGCAAAAAGATGGCGGTTGTCGTGTTTGGGATAACGGATCCGGTATTCCGGTGGAGACACATCATCAAACCGGAAAATCGACGTTGGAGACGGTATTAACCATTCTGCATGCCGGCGGTAAATTTGATTCGGAAGCGTATCGCTATTCGGGCGGTTTGCATGGTGTCGGTGTTTCCGTAGTGAACGCTTTGTCGAAAAAACTTGTTGCCGAGGTGCGGCGTGACGGCAAGGTGTACCATATGGAATTTGCCAAAGGAAAAACCACTGCACCGTTAACGGTTGTTGGTAAAGCGAACGATACGGGTACGGAGATTCTCTTTTATCCGGATCCGGAAATTTTTGAAACCTTGGAATTTAAACATGAAACGCTGGAGCGACGCTTTCGCGAGATGGCGTTTTTA
The DNA here is from genome assembly GCF_000308275.2 of Levyella massiliensis. Lineage (GTDB taxonomy): Bacteria > Bacillota > Clostridia > Tissierellales > Peptoniphilaceae > Murdochiella > Murdochiella massiliensis_A. The sequence continues at coordinate 345,283 of NZ_HG529491.1, forward strand.
ACAGCGGGTGTGCGTTTCGTATTGATTGACGAAAATGCGGAAGAAGAGGATCCCAAAGAGCAAGTCTTTCACTATGAGGGCGGTATCAGTGAATTTGTTGGCTACCTGAATCGGAATAAGGATGCGCTGTTTGAAGAAATACCGCATTTTCAAGGCATGAGCGAAGGCGTGGAAGTGGATATTTCCATGCAGTATACGACCGGTTATGCGGAAAATATCATTTCCTTTGCCAATAACATTGTCACGGGAGAAGGCGGTACGCATTTGACGGGATTCCGTTCCGCTTTAACCAAGACGCTTAACGACTACGGACGTCGCTACAATTTAATCAAAGAAAAAGAAGACAATCTCTCGGGCGAAGATGTTCGAGAAGGTTTGACAGCGATTGTTAGCGTGAAGGTTTCTAATCCCCAATTTGAGGGGCAAACAAAGTCGAAGCTGGGCAGTTCGGAAGTGCGTGGCATTGTGGATGCCTTTCTTTCGAAGGAATTATCGTCCTATCTGGAAGAAAATCCGAAGATCGGCAAAATCATTATTGAAAAGGCCATGAGCGCACAGCGTGCGCGCGAAGCGGCACGTAAGGCAAGAGATCTTTCTCGTACGTCGCGTTCCATTTTGGATAATACGACCTTGCCGGGAAAACTGGCGGATTGTCAGGAAAAAGATATTGCTGTCAATGAAATTTTCCTCGTTGAGGGAGATTCCGCCGGCGGTTCGGCTAAAACAGGGCGCGATAACCGCACGCAAGCCATTCTGCCGTTGCGCGGTAAGATTTTGAATGTCGAAAAGGCAAGTGCACACCACATTTTCTCGTATGAAGAGATTAAGTCCATGGTGACAGCCTTCGGTACGGGCATCGGAGAGAATTTTGATATTTCCAAGTTGCGTTACGGCAAGATCATCATCATGACCGATGCGGATGTTGACGGTGCGCATATTCGTACGCTACTGTTGACGTTCTTCTATCGCCAAATGCGTCCTCTCATTGATGAAGGCCATATTTATATTGCACAACCGCCTCTGTTCCGCGTTGTGCAAGGCAAAAAGGAGCGCTACGTCTATGATGAAAAAGAGTTGGCACGCATCCTCAAAGACATTCCGGAAGGCTCGTATAAGTTGAATCGCTACAAAGGTTTGGGTGAAATGAACGACGACCAGCTGTGGCATACGACCATGGATCCGGAGAATCGTATTTTGCTGCAAGTGAAAATTGATGAAGAGTCTACTTCCGTGGATGATACCTTTACGCTTTTGATGGGGGATAAGGTGGAGCCGCGTCGGGAATTCATCGTTAAAAATGCGACCAAAGCCGCAAATATTGATACGATCGGCTGAGCCATGTGCTTGATACGAACAATATGAAGGCTGTAAAAGAGAAGGAGCAAACATGGCAGAAGATTTAACAAAACATACAGTATTGGATGCGGACCTGGAAGAGGAGATGAGAAGCTCCTATTTGGATTATTCCATGTCGGTCATTGTCGGGCGTGCTCTGCCGGACGTACGTGACGGACTAAAACCCGTGCATCGCCGCATCCTGTATGGCATGTCCTTATTGGGACTGACACCGGATAAACCCTATCGAAAATCCGCTCGTCTGGTCGGTGATGTCATGGGTCGTTTCCATCCGCATGGCGATTCGGCTATTTATGATGCCGTAGTGCGTTTGGCGCAACCCTTTAATACGCGTTATCTGTTAGCCGATGGCCAGGGAAACTTCGGCTCGGTGGATGGCGATGGTGCAGCGGCCATGCGTTACACGGAAGTGCGCATGACCAAACTGGCGCAGGAAATGCTGCGGGAAATCAACAAGGACACGGTCGATTTTCAACCGAATTTTGATGAAGAGGAAATGGAACCGGTGGTGTTACCGGCGCGTTTTCCGAATCTCATTGTTAACGGTTCGGCAGGTATTGCCGTCGGTATGGCGACGAATATGGCCCCACACAATTTGGGCGAAGCCATTGATGCTTGCATTGCCTATATGAAAAATCCGGATTTGACAACGGAAGACATTCTGAAGATTATGCCGGGTCCGGACTTTCCGACCGGGGCACATATCATGGGCAAGAGTGGCATTGAAGAGGCCTATGAAACCGGCCGTGGCCGCTTAAAACTGCGTGCCGTGGCGCGTGTGGATGAAATCCGTGGGCGCAATCGCATCACCATTACGGAAATCCCGTATCAGGTCAATAAAGCCAAACTCATTTTAAAGATTGCGGAGCTGGTCAAAGAGAAGCGCATTGAAGGCATCTCGGATATTCGCGATGATTCAAACCGTACGGGTTTGCGCATTGTGATTGATCTGAAGCGCGATGCGATTCCTAAGGTGGTGCTCAATAACCTCTACAAGTACACGCAGATGGAGACCACTTTTGGCATTATCAATTTAGCGCTGGTCAACGGACGCCCGAAGATTTTGCCGATGAAGGAGCTGATTCGCTACTATATCGAACATCAAATTGAGGTGGTCACGCGTAGAACGCGTTATGATCTGAAAAAAGCGGAAGCCAGAGCACACATTATTGAAGGCTTACGCATTGCCATGGATCACATTGATGAAATTATTAAAATCATTCGTTCGAGCTATGATGATGCGGAAATCAAGGCCATTTTTCTCAAACGCTTTGGCTTGGATGACGTGCAGTCGCAAGCTATTTTGGATATGCGTCTTAAACGCTTATCCGGCTTGGAACGCGAGAAGTTGGATGAAGAATATAACGAATTGTTGAAGAAGATTGCCTACTTCCGTGAGATCTTAAACAGCCGCAAGGTATTGTTGGGCGTGATTGAGCAGGAATTGCTGGAAATCAAGGAGAAATATGCGGATGCGCGTCGCACGAAGATTATGCCGGCGGTGGATGAGATTGACATTGAAGATCTGATCGAAAAAGAAGCGGTGGTTATTTCACTGACCAAGCGCGGCTACATCAAACGCACGCCGGCAGATCAATACAAAGTGCAACAGCGCGGTGGCAAGGGCATTCGCGGTATGACGACAAAGGATGACGATTACGTCAGCCAATTATACGTGGTTTCGACGCATGATGAAATCTTCTTCTTCACAAACCAGGGTCGTCTGTACACCTTAAATGCCTACAACATTCCCGAGGGTGGGCGCACATCGCGCGGACAGGCAATTGTCAACCTCCTGCAATTGGAGCCGGATGAAATCATTGAAGCGATGTTCCCGAAGAACAACTTACTTTCGGAGGGCAAACAGTTTGTCATGATGACAAAGAATGGTACCCTGAAGAAGACGGAAACATCGAATTTCAAGAATGTCCGTGCCAACGGCATTCGTGCGATTACCTTAGCAGATGACGATGAGCTGGTTGCGGTACGTATTGCGAAGAAGGATGATGAAATCCTCATCGTGACGAAGAAGGGTATGTCGGTGCGTACGAGTCTTTCCGAGGTGCGCAGCGTCGGTCGTTCGGCAATGGGCGTTAAGGGGATTACGTTGGATGTGGATGACACGGTCATTGATATGGATGTGGTGAAGGAACATCCGTATATGTTGGTCATCAGTGAAAACGGCTTCGGCAAGAAAACCCTGATTGAGCATTATGGCGTGCAGAAGCGCGGCGGCAAGGGATTAAAGACCTATAAAGTGACCAAGAAGACGGGCAACATTGTTGCCGCTATGCTGGTAGAAAAGGGCGATGAAGTCCTGCTCATGTCTCAGAACAATGATCTGATTCGTCTGGAAGTGGCAAAGATCAGCACGCTCGGCCGTGCCACGCAGGGCGTGAAGCTTAAAGATGTGCGTAGCGAGGACGAGCGCATCGTTGCGGTTGCCAAGTATATGGAAGATTTGGATCCGGAAGAAGCGTAAAGGAGAGCCTATGGCATTTCATATTCATATGCAGCAGGAAGAGGCTTTACAGATTGCCCTGGAAGGGGATCTGGATATTATCAGTGCGTCGGAAATGAAAACAAAGGTATTGGATGCCTATGAAGAGCAGCCGTCGGATTTGATTTTTGATCTGTCCGCGTTAAACTATTTGGATTCCACGGGTCTCGGCGCGTTGATCTCCATTTTGAAGAATGTGAAAGCGCAGGGGCATCAGATCACCATCCGTCACGCTAAGAGCAATGTGAAAAAGCTCTTTATGATTACGGAATTGGATCAAGATTTTATTTTGGAGGCATAAGATGAAGGCGGTAGCATTACAAATTCCTTCTCGCCCGGAATATGTCACGACGCTGCGTTTGGTAACCGCTTCGATTGCACAAAAGATGCATTTTGATATCGAAGCGATTGATGATCTGCGAGTTTGTGTTTCGGAAGCGGTGAACTATCTTCTGCCCTCGAATGAAGAAATTTTAATTCGTTTTGAGGAGAAAGAAGATCGTCTGGTGATTGAAATCATCGCTACCATTGAGGAAACGAAGGACGAGGGATATACCTTGCATCACCAAATTATGGAAACGCTGTTGGATGACGTGGAGGTAGAAGCGGGGCGTTTGCTTTTAACTAAAGTACTCTGAGAGGATTTGTGATGGCGAAAGAACGAACGAAAGCGAAGGACCCGCGCAAGCAACGGCTGGACGAAGAGCGCGAAGAATTTCGTCGCCTGGCAGAAACGCACGATCCGAAACTGCGGGAAAAAATCATCACCGACCATCTGTATATCGCTGAGATTCTGGCTAAAAAATATGTCAATCGAGGCATTGAGTATGACGACTTGCTACAGGTGGCTTCACTGGGGTTAATTTTTGCGGTGGATCGCTACGATGTGTCCAAGGGGTTTGCTTTTTCCAGTTTTGCCACGCCAACTATCGTGGGGGAACTGAAGCGTCATTTTCGAGATAAAGGCTGGGTTATCCGTGTACCGCGCCGCATCCAGGAGTTGTCCAAAAAGGTGAATTTGGTGCGTCTGACGTTGGCGCAGGAGCAGCAAAGACAACCCACCGTGGATGAGGTCGCAGAGCGTCTGGGGGTGAGTGCGGAAGACGTGTTGGAGGCTATGGAGGCGTCCAAGGTCTATGCGCCTCAGTCTCTGGATAAGACGTTGGATACCGGCATGGACGATCAGGAAATAAGCCTTGGCGATCTCATCGGTGTGGAGGATGAACGTTTCAACCAAATTGATTTTAACGATGTGGTCGAGCGATTGACACAAACGCTCAATCATTTGGAAAAACGCATTTTCGTGTATCGCTACTATGATAAACGGACACAGATTTCCATTGCTGAGGATCTTAAGATCAGCCAGATGACGGTGTCTCGCATTGAAAAGAAGATTATCAAGAAGTTCAGACAGGAGTTGCAGATCAAACCGCAGGATCTTAAGAGAAAAAGGTGAGAGTGTGGAATATCAGGATCTTTACCGAAAAGAAGACGGCGCGTATGTCGGCAGACACATTCGAGGGAAGATGATTCCAAAAGGAACGTATCTTCATCTGGTCAGTGTGTTTACGCTCAACAGCAAACGTGAAATCCTATTGACACAGCGCGATCCCAAGAAAAGTCATCCCCTGGCCTGGGAAAACACAGGTGGGGCGGTGCAGGCGGGGGAAACGCTTCGCCAGGCGGCCAAACGTGAGTTGTTGGAAGAGACCGGCATCGAGGTAGCGGAAGAGGATCTGGTGTATCTCGGCCATTTAACGGTACGTCGGGAGCAAAATGCGCTGATGCACAGTTTTTTCATCCAGCGTGATGTTCCTCGTTCCGCGATTCGCCTCCAAGAAGGAGAAACGGTAGATGCCAAATGGGTGCCTTTCGAATGGTCTCTCTGTTTTGACACCTCTCTGGCGGAGCCCGTGCGCTTGCGCTTGATCTATTTTTGGCAGGAGCTGCAAAGCTTTCTCGATCCCATGCAGTCCAAGGACCCGCATCTCGTGGAAGCCGATCGCTATGAGCCTTGGCTTACCTGGGCAAAACAATTGCAGTTTTATGCGCAGCAGGGGCAGGCCTACACGAAGGATCCCTTTGACCGCGAGCGCTTTGATGCGATTTCAGCGATGGCTTGCGACATGATTGCACGAAAAACAGGGATATCGCCATTAAAAGTGCCGGGCCTTTTTGCACCGGTCGACAACCTGTATCGTACGCCGAATGTTGAAGTGCGTGTCGCCGTTTTTCGTGGCGATAAAATTCTCATGGTACAGGAAAAGCGCCCCGAAGACGCATGGTCTTTGCCGGGCGGTTGGTGCGATCCCGGCTTAACGCCCATGGAGAACGCGAAAAAAGAAGTGTGGGAAGAGGCCGGCATCCGTGTCCGCCCCACGCGCTTGATTGCCTTGGAGGATCGCGCGCACGAGGACTACCATTATAAATTTCCATTGGACGTCTATAAAATTTTCATTCTTGCCGAAGAATTGGAGCCCGGCACCGATGCCTTCCAGGAAAATATCGAAACCACCGATGCACGCTTCTTTGCTTTGGACGATTTACCAAAGTTGAGTGAAGCACGCGTCAGCGTTCGTGCGATCCGGCAATGCTTTGCAGCAAAAGACGATCCGCATTGGAACGTATATTTTGACTGAAGCATCTGCTTTTTATGTATCATCGGTGGCCAATGCTGCCGCCTAACGAATTACAGTACTATTTTGGCAATTTACGAAAAGTACTGTAGTCATTTTGCCTGATTTACAGTACTAAAAGCCTTTCTGGCAAAAAGTACTGTAGTTTTTCGACCCCATTTACAGTGCTTTTCAAAAGAATTGCCATTTGCACTGTATTTTTTTCGCACATTTTACAGTACAAATTCTATTAATCGCTAAAAGTACTGTAATTGCGGCACTTTTTGTACAGTGCAAATTTCACTTTCCGCCAAAAGTACTGTAATTGCGGCACTTTTTCTACAGTGCAATTTCTATTTTTCGATAAAAGTACTGTATCGGCCGCCGGATTCGCAGGTTTTCCCGCCGCCACAGGCGCTCCTGACACCGCAGGAATCTGAGGTGGCACACACGGTTCAGCTTGGCAGGTTTCCAGACGCCTCCGGCCGCAGCACTCGCCTTAAGCCAATTCCTCCATGCCTTTATTCAAACGATAATAGCGACCTTTTTTCGCCATGAGATCATCATGATCGCCGCGTTCTACAATCTGGCCGTCTTCCAACACCATGATGGCGTTGGCATCGCGAACGGTGGAGAGGCGATGAGCGATGACAAAGGTCGTGCGGCCTTTCATCAATTCATCCATACCGGCAGCGATGAGTTTTTCCGTATGCGTATCGACGGAGCTCGTGGCTTCATCCAAAATGAGGATGACAGGATCGGCAACGGCAGCGCGCGCGATGGCCAACAGCTGGCGTTTGCCTTGGGACAACTCACCATCGGTGTCAGAAATCATGGTATCGTAACCGTCCTTCAGGCGACGGATGAAATGGTCGGCATGGGCCAGTTTTGCAGCGTGTTCCACTTCTTCATCCGTGGCATCCAGGCGCCCGAAGCGAATATTTTCACGAATGGTGCCGGTGAACAAATGTGTTTCCTGCAAGACCATGGAAAGGATCGAACGTAAATCGCGCTTATCAATATCCTGCAAAGGCATACCGTCCACCGTGATGGTGCCTTTGTCGATTTCGTAGAAGCGATTGATGAGGTTTGTAATGGTGGTTTTGCCGGCGCCGGTGGAGCCGACGAGAGCAATTTTTTGACCGGGTTTGGCATAGAGAGAGATGCCCTTCAGGACAGGGTGGTCTTCGTCATAGCCAAAATACACATCGTCAAAGCGGACATCGCCATGGACGGGCGCTTTCTGTTCCAAAACAGCCCCGTCCGTTGCCGCTTCATCGGCGGTGTTGCGGCGCTCCCAATATAGTTTTTGCGTTTCCGGATCGGCCCACAAACGAACGGAGCCATCCATAACTTCAACGGGTTCATCCATCAGGCGGAAGATACGCTCGGCGCCGGCAATGGCGGCAAGAACGCCGTTTAACTGTTGCGAAACCATGGTGACCGGGCGATTGATCGTTCGTGTGTATTGCATGAAGGCCGTCAAAGCACCGATCGTCATGGTGCCGCTCATGGTGTAAAAGCTGCCGATGAGGGCCACGACCGCATAGAGGACGTAAGAAAGATTGCCCATGATCGGGAAGCTGATCACACCAAAGGTGGCAGCGTCCGTGGCGATTTTCTGCACGTCATCCGAGCGCTTGTCGAAGGCAGAAATGACGGTATCCTGTTGATTGAAAAGCTGTACGACCTGCTGCGCGGAGAGCATCTCTTCAATATAGCCGTTCATTTCACCGATTTGTTGCTGGCGTTTGCGATAGTAGCGGGCGCTGCGGTGTGAAATGACGCGCATCACCCAGATGGTCAAAACCGAGAAGGCAATGGTCACGAGGGTGAGTTGCCAACGCAGAATAAACATCATGAAAAGGGTTGAAGTGAACTGAATGATGGACAGTAAAAACTGCGGCAAGGCCTGCTGAATGGTTTGCGTCAAGGTATCCACGTCATTGGTAAAGGACGACATGATTTTACCGTGGGCCGTATGGTCAAAAAAGGTTATGGGCAGGGCCAGAACATGCTGATTCATATCGTTACGTAAGCGATAGATTGTACGTTGAGACAGCTCTGCCAACCACAAAAAGCCGAAGTATTCGGTAAGGGTAGCTACGACAAAAACCAAGGCCATGATGACGATATTGCGGAAGAAGAGGGAGAGGTCGTGCTGGACGGCTACGGCATCTACGACAGGCGCCAGAAAGCCGTTTCCCACGACACTCAAAAAGGTGGAGAGCACCACCATCAATAAGCCCCCGACAAAGATGGCCTTATTGTAGCGAAAATACGCAAATAATCGCTTCAGGACAGGAATATTCAGTGTCGCACGAGGACGCTTCTTCTGTTCGTTGTTTGCATCGCTCATTCGGAAAGCCCTCCTTCCTGGGATTCAACAATATCTTTATAAATGGCCGAGGTATGCAGCAGCGCATCATGGGTGCCCAATGCATCCATGTGGCCGTTATCCAATACGAGAATTTGATTGCAGTCGCGAATGGAAGCAATGCGCTGCGCAACGATGATGACGGTAATGCCTTGCAACTCTTCCTGCAAAACGCGTCGAAATTTCGCATCCGTTGCCATATCCAAGGCGCTTGTGGAATCATCCAAGATCAGGATCTTTGGCTGTTTAATCAGCGCTCTGGCGATGGTAAGACGTTGCTTTTGACCGCCGGAAAAATTGGCGCCGTTCTGCTCCACCGGATGATCCAGCAGATCCGGATAGCGCGATACAAAATCCCAGGCCTGCGCCTTTTGGAGGGCAGCCTTCATTTCTTCATCGGTGGCATCCGCACGCCCCCATTGCAGATTGCTGCGAATGGTTCCCGAAATCAAGGTGTTTTTCTGCAACACGATACCGATGTCTTCACGCAGAGCATGCAGGGAATAGTCCTTGACATTTCGTCCACCCACATACACCGCACCGTCCTTCACGTCATAGAGTCTGGCGATGAGCTTAATGAGCGTGGATTTTGACGATCCTGTCGGCCCGATGATGCCCATATGTGCTCCAGCAGGAAGGAAAAAATCAATGTCCTGGAGGGTATCTTCGTTGTAATCCGGATAACGGAAGGAAACGTGGGAGAAACGGACGGAACCGTCAGCCAGGGCATGACAGGGATTGTCTTTTTCTTCCAGCTCCGACGTGGTATCAATCACTTCGAAGATACGATGCAGCGAGGTATACGCAAACGAGAAGTTTACGAGATACATGCTGATCATCATCACGGCCATCATCACCTGAAACACATAGGTCGTAAAGCCGATGATCGTACCCGGCATCATGGCGCCTTGATAGATGAGCAGACCGCCCTTATACAGCACAAAGAGCAATGTCAGATAGAGTAACGTGCTCGAAAGGGGATTCAGATAGCTGATCAGATGTACGCCCTTTAACTCTGTGTCCAGTAAGGCACGGTTCGGCTTTTCGAAACGCCGTGAGGCATACTTTTGTCGTCCGAAGGCGGTAATGATATGAATGCCCGCCAATTGCTCCTGAATCATGCCGTTTAAACCATCAATGCGCTCGCGAATCTTGAGAAATACAGGGATGGCTTTACGAAACACCAGAAAGATGAAGAAGGCGCTGGTCGGTAACATGACGACAAAGATCAGGGCTAAACCGGCATGGATGCGAAACGAAAAAATCAGAGCGAAGATAAGTAAAAACGGGAAGCGAAACGCCATGCGCAAACTCATCATCGCTACCATACCGACTGTATCAATATCGGCGGTCAAACGCGTAATCAACGAAGGCACGCTGATTGTATCGATATTTTGGTACGAGTATTTTTGCACCGCTTCATAAGCAGCTTTACGCAGATTGCCGGCAATGCCATAGCCGGCCGTCGCTCCCAAACGGGAACTCAGGACGCCAAAGCCCATGCTGATAAAGGCAACAGCGACCATGAGTAGGGATTGCTGCAAGATATAGGAACGATTGTTAAGAGCAATGCCCTTGTCCACGAGGTTAACCATCATCATGGGGATGACAATATCGCCGATGACCTCTAAAATCATCAGCAAAGGCGTGAGAATGACTTGCCATCGTACATTTTTCGTATAAGGAATTAATTTTTTTATCATTACGGCCTTCTTTCAAACAAGAAACGGCGCTCTATGCGCCGAAAGAATGCAATGAACAAACGTCTATACGTTTATTATAATTTAGAACAAATTAAACATACCCAAACGCACAATTTTCATGCAAAAACGTTTGAAAATCCCACGAACAACACATTTTATTCACCCCTGCTGCCTATAATAAAAGCAACATCTGAAAGACCGCTATCGGCTATGATTTTCAACCGAAACGTGTCATCATGCGACGAGTTCGATATACTAGAGAGGGTTCACGCGATTCAAGGAGGAATCATGCTTACAAATCAAGATAAGAAAAAATTAGGCGCCCTCGTCGGCATCCTGTTAGCCAGTGGAGCGACCATATTTGGTATACAAAAGGTCAACGAAAAACCGCAATCCATCGTAGATGATGGAACGTCCGGCCAATATGAGGAGTCTCTGGATGATTCCTCTATCGAGACAAGCCGAAATTGGACGGGAGCCGTCTCCGAATCCTCGGCGTTTGAAACACAAAACGCCATTCCACAGCTTTCGTATGACTCGATGACCCTTCCGGAGCAGTCTGAGACCGAACGGAGCCATACAAGAAGCGGCAACCTGGTTGTGCGTCCGTCAGACTCGAAACAAGAAGCGTCTTCGAAAGCAGAACGTAAGCCGGAACAAAAGCCAGAACAAAAACCGGCACAACAATCCACGAAGCCGTCGCCTAAACCGCAACAGAGCACAAAAATAGCAAAGGGTTCATCGGCAACGGGAAAGACGCCGACGGAGCTCCCGGAAGAAACCATTGAAAATCAGCCGACGGAAAGCGAAACGTCGCAAAAGCCGACAGGATCCGTATCAACGCCGGCGAAAAGCACGACATCCGACACCTCGTTGACACCGGAACAATCGCAGTCCCTGTCCATTGCTAAAGCATCGGAGGAAGAAGCCGCTCGTGTACCGGATACGCCGGCAGCCAAAGCGCTGACGAATCTGCCGGTCTTTGACAGCCAGCGATTGGGCAATACCAAAGTTTACTTCTATCAGCATCCATCGCTGAGTGTTGGCTTGGATTTGCGCAATGCCAAGGGAATGTCACAACAGCTTTATGTTTTCCCGTCCAAAAAAGGATTTTTGATTTTCCCGCGCCAGTTGATGTCTATTTTAGGACTCACTCCGGAAACGTTAAAAGAAAAGACGGAAAAGAACGAAGAAATTCCGGGGGCTATCTCCGTGCGCTTGGTGGATGCCAAGGAAAAAGAAGAGCTGGAAAAGAAAGATACGGAAAAGAAATTGCACTTTGCTGAGGCAGAGGGCGGACGTTTCTATGTCATCGAACAGACGCCGGATAAAGACGGACGTTATCAGAATATTTACGACATGCTCGATCATTCGCTGGATCCGAAATTCATTGCTGATAATCTGACAACAGCCGGCATGATCGGTAATCCGCCCAAGATCAACGATAAGGTGACGATGGGTGAGCAGCAGAAGGCATGGGAAGATCTCGTCTCGAAAATGCGCGATAACCCGGCCGTTGTCGAATACAATTGGAATTTGCCCTTACTCGCACCATCAGCGGGCTATTTGAAAGATGGTAAAGAAATCCGTACCAATATTCCGGATAGCACGCCAAACTACAGTTTCGGGCGCTTGGATATCAATAACGATAAAACGCCGGAATACATCATTCATGCCACAACAAAAGCCTCAAAAGACGGTGTGGCAGCCGGCTATTGGGCCATTTTGGAACCGACCCCGTCCGGCTTAACGGTGGCCAATGTGATTCCTGATGGCAACGGCGACTTACTCTTGAAAGACAACACGATGATTTTGCCATCGCTGGATAAGAACAATCGTGAAGTGTCTTTATGCGTCCAAGAAGCAAAACTCGGCGAAAAAACCGACCGCAAAGAGATGCCCAAAGTGACCTTCCGTTTGGCGGAGGGAACCGGCAAGGAATTGGCGGAAAAATACCCCAAGTCCTACTTAGTGCCCATGAACGATCATGTGTATCTCTTTACCATGGAAGAGATGGATAAGTTGTTGGAATACATTGAGAATGAAATGAAAGATGTCAAACGCATTGACTTCATTGGTAGCGTTAAGGATGGCAACACAGGTCTCACCAACCCCACCGGAACGCAGGCGGCCGATATCCAAGATCCGATTCAGTATTTGCAGGAACGCTATCCGAACTTGCCGCTGACACCGGAACGCTTGCAAAAAGCTACGCCCACCTCTTCGTTTAAGGACCTGAACGACGCAGTAAAGCCGAGCGATTTTGATCGCGTTGAAAACAATCACAACTGATCTTTTCCGAAGACCGACGGGCTTCCGGGAAAATCGAGGCCTTGTCGTTGCTATCGCAGGATACGCCCGTCTAGGGCGTGCTCTTCTTCGGACAGACAGAAGGGAGAAAACGTACATGGATATTCGCATTGACCCCAGTATTGCCGCTCTTGGCGTAAAGGATGTTGTGGTAGGCATTGCTAAGAATGTCAATCCGCATGCCGCATTTTCAGAAGCCTTTTTAAAGCGACAAAAACAAGCGGAGGAGTGGGCCTTGTCCGTTTCTCTGGATGAGGTAGCCGAGCATCCGCTGACCCAAGGTTATATGAACTTGATGAAAAGTGTTGGGCGCAGCGTGAAAAAGAATGTACCAAGCGTCTTAGCCTTGGTACGCAACGTCCAGCATCGCGGTTCCATGCCGCAAGTGAACAGCATCGTTGATATTTATAATGTGGAATCTTTACTTTCCATGCTGGCCATCGGAGGCCATGATCTGGATAAAATCGACGAGCCCCTGATCTTTAAAGTGAGCGGCATAGAGGACACCTTTTATCCCATCGAATCCTCCTCCAAACACGTGGCGCCCACAGATTTTCTATATTGTGATGCGAAGGGGATTGTCTCCTGGATGGGCGTGCGCGACGGCGAAGCCTATAAGCTGGATGAGAACACGACAAACGTGCTTTTTACCATCGCCGGGAATGCGGAAGCAACGACGGAAGTACGCCTGGAAGCGCTGAAGCATATTGAAGAGGATTTAGTCCAATGTATGCCGGGCGTTGAATTTACCGCGCAGGTAGTGCGTGTGGAGGCGTAATCTTCGCCACCTGGGTATGTGCGTGAAGGTGTAATCTTTGCCGCCCAGGTAGCGTGCGTGGAGGCGTAGTCTTTGTCGTCCAACCTATGGCGATCGGCATGAAGATGATCGGGATGAAGAGAAGGGAAGCAGACGGATGGAAGTGAAAGATTGGCAACGACCCTATGTGATCGGGGTAGCCGGAGGCAGTGCCTCAGGCAAAACCACAATTGTCCGCAAATTGCGCGAAACGTTTGGGGATGACTTGGCCTTGATCAGTCATGATTTCTACTATTGGGCACACGATGCGATGCCCATGGAGGAACGGGTCAAACTCAACTACGACCATCCGGATGCGTTTGATACAAAACAGCTCATCCGTGATATTAAAGCCCTGCGCAGCGGACAGGCGGTGGATTTGCCAATTTACGACTTTACCATTCACACGCGTAAAAAAGAGACACGTCATGTCGAACCGCGCGCCGGCATTCTCGTCGAAGGCATTCTTATCTTGGAGGATAAGGAATTGCGCAATTTGATGGATCTCAAGATTTTCGTTGATACCGATGCGGATGAACGTCTTTTGCGCCGCATTCTGCGCGATACGAAGGAGCGTGGACGCAGTCTGGAAAGCATTCTGACCCAGTATTGCACCACAGTGAAACCCATGCACGAAGAATTTGTTGAGCCAAGCAAAAAATACGCTGATGTCATTATCCCGCGCGGTGGTGAAAACATCCCCGCAGTGGATATGCTCATTCGTCACATTCAAACGATGCTGCACCGGGAAGGATAGCAGCGAAACGCGATAAACCGGTGCGTTTTGGAATGATATAAGGAAGGCGGCCTGTCGGGCCGCCTTCTTCTGTTTCTTCTTCTACTGCTGTTGCTTATATAGTTGCCCGCCGCAGGCGGACACCTTCTTGGCGTGCGTATCCCATGTTATTTTAAGAAACGGCAAATAACATGGGGTGGCACGGTAGATTTTTCGAGGTTTTACCCCATGCTATTTTAAGAATGCAGAAATAACATGGGGTACCGCGGCCGTCTTTTCGAGGTTTTACCCCATGCTATTTTAAGAAACAGGAAATAACATGGGGTATTTGCGTTTTTTTCACCCCATGTTATTTTTCAAATCGAGAGATAACATGGGGTAAACCAGTACTTTTCGAGATTTTTCACCCCATGTTATTTTTTAAATCGAGAGATAACATGGGGTAAACCAGTATTTTCAAGATTTTTCACCCCATGTTATTTTTTAAATCGAGAGATAACATGGGGTAAACCAGTACTTTTCAAGATTTTTCACCCCATGCTATTTTTAAAATGCTGAAATAACATGGGGCACCGCAGCAGTTCTTTCGATATTTCGCTCCATGTTATTTTCAAACCAACAAATAACACGAGGCGCTGCGTTTTGACAACACAGCGCCTCGTGGAAGCTGCCTTTTAGGCAGGAGCATTTCTAGTTTTTCTTAAAATACGCTTTTGCGGCTTCAAACAGTCGCAAATCTTTGACCTCGGGGAGGTTCTGATACAGATAGCGACCGGTGCGTTCGCTGTGGCCCATCTTGCCGAGGATGCGTCCGTCGGGTGAGAGTAAGGCTTCGACAGCGCCTTGGGAGCCATTGGGGTTGTAAGCGATGTCCATAGAAGGCTCGCCATTGCGATCGACGTATTGACCGGCCACCTGTCCTTCCTCAAAGAGCTTTTGCAGGAGGGCGGGATCCATGTCAAGACGCCCTTCGCCATGGGAAATGGGCACGCGGTAGAGATCGCCGGGGGTGACATGTGAAAGCCACGGAGAGCGATTGGTCACAATACGTGTGTTAATCACTTGCGATTGATGGCGGCCGATGGTATTAAAGGTCAGAGTTGCCAGCTCTGGCGTCGGCGGCATGATGCGGCCGTAGGGCAGCAGACCCAGTTTTACCAATGCTTGGAAGCCGTTGCAGATACCTAGGATTAAGCCGCCGCGGCGATCCATTAGATCGGTGAGGGCTTCGGCCAGGCGGGCATTGCGGAAGAAGGCATTGATGAGCTTCGCACTGCCGTCGGGTTCATCGCCGCCGGAGAAGCCGCCCGGCAAGAAGAGAATTTGCGCATTGCGAATGGCATCGGCCATGGCATCGACGCTTTTTGCGATATCATCCGTGGTTTGATTGCGGATGATTTGAATGTGCGGGGTGAGACCGGCGCGCGTGACATAGCGTGCGGAGTCGACTTCACAGTTCGTACCCGGGAAGACAGGAATGACCACACGGGGTGTTGCTTTTGTGCCCGCAAACGAGCAAACAGTAGGAGCGGGGTGAGAAGCGGCATAATCCTTGGCCAGCGCAACGGCGTTATGGGCTTCAACGCTCAGTGGTGCCGGTTGGGCATCCGGCGCTGTCGGAAAGATGTCTTCGAGAGTGGAACGGCGCAGGGCTTCCATAGCAGCCAAATCAATCGTTTCTTGCGGGAAGGCAAGCGTATAGTCTTTCGTCGTAGTGCCCAGGTCGGTCACCGTAAAGGCCTCTGCCTGCAAGTCTTCTGCGCTTAGCGGATGCGTTGCACTGATAAGGAAGCTGCCAAAAGCAGGCTGCGTCAAAAGATCCGGCGTTACGGCATCGTTAAGCTTTGCACCGATGCGGTTGCCGGCGGCGGAAAGGAGGAGCGCCTCCATGAGTCCGCCATAGCCCAGAGCCCAGGCGCTATGGACGCCTTCTTGTTGGGTGAGCTGTTCGACGGCATGGAAAAGGGCATGAAGCGATGCTTTTTCCGGCAGGCCATCGGCATTCCATTGCGGCGTTAAGAGCAGCAGATGATCGCCGGCGTTTTTCCATTCCGGGGACAGGACGCGTGTAGCGGAGTCCGTCGTAATGGCAAAGGAGACCAACGTAGGCGGTACATCCATGGATTCGAAAGTGCCGGACATGGAGTCTTTGCCGCCGATGGAACCGACTTCAAGATCCAACTGTGCCTGCAGGGCACCTAACACCGATGCCAATGGCTCTGCCCAGCGTTTGCCGTCGGTGCCCGGACGTTTAAAATATTCCTGGAAAGTCAGGTAAGTCTGCTTCCGATCTGCTCCGGTGGCCAGCAATTTAGCCAAAGATTCCACAACGGCCAAGTAGGCGCCATGATAGGGGCTCTTTTCGGAGACTTCCGGAGAGAAGGCCCAAGACATATAGGAGGCCGTATCGGTTTCACCCTCTTCCAGGGAAATCTGATGCACCATGGCTTGAATGGGCGTTGCGCGATAGGTACCGCCATAAGGCATCAGGACGGTGCCGGCGCCGATGGTCGAGTCAAAGCGATCGACGAGGCCGTGGCGATCCGCGTTTTGCAGGTCTTTGGAAAAGGCAGTGAACAGGTCGGAAAGCTTGGTCGCTGGCGACGCTTTTGCGTTTTTCGGCGACCAAGAAGTCTTTTCGGCCGGAATGGAGATGTGCTTTTCGGCGCCGTTGGAATCCAGGAATTCGCGCGATAGATCCAAGATGCGCTGTCCCTTCCATTCCATCTGCAGGCGTGGATTGGCCTGAATCTCCGCCACGACAGTGGCTTCGAGATTCTCTTGTGCAGCAAGCTCCAAGAAGCGTGCTTCGTTTTCGGCAGCAATGACCACCGCCATGCGCTCCTGTGATTCGCTGATAGCCAGTTCTGTCCCGGTCAAGCCTTCGTATTTCTTTGGTACGCGATCCAGATGGATGAAGATGCCATCGGCCATTTCACCGATGGCTACCGATACACCGCCCGCACCGAAGTCGTTGCAACGCTTAATCATTCGCGCGGCTTCGCCGTTGCGGAAGAAGCGCTGTAATTTACGCTCTTCCGGGGCATTGCCCTTCTGGACCTCTGCACCGGCCGTTTCGACGGAGTGCAGGTTGTGAGCTTTGGAAGAACCGGTGGCGCCGCCCACGCCGTCGCGTCCCGTGCGACCGCCCAAGAGAATGACGATATCGCCGGGCTTTGGCGTTTCGCGTACCACGTTTTTCTGCGGAGTGGCGGCTACGACAGCACCGATTTCCATGCGTTTGGCGGCATAGCCCGGATGATAGATTTCATGCACCATACCGGTAGCCAGACCGATTTGGTTGCCGTAGGAGGCATAGCCCTGTGCCGCTTCGGTCACGATTTGTCGCTGTGGCAGTTTGCCTTCCAGCGTTTCCGAGAGCGGCGTGCGCGGGTCGGCCGCCCCGGTGACGCGCATGGCGGCATAAACATAGGAACGGCCGGAGAGCGGATCGCGAATGGCGCCGCCGATGCAGGTGGAAGCGCCGCCGAAGGGCTCGATCTCGGTCGGGTGATTGTGAGTTTCGTTCTTGAAGAGCAACAGCCACGGTTCTTTTTTGCCATCGATGGTGACATCAATATGCACCGTGCAGGCATTGATTTCTTCGGAAACGTCTTCGCCGGTGAGTTTACCGTTTTGACGAAGCGCCCGTGCGGCCAAAAGCGCCATGTCCATAAGACAGATGGGCTTGGTATCGCCGGTTTCCTTGCGCAGCGAAAGATAGGTGTCATAGGTTTTCTGCAACAGCGGATCCGCAAAAGACACGTCGTCAATAATCGTACGGAAGGTCGTATGGCGGCAATGATCGGACCAATAGGTATCAATCATGCGAATTTCGGTTTCGGTCGGATTGCGCTTTTCCTGCCGGAAATACGCCTGGCAGAAGAGGAGATCGTCATCGTCCATAGCCAGGCCCATATCACGACGTAAGACATCCAACGTTTTGGCGTCTGCTTCGATAAAGCCATCCATGGTCGGGACGGGCCCCGGTGTCTGCACGGGCGCTTGTAAGGTTTCGGGTAGCGCATCGGAAGCTTCGCGCGACTCCACGGGATTAATCAAATGCTTACGGATGCGACGCAGGTCCTCCTCCGAGAGGGAACCGGAAAACAGATAAATATTTGCTGTTTTTACCTGCGGTGCCTCCACACGAGAGAGCAGGCGCAGACAAAGTGCGGCAGAATCCGCTCGCTGGTCAAATTGACCGGGCAAGGGCTCGACGCTCAGATGATGTTCCGCGTTCGGCAAGGTTTCCCACACCTGATCGACTGTCGGATCGGAAAAAACCGTAGCGATGGCGTCGCGAAACACGTCTTCCGGCACGCCTTCCACATCGTAGCGATGCAGGATGCGTACGTCCTCGAGCGAAGCAATCTGCACAAAATCGCGCAATTCTTCCGCAAGCGCTCGCGCCTCACGACGGTGCGCCGATTGCTTTTCGACATAAATGCGGTGAATCATGTCATTTCCTTTCCAGCGCTTTAAGCGCCTTCTGTCCGATATCCTTGCGGAAATACTTGGTACGGAAGGTCACCTGATCAGCCGTTTCATAGGCTTTCGCAATCGCCTCTTCCAATGTGGGCGCCGTTTCCACTACGCTCACCACGCGTCCGCCGTTTGTATAGTAGGTGCTGCCCTTTTTACGCACCCCGGCACAATAGATTTTGTCGCGCAGGTGGTGTGGCAGCTTGATCTCCACATTCTTCTCGTAGGACTTCGGATAGCCTTCCGAAGCCAGGATTACGCAGCAGGAGGAATCGCTGCTGAATTCCACCATCTCCGGGGTCAGAGTCTCTTCTGTGACCGCGCGGAAGAGGGTATAGAGATCACTCTTCAGCAGGGGCAAAATGGCCTGGGCTTCCGGATCGCCAAAGCGGCAATTGTATTCCACGACCTTCGGTCCGTCTTGCGTGAGCATGAGGCCGAAGTAGAGGCAGCCTTTGAACGGCGTGCCTTCATCGCGCATGCCTTGTACCGTGGGTTCAAAGATGGTTTTGCGGCAAAGCTCAGCTACTTCCGAGGTATAGTAGGGGTTTGGCGCAATGACGCCCATGCCGCCGGTATTCGGCCCCTTATCCCCATCCAAGGCACGCTTATGATCCATAGAGGACAGAAGCGGCACGATGGTTTTTCCATCGGTCAACGTTAGCACCGTCACTTCAGGGCCTTCCATGAACTCTTCAATGACCACGCGATGGCCGCTTGTGCCAAAGGCATCCTCCTGCATGAAACGCGTTAAGGTTTCTTCGGCCTCTTCTAGGGTTTCTGCAATGACCACCCCTTTGCCGAGGGCCAGGCCGTCGGCTTTAATGACCAGAGGCAAATGGCCGGCGGCAGCTTCTTTTTCCACATAGGCTTTGGCCTTCTCTAGTGTTTCAAACGCTTCATAGCGTGCCGTCGGAATGTGATGGCGTTTCATGAATTCTTTTGCAAAGATTTTCGAGCTTTCCAATCTGGCAGCCGCCTTGTTGGGGCCGAAGCAGGGAAAGCCGGCTTCTTCGAAGAAATCCACCGCGCCGTCAGCCAGTTGATTATCCGGACTTACGACAATGTAGCCCACATGCTCGGTACGAGCAAAACGCGCGAGCAGAGGAAAATTATTGATATCAATGGGGAACGGGATGCCGCCGTCCATACCGTCGTTACCGGGCACACAGTAGATGCGCTCTACGCGATCATTTTTTTTCAATGCTTTGATGATCGCATGTTCGCGGCCGCCGCCGCCCAACACTAGAATATTCACTGTTTTCATCCAATCCTCCTTCTATGCGGAAGACAGACTTCCGTCGTTTTGTCGTCCGCTCTGACGACAGAGTAATAGAAAAACTTAATGATGGAATAAACGTTGATGCGTAAAGACCATCGTAAGTCCGTAATGATCCGCGGCGTCAATGACCACAGCGTCGCGTGTGGAGCCGCCCGGCTGCGCGATGTATTTCACACCGCTCTGTGCAGCCCGTTGAATATTATCGGCAAAGGGGAAGAACGCATCGCTGGCTAACGCCAGATGCGCCTCTTGTGCCAGATAAGCCCGGCGTTCTTTTTTGGTGAAAGGTGCGGGTTGTTGTGTAAAGTACGCTTCCCAATGTCCCGGCGCCGTCACATCTTCTTCGTAATCATGCAGATATTGGTCGATGACATTGTCGCGGGCAGCGCGCGAGAGATCGTCGCGGAAGGGCAGGGAAAGCACGCGCTCACTCTGCCGCAGACGCCAGGTATCGGCTTTATCACCGGCCAGACGTGTGCAATGAATGCGGGATTGCTGGCCTGCACCGACACCGATGGCCTGACCATCTACCGCAAAGCAAACCGAATTGGATTGCGTATATTTCAGCGTGATCAGCGCCACCAGAAGATCGCGCTTGGCGGATTCCGGCAAGGCCTTGTTTTTCGTGATGATTTCGTTGAGACTCTCGGTGGTAAAGCGTGCATCGTTACGCTTTTGCGTAAAACGAATACCGAACACTTCCTTGGATTCTGCAACGGGCGGCTCATAGGCCGGATCGATCTGAATAATATTGTAGCTGCCGTTTTTCTTTTGGCGCAGGATGGCCAAGGCCTCCTCACTGTAGCCGGGAGCAATGACACCATCCGATACTTCGCGCTTCAACAGATGCGCCGTAACAGCGTCCACCGGGCGCGAGAGGGCTGCCCAGTCTCCAAAGGAACTCAGGCGATCCGTACCGCGTGCACGGGCATAGGCGCAGGCTAGCGGCGAATCGTCCAGCCCCTCCACATCTTCCACAAAGCAGGCTTTTTTTAGCTTTTCGTCGAGCGGCAATCCCACGGCTGCTGAAGTCGGGGAAACATGCTTAAAAGAAGCCGCACAGGGAAGTCCTGTGGCGGCGTCTAACTCCCGCACTAATTGCCATGAATTCAAGGCATCCAAAAAGTTGATATAGCCGGGGCGTCCGTTGCATACAACAAACGGCAAATCCTTGCCATCCGCTCGGTCCAGCTTAGCCGGCAGTTGATTGGGGTTACAGCCGTATTTTAAGGGCAATTCCTTCATGCGATCCTCCTTCTATGGCGTGCGCGATTTTCGTAAGCGCTTATACGGAAAGCACAGCCTTGCGATCCGCATCATGATAGCGATGAATCAGCGGTTCAGCCACATTTTTTAGAAAAGCGTCCACTTGCTCCGGACAGCGTCCTATATAAGCGACCGGATCCAAGTGGTTACGAATTTCCTCTTCGGTCATCGGAATCTTGGGCTCATCGGCCAAACGTCGGATGAGGTCGTTTTTCCCGCCTTCTTTGACGGCACGAGCGGCCGCATGAGAATGGACACGGATAATTTCGTGCAAAACCTGACGATTGCCACCGCGTTTGACGGATTCCATCATGATATTTTCCGTTGCCATGAAGGGCAGCTTTTCCATCACGCGATGGTGTACCACCGGTTCGTAAACGGTCATGTTTTCCGTCACGTTCATATAAATATTTAAGATGGCATCGGTGGCCAGGAAGGCTTCCGCCACAGCAATGCGTTTGTTGGCCGAATCATCCAGGGTGCGTTCCATCCACTGCGTGGCGGCAGTCACCGAAGGATTCAGTGCATCCACCATGACGTAACGCGCAAGCGCTGTCATGCGTTCGGCGCGCATGGGGTTGCGTTTATACGGCATGGCCGAAGACCCGATCTGATCCTTTTGGAATGGCTCCTCCACCTCTTCAAAGGATTGCAGCAGGCGCAGATCGTTCGCAAATTTGGATGCGCTCTGGGCAATGCCGGAGAGTGCAAAGAGGAAGAAAGAATCGATTTTGCGCGAATAGGTTTGGCCACAAACCGGAATCAACCGTTCAAAGCCGAAGGTTTTGGCAATTTTTTCATCCAATGCCTGTACTTTGGCGGAATCGCCGTCAAAGAGTTCCAGAAAGCTGGCCTGGGAGCCGGTAGTGCCTTTTGCACCACGTAGCGCCAATTGGTCGATCTGGAATTGCAACTGTTCCATATCCATGGCCAGTTCGTTCATCCACAGCGTTGCGCGTTTTCCCAGGGTGGTCAGCTGTGCGGGTTGCAAATGCGTATAGGCCAAAGCGGGCACGCTCTTATAGCGTTCGGCAAAAGCACTGAGATTCACCAGCACCTGAGCGGCTTTATGCAGCAAAAGTTGAGAAGCTTCCCGCAGAATAATTAAGTCTGTATTATCGGTGACATAGCAGCTCGTAGCCCCCAAATGCATGATGGGAGCAGCCTTTGTGGCCTGTTGGCCGAAGGCATAGACATGGCTCATCACGTCATGACGTACCTGCTTTTCGCGTGCTTCGGCCACATCATAGTTAATGTCGTCTTTGTATTGCTCCATTTCCGCAATTTGCGCATCGGTAATGTCCAGACCCAATTCTTTTTCAGCCTTGGCCAGCGCAATCCACAGTCTGCGCCAGAGGCGAAACTTATGGTTGGAGGAAAATAAAAATTGCATCTCATCGCTCGCATAGCGAGTGGACAGGGGGGACAGATAACGATCGTGAGAATCCATCGTGGTTCCTTTCTTTGCCTGGATAGTTCAGGTGGGATTCGGTCATGCCGTGCCGGGCACGATTAAGAAAAGCGACTTTTGATAAAGTGGCGGACGGAGGCGCCGTCATGCTCTTCCACATAAAGAGCAATGCGATTTTCCGGGCTTAAGGCATCCCACAAAGCCGCTGTGAAAGCGGCAGCATCGCCATCCCAGGAGAAACGCAGCGGTTCGCCTTGAAAGCTTGGCAAGGGATTGCCATCGGTCACATACGTGGAGATGAAGCGACCCGTGCCGGGCTCTTTATCATAATGGAACGCCTGATAGCAGGCTTTCGTGCCATTTGCATCGGCGGCTTTCCAAATGGAAAGCTGCAAGTGATTTTCGGCCAGTAAACCGGAAATGCGCGGGGTAAAATGCGGACCGTCCGGCTCAAAGGTGCGCGATTGTAAGGCCGTATCAAAATCTTTGCCGACGGCCAAGCCGTCAAGAAGCGTATCCGTGTGATCACCGTTCGTTACCACCGTAACAGGCTCTCCGGCTACGCGGGTATGCGAGAGGGCACGGTAAATGATGAGGCTCGGATCTTCGAGTAGCGCCGGATCGTGGGCTTGCGTATAGAGGTCATTTCCTTCCAGGTGAAACACCCGATTTTGACTGTTTTGACTGCGCCCCATAATAAAGTAGGCGATAAGCGCATTGCCATTTGTGCCATGCGCTAGCGCAATGCCGCGACCGGGATAGGGGTTACCGCGTAGCAGCGTTGCCAGAGAGGGTGCTTTTTCCGTTGCGCGCGATCCACTTTGCACACTCGGCAGAAAAGCGGCGTATTCGGCTTCGGATAACGGGGCGGACAGAGCCTTTCCCGTCAGGCCATTGTGGAGACGAGACGCTATCGCATGCACGCAGGCGGGGAGTAACTTCCATTCTGCTTCGCGCATGACGCGCTGTTGCAAGCGTTCAGGGGTATCGTCGGCCAAAACACGGACGGCCTGTTGGGCCAGGATGGGACCCGCATCGGCTTGCGCCGTAACCAGATGAACCGTGGCGCCCGTCACTTGCACGCGATGGGCAAGCACCGCTTCATGGACGTGTTCGCCATAGTAGCCGCGACCGCCAAAGGCCGGCAATAATGCCGGATGAATGTTTAATACGGGAACGTGGCAGGCCTTGAGAAAATCAGCCGACAAGACACGCAGAAATCCCGCTAAGACAATCATGTCAACGGATGCCTCCGACAGAGCGTCCAATACTGCCTTTTCCCACGCCGTGCCGGGATAGTCCTTTATCGAGAAAGCACGGGCGGCAATGCCCGCATTTTTCGCGCGCTCCAGGGCATGGGCATTGGCGCGATTGGAAAAGACGGCCACAATTTCGCCGGGGGCAAGACGCCCTTCGCGTTGTGCATCTAAAAGCGCTTGTAAATTTGTGCCACCGCCTGAAACAAGGACGGCAAGGCGCACCGGACGGGAACTCATAGAATCACCTTTTCAAGCGAACGTACGACTTCGCCTAAGCGATAGGCTTCTTCGCCCTCCTCTTGGAGCACTTCGAGCGCCCGAGGCAGATCTTCTTTGGAAACGACGAGCACAAAGCCGACCCCCATATTGAAGGTATTGTACATATCGTGGGTGGTGACGTGCCCGGCTTCCTGAATGAAACGGAAGAGGAACGGCAGACGCAGCGCACCGCGCTCAATATTGGCGCCTAAGCCGTCCGGTAAGGCGCGCGGAATATTTTCATAAAAACCGCCGCCCGTGATGTGCGCCATGCTCTTGACCTTGACCTGCTTCATCAGTTCGAGAACGGGCTTTACATAGATGCGCGTCGGCGTGAGCAAGGCTTCGCCCAGCGTTTTACCGTCTAACGTCGAATAACGCGTGGTCCAGTCCGTGTTCTTATTGCCATCTAGAATTTTGCGCACTAAGGAATAGCCGTTGGAATGAATACCGGAAGAGGGCAAAGCGATGAGCTGATCGCCTTCTTGGACGTCATTTTTATCGATCATCTTTTTCTCGTCGACAAGACCCACGGCAAAGCCGGCCAAATCGTATTCGTTTTCAGGATAGAAACCGGGCATTTCCGCAGTTTCTCCGCCGATTAAAGCGCAACCCGACTGCACGCAGCCTTCGGCCACACCCTTTACGATCTCGGCAATGCGTTCCGGATCATTTTTTCCGCAAGCAATGTAGTCTAGGAAAAACAGCGGTACTGCGCCGCTGCAGAGGATATCGTTGACGCACATGGCAACGCAGTCAATGCCGATGGTATCGTGCTTGTCCAGTAAAAAGGCATATTTCAATTTAGTGCCCACACCGTCGGTACCGCTGACAAGAACGGGTTTTTCCATACCGGCAACTTCCGGAGCAAAGAGACCGCCGAAGCCGCCGATGCCGGACAGGACGCCCGGTGTGGTGGTGCGAGCGATATGTTTTTTCATCAATTCCACCGCTTTATATCCTGCGGTGATGTCTACGCCGGCTTCCTTATAGGCGGCGGAGGAGGATTGCCGATTCATCTCGTCCATTATTCTTCTCCATTCCAGCAATAGGTGCATAGTTGACAACGCGGCAGGCCGATGGCTTCAATGGTCCCTTCCAGAGTCTGATACTCCAGAGAGGAAAAATGAAATTGCTCGGCAATTTTATCGCGCATGGCGCGCCCGCGCTCGGTGGTGCCATCCTGGTATTCATCCAGGTGTTCAAACCCTTCTTCCCCTTCCAGGTCCATGATGACGCGGCGGGTGAGAAGCTCCATCTCATCGTTACTGCGTGAAAAATTCAAATATTTACAACTGAAGAGAATCGGCGGACAAGCTGCACGCATGTGGACGCTCTTCGCACCGTTGCGATAGAGGAAATCCACCGTTTCGCGCAGCTGCGTGCCGCGCACGATGGAATCATCCACAATCAGCAGATTCTTCTGATCGATGTAGTCCGTGATGGGCAGTTGCTTCATATGAGCCACGCGATTGCGTTCCGATTGCCGAGACGGCGTAAAGGAACGAGACCAAGTGGGCGTATATTTGAGCATCGGACGACCGAAAGCCACGCCGCTCTCAAAGGCATAGCCCTGCCCATAGGCCAGACCGGAATCCGGGACACCGCCGACATAGTCGAGCTCCGGAATCCCGCCATTTTTGCGATCATTTTCGGCCAGAATTTCGCCATTGCGATACCGAGACTGTTCCACGCCCTTTCCTTCATAGCAGGAATTGGGATAGCCATAGTAGGTCCACAGGAAAGCACAAATCTTCATATCCTTTTGCGGTTCAATCACGGTGGTGACGCGTGAAGATGTGATTTCTACCGCTTCGCCCGGGCCCAGTTCACGCAAGGTGCGATAGCCCAGTTTACGATAGGGGAACGGTTCGAAGGACACGCAACGGCCGTCTTCGTTTTCACCGACGAAGAGCGGAATGCGCCCGCGAAAATCCCGTGCAGCCAAGAGTGTGCCGTCGTCTTTCAAGATTAAAAGTGACGCCGTACCGTCTATACGACGCTGTATAGCACGAATGCCATCAATATAGGAATCTTCCTCCGCCATCATAGCGGCAATGAGCTCCACACTGTTCACTTGTCCGCCCGTCATGGCATCAAAATGCGCCCCGGGTTTGGCCAAATATTCCTGAATCAGCTCTTCCTTATTATTGATGACGCCAACAAAACAAATGGCAAAGGTTCCGTAACGGGAACGAATGAGAAGCGGCTGCGGATCATAGTCGCTGATGCAACCGATGGCCGAGGAAGCCTTCATCTCGTCAAAAATGGTCTCGAAGCGCGTACGAAACGGCGTATTCTCAATATCGTGGATTTCACGCTGGAGGCCGATTTTCACATCATAGCCCGCAATTCCGGCACGGTGCGTGCCCAGATGGGAATGATAGTCCGTTCCATAAAAAACATCAGTTAAAGCGTCGCCGTGACCGGCTACACCAAAAAAACCACCCATAGATTCTCCTTGCTGCTTAGCTGCGTGAGAAAAACTCTGCCCCTGTCAAAGGACAAAGGCAGAGTCCATACTGCCGGATCAGGTTACGCCTGTTCACCGAAGACGCGATGCATCATTTCTTTATAGGCATCTTCAACACCGCCCATATCGCGGCGGAAGCGATCCTTGTCCAATTTCTCATTGGTATCGGCATCCCAGAAACGGCAGGTATCCGGGGAAATTTCATCCGCCAGAACAATGGAGCCGTCTTGCGTGCGGCCGAACTCCAGTTTGAAGTCGACCAGTTTGACGTTTAATTTCAGGAAATAAGCCTTGAGTACTTCATTGACTTTGAAAGCCATTTCGCTGATGCGATCGAGTTCATCTTTGGTGGCTAGTTTCAGCGCCAATACATGATAGCGATTGATCAGCGGATCATGCAGATCATCATTCTTTAACGAAAACTCCAGCGTCGGCTCATCAAACACAATGCCTTCTTCGACGCCGTAGCGTTTGGCAAAGGAACCGGCCGAAATATTGCGGATGATGACTTCCAGGGGCACGATTTCCACTTTTTTGACCACCGTGTTGCGATCATCCAATTCTTCTACAAAATGCGTGGGAACCCCCTGCTTTTCCAGAAGCTGCATGAGAAAGTTTGTCATGCGGTTATTGATGGCGCCCTTACCGACGATCGTACCGCGCTTGGCACCGTCACCGGCAGTCGCATCGTCCTTGTACGAAACGATGACTTTGTCCTTTTCATCCGTCGCAAATACTTTTTTCGCCTTACCTTCATACATTTGTTCTAATTTTTCCATGGAATCCTCCTCATACTATTCTCACACTAATCCTACAGTAACGATGAACAAAAATAAAATTGCCGCAGACGGTGCGATGGCACCCCCCACGGCAGAGAGTTATTGCGCTTTAAATTTTTCACAGATGTTGCGGTCTTTTTCCAGAACGGCTTTGGCATCCTTTTCGCGCTTGTCATCCAATCGTTTGCTAAGCGCAGTATCCTCCAAGGCAAGAATCTGGGCCGCCAGAAGAGCGGCGTTCTTAGAACCGTTGATGGCAACGGTGGCCACAGGAATACCGGAAGGCATCATCACGGTAGCTAAAAGAGCATCCATGCCATCCAATACCTGAGAACTGCAAGGAATGCCGATCACCGGCAATGTCGTATTCGCGGCTACGGCGCCGGCCAAATGGGCGGCCATACCCGCGGCACAGATCAAAACGCCGAAACCGTTCTCTCGTGCGTGGATGGTAAAGTCGCGTGCCTCCACCGGTGTACGGTGCGCGGAAAATACGTGCACCTCGAAGGGAACTTCCAATTCCTTCAGGATACCGACAGCTTTCTCCATTACGGGCAGATCGCTGTCACTTCCCATGATCAAAGCAACTTTCTTCATGATGACTCCTTTCGAAAAACACCTGAAGCCGTGGCAGCAGGCAGTACCGGGCACCGTACGAAAGCACGGCGCAGAATCATTTTTTTTCACGCATGGCTTGATGGATTTCCGTGGCTAAGAAGGGGATGGTCGCCAACAACAACGTGGGCACCCATTCCTTTAACGTCATAAAGGAAACGCTGAAAAGCGTGCGCAAGAACGGAATGTAGAGCACAATCAGTAGCAGGAATACGCCGACGAGAATGGCCATATTCATGGACTTATTGGAGAACCATCCGATTTCTCCCATGGTATGCGTATCGGAACGCGCCGCCATCGCTCGGAAAAGCTCCGCCAAAATCAAGGTCGAGAAGGTCATGGTGCGGCCTTCGGCCAATTTTTCGGTCACCGGTTAATCCATGTCCGAAATAGAAGTAACCGATCGCAAATGCGGCAAGCGTGGCTACGCCAATGGCAATGGCCTGCACGATGATGGACCCCATCTCATGCTTACCGATGATGGCTTCAGCGGGATCGCGCGGTTTTTCATTCATGACGCCTTCCTCACCGGGCTCCATACCCAGCGCTAGCGCCGGCAACGAATCCGTCACCAGATTCAGCCACAGGAGCATAATGGGCGAAAGTGGGGTGGGGAATCGAAAACCACTGTTAGAGAATACCAGAAAGAGGTCAATAATCATAGCCACAGCCACAACAATTACTTCTCCGATATTGCAGGACAAAAGGAAATTGACGAATTTTTTGATATTGGCAAAGATGATACGGCCTTCTTCTACGGCATTGACGATGGTGGCAAAGTTATCGTCGGTCAGAATCACATCCGCCGTATTCTTGGCAACGTCCGTACCGGTGATGCCCATGGACACACCGATGTCGGCACGCTTGATGGCGGGCGCATCGTTGACGCCATCGCCGGTCATGGCCGTAATTTCACCATTGGCTTTCAGCGCATCCACGATTTGCACTTTATTCTGCGGCGAAACACGGGCGAAAATGCGCTTTTCTTTGACCACCTGCTGCACCTCTGCCTCCGACATCTCGTTCAGTGCAGCGCCCATGATGGCTTGGGACTTGTCCTCGGCAATTCCTAAATCTTTACCGATCGCATATGCCGTTTCCAGATAATCGCCGGTGATCATAATGGTGGTAATACCGGCCGTCTTTGTCTCTTGAATGGCCGCTTTCACCTCTTTACGCGGCGGATCGATCATACCGGTCAAGCCGACAAATACCATATCGCGTTCGACAGTTTCGGGCACCTGACGGTCCTTTTCCGGCAATTCTTCCCAGCTGCGATAGGCATAGGCCAGGCAACGCAGTGCCTGCTGGGCATATTCCGAGTTTTTGGCCAAGAGCCGTTCGCGAATCTCGGGCGTCAGCGGTTTTTCTTCCCCATCCAAGAGAATGCGATTGCAGTAGTTAATCACAATATCCGGCGCACCCTTCGTAAAGGAAGCGATGGCATTTTCGAAGTAGTTTTCATTGAACGTGGTCATCATCTTGCGGTTGGAGTCGAAAGGAATTTCATCCACACGCGGACTGCGCAAAGCCAGCTCTTCCGGCACAATGCCCGCTTTTTGCGACATCGTAAGCAGCGCACCTTCCGTCGGATCGCCGATGACCGTGTTGCCTTTTTCTTCATCCGACACAATTTTGGCATCGTTGGCGGAAGCCGCAATGACAATGAGTGTTTCCAGCATTCGATCGTCTGCCGTAGTGACCTTTTTACCATCAAAGAACAGATCGCCCACCGGGGAATAGCCGATGCCGGTCACGTCCAAATCCTGTCCGTTGGCAAAAATTTTCGTGACGGTCATTTCATTTTGCGTGAGCGTACCGGTCTTATCCGTACAGATCACCGTTGTTGTTCCCAGCGTTTCAACGGAGAGCAATTTTTTCACAATCGCATTGCGTGTGGCCATACGGTTCATCCCGAGCGATAGCACAATGGTCACCACCGCCGTCATGCCCTCCGGAATGGCCGCAACACCCAGCGATATGGCCGTCATGGCAATGCGTAAAATTTGTTCGCCGCTGATGAGTCCCAGCACAAAGACGAAGGCCGAAACAGCCAACACCATGTTACCGAGGACCTTAGACAGCTGGTTGAGCTTACGCTGCAGTGGCGAGGACTCCTCTTCATACGCTTGAATCGTAGACGCAATTTGTCCGATTTCTGTGGCGTGTCCCGTCGCAATGACGATACCCTTTCCGTGTCCATAGGTGACGATTGTTGATGAAAACGCCAAGTTCTCTCGATCACCGATGCCGCGCTCGTCGGAAAAGAGCGCATTTGCGTCTTTTTCAGCCGCCACGGATTCGCCCGTAAACGACGATTCATCAATTTGTAAGTTGGACGATTCAAACAGACGCAAGTCTGCCGGCACAATATCGCCGGTTTCCAGCAATACCACATCCCCGGGCACCAGCTCTTCGGCCTTGACGCTGACGGGCTTTCCGTCGCGCAGTACCTTGGCATTTGGGGAACTCATTTTCTGTAGTGCCGCTACAGAATCTTCGGCTTTGCCTTCCTGATAGATAGATAGGATCGCATTTAAGATCACAATGGCAATGATGATTAACGCTTCAATCGCGGAATCGGTCAGAGCAGATAGCACGGCAGCCGCAATCAAAATTAAAACGAGCGGGTCTTTAATTTGGTTGAGAAGCTTCGTACTTAACGGAACGCGCTTGGCTTCCTCTAATTTATTCAACCCGTAACTTTCCAGGCGCTTGGGTACGTCAGTAGAGACCAAGCCCGTTGTTCGGTTGGTTTTTAGTTCCTGTTCCACCGCTTCAGCGGATTTTTGATACCATTCCATAGGTCCTCCTTATGTTCGGATGTCGGTTCATTGCACAGGCGACCATCCTGCCACAATTCCCTTAGCAGGGGCCGTTTGTTACATTGAGTCTCGCTTACCTGCCCAAGCAGGTCTCGAACCGAACATAAAATGTCGAGCTGACGATTCGATATTCATAAGCTACTCCCTCGTCCCTTTATTATAGCCAAAAACTGGGATTTACGAAAATAATCGGCAGGCGAGCGATGTGTAGCACTATACGGGATTCTTTTCGTACCTTTTTCGCCTGTGGTACAATAGCCGCGTATCTTACGAACTAGAAAGAAGGTTGCATGAAGCTGCGCTCTCTGGCTTCCGGCTCGAGCGGAAATAGTGTTCTTGTACAAAGTGAACAAACAACGATTCTCATTGATGCCGGATACAGTGCTAAGAAAATAGATCAGTTATTGCGCCAGGCAGGAACATCGGCGAAAAAAGTGGATGCCATTTTGGTCACGCATGAGCATTCGGATCATACGGCAGGCCTGGGCGTTCTGACGCGACGCTTTCATATTCCCATTTATGCCAATGAAAACACGTGGCTGGCAATGGAAAAGAAGGTCGGGCGGCATCGGGATCGGGATCACGTGGTGATTCGCAATCAACGTGTTTTTGAAATCGGCGACTTAGAAATTCTGCCCATCCCCATTCATCATGACTGCGCGGATCCGGTCGGCTACGTGATTCGTCATGGCAACGAAAAAATCTCTATTTTGACGGATACGGGGTTCGTGGATCGGACTATTCTGGAAGCGATGCGCGGCTCCGATCTTTATTATTGGGAAGCCAACTACGAAGACTTGCTCTTACAGCAGGGACCGTATTCGCCATGGTCCAAGAAACGCATTGCTTCTGAGCTGGGGCACCTATCCAATCGTCAATCGGGAGAAGCCCTTTGCGAAGTGCTGGAAGGCCGCGGTGAAGAGGTACTGCTGGCGCATATGTCTAACAATAATAATACGGCGCTATGCTGCCTAAACACGGTCTCGGAGGTGTTGGTGGAAAATGGCTTTGCTGTGGGAAGCACTGTTCATGTGGCGGTGGCGCCTCGCTTTGAACCGTCGGAGGAACTGTCAACAGAGCGCGTGCGTGAACGCAGCCTGGTGAAAACGTCGGAAGAAAGTACGACGGAGCCATTACTTTCCTTGGCCACACCGGAAGGCGGCCGGGCATGAATATTACGATTATTGCGGTAGGCACGGTAAAAGAATCCTTTTATGCGCAAGCGGTGGAAGAATATGTCAAACGGCTGAAACCGTATGCGCAGGTGAAGATTCAAGAAATCGCGGAGGAACCGCGACCGGACAAGGCTGGTGAAAAACTGGTGGAGCGGGCGCTCGAAAAGGAAGCGGAGCGCATTCGAAAAGTATTGCCGAAGGGCAGCTGCGTGGTGAGTCTCTGCGTGGAGGCTAAGCAAGAGGACAGTCTTAAATTTTCAAGACATCTGGCGGAATGGGCAGAAGAAGGCGGTGCACAGATTACCTTTATTATAGGAGGCAGCGATGGTCTGGCACCGGAGATAAAGGCGCTGGGCAAGAAAGTGTCGTTTTCTCCAATGACATTTCCGCATACGCTCATGCGCGTCATTTTATTGGAACAGATTTATCGGGGCTTTCGGATATTGCACCATGAGCCCTATCATAAATAGATGAGGAGTTCGAAAACGATGGAGGATTGGACGAAGGAAACGCTTTTGAAACAGTGGGAGGCCTTGTCGCAAAAAAGCACTGTTCCCGAACAAAGCATCGACATAGATTTAGAAACGGTTCCGCAGACGGTGCTGTCTGCTGAAGCGTTACAGAAAATTTGGGAAGAACGGCGCAAAACAGTTCCGGAAGAATTTCATGTTACCGTGGAACTGGAAGCAGGAGAGACACACGAAGAGGCCGTCGCCCGGATGTATCCGGAAACATATCGCCTGTTCGGACAAGGTCTGGCATCCAAAAAAGATATCGAACATGCCATTCAAACGACCTACCGCGGCCGTTTGGTCTCCAAATTTCATAAAGCTCTCAAGACCTATGATATGCTGCAGCCCGGCGATGTCGTGGGCGTGGCCATTTCAGGCGGAAAGGACAGTTTGCTCTTAGCAAAACTGTTTCAATCCTTGGTGCGCTATTCGAAAGTGCCTTTTGAAGTGCGCTTTTTAGCGATGGACCCCGGCTATGCGCCCCTAAATCGCGAGCGGTTGCTGTTTAATTTGTCGTGGCTTGGGATTCCCGCTACGGTGTATCGCTCGGATATTTTCCAAGTGGCGGACGAAATTGCCGAAACACCCTGCTATCTTTGCGCCCGGATGCGTCGCGGCTTCCTCTATGACCGCGCGCAACAGTTGGGATGCAATAAATTGGCGCTGGGGCATCATTTTAACGACGTCATTGAAACCACGTTATTAAATGTGCTGTGGTCGGCCAATTATAAAAACATGATGCCCAAAATTGTGGCAAGAAATTTTAATAACATGGAGCTGATTCGCCCCTTGTATTTTGTCGAAGAACAAAGTATTATCGCCTGGCGCGATATGGCGGGACTAAAGCCCCTGGATTGCGCCTGCGTCGTGACGCAGCACAAGGTGGATTCACAGCGTCGCAATATTAAGGCATTAATCCAGATGCTCAAAACCCTTAACCCCAATGTAGAGAAGTCGATATTGCGCAGCGGCGAGAATGTTGCGCTGGATGCCATTCTGGGCTACACCCTGGATGGGAAGAAACATTCCTTTATGGAACACTATAATCAGGAGGATGCATGGAAGCAGTTTTAAATGTGCTCAAAGTGACCCTATTGTCGATCATTGAAGGCGTCACGGAATTTTTACCGATCAGCTCGACAGGACACTTGATTTTGGCCAACGAATGGATTCGTCTGGAACCGCAGAGCTTTTCCAATGCGTTCAATATTATTATTCAGCTGGGCGCCATTTTATCGGTGGTGGTTCTATACTGGAATCGTCTGAACCCCTGGCAAAGCGAAGATCCGCACTTTGCGATTCGTCCCAAACGCTATGATCGCTGGAATACGCAGACGAAACTCTACTATCGTTTGACCCATGTGGATAAGCGCACCATGGCGCTGTGGTTGCGCGTTTTAGTGGCAGTGATCCCTTCCGCTGTTATCGGCATCCTTTTTGATGACATCATTGATGCACATCTGATGACCACACCAGTCGTCACAATTACCCTTCTGGTTTACGGTATCATCATGATCTTTGTCGAAGAATGGAACAAAAAACGGCATACGACGCGTTATGAAGATCCGCTGGATTTTTCCCTTCAGACGGCGTTTTGTATCGGTTTGTTTCAATGCTTGGCGCTCATCCCGGGCACATCCCGCTCGGCGGCAACCATTATCGGAGCGATGGTGCTAGGCAGCTCGCGCATAGCCGCGGCGGAATTTAGCTTTTTTATGGCCATCCCGTCCATGATGGGGGCGACGCTTTTGAAAGTAATCAAGAACGTGCATGCCTTTTCTATCGGCGAATGGCTGCTCATCGCATTGGGCTTTGCTATTTCCTTCCTTGTTGCCTATGTGGTCATTAAAAAATTCATGGACTATATTCAGAAAAAAGACTTCAAAGCGTTCGGTCTCTATCGCATTGCGCTGTCCGGACTGCTCATGCTTTATATGCTTTTGGGAATGTGATAAGATATTCTCACCGGTTGCGCATACGGTGCGCGCCGGTGAGAATTTTATCTATTGTAGGAGGAAAGAATGGACCAAGGTGTCGCGGACCCTGGAACCGGGAGTTCGGCTTTTATATTTCAGTTACTTTTAATGGTCGTATTGATCATTGTCAATGCTTTTTTTGCCGCGTCGGAAATGGCGCTGGTTTCGGTGGATGCGAATCGATTAAGAGAACGTCGCGATGAGGGTGATAAGCGCGCGCATCGCATTCTGCAATTGCTGGAAGATCCGTCCCATTTTCTCTCCATGATACAGATTTGCATTACATTGGCGGGATTCTTCAACTCGGCAAGTGCTGCCACGGGACTGGCGGGCTATTGGGGAAATATTCTGGCCTCTATCGGCGTTCCCAGTGCCAAAGGCGTAGCCACCATCACCATTACGATACTTCTTTCTTTATTGACCATTATTTTCGGTGAATTGGTGCCGAAACGATTGGCCTTACAAAATGCGGAAAATTTTTCGAACCAATCCATCGGTATTTTATGGTGGTGTTCCAAACTCTTGAAGCCTTTTGTATATTTCCTGTCTTGGTGCACGAATGGCGTGTTACACCTGATGGGTGTGGAAATGGATGCCATGGAAGAGAAAGTCACTCTGTCGGACATTAAGTCTTTGGTGCAGGTGGGCCAGAGCCAGGGCATGATCAATAAAGATGAAGGCGAAATGATCAACTCCATTATTTCCTTCGACGATAAGTCGGCGGAAGACATCATGACGCCGCGTACGGAAGTGTTTGCCATTGATATCAATGATCCCTATACGGAATACATTGATGAGCTGTTGACCGTACGCTATTCGCGCATCCCGGTTTATGACGACGAGATTGATAATATCGTTGGTATTCTTTATATCAAAGATTATTTGCAGGAGGCCTACAGCGCCGGCTTTGAGAATATTTCGGTACGCAAGATCATGCGCCCCGCGTATTTTGTGCCGGAACGCAAGAATGTCAATGAGCTCTTTAATGAAATGCGCGAAGATAATTTCCATTTGGCCATTCTGATTGACGAGTACGGCGGCTTTTCCGGTATTGTGACCATGGAAGATCTGCTGGAGGAGATTGTCGGTGACATTGACGATGAATTTGACCAGGATGAACCGGAAATTGAAAAGATCAGCCGCAATACCTATTATGCCAAAGGCACGCTCTCCATTAAGGAGCTGAATTTTAATACCGATTCGAATTTTGATGAAGAAACCGAAGACTACGATACGTTGGGCGGTTTGCTGTTCTTTCTCATGGGTCGAATTCCGGAAGATAAGGAACGCCCCTTCATCGAATACCAGGGGATGCGTTTTAAAATTGAGAAGATAGAAAACAAGCGCATTCAATGGGTGCGCATTGAATTTGATCCGCAGGCATGGAAGAAGGAACAATTAAAACGTGCGGCGGCGCAAGAAGAACGCTAATATTCTGTAACGCGTGGCGAAGGAGCCGGTATGCAGGAAGAGAAGAAAAACCGATTTTCTTTACAAAATATGCCCCGTCCCTTGCTTTTGGGGGCGGGCGTTCTTATCGTGCTGTTCGTGCTGAGCGTTCTTTTTTTGCTACCGAAATCGCCAGGCCAAAGCGGCAATGCGGTAGCGCTGCATTTTTCGGACGCCTGGAAAGATGTCGGCGCCATTGACGGCTGTCTGTTTTTTCGCGAAGGATCGCATCTTACCGCTTTTGATCGCAGTGGAAAACGCTGGGAAGCCAATCTTTCTTCGCAGAGCAAAATTGCCTACGGGGAAAAGCTCTATGTGTTGGAAGCAACGGGAAAACTCCGAGTCGTCAACCCCCAAAACGGGCACGTGGAGCGAACCGTCTCCCTGCCCGGCGTGCGCGGGTTAATAGCGGTCGAAGCACAAGCATTTTCACCTGCTGCACTTATGGGCGTTAAAGCGGATCGCTTCCTGCTTTTGAACGCAGACGGAGCGGTCGAGTCCGTGCAAAAGACAACAGGCACACCGGGTCTCTATGTCCCTTCCAAAAATGGTGCGGCTTGGACGGAAGAGGGGAATGATGAGGCGTTCACCGCGGAGGGTACCATTCCGATGGACCCGGCACTTTCTCCATTGCTAACCGGCAGTGAGGATCCTGTGCGTGGGGTGCTGAAGAAGAAAGAGGAGCAGAGCGCACTTTTTCAATGCGCAGGCCCCGAACCCTTTACGCGTCTGCTTTGGACGGGAGAAAACAGCATCTTGGCAGCCCAAGGAAATCGCCTGTTTTTCATCTGTGACAACACCATTAAGCATGTCGTCGATTGTACCAATACATGGGACGTTGTCGTGATGGACAAGAACATCTGGGTGATGGATGGGCGCACGCTTACGAGCTATTCGGCGGAAGGAGAAAAGCAAAAATCGCAAACCTTGGATTTTGACGCCCAGCGTTTGATTTCCAGCGGATCTTCCTTGGTAATCCTGGGAAAAAATCGCCGTCTGAGGATCGACGGAGAGCGTAAAACGGTTGAGGACACGCAGGAATTTGTGCGCGCCCTGCCGCAAGCGGACGGCTCGCATCTCGTGATTTACCGTGAATCTTTTCTGGTTATGCCCCGATAAGAAGGAGGCAGGATGGCTTTATTGGCACAAAAACTGCATATGCTCACAGGGCTCCCTTTGCTGGCGAGTCGCGTTCTCCTAGCGATGGCAGTGTTGCTTTTCACCTGGGCGTTGCTTGCTGCAGGCAGTCGGCTTTTGCATCGCTTTATTGAGGAAGGCACGGATTTGCCGAAAAAAGCGCGTTTTCGCACGTTCTACTTTTTGCTTTATAACGTGCTTCGCATTGTCGTTTGGATGTATGCGATTGCTTTCATCTTAGATACTTTTGGCATTCATACCGCTTCTGTTTTAACGGCCGCTGGTATCGGCGGTATTGCGATTGCCTTGGGGGCCCAATCCGTTGTCAACGATGTTATTTCCGGTGCCTTATTGCTGCTGGACAATTATATGAACGTCGGCGACTATGTAGCACTCAAAGATGGTGTCGTCGGTGAGGTGCAGGAAATTCGTCTGCGTCACACCATCGTACGCGGCTACACCGGCATGCGCTACATGGTGCCCAATTCAAAAGTGCAGGTGATTACCAATTACGGCAAGGGACCGTTGCAAGCGGACGTGACTGTAGAAGTGCCCTACAGCGTTTCACCCGAAACCGTAAAACAGCTGGTGCAGGATGTCAGCCACCGCATAAAAACGCAGCATGCCAAGGAATTCGTGACGCTGCCTTACTTTATTGGCGTTGATAAATCAAATGCACTCACCTATACCGTTGCGGTAGGTGCCCGTACGGATATTAAGCATTTTTGGTCTGCCGCACGCCTGGTGCGCGCGTTGCTCATTGAGGCACTGCAAAAGGAAAGTGCCTGTTACGAGGGAACGTGGCCATCGGTGGCAATCCCTGCAACGCATACGGCAACAACGCAAGAGACAGGAGTAAAAAAGCCATGATGGACGTTCAAGTCGGCGATGTGGTACAGCTTAAAAAGCCACATGCCTGTGGCAACAACGCATGGACGGTACGGCGCACCGGCATAGAATTTCGGCTGTGCTGTAATGGCTGCGGACAAGACTTATGGATGTCGCGACGCGACTTCGAAAAGCGATTTCGCCGCATCCGTCGTGACCAAAATCAGTAACAGTTATTCAATGCGGTGAATCTTCACTGCCGCACTATGTTTTACAATGGAATCCCGAGACGGTAGCGTTTCTGCTGCAAAGGTGGCGTTAGCACACCCTTGTGCGGCCGGAAACGCTTTTTTTGCTTCATTGGTGCGCATATAATTGCCGATAAACCCGGCGATATGTGCCATATTGGCATAATCGGACGAAACGACAGGCAACTGTGGTCCATCGGCTTGAAAAACGGCGCCCTGCGTCACAAAAAAGGAACCGTCTTCTTCCAGATCCACCAACACATTTTGCGCGCCGCGTTTTCGCAGCTCTTTCGCATAGCCGATGGCTTCTTGTTGGGTGACGACGTCCTTATCAAACAGCTCCGCTAAATCGTCACAATTCGGCGTGATAAGCAACGGCTTTCGACGCAATTGATTTTGCATGGCGGATGTCTCCACAATGGGCAAAAAAGCAGCACCGTTGACCGTTGCAATATCAAACATGCGTTCATAGATAGATTCATTTAAATTTTGCGGCAGCGATCCTGCCACGACCAGGTAATCCCCTTCCCGAATGCGCGATAAATAGTAGAGCAAATCATTGACTTCCGGTTCGGAAATGTCGGAGCCATGGCCTGAAATGCGTGTTTCCACGCCGTTAATCCACAATGTCATATTAAGGCGTGTATTGTTTTTCACCCGAATAAAATCATTTAAAATGCCTTCTTCTTCCAAAATATCTTCCACGTAGGAACCGGTTTGTCCGCCGATAAAGCCGGTGGCGGTGGTGGGCACGTCCAGCGTATGAAGGATGCGGGAAATGGTAAGCGCTCGTCCGTCCACCGACAGACATTCTTCCCGAGATGCATTCACCGTGCCGGGCACAAGAGCATCCAAGCGGGTGACGAAATCCACCGAGGGGTTCAAAGTAACGGTATAGATCATAGGCCCTCCTTTACATGGTTGCGGCAGAACCGCACATTGTTTATTGTACCATGCTACGCCGGTTTTAAAGCATTTTGCGAAGCCTTAGGCGACATCTCTTCTTCGCGATTGCCGGCACGCGGGCGCACCACTTCCATATGGGGGGAAAGATAGAGCGGCATCGTCGCGCGTGCGGTGTCCAGATCTGCCGGTGCATCAGCAGAAAGGGTGGCCGACCCGATGACTTTTGTTCCGTAACGCGTCCGAAGCTCTTCTACGGCCTGCCCCACACGTTCCCAGCGATCGTGCCGTCGGATGTCCGAAAAAAATCGTGTCTGTATCGCGTCATACGCCGGCCGCAACTGCGTGGCAAACAGTGTCATAGCGCGTACGGGACGCTGTACATCCCATAGCGCAAGCGCCAAAGGTGTGGCTTCCTGCGAAAGCGATGGTGCGCTCTGCGAGGGGTAGGGCAGGCGCTTAGTGGCATGGGTGGAAAAAAGTTCACAATTGCGCACCCATACAGCAATCCCTTCCGCTGCCAATCCGGCCCGGACCAGACGCTGCTGTACTTGATCCGCTAATTGCAGCATAGCGACGGTAATTTCTCGCTCTGTTTTTAAATCATGCGGAAACGTGGTGCCGCAGCTGATGCTCTTTTCCACCGGTCGGAACCCGTAGGGCATAACGGGGGTGGTATCCTTGCCCTGCGCGGCCAATTGCAGGCGGACACCATTGCTGTGGAAGCGATGATGGATGAGGTGCGGATCGGCTTGGGCCAGCGCACCGATGGTACGAATGCCGAAGGCGTGCAGCGCCCGTGTGGTCTGTTGTCCCACAAAAAGCAGACTTTCGACCGGCAGCGGCCACACCGTTTCGTGAAAATTGGAGGCATCCAGTAAGGTCTGCGCATCAGGCTTTTTGAGATCACTGCCGAGCTTCGCAAAGATTTTATTATCGCTGACGCCGATCGAAACCGTAACGCCCAGCTCCTTGCGAATGCGCCGCCGTATCTTTTGCGCAATTTCCCATCCGTCGCCAAACAGGCGCTGCGAACCGGTCACATCCAGCCAACATTCATCCATACCAAAGGGTTCCACAAGATCCGTAAAGTCCAAATAAATGCTTTGCGCCAGCTTTGAGTAGGTATGGTATCGCGCAAAGTGCGCTTCCACGGTGATCAACTCCGGACATTTTTGTTGTGCCTGCCAGATGACCTCACCCGTTTTCACACCCTTTCGCTTTGCCTCCGGCGATTTGGCCAGAATGATGCCGTGTCGTTCCTCAACCGAGCCGGTGACGGCCATGGCTTTCCCGCGCAACGACGGATCGTAGGCCTGCTCGACAGAGGCGTAGAAGCTGTTCATGTCCACATGGAGAATATGGCGTTGCATAGAGCCTCGTTTCTAAGGAGAGCGATAGGGACGGATGCGTCCAGCAACCATCGCCGGATTTCGTAAAATCGACATATCGCGAAGCGGCAGAGAACTTGACAAATATTGCCGGCGCATTACAATAGAAGAAGATAATCTTCACATTGCATAGTCAGTATACGCAGGTAAACTGCGCTTGTCAAGGGAAAAAGGAAGAATAACTTCTTAGAGCGGGGGGAGAATATGAAGTTTGGGGAAAAAGTACGCGCCTTGCGGGAAGAGAAGGGGATGACGCAGAAAGATCTGGCGGAAGCGTTACAGGTCTCCACTCGTACGGTGGTGAGTTATGAACGCGGTCAGAGCTATCCGAAGCAGAGAAGGGTGTATGACCGTTTGGCATCGCTTTTTGATGTGGAGACCAATTATTTATATATGGAAGATGAAGCGGCGGGACAAACCGGAGCGTCGGCCGAAATTCCGTTGCAAGGGACGGATCGCGAGGCAGCGGAGCGTCTTGTGCAGCAGGCCGGTGTGCTTTTTGCCGGCGGCAGGCTCTCCGAAGAGGATAAGGATGCC
Source organism: Levyella massiliensis (assembly GCF_000308275.2). Taxonomy (GTDB): domain Bacteria; phylum Bacillota; class Clostridia; order Tissierellales; family Peptoniphilaceae; genus Murdochiella; species Murdochiella massiliensis_A. The sequence continues at coordinate 386,485 of NZ_HG529491.1, forward strand.
GTGATGCGCGCATTGCAGGATGCCTATTGGCAGGCACGGCAGGAGAAAGCCCAAGAGGATCGCCATGCGCATTGAGGAGCAAGTGCAGGCGCTGGTTCGAGAATATCAAACGAGCGACCCCGAGGAATTGGCCAGGGCGTTGGGCATGCGTCTCTATGAGCGATCGGATTTTCACCAGCTGGCAGGGATGTTTGCACGTGTGGCGGGACGAAGCTGTATTTTTCTGAATGCCTCGCTTGACGACGATCGCCGCCGCCTGATTCTGGCGCATGAGTTGGGCCATGCGGTGTTACATGGTGCGCAGGAAGACGGCGTACAGGACGTTGTGGCGTTTACATTGCTCAATATGACCGACCGCGAAGAATACGAAGCCAATGTATTTGCGGCGCATTTGCTGTTGGATGAGGCAGAAGTGCATCGTCTGGCCGAAGAAGGCTATGACATTGTCTCGCTAGCTAAGATGCTGCATACGGACATCAATCTTTTGCTGATTAAATTACACGAAATGCAGAAGAAGGGGTACGCTATGCGCTTGCCGGAAAAACCGCGGGCGAATTTTTTGGAAGGTTAAGGCGCAAGACGATTTGGAGGTAGTCATGAAAAAGACCGGAAAATTTTATGCAGCGGTGCTGTTTACGATCCTCGCAGCAGCCGGGCAGATTGCGTATAATTTCACACTGATCCCTTTGTTTGAAGCGTTGCTGGCGGGAAATTTATCCGGCGTTTTCCGAGCTTTTTTACTGATGGCGGCAGTGCTTGTCTTAATGGTGGCAACGCTTTGTCTGCAGGAATATTTCCAGGGCATGGCGGTCGCGGATACGCAGCGGGTGATGCGCAGCAATATTATTGCAAATCCGCAGAAATATGAAATCTCAAATTTGATTAACGATATGGATTTATTGGAGAAGAATTATTTGCTGCCGTATTTTTCGCGCGTGCAGATCATCAGCAATTTCGTTTTTTGTTTGGCTTCATTGCTGTATTTGCATTGGCTTTTAATTGTATTAGGCGGCGTATCCTTTGTCATAATGATGTTCTTATCGCAACGGTTGGGGCCATTTTCTAAAAAAATGATTGAAGAATATGCGCAGGACAATGAGCGTTTTGTCCAAGAAGTGACGGATTTTCATCAGGGCAGACGCGAATATCTGTTGTTCCGTCTGCTGCGCCGTTTTCGCCATTTGCAGGAGGGGATTTTCAAGCAATATTATCTCGACACCATGCGCTATAAAACCCGCAATGTCTTTGTACAAGGGGCATCCATGGGCGTGAATTTAGTCGCGCAGATTATGAATCTGGTCGCCTGTGCGGCGATGGTGACGGCGGGGTTATTGTCGCCGGGGGCATTTTTGACCGCCGGCAACCTTGTGGGGCAGCTGTTCAACTCCATTGGTGAGCTGCCGCAATTACAGAGTAAGATGAACGGCGCGAAGGCGCTCGTCGAGAAATACGCGCGGGAAACGATGACGCAAGACCCGCAATTGGCGGTCTGTGAGAAACAAATCGCGCTGAAACAGATCGAAAAAGCCTTCGGCGCAAAGACAATTTTTCAAAATTTATCCGTTTCCTTCACGTTGGGCCAAAAATATCGCTTGGTCGGTCCCAGCGGTTGCGGGAAGTCAACGCTCTTGCAGATGATCTACGGGAATGTGCCATGGGATGGCGGGGAGATTGCGCTGGATGGCCATGTACAAAGCCCGTATCAGGGCGCGGAAAACATGGCGTATATTTCGGAGAAGAACTATTTGTTTGAGGCGTCCATTGCGTTTAATATGACGCTCGGTGAGGACTATCCGACAGACGAGGTTGAAGCCGTGGCCAAATCTTGCGGCATTTTGAACTTTGCGGGGGAAGAGGGACTCAACTATCGCATTGAAGAGAATGGAGAGAATATCTCCGCCGGAGAAAAGCAACGCATCATTTTAGCACGCGCCCTGCTGCGCAAGAAAAATATTCTGCTTTTTGACGAAGTGACCAGTCACTTGGATCCGATGAGCGCCCGTGAAATTGAAGAGCGCATTCTGAAAGATCCGAAACTGACGGTGCTGTTTGTCAAGCATGGGGACGTAGAAATGGATGCGCTGTTTGATGAAGTGATAGCCATGGATAAAGTGCAGGCGCCAATGGAGACACAGGCCACCGTGGAAGGATAAAATGCATAATAGGTAAGATTCATAATACAAGAGGCGGCGGCCTTCGCAATGCGAAGGCGCGCCGCCTTTATGATTCCATAGTTTCGTTTGTGGCTATGGACGTACGTGGTTATTTTGTTTTTTCTTTCAGGCGCACAAAAAGCTGCTTATTGCCAAATTCAGAGACGGCACGATGGGCCACTTCAAATTCATGAAAGGATTCAATGAAGGTGACAAGCTTCTGATGGCCATAGTTACGTACGTCAAAGTCCGGGAAGCGCTTGGAGAGTTGATTGCCCAAGTTAGCCAAGGAGATCCAATCCTCCTCATCGGAGTTTTCACGCACAATGCTGCGCAATGCTTTTCGTATGGCCAAAATGGTCGTTTGCGGGCGCGGCACGTCGCGCTTGCCGTTTTTTTTGGCATCGCCACAGGATTTGGAATCGTTGTTGCGCCCTTTTTTCCATTCCTTTCGGCTCAGAAGGGCCACATCCTTGTGCTCACCGGAATCACCGGTAACCGCTTCATTCGCTTTGCCAATGGATTTTACGTGCGGCTTGCTTACGGATCCTTCGGCCACATGGAGCGACTTTACATTGGGCGCTTTACCGGCATCGTGCTCATGTCCCTCTTCCTCTTCCGCTTCTGCGTGGGAGGCAAACAGGATATCCAGATATTTAAACGTATTGCAGGCCGAGATAAAGGCGTTGGGCGTCTTACTTTCGCCCATGCCGATGACGGTCATGCCCGATTCGCGCAAGCGCGAAGCCAAGCGGGTAAAATCGCTGTCGGAAGAGACGAGGACATAGCCGTCTACCGATAACGTATAGAGAATGTCCATCGCATCGATAATCATGGCCGAATCGGACGAATTTTTTCCTTCCGTATAGCTGTATTGCTGAATGGGGGTGATGGAATTGTCCAGCAGCACCTCTTTCCATCGATTGTTGCGGGTGCTGGTCCAGTCGCCGTAAATGCGGCGATAGGTTGAAATGCCGTAATTCGACACTTCGTCAAAGATGATTTGGATGTATTTCGGCGAAATATTTTCCGCATCGATCAATACTGCAAATCTTGTTTCATCGCTCATAATCCACCTTTTCTTCCAGTTTACTGAATTGATAGCTGATCCCGATGCCCACGAGAAGCATGACTAAGCCGAAGAGCACGGCAATCGGTAAAGAAAGCTGTGCTTTGGCCAGGCCTTGCGGCGTGAGAGCCGGGAAGATGATCGCCGGGAAGATACCGAAGGTCGAACCGACAACCATGCCTAAAATGGCATGGAACAGCGGTGCGTAGTGATGTCGGAAACACCAGGCGACAACTTTAGAGAAGAGGATGATGCATAAAACGGCGCCTGCTGCAAAGGGGATCAGCATGCTGAAATCCACGGCAGCAATGGAAGCAGCCATCTTGTCATAGAGTCCGAAATAGATCAAAAAGTTCGAAGGACTCATGCCCGGGATGATAAAGCCGAAGGCAACCAGCACGCCCGAGAAAAACCAAACCACCGGGTTCGGGGTCATGGCGGGCAGGTTCGAGCCGAAGGACATTAAGACGACGAGCAGAACGGCACAGACGACAAGAATAACCAGATCAGAAGTCTTGCGTCCTTCTTTGCCTGCCTGTCGATAGAGGCTCGGGAAGGTGCCGATCACAAACCCTAGGAACAGGCACACAAATTGCGCTTCATATTGTCCGAAGGCTTTTTCCACAAAGACGGAAAACAGAAAAACACCCAGCAGTCCGCCGATGCCGATGGGAACGAAGTAGCGCACATTGCGCCAGAATTCCTTGCGGATATTTGCCAGAAAAGCAATCATCGGTTGGTAAATGCCGAAAATCACGGAAAGCACCCCACCCGAGAGGCCGGGCAAAATAGCACCGATGCCGACGAGCGTCCCTTTGATCAAACGGATCAATAGTGACGCCGGATCGGAGCCTTCATTGGGCAGCTTGGTCTGCGAGGCGTTTGCTATGTTTTGTTCTTTCATGCCTCATCCTCCGATGGATCGCCAGAGACCTCGTTTTTTGCCGTGGCATCCTTTTGTGTAGCAGGAATAATACGGGCGGGTACCCCTACGGCCGTTGCGCCGGCCGGCACATCGTGCATGACCACAGCCCCGGCACCGATTTTGGCGCCATCGCCGATATGAATGGGGCCGAGCAGGGTCGCATTGGCACCGATCAGAACGTGATTGCCCACGATGGGGTGACGCTGGCCCTGAATGGATTCGACACCGCCCAACGTGACACCGTGATACATGTGCACAAAATCACCGATTTTTGCTGTCTCGCCGATCACAACGCCCATGCCGTGATCGATGAAGAAACATCGCCCAATCTCTGCGCCCGGATGAATCTCAATGCCCGTACGATTGCGGGCATCTTGGGAAATACGTCGCGCTTCATAGAACTCGCCGCGCAAATAAAATTCATGCGCAATATCATAACTGGCCAGCGCGTCCGTAATGGGATACAGGTTGGTGGCTTCTTCAATGGAACGGCAGGCAGGGTCGAGTTCCATAATATAGGCCGCCTGCTCTTTCCAATCTCTTTTTTTCATGCTCAGTCCTCTTGAAATAAAGCCGTTGACATATAACGCTCACCCAAATCGGGTAAAACGGTAACGACTTTCCCTTCCACATCGTTCAAAGCCTGAAGCGCGGCAACAACATTCGCGCCGGACGAAATACCGACCGAAAGGCCTTCTTCTGCAGCTAAGCGGCGAGACATGGCAATCGCATCATCACTCGCTACCGAGTATATCCCGTCCAGGATACTCTTGTCTAAGTTTTTCGGGACAAAGTTACCGGAAATGCCCTGAATCTTATGGGATCCAGCATGGCCTTCACTGACCAGAGGCGATTCCTTCGGTTCCAGACCAAAGACGCGAAAGCCTTGGATGTGCTCTTTCAGGAATCTGCCGACACCCGAAATCGTACCGCCCGTACCGAAACCGGATACGAAAGCCGCTGCATCCGGCAAGGCTTCATAGATCTCCGGCCCCGTGGTTTCATAATGTGCCTTTGGGTTGGAGGGGTTTGTGAATTGATCCGGCATATAGGCATTGCCTTCTGCAACGCGCTTCTTTGCTGCATCCACAGCCCCCTGTAGAGCACCTTCCGTGGTCAGCGTGACCTTGGCGCCGAAGGATTGCATCAGACGCACACGCTCTTTGGACATGGATGCCGGCATAAACAACTCCACCGGATAACCCAATTGCTTACCGATCAGTGCCAGCGCAATGCCGGTATTTCCTGACGTCGGCTCTACAATGGTCATACCCGGCTTGAGATCGCCACGTTCAATTGCATCGCGAATCATATAGTACGCCGGACGATCCTTAATGCTGCCGCCCGGATTTGTTTTTTCTACCTTGACGTAAATCCTGCCGTCTCCGATGTGCTGTAATTGCACGAGTTTCGTGTTACCGATAGTCTCTATCACTTTCATGACAACCTTCTTTCTTTCTTTCTTTCTCTATTTCCGTTACTGCTTAAATCGCGGCCATCTCCTGAAAGAGGTGATTTTTAACGATTGGTTCAATGGTACCCAATTTCTTTGGCCTCCATTGATTTTGACCATTCTAGCAGAAGGATAAAGGGGAAATATGTCGTTTTCCTAAAATTTTCCCGTCACGATGGCGCATCACGGGTTTAGGATTTTCCAAAAGCGGCGTGCAAGCCGCGTTTTAGAAAAGATCCTCTCTTCAGGATGTTTCCGCGCTAAGTTTGTGATATAATATGCCGCGTTACGGGGTGTAGCGCAGTTCGGTAGCGCACTTGTCTGGGGGACAAGGGGTCGCAGGTTCAAATCCTGTCACTCCGATGGGAAGGGAATGGCTTGAAATCATTGATTTCAAGCCATTTCTGTTTTTGCAATGCAGTATGGCAATCGGTTGACATGGCGCATGGCTATCCAGTATGCTCGAAGAAATAGAAATATAAAAGAGGAGAAAGTTGGCAAGGAGTCTGGCATGGGCAAAATTTTAAAAAATATGGCAGGCTTTAGTTTAGGCCCGATTTTTTCGGGGCTGATCGCTATTGTTCAAATTCCGCTTCTGACGCGCCTTTTGACGCCGGAAAGCTATGGTTTATTTACCTTTTTTAAACTCCTGTTGCTGCAAATTCCGCGCATTCTTTGCATTGGCATGGATCAGGCCTTTGCCAGAGAATTTCACAGCGCACAGGATCGTCGCCGCACCTTTCAACAGGCGATATTGCCGGCATTGCTGGTGGGTGTGTTATTTTTTCTGCTGAGCATCCTATTCGCCAAGCCCATTTCACGCTGGGCATTTCATACGGAAAAAGATGCGTTACTGATCATATTCGGCAGTTTGTGGGCACTCATCAATATCATTGAAAGCTTTGTTCTGTTTTTGGTGCGTATGCAGGAACGCGGCTTTGATTTTTCAAAGATTACCGCCGGGGCCAAGCTCTTCACCTTTTTACTGACCGTTATCCTGCTGGTCACCTATCGCAAGGACTATGTGGGCGCTGCGATGGGCATGATTTTTGGCAATATCCTTTATGATCTGTTTCTCCTTTATCAATATCGTGAGTTTTTTGACTTTCGGGGATTTCAATGGGATCGCGTGCTGTTTAAGAGAATGTGGCTCTACGCCTATCCCTATATTTTAGATTTCGCCCTCTCCTCATTATTGAACAGTTTAGGAAATTTAACCCTACACGGCATTCAGGTGCCGGGCAGTCTGGCTATTTATAATGCAGCCTTGAGCATTGCCAGTGTCTTTAGCTTGATAACAGCCGCCTTTACAGGATTTTGGTTTCCGATTTCCATTCGTTGGCATGAAGAACATAAAAGTCAAAAACAATTTTCTTTTGTGGCGGATGTACTGTTATTGGTCATGAGTGCAGCCTTTGTATTGGCGTTATTGGGTAGCATGCTCTTGCCCTTCGTCTTAGGCAAAAATTACAGTGCGGTATCCACGATATTTGGCCTGGTGAGCTTGCAACCCATTTTTCTTGTGTTGTCGGAGACGACGGTGCTGGGCATTACCTTTGCACGCAAAACAAAGTACAATCTGGCAATCCGACTCTGTATCTTTTTTCCCACGCTGCTTGCCAATATGACATTGACGCCTTTATGGGGGTATCGCGGTGCAGCGCTGGCGTTGGCTATTTCACAGGTGGTCTTTTATATTGCCCGCACCTATTTTTCGAAACGATCGGGCTTTTGGATTCCGCAGAAAAAGCAGGCTGTCGTTATGACCGGTCTGTTTTTAATGGCCAATTATTGGGCCTTTGCAGGAGCTTTTAAAGTCCTTGTGCTAGGTGTGGCGTTCTTGTTCATGCTATATTTCCAAAGAGGGACAATCCGCGATATTCATGCGGTGTACAAGAAAAAAGAGGTGCTGGATTTCTGAGTATAGCGCAATTGACTTCCGGAATTGAGAATGATAGATTTCGAACGAAGAGTCCTGCTTTCCGGAAAGGCATGATAAAACAGATGTCGCATCGGTTACTTTATAAAGAGACAGGTCTAGAAAGGTTTCTATGCAGTTATCGGATGTTTCCTATGAATACATACCTGTGGTGATGGGATCGGATATTAACCCCTTGGGTACCGTGCGGGCATTTCGCTCCTTGGCGCTACCTTGTCTTATTGTTGCGGAAAAAGAGGGCATTGCATGTCATTCGAAATATGTGCATCGCTCTTTTTTGAATGCCAATATCCTGGAGGCGTTGCGCGCTGCCGGGGAATATCTTACGCAGTGCGGGAAAAAAGGCTATCTGATTCCCACCTCGGATGCCTATGCCTTGTTCTTAGCCAAACAAGGGCCATTACCACCGTATCATATTGTCAATGAATGCCGAGAAACGATTGAGATGTGCTTGGACAAAACAGGGCTACACGCCCTGATGGAAGAGGCGGGTCTGGCATATCCGAAATCGTATCGGGTGGAGAGTGCGCGCGAATTAGAGACATTAAAAGAAGCCATGTTTCCGTTGCTCGTCAAACCTGCGTGCACGGTCGGCTTTGTCAATCACTTTGAAAAAGCGCATTTGTTGGAGAAACCGGAGGACATTGCCGCTTATGTGGCATCGGTGGAAAAAGCGGGGCTGGGGCACCATGCACTGGTAGCCCAGGAATTTATTCCCGGACCGCCGCAGAATTTAGTTTATTATTTTGCCTATTCAAAAAATGGTGAACCGCTACGTGAAGGAACCTCTCGAAAGATTCGCCAGTATCCGCCGGAAACCGGCACAGCCACGTGCGTAAGCTATGAATCCATTCCGGATCTTTTCCCGGTTGGACGAAAGATCAATCAATTATTGCACTTCTCCGGCTTTCATGGCATGGAGTTTAAATACGATCCGCGGGATGGGCGGTATTATCTTTTGGATTCCAATCCGCGTACTTACCTGAGTGTCGGCGCTATGGAACACACCGGTGTCAACGTAGTGTTGGCAGCCTATTTGGATTTTATTGGAGAAGATATTTCTTTCATCCTGGAAAAAATGCAAACGAAGGTGTTATGGGTGAAAGATTATGATGATGCGATTCGTGCCATTTATTCCAATCGATTGCGCTATCCGGCGTTTGCTATGAATCCATTTGCCTATTGGAAGAGCCGTCGCGGACACGTGGTATTCGGCATTAAGGATGCCGACGACCCGACGCCGCTTCGGTATTTGCGAAAAAAGAAAGTGGTGTCCCTTGTCACAAGGTCTTAGTCTAGCCTTTAAAAACTGGGCGGCGGACACCTTCCGCGGTCCGATTAAAGCATACAATCGTATCTGTGCGAAGGCGCTGTTTCGAGGCAGAACGATACAGGCCGAGCCGTTGGATTTTTCCGCGTTGGAAAATAAAAAAATACTGGTGCTTGCGCCCCATATCGATGATGAAGTGCTGGGACTTGGCGGCTTTTTCTTAGCAATGCGCAACAAAGCGGAGACGGACCTTCTCTACACCACCAACAGCATGGCCGGTGTGGGAGGAGCGGTTCGCTACAAGGAATTGGAGCAGGTAGCGGCGCGCCTTTCTTTGCATGTTTTAGGAGCAGTGGATATTCCCAATACCTTTCAAGAAAATGCCATTGTACCGCGTAAGGCGGAGCTTGTAGCAGCCATTCGCGAGGCGCTTGAGAAAAAAGAGTATGCCCTGGTGGCGACGGTTAACTTTTTAGATGCGCACATTGATCACGAAACCTCGGCATTTGCCTTGGCAGAGGCTTTAGAACAGGTATCTTTCACGAATCAGCAAGCCCCGCAAATCTTACTGTATCAAGGATCGAATTTCTTACCGTACGGCTGGATCAACCGCTATCGGCAGCTTTCTGTCGAGGAACGAAAAGCAAAATCCGATCTTTTAGCATGCTATCAAAGTCAGGTGTGCTTTGATTTTGACCTGTATGATATGTTGGCAGAGGTGCAGACACATGCGTATTTACACCGCAACGAAGGCGGTGAGTTTTATCGCCTGTCGAGCGCCCGGGAATTTATACAACTGGCACACGCATTGGATCCGCAAGACATTCAACAAAACTATCAACATCGGTTTTCGGCCCATCATTCCTTTCATAAAACCATCGATGGGGAAAGGAACCGTCAGGAACGTTACACCGAAATTCTGCGAAGCGTCCTTTAAGGGGGCGCTCTGGAAACACGGAAAGGATCCGCTATGACACCCAAACTCATCATTGTCATTCCCTGTTATAACGAAGAGACGGTGCTTCCTGTCACGTTGCCCCTTTTTCGGCAGCAATTGCAACGTATGAGAGAGGAAGGGAAAATCGCATCGGACAGTGGCCTCCTTTTTGTCAACGATGGCAGCCGAGACGGGACCTGGGATTTCATTCAACAGGCGGCAAAACAGTATAGCGATGTGGAAGGGATTGCGCTAAGTCGCAATCGCGGCCATCAAAACGCGCTGTTAGCGGGGCTGATGGAAGCCAAGGACAAGGCCGACATTACGATTTCCATTGACTGCGACGGGCAGGATGATTTACGTGCAATGGATGCCATGGTGGATGCATATCGCGACGGTTGTGACATTGTTTACGGCGTGCGCAAAGCGCGGAACACGGATACGTGGTTTAAGCGCACTTCTGCGGAGGGCTATTATAAGCTGCTGCGCTGGATGGGCGCGGATGTCGTGTATAACCATGCGGATTATCGTCTGGTTTCCCAAAAAGCCCTTGAAGCGTTCTCTGATTTTCGGGAAGTGAATATCTTTTTGCGCGGTATGTTTCCGCTGGTCGGCTTTCGCAGCACGAGCGTTTATTACGATCGTCGGGAACGTCTGGCAGGGGAGAGCCATTATCCGCTTCGAAAAATGCTGGCGCTCGCATTTGACGGTATTAGTAGCCTCAGCATCAAGCCCATTCGCCTGATTACGGGGCTTGGTGTGTTGCTTTCCCTGTTCAGCTTTTTATTGATTCTTTGGGTGTTGATTTCGTATTTTACCGGACGCAGCGTTCCCGGCTGGTCCAGTACGGTTTTGACAACAGCGCTCCTGGGCGGTATCCAGCTAATATCGCTGGGCGTCATTGGCGAATACATCGGTAAAATCTATCTGGAAACGAAACAGCGCCCGCGCTATATCATTGCAGAACGCACAGAGGAGAAAAGAAAGTTGCGCCTTTTGGAGACAGAAAAACCGCAGAAATCGCAGCAAGTAGCGGATCCGATGGTAGCAAAAACCGCCGAGAGTGAAGGAGAAAATCCTCATGATGTTGATGAATAAACAAAGCAACGAATCTTCTCTTTCGGGCGAGCCCCGCGTTTTGGAACAAATGACGCCTTCGAAAATGCCGCCGCAAAGATTTCGTAAAGGCATTGCGATGTATCTTCTGCTTGCCGCCGTGCTGCTGATTACGCTGTGTTCCAAATCGTCACCGCTCTATCCGCTTAATGACTGGGTGGATGCCAACTGCTTTTTTACCGTTGGGAAATCCATGTTAAGCGGACTTCTGCCGTATCGCGACCTGTGGGAGCAAAAGGGCCCGTTTTTGTATATGCTCCATGCCGTTGCTGCTATGATTTCGTACCGCACTTTTTTTGGCGTGTATCTGTTGGAAATTGCTGCCGCCTTCGGCTTCCTGTGGTATAGCTATCGCGCTTGCCGTGTTTTGACCGAAAAATCAATGGTGCTTGTTCTTCTTCCTTTGATGGGCGCACTCGTTTTTTCATCACGACCCTTTGCGCATGGGGACAGTGTCGAACAGCTGGCGTTGGCGCCACTTGCCTATGCGCTTTATCAAGGACTATTGGTGGTGGAACGAAAACAGCCGATGCGCTTCGGACAAGCCGTCGCGATCGGCATCACTTCAGGTATGGTGTTTTGGAGTAAATACACGCTGGTAGGCCTTTATATCGGCTGGATTATCGTGGTGGCGTTTATTACAGTGAAAGAGGCAGGTATAGGCGCTTTGCTTCGTCTGCTCGGCGGTATTCTTGTCGGACTCTTGCTGATTACGGTTCCCATCTTGCTCTATTTTCTTCTGCAGGGCGCGCTTTCGGATCTCGTGCAGGGCTATTTTATCGACAACCTGTTTTCCTATTCGCGTGTCGAGGGGGAAGGGAATTCGTTGCTTTCTAACCTGCAAACCGGTTATGGGATTGCCAGGGCAACGCTCGGTCTTGTGTTCAGCATGGGAACCTTGGGTCTCTTTTGGTGCTTGATTTATCGTCCTTTGCGCACCTTTCTTCATCTGCTGCTTCAGGCATTTTTTCTCCTGTGCTTTATCTATATCGGTGGACGATTTTATGTCTACTATGCGCTGCCACTCGCCGTTTTTACTTGTGTCGGATGTGTCGCCCTGGCTGAGTGGTCAGCTGTCTTCTGGCAACGCGTTTTTGGCAACGACAGGGGCGTATTGACGGAAACGCCGCAGGAGAACAGGGCTTGGGAAAGGCGTGGCGAGCGAAAAGCACGTTCTTCTTTCGTTTTGGCTTGCCTATTGACCTTGGCTTTCGCTGTTGGCTACGCCACGTTCTTCTCACCGAATGCTTATTTGCGAGGAACGGTTCGCGAAGCGTTGCCTCAATATCGTTTTGCGCAACAGATCCAAAAAAAAGAACATCCGACGCTTCTAAATTACGGCTTTTTGGACGGCGGCTTTTATACGGTGACCGGGATCGTACCGAATGTTCGCGCTTTTTGCCGATTGAATCTTCCTTCTGCGGAAATGGAACAGGAGCAGAAGGATGCCATTCGTGAAGGACGTGTCGATTTTATCGTTACAAGAGGAGAGGAGCGGGAATTTCCCGGTTATCGGCTTATTGATCGCGCGGATTTTTTCTTTGAAGCGCCGCAGCATTATGCGCTGTATGAGAAAGAAAAAATAATTGAGAAAATTTGTACAGCAATATAGCTTTTGGGTAAATCAGTGAATAGAAATAAACTCCTTTTCAGCCACAAAATGAAATAATGCATGCAGAGTATGTTGAGCTACAACAATCAATATGGAATCAATTGAAAAAGCAAAATGCAACAGAGATAATGAATGATTACATGGAACTATTTCTTCCAGGGTATGCCATCGTTATGCGAGGTGACGACGATGAGTAGCCTAGCAGAAGAGCTCCGTATGGCGGGCACGTTCCTTATAGAGTGACTACCGGCTAGGAAAAGAAAGCTTGTTTCAATCTATAATCGTGTAACACAAGTTAAAAGCACTGTACTGGGACCTTGGTATACTTATCCTTGGAAGTATACAGAAGGCAATTATCCGACGAATGTACGTTTTGATGTTTTTGACGCACATGATCCTTTCAATTAAGGGAGGGCTTCTTTATGCGCAATGAAGTTATATCCAAGAAAGATTGGCATGATTGGCTAAAATGGGCAATTCCCCTAGACATTATTTGGCAACTGATCTTCTTTTCTTCTGTCTTTGTCCTTCAACATGAGACATTCATCAATTTTCGCCAAATGACCCCTGAAAAGTGGATGGCAATGACGGAAGTCGTCGTTCCGAAGAAACCGGCTTGGATAGATTTCTTCCTTTCGCTCATCTCCTTTGCGCAATGGGTTATCGGCATCCTTTTTGTGGTGACGCTGGTGGTCTATGCGGTTTTGCAATACCAAGAACAGCACACCATTTGGAGCAAACCGATGGTCTTCGGCGGAGCCATATGCTTATGCGCAAGTGCCGCTTTCTATGTGGCCTTTATCTTGCCGGTGGTGGAATATCCGGCGATATACGAATGGATGGCGATGGAGTTTGTCTCGCTGTGGCTTCTCGCGCTGATAATAGAACAGGTAAGACGTTTGCGTCAGAAAAGCGCGTGAAAACGCAGAAATAGATGTGGAATCGTGAGTAAAAAAGAAGGTGGTCCGGCGGGCCATCTTCTTTTTTATAAATAAACCCGGTTGTGTCGCAGTTTCCATGGTACCAGCTGTCGCCGCGAGACCAATTCCTTTAGGAAATGCCGTACGCTTGTGACAGACAGGGCTTTTCGGCTAGGTAAAAACGATATATCGAAAAATACCTAGCCGCCGTGCCGGCCTTGCCTGTGTTTTCTGGCTAGGTAAAAGTCGAAATACGAAAAATACCTAGCTGCTATGGAGCGATGGTGCGCGATTATCGACTAGGTAAAAACGGCATATCGAAAAATACCTAGCCGCTACGCCGCCCTTGCGTGTGGTTTACGGCTAGGTAAAAGTCGAAATACGAAAAATACCTAGCTGCTATGGAGCGATGGTGCGCGATTATCGACTAGGTAAAAACGGCATATGGAAAAATACCTAGCTGCTGCGCCGACTCTGCCGGCGTTTTCCGACTAGGTAAAAGTGAAAATACGAAAAATACCTAGTCGCAATGGGACGATGGTGCGCGATTATTGGCTAGGTAAAAACGGCATATCGAAAAATACCTAGCCGCTACGCCACCGTGGCATGCATTTTTCGGCTAGGTAAAAAACGTATATCAAAAAATACCTAGCCGCTACGCCGCCGTTGCCTGTGTTTTCTGGCTAGGTAAAAGTCAAAATACGAAAAATACCTAGTCGCCGCATCATCGCTTCGCCGTGCATCACGCTGCAGCGTCTTTTGCACTGTCAGAAAATCGCCTCGCACGGCGTTAGAAGGGTGAAAAATTCCGCCCGCAAACCAACACATCCGAGCCAACAAACACACCCCAGCCAACAAACACACCTCGGCCAACCAACGCCCCCGCCACCCATAACCTAGTCAATAAAAAAAGAAGGCGGTCCAAAGGCCGCCTTCCGCTTGTATATAGCTTTTTTTGATTACTGAAGATCCAAGTTGACCTTCTCTTCAACAGCCTTCAGCAGGCTGCCGTCGAGCAGCAGGTTCGTGATCTTCTCAAGTTCGTTGTACATTTCAACTTCATGGTCATCTGCGATGAAGTTCAGTTTCTCACGAACAGCATCGTAAGCAGCCTGAGTACCAACACCCAGTTTGCCATCCGTCATTTCCTTGCGGAAGTCAATAGCCTGAACGGCTGCCAGGATTTCGGTAGCAACGCAGCGCAGGCTGTTGCGGACGATGTCGCGAGCCTTGCGAGCAGCGATGGTTCCCATGGAGACGAAGTCTTCCTGGTTCTCGCAGGACGGGATGGAGTCAACGCTTGCCGGATGAGCAAGAACTTTGTTCTCGGATGCCAGTGATGCAGCGCTGTACTGCGTGATCATGAAACCGGAGTTGAGGCCCGGATGTTTGACCAAGAAGGAGGGGAACTCGGAGAGCTGGTGGTTGACCAAGCGCTCGATACGACGCTCGGATACGTTACCGATTTCAGCCGCGCCAATTCCCAAGAAGTCGAACGGCTGTGCCATCGGTTCACCGTGGAAGTTACCACCGGAGATGATTTCCTTGTCCGAGATAACGATCGGGTTGTCGGTAGCAGCGTTCAATTCAATAGCCACCTTCGAAGCAACATAGCTGATGGTGTCTTTGCTTGCGCCGTGGATCTGGGGGATGCAACGCAGCGTGTAGGCATCCTGCGTACGCAGTTCGGCAGTGTGTGTCAGATAGGTCGAACCTTCGGTCAGGTTGCGGATATTCTTAGCGGTAGCAATGCAGCCGGCATGCGGACGAATGGCATGCAGCTTCTCGTAGAAGGCATCGATGATACCGCGATGAGCTTCCAGAGACAGCGCGCCGGCAATATCGGAGAGCTTCAACAGTTGGATGGCGTCATACGTAGCCAGAGCACCGACAGCGGTCAAAACGGTGGTACCGTTGTTCAGGGCCAAACCTTCTTTGGCTTCCAGATGAATTGTCTCAACACCGGCTTTTTCCATGGCTTCTTTGCCGCTCATCAGCTCGCCATTGTAGAAGGCGCGGCCAAGACCCAGCATCGGGAGAACCATGTGGGAAAGCGGAGCCAAGTCGCCGCTGGCGCCCAAGGATCCTTTTTCCGGAATGTGCGGAACCACGTTCTTGTTCAGCATGTCAATCAAGGTCTGTACAGTGACCAGACGAACACCGGAAACACCTTTGACCAAGGAGTTGACACGAATCAGCATGACGGCACGAACTTCATCTTCATGAAGCGGTGCACCATCGCCGACAGCATGGGTACGAATCAGGTTCTCTTGCAGCTGTACACAGTCTTCTTTCGAGATATGTACGTTGTGCAGCGAACCGAAGCCAGTCGTAATACCATAGACAACGCGTTCTTCTTCAACAATTTTCTCAACGATGCCGCGGGATTTCTTAACCGCATCCACGGTTTCCGGTGCCAGTTCAACCGTAGCATGCTCACGGGCAACAGCCACCAGTTGGTCCAGAGTCAGATCCGAACCGTTCAATACTACTTTTTTCATGTTTCCTCCTCAAAAGTTCATATCCCTTAGGATAAGGTTTACCCCACGCTCGTTTAACAAATTTTTATTCAGAAACGAGCCTCTCGAAAACGTTATCGCTATAGGCCTCTGCCACGACGGGATAAAGGAGATAGCGTAACGCAGATCGACAAAAAACTGACAAAAGCCTGAAAAAACATAGAACAGACTTCCTAAGCAAAGAGTGTATCCTGCTACCGTCCAAAGCGGATAAAAAACAAGAAAAAAAGATGAAGAAATAAGAGTCGAATTTATCGGAAAAAAAGGAGAATATGGTCTAATTTCACGTCAAATCGTGGACGATCTTTTGACGTATAGTATAATAGGGAAGATAGATGCTACGGAAAGGAGGACACTACGTGACAATACAGATTAAGCTTTTTGGTATGCCGGCGGTGGAACGCGATGGCGAAAGAATTTTCTTTCCCTACAACAAAATTAACGCCATGATTTATTATCTGGCTGTTAACGAGACGATTACCCGCACGGAGATTGCCGGATTGCTTTGGCCGGATGAAGATGAAGCCATTGCTAAGAAAAATTTGCGCAACGCGATTTACCAGGCAAAACGTTGCGTCGGCGAAGATTTTATCTTATCGCCAAAAAAACTATTGCTGGAATTAAATCCGGCGCTAGGAATTTCGTGTGATGCGACGTTGTTTTCGGAAGATCCGGCAGCGCACTTATCGGTTTACGACGGCCCCTTCCTGCAGGGATTCTATGTGAAAGACTCCGAGCAATATGACTTTTGGGTGACGCGTATGCGTTCCTTCTACGAAGAAAAATATATTGCGCATGCGTATCAGCAATTGGAGAAAGAAATTGAAGAGGGGCAGAACGAAAACGTCGAAAAATCCATTCACACGCTCATCAGCATGGACGAATATGATGAACGCAGCGTGCGCCTGCTCATGCGCTATTATGCAAAAACCGGGCGTACGGGCAAAGTCATTGAGACCTATTACAATTTGAAAAAACTGCTGCGCGACGAGTTGGGCGTCAGCCCGGATGTGGAAACGCAGTCCATTTATGAAGAAGCCGTCAATCAAATTGACTTGAGCGATCATCGCTCAGCAACACATGAAGAATTCTTTTACGGTCGCTTTAAGGAACGCGCTCTCATTCAAAAAAATTTAAGCCTCATTGCGGAGAAAAAGGCGGTATCGCTCTTAATCGAAGGGGAGGCAGGGATTGGAAAGAGTGCCTTGTTGCGTAAAGTCCTCGAGGATGCGCCGGAAGATCGGGTTGTGCTGGAGGCGGATTGCTACTGTGCAGAACAGGATTATGCCTTGCGCCCGATGGCTGTTCTTATCGAACGTATGGGTGAAACATTAAAACGATTGGGCATCTCCCTGCCCACCTATTGGGACAGTACGATGAAGCAGCTGTTTCCGCCGCTGGAGTCGGCAACCAAGGAACTTTTCTTCCCGGAAGTGCACAAGGGATTGAATTTTGATCTGCTATCTAAGATTTTTGTGGAGGGGATTCGAAAAATCTCCGCGGTGCATCCCTTGGTGATTGTGCTGGAGGATCTGCAGTGGCTTGATGAGGTTTCCGTCCGCCTGTTGACTTCGGTATTGTTGCGTATGGAAAAGCGCGCGATGTTTTTGATGACGGCACGTCCGGAAATGTCGCAGCCCTTGGAAGATGCTTTGGCAACTCTCACCAGTTACGGCCTCTTGGAAGCCATTCCCTTGCAGCGATTTGATCGGGAACAGTCCTTTGCCTTCATTCAGGAGGCGACGCAGAAGGACATACAGCCGGATATGATGGAGAAAATCTATCGGGAGACGGAGGGCAATTCCTTCTTTTTGGCGGAATACGTCCAGTTATTGGCGACCTCGGAAACGGATACGCTGATGACGGAAAAGATGAAGGACGCCATGAAGGCGCGCTTTGCCTATCTCTCCAAACCCGAACGCGATGTGCTGGACTTGGTCAGCTTTTTCTACGATGAGGCGCCGTTGTCTGTTCTCATGAACCTCATGGGGCGCAGTGATTCGGATATCATCGGTTTGATTGAGCATTTGGAACATATTAACATCCTCAAAGAACGGGCGCATGAGAGCGATATCGGCATTTGCTTTACGCATGTGAAGCTTCGAGAATACATTTATATGACGCAGCCGCATTCCAAGTGCCGCGTGATTCATAAACGCATTGCGCAGATTTTGGAAGAGTCGCTGAAGAGAAAGCCGGCGCTGTATCTCTATTCGAAACTGGTCTATCACTATACCAGCGCGGAGGAGCCGATTAAGAGCATTCAGTTTGAACTGGAAATGCTCAATTACTACCTCAATTTCTCGCACGAACTGTTCCCGATCTTGAGCATTCAGGAAGCGGATGCGGGGGAGAAAGTGTATATTTCCCGTGACCGATTGCAGGAAATGTTCAAAAATTTGGAGGAAAAATTCACGGCATTGCGGAAGACAACCTCGGATGAGGATTTGACGCGTCTGGAAATGCAGTTCTACTACATGAAGGGTCGCTATCTCATTCGTGACGGCGCTTATGCGGAAGGTCTGAAGGATATGCGGGAAGCCGTGGGCAAGGCGAAAACGCTCAACGACAAGGACTATGAACTGGAAGGCTACAAACAGTTCATCTTTTATAACATTCAGACGAACCAAGCGGAAGAGATGTTGTCGTATATCGAAGGCGCTTTGCATCTGGCAGTGCAGTGCAATTATCACAAAGAGATCGGTATATTGCTGCGCTTGAAGGGTCTCTATAACATCATGACAGGCCACCAGACCATGGCGGAGCAGCTGTTGCACGAATCCATTCAAACCTTTACGGTGACCCCGGAAGTGGCGCGTCGCTATGCGATTAATATTGCGGCGGCACATAATTATATCGGGGAGATTCGTTTCCAGGAAGCGCACTATGAACAAGCACTGCAGGAATTTGACGAAGCCATTCAGCTTTCGCAGGACAAGAACGCACTTTCGGCAATGTCCGTATTCTATATTAATAAGGGCAAGGCACTCTTTGCTTTAGAGCGATTGGAGGAGGCAAAACAGGCGTTCCAAAATGCGTATCATCTCTACGGGCAGTTCGACTCCTTCTGGAAGCGACCGGTATTGGATGCCTACATGGCCTTAACGGCGATGAAGGAGAAGGATTACAAGCAGGCCGCGCTCTATCTGCGACAGGCGAAAGAGTTTTCGGAGAAAATGAACGATCCGCGTGCACAAGGGGCGGCGTGCTTTGCCGCGTATCGCATTTTAAATGAAGTACCGAAGGACAGCTTAAAAACCGATTTCGAAGGGCTGTTTGAATACGCACCGGCGGCGTATTTCCATGAAGCGCTGTCTTTGTTGGATCCGAACCGTGATCATTTCGAGCGGCAATATTTGATGGATCATAAAACGAAGCAATAAAGTGGAGCAATGGTTGTAGGGAAAGAAGAAAAAACGGGGCTTTCGCATAGCGAAAAGCCCCGTTTTATTAGAGAAGGTGGCCTGCCGGCCGCCTTTTTTTATTTGGGAAAGGCAGGATTACGCCTTCGTGATGTCAACAAGCGTTCTCTGTAACAGGTCAAAGGCCACATCGGGCTCTTCCGTAGCTAAGAGTCCCATGGCGGAAAGCAGGTACTGTTGATCCAGATAGAGATGGGGACGGTGCGGGAAGAGCACTCGTTCTTCCGGGCGCAGAATGTCGGCAGGACGGTCTTGGTGCACTAAAACGCCGCCGGTGCCGATGATGGTGGTAAAGTCGGTCAAATCCTTGCCGCTAAGATAGTAAATGTAGCGGCCCTTTTCGTAGTCGCGACGCAGGGTGCCGACATGGCGAGAGAGTGCTACCTGAGCGCAAGCGCGTGCCATCGCTCGATCCACGGCAAAATCGCGCGGCGTTTGCGGAATAAATCTGATGTGGCTGGCGCGCGCGTCACATTCTTTCGCATAATCTGCCGGAGCAATGGCTGCCAGCGCTTCCTGTCCGACGCTTTCGTAAAGGCTACGCGCGGAATAGCGCATACCCAAGTCGCCTTCGACGGTACGTTTATCCAGCGGCTCCTGCAGCCCTTCAATGCGCAATTCACTTTCTTTGCCATCGATGGTAATCTTCGGCTGCTTGGGCTTACCATCGCCGACCGAGTGAATGTCGGTCGTTGCGCCGCCGATATCTACCAGTAACAGATCGCCCATCCCCGGGCGATTTTCGGTTCCCAGCGATAACAGCTTTGCGGCTTGCAGCACGGCGTCGGGCGTCGGCGTTAATACAGGCCCGATTTTTTCGCCCACTTCATCCAGCCCCTTCGCATGCGTGATGCGTTCCATAAAGATGCGCCGAATTTCGCGCCGCGACGGATCCGCATTTAACACGTTCACCTGCGGCATGACATTCTCCGTGATCGTGACGTTAAAATCGCTCAATAGCGATGCCGCTTCTTCGGCAACTTCACAGTTACCGGCAATCACAATGGGCATACGATGGTTAAGCGTTGCCAATCGACGCGCATGCTCCACTAAACTGCGGCGATTGCCGTGGTCCGTGCCGCCCGAAAGCAGCAGAATATCAGGCTGTAACGCTTCCAACTCTGCCAGGTCGGCATCGGTGAGATCAAGCGCATAGGTTTTCAAAATTCGCGCGCCGGCACCAAGTGCCGAACGCGTTGCCGCCTCGGCTGTCAAATGTCTTCCCAGCCCCACGGCCACCATTTTCAGACCGCCGGCTGCAGAAGAGCACAGCAGCGCGCGATCCCAACATTTTCCCTCGGTAAATTCCAGATGGTTTCCACGCTGGTTGGCATCTTGCACCAGATCCAAAAGCATTTCCTGAATGCCTTCCATGACGCTGGTTTCAATGGTCGTAATGGCCTTACCATGGGCTAAAATGCGGTATTCTTTGGTATCCACGAGGCTCCCTTTGGTAAAAGTGGAACCGATATCGACTAAAAGATAACGCATGATTATTTTCCTTTCTTTCTCTTTTCGTTCTCGTCGAGTTCGTGCATTAAGTGGGGAAAAGCGTTGAGCATCCGCTTCTCACTGAACGCCAGCCAGCGATGCAACAGTTTTTCGCGACGTTTCTCAATGCGCTTGGCCGCTTCACTTTCGTGCAGCTCCTGGCGTTTTTCCTCGAGATCCCGCGTGTGTTCGAATACACGCTCACCGATTTGATCGGAAACTTTTCGCATATCCTGGCTGATTTTTGCCGAATACTTCCATTTTTTATTGAGGCCAAGCAGGGTTGCGACCATATTCACGACATCAACGAGCAGCAACAGAAGCAGGACCACCGTGATGGTCCATGCCAGCTTTGCCGGCAAGAAGCCGATCAAATGACGTAACAAAGGATGTATGGCTTCATACAGTACAAAGCAACACATACCCCAAAGCAAGGAATATTCCAAACAGATATAACCGCCGAGGTTTAGGCGCCGATCGGAATAGTCCCACCACTTCCGGTGCAGTAATTTCTCCAACACAAACCCGGTTACCAGTTCAATGATGGAAGCGATCAGCATAGAGCCAAAAAACAGAAGCAATTTATTGGTATTTGCAATATCGGAGAGAAATAAAAGGACCGCACAGGCGCCAAAACCATAGATTGGGCACCATGGACCGCTGAGCATGCCGGCATTAATAAAGCGTCCGGAATGAACGGCGTTATAACCGACCTCCATCATCCAACCGATAGATGCGTAGACAAAAAAATAGAGCAACAACGGATAATCCATAGAAGCCTCCTTCGGATTTTCGCGCATTCGATTCGCAGAGAAAAATGGCCTGTGAAACTGTGCGGGAATTCCCCGTTATTGTACCCCTTTGGATGCGTGTTTGAAACCGTTGCACAGGTTTGTGTGGATATGTCGATGGAATCGCGCCATTGCGACGTCCGTTTTCGCTCGGTATAATGGGCATAGTAATCACGAATGTTATCTGATGCCTGTTGGCATCCTGAAAAGAGGTGAAGATGGCTAAGCAGTACACCAAAAATTTAATCAAAAAGGAATTTATGCAGCTCCTTAAAGAGCGAAGCTTTCATACTATTACGATCGCCACGCTTTCCGATCGCTGTGAAATTAGTCGAAACACCTTTTACTATCACTACGAAGACATCTATTCTCTAGTCAAGGAAATCCTTCGGGATGAACTGCAAAAAGTGGATGAAGAATTTAATGCCACGTTTTCGTGGGAAGAAAGCCTGCTCCATGCAGCTTCGTTTCTTCTCGAAAATAAAAAAGCGGCTCAGAATCTCTTTCATTCCATTGATAAGAAGGACACCGATGCGTATCTGTATAAAATTTGCGAATCCGTTATGAGCAAATACGTGGAGAATGAATGCCGTTCCAAAAAGATCGCTGCCAAGGAGCGGGACAAACGCATTGTCATCGACTTTTATCGGGCTGCATTGGTTGGCCTGCTGGATAAGTGGATGCAGGAGGGGATGACGGAATCTCCGAATGAAATGATTTTTCGCATTGGCAAACTCTTTGATGGCAATATTGAGCGTTCGCTGCGCATAAGTGAGCATTTGGAAAATCCGCAGCGCAAGTAATTTACTTGTACAATCTTGCTTTTTTGTTTCATTTTTGGTCAATTTTCTATCCCTAGCCGAAACCATTACAAAAGCCCCCTTTTACCCGTTGTATGCGGTGAAGTGCCCGAATAAGATGAAAGCACGGAACAGAAAAAGGAGGAAACGTTATGGAAATTAAAACTTTTGATGAACGATTAAAGCTGGGCAATGGCGATTATGATCGCTTAGTTCATGCCAGAAAACCGAAGGACATTGAAAATAAAAAAGCGTACATTATCGGAACCGGTATCGCAGGATTGTCGACGGCGGGATTTCTCATTAAGGACGCAAGCATGGATCCGTCCCAAATTATCTTTTTGGAAAAGGATGACATTGCCGGCGGAGCGCTGGATGGCCGTCTGCTTTCCGATTTAGGGTATGTTGCGCGTGGTGGACGCGAAACCGGTCACCATTTTGAGGTGCTGTGGGATCTGTTAAGCTATATCCCTTCCCGTGAAGATCCGGGAATGTCGATTCTGGATGATCTGTACTATACCAACCTCGATGATCCGAATTACAGCAATTGCCGTATTACGAAAAATCGCGGCGAACGTTATGATAACGGAAAATTCAATCTCTCCAAAGAGGTTATTCAGGAAATTTTACATCTGGTATTGACGCCGGATGAGAAATTGCAGGAAGTATCGGTAGAAGAAGTCTTCTCACAGGAATTTTTAGAAAGCGACTTCTGGACGTATTACCGTACCATGTTTGCTTTTGAAAACTGGCATTCCGCCTTGGAACTGAAACTGTACATCAATCGCTTCATCCATCATGTCAGTGGATTGCCGGATCTTTCCGCACTGCAATTTACGCGTTATGACCAATACGAATCCATCGTGGTGCCAATGATGCGTTGGCTGATAGAAAAAGGCGTGCGCACGGAATACAATCATGAGGTGGTGGACATCGAGTTCGAGCTATCCGACGAGAAAAAGGTGGCAACAAAAATCATTGCGAAGGACACCAAGACGGGCGAGGACAAATCCATTCCGCTTAGCGAAAATGATTTGGTATTCATAACAACGGGGTCTCTTGTAGAATCTTCGTCGTATGGAGACAATGAGACGGCGCCGAATCTTGCTATCAATACGGAAGAGAGCTTCAAACTTTGGAAGAATATCGCGCGAAAATCACCGGAATTTGGAAACCCGGATGTGTTTACGTCCAACATCGATGAGACTAACTGGGAATCGGCAACGGTTACAGTAAAGAGCGAAGAAATAGCTTCTTATATTGAAAAAATTACCAAGCGCAGCCCCTACACCGGAAAAGTTGTCACCGGCGGCATTGTGACCGCTTTGGATTCCCCTTGGCTCATGAGTTGGACCATCAATCGTCAGGGGCAATATATCAACCAACCGAAGGATGAGATAGCCGTTTGGGTGTATGCGCTTTTTACGGATAAAGAGGGCGACTATATTCATAAGCCGATGGTAGAATGCACCGGAGAAGAGATCGCGAAGGAATGGCTCTACCAAATCGGCGTGGTCGAAACGGACATTGACCGACTTGCCAAGCAGACCTCCACAATTCCGGTATTCATGCCCTATATCACGGCTCAATTTATGCCGAGAAGCTTTGGCGATCGACCCTATGTCGTTCCGAAAAACGCAGTGAACTTTGCTTTCCTCGGACAATTTGTGGAAACACTTGACGACCCCGGCCGTGATACCGTATTCACGACGGAGTATTCCGCTCGTTGCGCCATGGAAGCGGTCTACGTTCTTACAGGCGTGGAAAAGCGCGTGCCCGAGGTGTTTGGCTCTCGCTATGATGTGCGCTATATGCTTTCCGGCGCAAGTGCGTTGTTTGATGGGGAAGAGCCGAAAATCGAGTTGCCATTTGGCGTGCGCGCAATACTCGCCGAGAAAATCGGCGGCACGGAAATCGAGGCAATGCTCAAGGAATATCACCTATTGTAAGCGAAAAGGTATGCAGTAAAAGGGAAGCAAAAGGAAGGTTATGCGTGAACGGGCACAGCCTTCCTTTTGCTTATCGATTGGCTGCTTGCCGAATAATTTCCTATTGCCATTCACGGATCTTCCATCCCGTAGTAAATTTGCTATAATTTTTACAGCATATCTACATATAAAGGAGGGGCGAGGGTGGACGGTGAACAACGATTAAAAAAGATTTTTGGTTTGGAGAGCGTTTTATTTCTTGTCTGTTTTTTCGGCTTTTTCATCGGTATGGGCAAGGTCATGGGCGCAACAAATATGTTGATGACGCTCATGAATACGGCCTATGAAAGCCTGATGCACACCTGCTTCTATATTATGGCCATTTCGGTAATGGCCGGCGCAGTGTCCGGTCTATTTTCGGAATTTGGCCTCATTGCGCTGGTGAACAAAGTGCTTTCACTCATCATGAAGCCAATTTACGATTTGCCGGGGGCGGCGTCATTGGGCGTCATGAACTGCTACTTATCCGACAATCCGGCCATTTTAACGTTAGCAACGGAAGAAAACTTTATTCGCTATTTTAAAAATTATCAAAAGCCGGCATTGACGAACCTCGGCACGGCGTTCGGTATGGGATTGATTACCACGACCACCATGATGGCGCTTCCCGTGGAAGGCGCCTTAAAAGCTGCCTGTATTGGAAATCTGGGTGCGGTTGTCGGCAGTGTCGTCAGTGTACGCCTGATGCTGCGCGCAACCAAAAAGAAGTATGGGGTTCATGCGCAAGAAGGCCTTGCCGTGCAGGACAAACTGCCCTCAACCATGCGCATTGTGCGTCCGGGAAGTGTCGGACAGCGATTTATCGAAGCACTATTAGATGGCGGGAAACGAGGTGTGGACATGGGCGTGGCCATCATTCCCGGCGTCCTCGGCATCTGTACGATTGTCCTTCTGCTCACCAACGGCCCGGGGGCCGGTGGCGTCTATACCGGAGCGGCCGGCGAAGGGGTTCCGGTTCTGCCCTGGATCGGACAGAAACTTTCGTTTGTGCTTCGTCCGCTCTTCGGCTTTACAAGCGCTGAAGGCATCGCTGTACCCATCACGGCGCTGGGCTCCAGCGGCGCTGCCATCGGCGTAGTCAAGAACATGGCACGGGTCGGCGCCGTCAGCGGAAATGACATTGCTGTTTTCACCGCGATTTGCATGTGCTGGTCGGGCTATCTCTCCACACACGTTGCGATGATGGAAGCCCTCGGCTGCAAAGACTTGACCGGTCGCTCCATTTTAAGCCACACGATCGGCGGATTGTGCGCAGGCATTGCGGCCCATATTCTTTTTATGCTGCTGTAGTTCAAAAAAAGAAACAGGCAGATACCTCATCGAAAACCGATTGTGACGCACGTCATTCTTTATGTCCAATCGCGTGAAAGGAGGCAATATGTATCGCAAAGAGGCTCTCAGCTATTGTCTTTCCGTCCTTTTCGTATTCACAGCCATGGCTTTGCATTTTCTGGACGCTTTTCACGGGATTTCATTTTCTGTGCATGTTCTTATTTTCTGTTCGTATGGCTTTATCATTTTCTTATGGCGACGGAATATGGAAAATCGCCTGTTGCGCAGGTCTTCGATTCGCCTTTTTCAGTGCATCAGCGTGCTGCTCATGGGTTACTTGGCATTACGGACAGTAAAGTACGAAATCTTGTTGGAGAATCCTTTGGCGAAGGCGTATATACGCTATGGCTACTATTGTTTCACGCTCAATATTGTCCATCTCGTCTTTATTACTTCCTTGTTGATTTCGAAGTCGGAGCATGAACACATCAACAAGTGTTGGAATCTGTTGTGGATTCCGACAGAACTTCTTGTTTTGCTGATCTTGACGAACAAGTTTCACGGCCTTGCGTTTTCGCTGACCGACAGAGGCGCGCACCAGTACGGCCCGGTATTTTATTTAGTACTTCTTTACATCTTGTTATTAGCGATTGCCACCATTATCCATACACTCATTCCGTCATTTGAAACAAAACAGTTTCGACCAATTGTGCTGCCGATGGGGGTTCTCTGTTTGTGGATGCTCTATACATTGCTCTATGTTTGCGATTGGAAGCCATTTTATCCCGTCCGCCTGTTTGTCAGGAGCGCGGAATTTAACATTCTGACAGTCATTTTATTCATCGAAGCGTTAGTGTTTATGCGGCTCTTGCCTTCCAACAGAGGGTATGAACGCTTTTTAAAAATGTCTGCACTCAATATTGGAATTATGAATGCGAAAGGGGAGATAGTTATTGCCCCAAATAAAGGCCCTGCCGTCCGTCGCGATCTGCTCATGGAGACGAAGGAACATCCGGTATCCCTGGATACCAATACGCTTTTGGAAAGCGCTGAAATTCAGGGAGGAAGATCGTTCTGGCTTGTGGACTTAACCGATTTTAACGTCTTAAAAGCTCGCCTCTTTGCCTTGAACGAGGATATGATGAGCGAAAATGATCTTCTTGACGCGGATAATAAATTAAAGGAAAAAATGGCGAAACTCGATGAGCAAAAGCAAATTCGCTTGGCGATTGATGCCAAGCTGAATCCGCAATTTCGGCGTCTGGAAGAGATCATTGCCCATATGCCGGAAGAGGAAAAAGCGTTTGAAGACGCCCTTCTAGACGCCTGCATTTACAACGTGTATATTAAACGCTATTCCAATCTGTTTTTATTGGCCAAAACAAAAGAACAGCTTTCTCTTGCCGAGGTCGGCCTGGCTATTGGCGAATCTTTGAATTACATACGATTGAGAGGTGTTACAACGGTTTTGCATTGGCAGAGCAATGATATTGTGGATCCTGCTGTATGTTTACGAATGTATGCCGTGTTTCAAACCATTCTGGAGCCCCATTTTCCGTTTCTCTCTTCGTTGTCGATTGTGCTGGAACAACAGGGAAAATGCCCGGTTTGGACCGTGACGATGGAGACGACGAAGCATTTTTTCGTCTTGGATCGGGTGGAAGAGACAGAAGACGGTGTCACACTTCACATTGAGGAGAAAAGGGAAGGAACCCATTCATTTTGGCGTATTGCGGTGGAAGGAGGAGAAAATGACCTTGCATAGCATACCACAAGGAAGTCTCGCCCTTCTTTTTGCCCTCTGCCTTTTCCTGCTGATGCTAAGCATTCAAATTGTAGTCGAAATGGTGGATACGCGCTCCAATGCTCCGGTTGTACTCGCCAGTCTCCTCCTCTTTTTTGCATGCTTATTGGCAGCGCAGGTTTTAGCGGAAATCGGGAGCGATAGAATGCGACTTGGCAGGTGGTTTTTACCGCTTTCCGTCCAATATCTCATCGCCAGCCTTGTTGTTCTTTTCCTGCTGGAAATGCTTTTTATCCGATGGATTCGGAAGAGACAAAAGAAAGAGATCGGAGAAAACTCGATCAAGGAAAGCCTGGACAATCTGCCGGATGGCGTGTGTTTTTCGCGATTGGATGGAACCCCCCTATTGGTCAATCGCACCATGCAGGAGATCAGCTATGCCGTGTTTGGAAAGTGGTTGGTCAATGACGTTGCCTGCGCTGAAGCAATACGAGCCAATAGAATTAAGCCTCGAGCGACGATCCTGCAACGTGACCCTTTAGTCATTCGAAGCAATCAGAAAACTTGGCTGATTCAGGTGATTTTTCATGGCGACATAAAGGAAACCTTGGCTTATGACATTACGCTAAAGTGGGCGCTATATGAGGAGATAAAAAAGAAAAATATCGAAATTCAACAGCGAAACGCGCACCTGAAGAGTTATCAGAAACGGGTCAGTGAATATACGAGGCAAAAGGAAATTCTCCAGGCAAAAATCCATATCCATGACAAAATTGGTCAATCCTTAATCTATTTCAAACACTATTTAGAAAAGAAGGAGAAAACCAAAGAAGATCGAGATCGCCTGCTTCAACTGTGGAAAGAAAGTCTGTTGGTGCTGGAGGAAGAATCGGATCCGCCCAAAGTCGATTCGGCATGGGAAAAACTGGTGTCTACCGCGCGAGCAATTGGGGTAGAGATTCATTTGAACGGCACGTTGCCTACAGAAAAAAAGGAGCTCTCCGTTTTTGTGGATATTGTACATGAGGCGTTGAATAATGCGATCCGCCATGGAGCGGCCAATAACCTTGATATTACGCTCGAAGAAGAGGATCGGATGGTTCGCTGCACCATTCGAAATGACGGGACTCCTCCTGATGGACCCATCCGCGAAAAGGGCGGATTAAAAAACATTCGTGAACGTATCACGCTCTATGGCGGCGAGATGTCCATTTCTACGACACCGTATTTTACACTGGCTCTGTCCTGGTCGAAAGGGGAAACCAATGACCTATAAAGTTATGATCGTCGATGACCAATTCGTATCGCGCGAGCTCTTTACCCTGTATATCCGGCAATCGCCAAAATATGAAGTGGTCTATTCGATTGATACGGCAATGTTTGCAGACACGTATGTGTTGAAAAGTCCCATTGATCTGGTCATCATGGACATTCTCATGCAAGATGGTTCCAATGGTCTCGACGCAGCCGAAAAAATAAAACAGTTACGGCCGGACATAAAGATTATTGCTGTGACTAGCATGCCCGAGGTGTCGTGGATGGAACGGGCAAAGAAAATCGGCATTGACAGTTTTTGGTATAAAGAGGTGTCGGAAAAAACCATCCTGGAGATTATGGATCGCACGTTAGCCGGGGAATCCATATATCCGTCGGAAACACCAGAGGTTCAGTTGGGCCTGACGAAATCGACGGACCTTACTTCGCGTGAAATTGAGGTGCTGCGCCTTCTTACCACGGGTGCCGGAAACGAGGAGATTGCTGAGAAATTGTACATTTCTCCGAATACGGTGAAAACCCATATTAAACATCTCTTGGAAAAAACGGGATTTTCCAGTCGCACGCAACTAGCCATTCAATCACGTATCACGGGCTTTGTGATCGAAGACGAATAAGATTTGGTGCGTCGGCATCTTTCTTGATACATAAAAAAGACGTGGCCGGGGAAAGTTTATTCCCCGGCGTCTTTTCGATCCATTTCTTCTAAGCGTTTCTGATTTTGGATGGCTTCCTCCAGAACGCCTTTTTCCATTGCTTTTTTGAGCTTCGCGTCCTTTGTCAAATCCAGCTTATTGCCTTTCAAATCTTCGCTGTTTTCGCCCAAAATGCGAGCGTAATTCAGGCCGTATTTACTCTCCAGAAAATCATCCACCTGGAGGAGATTGGATATCTCATGCTTCGTTTCCTTTTCGTAGTGGTGGCGTTGATTGGAATTGCGATAGCGCAGATACATCGTGTAATAGAACACAAGGCCCGACAGCAGAAGAAGCCATGCATATCCGCGGTATTCCTGAATATCCGTGTTACGGAAGACATCCATCATCGCAACGATATTCAGGAGAAAAGCCAACAGGGCGCCGCCGATTTCCACGAGGAAGGAAGTGAGTAACAGCTTCTGAAAGTTGATGGGGACGCTTCCCATGGTTTCTTTGGTGCGAGCATTGACGGCGACATAGTGCAATTGATGTTTTTTGCCTTTGGTTTGCATATAGCTGTAGAGCCAGATCGGCAAATAGGCGGCTTTCCAGGAATCGCCCTTGACTTCATAGTCTTCATGGTCCCAGCAGACGCCACGATCATATTGTTCGAGACTATCCTGTGCGGCAAGCCTTGCCACGTCGGAGCTTTGTGCATCAATCACTTCTTTTAACGTTCCGATATTGGTATCACGTTTTTCAGACGTATAACCTTTAAGGTAGTTGGAATTAAAAGTGACACAATTATCAGTATCAAAGGGCATCACCGCATTGATGATGTTCGTGGTCTTCTCCTTGGAGGAGTAATCCAGTTTATCGCTGCTGGATTCAATGGAGAGATCGTCCACAGAAATATCGAACTCGCGTTCCACGTGATAGACGTCGGCATCATATTCCATGTGTTTATGATCGTCGTCTCCGACTTCTCGACAGGCGGTTTGAATTTCTCCTTTGCCCGAAAGATGCATATGCGCATTTACATCCACCAGCATATAGGGCATGTACACGCCGCAGATGTTTTCTGTCGTAAATTCCTTCGTAAATTGAGGATGGGCAAAAAATTTTCGCTTCTGCACAAAGGTATTGATCTTTTCCTGCGCTTCTTCTTTGGAGACAGAAAACGGCAGGATGACATCCGGAACGGCGCCGTTGGGAATTTGATTGTTCAGAGATAGCGTGTTGCGACACCAGTGGCATCGCGCCTGCGTGGATGTTTTCGTGTCGATGACGACTTCCGCGCCGCAACTCTCACATTTCAGGGTGATGATGTCCTGGCTGTTTTCATCAATATCCTGTGCGCCGCTTCGCAAAGACGTACCTTCCAACGTGCGGATGTCCGGGTCTTCCGAAGCAAGCTCCAGCTCGAATTCATGACGACAGAAATTACAGCGCAGCTTTCCCGTTTTGGTATTGGTTTCAATATCCGTGGAACCACATTTCGGACATTTCACCTGTCCGTCTTTTTGCATGGTCGGGGTGTTTATGATTTTAACTTCATTATTTTCCGCATTCATAAACCACCTCTCTTTACAGACCCAAGAGGTCGGACTTCATTTTGTTGAATTCTTCTTCGGTGATGACGCCGGCATCCAAGAGCTTCTTCATCTTAATCAGCTTTTCGGTCGGATCTTCCGGACTTTGGCCTGACGGAGATGGCGCATTCTGCTGCGGTTGTGTCTGCTGTTGCGAGGGAGCCTGTTGCCCTTGGCCTTGGTTCATTTGTGCAGCGCCAAAATTGGGCTGATAGGTGCTTGGCGTATTGGGCTGTTGCGTGCCGGACATCATGTTTCCGGTTGCGTTCATGCCCATGCCCATGAAGGCCATATTGGCTCCGCCACCGTTTTCACCTGCGGATTGCAATCCTCTTGCCGCAGCCTGTTGGAAAAAGGCATTGCCACGGCTGCCGGACAGGGCATCCGCCTTCTTGACATCGGACATGAGTTTTTTGGTGTCTTCGTCATATTCAATCGCAAGGATTGCCGTCTTTACAATGACAAGGCCTCGATCTGTCTTCCATTGGAAACCTTCTTCAACGGCAAGGGAGAGCGATTGGGCAAAACCGATCTGGTCGCCTTGAATTTTGCTCATGCGATTGCCACGACTTGGGTCATTGGTATAGTTCGAGAAGGCGGCGGAAAGGCTTCCCACCACTTCATTAAACAGCTGGGATGCCGCGTCGTTATCCATATCCGAAAAATCGAATACCGGTGCGTCGGCCAACAAATATTTCTGCGGAACGAAATTTTTGACGAAAAGAAGCGGATCGACAATTTTTAAGGTGTAGGTGCCGCGCGTGACCGCACCGACCTGGGTGCCAAAGAAGGCGTCATCCCAATAAATCTCGCCTTGTGTACCAAAGCGATTATTCGGAATTTCTTTCAGGTTCACGTAAAAGGCCAGCTGCTGTGAGCCGACCTGGCCGCCGAATTTAATTTTTTCCCATGTCGATTGAATCAGAGAAGCAACGGGACCGTCGCCGGCAAAAATACTTTGGGAATTGACATCGTCCGAGCGGAAGATAAATCCGCCGGCTTCGGCAATGATGCCGGTGATTTGTCCATCCTGCATGGTGATGAGCGCCGTTCCTTCGGGAACGATGATTTTACTGCCGTTGCTGATGATGTTGGCGTTGCCCTTTGTGTTTTCGCCGCGTCCCTGATTGGTGCCCTGTGGTTTTGCGGGGAAAATCGCTGCCGTTGCCGGAATGGAGCCATCCGGAAGGTAAAAGTCCAACCATTGATCGGCGAAGGTACCGCCCAAAGCGCCTGTGAAAGCCTTAATAAACCCCATATGCATCCTCCTTTTTGCTACGTGAAACGTACGTTGAATGGAAAGACATATCCATTGGTAGCTTCATGATAGGAGGTTTATTGTGTTTCCACATCCTCTAAACGGGTGATTTTATGTACGGGACTTCAGGCTTTTGGTGTATTTTTTTGTTCCTCCTGTTCGAGAATCGCAATGCAACGAAGAAGCTGTTTTTGGGAATGCACGCCGAGTTTGCTGTAAATATTGCGGTTATGAAAGCGCACGGTGGATTCTTTTAAATCCGCTTCTTTCATAATTTCTTTGACGCCTTTTCCATCCATGTAGAGCTGAAGAATTTCTTTTTCTCTTTTGGTTAACAACTTGAAACCAATTTTAAAGTTTTCATAGTCGTCCGGATCAATTTCATTTTTGCGGGAATACGACAGGCGTTCAATTTTCTGTGTAATTTTATCGTACTCTTCCTGCATTTCATGAAGTGCTTTTTCAGCATGCTGTTTTTCCTGCTCCATGTTTTCAAGCAGCGCCTCATTGGCACGATTTTCTTCATCCAAAAACACGAAAAGATCATCGATTTCGGTAATGGATGAGTCGGTTGCCATATAGGTTTTCTGCTGTATCTTTTGAATGCTTTTTTTCAGCGGAATGAGATAGGCCGTGCTGAAATAAATACAAAGTGCGGCCGCCAACAGCAAAACTATTAAAATTAACGAAACCACGCGAAACATATTTTGCAAGGCAAGATAGTCGTAGTCCTGTTTCGGAATGAGAACGTGCAGCGAAAAATCGGCATTTTTTGGGAAAATCGTGATTTCCTTCGTTGCGCCGATATATGCAGTCGACGCCGTGTTTTCGTATAGAGAGAGACCTTGTCCGAAGGCCTTCTTTGTAAAGGTGCCTAAAGGTGCCGAATAATATCCACTGGTGATGCCGGCATTGAAACAATCCTTCGCATCGGTAAATTGTCGATTGCCTTTGCTGAGACAAAAAGTGGCGCGGTTCAGAGGCGAGGGTTGTGCAAAGGTCTGCTTAAAATAGCTTTGATTCACTTCCAAACCACAGATTCCATAAACTTCTCCATGCGAGCCGAGCAAAGGAACCACCATTAACATGGCTTTTTCGGATGTACCCGGTAAGGTAAAAATGTCGGTGGTACAAAAATTCGTGGTCAAGGGCGCTATAGCATGTTGTAAAAGATCGGTATAGTTCGGAAATAAATCGGTATCAAATTCCAGCCGCCATTTTCTATGCGGCATATAGCCCTTTTTTCTACCAATAGAGGAGAAGCCGCGATAGAGAAGAACATTATGATCCGAGGCATCCAGCGTCCCTCGCTGGAGATAGAGCCCGGTACGGGAAGAATCCGCATGATTACTTTTCGTGTCTACCGTTGCCTGCAGCATCAGAAAGGCACCGGTACAATTCGCCTCAAAGAGTTTATGGCGAAGCGGATCAATCAGTCGTTTCTGGATGTCCATGAGACGCTCTTGGGAGTGATTCAGATCATCAATTGCAAGGTGATTTTCCGCAAGGTAATTTTCCACGATACCGCCGGATTCCCTCGAGAGAAGAATGCTCATTGTTGCTAAGCCTCGGTAATAAGAGGTTGTTTCGCGCGCAAAGATATCCAATTGAAAGTCAAGATTCCTAACCATTCGTT
Source organism: Levyella massiliensis (assembly GCF_000308275.2). GTDB lineage: Bacteria > Bacillota > Clostridia > Tissierellales > Peptoniphilaceae > Murdochiella > Murdochiella massiliensis_A. The sequence continues at coordinate 420,305 of NZ_HG529491.1, forward strand.
GCTTGGTGTCGGTATAGCCTAAAACAAAATGCATGCCCACAAAAAACAGACCCAACAGCAGCATGGAAAGAACCAGCATGGTCAAGAAAAGTCGACGCTGCAAGCTGTGCTTGCGTAGATTCAGTGAAGATAAATTGACCATCGTATGCCTCAATTACCGGATGGCGCAGAACAACGCCCAGATTTCTTCCGCTCGTTTTTGTGCTTCTTCTTCCGTGTGAATTTTTCCGGCAAGTCCCGCTTGTTTCTTTCTCAATGCATCATAAAACACATGCACATTGTCGAAGTACTGGACATTGGTGGACTCATGAACCGCCCTTGCCGTTTTGTTCACCGTTTCCAATGAATGATAGAGATTTTCGTATCCCTTGGAGCGGAACGTATGATCTTTGATYTTAGCAAACGCGTCTTTTCGAACAGGCATATAGCCGGTTTCCACACAGAAGTTCAGGTTGCGGTCTGCTTCCGTCAGCCATTTGGCGAAAACGGTGGCCGCTTCGGCTTTCTGCTCGGTCGTTTTCCGCGCACAGAGCCCCACACCGGCTTGTGTTACCAGAAATTCTTTCCCTGCCGCTTTCGGTAGGGGAAGCACCTGCAAATCCATGGGCTCCGACTTGCCGTCCGGATAGGTAATGGCATCGTTGTAATACAGGATGGATGCGGTTGAGCCGATTCCGGCAATGACTTCACCGGTCATGACCTGCGTATTGGAGTACAGATCGGAAACCACAATGTGACCTTTGGAAAGCGCACGGGCAAAAGGCATGAACGATGCTTTGAATTGGGCATTGTTGGGATCGTATCAGCCCTCATCGGTATAGAAATTGCTTGCCCCCTTTTCCATCGCATCCAGATCTACGCAGCGAAGCAGATAATCCAAGGCACAAAAAGGTTTTCCACCGGACCACGTGTAATATTTTTCGGCAACGTCAAAAAAGCCTTCCCAGGTAGACAAATCTTCTTTGCGAACGCCGGTCGCGGCGGAAAATCGTGCAAAGGGCGCACCGGCCAGATAGAGCATAAACGTTGATTTGGAGACTGGCAATATGGACAATCTTTCGCCGATGATCCCATCTTCAACAAAAGCGGGAACGAATTGATTTAGTTCTTCTTCGGGGAATTGTTTTTTCCAATCCAGTAAGGTATCGGCACCCAGCTTTTCGGCATTGGTGAGATGACAAAAAAATAAGTCAGGCATCTCGGGAACACCCGGAGCGTTCGCTTGTGCTTGCAGGAGTTTATCGCCGATTACGGTGGCATTGGATAGGAGCGTGACATTCACGAGAATGCCTTTGTCCCGACCGGTCGTCTGATTAAATTCTTCGACCAAGCGATTCATCGGCGAATCCACCTGTTCGCCGTAAACGTGCCACATGGTTAAGGTAACCGGGTGTTGCGGATCTAATGCCGTGTTTTTTGCGCAACCGGTAAAGACCAGTAGCAATAGTAACAGGAAGAACGGCAAGAACGAGTACGATTTTTTCATTGGGACCTCCTATGCGATATGTTGCCATTGAAAACCTATCGGTTTTGCCGTCAAAACGACGAAATCATAAAAATAAAAAATAATATTTTCGTCATTTCCTATTGATCTGAGCAATATTGACGGTTTCAAAATTTTGCCAATTTGTATTCTGTTAGTAGAAGAGCAACTTAGGAGAGAGAAAAGTTACTCTTAAGGCCACAATCGGAGGGCGATGCTTCCATAACCGGAGAGGATCCGTACATAAGAATTCTGTTTTCGCCGGCAACAAACAGAGTCCGTCCTCTTTCGAAGCAAATGTATCATGCCGTATGAATTTCGTCAATTCGCCCAATGGCAGAAACAATCGACCTCTAGCAATGAACAAAAGGAAGAATAACAAAACGAAAGGAGAAGTATATGGAAAACAATAACAATGGGATCAAAATGTTAAAGATAAGCAGTATTTTGTTGATCATCGGTGGAGCGATTGCCACCATTTTGGGCATCGTTTCCCTTCTCGGCGTCGGTGCACTCCATGCCGTATTCGGCGGGGAGATCCCTCTGGGCTTACTGTATGCGGTTGCCGGATTAGCCCTGGCAAGCGGTGTTATTAGCTTGATCGCCGGCATTATCGGCGTAAGCGCCTGCAAAAAACCGGAAAAATCCGGTACATGCATCATTTTAGGCGTGCTTGTTGTCATACTCACGATTGTTGGTCAAATCCTCAATATGAAGGCAGGAAATCAGTTTGACTTCATCTCCATTATTATCGGCTTAATCTTGCCGGTGGCGTATATCGTCGGCGCGAGCCAAGTGAAGAAGATGTCGCTTAGCAAGTAAAAAAGATACATAACTGGCGAAGGAGGCACACAATGAAAAAGAATCGGAAAATGATTAAATCTACAGTGGCCATGTTGCTCGTTTTCGCTCTTTTCCTTCCGCTTTTCGTCGGCTGTGGAAAAGGGAAGAAAGATCAAACCGATAGTGGGTCGGCGGCAGCGCCGACCGAAAGTAAGGCTTCAGAGGCGCAAGAAAATACGGAAGAAAAAGGAAAAGAACCGAAGAGCAATGCCGGCGGCGCAAAGGTTACGGCAGTCAATAAAAAGTACACTCTGGATGGCAATGTTTTTGAGCTGGCTTCGTATTGCCTGATAAAGGATATTGCGGGAGATACTAACTTTGTCATGACTTGGAAATTTACCAACAATGAGAAAGAAGCACTCTCGTCATTATTCCTTTTCTTCTATCATTTCAAGCAGGGCGAAGAGGAATTGGTTGACACGGGCAGTATTAATTACGGTGGAAAAGACGATATCACTACGCTGAGCGATTTTGAATTTAAAAAAGTCGAACCGGGGAAGACGGGGACCTTCTTCCTCTGCTATAAGATCAAAGACATGAAGACACCCGTCAAGGCGATCATCAGCGGTTTAACAGAAAACGATAGATTTGAGTTCGACATGCCCATTGAAGGCCTGGAGCCTGTTACCGTAGATGCTCTGGACATTCCAAAATAAACGATCGCGATGCTGACCGTTTTACGAAGCGCGAAATTCGCGCAGAACGAAAGAACCACCCTCATTGACTAGAAATGAGGGTGGTTCTTTTTTCTCTAAACGGATAAGAAGTATCGAATCCGTGACGATTATTCCAGCGCCGCTTCGACTTTTGCGATGCAGGCAGAAATCTTCGCATCCAGATCTTTTAACGCCTCGTCCATTTCGTGAAGCTTCTCAGCCACGTAGGCTTCATCTTTGATCGAACCTAAGTTGATCTTGACGTTGTAGAAGGCCACGATGACGGCGGCGCGCAGGCAATGCAATCCGGCACCAACATCCGTGATGGCGTTCTGGTTACCGCGGACGATCAGCGGTTCGGCATACTTGATGAGCTCCATGGCCTGAATGCCGGTGGTGAAAGGCACATTCGCCGCATTCTTGTATTCTTTTTGAATCGCTGCACTACGAGCGGCTTTTTCTTCAGCCGTTTCTTTCGGCATTTTGAATGCTGCCATTACGCCATTGAACGAATTAGCATCACGATCAATCGCATCGATGAAGAATTTCTCGTATTCCTTCAGTTCCGGGATATATCCTGCCATCTCGTCCTTAGCATCTGCGTATTTCTTATTCGCAATGGTCAGTTCACAGACCATGGCAAATAATCCGGCAGTCTGCGCAGCCGAGAGAGCAGCAATGGAGCCGCCGCCAGGAGCGGCAGAATCCGAAGCCAATTCTTCAATAAAACCGGTAACGGTTAAATCCTTTAACATAGTTTCTCCTTTTTCTGTCGTAGCCGATGCGGACAAATGCCTCGGTGGTTTTCTCGCTTTCCGCCGAGGCAGACGCCGCAGACGTTATCGATTCGTTTAGAACAGACCCTTCATGTTGCCCAGTTCGTCAACATCCATCTTTTCGGCAGCCGGTACTTTCGGCAGACCCGGCATAACCATGATGTTACCGGTTTCGCAAACGACGAATCCGGCGCCGTTCGATACGCGAACGTTCTGAACCGTAATTTCGAATCCTTCCGGAGCGCCAACGGCGTTCTTGTCATCCGAGAAGGAGAACTGTGTCTTAGCCATGCAGATCGGCATCTTATCCAAGCCCAACTTCTCGAGGGTCTTGATCTGCTTCTTGGCAGCAGCCGTGATGGTGACTTTTGCACCGCCGTAGTAATCCTTAACGATGGTGTTCAATTTCTCGGGGATGGAGGCTTCCGTATCATAGAGATAATGGAAATCATTCTTCTCATCGGCAGCTTTAACCACTTTTTCGGCCAAGTCTTTCATGCCTTCGCCGCCCTTTGCCCAGCCATCAGCCAGGGAGAGTTCAACACCGTGCTCGTTGCACAGCTCAGTCAGGGCCTTAATTTCAGCTTCCGTATCAAAGGCAAAGCGGTTGATAGCAACAACGACCGGCAGACCAAAGCCCTTCATGTTCTTAATGTGGCGTGCCAAGTTGGCAAAACCGGCCTTCAAAGCTTCCACATTCTCTTCCTTCAGTTCCTTTTTGTCCATGCCGCCGTGCATCTTCAGCGCACGGATCGTAGCAACGATGACAACCGCATCCGGTTTCAGGCCGCCCAAACGGCATTTGATATCAAAGAACTTCTCAGCACCCAAGTCAGCACCGAAGCCTGCCTCCGTGACGAGGTAATCGGACATTTTCAGGCCCAACTTCGTAGCAATGAGGGAGTTGCAGCCGTGTGCGATATTCGCGAACGGACCGCCGTGGATCAGAGCCGGCGTATGCTCAAGCGTCTGTACCAGGTTCGGCTTGATCGCATCGGAGAGCAACATTGCCATAGCACCCTGGGCATTCAGATCACCAGCCGTTACCGGGTTGCCTTCTTTGTTGTAAGCCACGATCATTCTGGCCAGACGAGCCTTCAGATCTTCCAGACCGGAAGCCAAGCACAGAGCAGCCATAACTTCGGAAGCCACGGTGATCATGAAATGATCTTCACGCGGCACACCGGCAGCTTTGCCGCCCAAACCGATGACAACATTGCGCAGGGAGCGGTCGTTCATATCCAAAACGCGCTTCCAAACGATGCGGCGTTCATCGATATTCAGTGCATTGCCCTGCTGCAGATGGTTATCAATCAAAGCAGACAGCAGGTTGTTGGCAGCCGTCATGGCGTGCAGGTCGCCGGTGAAATGCAGGTTGATGTCTTCCATCGGAACAACCTGTGCATAACCGCCGCCGGCAGCACCGCCCTTGACACCAAAAACAGGTCCCAAGGAGGGCTCACGCAGAGCAACAACCGATTTCCTACCGATCTTATTCAGACCCATCGTCAAACCGATGGAGCAGGTGGATTTGCCTTCGCCGGCCGGTGTCGGGGTGATAGCCGTCACCAGGATCAGCTTACCGTCTTTATTCTTGGACAGACGCTGAATGGCATCGTGCGAAATCTTGGCTTTATATTTTCCGTACAGTTCCAGATCGTCTTCTTCCAGACCTACGGTCTTGGCAACTTCGACGATTGGCTTCATTTCGACAGAATTTGCAATTTCAATATCCGTTTTTACTTCGGCCATGACTTACTCCTCAATTAACAGGGTTTCAATGATTTGATCGGCGCGGAAGTTCTCCACTTGCATGTAGTAAGCAGCCGAGTCAACCAGCGCTTGCAGGGGAACCATACCAATGATTTCCGTACCATAGACGGAAACGCCGTAGCGACGAGCTTCGGACTTCACCATTTCCAGAGCCTGGTAAATGCGTGTCTTCTCGAAGTTAACCAAGTTCATGGAAACCTGAGTCTGATGACGTTCTTCGAGCGGAAGACCGATGGCTTTTACAAAGCGCAGACCACCACCGATGTGACGGATCTTCTTCGCAATGGCTTCAGCAATTTCTACCTTATCCGTGTTCAGGTTGACGTTGAAAGCAACCAGGTGGAAACGAGCACCAACAGCTGTGCAGCCGCTCTTCGCGTTCATTTCACGCGGACCGAAATCCGGTTCCCAGCCGTCTTCTTTGATCTTCTCGAAGAAGCCTTCGTACTGGCCCTTACGGACTTTAGCCAAGTTCTTGCGCTCCGGCTTCGTAGCTGCATCTTCGTACAGATAAACCGGGATGCCCAGTTCGCCGATGGCCTTGCCGACTTCTTTGGCGTATTCAACGCATTCTTCCGTGGTGCATTCCGTGATAGGAATGAACGGCACAACGTCTACAGCACCCATGCGCGGATGACCACCGCTGTGTTTGGTCATATCAATGACTTCCTGTGCGACTTTGACGGAGGCGATCACGGCATCCATAACCGCTTTCGGTTCACCAATGACTTCCACAACCGTACGGTTATGATCTTTGTCCGGCTGGTAATCGACGAGCTTCAGGCCTTCCTTGGCACGGAAGCAATCGGCAATTTTCTCAACCTTTTCCAGGTCGCGTCCTTCCGAATAATTCGGGATACACATTACACGTTTCATAGTTCCTCCTTAATAGTTTTGTTCGACGTTCCATACTACAGCTACATCATGCTTCTTACAGAGGGAATCGTCTATGCCATTTGACGATCCTTTGACGTCTTTTAAATCGGGTATTCGTGGCAATGAGAGCGATTGTCGTTCACACAAATCGCCACCCGATGTCGGCATCATCATAAGACCATAAAATCTACTAAACGTCAAAATGATTTAAGATTCTCGAAATATTTCGACGTTTTTTTTCTTTTTTATGAAAAGCCTGAAAAACGCCGTTTGCGCGGTCTTGACACATAACGATACTTTCGCATCGGCTGAAAAAGCGGATTGTTGTCGACAACAATCCGCTTACGATGACGCTTAGACCAATTGACGATCCTTCACGATCAATTTTCCGTTCTTATATACTTCTACGGCGTGGTTCGTCGCGAAATAGTACAGCAGATAATCTAAGTTTGGCGCCTTGAATACGGTTAAATCCGCTTTTTTGCCCTGATCCAGGGAACCGACGGTTTCATTGCGATGTACCGAATACGCGGCGTTGATGGTGACCGCATTGAACACTTCGATCGGTGTCATATGCAGGTACAGGCAACCCAGCTGCATGATAAATTGCAAATTGGCCATGGGGCAGGAGCCCGGGTTGGAGTCGGTCGTAATCGTAATAGCCATGCCCGCATCCAGCATCTTGCGTGCCGGCGCATAGGTGTCTTCCATCAGAGAGAAGGTGGTACCCGGAAGTAAATTGCCAATCACGTGCGCATCCGCCAGCTTTTGGATGTCTTCATCGGTAATAACCATCAGATGCTCGGCGCTGGTAGCGCCCAATTCCGCAGCAACTGCAGAACCACCGATGGATTCAATTTCATCGGCATGAATGCGCAAAGAGAAGCCTTCTTTTTTTGCCGCTTCCAGGAGGCGTTTGGACTGTGCTGCCGTATAAACGCCAGCATCGCAGAAGACATCCACGAATTCGGCCAGTTTTTCCTCTTTTACCTTCGGCAGCATCTTGATGATCTCATCAATCAGCGGATCCGGGTTCTCTTTGTATTCGGGCGGAATCACGTGTGCCGCCATAAAGGTCGAAACGAGATCAATGGGCAAATCTTCATTTAATTTTTTTGCCACTTCCAATTGACGTTTTTCCGTCTCCCAATTCAAACCATATCCACTTTTTGCTTCCACGGTGGTCACGCCATGAATCATCATCTGTTCCAGCAAATCATGCGTTTTATCATAGAGCGTCTCAAACGACGCAGCGCGGGTTGCCTTCAGCGTCGAAAGAATGCCGCCGCCTTCTGCCAGGATGTCCAGATAGCTCATACCATTGAGCTTTTTGGAAAATTCATGCTCACGGCTACCGCCATAGACCAGATGCGTGTGCGCATCGATGAGACCCGGCGTTGCCACCATGCCGCGACGCTCTTCCACTTTCGTATTGGCATCTATCAGGGACTTCGGAACATCGCCTTCACCGATGGCCAGAATCTTGTCACCGTCAAAGGCAACATAGGCATCCTTTAATATGGTGCCTTTATTCATCTCCTTGCCCCGCAGAGGGTGTCCCGGATCGTTCGGGACGAAGAGCTCGTTAAAATGTGTCAGTACCAGTGTTGCTGCCATAGTTCCTCCTCTATTCTTTTATTGCTGAGTAGGCGTCATCCGAAGCGGAGCGAAAACGCATAAGAGGCGTTTCTATCCGAAGCAAGCCGTCAATTTTTTGAAGGCGCCGATCGGCCTTGGGATTCCGTTTTCCCGTTTTCCCGAAAATTCGCCACGCTCCACACACCCAAGTCATACCCATTTTCCATCTTCTTTAGTCTCTCCATATGGCGTCAAAGGTGAGACAACTTAAGCAAAGATCCCGCTTATGCATCGCATTAGACGCTACGACAAAATTATATCATTCTCATAGACTCTACAAAGACGAGACACCGTTAGGATGAACGTATCGACAAATGAAAACCATTTCGTGTTAGGATTTTGTCCATTTTGTTCCCACGGATTCCTATGAAGGAGGAAATTATGTTAAAAAATGATGAGATTAAGGAGGCCATGACCATCCGTCTGGAGATGGATGAGCTTCCGGAAATGCCGAAGTTCCAAGAAGGCATTCGTCGTGCCCCGGACCGCGGCTTTCGTCTGACGCAGTCTCAAACCGAAATTGCGCTGAAGAACGCACTGCGCTACATCCCGGAGAAATTCCATGAACAGTTGATTCCGGAATTTCTCGAAGAATTAAAGACCCGCGGCCGCATCTACGGCTATCGCTTCCGTCCGGAAGGTCGCATCTATGGCAAGCCCATTGATGAATATAAGGGCAAATGCATGGAGGGCAAAGCCTTCCAGGTCATGATCGACAACAACCTGGACTTTGAAGTAGCTTTGTATCCTTATGAATTAGTTACTTATGGTGAAACCGGTTCGGTCTGCCATGACTGGATGCAGTATCGCCTGATTAAGAAATACCTCGAAAACTTAACGGATGAAACAACCTTGGTTATGGAATCAGGTCATCCGCTGGGTCTCTTCAAATCCCGCAAGAATTCTCCGCGTGTGGTCATCACGAACGGTCTCTTGATCGGCGAATACGACAACCATGAAGACTGGGAAATTGCGGAAGAGATGGGCGTCACCAACTACGGCCAGATGACGGCCGGTGGCTGGATGTACATCGGACCTCAGGGTATCGTCCATGGTACCTTCAATACGATCCTGAACGCAGGTCGTTTGAAACTGGGCCTGAGCGCAGAAGACGATCTGTCCGGCAAACTGTTTGTTACGTCCGGTTTGGGCGGCATGAGCGGTGCACAAGGTAAAGCGGCCGAGATCGCACATGCAGTCGGCATCGTCGCTGAAGTAGACATCAGCCGCATTGAGACACGTCTGGAACAGGGCTGGATCTCCAAGCTGGCAGAAACGCCGGAAGAAGCCGTCAAGATGGCAAAGGAATCCCTCGAAAAGAAGGAAGCCATGTCCATCGCTTACCACGGCAACATCGTCGATCTGTTGGAATACATGTACGAAAACAACGTGCATATCGACCTGCTCTCCGACCAGACCTCCTGCCACAATGTGTATGACGGCGGTTACTGCCCGGTAGGCATTTCCTTTGAAGAGCGCACGCGCATGTTGGCGGAAGATCATGATGGCTTCATCAAACTGGTCGACAAAACGCTGGCACGTCACTTTGCCATCATCAAAAAGCTCACCGAAAAGGGCACCTACTTCTTCGACTACGGCAACTCGTTCATGAAAGCCATTTACGATTCCGGCGTCAAAGAAATCTCCAAGAACGGTGTGGATGATAAGGAAGGCTTCATCTGGCCGAGCTATGTAGAAGACATTATGGGACCGCTGTTGTTTGACTACGGTTATGGTCCTTTCCGCTGGGTATGCCTCTCCGGCAAACATGAAGACTTGGTAGCCACCGACCATGCTGCGATGGATGCAATCGATCCGAACCGTCGCTACCAGGATCGCGACAACTACAACTGGATCCGCGACGCAGAGGAGAACAAGCTGGTCGTTGGTACCCAAGCACGTATCCTCTACCAGGATGAAGAGGGCCGTGTCAACATCGCTTTGGCCTTCAACAAGCTGGTACGTGAAGGCAAGATCGGTCCTGTCATGATCGGCCGTGACCATCACGACGTATCCGGTACGGACTCTCCGTTCCGTGAGACCTCGAACATCTACGATGGTTCGAAGGTTTGCGCTGACATGGCGGTACAGACCTACGCCGGAAACGCAGCACGCGGCATGAGCCTTATCGCTCTGCATAACGGCGGTGGCGTTGGTATCGGTAAAGCGGTCAACGGCGGATTTGGCCTTGTGCTGGATGGCTCTGAGCGCGTGGATGAAATCATTCGCCTGTCTCTGTCCTGGGATGTTATCGGCGGCGTAGCGCGTCGTAACTGGGCACGCAATGAACACGCTATGGAAGTGGCTGTGGCCTTCAATAAGAAACATCCGGATGCCCACATCACCATTCCGTATCTGGCGGATGAGGAACAGGTAAAGAACGCCGTTTCTAAACTTTTCTAACGGTCAACGGTTTCTGCCATGTCGGGGTAGCCGATATAGCAAAAATTTGAGATACTGTTACAAACAAAGAAGGTTTGCAGAAGCCCCGCATTTTGCGGGGCACCTGCACACCGCTACCCGTAGCGGTGTTGCCTCAGCAGCGGGTGCTGCTGTGTTAATCGGAAAACGTTCACAGAAGCACTTGTAAGTGTAAGGTTCCTTTCGAACCTTGCCGGATCATCGTTTCTCCTTTTCTCATCGGCAGTGAATATTGCCAAACGAGAAAACCACCCCAACGTGGGGCAAGAAAGGATTGCTTATGAGCACCCAAAACAAACGGGAAGTTAGATTGCCCAGTATTTTCGAGGCAATTATCCCCATTCTTGTCATGATTGCTCTCATGGTCTACGTCTTCGGATTTAGCGATGGAGCTTATGACGGCGCGCATATGCCACTGATCATCGCATTGATCGTAACATGTGGGATTGGCTTTTTGTGTGGCCACTCTTTCCAGGATATGCTGGACGGCATTATTGATCGTATTAACGCAACCTTGGAAGCTATTTTGATTCTGTTTACTGTTGGTCTTTTGGTTTCTTCCTTCATGATGTCCGGTACTATTCCGGCCGTAATTTATTATGGACTGAAATTATTGACCCCGCAGTTCTTCCTCCCGGTAGGCTGCATTCTGGTTGCTATCGTCGGTTTGGCTTGCGGTTCCTCTTGGACAGCTACTGCCACCATCGGTATTGCTTTCATGACCATCGGTGAAGGCTTGGGCATGAACCCGGCAATCACCGCCGGTATGGTTATCTCCGGCGCTTATGTCGGCGATAAGTTCTCCCCGTTGTCCGATGCGACGAACTTGGCTGCCGGTGTTTCGGAAACCGGTTTGTTTGACCACGTGACCGCCATGGTATCTACGACGGCTCCGGTCTTTGTTATCTCCTTGATTCTGTACACCATCATCGGTTTTGCTTCCGGTTCGACCGCCGGCTACAATCCGGCTATCGCGGATGGCATTCGTGAAGCGATCTATACGCACTTCAACACGAACCCGCTGGTATTGCTTCCGATCCTCGTGGTTATTGCCATGTGCTTACTGCGTGTTCCGGGACTGCCGGGCGTTCTGGTTTCGGTTTTCACCGGTGTTATCTTTGCTCTGATTTTCCAAGGCGGCCACAGCCTGGCAGACATCTTCGCCATCCTGCACTATGGTCCGACTGTTGAAACGGGCAACGAATTCTTGGACAAAGCCTTGGCAAAAGGCGGTATGAATAACCAGATGTGGACGATCAACTTGATCATCCTCGCCGTTTCCTTCGGTGGCGCCCTTGAGCGCTGCGGTATCGTCGAGCGTCTGTTCGGCAACCTGAAGAGAAGAATTCACTCGGTGCCGGGTCTGATCCTGACTACCATGCTGACCTCCATCTTCTGCGACGCCGCTATGTGCGACCAGTTCTTGGGCATTGGCGTTCCGGCTCCGCTGTACGCTGATAAATACGATGAAATGGGTCTTGCCCGCAACATGCTTTCCCGTACTTTGGAAGATGCCGGTACCCTGTGGGCCGTTATGTTCCCGTGGACTGCTTGCGGCGCTTACCAATTCAAGACCTTGGGTGTCAACCCGCTCTACTACTTCCCGTATGCGTTTGTTAACCTGCTGAACCCGGTCTACGCTGTGGTTACAGCATTATTCAAACGCAACATCTTCTGGGCCGACGGTGCCTACACCAACGTATTTGGTAAAACCCGTCAGGGTAAGGTAGCGGAAGCTCCGGAAGAAGAACATGCAAAGGCTTTGAAGGCTCTGGAAGAACTGCGCCAGGCCGGCAAAGCACCGCGCATCAGCTAATACACGCTAGTAGCAAACTCTGGGAAGGTGCTCCGCGGAGCACCTTCCCATTTTTTTAAAGCCGCCGTACCCGCTGTGGTACAATAAGAGCGCTTGACGGATGGAAGCAGAACAAAGGCACTGTGCCTTGCCCCGATGCCAAACACCACACAGGAAACCGTGGTTTGGAACCTCAGGGACACACAGACTCTGAACCTTAGAAAGATAGCGATGAAGTCATTATTCGAAAAAGAACGCCCTTGGAAAAACGATCACGAAGCCATTGAAATGGAGCAAAAGCGCTTTTTTAAAAAATGGGTGCAACCCTACGCGTTTGTGCTTATTTTCTTTTGTATTGGCTTAGGCATCTTCACACCCTATCGCTTGACCCTTGTCATGGGATTGGTTCTTTTGCTCGCACTTCTTTCCAAACGCTATGCAGCCGTGACCGGAAAAGGCCTGGAGCAAATGAGCAATCTGCTCCTTTTCACCAATCATCGTATCGTGCCTTGGGAAAAAATTGATACGATCACCTATGAGAAATTGAAAGAACATCCGGAGATCACCATCCTTTATTTCACCTTGGGCGATCTCACCCGTCGCGCACTGTTTCCAACCTCCGAGCGCAATCGCATCCTGCGCTTAGCACAGAAGTACGTCCCCGATGTGAAGATCTATGACGGCGCGGCCTTTAAAGAAAAAACGATACAGAAATACGCGAAGTCAAAGTCTAAACAAAAATAGAGAGTCGCGTGAAACGGCATTCATGCCGTGAGAAAGTAAGCCTATGAACGGCATGAAGACGCCGCAAAGCGTGACGCCAATTATTAAAGCAGAGCCAAAGGCCCGAACGGAAACGTTCGGGCCTTTGGCTTCCTTCTGGGTAAAACGACAGCCGCGGGCTGACACCGTCGGGCTAAACCGCCGGCCGTGAGGTCGACACCTTTGGGCTAAACCACCGGTCGTGAGGCTGACGCCGTCCGTGTTAGACCGTGGGCCGTGAGGGCTGACACCTTCCGGGCAAGCCGTGGCCGTGGGGCCGACACCTTCTATTCACTATTGGCGACTGAAAACGCAAAGTGAGAAGAGGCGCTGCCAACCGCACCGGCAGCGGCAAGCAGCGTGGGGGTCGATATGCTATCGATAGTCGGAGTACCCCATGTTATTTCGCAATTTTATGAATAACATGGGGCAATGAATCTGCAAAAATGCAGTTTTACCCCATGTTATTTCGCTATTTTGAAAATAACATGGGGCGATGAATTCTTAAAAACGCTGTTTTACCCCATGTTATATCCTGAATTTCAAAAAAACATGGGGTAGCGACAGCCAGCGCGCCCCATGTTTTTTCCACTTCTTAAAAATAACATGGGGTAAAACGACAAAAAACAAGTCCCGACGCCCCATGTTATTTCGTGATTTGAAAAATAACATGGGGTAAATCGACAAAAAGGCAGGCCTGGCGCCCCATGTTATTTTGCCATTTTGAAAATAACATGGGGTAGTGCAAATGCGAGTACCCATGTTTTTTCTACTTTCTGAAAATAACATGGGGCGCGCAGCCATAAAACGTCAAGAAGCAGTATGTGATAGAAGAGGTCGCTGGCAATAGAACAAAGTCGCTTGGGATAGAACAAGTCGCTGGCAATAGAAGAAGTCACTGGCGACAGCAAATGTCGCCGACGGTTGTAACGAGCATAAAAAGGAGCGCCGCTTGCGCGGCGCGGATTGATATTGGCGCCTGCGGCGCCGTAAGGAGTCGGCCTTCGGCCGACGATTTGTAAAAGAAGGTGCCCGCCTGCGGCGGGCGGTTAGTGAAGAAGCGGAGGGCGGCCTGTTGGGCCGCCTCCTTTATTATCACTTTGCTTCCGTAATCGGCGCGCGAAAGACGGCGGTGTGCTTATTGCCGTTGGATTCGTAGACGGAAAAGTAAATGTCCATTTCCTTGCTGGGGTGCAGCAGACCATGGGCGGAGGTGGCGTTTTCCATCTTGGCGCCGATGGGCGTGGGAATGGGGTCGGCGCCTTCCTGGATGGGATAGGAGAAGCCCATGGATTTTTCTGCGTCAACAACACGCTCGGGCGTGATGTAGAGATCTTGCGAGTCGCCTTGGAAGCCGAGATTTTCATAGGTGTAGTTAATGATGACCACCTGCTCGGGCTTTTTCTCGGCATATTCATTACGCTTCGTTGTCGATGTGACGGAATTGATGGTGAGGGTGAAGAGGCTCGGGACTTTCCACGTTTCGCCCAGACGGAGCTTCTCGGGCTTTGCCGAATCGTTCATCGCATTAGCCTCTTCTTGTGCGCTCTTTTTCAGCGTATCATTCTCCTGTTCCAGTTTTTCCAGTTTGTCCTTTAACGCACGAATTTCTTCCGAATAGGAAGCGGCGTTTTCATTCATGGCCTGTTGCGCTGCCTTCTTCGAGGACGACGAACAAGCCGTTAACAAGAGCATTGCTGCGACGACGCATAAAATACTTTTTTTCATAATGCCTCCCAGTCACTAAAGTTCCCTGTCGTAAAAGTGCATCGCTGTTTTAATGATTGCGCTCGTTTAAAATTTCGATTTGACAAGCCTTCATCGCTTCGAGAGCCGTGCGATGGGAGGCGGGGGTGACGCCGGCACAGCCGCGGGCGTCTACCTTCAAAGGAATTTCAGGGAAGAAGGCCTTGATGAGTAAGGCATTAGAAATGACGCAGATATCGGTATCCAGTCCCAGCAATGTGATAGAGGCGATGCGATCGTGATCGTCGAGATCGGACAGGATGGCCGGGAGGGATGCTGCTCCAAAAGTTATCTTATCAATGGCTTCCGTGGTGCGCAGCGCTTCCAGATCCTTTTGAATTTGCCAGCCGTCGCTGCCGCGGAGACAATGCGGGACAGGCAGATATTTGCCCTCTTGCGTATCCATGTAATTGTCGCGATGGGTATCGCGCGTAAAGAGCACAGTGCCGTCAAACGTCTTCACCCGATCGATGACGTAGGGGACGATGGCCTGCGCCTCTTTGGAGCCCAAAGCGCCATCGATAAAATCATTTTGCATATCGATCACAATTAAAATGTTTTGCATGGTTTTCCTTTCCGTTTTGTTCTTGGCGATGGACTTGTCGCGAGACGCTGCACCGTGGAGCGCCGGATGGCGGCATTGCCACGGCTATAAGTAAAAGTAATAGCCGATGAAATGAGCCACGGCGGCTGCCAGCACGAACAGGTGCCAGATCACATGGTGATATTTCCATTTTTTCATGCGGTAAAAGACTGTACCGACGGAATAGAGAATGCCGCCGAGAAGAATCAGGGCAAAGAGCGGCCAGGGGCGCTCGGTAAGAAGAAGGCGCACCAGGAAAATGCCCAGCCAGCCCATACAGATGTATAAAAAGGTGGAAACGCCTTTGAGGCGATCGTAGCTACGAAACGTGACGGCCTTAAACACGGTCCCGCCTACAGCAATGACCCAAATTACGCTCAGGAGAAGAATGCGTTCCAGGCCCGTCATCAGGAGCAATATCGGCGGCGTGAAGCTGCCGGCGATGAACAGAAAAATGGCAACATGGTCAAAGATTCGCAAGATGGATTTAACTTTAGGTGCGGGGACGGAATGGTAGACCGTGCTGGCCAAAAACAGAAAAATAAAGCAACCGCCATAGATCGCAAAAGCCACGATACCGATCGGACGTTGGTGGTGCACCTCGGTAATGAGAAGCATTACCAGAAACACAACGCCCAACACGACACCGATGCCATGGGTTAAGGCATTGAGAAGTTCCACCTTCCAATCGAGGCGTGGCAATTCGTTAAGGATCACTTCTCGCGCGTCATGAATCGAATCACGTTTGTCATGCCTCGGTTCATATGCGTCAGGGGATACAGAGTACATAGGCATCCTTTCTAAAAAGGGAATCTTGGACGCCCGTCTGGCGCCCCACCACAAAAAGTGTTATCATAAATGCAATCTTTGCGGCTGTAGTTCAATGGTAGAACACCGGCTTCCCAAGCCGGATGCGCGGGTTCGATTCCCGTCAGCCGCTTTTTTTGTGCTCGAAACCGGTCAAGCGGTCCCGTACCCTTCTATTATGCCAGTTTTGCACAGCCGTTTGTATAAAATACGAGGCTCTAAACCATACGACAAAGCAGAAGGGAGACGTCAACCGCCTCCCTTCTGTTTTGTTCATCTCTACTTTATTTTTCTGTCTTCTTCTCACCCTCCTTTTATTCTTGGCCACTCAGATTTTTAGCGGCATCGGTTTTTTCCTTGCCTTTTTCCCGGTTGTCATGCTCCTCAAGAGGCTTGTCGTTATTGATGGCGTTATCCGTGTAGAAATCCGTATTGCGTGCATTACGGTTCAATTCTGCGTTATTAGCCTTCATGGCCTCCTCATTCTGCTTGTTAATGTCTTTGTTATTCAAAATGCACTCCTTTCAAATTCTATTCTTGTTCGTCGGTTGTTTTAGCATCCGACGCTTCGGACGGAGGTTCGCTTTGCAGCTTCTGGCCGCATTCCGGGCAGAAGCGCGATTGGGGACTTACCGGTTTGCCGCACTTCGGGCATTTCAGCGATGCATCCGGCTTTTTTGTGCCGCATTCACTGCAGAATTTCCCGGTATTAGTAATGCCGCATTGCGGGCAAGTCCATGTTGACGTTGCGACACCGGCCATTACCGTCTCCGCTCCTGCGTGATTTTCTGCCGCATCGGGATTCGGCGCCGGCTGCGCCTGCGAGGCTTGTTGTGCCTGTTGTTGGCGAATTTGTTCCGCATTATTTTGCGAGAATGTGCCAAAGCCGCTGCCCATCGTGGACATACCTACGCCCATGCCGAAGAAGGCCTGGCCCGCACCGGCTTTGTTGCTGCCGGCGGATTCCAGTCCGCGAGCAATGGAGCCTTGGACATAACCTTCGCGGATGGAGGCATCCGAGAGCATAGCGCCCTGATTACGCATATTGATGAGCTTCTGCGACTCTTCATCATAAGAAATCGAAGCAATCGCTACCGATTCGACTTGGAAGCCGCGCAATTCCTGCCACTTCTCATCCAGCACATCCTGCATGTACTTGGCCAGATCATCGCCACGCGAGAGGACGAAGGAAATGCGCTGTCCGTCGGAACTCATCTTATTGAGAGCCGTTTGGAATGCCGTCAAAAACTCATTGCGATACTGTTCACTCATATCTGCCACATCAATGCTGCTATCCGCATCATGATCGGCAACCTGCACATAGAATTTCAGCGGATCCGTAATGCGAATGGTGTAGGAACCGTATGCACGCAGAAATAACTCCGCGTTATAGAAATTATCAAAGTAGTTGACCGGTGCCGGCGTTCCAAACTTCAGCCCGCGGATTTCCTGCATATTGAGGAAATACGTGGTTTGTTTGTACGGCGTCGTACCTGAAAAACGCACACGATTGAAGGTCTCCTTTACGGTATCGCCCAATTCCCCGTTGAACAGCGATGGCATGGACGAATTATCCACTTTGAAATAACCGGCTTCGCCCGAGTAGTCGATCACTTTTCCGCCATCGACTAACAGCATGAACTGGCCTTCCTTCACTTGGATAATCGAGCCGTTGGAAATCGTATCTGCCGTCCCCTTGCGATTCGAATTGCGGGAGTCATTCTGTCGCACCATAACGCCTGGTGCTGTAATAGTGCTCGGCCCCATATAGTCCGATTCGTAAACTTCCAGCCACTGATCGGCCAAACCGCCGCCGATGGCACCGGCTAACGCGCGAATAATGCCCATTCTTACCTCCTAAGGTGGGTTCTATGTACGCTCTAACATCCTCTGCTGTCAACCCTAGACGATCGGAAAAGCTAGTCACCCCGAGAGCGGAACGCTCGGTACGTTTCTTCCGACTTCTATCGTCCTTATACCCAACTCTGCGGGGAAATCTATTTTTTACACGAAGTACTATCGCCTCTGTACGATCGTTAGCAACACGCAAACCTCATATTTAAAGGGTATAATAACGAAACAAATACTAAAAAAAGCAAGCAGCTCTAGCGCCGCCATCGCCAAGAGGGGATAAAAGCGCGACGCGCTTGCGATTCGGATAGAAAAGCTGAAAGGAAGAGGAAAATATGCAAGATGACAACAACAAGAAGCGACCAATAATTTACTACTACTTAGCCGTTTTTGTGGTGCTTATCATTATTCAGCTGATTATCAGCCCGATGATTACGGAGAGCCGCGTGAAAGAGATTGCGTACTCCTCGTTTGTACAATTGTTGGACGAAGGGAAAGTCAATAAGGTGCAGAAGAGTGCAACGGGCTACACCTTTGAAGTGAAGCAAAAGAACGGCAGCGTCGTGAAGATGAAGACCGGCCCGTGGGAGAGTGAGGACTTGACCAAGAAGCTGGAGGAGAAGGGCGTGCAGTACACGGCGGAAATACCGACGACGCCCAATCCGCTGCTGGGATTTTTGCTGACGTTCTTGTTGCCATTGGGCCTTCTGTGGTACATGGGACGGCGCATCATCACGCAGGTGCAGGGTTCAGGAGCGATGAGCTTCGGCAAGTCGAATGCGAAGGTCTATGTGAAAGCCAAGAGTGGCAAGAGTTTTGCCGATGTGGCGGGACAGGATGAAGCCAAGGATTCATTGCTGGAAGTGGTGGACTTTTTGTCAAATCCAGGAAAATACAGTGAAATCGGGGCGGTATCGCCGAAGGGCGTGCTCCTCGTAGGGCCTCCGGGAACCGGAAAAACATTGCTGGCACAGGCAGTGGCCGGTGAAGCGCATGTGCCATTCTTCTCCATGTCGGGTTCGGAGTTTGTGGAGCTGTTCGTCGGCATGGGTGCGGCAAAGGTGCGCGACTTGTTCAAAGAAGCCAAGAAAAAAGCGCCGTGCATCGTGTTTATCGATGAAATTGATGCGATCGGCAAACGCCGCGATACGGCGGGGATTGGTGGCAACGATGAACGCGAACAGACGTTGAATCAGCTGTTGAGCGAGATGGACGGTTTTGAGGGCAACAGCGGCGTTGTAATTTTGGCGGCAACGAACCGACCGGAAATTTTGGATCGGGCGTTGACGCGTCCGGGGCGCTTTGATCGACAGATTCGGGTGGAGCTGCCGGATATTCGTGGTCGAGAAGCCATTTTACGCGTGCATGCGAAGAAGATTAAAACGCATGATGATCTGGATTTTAAGCAGGTGGCTCGCATGACGGCCGGCACGTCCGGCGCAGATTTGGCCAATATCATTAATGAAGGCGCGCTGCGTGCGGTGCGTGAAGGGCGCGATGTGGTGGAAACCGAGGACTTGATTGAATCCGTGGAAACGGTCATCGCCGGTCAGCAAAAGAAAAACGCCGTCATTACGGATCGGGACAAGAAGATTATTGCGTATCATGAAGTCGGTCATGCGCTGGTGGCAGCCATTCAGAAGGAAACGGCACCGGTTACGAAAATCACAATTATTCCGCGTACGTCGGGTGCGCTGGGATATACTATGCAAGTAGATGAAGAAGAAAAAGTCATCATGACCTGCGACGATATTTTCCGTGACATCGCTACGCTCACCGGTGGCCGTAGTGCGGAGGAGCTGATCTTCCATACGAAAACCACGGGCGCCTCGAATGATATTGAACGCGCCACGAAGATGGCACGCGCGATGGTGACGCGCTTTGGCATGAGCGATGCGTTTGATTTCATGGCGCTGGAAACGGTGAATAGCCCCTATCTTAGCGAGGATACGGCATTGATGGCGGCGGATGCGACGGCAGCCGATGTGGATGCGCGTGTGGCGGGAATTCTGAAAAAAGCCCACGAGACGGCGCTTACGATCCTGAAAGAAAATGAAAAGGAACTGCATGCCATCGCTTCATTCTTACTGGAACGCGAAACCATTACGGGAGAAGAGTTCATGGAGCTGTTGAATCAAACGCGCGTGGAAAACGGGAAAGAGCCCATTCGCGTGGCAGAGGAGAATGAGGCGGAAAAGCCCCTTCAAGAAACAAAGGAGAAGGAATGAAGCACAACGAAATTCTGTATATCAGTGGGCATCAGGTGCCAGACACAGACTCCATCTGCTCCGCCATTGCGTATGCCGAACTGAAAAACCGCACGACGGATTATGAGGCGGTACCCATTCGCCTCGGTGATATCAATCAGGAAACGCGTTTTGCCCTAGACTATTTTGGTGTGAAATCGCCAATTTTCCGTGATACCATGCAGGCGCAGCTTTCCGAAATCAATATCGATACCAGTTACGGTATTTCACCAACGACGACGTTAGCGCGCGCCACCCAGATTATCCAGGAAAATCATCAAAACTCGCTGTCCATCGTGGACGACGATCAAAAATTGCTGGGCGTCATTTCACTGTCCAATATCACGAATTCGTATGCGACGGTGTGGAACGACAATATTTTGGGACGCTCGGAGACACCGCTGGAAAACATTGTTGAAGTGCTATCAGGGCAGATCGTCTATTGGCCGGAGAAGCCGCGGGAGCGTAGCGGATCCATCCATATTCACGCCATGGATCATATCAACGAAATCATTGCGGAAAATGATATTGTCGTGGTGGGGGATCGCCCAAAAGCGCAGGAAGAAAGCATTCGCATCGGCGCCTCGGTCTTGATTTTGACCAACAATGCCGAGCTGGCCGAGGGCATGGAGGAACTGTGCAAAGCGTATCGCGTGACGGTGCTGCGCACGCCGAATTCCACCTATTCCACGGCGCGCCTGTTGCCGCAGGCGGTGCCGGTTCGTTTCCTGATGACCTCCGAAAATCTGGTGACTTTTCATCTCTCGGAATATCTGGATGAAGTACAGGAAATCATGGCAACAACGCGCTTTCGCTCCTACCCGGTGCTTGACGGAAGAGACAGAGTCGTGGGCTCCATCAGTCGCTATCATTTGATCAATACGCCGAAAAAGAAGATCATATTAGTGGACCATAATGAATCCACACAATCCGTGCCGGATCTGAATCGCGCGGATATTTTGGAAATCATCGACCACCATCGCGTGGCCAATGTCAATACCGCGGCGCCCATCTATTTTCGCGTCATGCCGGTGGGCTGTACCTCCACGATTATTTCGCAGATGTACTTTGAGCAGGGCGTTCGCCCGTCACGAGAAGCAGCAGGCATGATGTGCTCTGCTATTATTTCTGATACGCTTCTGTTGCGTTCCCCGACCACGACCGACTTGGACCGATTGGCACTGGAACGCCTGGCTCCCATTGCCGGGATAAATGTTGAAAAATATGCGATGGAAATGTTCCGCGCGGGTACAGACCTAACGGGCAAAGATCCGATTGATCTATTGACGGGCGACGTAAAGCCGTTTGATATTGAAGGCTCCAAGGTCAAGGTCGCGCAAGTGTTTACGCTCAACAGTGACAGTCTCAAGGAAATGGAACCGGAACTGATACGCTCCATGCAGCAACTGCGTAAAGAGCAGGGCTTAGAAACGTATCTGTTGGTGGTGACGGATATTTTTGCCGAGAACTCCCTGATTTTTATCGATGGAGCTTTCGCAGAAGAAATTGCACAGGAATTTCACGAAAAACTGCAAGACCATTGTTTTCCCGGCATCGGCTTGTTGTCCCGTAAGAAGCAACTGGTGCCAAAGCTGACCGCAGCAATCAGTCGAGCAAAGGAGAAGAATCGATGAGTTTTTTTGACGGCTTGGATCCGAACGAGGATGACGATTTTAACGTGATTCCGCTCTTTATGACGCGGGTATTGCCGGCAACGCGCGCCTCGGCGCCCACCATTGCGGAAGCAGCGGAACTGATTCGAGCCGGGGAAGTCGTCGCTTTCCCGACGGAAACCGTATACGGCCTGGGAGCCGACGGCTTAAATGAAAAAGCGGTAGCTAAAATTTTTAAAGCAAAGGGACGTCCTCAGGACAACCCTCTCATTTTGCACATTGCTAACTTAGCCATGCTCGACCCTTTGGTTACCTATGTCAATCCGCTTCATAAAGCGGCGTTCGCCCGCCTTTGGCCGGGTCCCATCACCTTTATTTTCGAGAAATCCGATCTTGTGCCCGACGCAGTAACCGCTGGTGGCCCGACGGTTGCTATTCGTATGCCTGTGAACGAAGTTGCGCGCTCGCTGATTGCACAAGCGGATACGCCCATTGCTGCCCCTTCCGCCAATCGCAGCGGACGCCCCAGCCCGACGACGGCTTACGATGTTTTGGAGGATATGCAGGGACGCATTCCGCTCATTTTGGATGGCGGCGCCTGCGATATTGGCGTGGAATCTACCGTATTGGATTTAACGGAACCCATCCCGACCATACTGCGCCCCGGCTTCTATCCGCTCAGCATGCTGAATAATTATTTCCCTGGCGTGCGTCTCGACCCCGCACTCGAATATCAAAATCTTTCCGCGCTGGAATCGCCTGAAGCGGCACGGCACAGCAAGAGAGATCCGAAACAAGCACCGCCGAAATCGCCAGGTATGAAGTATCGCCACTATGCCCCAAAAGCGCTCGTGACCATCTATGCCGGCGAAGATACCAAAGTATTGAAGCGCATGGTGGAGGATTTCCATCTCCGGGAAGCCATGGACAAAAAAGTCGGCTTTATGGTTTTCAATCAAGGCGCCCAGTATCTACGCGATACCTTACCCGCGAAAAACACAGAAATCCGCTCCATGGGCAACGGTACCTTCATCGATACCATGGGCCAAAGAATCTTTCGTCTCATGCGGGAACTGGACCGCGCCAAGTGCGACGAAATCTTTGTCATGGGCATACGGCCGCAAGGCTATGGCGTAGCCATCATGAATCGCCTGATGAAATCCGCCGGCGGCAATATTATCCACGTTTCCTGATTTTTTTTTGCCTTAATGTATAAGGCAACAATCGATAGTTTCCTTTCAGCAATAAGCCCGTCAACGAAATTATTTCAATATAACAAGCAACGCGTCAGCGCCATTGATTTGATAAAACAATGAATGCGTCGGCGCCATTTTTTTTTGATAAAAATGAACGCCTAGGGCGATTATTTTGATGAAAAGAACACCGCAGGGCGATTATTTTGATAAAAAAGAACGCCGCAGGGCGAATTTCTCCTCTTCGCCGCCAAGCGAGGGATAAGAGAAGGTTCCCACCGGTATCGCGGTTTGACATGGCTCTGATTGGAGTGGTGCACGCTACCGTGCCTTTTAGCAAAAAGAGGAAAAGGCACGGTATAAAAAATTGGCGGATTGGCTGAAACTACCGTGCCTTTTGGCAAAAAGAGGAAAAGGCACGGTAAAAAGAGCGGCGTGAAGGTCGAATGCTACCGTGCCTTTTGACAAAAAGTGGAAAAGGCACGGTAAAAAAAGCGGCGTGAAGGTCGAACGCTACCGTGCCTTTTAGCAAAAAGAGAGAAAGGCACGGTAAAAAAGGGCGGATGAAGGTGTGTGCGCTACCGTGCCTTTTGGCAAAAAGGGGAAAAGGCACGGTAAAAAAAGCGGCGTGAAGGTCGAACGCTACCGTGCCTTTTGGCAAAAAGAGGAAAAGGCACGGTAAAAAGAGCGGCGTGAAGAGCGAACGCTACCGTGCCTTTTGGGAAAAAGAGGAAAAGGCACGGTAAAAAAAGCGGAGTGAAGGTCGAATGCTACCGTGCCTTTTGGCAAAAAGAGGAAAAGGCACGGTATAAAAAAGCGGCGTGAGGGTCGAACGCTACCGTGCCTTTTGACAAAAATGGGAAAAGGCACGGTAAAAAAGCGGCGTGAAGGTCGAATGCTACCGTGCCTTTTGGGAAAAATGGGAAAAGGCACGGTAAAAAAAGCGCCGCTAGCGCAGCACTTTGATATGGCGCCCGCAGCGCCGAAAGGAGCCGGCCTGCGGCCGGCGGTTTGTAAGAGAAGGTGCCCGCCTGCGGCGGGCGGCTATAGAAAAAAAGGAGGGCGGCCTTTTGGGCCGCCTTCCTTCTTATAACATCGCTGAAGGAGTCTTCCTCATATATAAACATGAATGGAATTATCGCAAAAGGCAAAAGTGCGAAAAGCCGCCGTAAAACCGGCGCTCATTACGGGGGAAAAAGGCAAAAGTGCGAAAAGCCGTCCTTGCCTCCAGCCCTCCGGCCGCAAGCCCCATCACCCCCCAAAAGCCCACCATCCCCTCGCTTCCCGTGAATCTTTGCAAGGAGGCGGCGTCCCTGTCCATTCTGTGATAAAATTAAAAAAAACACCCGGAAAGGGGGACAAGATGGGAAAGTTGGTCGTACTGGATCATCCGCTGATTCAACACAAGGTGTCTATATTGAGGGATAAAAATACCGGAACGAATGAGTTTCGTCATTTGGTCAAGGAAATTGCTCTGTTGGAGGCCTACGAAGCGTTACGGGGACTGCAGCTGGAAGAATACGCGTTGGAGACGCCGATGGAGCCGACAACGGGGTACCGTTTGACGGGCAAGAAACTTTGCATTGTTCCGGTTTTGCGTGCCGGTCTGGGCATGGTGGATTCCTTCTTGGATATCGTCCCGACGGCCAAGGTCGGACATGTGGGTCTGTATCGGGATCCGAGCACTCATATGCCGGTGCAGTATTATTTGAAATTGCCGCAAGACGTTGCCAATCGCGATATTTTCGTGTTGGACCCGATGCTGGCAACGGGTGGCTCTATGGTAGCGTCCATCGACTTTTTGAAAGAGGCCGGCTGCCAGAAAATTAATGCGGTTTGCATTATTGGTGCGCCGGAAGGCGTAAAGCTGGTACAGGAAAAGCATCCGGATGTGGATATCACTTTAGCAGCGATGGACCGGAAATTGAACGAAGATGCCTATATTCTGCCGGGTTTGGGAGACGCCGGAGACCGTCTGTTTGGCACGAAGTAAAGATAAGGTAGGAGGCTCTATGGAATATATTCGTGTGCGCAATCGTGGCCCGTTGAAAGGATCTGTCACGATCAGTGGCGCGAAAAATGCCGCTTTGCCGATTCTTGCCGCATCGCTGTTGGGGACGGAAGAAATTATTCTGGAACAGGTGCCGCCCTTAAAAGATGTGGAAGTCATGATTGAAGTATTGCGCGCCCTGGACGTGGAAGTGGAGTATTTGGATAAGGAAACCATTCGTATTGATGCGTCGAAGGTGACCAAAACGGTCACGCCGGGGGAGCTTATGAATCGGATGCGTGCCTCATTTGTTGTGATGGGGCCGCTTTTAACGCGCTTGGGACGCACCTATACGAAGATGCCCGGCGGTTGCAATATCGGAAAACGACCGGTGGATTTACATCTTAAGGGATTTAAGGCGTTGGGGGCAGAAATCGATGAAGAGCCGGATGCCGTGGGGGCAAAAGCGCCGGATGGCGGTTTAGTCGGCGGCAAGGTCTACTTGGATTTTCCCTCGGTTGGTGCGACGCAAAATATCATGATGGCGGCGACCATGGCGAAAGGTGAAACAGTGATTGAGAATGCCGCCAAGGAGCCGGAGATCACGGATTTGGCGAATTTCTTGAATAAAATGGGCGCTAAAGTACGCGGCGCGGGAACCTCGACCATCCTAGTGGAAGGGGTCGAAAAACTGCATGGTACGCGTCATACGATTATTCCCGATCGCATTGAAGCCTCCACTTTCATTGTGGCTGCGGCGATGACGGGCGGTACCGTGGAGATTCGTAACGTTCTCTCCGACCATATTCGTCCGATTCTGGCGAAGGTCCAAGAGGTCGGCGTAACCATTCAAGATAATGATGACGATACGATTCTCGTGCAGTCCAACGGGCGTTTGAAAGCCACGAAGATTCGGACATTGCCCTATCCGGGCTTTCCGACGGATGTGCAGGCGCAGTTCATGGCACTGATGTGCATTGCGAAAGGGCAAAGCCGCGTTGAAGAGACCGTGTTCGAGAATCGCTTCATGCACGTGGATGAGCTCAATAAAATGGGCGCGCTCATTGTGACGGATGGCAATGAAGCCATTGTGCGTGGCGTGGATCATTTGGTGGGCGCCAAAGTGAACGCAACGGACCTGCGGGCCGGTGCTGCGTTGATTTTGGCGGGCCTTGTTGCAGATGGGGAAACGCAAGTCCACAATATTTACCATCTGGATCGCGGCTATTACCATTTGGAAGAGAAATTCAAGGGACTGGGCGCCGATATTGAGCGCTTTGTCGAATAACAATCAAAAACGAGGTGCCTATGCAAGTGAAGGGAACGGTATCAAAAATCCGCTATCGCAATGAAGAGAGTGGATGGACCGTTTGCGTGCTGTCCACACCGGATGGCGATCTCCCTTGCGTAGGCACTTTTTTTGCGCTTTCAGAAGGGGAGGATATGGCCTTTGAGGGCGATCTCGTCTACCATCCGAAATACGGTGAACAGCTGTCAGTCAGAAAGTTTCAAAAAATCGAGCCCACGACCACAGAACAGTTGGAGCGCTATCTTGCCTCCGATGCCATTCCGCACATCGGTCCCAAACGTGCGCACCAATTGGTGGAAGAATACGGTACGAATGTGCTGACGATTTTGCGGGAAGAGCCTTCCATTCTGTTGCAGCTGCGCGGCATCGGTCCCGTGAAAGCCGCGGAAATTCAGGAAGCGCTCATTGCGCAAGAAGCCTCCCAGCAAACCATGCTCTATCTCCAGGGGCTTGGCATCGGTCCGCACACCGCCCAGGAAATCTATCGCGTTTATGGGCAGGATGCCAAAGAACAGATTGAGAAAGATCCGTATGCATTGGTGGATCAGGTGGAAGGCATCGGCTTTCTCACCGCCGACGCCATTGCGCAAAAGACCGGCGTCCAAAAGGACTCCTTACAACGCACGAAAGCGGGGATTGCGTATCTTTGCGAGCGCGCGGCACTTTCCGACGGCGCCTGCTATTTGACGGACAAGGAGCTGGATCGCGGCTTGGAGAAACTCTTGGGCGAAGTGCCTTCCTCAAAAGAAGAGGCATGCTTTGATCTGATTTTGAAGCAGAGACTCGTCCGCGACACGAAAACCCGCCGACTGTATTTGCGTCGCTTGGATACAGCGGAACACGACGTGGCACAGCGCCTTGTGACGCTCTTGGAGGAGCCGCGCGAGCCGCTTTCCGTGGACTTGGAGGCATTGCAGCGGGCTATCGGCCTCACCGCCGACGCACAGCAACAAGCGGCCATTGCTGAAGCGGCAGCATCACCCGTCTTAGTCATCACCGGCGGCCCCGGCACCGGCAAGACCACCATCGTGCGCGCGGTCTTGGAACTCTTTGATGAAAATCATTTGGCCACAGCGCTGGCAGCACCGACTGGACGCGCCGCAAAGCGATTGGAACAGTCCACTGACCGAGAAGCGCTGACCATCCATCGCCTGCTCGGCTATCGCGGCGGGGAAGAAACATCTCTTCCGGAACGGAATGCCGAGAACCCCTTGGACGCGGATGCGGTGATTGTGGATGAGGTCAGCATGGTGGATTTGCAACTCATGGCACACCTCACCTCCGCTCTTAGCGATACCGCCCGTCTGGTTCTCGTGGGCGATACGGATCAGTTGCCTTCCGTCGGCGCCGGCAACGTCCTGCATGATCTTATTGCTTCGGGCATCATTCCCACCGTGCGCCTCGAACATATTTATCGCCAATCCGAACGCTCAAGCATCGTACAAAATGCCCACCGCGTTCGTCGCGGCCAAGCACCCGTGGCCAACGAGGATGCCGGCGATTTCTTCTTTCTTCCCACGCGCAATGTGCGCGATGCCGCCGATCTCATCGAAGATCTCGTCACGCGCCGCCTGCCCGCCTATTACGGCTTTTCTCCCTTTGAAGACATTCAGGTGCTCTCCGCCATGAAGAAGGGCGAATGCGGCGTCATCACCTTGAACGAGCGCCTGCAGCGCGCATTAAACCCGCCCCGCGAAGGCAAAAATGAAATGGAAGTGGGCGATCACCTGTTTCGCGAAGGCGATCGGGTGATGCAAATTAAAAATGACTATGACTTGCCATGGAAGCTTCATGGCGATGAAGGAGAAGGGGTCTACAACGGAGACTTTGGCGTTCTTACCGCCATCGATCCGGATGGCGATGCCATGACCGTGGATTATGACGGGCGCCTGGCGCACTACGAACCAAAGCAGTTCCGCGAACTGGACCTTTCCTATGCCATCACTATTCATAAATCCCAAGGCTCCGAATTTCCCTGCGTCGTGATTGCTATCGTGCCCGGCGCTCCGATGCTCCTCACCCGTAACATTCTCTACACCGCTATGACGCGCGCCCGCAATCTATGCATTTGCGTCGGCGATACAGCAACGCTTCAGCGCATGGTCGAAAACAACTACACCCGTCGACGCAATGCATCGCTGGATGAACGTCTGCGCGACGCTCTGACGCGGTATCGCGAAATATAAGGAGTTGCCATGTCCTTTTTATTTCTTTCCAAAGACGTCTGCCCCTTCTGCGGTCAAGTGGCTGACGGCGCCTACGGTCTTTGCCGTTCCTGTACCGACGCCCTGGAACCAGTCGGCGCCTGTCACAGCCTGCCGACCACGCCCCCTTTTTATTCCTTCAGCGCCTACTTTTATAATCGCTTCCTGCGCGACCATTTCAGCGCCTATAAATTCCAGCGCCAAACGGCCTACGAATCCGTCTTTTGTGCCATGCTCAGCGCCTATGTCCGGCAACACCCGTTGCTCTCCCGTCTGCGCTGGGTATCCTTTATACCGCAGACCCATCGCAATGAAGTGCTTCGTGCCTCGAATCCGGCCGCAGCGTTTGCCACACGCCTTTCCGGCGACCTACACATTCCGTTGCGTCCATTGCTGGAAAAAGCCGGCCATCGCCGTGCCCAAAAGAAGGCGGGCGCACTGGAACGCATTCGCAATGTGGAAGGCGCATTTTGCCCCTTACCCGATGCCCTCCGCCAACCGCCTTCCGGCGTCGGTATCCTTTGCGATGATTTTTATACCACCGGTCACACGATGCAGGAAGGCCTCAGCACCCTCTATGCCAACGGTCTTTATGCCGTCGGCCTCACCTTAGCCTGCGTGCGTTACCCGACGCCGGAGGAACAAGAACGCAAAGACACCCCGTCCAAAGATTGATAGCGTAAGGCAGCCACGACATGGCCACGCCATGCCACGAAAGGAGTTGTTATGAAAACCGTATTGATGGAGCCGTTAAATATTTCAAAAGAATTGTTGGACATTCTCTCCGCCCCGCTTCGCGATGGGAACAACACTTTCACCGCCTATGACACGAAGCCGGCCACGCCCGAAGAATGGATCGCTCGCCTTGGCGATGCAGACCAACTCATTTTAGCCAATACGCCCATGCCGGAAGCCGTCCTGGACGCCGCTCCCAACCTGAAATACATCAATATCGCTTTTACCGGCACGGATCACGTGCCCGTGGCGCAAGCCGAAACTAAGGGCATTCAGGTTATCAATGCCGCCGGCTACTCTGACGAAGGCGTTGCTGAGCTTGTCCTCGGCATGACCATTAGCCTCTTGCGCCGCCTGGGAGAAGCCGACATAGCCCTTCGGCACGGCGGCCGCGCCGCCGACTTCCTTGGGAATGAAATTGCCGGCCGCACCGTCGGCATCATCGGCACCGGCCACATCGGAAAACGCGTTGCCCAACTTTTTGCCGCCCTCGGCGCCAACCTGATCGGCACCAATCGCTCCGAACACGACGACGTCAAAGCCCTCGGACTTCAATACGTCCCCCTGGACGAACTCCTCCATCGCGCCGACATCATCACGGTCCACCTGCCAAGCACCCCCGAAACCAAAGATTTTCTTGCCGCCCGCGAATTTGCGCAGATGAAACCATCCGCGATTCTCATCAACTGCGCCCGCGGTCCCATTGTGAACTCCACCGATCTGGCCCAAGCCCTCAGCGATGGCGTTCTTGCCGGTGCGGCGGTGGATGTCTTTAACCAAGAACCGCCCCTCACCGACGCCGAGCCCCTCCTCCACGCGCCCAACACCCTCCTCACCCCGCACATCGGCTACTTTACCCGTGAAGCCATGATCAAGCGCGCCAAGATTGTCTTTGCCCACGCCTGCGCCTGGGCGGATTGAGGGAGGTGAATGCCCTGCGGACTGAGCAAGGTTATTACCCGCCGGCGCTTGTGCCGGCTGAGCAACGCCAATGCCCGTCAGCAGCGGGCGAATAGAGAAGAAGCAGAAGGCGGCCTTTCGGGCCGCCTTCCTTTTTTATTTTTATTAAAGCCCGGCAAAGCCGGGCTTCCTTATTATATAACCGTCGGCCGCCAGGCAGACACCTTTTGGGCGGAACCATTTTTATGGTTGCATTTTGGATTCGCCGAAAATTGCGTTGCAGCACGTTTCAGCAACTTCGTTAGCTAGGTAAAAATCGAATATGGGAAAATACCTAGTCGCCGTGCGGCGCCCGTGTGTGATTTTGGACTAGGTAAAAATCGAATATGGGAAAATACCTAGTCGCCGTGCGGCGCCCGTGTGCGATTTTCGACTAGGTAAAAACGGTATATGGAAAAATACCTAGTCGCTGCGCGGCGCCCGTGTGTGATTTCGGACTAGGTAAAAAGCGAATATGGGAAAATACCTAGTCGCCGTGCGGTGCCTTGCCTGCTCCGCTATCGCCAGTTGCCGTGTCTAACGCGCCTTTCCCTTTTTCGCTCCGCCTTTTTCCATCGCCATGCCTTTAGCCTTCGCCTTCCGCAAACGAGCTACCGCAATGGTTTCAGCGCCGATGATGAGAATGAGGCAGGTGTATTTGAGCCAGACAAAAAGACCAAGAATACCAGCTAGGGAGCCGAAGTAGAGGGAAAGGCGGGAGACGTGGTCGAGGACGTAGCCGTAAATCCCGGTCAAAAGCAGAATGCCGATGCCGGCGACGATGCCGCCGTAAGCGGATTCTCGCCAGGTGATGTTGCCATGACTGACCAAGGGAGCGGTGCGATAGAAGAGCACTAGCGTAAAGAGGAAGAAGCAGAGGGGGAGCGCGCGGCCCAGGAAGGAACGCAGGAGGCGGACAAGCACATCCAACTCACGAATGCCAAACTCGTGAATCGCTTTGTCGGCGACGCCCATTAAGCCGCGATAAAAGACGAAGAGGACGAGCAGAAGCAAAATGGCCGTCAGAAAGAGCACCGTATAGACCATTGCAAAGGAGCGACGCATGAGGCTTTTGCCGCGCAGACGGAAACCGAGCGATGTATTGACGTCCAAGATGAGCTTGTTAAAGCCGTTGGAGCCCAGCCAAATGGCGGAGAGCAAGCCAAACCCGATGGTGCCGGGATTGACATTTTGCGTGAGAACCGCCAGAACTTCGGCGAGGATTTTTGCGATGGCGTCTGGCAACAGGCGCAGAAGGCTGTAGACGGAATTGGTGGGATGGGCAAAGAATAGCGATGCAAGCATCACAAAGAGTAGCAGGAGCGGAATGCTTGCCATCAAAAGGTCGTAGGATAGCGATGAGGCGCGATAGAGCAGATCTTGGTTGCGCATCCGATGCAAAAAGCCAAACAGAAAACCGAGGAATCGCTGCTGCAGCGGCGCGCGGGTGGCATTGCCATGCTGAGTGCGGGAGCTATTGCCTCGCGGGGGGCGGGAGGCATCTTCACGCGAGGCAGGGCGCGCGGCGACGCGCGGAACCTTTGCCGTAGGCGTTTTCTCCAATTGTTGATCCTCTCTTTGCATCATTGCTCCTCCTGCAGTTATGGCCATCGCCGCGGCGATTTCCCATATTTTCTTTATAGATACCCAAGGATCGGCATTTGTTTGCCTGGTTCGTGCGGCGCAACAAAGCGTGTCGACTAGGTATTTTTCCAAATTCGCTTTTTACCTAGCCGAAAATTGCGCACGGATGCAGCGTAGCGACTAGGTATTTTTCCAAATACGCTTTTTACCTAGTCGAAAATTGCGCATGAATGCCCCACAGCGACTAGGTATTTTTTCAAATACCGTTTTTACCTAGCCGAAAATCGCGTACGGATGCAGCGTGTCGACTAGGTATTTTTCCAAATTCGCTTTTTACCTAGCCGAAAATTGCGCACGGGCACCGCACGGCGACTAGGTATTTTTCCATATACGCTTTTTACCTAGTCGGAAATTGCGCATAGGTGCTCCATGGAGACTAGGTATTTTTCTATATACGCTTTTTACCTAGCCGCCGTAGTGACTAAGACGCCGCAGACGTCGTTCCTTAATGGTAAAAACGCCCCGCAAGGGATCCTTGCGGGGCGTTTCCTAATTCAAATTGTAGGCCGCGCTCGCTTGCGAGCAATCGCCGGCGCTTTTACTTCTCCAGATCCAGCAGCAGAGCAATGGCGTCGTCCGGCAGGCGGTTGAAGCCCTTCTGCTCTTTTAGGAAGTTGGTGCGGTTCTCGAGGCTGTGATGGACGCCTTGGCGATAGTCGGCGTCATCGGGAACTTCGAAGCCCGGGATCACGGCATATTCCATGCCCTTCATGGCTTTCAAAGGCTTCCACTCCGTGGTGCCGTCCACGAGACTTTCGATGGCAGCAATGGTAACTTCCTTGGGCACTTTTTGATCCAGGAAGAAGCCGGTGTTCAGGATATAGCCATCAATGCCCTGCTCAAAGAGGGCCAGGAACTTACGGTAGTCGTCGTTCAAAGGATAGGTGCGGAACGGGTTGGCGTAGGGTTCGATGACCAGTTTGTTGGGGTCAACGCCTTTGGCCAGACGTTCGGCGCTGGTGCGCTTCGTGGAAAGAGTGGCGCCCATAAGGGCAGCAATCTTCGGGTCATGCACGCGTACCAGCGGCGGCAGAACCGGATCCTTCATGATCCATGCGACGGCGCTCATCGGCTGATGCAGGACGTCCACACGGTTCGGGGACCAGAGGCGGGATTTCACCGCGCGGCCGTTGCCGTTGCGGATATCTTCGGAGACGATGATCTTCTTACCATTTTCATCCAAGGTGACACCGCAGTTTTGAACGGTCAAGAGATACTTGTTATCCGGCGATGAAGCAGGATAGTCCGCCGTCTTATCAAAGTAGGACGGCTCGAGCGCCACAGAGCTGAAGTCCTTCGTGGAGATGATGAAGGCATCGTCATGCAGAACGCGAATGTCGTATTTGCCGTCGTGTTTGGCGTGGGTGAGGGTGGATTTGCCCGAACCCGAAAGACCAAAGACCGCCAGCGTGAATGGGGAATCGCCGTCCGGATTAAAGGTCTTGCAACCGCCGTGGCAGCAGGCGTAGTTGTGACGGTTGGCAATGGACCATGCCAGCGTCAGCGTACCTTTTTTATGTTCGCCAAAGTATCTCATGCCCAGGAGAGCAGCGCAGTTGTGCTGGGAATCGAAGTAGGTGAGACCCAGCGGGTGCTCTTCATGCGACCATTGCGGATCCGAGAAAACGTAGATGTCTCCCTCGCCATCGATGGGCTTGGATTTAGCATAGAGTTCTTCGTATTCGGGAGTGCAGGGCTGGAAATTCAGCATCCAGTTATAAAGGATGTTTTCTTCTCCTTCGGGGATTAAGAGGTGGGCGCGCACCATGAAATCCGTATCCAGACCTACAAAGACCTGGGCGTGATACATCGTGCCCCAGCGCGTGTCATAGACCGCTTCCATCACGCGGCGATTCAAGGTGTTCGAATCCACGCCTTCATCACCGACGATGCGACGCGCGGCAGCGGTACGGCCGGTGACGGCGCCATCGTTGAACAATAAAACTTTGGCATCGGCGGGGAGGCCCAGCTTTTCCGGCTGCTCGATGGGAAGATCCGTCACGACGGTGCCGGTGGAGTTCTTGGCCATCTCATAGGCTTCCGCCAACGTTTTCACCTCTACGACATTATTGCCATAGAAAGGCGTTTCCACGATGGTGCGCAAAGCGCTCATCGCTGACAGAGAGGGACCTAATTCCTCACGAGAAAATTTCGTTTTTGTGGACATAGCGTTCTCTTTCTATGCCGTCGACAAGGCGTGGCCTTGGCGGGGCAAGGTTCCATGCGGTTGCCCGCATCCTAGAAGCCCGAAGTGCGGGACACTTCTCTACGGTACGGCCCCGAAGCGGGGCAAACTGACGTATTACCATTGATAATATAGTAACGCAAGGCGCGAGGAATCTCAATGGAAAAAGGATTTCCGCAGGGGGGGCGGAAGAGCAATTTGTCCGTGACGGAATGGGGTACACATAGTAAGGAAAGGAAAGGAGGCATTATGTATGGAGATCAAAAGCCGCTGCGTGCCTTTGACAAGGTACAGCGACGCTTTCCCAATCGCCGCAAGGAAAGAGAGCGGGTGCGGGATTATGAACGGTTTTGTAAAAGCATAGAGACGGAACCGATGTGGGTGTGGAAGCGGATTGAAGAAGCGGATCAGCTTATTGCTACATTGGAGACAGGGATTCGTCGTGTGCGGCAGCGCTTGGAAGAGCGGGAGGAGCCTGTCCTCTCCACCCTGCATCCGCTGACGGAAGCGGGACAGCAGCATCTGTTGCGCAAAAGACTGTTGCAGACGGCAACTACTATGGAAAGGTTTTTAAGCCTCGTGCATAACCACACGGCATTCCGCGACGAGGTAGCCGCCATGGAACCGCTCAAGGTTGCACCCCAACCGCTCCCGGGACAAGCGGACAATCCGCGTCGGATGCGCCGAACGCTACTCGCGTATCAAGAAGAAATGAACCGCGCCCTGAGCGATTTGAAACAATTGCGTCGCCGCATGATTCGCTACTTGACCCGCCTCACACGGGATATGTGAATTTTGTGTAACATATTTCCTTCAAAGCCGTCGGATAGGCTTAGGGCACCATGAAAGAAGGAAAGGGGAACAGCATGACAGACCAAGATAGCTATGAAAACTTTACACAACAGAACGAAGACGCGGCGACGCGCCGCATTGTGCGTGAGGAAATTGCGCGCAACTATCGTCCGAAGGGTGGTCTGGCGCGCGGCTTAGCCCTTGTGCTGGCGGGAGCCTTGCTCGGTGCCGGCGGCGGAGCAGCCCTTGTGGCATCGGGGAATGTACCCCTGCCCGCGCAATATACAAACACAGCCACCGGCACACAAAACGGCACACAAAAGGTACAGATATCGCTGAAGGAAGGGGAAAGAACCGTTGAAAATGCCATTGCGGCCAAGGCCATCCCGGCCATTGTGGGCATCACGACCGTCTCCAAGAACGTAAGCCGCAATCCGTTTCTTTACGGCACTCCCCAATATTCCGAATCCGTCGGGTCGGGCGTTATCGTTTCTCCCGACGGCTATATCCTGACCAATGCCCATGTCGTTAACGGCGGCAACGCCCGCACCGTCCGCGTGCGCCTCTCCACGGGGGAAGAACAAGAAGCCAAGGTGCTGTGGGCCGATGCCACGCTGGACTTGGCCGTGCTCAAGGTCGAAAAGAAAAATCTACCAACGATCGAGTTTGGCAATGCGGCCGACGTAAAGGTGGGCGATAAGGCCATTGCCATCGGGAACCCGCTGGGCCTGGATTTGCAATCCACACTGACCTCCGGCTACATTTCCGGCCTTAATCGTTCCATTACCCTGCAGGACGGCAACATTATGGACGGCCTGATTCAGACCGACGCCGCCATCAATGGTGGCAACTCCGGCGGCGCGCTCCTAAACGCCAAGGGCCAGCTCATTGGTATCAATACTGCCAAGCCGGAATCGGCGGATGGCATCGGCTTTGCCATTCCGGTCTCTACGGCCAAGCCCATCGTGGAGAAGATCGTGGCGGAAGGCAACTATACGCCCCTCTATATGGGCATCAACGGCGCAAACACGAAGCTGGTAGCGGCCAGCGGCGTCGAAGGTCTCCCCACGGACAGCGGTGTTGTCGTGCGTGATGTCGTAGCCGGTTCTCCCGCCGCCGCCATGGGCATTGCCCCCTATGACATTATTACGGCCATTAACGACGAGACCGTGGAATCCATGAATACCTTAAAAACCCTCCTTCTTAAGTATAAGAAGGGCGATACGGTCACCGTCACCTACTACCACGGGCAGCAGAAGAAGACCGGGAAGATGACATTTACCGATTTTACGCCGGAAACCACCCGCTCGCGCTAAATTCTTGCACGGGAACGGGGGCAAATTCCCCTTTTTCTTCGAAAACCGATGAAAAAACACGGAAACGTTGCCCCAAAGGCAAATTATGCCAAAAAATAGTTACTTTTTTGTAATAATTTGCCCGATTGGGTGCTTCAGGCGTTGACAACACTCACTCAAATTGGTATTATCAGCTTGTAAATCAAGAAGTTTCCGAGGAAGCTTCACTGATTACATGCACAACCATAGCAGTTGATATGTAAAGCAGGTTGAAATCATTACGGAGGATTACTATGAAAACAAAACGTATTGTTGCTTTAGCACTGGCCGGTGCACTGGCACTGGGTGCAGTTACCCCGGCATTTGCTGAGGAAGCGAAGGAAACGAAGAATGCGGAAACTATTAAACTTGAAGAGTTGACTGCAAAAAAGACTTCGGAAGCTTATGGAAAAATTGTTGAGGCTCAGGCCAACACAGTCGAAGAAGCACAGAGCAATTATGACAAGGCTGTAAAATATGAAGCAGAAACAAAGAAGGAAGATGAATCTGCTCGCCAGTGGAAAGCTAAAAGAGCTGCTGATCTGAAAAACGCACAGGACGCCATTGATGAGGTAAAAGACAAGATCGATGCGCTTTCTGCATTGCAATTGGATGTTCGAAATGCAAAAGACCACAGTGAGATGGAGTATTCCAAGAAGTTCAATAAAGCCAATCCGTTAAGAAATGAAAAAGCATACAGAGATGCCATCATTTATGCGAAGAACACTCACGATGCAGCTGGTGCTGCAGCATTACAAGAGCAGTTAGACTACTTCTTAGTAAAAATTAAGCCGTTCCAAGATAGAGATGAAAAATTGGTAGAGGATATCGATAATGCCAAACTTTCATTGAAAGCGCTTACTACTAAGAAGGACATCGCACAAGCTAAATATGATGATGCTGAAAAGTGGGCTCAGGAAACGCAAGAGAAGTGGACCCAAGCATGGAAAGATATGATTGTCAAAAAGCATGTCTTGGCAACTGAAGAGGACAATCTGAATCGTATTAAAGAACTACAGGGTTACTTTACTGAGAAGACGATTAAGAACGAAACCAATCCTGCCTTGGTAAAACTGGCTAAAGAAGATTTCTTGACCTATTTCTTAGTTAAACTGCAAGCTGACGATTGGTACATCACTGAAAGCACTCTGAAGAAACTGAATCTTTCTGAAGATTTGCTGAAACAGTATCATGATGTTTTGGCGGATGAAGGTTCGGTAGCTCCGGCAGAATCTTCTCAGGAAGAAGAGAGCAAAAAACCGGATGAATCCAAGCCAAACGAAGAGAAACCGGGTACTTCTGAAGACAAACCGGCTCCGGTCGTTCCGGGCAAGGAAGACAAACCGGCAACCGACAAGAAAGACAACAAGAAGGACAACAAGAAAGCCACCAAGAAGAGCAACAAAGCTCCGAAGACCGGTGACATTGCCGTTCTTGCTTATGCCGGAACCGCTGTATTGGCTGCAGGCGCATACGTTGCTTCCAAGAAACGCAAGTAATTGAGTCAAAACGCACTGCTATTGGTGTGAATGAAGGGGTTTACCCAATATGGTGACCTCGTCGGAGGAGGTTCTTCGGAATCTCCTCCTTTTTTCTTCCATCGATTGCGCTTGATTCAAACCGTTTACATTACTTTGACTCAGAAAGGAGTCCTCATGAAACAGAAAAGGATACAATCGGTAGCCCTGTCTCTGCTGCTCGCCGGAGCGTTAGCATTTACCGGCATGTTTGCCACAACGGCCAATGCGGCGGCAGAAAAGTTTACCGTTACCCGATTATCCGGCGCTCGCCGCGAGGATGTGGCCAAGAAAGTCAGTGATACCTTCTTTACGAAGCCGACTAAAGCGCATCGCGTGATTCTCGTTAACGATTTAGCGTTTGCGGATGCTATCAGCTCCACGAATATTTCGCAAGGCCAATACCCCATCCTCTATACGCATAAGGCGTCTATGCCGGAAGCGACCGCAAAAGCCTTACGGGAACTGAAGCCCTCAGAGGTGTATATCATGGGCGGAAAGAACTCCGTATCCGAAGCAGTTGCCGGAGAAGTAAAGAACATTATCGGAAAAACACCGGTTCGTGTTGGCGGAAAAGATCGCTATGAAGTCAGTGTAAATTCGGCGCAATTCCGTAAGGCGCCGCAGAAGGTGATGATTACGACCGGACAGGTCTATTCCGATGCTTTGATTGCGGCTCCGTATGCGCAAAAGGAAAAAGCCACCGTATTATTGGTCGGAAACACACTTTCCCAGAGTGCTAAAAACTATTTGAACTCGGTTTCAAAAGTACAGACGGAAATCATCGGTGGCAAACGCTATGTACCGGCTGCGATGGAACAAGAGATTGCTTATTCTGCGGGTACGTATCCGAACCGTATCGGCGGGGCCGATCGTTATGAAGTAAGCGCTTCTTTGGCTAAAAAGAACTTTGGCAATGCGCAGTACGCGTTCCTGGCTAGCGGCCAAGTCTTCTCTGATGCGCTTTCCGCAAGTTCAGCGGCACAGAAGCTCAACGCCCCGATCCTTTTGACACAGAAGCATGTGATTTCAACGGCCGTATTGGATGCCATGAAAGACAATAGCAAGCTCAGCAAGCTCTATGTCATGGGCGGTGTCAACACGATTGCACCGAGCGTTCTGGACACGGTCAAAAATATCTTAAACCCCGAAGAAACGGATATTTCGGACATAAAAGGACCGAATACTGTAGTAGATATCAGTAAATTGCCTAAAGACGTCCAGAAGGCATTAAAAACGTTAAAGCAGGATATGTCCACAGAGGGAGCCGAACAATTCGTAACGGCGCTGAATCGGCTGCGTAAAGACGCTGGCCTTAGCCCCCTTAAATATGATCCTAATTTAAGTATAGAAGCAGCTTATCGTTTAATGACAGCCCAGTTAACCAAAAAACTGCCCGAAGGTGGACAGTATTGGTCTGGGGATGAATATTATCGTGTCACAGGCGTTTTTGGGATGAATCCGAACTTGATGCAAAACTTAAATCGCGTGTTTCTGCAAAGCGGCGGATCAGCGACCATTGATTCGATCGGTTTAGCAAAATATAACGGCGTATGGAGCTTTTATATGGGTGGTGCATTGAATAATGCAAGTAGCGGCACTCAATATCGCCGTATTATGAATGGTAAATATCATGCAGAGAAAGCAAGTGAAGTTTTAACACTTTTAAATGCTGAGCGAAGAAAACATGGAGTGTCCGAAGTAAAAATGGATCCTGTGTTGCAAAAGCTGGCTGAGGCGCGTGCCCGCGAAGCTACCGGACTTATGACTCATATTCGTCCGAATGGAGATAACTATAAGCGTGAGTTTGATAAAACTGGCATGTATACCTATATGGGAGAGTCAGTGGCTTCGATGCAAACCGCTGAAGAATTCATCAATAGTTTGATGGATCATGCACCTCATCGTCATACTGTAACTAATGAAAAATTTACAAATATTGGCATTGGTGTCTTTGAGGCTGAAGATGGTCATTTCTATTGGGATGCCGTTTATGGTCAACAAGGTCCTCAGTATACTCCTAACTTCAAACTGAAGGATCTCTCTCATCTGTATCGCAAGTAAGGGGAGAAAAAGAATAAGAAAGAAGGGGCGCACGCCCCTTCTTTTTTTGTGCGATAGAAGAAGGGTTGCGTAGCAGACGAAGGGTTACGCGGCAGACGAAGGGTTACGCGGCAGACGAGGGATTGTATAGCAGGAGAATAGTTACACGCTAGGAGAAAAGCGAACTACGGCACATAAAAACCGCCCCGGTTGGGGCGGCTCTTAGATACATAGGATTTAATCCAGGATGCTCGGAATGTAATTCGAGGCTTGGGGCGGTGTCGGTTGCTCCGTGTCGGGAATGATCAGGGGCTCTTCGGCGGGTTCTTCGGTGTGGGGCGCTTCGGAATGCGCAGGAGCGCTGGATTGCGAATGGGCCTTCGAGGATTGTTCCGTGTGGGAAGAACTGTTGGGTTTAGAAGGTTTCGAGGGCTTGGAAGGCTTCCCGGTCTTGGAAGATTGCGCCGGCTTGTCCTCGGGACCGGCCGGGACAATGCGAATGTCCTTGACTTTGGAGGACTGCTGCGATGACGCATCGGACGATGCTTCTTGTTCATCGCCATCCTTCTCCAGGGCTGCGGGATCTGCCAGAATGCGCTTTACTAAGTCGTGATCCGTCCGGGTATTATTGATACGGGGCGGTTCCGCGTATTTGTCGGACTTCGGCTCGGAATACGCAATGATTTCGCGCGCGCCGACATCGCTAAAATCCTGCGTGGGAGCAATCTTCACAATGGCTGCCACGGGCTTTTTGAGCACTTCTTCGGACATGGCTTTGCGTGAAACTTCTTGACCTTCGCGCATGGAAATTTCGTAGGTGATATTGCTTTCCCCACGTTCGCCCTTTTGTACAATCTTATATTCGCCGGGAGACAGGGAACTGTCGACTTCCGTCGTAATCGGGAATTCCTGTTCCACCTTCTCCGTCACTTGTTTCGTTTCTTCAACCTCGGTGCTGCTGTCTTCACTGCTCACATCGACAAGCTCAAAACCAGGCTTTCCGCTGCAAGCGGTTAATAACATACTGCTTAGCGCCAAAGCGAGGAATAATTTTTTTTGTTTCATACTTTCCTCTCTCTCTTCAGGGCTCCGTTACAGGAGTCGCTACGAAATAAGTATACACGAATTGGCCATTGCTTTCTACCTCCACTGTCGATGGGCGAAAGGGGCAATTTTCGCTATAATCAATAGTAGCTTAGCAATAGAAAGGGTCCGATTATGACGAAGAAGAAACATCCCATTGTCGATGTGCGGTTGGAGCATCTGGCGTATCCAAATTTAGCCACCGGTGTGGTGCTGGCGCCCTTGCCGCCGGATCCGGTGGGGGAACTGCTGGAGCTGCCGGTGGATCACGCCAGCCGTGAAGCCATGGCGCCCATGCGCATGAAGGGCGGGCTGCCGGGGCAAGTCTGGCGATGCCGTGTGAAGCGTTCCCATAAGGGCGTGAAGGAAGTGGATCCTTTGGAGCTTTTAGCGCCTTCCGCCATGGAGCGACGCCCGAAGTGTCCGCATGCGGGCGTTTGCGGCGGCTGCAATTACCAGACTCTTTCTTATGAGGCGGAATTGATGTTAAAGAGTCAGCAGATGCGTGCGCTTTACAGCAATGCCGGCTTTTCGGAAGATATTTCTTTGCATCGCTCACCTCTGATCGAAGGCTATCGCGACAAGATGGAATATGCCTTCGGTGATCTCACGCCCGGCGGCCCTCTGACCCTCGGCCTGCATCGCCCGCGTCATTTCTACGACATTTTACCGACGACCTGCTGCAATATCGTGCCGCCGGATTTCAATACCCTGCGCAAGGCCGTGGAGCACTTTTGCCAACAGCAGCAATGGACGTTTTATCATCGCTCGAAAAAAACGGGCTACCTGCGCCATCTCGTGCTCCGTGCATCGCTTACGACAGATGAAATTATGGTCAATTTGGTCACCACGTCGGCCCATTCTTGGACGCAGGCGGATACGGAGGCCTTCTTGTCCTGCCTGCGCGCTCTGCCTCTCTCCATGCGCCTTGTGAGTGTCTTTCATACCATCAATGACAGCCCTGCCGATGTGGTTCAAGCGGATGCACTCGACCTTCTGGCCGGTCGCGCCTATTTGGAGGAAAAACTTTTTGAGCTCACCTTCCATGTGGGGCCCTTTTCCTTCTTTCAGCCCAACGTCCCCGGCGCCAAGAACCTCTATGCCAAGGCCCTGGAATTTGCCGGCGACATCAGCGGAAAAACGGTCTACGACCTCTATTCGGGCACAGGCACCCTCGCCCAGATTGCCGCTGCCCATGCGCAGCGCGTCATCGGTGTTGAAATTGTCGAAGAAGCCGTCGAGAAGGCAAAAGAAGCCTGCGTGCGTAATCACCTGGCCAATGCCAAATTCATTGCTGCCGACGTCCTGGCCGAACTGACCCGTCTTGCCGACATCGGCGAACGCCCCGACGTCGTCTTCCTCGACCCTCCGCGCCAGGGCATTCACCCCAAAGCCATTCAGCACCTCCTTGCCGCCCAACCCGAACGCATCGTCTACATCTCCTGCAATCCCACCACCCAGGTCCACGACCTGGCGCTCTTTCGCGACGGCGGCTACCGCATCGAGAAAATAACGGCTTTTGACCAGTTTCCGCGAACGAAACATGTGGAGACGGTGGTATTGATGTCAAGGGTCGAAGGAAAATAGGCTCGAAAGCCCTTGATTTCAGGCACTTTTCGGCTTCCGGCAGCT
This sequence comes from Levyella massiliensis, assembly GCF_000308275.2. Classification (GTDB taxonomy): domain Bacteria; phylum Bacillota; class Clostridia; order Tissierellales; family Peptoniphilaceae; genus Murdochiella; species Murdochiella massiliensis_A. The sequence goes on from NZ_HG529491.1 coordinate 462,774, forward strand.
TCGAGCAGGTGGAGACGGTGAACGCTCTGAGAGAACTTATCTACGGCGGCACGGTCGGAAAAATGTGAGAGTGGAGTTGCCGAGATAGATGTCAATAAGTGGAGTTAGTGGATTAGATGTCAGGGTAGTTGAGTGTTCGAGATAGATGTCAGAAATTTTTTGAACTTTGGAGAGATATAACTTGGAGAGACAAAAGAAGCTAAATGCAAATCAGATAAAAGTATTGTGATCGGGCTCATCAGGCCTGCGCTACACGGGAACATATCCCTTATTTTTTAAGACAGACCAAGACTCCTACATTGCCATCAGTGGAGGTGAGAAGCGCATTTTACTGGACTCAACCAGTGGTAGAGTGGGCAAAAATCAACTGCCGGTTCGTGTAAATTCACATCAATTCCGACTATGCTTGAGTCATGAAAGGAGGTGCCCGATATGGATCAAATCAAAATTGGAAAATTCATGGCATCCTGCAGGAAGGAACAGGGCATGACTCAGGCAGTCCTTGCCGAGAAGCTCGGAATCAGTGACCGGGCAATATCAAAATGGGAGACTGGAAAGTCCATGCCGGATTCCGGGATTATGCTGGAGCTGTGCGAGCTTCTGAAAATCAACGTCAACGAACTCCTGTCGGGCGAAAGAATTATGGCAGAAGTATATGACAAACGGGCAGAAGAAAACCTGCTGGCGATGAGACGAGAGGTTGAAGAAAAGAACAGGCAGATGCTTCGGACGGAATACTTGATTGCGATTCCTGCCGTCATTGCCGGACTGGTCATGGTGTTTGTGGCTTCATTTATAGAGATGCCGGTCTGGCTGCGAATCGCACTTATCGTATTTGCTCTCGTAATGATGTTTACGGTCGCTTTTATCGCTGTGGGGATCGAGCAAAAGGCTGGATACTATGAATGCCAGAATTGCCACCACAGATATGTTCCTACATACTGGCAGACAAACCTTGCCATGCACATGGGGCGGACGAGATACATGAAATGCCCTGAATGCGGAAAGCGCAGCTGGCAGAAAAAAGTTCTAACAAAAGAAGATTAAGACAGACCAAGGCTCCTCACTACTGATTCGGTTCAGTGGCGAGGAGTCTTTTTACGCTTCGATTTCGATTGTGAGGCCGGACTTGAATTCCACGGTGAAGTGGTCGGCATAGACCGTAATTTTCTCGATGAGCTTTTTGACAAGAGCCTCATCAAACTCCGTGATGTCAGTTTTCTGTTTAGCGATGAAGTCCTGCAGCTCTTTGATCCGGTTCATGGCTTCTTCCCGGTTGTGGCTATCGACCTCGGACTTTTCCTTCTGTTCCCGGAGCCGGAAAATCTCATCGGCGATGGCATCGTAGTCCTGCTTGTTGTTGGCCTTCTTGATGAGCTCTTTTTGCAGCCCTTCCAGTCTTGCCTGAATGCCGTTCGGTGAGAGGGTGTCGGCGCTGACCACGGCCTTGGCGATGTTCGCCTGCAGCTGCTTCAGAAAGGTGCCACGTTCCGTCAGAATCCGATTGATGGCCTTGACCGTGACCTCTTGCAGCAGGAGCTCGTTGACCGTTCGGTTCTCACAGGGCACTTCTGCGTGGGTGATTTCCAAGCGGCTGATGCAGCGCCAGACGATGGATTTGCAGCCGTGGTTGTTCCAGTGGACGCGCCGGTAAAACTCGCCACAGTCGCCGCAGAAAACCATCTGTGCAAAGCAGTGATTGCAGGAGAATGTGCGCTTTTTCCCGGAAGGGCTCGTGTGGACGACTCGCCTGCGGACAAGCTCGGCCTGCACCTGCATGAACAGCTCCTTTGGAATGATTGCTTCGTGGTCGTCCTCGACGTAGTACTGCGGCACGATGCCGTTGTTCTTGATACGCTTTTTCGTCAGGAAGTCCGTGGTGTAGGTCTTTTGAAGCAGGGCATCGCCCATGTACTTCTCGTTGCGGAGAATCTTGTTGATGGTGCTGGTGTGCCACTTTTCCTTGCCCGCGCCGGTGAGGATTCCGTCTGCCATAAGTCCGGCGGCAATTTTGTCCATGCTGGAGCCTTCGAGGTATTCCCGGTAGATGCGTTTTACGATTTCAGCCTGCTCCGGATCGATGATCAGGTGACCGTCCGCATCCTTGGTGTAGCCGAGAAAACGATTGTGATTGATGTGTACCTTTCCCTGCTGGAAGCGGTACTGAAGTCCCAGCTTTATATTCTCGCTCATGGACTGGCTTTCCTGCTGGGCAAGGCTCGCCATAATCGTAAGGAGCACCTCGCCCTTAGCATCCAGCGTGTTTATGGACTCCTTTTCAAAATAGACCGGGATATTCTTGTCCTTGAGCTGTCGGATGTACTGCAGGCAGTCGAGAGTGTTTCGGGCAAATCGGCTGATGGACTTGGTGATGATCATGTCGATGTTCCCGGCCATGCATTCGTCAATCATGCGGTTGAACTCGTCACGCTTTTTGGTATTGGTACCGGAGATGCCGTCGTCCGCGAATATGCCCGCCAGCTCCCATTCCGGATTTTTCTGGATGTACTCCGTGTAATGTGTGACCTGCGCCTCGTAGCTGGTTTCCTGTTCTTCAGAATCCGTGCTGACACGGCAGTAGGCTGCCACCCGGAGCTTTTTCTGTTCGGATTGTTTTACTGTGTTCCCGACCTGCCGTTTGGCCGGGATGACCATAACGCTTCCCATTAGATCGCCTCGCTTTCAATGAGGCTGTAGAGGTATTCTGCCTGTAGCCTCGGATTGTCATAGTGTTCCTCTGCCTCTGCAAACCGAAAGTGTGTCGGCACCGTGAGAGGCTTTGCTTTTTTCACCCGGTTCAGCCGGCCGAGCTTACCGGCACGTTCCAGACGAATGGCTTCTGCCTTGTCGAAGGTCTCCTGATCGATGATGGGCGGGTAAAAATCATCGCCGAGGTAATGCCTATTTTGCATCAGGCGCTTTGCCGAGCTGTGGTAGGTTTCGATGCCTGCCTCGATAGCGGCCTTTGACTGCGACATCCCGGCGAAGTAATTCTCGTAGAGCCTTCTGATCTTCGCTGCGGCTTCTTCGTCAATGACCGCGCAGCCGTTTTCGATTCTGTATCCATAAGGTGTATGTCCCATGTCCTCACGTCCTTTCCCTGAGTATCAGACCGCATTTGAGCTCGAAGCGGATATCGTCTCTGGAATGAACGATGATGCGCTTTACGAATCTCTCGAATAAGTCCTCGTCAAACTCCTGCAGCATGGCGCTCTTTTGACAAAAGTGGATCAGCGCTGTGGTTTCGGTGACCTTCGTCACATCGCCGGAGACTTCATTCTCCAGGGCTTCAATCTCATCCCGAAAACTGTCCGCCTGTGAGAGCAGCGCGTTTGTTTCCTGATTGTAGAGCACCGGGTCGATGATGCCCTGCGTCAGGAGCCTTGTCAGCGTCTCGCGTTTTTCGGTGTTCTGCGCCAGCAAGGTCTGTACCTGCTGAATGCGATGCAAGGAATCGTCTGCCGAGGTTTTCTTTATGGCCTCCAGATAGGGCTTCAGGATTTGTCGATGAGAGAAGATGAGCTTGTTCACCATCGTGGTAAAAGCCTGTTTTAAGGCCTCGTCCTTCACAAACAGCATGTGGCACTTGCTCTTGTCCTCGATGTGGGTGTTGCAGCACCATGCGGTATATTTGTACCCGGTGCAGCTGTAAATCCGGCGCTTGAAGGTGTCGCCGCACTCGCCGCAGATGATCCTGCCAGAGAAGGCGTAGCGGTTTTGGTATTTATCAGAGCCTTTTGCTATGCCTTTTTCGTTTGCCCGCTGGCTGATAAGAGCGTGTACTGTTTCAAAGTCCTCCCGGCTGATGATTGGCTCGTGATGATCCTTGACCATGTACTGCGCCTGTTCGCCGTGGTTGTTGTGCCGGACGAACTGTGAATCCGAGTAAGTCTTTTGGAAAAGGCAGTCGCCGACATACTTCTCGTTTGAAAGCATCCCGCGAATGGTAGTGGCAGTCCAGCGTCCGCCACGCTTGGAAGGAACGCTGCGTCGGTTCAGGTTGTCAGCGATGGCGTGGGTGCCTTTGCCGGAGAGCAGGTCTGCGAAGATTTCTTTTATTACAGCCGCTTGCTCCGGATTGATAATCATCTGCTCACCGTCCCATTCGTAACCGTAGGGCGGGTAGCTGCACTTGAAGGTTCCATTTTCAAAACGCTTCTGGATCGACCACTTGCTGTTCTCCGAGATGGAAACTGACTCGCCTTCGGCCATGCTTGAAAGGATTGCCAGAAAAAGCTCGCTCTCCATTGAGCCGGTGTTGATGTTTTCCTTCTCGAAATAAATCGGGATGTGCTGGGCAAGCAGCTCTCTCACCAGTGACAGGCAGTCCGTTGTGTTTCTGCTGAAGCGGCTGATGGACTTCGTGACAATGAAATCGATCTTCCCGGCCTTGCAGTCGTCGATGAGCCGTAAAAGCTCCGGGCGCTTATCCTTCTTGGTGCCGGTGATGCCCTCGTCGTAGTAGAGGCCAGCAAACTCCCAATCATCACGGGCTGTGATGTAATTTTCGTAGTGGGTTTTCTGTGCCTCAAGACTTTCAAGCTGTGCATCGGAATCCGTAGAGACGCGGCAGTAGGCGGCTACCCTGACCTTTTTGAGCTTGACCTTCGAGCTCGCTGTTTCCGCGATTTTCGTTACTTTTTTCAAGGGAAGTCCCTCCTTTCCGTACGTCTATACATCACTCTAAAGCGACTACATATCAAGGTATTTCTGGCATTATTTCCGAGAACAAGGGAGAGAAAGTTTCTCGATTGATGGCGGTTAATTTGTTGAATTCCTCCATAGAAATGAGGCTGTCATTGAGCATATTCTTTGCGATTGTTTGCGCCCGGAAATAGTCCAGATTGCTCTGAATCCGTTCCTTTGTGAAATATTTAGATTGAATATTTTCGATTTCGTCTGTCATAACATATCCACCTCCAGTTTCCACTGGAGATGGGAGAGTGTTTTGAGCGGAGAAAAAAATAAAAAAGACCCGTGAGAATCCGAAGATACCCACGGGTCAAAAATGAAGCTGGTTATTTTATTTCAAAAGCTCATTTACTCTCTTCTGTATGGCCCTATAGTCGTATCCGGCTTTAGCAAGACGCTTCTTTCTATCAGCGCCGTTCCCCCAGTCGCCGCGGATGACCTCTCGGGCAAGTGTGTCGATGGACTTTTTCGGCTTTATGCCTAAAAGCTCATTTACGCGTGCCTGCACCGCGTCGTAGTCGTAGCCTGTTTTGGTAAGACGATTTACTCTGTCCTCTCCGTTTCCCCAAGCACCGGAGATGACTTCATGGGCCAGCGTATCGACAGACTTTCTTGCGGGGGCGGATCTTGTGCCTTTGCCATAGCCGTTAAAGCCGCCTTTCCTGATGATGGAGGGATAGTCCACATAGGCAAGATCCATATCGCATCTGCCTGCGATGCCCGGCACCGAGCCGCTCGAGGAATACTGCCAAAGACCGTACTGTCCCTGATAGGTGCAGTAACTGTTCCACTGTGCGATCCAGAAGGCGTAGCGGTTGCGTACGTCAGAAGAGACGTTGTTTAGCGCGGACGAAAGCGAGGTGTAAAAGCCCGCGTAATAACCGCCCGCTTCCATCTCGTTGCAGAAGGCGCGAATGAGCGAATCGCAGAAGGCCCTGCCACGGGAAAGCTGTGACTTTTCCTCGATGTCAAAGTAGATGGGATAGTCAAACTGCTTGCCGGAGAGCACCTGTTTGCAGACACGTGCTTCTTCGCGTGCCTCTCCGGCGCTTCCCGCATAGGAGTACCAATAGGCTCCTACGTGAAGACCTGCCGCTTTGGCGCGGGCGTAGTTCGTCTCATACCACTTGTCCTTTTGAGAAAGTGCTGAGCCGTAGCCTGCACGAATAATGACAAAGTTGATCCCGCTTTGTTTTACACGGTTAAAATCAATCGATCCCTGCCAAGTTGATACATCAATTCCTTTTATAGTCATAGTTATTTTTCCTCCTTTTCTGCGCGGTCATGAAGCTGTGCCAGCACTACCTTAAGTTTCTTCGGAACCGGAAGTCCCAAGTGGGCAGCGTTTTCAAAGAGCGACAGTCCTTCGTTTGATAGATAGAAAAAGATGACAGCCGTGCGAAGCACAGAGCCTGTGCCTACAACTTCAATATCGATCATGTGACCGATACCGACAAGCAGGAAAATCAGCACCTTCCTTGCGATGCCTTTAAATCCTACGGTGCTTGAGAGTTTCTTATCCGCCACAGCGCACATGATTCCTGTGATGTAATCCGTGGCTACAAAGGCTATGAGAGCATAGAGCAGTCCGTCAAAGCCTCCAAGATAGAAACCGAGCCAACCTCCTATACCGGCAAAAATAAGTTGAATGGTTGTCCAGAATTCTTTCATAGTAGATTCCTCCTTTGATTTTGAACATAAAAAAAACCGTCAGTACGGCTTTATGCGAACAAATAGTGGATAGGTGCTTATTCTTGAGTTTCTGTGGCGAGATAGATTATACTTCCTGTTAGTGTATATGTTCCGTTTGGGTCCGGCTTAGGTGGCCTATCTGAAACCGGGGTGTCCTGGGTATTCAGATTCTCAAACTCCTTAAGAACAGGTGCATTGGTTGCAGTGGCAGATGATTGGTTAGGATTTATCATCAGGCAAAGAGCGCCTGTTTCAAGCATGATAAGAGGACGACTATATTCCT
>NZ_HG529492.1 GCF_000308275.2 Levyella massiliensis
ACCGTGCCTTTTGCAAAAAACAGCCAAAGGCACGGTCAGAAAGTGGACGCAGACGGCGTGTGCGACCGTGCCTTTTGAAAAAAACAGGCAAAGGCACGGTCAAAACCGGAGCGAAGCAGTCGTCCCCGACCGTGCCTTTTGGAAAAAAGTGGCAAAGGCACGGTCGAAACCGGAGCAAATAGGTCATGTCCGACCGTGCCTTTTACAAAAAATCATCAAAGGCACGGTCGAAATCGTAGCCCGCGGGTCGTCCCCGACCGTGCCTTTTGAAAAAATTGAGCAAAGGCACGGTCAGAAAATTTGAATGCGGCCGCAAAACGCGCGCGTTGTCGAAAGAAAGGCGCCTCCGGCGTCCGTGAGGAGTCGTCCTTCGGCCGACGATTTATATAAAAAGGAAGCCCAGCTGTGCCGGGCATCAATAGATATAAGGAAGGGGCTGACCCATAAGGTCAGCCCCAACCGCTAAGAATGATCTTTTTTATTTCTCCAGTTCATCTGTCAACGACACCAACTCGTCTACGATGGAACCGATGTAGTCGATGGTGTCCTTCAGAGGCTTGTCGGTGGTGATATCGACGCCGGCAATGGCGGCAAGGCCGATGGGGTCAACGGAGTCGCCGGCGGAGAGGAAGGCGCGCCATTGGTCGACGACGCCGGGTTCGCCTTTCATCAGGCGCAGAGCCATCTGGGTGCCGACGGTGAGGCCGGCGGAGTAGGTGTAGGAATATAGGCCGTTGTAGTAGTGGGGCTGGCGCATCCAGGTGAGTGCGGAACCGTCCTTGATTTCGACGGCATCGCCCCAGAAGCGGGAGAGAACCTCTCGATAAATGGCGGTAAGAGAGTCCGCATCCACGGAGCCTCCTTGCTCCACTATGCGATAGACTTCGCGCTGATACGCGGCTTCCAGGAGATGGGTTACAAAGTTGTGGTAATAGGTCTGGGAGACCATCTGGGACAACACCCAGCGACGCTGACGTTTGTCATCGCCGGCCTTCTTTAAAAGATAGTTCTCCATGATGAGCTCATTGGTGGTGGAAGGGGATTCTACGGCGTACATGGACATTTCTTTGTTAAGGAAGGGCTGATGCTTGGCTGTGAGAATGTTCTGTCCGGCATGGCCCAACTCATGTGCCAAAGTAGCTACTTCATTGATGTGGTAGTTGAAGCTGGAGAGCACATAAGGATGGACACTGTAGACATCCGCACAGAAGGCGCCGGTGCTCTTGCCGCGATTTTCCGCGTAATCGATCCATCGCTCGTCAAAGGCGCGATCCAGCATGGCCACATAGTCATCGCCAAGAATGGAAAGGCCGTCTTTAATAAAATCGGCAGCTTCGGCATAGGAGATTTCTGAAGAAACGTTGGGGTCCAGTTCCAGCTTGAGGTCGTAGGTCGTCATCCTGTCAATGCCGTGGACACGGCCGATGAGGGTGGCGTACTTTTGCATAATGGGTGCCAAGCGCTCCATAATGACGTCGATTTGGCGATCGTAAAGGGCACGAGGCACTTCTTGCTCTGCTAAGAGATAGTCAAAAACCGAGTCGTAACCACGCAGGTCGGCTTCAATTTTCTCCTGTTGCACCCGGGCATTGTAAGCGGAGGCCGTGCCATTTTTGTGGCGCGCCAGTTCGGCGTAGAAAAGGTCGGCGGCGGTATGACGCACGGTATGGTCTGGGTCGGACTCGTAGCGATTCTCAAAGGCGTTATAGGTCATGGCATAGGTTTTGCCATGGGCTTCAAACGACGGGAAGCATGTGTCGGCGTTTTTGATATCGTTATAAATTTGATAAGGGCTGTCGAGTGTCGGCGCCATGGCAGCAAGGGCTGCTTCAGTCTCGGCGGAGAGATAATGGGCTTTATTTTTTCGAATCTTGCCTAGGAAACGCACATGGTCAGGAGCCTGTTGGGAGGCCTCTTCCAGAACAGCGTCGTCCAAGTGGGCTAATTCAATGGCAAAGAAAGCCAGTTTTTCATAAATCTTTGCCATGCGGGAACCCGTGCGAGCAGCACGCGCAATATTCTCTTTGTTGCTCGTATCGGCTTCCACCTGTAAATCCGAATAGGCAAAAAGACGCTCCGCAAGCTCCTGTATATCGCTATAGGCCTTAAGGGCAGTGTTAACGGTCTTGGCGTCTTTCAAGTGGCCGGCGTAGGCGTCAACAAAGTCTTTTGCTAAGGTTTCGATACGCGAAAAATCTGTTTCAAACGCTTCTTCGTTTGGATAGATGGGCGTCAGATCCCAGGTTTGTTCCACAGGCACATCGGCACGATTTAATATTTTTTCCATTGCTATATCCTTTCGTTGCATCGGCAAGGGATGGCGTGTGTTCGGCACGCGCTTCTTTGGCTATAATAAAAAGCAGATGATTCTGCCATAGTACGCTGGTGTTATGGTACCCGTTTTTCAAGGAGGAACTATGAAGCAAAACGACAAACGATTCGAAGCCTATGCCCGTCTCGTCGTGGAGGTGGGGTCCAATGTGCAGGCCGGCGTTCCGGTTTGGATTCAGGCGTCCGTGGAGACGGCTCCCTTTGTCCGTCTGATGACGCGCTATGCTTACGAAAAAGGTGCCTCAGAAGTGCTGGTGGATTGGAGCGATGACACGCTTCGCCGTCTGCGTCTGGAGCACGCGTCCATGGAAGTCCTGGAAACAGTGCCGGATTTTCTCTATGAGCGCCGCGAATACTATTGCAAAAAAGGCACTCACATGATTCACCTGATTTCTGCCGATCCCGAAGCTCTAACCGGTGTCGATCCCGATCGCGTACAGAGGGCATCCATGGCGATGAATCGCAAGTTTCAGCCGTTGCGTCACTACACCATGAACGATGAAATCTCCTGGACCATTGCTGCCATTCCCTCACCGGCATGGGCAATGAAAGTGTATCCGGATGCGGCGGACAGTGACGCTGCCGTGGATCGCCTGTGGGAGCAAATTTTTGAGGTGATGCGTCTAAATTTGCCCGATCCGGTGCAAGCTTGGCAAGAACATTTAAAGCGATTACAGCACCGCGCGGATCTGTTAAATGCCTATCGCTTTGCGTCTGTGCATTATACGGCATCAAACGGCACGGACCTCACTGTGCGTCTCCCGGAAGGGCATCTCTGGTTAGCTGCCACTTCTACCGATCAAACGGGGGTCCCCTTCGTGCCGAACATGCCGACCGAAGAAGTCTTCACGATGCCGCATCGGGAAGGCGTGGACGGGACGCTTGTCGCCACGCGTCCGCTGGCGTATAACGGCAGTCTTATCGAAGACTTTACGCTGCACTTTGAAAAGGGCGCAGTGGTATCCTACACCGCTGAAAAAGGGGAGGCTTCCCTTAAAGCGTTGCTCGCTGAGGATGAAAACGCAGTGCGTCTGGGCGAAATCGCACTCGTGCCCTACGACTCCCCTATTTCCAACGCAAAAACGCTCTTCTATGAGACACTTTTTGATGAAAACGCCTCTTGTCACTTTGCCTTTGGCGCCAGCTATCCGACCACGCTCGAGGGTGGTGATGCCATGAGCGACGAAGACCTGCTAAAACACGGTGCCAACGTTTCGCAAATTCATGAAGATTTCATGGTGGGCACAGCGGATCTTTCCATCGTTGGAACGACACATGACGGCAAAACGCATAACATCTTTAAGGATGGGAATTTCGTTCTTGAATAAGGTATGGCGGGGGCAAAGCAGATGCACTTCCCCCCCCTATAAAGAAAAATCCGACGGCCTCGGCGGCCGTCGGATGCTTCATTTCGTGCTTCGTTTGAAAGCAGAACAAAGGAAGACGAAATACGCTATACGTCAGTTGATATGCATGCATTGATTAGATATTTCTAATCCGATAGTAGTATATCATACTTGCGAAGTGGGATTTTGATTTCTTTGTGTTGAAATCGATAATTTTAGCGCTAGGGCAGCGATGGGTACGCTTCTGTGCCTAGGTTCCGAAGGAGGTTTTATGTTTACCACTTCACTGCAAATCGATGGTAAGCCGGATTATTTTGAACATACCGTGTTGTTGAGCGGATCGCCGCGACGCCGGGCGTTGCTCTCCTTTTTGCATCCGATGCGTGACCATGTCGCTGTCGATGAACCGGCTATAAGGGCGGCGTCGCTTGCAAAAACCGAAGGACAACCCATGTTGGAACGCGCCACGGAGGCCGCACGCACGCTGGCAGCGGCCAAAGCCGGCTGCAACAATCCCGACTTTTCTCTCTTAGCAAATACCCTCTACATTGCTGCCGATACCATGGTCGTCATGGGCGAAGAAATTTACAACAAGCCCTACAATCTTGACGATGCAGAACGGATGCTTCGCTCCTATTTCGGCAAAACGCACACCGTCATCACGGCGGTATGCCTGCGCACCTTGCACGCCACGATACATTACGAGACCTTTGCGCAAGTGACGTTTTCTCCCTATGTGCCCGCCATGGAGCCGCTCTTGAAAGCCTATCTCTCCCCCGCCCTTCTGGATCGCGCCGGCGCCTACGGATTGCAGGACATGCCGCCGAGCTTTCTTGCGGATCTGCGCGGGGATCCCTATACAGTGATCGGCTTTTCCGTCTCCGCCCTCTGGGAGGTCATTTCTCCCTATTATGTGCCGGGGCGGGTGGTGCTTTGGCGTGACTGTGACAAAGCGGCTTGTCGTCCGGGTGACGCGAACGCGGTCAATGCGGCAAGTATGACCGATGCAGAGGATAACGTGTTCCCTTCCATCGCCGTTTTTGAGGGAATCGTACGGGAATTGGCGGAAGAATTGCCGGAATTTCTCTTCCGTGATTTGAACGGTCTGATTCAAATCCAGCCGCAAGTGGAATACCATCCAAAGGCGCGTAACCACGATCTGTTGGTGATGGGGCGCTACGTTCGAGATTCGCTCGGCCGCCATATCGAACTCTACTACGGCTCCTTCCGCGAGCAATTTCCGACGTGCAACCGCGAGCAGTTAAAACCCCATGTACGCGAAACCCTCTTTCATGAATTTGAGCACCATATCGAAGGGCTTGCCGGCAATCACGATCTGGAGATAGAAGACGAAATCTTCTTGCGCAACTACCTGCGCCACAATCGGTAGCAGGTTGGCGGTTTTACGATTTCAGTGCCATTCCTATTATCATCTACAAACCTTTTCTCAAGTTTTTATGTTATAGTATAAGTGCATCTGTCGCGTACAATTATGAAAAGGAGGCATTATGAAATTTGAAGTGATAGACAATCTGTTTACTATCAACCTCAACAGCGTGCTGACGCTCGCGTTAGCCGCCATACTTCTTCTCATCGGGTACTTATTGGTAAGGAAGGTTAATTTTTTAGCGAAATTCTGTATCCCTGCTCCGGTCGTTGGTGGATTTATTTTCATGCTGATTACTTGGGTTGGCCACAGCACAGGAAGCTTTACCTTTGTATTCGATGATCCCTTCCAAAGCGTATTTATGCTGGCATTTTTCACAACGGTCGGCTTGGGCGCCAGCCTTAAGCTGCTGAAGAGCGGCGGTAAATTGCTGATTATTTACTGGTTGGTATGCGGTGTGGTTTCCATCATCCAGAACAGCATCGGTATGGGCATTTCCGCCGTCACCGGTCTGGAACCGCCGTATGCGTTACTGGCCAGCTCGATCTCGATGATCGGCGGACATGGCGCTGCGCTGTCCTACGGCAATACCTTCGTCGGGATGGGCTATCCCATTGCTAAGACGGTGGGTGCTGCAGCGGCAACGTTCGGTCTGATTTCGGCCGTTATGCTGGGTGGCCCTCTGGGTCGTCTGCTTATCGAACGTCACCACCTGAAGCCGACCAATGAAGACTTCACGACGGCAGCTGCAGATATCAATACGACGGACGAAACACATACGCTGACAAGCTTTGAAATCATTCAAAACGTCGTTGTCATCATCTGCTGCATGGCTGCCGGCTCGATCATTTCGGGTTGGATTGGAAAACTCATTAAAATGGACTTCCCGACTTATGTCGGCGCAATGTTCCTGGCCGTCATCGTGCGCAACCTGAACGAGAAGCATAAATTCTTCCACTTTGATTTTGCGCTGGTTGACGGTATCGGTACGGTGATGCTGAACCTGTTCCTGTCCTTGGCGTTGATGACGCTGAAACTGTGGCAGCTGTCCGATCTGATTGGCGGCGTGTTGCTGGTTGTCATTTGCCAGGTGCTTTTCCTGGGTCTCGCTTCCTACTTCATCATCTTCCGCATCTTGGGTGCGGACTACGATGCTGCAGTAATGTGTGCGGGTCTCTGCGGTCACGGCCTGGGTGCAACGCCTTCTGCCATCGTGAACATGACAGCGGTCAACGATCGCTATGGTTATTCACGTAAAGCGATGATGATTGTGCCGATTGTCGGTGCGTTCTTGGTGGATATTATTTATCAGCCGCAAACCATCGCGTTCATTCGTATGTTCGTGCAGAACTTAAAGTAAGGTGCTGTTTTATATCGCACGAATATTTCTCCCGTACCGTTTCATCGGAAGTCACACGGCAATCCGAGGAATAAAACAGATGTAAAGAGGCTGTGCCAAATGGCACAGCCTCTTATTTTTGCAATTGACGCTGGCATAGCAGCCAGTTTTTTTCGTATTATTCGATGATGCCTAGTTCACGGCCGACCTTCGCGATGATATCCACAGCGCGTTCGATTTGCTCTTCGGTATGCGCCGCCGTGATCATGCAGCGCACACGCCCGGTCCCCTTCGGAACGGTCGGGAATACGATCGGACTGGTGAAGACGCCGTTTTCAAAGAGTGCTTCGGAGAAAGCGCCCGTCTTGGCTTCGTCGCCAATGATGATCGGAGTGATGGGGGTTTCGCTGTGACCGGTGTTAAAGCCCAGTTTGCCAAGCTTTTCTTTAAACAGGCGCGCATTGTCCCATAGCTTGTTGGTGTATGCATCGCTCTCCATCAGCATCTTAACCGCTTCAATGATGGCAGCGGTGTCCGCCGGGGTATTGCCAGTAGAGAACAGGAGCGGCCGGCTGCGGTTCTTCAGCCAGTCGATGGTGACCTGTTTGCCCGCCACATAGCCGCCGATAACGCCCATGGCTTTGGACAAGGTACCAATGATGAAGTCCACTTTGCCGTGGAGATGGAAGTGATCCACCGTACCGCGGCCGCTGCGGCCCAACACGCCCGAAGCATGCGCATCGTCCACGTAGGTCATGCAATCATACTTTTCCGCCAGGGCAACGATGCCCGGCAAATTGGCGATATCGCCGTCCATCGAAAAGACACCATCGGTAATGATCAAAACTTTATTGAACTCCGCACGACGCTCCTTCAGCACGCGCTCGAGATCTTTCATATCGCTATGCTTAAAGACGGTTTTCTTGGCCTTCGAAAGACGGCAGCCATCGATAATAGAGGCATGGTTTAATTCATCCGAAATAATCAAGTCGCCTTCGTCAACCGCCGCTTGAATGGTGCCGGCGTTGCAGTTAAAGCCGGACTGGTAGACGATAACGGCTTCCTCTTCCTTGAATTCGGCCAGGAGTTTTTCCAGCTCCTCATGCAGAGACAGGTTTCCGTTAATGGGACGCACCGCACCGGCACCAACCCCGTATTTTTCAATGGCGGCAATGGCGGCCTTCTTCAGACGCGGATGATTAGCAAATCCCAGATAGTTGTTGGAGGAAAGATTGATGACTTTTTTTCCATCAATGACACATTCCGCTTCATTCGGGCCTTCGACCACCTTAAAGGTTTTATAGAGACCGTCTTGTTTCAACCCTTCAATTTTTTCCGCAAGATATTGCATGTCGTGAATGCTCATGATTCTCCTCCCCTATTTCGTAAGACGTTTCTTTAAATTTTCCAACATATCCGTGGTCATGGTGTCCAGATCGTACTTTGCCTTCCAGCCCCATTCTTCTTGGGCAGCACTGTCGTCCAGCTGATCCGGCCAGGAATCGGCAATCGCCTGCAAGGTCGGATTGACCTCATACTCCATGGTGAACGCAGGCATCTGTTTTTGAATGGCCGCCGCAACGTCCTCCGGGGCAAAGCTCATGGAGGCGATATTAAAAGCGTTGCGATGCTTGAGCTTCGAAGGATCCGCCTCCATCAATTCATGCACCGCTCGCAGCGCATCGGGAATATACATCATATCCATCAACGTGCCTTTGGCAATCGGGCAGGTATAATGCGCGTCACGAATGGCTTTATAGTAAATTTCCACGGCATAATCCGTCGTGCCGCCACCCGGCAGAGCCTCATAAGAAATCAGTCCCGGGAAACGAACGCCGCGCGTATCCACGCCGAAACGACGGAAATAATAATCGCACAGAAGTTCGCCGGCGACTTTGGTCACGCCGTACATTGTTGTCGGGCGCTGAATCGTATCCTGCGGAGTAACTTTCGGGGTGGTCGGTCCGAATGCACCGATCGAACTGGGCGTGAAGACAGAGAGATTCTTCTCTCTGGCTACCTCCAGAACCTGAAAAAGGCCTCCCAGGTTAATTTGGTAGGCCAATTGCGGACGCGCTTCCGCAACGGCAGACAAAAGAGCTGCCAGATGCATCACCGTATCCACGTGATAGTTGTCCACGAGTTCCGCCAGACGCTTGCCG
Organism: Levyella massiliensis; assembly: GCF_000308275.2. Taxonomy (GTDB): domain Bacteria; phylum Bacillota; class Clostridia; order Tissierellales; family Peptoniphilaceae; genus Murdochiella; species Murdochiella massiliensis_A. Next base: position 8,566 of record NZ_HG529492.1, read on the forward strand.
TCTGTAACATCTAAGAGTTCAAAGGGGCCGGCTTCCACCGCCGGGGAATCCTTCTGCACCACATCCGTCAGAATAACATGCTCCGCCCCATACTCGCGCCTGAGATAGGACGATAGTTCTGTCCCAATCTGGCCCAATCCGCCTGTGATTAGAATCGTTTGCATACCTGCTCCTTCGGCTACCTTTCACCGTTACTCCCTCGAAGGCGCAAGAACCCTACGCCCCGGGAGTGTCGATTGCGACGGATTCGGCTTCTTGCTTACGGCGCGGCAGGGAAATGGTAAAGCGTGATCCCGTGCCCAGGGCACTTTCCAGCGTAAGCGTCCCACCGTGCACCTGCACAATATGCTTTACCAAGGAAAGGCCCAAACCGGTTCCCGATCCCTCTGTACGCGTACGACCCGGGTCTACCACATAGAAACGTTCAAAAATGCGTTCCTGGTTTTCCGGCGCAATACCGATGCCATCGTCTTCCACGATTATAAGTATATTGTCCTCGTCTTGCCGTAGCTTTGTCAAGACATATCCGCCCTCCGGCTTTGAATACTTGATCGCATTGCTGAGCAGGTTACGCAATACGTCCGTCATCAGTCGCCGATTGCCGAACAGGCGCACTTCCTGATCTTTTCCTGTGCCCTCCACATCCACATGGAGCTTAACATGGTGATCCTGTGCCATCGATCCCAGGGTTTCTATCTCCTGTAACAATGCTTTATGTAAATCAAATTCCTCGCGTTGATCAAAATCCGAATACCCGGTATCAAATTTTGAAAGCTGGATAATTTCATTGATCATATTCAGAAGGCGAATGCCTTCACGATGGATAATACCGGCAAAACGGCGCGTGTCTTCGGGCCCCACCATGCCGGATTCAATCATTTCCGCATAACCGTTAATGGACGTGAGCGGACTTTTCAACTCATGGCTCACATTGGCGGAAAATTGGCGACGCATATTTTCGTTTTCGCGCACATTCGCCAATTGCTGCAAGAAATGCGTGCGTTCTTTATTCGTCTCCAATAGACTCCCGAGCGCCTCTTCCGCTTCAAGCGTGGGCACCTCATCTGTCACTTTGCCCGACAGCAAACCGTTTAAATATTTCACCATCATGCGCAGCGGACGTAAGCTTTGAGCATAGATGCGATCCGTGAAAATGGTGGACAAAACGACAGCCACAATCGAAAGCTCCAACACCACTGGAAACATGATCTTTGCCCATTGTACCGGCGTCTTCTCCGGCAGTTCCGCATGTAACGTCCACAAACAAATCAGGGTGGAAACGAGCGCAAAAATCATGCCCGCCAATAAAAAACGGAACCAAATATTACGCTTCATTCCACCCCTCCTGTTAAGCATCCTTGCTCAATTTATAGCCGACATTGCGCACGGTTTTAATGTACTTGCCCGCATCGCCCAGCTTCTGGCGCAGCGAACGAATATGGACATCCACGGTACGCGTTTCGCCGGCATATTCATAACCCCAGATCTCATTCATAATCCGATCACGCGACAAGACCACGTCTAAATTATTCATAAGATAATAGAGCAGCTCGAACTCTTTGTAGGTTAATTGTACCTCATTTCCATTCACCAACGTCTGCCGTTTTTGCGGATCCATCTCGATTTCGTTGTGAACTAAAACCGAGCGCTCTTCGCTATCGCCATAGCGACGCAACACCGCTTTCACACGACTTAAGAGTTCCATGACCCCAAAGGGTTTCGTGATATAATCATCCGCGCCCATGTCCAACCCGCGCACCTTGTCGTATTCGCTGGTTTTCGCCGTCAGCATGATCACCGGAATTTCCTTGGTTTCCACCCGATTCTTCAGTGTTCCAAGGATGGTGTAACCGTCTTCTCCGTCCAGCATGATATCCAGTAAAAAGAGAATCGGCGGCTCTTCCTTTTCCAGCGCTTCGTACAATCCCTTTGCATCAGCAAAGCCGCGCGCCTTGTACCCGTTGTTATTCAAGGCATAGCTGATCAATTCCCGTATATTTTGATCATCTTCAACTATAAAAACCTGTTTCATGACATTTCCTCTCGAAAGATAGAAAGAACCGCAATAAGCGCAGAGCGGTTGACGAAAAAGCTAATCAAATTTTTCGACCGCACCGGTAATGGAATATACCACGGCTTCCGCAATGTTTTGCGCGTGATCCGCACTGCGCTCCAAGTATTTTGAAATCATCAACAGATCAATGGCCAAATTCGCATCGATGGTTTCTGTGCGAATATCATTGATGACTTCTTCGCGGACTTTGATAAAGAGGGCATCCACTTCATCATCCATCTGGGCTGCTTCGTACGCCAGTTCGCTGTCCCCTTCCACAAACGCACGTACGGCGTTGGAAACCATCGTTTGTGTGATTTCTGACATCTTCGTCAGACTACCTAAGCTCCGCTGTTTATAGCCGAAGTTGAGCATCTGTTTAACCAGAACAGCAATATCCTCTGCCTGATCTCCGATGCGCTCCATATCCGTGTTCATGCGAATGGCGGCCGACACAAAGCGAAAGTCGCGCGCTAACGGCTGCTCTTTCAGCAATAGTAACAACGCCTCGGATTCAATCTCCGAGCAAAATTGATTGATCTCCGGTTCCTGTTGGAGCACAAAATCGATATGCGATGTATCCTTGCTGTTTAAGGCCTCCAGCGCATACGAGAGAGACTGGTTCACCATTTCTCCCATGGACACCAAGTTGGAGTTCAATTCCTCCAGTTTGTTTTCAAAATTATTACGCATACTTTCTCCTCCCACCGACGGGCATCATCCAAAGTGACCCGTAACATAGCGCTCCGTACGTTCATAGCGCGGATTTTCAAAAATTTGCACGGTATCGCCAAACTCTACCAGCTCTCCTAAATAGAAGAAGCCCGTTTCATCGGCAATGCGCGTTGCCTGCTGCATATTATGGGTGACGATGACGATCGTGAACTCTTTTTTCAGATCAAACATAAGGTCTTCGATCTTCGTCGTGGAAATCGGGTCCAATGCCGAGGTCGGTTCATCCATTAGGATGACTTCCGGTTCCACTGCCAGAGTACGCGCAATGCACAAACGCTGTTGTTGTCCGCCGGAAAGTCCCAACGCACTCTTGTGTAGACGATCCTTCATTTCGTCCCAAATGGCCGCTTGCTTGAGGCTGCGTTCCACAATCTCGTCCAGCTGCTGCCGGTCACGAATGCCATTAATACGCGGTCCGTAGGCCACGTTTTCATAGACACTCTTCGGAAACGGGTTCGGCTGCTGAAACACCATACCGACACGCTTACGTAACTCCAACGCATCCATATCTTTATAGACGTCCTTGCCATCCATGAGCAGCTTGCCATCCACGCGCGTATCGGGAATCAAATCGTTCATACGGTTGATGGTTTTTAAAAAGGTGGATTTTCCACAACCGGATGGCCCGATGAATGCCGTAATCTGATTGGATTTCACATTCATACTGATCCCCTTGAGCGCCTGAAACTCGCCGTAATAAAAGTCCAGATCAGACACCTCGAATTTGAAGGGCTGGTTCTGCGTTTCAATCGTATTCATCAACGACTCCTTCACTGATTCTCAACCGTCGAACGCTTTACTTCTTAGCGCTTCCGGTTTGCTTTTTGTTGATGTTGCTGACAATTCTGCGCGCAATGACTGAGAACAGCAACACGACAATGACCAAGATAGCGGCCGAAAAGTTAGCAATTTTCGCACTGTTCGGGTCCACAGCTTCCGAGCGCATAACCCAAATATGCAACGCCAGCGTTTCGCCGGTGCGGAGCGGGTTTAACGCGTTTAGCGGAGAGGTCAAGTCCCAGTTTGCCCAGTCGATACGGGTAGACATACCCGACGTATACATTAACGCCGTCGCTTCACCGAAAACACGGCCGGCAGCCAAGATGATACCGGAGCCGATACGCGGCAGCGCCGCTGGCAGCAAGGTGTGCACAATGGCGTACCAATGGGTCGATCCCAACGCCATGCTGCCTTCAACAAAGTTGCGTGGCAACGCGCGAATGGCGTCCTCTGTGGAGGTGGTAATGAGCGGAATACTTAAAATGGATACCGTCAAGGAGCCAGCTAACAGGTTCCAGGTGGCACCAAAAGTGAGCACAAAGGCCAAGTAGCCGAACAAACCGATAACAATGGACGGCAGCGAGGATAAAGATTCGATGCTCATCCGCAAGAATTCGGTGACTTTGCCCTGTTTCGCATATTCTGCCATATAGATACCTGCCGGAATGCCCACCAGGCAGCTGAATAGCAACGAAAGGAACAGCAGATAAATGGTATTAAAGAGCTGGTTTCCGATACCCTTGGATGAGAAGGAAAAAACGCCCGGAAAGTAGCTCATGAGGCCATTTACGATAATATAGCCTGCTAAAAGCAGGATGAAGATCAGGAAGAAGCCGCCGATTGCCGAGAACAGTATCGTCATGAAGCGATCCACATTCTTGGCTTGGGCGATACGCTTTCGCATTCTCTCGTCCATCACACCACCTCCTCATCCAGATCCACGTCGGCTTTTTCCGCCGCCTTCATCGCACTCTTCTGCTGCTCCAGTTTGTTCTTCTGAACATTCGAGAATACATGGATTAGAACAATGAACAGAATAGAGATCACCATTAACAGCAATGCCAGACTCCAAAGTGCCATGTTTGCTTCACTTCCATCGATAGTATTACCCATATCGGAAGCCAAGATGCCGGTGATGTTCGCCGTCGGAAACAAAATGCCGTTCGGGAACAGACGCGTACGCCCAATCACCATGGAAACGGCCAATGCTTCGCCGAATGCACGTGCCAGCCCCAAAATAATGCCGGTATAAATACCGGTGCTGGATGCCGGAATGACGATGTTCTTAATGACCTGCCAGCGCGTAGATCCCATGCCATAGGCTGCCTGGCGATAGCTATCCGGCACACCGCGAATGGTATCCGTGATATACGTGGTGATGGTCGGAAAGATCATAACTGTCAATACGATCACGGCCGCTAACACGGAATAGCCGCCTACCGGGGCATGGAAAGTATCACGAATCCAAGGCACCAACACGGTCAAGCCCACCCAGCCATAGACAATGGAGGGAATACCAACGAAGATTTCCACGGCCGGTTGAAAAATGGTTTTGCCCCATTTCGGAGCAATTTCTGTCATAAAAATCGCTGCCCCCAGCGAAAACGGCGTGGCCAATAGAATGGCCAGACCGCAGGTGAGGATGGAGCCGAAGATATACACCGCGGCCCCGATGCTGCCCTTCCCCGGTGAATCAAAGGAGTCCGTAGGATTCCAATTTTCGCTAAAAAGAAAGTCCATCACACCATGCTTGAACTGCGTGAAGGAGGCTGTCCCGCGCACAAGCAGGAATAGAAGAATAGCGATGGTAATGGCTATGATGAGTAACCCCATGAAGGTCACAAATCCGCGTCCCAAGTACTCTCTTCTGAACTTTTCCTCTCCCGGCGTGCGCAGTCTCTTTTCACGTGTCTTCACCAATGACGAAGACGCTGCTTCTTGTTGTTTCGTAGCCATATGCACGTCCAATCTGGTTCTAAAGAATGTCCCGGTTCTACAGGACGTCTCGCTTCAAAAATGTTCCGATTAAGGGGCTCTTCCCTGCCGAAAACACCAGCCGTAAAGGAAGAGGCATTGCGAAACTCTCATTTCACAATGCCTCCGCAGTTTCCTATTGTCGGACTCTAACCTTCCGAATGTTCGGACGAACACTCGAAGTTGTGAAGGAGACTTTGCTTTACTTCATCGGGGTATCATGACCCTTCATAGCGTCCGCAGCCAATTTCGAAGATACGCCATAGCCCATCTCTTCGATGTTCTTACCAAACTCTTCACCCATGAAGTAGTCTAGGAATTCTTTTGCCGGAGTCTGTGCTTCGCCTTTTGTATAAACATGTTCGAAGCCCCATACCGGATATTTACCCGAGTAGGTGTTTTCCAACGTCGGTTCTACGCCGTCCAGTTTAACCGCCTTGACACCTTTGGCCTGGTCACCAACGAGGTAGGACAGAGCCACATAACCGATGGCGCCTTCGTTCTGCTTTACGCTCTGCAGCAATTCGCCTGAGTTATCTGTTTCCATGGAGCCCTTGGTCTCGTCCGCACCATTCAGAGCGAACTTCGTGAACAGAGCACGCGTACCGGAGGAAGACGGACGAGTGATCAGCATGATCGGCTTATCATCGCCACCGACATCTTTCCAGTTCGTTACCTTGCCGGTGAAGATGTCAATCATCTGCTGCTGTGTTAAATCAGCAACTTTGTTCTTTTCATTAACAATCGGAGCCATCGTGATGATGCAAACCTTGTGGTCAACTAAGCCTTTTGCCTGATCCGCTTCCAGTTTGTCCTCAGCAAAAACATCCGACATACCCAGCGTAACAGTACCGGCAGCAGCGTCTTTCAGGCCCTGGCCCGAACCACCCGCGTTTACGGTAATGGCCACGCCCGTTGCCTTCTGCATGAATGCTTCCGCCGCTTTATCTGCCAACGGCTTCAATGCCGACGAACCGGATGCGCTGATCTGGCCCTTCAGACTCGGATCCACATCGCCACCCTTTGTAGCGGCTCCCGACGAAGCATCTGCTTTGGATTGTTCCGAAGTTGCTGCATTGCTGGATGCTTCGGAAGCAGCGCTGCTCTGGTCTTTTTTGTCATTGCCACCGCAAGCAGCCAGTGTCACGACGAGCGCAAACGCCAACAACGTGCCCAATACTTTCTTCATGGTTGATTTCATTGAATACCACCTTTTCTTTTATTTAAGAATTGTTCGGTCCTTCTGTACTCGCACAGCGTTTTCCGAATGATTCGGACATCCGCAGCAATGCCGCAGATCTCTGTCAGAAGGACTACGCAACGTGGACAGTCCATGGGAAACACCCCACTCCATACGCTGTGTACAGTTCATAGCATAAGAGAGTCAGGTTAAAACAAGGAGAGTCTTTTTGTTAAGGTTATGTAAAATCCATGCGAACCGCGCCGTGTCTGTGTGGAATGGCCTGTTAGCGATGAGCGCGGGATGGGGCGCGATCACAGAGTTCATTTGGGCGGGGGTGACCATGGTGGCGTTGTCGCGGAGTCCTTTTGGGGGGAGCGTGGCTGTGCGTGTTTTTTGCATGAGGCGTGGTCGGGGGCTACATTCGGAGGCGGGTGCGACCTCTGCCCCGCAGTTTTGACCGTGCCTTTGACGCTTTTTTGCAAAAGGCACGGTCGGTTGTGCCGTCTGCCTCACGATTTTGACCGTGCCTTTGCCGCTTTTTTGTAAAAGGCACGGTCGGGAACGCCTGCTTCGCTGTGATTTTGACCGTGCCTTTGCCGCTTTTTTGCAAAAGGCACGGTCGGGGACGACTGCTTTGCTGTGGTTTCGACCGTGCTTTTGCTCATTTTTTGCAAAAGGCACGGTCGGGCACGACCTCTTTGCTCCGATTTTGACCGTGCCTTTGCCACGTTTTTTTGTCAAAAGGCACGGTCGCGCACGCCTGCTTCGCTCCGGTTTTGACCGTGCCTTTGACGTTTTTTTGCAAAAGGCACGGTCGGGCACGCCTGCTTCGCTGTGATTTTGACCGTGCCTTTGACGTTTTTTTATAAAAGGCACGGTCGGGGACGACCTCTTCGCTCCGGTTTCGACCGTGCCTTTGACGTTTTTTTCCAAAAGGCACGGTCGGGGACGACCTCTTTGCTCCGGTTTTGACCGTGCCTTTGACGTTTTTTTATAAAAGGCACGGTCGTGCACAACCTCTTTGCTCCGATTTTGACCGTGCCTTTGCCACTTTTTTGCAAAAGGCACGGTCGGGGACGACCTCTTTGCTCCGGTTTTGACCGTGCCTTTGACGCTTTTTTGCAAAAGGCACGGTCGGGCACGACCTCTTTGCTCCGATTTTGACCGTGCCTTTGACGTTTTTTTGTAAAAGGCACGGTCGGGGACGGGTCTCGACGCCCACAATCCCTGCTTAAGATCACGCCTTCTTCCGAGTGCTTCTTATTTTGTGAACGCCCAGTGGTATGGCGCTGAAGCGCACCTTTCTACAGGGTATGCCGCCGGCGCTTGCGCAATCAGGGATTCCATGTTATAATTTTTCAATCGTATGGATCATTAGCTCAGCTGGTTAGAGCGCCACGTTCACATCGTGGAGGTCGTCGGTTCGAGTCCAACATGATCCAAGCATTAACGACGAAGCGCAGGCTTCGTCGTTTTTTTATATAGAAGCTTTCCCATTGTCATAAGGGCCCGGGACAGACGCAGTTGCTACCGAAACATAGTTCCTATCCCATTACTATGAGATGGCATAAAATGGCGACGCCTACCAGTGCCAACAGACGCCGGTCGATAAATCCGTAGCGGTGCATTGTTATGATACGAGGTGATCATTTTTCGTTTTATGGAAAGGGTTTTTGGGTATTAAAGAATAGACAGGAAATTTAGGCTTGAACAAAAAGTTTTCTGTGGTGTTGCCTTTCCGGGCGACGCCGGAAAAGCCGAAGCAAGGCGGCGAAAGAAACGGCTTGTTTTAACATGGAATGTTGCGAAGAAACGTCACAAAAAGGAGATTATCATGGCAAAAGATTTTTTGGAGAATGCAAAAGAAAAAATTGATGAGGCCGGTAAGAATGTCAGCGACATGGGCAAAGATGTCGGCAAGAAAGTTAGCGATGGCGCTGAGGATTTGAAAGATAAGGCAAAAGAAGGCGCTGAGGATTTGAAAGAGAAAGCAAAAGAAGGCGTTGAGAACGTCAAAGACTTTTTGGGCAATATTGGAAAGTAATTTTATCATGAAGGATAAGAGAAGGCTGCCGGCGGGCGGCCTTCTTTTTATTGACACCATCGCCGGATTCTGTTATTATTTTTCGAGTACGGACCATTAGCTCAGTCGGTTAGAGCGCCACGTTGACATCGTGGAGGTCGCTGGTTCGATTCCAGTGTGGTCCATCACGTAAAGCGCCCGGTCCTGCGAATGCGGATCGGGCTTTTTTATTAGGCAGCGCCTGCAAGGCATGGCGGAAGGCTAAAGGAGGAGTCATGAAATTTGTCAAAAAAGCGGTTGCGCTTGGAGTAGCGATGTGCCTGCTGGCGGGTTGCCAGTCGCCGGCAAAGCCGAATGGCCAAGAGCAAAGCGATTCTTCGGCAGCCTCTTCGGTTTCTGCTGATTCCGAGGGTCCGAAGCTCACGACTGAAGCGTTGGAAAAAATGCCTCTTACGGGGCAAGGCACCTGGGTAGATGGCGAAGATGGGACCAAATGGTACAAAAATACCGGTACCTTTTATGATGCTTTTGATACGATGATTCAGTTCGTCGCGTATACAAAAGATGAAAAAGAATTCGATCGCTATTTTACGCTCTGTCGGACGGAATTTGAGCGATTGCATAAGCTTTATGATAACTACAAGGAATATGAGGGTGTCACAAATCTGATGACCTTGAATAAGACGGCCGCCCAGGCGCCGGTAGCCGTAGAGGATGATCTTTTTTCGATGCTCGCGTTTAGCAAAGAGAACTATGCGAAAACGCTGGGCAAGGTGAACATTGCCATGGGCGCAACGCTGACGCTTTGGCATGACACGCGTGAGGCGGCTATTGCGGAACAGGAAGAGCACGAGCACGATGCGTCGCATAGCGATACCACTTCCCATGCCCCGATTACCTTGCCCACAAAGGCAGCGCTGGAAGCGTCGGCCAAGCATCGCAATATCAATGATCTCGTTCTGGATCCGAAAAAGAAAACCGTGTACTTCCAAGACCCGGATCTCAAGCTCGATGCCGGCGCGGTGGCCAAGGGCTACGCGACAGAATGCATTGCTAAAAAATTGATGGAAGCGGGCTTTGCGCATGGTCTTATCAGCGCTGGTGGCAATGTCAAGGTCATCGGAACGCCTATCGATGGGCGTGCCACGTGGAATGTTGGCATTGTGCATCCGCGTTCTGACAATCAGGACATTATTGCGAAGGCCGCTGTTAAGGCCAATACCTCGATGGTGACCTCTGGCGATTATCAACGCTACTTTGAGCTGAATGGTGTGCGTTATGCGCACATCATCGATCCGCAAACGCTCTATCCGGCTACTGCGTATTCCTCGGTAACCGTGCGCACCGCAGATTCCGGTCTGGCCGACCTTCTCTCCACGGCTTTCTTTATAGCGACGCCGGAGGAGGCCCAGAAAATTTTGGAGAACTACAAGGACGCCGGCGTGGAAGTGCTCTGGGTGGATCAGAACATGCATGTCAATGCGACGCCCGGTATGCAAGCGGATGTGACGCTGGCACAACCGCAGCAATAAAGAGGGGTGTTTTAAGGCAGGATGTGAGGAGCCGACCCATGCGGGTCGGCTTTTTACCATAGGAGGCGCCCCGGCGGGGCGCCTTCCTTATTTACCAATCGTCGGCCGTCAGGCCGACTCCTTCCGGCGCCGAAGGCGCCTATTCTAGGACGCCGGTGCCCATTGATCTCCGGTTTCGACCGTGCCTTTGACGCTTTTTTGCAAAAGGCACGGTCGCCTACACCCCACAACCTCCGATTTCGACCGTGCCTTTGTCGTTTTTTTGCAAAAGGCACGGTCGACTACACCCCTCAACCGCCGATTTTGACCGTGCCTTTGACCATTTTTTGCAAAAGGCACGGTCGGCTACACCCCACAACCTCCGATTTCGACCGTGCCTTTGTCGCTTTTTTACAAAAGGCACGGTCGCCTGCGCCCTCTGCCTCGCAATTTCGACCGTGCCTTTGACGCTTTTTTGCAAAAGGCACGGTCGGCCACGCCCTTTGCCTCGCGATTTCGACCGTGCCTTTGACCATTTTTTGCAAAAGGCACGGTCGACTACACCCCACAACCCACGGTTTCGACCGTGCCTTTGACGTTTTTTTCCAAAAAGCACGGTCGGCTACACCCCACAACCTCCAATTTCGACCGTGCCTTTGTCGCTTTTTTACAAAAGGCACGGTCGCCTGCGCCCTTTGCCTCGCGATTTCGACCGTGCCTTTGACGTTTTTTTCCAAAAGGCACGGTCGGCCGCGCCCCACAACCTCCGATTTCGACCGTGCCTTTGACCATTTTTTGCAAAAGGCACGGTCGGCCATGCCATCTGTCCCGCATTTCTGACCGTGCCTCCGCCATTTTTCCTCAAAAGGCACGACATTCGTTATCGTGGGGGGCCAATTCGCAAAAAAAGAAGCCGACCTGTACGGGTCGGCTTTCGTAATATGCCATTATGGTAGGTGGCCTTGCAGGCCGCCTTCAACTTCTGGTATTAGAGGAATTGCTGGTTGTGATTGCTATTATAACGTCGCACCTTCTGCTGCTTATCGCAAAATGATCGCTTCGCGTTCGGGACCGACGGAGACGTAACGAATTGGACAATCGATGGCTTTTTCAAGGTAGAGGACGTAGTCTTTGGCGGCTTGCGGGAGATCGTCCCAGGTGCGGCAGCCGGAGATGTCCTGTTTCCATCCCGGAAGGGTGGTTTCGACGGGTTCGGCGTCATTCAAAAGCTCTGGGAATGGGAATTCGTCGGTTTCATCGCCATGGATGCGGTAGCGTTCAACGACGGGAATTTCGTCGAGGTAGCTTAGTACGTCGAGCTTAGTGAGAGCAATGGCTGTCGCGCCTTGGGCGTCCACACCATAACCGGTGGCAACGAGATCGATGGGGCCGACGCGACGGGGACGGCCGGTTTTTGCGCCGTATTCGTTGCCGGCTTTGCGTAGGGCTTCGGCTTGGTCGCCGAACCATTCGCAGGTAAAGGGGCCTTCACCGACACAGCTGGAGTAGGCCTTGACGACGCCGAGTACGTCTTGAATGTGCACGGCGGGGAAACCGGAGCCGACGGGTGCGTAAGCGGCCAGGGAGTTGGATGAGGTGGTGTATGGATGAATGCCCAGATCCAAGTCGCGCAGAGCGCCAAGTTGCGCTTCAAAGAGAATCTTTTTGCCGGCACGATCGGCTTCACGGAGAACCTTGGCGGTGTTACGAATGTATGGCTTTAAGGGCTCGGCATATTGTTTAAGCCAAGAAAGAACCTCTTCGGTTGTCGTTGCCGGAGCGCCGTAAACTTTGGTCAATGTAAGATTCTTCCATTCGACCAACTGTTCCACATGGTTGCGCAGATGCTCGGGATAGAGCAATTCGCCGGCCATGATGGTTTTCTTGGCGGCTTTATCGGCATAGAAGGGAGCAATGCCCTGCTTGGTGGAGCCGAATTTCCGATCAGCCAGACGCGCCTCTTCGAGGGCGTCAAGGTCGCGATGCCAGGGCAGGACAAGGGAAGCGCGCTCGGAGATCATGAAATGAGAAGGCTCCAGGGGTACACCTTTTTGTTCCACTTCCTGCATTTCTTTGAGCAGATTCTCGCAATCCACCGCTACCCCGTTGCCAAGAATGTTGATCACCTCGGGACGGAAAATGCCTGACGGCAACAGATGGAGCGCAAATGTGCCCTTGTCGTTCACGACGGTGTGACCGGCGTTGCCGCCGCCTTGGTAGCGAACGACCACGTCGTATTGTTCGGTGAGAAGATCGACCATACGGCCTTTGCCTTCATCGCCCCAGTTAATGCCAACAATGGCGCCATGTGCCATATTACTTCCTCCATTCGTTTGACGGTTGTAAAGAGTTTACGCCGACGGATTTTCGAACCGTTGCCGCTGTCGTTCCGCCTTGGGACAGCGATGCAGACGCCGGCGTTTGTTTGGCTTTGCCATCGCCAAGCTCCCCATAAACCATAGAGCCGATGACGATCACACAGCCTATCGCGGTGATCGGTGTGAGCGGTTCACTCAGAAGAATGGCCGAAACAAACACCGAAGAGACCGGATCGATATAACTCAACAGGGAAATGCTTTGTGCCGCAAGATGCTGCAGGGCACTAAACCACAATGAATAGGCAATGCCCGTATGCGCCACGCCCAAGATAACAGTATACACGATAGAGCGCAGATCTATCTGAATCGCGCTGAAATCCTCCGTAAAAAGGACATAGGGCAAAACCGCCAAGGAGGCAATGCCCATCTCCACACAGGCGAGACTCATGCCATCGATATCGGAAAGATCCTTGCCCAGGGCCATGACGGCCGCATAGCAACACGCCCCCATCAGGGCTAAGAAAATCCCGAAGCCACCCGTTAGCTTTCCCGAAATCATGCCTGAGACAAACGTCATACCAAACACTGCGCAGGCGGCAGCAATGCCGCGACGCCGCGTGATCTTTTCGCCAAAAAGGAAAGGCGAAGCCAACAGGAAAATCAAAGAAGACATGCAATAGCACATCGTCGCTATGGCCACGGTGGTATATTTGTAGGCTTCAAAGAGGAGAATCCAGTCCAGTGCCGTAATGGCGCCGGCAATGGCGAGCCGTTTTTTATGTTTTTTAACAGCCTCCCAGGCAAAATGGCTGCGTCCCAGGGCAAAAAGCAAGGCTAAGAACGCGCTGCCGATAAGTGCACGGAAAAACACCAACAGCGAAGAAGAAAATAACACCCCGTGTCGAAAAAATCCCAGCGTGCTGAAAATCAGCATCGATGCGATAAATTCTGCTTTTGGCGAGATTATTTTTTTCATCGTTCGGCCCTTTCTTTGGTTTGCTCCTTCCGCCATTTCACCCGCTATCCATTGTAACGTATTTTTGAGCGTATAACGTATTTATGCGCCCGTACCGTATGGCTTGTCAATGTTTAGCTTTCATAAAAGCGCGGCACACGAGAAGCAATACCGCTCAAAATTTCATACGAAATCGTCTCAGCACGATCTGCTAAACAGTCGACGGCAATGCCCCGCGGTACCTGCGGTGCCGGAAAAACTTCCGCTTGAGCATCGCTAAAAAGCGCTTGGAAGGCGGCTTCTGTTTCGGCATGCAGGGCTTTGGAATCGGCTTGGTTCCAATCCGCCGCACCCATGACGAGCACGCGATCTCCCACCTCCACGGGCGGTGCATCCGTCACATCCACCATCAGCTGGTCCATGCAAATGCGCCCGATAACTCGACACAGCGTACCCTTCACCGATAGTGCAGTGCGGCCGGACAGCAATCGCACATAGCCATCTGCATAACCCAGCTGTACCGTTGCCACTTTGGTCTTACGCCGGCTGCGCCAGGTACGACCATAGCCCACGGTTTCCCCTGCCTCCATCCATTTGACACGCGAAATCGGTGCAGTCCATCGATACGGGATCTGCAATGAAACTGTAGTGGCCGCTTCACACTCTGCCGACGGATACGCGCCGTAGAGACAAATCCCCAAACGCGCGCCCTCGAAGAGATCGGCTTCGGGCAAAAAGAGCAAGCCCGCATCGTTCGCAATGTGGCGCAGCGGAATGGTAACACCTGCCGCCTCAAGCTTTTGCGCCAGCGTACGGAAACGGGAGAGTTGCTCCTCTGCAAAGGCATTCGGAAACGGCGCTTCATCTGCCGTAGCCAAATGCGAGAACATGCCTTCGATAGTAAGGAATGGAAGTTTAGCAACGACAGCAATATCGCGTGCGGCAGCGTCTTGCTCCGCGATGAATCCCACCCGGCGATGCCCGGTATCTACCGCAATATGAACGGGATGGCGCACCCCCAGCTTTTTTGCCGCGGCATTCCAGCGCATGGCATCCTCTACCGTGGAAAGCGCCGGTTCAATCTGGCGACGAATCATTTCGGCTACGTCTTCGGGTGCTACATAGCCGAATAGTAAAATCGGCTTATCCGGAATGGCTTCGCGCAATAGCATCGCTTCCGAGACCGTCGCCACACAAAAGCCTTCCACCAGATCGTGAATCGCACGTGCCACCGGTACTGCGCCCAGTCCGTAGGCGTTGGCCTTCACCACGCCCCAAAGGCGCATCGCATGGCGGCCCTTGCGCATGGCTTCCAAATTGGCGCGCACCAGGTGACAATTGACCTCTAGGATTGCTTGTGACTTCATCCTTTCTCCCCCCTTGCGACTTCATTCCTTGACAGGCTACAATAGAAAAAATAAGAAAAGGAGCCTGCTATGAAACCCGTAATCGGTCTCAGCACCACTTACACCCACAACGATTCGCTCGGCAGCCTGCTTCATATGGGCGTGCCCGGGCAAAGCTACCACGTCTGTACTGACGATTTTGTCCAAAATCTCTTAGCCGCTGACGCCGTACCGGTCCTGCTTCCGACCGTCCGCACAGAGGTGGAGCGGGAAGAGCAGCTGGCCATGCTCGACGGCATTATTTTTTGTGGCGGTGCCGACATTTATACGCTGCTTTATCGTGAAACCACACGCAAAGAATGCGGCCCGGTGGTGCCTGAACAGGATAACCATGAAGTGGCTCTGGCTAAACTGGCGGTAAAACACGATCTGCCGATCTTAGGCGTTTGTCGCGGCATGCAACTGTTAAATGTTGCCCTCGGCGGTACCCTCTATCAGGATCTGCCTTCGCAGAAGCCAGAGTCCCTCTATCACAGCAATGAAATGGTTCCGCGCTTTTATGGGGTGCATTCGCTGGAAATTGCGCCGCATTCATTGCTGTCTCGGCTGTTTCCCCAAGCGCCGTATGTCAATTCCTTCCATCACCAAGCGGTCAAAGATGTAGCGCCTTCGTTATGCGTCACGGCGCGTGCCGCCGACGGCGTGATCGAAGCACTGGAGTGCCCCGGTAAGCCCGACTTTCTGGCGGTTCAATGGCACCCGGAAATGATGGCTCCCGCTAATGAGAAACAACAGGCACTCTTTGCCTGGCTGGTGCGCTGCGCACAAGAGAAAAAGAATCGCTAAGGTCGGCCATCGGCCATCTTTCGGCGCTTCAGTTCATCGAACGGCGATCCTGCATCGCTCGTGCGAGCGTCAGTTCATCATAATATTCCAGCGATCCGCCCACCGGAATGCCGCTGGCAATGCGGGATACGCACACCGGAAAGGCTTCCAGCTGATCTGCCAGGAAAAGCATCGTCGTTTCCCCTTCTACGGTGGGCGAAAGCGCCAAAATCACTTCTTTCACCGGGGTATCCGTCGCCAACGAATCTTTCACACGCTTGAGCAGCCGCGACACCCCGATTTCCTCCGGTCCACGCTGATCCATGGGCGAAAGCAACCCGTTAAGCACATGATACGTGCCAAAGTAACTCGCCCCTCGCTCAATGGCCAAGAGATTCGTCACCTCTTCGACCACAGTGATCACGGAATGATCCCGTTTCACGGAAGCACAAATGGGACAGATTTCCTGTTCGGTAATATTGCCGCAAATCCGGCAGCGATGCACTTTTTCTGTGACATCCCAAAGGGCTCGCGCAAAGGCGCGCGTCGCGGCAGGATCCTTTAGCGCATGCAACGCCAGACGCTGTGCCGTCTTTTTTCCGATGGTGGGCTGCTGCCGATATTTCTCGATCAGCACCTCCACCGATGCCGGAAATTCGTTCATGCTATTCTCCCTTCGCTTAGAGTCCCGGAATATTTATGCCGCCCGTCAGACGTCCCATCTCCGATTCGTTCAACGCCGATGCCTGATGAATCGCATCATTCACCGCAACCATGATCAAATCCGACAGCATTTCCGTATCTTCCGGATCTACCACTTCCGGATCCAATACCAATTCCAGCAATTCATGCTTGCCGTTCATTTTGACTTTCACCATGCCGCCACCGGCACTGGCTTCAATCTCTGTCGCATCGATTTTTTGCTGCGTCTCCTCCATTTGTTTTTGCAGACGCTGCATCTTCTTCATCATATTGCCCATGTTGTTGCCGCCGTACGGCCCTTTGAAACCCTTCATCTTCTCCTCCTCGATCAAATACGACCTTATTTTTTCTCTAACAGTTCAGGCGGAATCACGCGCTGTAATTCTTGCCAAGTCCAGTCTTCCGTTTGTGCTTTTTCTTGCGCCGGCGATGGTTGCACCACCGTCTCCGTGGCTTTTTCCGGCACTTTGGTCTGCGCTTTTTCCGGCACTTTTTCCGGCGATGGCGCTGCTGTCGCCGGTGGCGCTACTTTTGCAGGCGCTGCGGAATTCGGCGTAGTGTGCGCCACTTCACCGATGTGTACTTTCCACGGCTTCCCGGTGAATTCTGACAGCGCTTCGGACAGCTCCTTTTCCTTGCCCTTCAGGACGCCTTCCTGCATGGCGTTTTCCGGCGCAAAGGTTACAAACACTTCCGAACGCGACACCTCTATTTTATCAAATCGATCCAAGAAAAACGGCGCCACAATCTTTTTACCGACGACAAATTTACGCCATTCCGATGCATGATCACGATACCATGCAAGCGGGTCGATCGCAGAAGCGCTGCCCGACGACGGCGTCGCGGGAGCGGGCGCTGGCTGCGGTGTCGAAGCTGACTGCGGTGCGGGAGTTGGAGTCGGCTGCGGCTTTGGTGCTGCGGTTGGCGCGTGCTCCGACTGTGGTGCGGGAGCTGACTGCGGCGCGGGAGCGGGAGTCGCTATGACTGCCGGCGGTCCCGCGGCAAGCCACTTTTTGTCAACCGCTTCTTGCACTGCTTTTTCCGGCGATTGCCATCGCTCCACCATCTGCAGTTTGGCTTCCACCGCCGCCAGTCGACTTTCCAGTCGCTTCGGCGAGGTGTAATCCACCAAACGAGCCACCGTGGCTAAGAAGAGCGTCTCCGCCGCGTCCGATTTGCGCAACAAGACATCCGTTTCGACCAATACATCGATGGAATCCAAAAGCCGCGATAGCGCAACGTTGGCCACCATCGCTTCCATCGCTTCACGCTCGGCTTTCGCCATCGGTAATGCCAGCGATGCGCCACCGCCTTTGACGAGCAGCAATTGCTGAAAATACTGCATCCATTCGCTGATGAGCGTACCTGCTTCCTTACCTTCCTCAAGCAAATGATGCGCATAGGCCATCGCCGCAGTCAAGCGATCCGCAAGCACATCGCGTGTGAGTTCCTCGAGGGAAACCCAGCCCGCCGTACCCAGCACGCGATCCACCACCTCTTCCGTGATCGTCGTCTCGCCCATCGCCATGACCTGATCCAGCAAGGAAAGAGCATCGCGCAGCGCACCATTGGCCGCCAATGCCAAGGCTTGCAAGGCTTCCGGTGTAATCCTAAGCTGTTGCTCCTCGGCCACCATCGCCAAGCGCTTCGCAATCACTTCCGGCTCAATGCGTTTAAACTCATACCGCTGTACACGTGACAAAATCGTCGCCGGAATCCGCTCCGGCTCCGTCGTTGCCAAAATAAAAATTAGATGCGACGGCGGCTCTTCCATAATTTTTAAAAGCGCATTAAACGCTTCTTTCGTAATCATGTGCGCTTCATCGATGATGTACACCTTGTAACGCACTTGCGCCGGCGGATAAATCACGGTCTCGCGCAATTCACGAATATCATCGATGCCACGATTGGATGCGGCATCCATCTCCACGACATCCATCGTCGTCTCGTCCAAAATCGCCCGGCAATGCGCACAAGCATTGCAAGGATTGCCGTCATGCGAATCCAGACAGTTCACCGCCCGTGCGAAAATCTTCGCACACGACGTTTTCCCCGTGCCCCGCGTCCCCGCGAACAAGTACGCATGCCCGATCTGTCCCGTCATGATCTGATTTTTCAGCGCCGTCACAATGGCATCCTGCCCGACCACCTCATCAAAGGTCTGTGGCCGATAGGCGCGATATAGAGCTTTTTGCATGGCAACCTCCCGTCTTATTTTACCATAGCGATGAACGAGGTGGGGTGCGAAGGGTGGGGTGCGGTTCTGTGGCGTGCAGGGGATGAGCGTTGTGCGGTGCCGTGGTTCGCGGGTCCGGCGGTACGGACGGTGCGCGGATGGGGACGCCGGCGGCGCGCGGGGCGCGGGTGTGCAGGGCCTGCGGCGCGCGGAGGTGCGGTGTGCTGCGGGGCGTGGGCTGGCGGCGCGCGGAGGATGCCCGTCTGCCGCGGGCGGCTTTAGATATCAGACGGAGGGCGGCCCGACGGGCCGCCTTCCTAATTTATAAACTGCCGCCGAAGGCGGCTTCCTTATATAAAGATTCCTGCCAACGGGCCGGCACCTTTTCGACCGTGCCTTTGGCTCTTTTTTTGTAAAAGGCACGGTCGCTCACGACCCTCGCCCCCACTTTTCGACCGTGCCTTTGGCTCTTTTCTGTAAAAGGCACGGTCGCGCAACCCGTCTGGGCGCACTTTCCGACCGTGCCTTTGCCGTTTTTTTGCGAAAGGCACGGTCGCGCACGCCCTCTGCCTCACAATTTTGACCGTGCCTTTGCCACTTTTTTGTAAAAGGCACGGTCGCTCACGACCCTCACCCCCACTTTCTGACCGTGCCTTTGCCCGTTTTTTGCGAAAGGCACGGCCGCTCAACCCACCTAAGCGCACTTTCTGACCGTGCCTTTGCCGCTTTTTTGCAAAAGGCACGGTCGCTCAACCCACCTAGCCGCACTTTCTGACCGTGCCTTTGCCACTTTTTTGTAAAAGGCACGGTCGCGCACGACCCTCATGCCCATCGCATTCTTCTCAATATCGATAGGCAGTGCTTAAATAGCGCTGTAGGTAGGCATCGACAAGTTCAAAGCTCAAGGGAAAGGTGCCGGATTCAAAAGTGACAATTAAATTTTGTCCGAGGACCAAGCCGTTTTTTTGATAATAGGTTAGCTTTTTGAGAGTCGCATCGCTATAGGTGGGGTCATCCATCATGCCGCAATGTTCCCAATAGATTTCCATGTCGTTGGTGGCATCATAAAAAGTAAAGTCAGGATAGAAGGTCTGATTGTCTAGGTGTAGCGGGCACTCGTATTTGTAAGCAATGTGGTGGTCGTGAAAAATATCTGCTAGGATTTTCTCGCTTTTGGAGCGCACCCTTTCGCCGTGCTTTGTGGGAAATATCTTGTTTTCTGCGTGGTAATCCAGGGGCTCAGGGGTGAGCTGGAGCCACTGGTCCAGCTTTTGATTTTGCGTCGGTGCTAAGGGGGTTGCCAATAGTTTTCGCGACGGCTTTAAGTTTTCATAAATAGCATCAATGCTTTGATCGCTGGTGCCATGTAAGAATCTTTTTATCTTCGTCATGCGAAAGGTCAAGAGTTTCAACATTTTCTTGTTGTAGGATTGCTGCGCTAATTGTTTAATCCGATCGATATTGGATTGGTCTAAATAAATTCTGCTTTCTCGGGCCTTACCTGCCTCGGCACCACGATGATAATACTGTGGTCTTCCATGGCGATCGTCAATTTCCAAATAGCCTTGCATCGTCTGTGTGTCGTTAAGAACGTTGATGCATCGTTCGTATTTTTGGGCCACCTCCTGCAGCGTGTGTACCAATTGCTCCCATTCGTCAAACATCGCCAGTCCCTCCCTCTCATGGCATCGCTAATGCAACGCTTCAACATCTGGCTCCATTATTTCAAATTTAATGTCTCATGGCGTCCCAATATGCGGGGCTTTTCGGGAGGAAAGGTGTCTTACAGTTCCCGCCAAGCGCGCGGGCGATACCACTGGGCGGCGCGGGCTTCGTCGATCTGGCGGAGCATGTCGGCGCGATCGCGGTTGAAGGTGCCGGCAACGGGAACGGGGTTTGAGGCGTGATTGGAACGGAAGACGGTGCCATCGCTATCTACCTGTTCGATAAAATGCTGCATTTCGTTGAGGATTTCTTCGTCGGAGAGAAGGTTGAAGCGGCCGGCTTTGACGTCGTCATAGAGGGGCGCGCCGGGGCTGAGATGCAAGCTCAAAAAGGAAACGTAGGCGGGCTTGGAGCGCGTGATCGCACGAGCGCTCTCGCGAATGTGAAGGTCGCTGTCGGCTTGTTCGCCGAGGCCGAAAATCAGCGTGACGGACGAGGCGAGGCCGTTGCGTTTGGCTTTGAGCACAGCCGCCACGTATTCGTCCTGCGTTTGGTGCTTATCGATGCGACGCAGAATCTCATCGGAGCCGCTTTCGAGGCCGATATAGAGTAGTGAAAGACCGGCCGCGCGCAGGGCTTGCAGGTCGGCATCGCTCTTACGCAAAATATCATCGACGGTGGCATAGGCGCTGAGGCGCTCTAGGACAGGAAAGTTCTGATGGGCGCGTTCCATGATTTCCAACAGGCGATCCGTCGGCATGACCAGAGCATCGCCATCGGCAAGGAAGACACGACGCACCCCCGGATAGGCGGCGCCTACGGCATCGATGTCAGCCAAAATGTCGGCCTGGGGACGCATGAAAAAATTCTTCTCTTTATACATCGAGCAAAAACGGCACGTATTGTGGGCACAGCCCACGGTGCATTGCAAAATAAACGATGAGGCCTCGGAAGGCGGTCGATACACATCTCCGATATATTGCATGAAATTCTCCTTTCTGGCGATGCTTTTTCAGTCTTTCGTAGAGCGTTGCAGCAACAGCTGATGCATAGTGAACATAATACCCAACAAAAGCAGGGCATAAAAGGGCAAAAGCGCTACGGAATAGCAACGTGCGAGAACGCCGAATAAGGGGGGCAAAAAGCAGGAGCCGACGTAGGCGCTGGCCATCTGCACGCCGATCATTGCTTGCGAGCGGGCGGCGCCAAAGCGGGCGGGCGTGGAATGGATGATGCCGGGATAGATGGGCGCGCAGCCGAGTCCCAGCAGTAAGAAGCCGAATTGGGTCAGCAGAAGCAAGAAAGGCGAAGAGCCGCCGCTGCAGGTGCCGCAAAGCATCGCTACAAAAAGGCAGAATAGGCCCATGGCCACAATGCCCTGGCCCAAACGAATCATGCGGTCGTCATCCCATTTTTGAGCCAAAAAGCCGGAAAGCGCGCGGCCGCCGGTGATGCCGACGTAAAACAGCGCCGCGCGGCCGGCAGCGGTTTTGGCGTCCATGCCGGCAAAAAGGGACAAATAGCTCGAGGCCCAGAGGCCGATGGTGGCTTCAAGGGCGCTGTAGCAGAAAAAGCAGAGGAAGATTTCTTTGGCGCCGGGCAGTGCGAAAATTTGTTTTAGCGATAGTGGGGCCGGCGTGACGGTGGAGGGGGCGTGCTCGGTGGCCGAGGTGGCTGCGGTTATGGCGCGCTCGGTGGCCAAGGCGGCGTCTGCGGTTGCGACGTGCTCGGCTGACGCAGCCGCCGTCTCCTCCATTGCTGCCTTTTTCCATAAGGGCAAACGGAAAAACAAGATTGCCGTGAGGGCAAATTGCACTCCCGCAACCAAGCGATAGCCGGCGGGCCAGCCCAGTCCGTGCGTAAGGCACATTCCCATCAGCATGGGACCTAGTGCCGCGCCGATACCCCACATGCAATGCAGCCAGTTCATGTGCTGACTTTTATAATGCAATGCCACATAATTGTTGAGCGCCGCGTCCACGCTGCCCGCACCGAGACCGTAGGGAAGTGCCCACAGGCAGAGTGCTAAAAATGACCGCGAGAAGGAAAAACCCAAAAGTGCAACCGCCGTGAGTAAGACGCTACTGAACGTGATGCGCCCGGTGCCGTAGCGACGATTGAGGCGGTCGCTTTGCAGGCTGGAGAATATGGTGCCGCCGGAGATGATCATGGAGATGATGCCGGCATAGGACAGTGGTACGTCAAGCGACAAATAAAGCGTCGGCCAGGCGGCGCCAAGCAGGGCGTCCGGCAAGCCAAGGCTGATAAAGGACAAATAGATGATGGGCAGCAGCAAGGATAGCATGAAAACCTCTCTTTCGAGCGATGCCGGGGTGCGGCGCGGCGGTGCGGGGCGGCGGTGCGGGGCGACGGGGCGGAGCGGCGAGGCTGTGCGGCGGTGCGGCGCGGCGGGGCTGTGCGACGGAGCAGCGATGGCTCGGCCGACAAGGCCGCAAACCGTTTCCTTATTATACCAATCGTCGGCCGTCAGGCCGACTCCTTCTGTTGCTGGCTGGTTGAAACGCCACGATTTGGATGCTGCCGGTTGGTGCGTCTTTTTATGCTTCCCGGAAGCATGCCCCCCCCTCACATACCGTTGGTTTATCGGAATTCACGATTACCCACGGTATACCATAACGGCGCCGACAGCAATATGTACCGTCGGTAATGGCGTTTTTGGCATTACCAACGGTAGGAAATGGCGTAGTAGGCGGCCGGATGTACCGTGGGTAATGCCGTTTTTGCCATTACCAACGGTAGGAAATGGCGTAGTAGGCGGCCGGATGTACCGTGGGTTTTGCCGTTTTTGCCGTTACCAACGGTAGAAAATCGCACATTGGACCGCCGGATGTACCGTGGGTAATGCCGTTTTTGCCATTACCAACGGTAGAAAACTGCGCATCAGGCCCCAACGCCTACCGTGGGTTTTGCCGTTTTTGCCATTACCAACGGTAGAAAATGGCGTAGCAGGCCGCCGGATGTACCGTGGGTTTTGCCGTTTTTGCCATTACCAACGGTAGAAAACCGCGCATCAGGCCCCAACGCCTACCGTAGGTAATGCCGTTTTTGCCGTTACCAACGGTATAGCGCATCGCCGAGGCGGAGCCCATGCGCCGCGCATGCCTCGCCCATTGCCGGCCCACGCCTCGCCCGTGCCTCGCCCATTGCCCGTCCACGCCTCGCGCATCGCCCCCCCCCTTTTATCAGCATAAAGAAGAATACTGTAAATGGACATTGACAAGGGTCTCGGCTTCATCGAAGTCCAAGGGGCATGTGGCGGATTCGAAGGTAACGATCAGGTTTTTGCCCATGATAATACCATGCGTATTGTAGTAGCGGATCTTTTTTAAGGCGTTTTCCAGGTAGGCGGCATCTCCCATCATCCCGAAATGCTCCCAGTACAGCTCGATTTCATGGTAGGCGTCAAAAAAGGTGAAATCCGGATGAAAAACGCGTGATTCAATGTATAAAGGCGCTTCATATTTATAAGCGATGTTCTTGTCGTAAAATAAATCCGCTAAAATTTTTTCGCTTTTAGAGCGCACCATTTCACCATGTTTGGTACGAAACGTGGTGGCGTCCGATGCAAAGTGAAATGGTTCATAAGGTTGTTCCAACCATTGTTGTAATTTTTGTGTTCTCGTCAATGCAATCGGCTTCACTAGGGCCTTTCTCGAGGGTTTCATGCGTTCATAAATGGCATCAATTTCATTGTCACAAAAATCTTGATGGATCGCTTGCCATTGTTTCAATCGCTTGCGCAAAAGGATTTTCACTCTTTTCTCATAGGTTTGCTGTGCCAGGCGATGCGCAAAGTCCAGTTGATTTTTTCCCAGATATCTGCGATGCTCTTGATTCGTCTCTTGATTCCACCAATGATGATAATATTGTGGCGGTTGATAGCGATCATCAATTTCCAAATAGCCATGACTCTTGTGTTGCGATACCTTTAATTTTTGTAACAGCTTCTGGTACTTTTCCAGCCATGCTTTCAATATTTCCTGCATCTCCATCATTTCTGTTTCCATAGGCGACCCCTTCCTCTCGAATAAAAATGGTGCATCGTTATTCCCTCTTCCGTATCTATTATTCCAAAGGTGAAATCTCAGTGCGTTCCATTCTCGAGGCCATATGTCGCATTTCGGCTCATGCTCGTATGATTTTGTCGCAACTAAAGAGCAGCTCGGAGGCCGTCTCCTTTTCAACAACAAAAGAGCGGCCCGAAGGCCGCTCTCCGCTTGTATCTATAAAAGCCGGTCCGAACGGATCGGCTTCGATTGATGTGCTTTTTACAGACCCGCTTCCTTAGCCACTTTGCGCAGGGCTTCGGCGGAGGCAACGAGTTTCTTCTGTTCCTCTTCACTCAACACGATGGGTACGTGCACTTCAAAGCCCTCTTCACCGACGATGGCCGGCATACTCAGAGCAATGCCATCGATCCCGTATTCGCCGTGCATGATGGAGGATACGGGAAGAATGGATCGTTCATTCATCACGATCGCCCGGCAAATACGCACCACGGACATGGCTATGCCATAATAGGTGGCGTGCTTCTTTTCGATGATTTCATAGGCGCTGTTGCGGACTTCATCCGC
This sequence comes from Levyella massiliensis, assembly GCF_000308275.2. Classification (GTDB taxonomy): domain Bacteria; phylum Bacillota; class Clostridia; order Tissierellales; family Peptoniphilaceae; genus Murdochiella; species Murdochiella massiliensis_A. Next base: position 33,407 of record NZ_HG529492.1, read on the forward strand.
AATGCGGTCCATGGATTCTTGGTGGTCGTAGTAGCCGCGCATTTCACAGAAGCGATTGACGGGAATGCCGGAGATGTTCGTACTGCACCAAGCGACGATTTCGCTGTCGCCATGTTCGCCAATGATGAAGGAATGAACGCTGCGGCTGTCAACGGAGAGGTGTTCACCGAGAGCGGTCTTCAGGCGGGCGGTGTCCAGAACGGTGCCGGAGCCGATGACGCGATGTTCGGGCATGCCGGAGAATTTCAGCGCCGCCAAGGTCAAAATATCCACCGGATTGGACACGATGAGAAGGATGCCTTTGTAGGCACGCTTCTTAAATTCGGGAAGAATGCTTTCAAAGATTTTGATATTTTTATGGACAAGCTCCAGTCGTGTTTCACCGGGCTTTTGGGCGGCGCCGGCGGTAACGACAACGATGGCGGCATCCATGATGTCGTCGTAATCGGCGGCATAGACCTTGACTTGGCCGACAAAAGGCACGCCGTGGGAGATATCCAGGGCCTCCCCTTCAGCTTTCTCGTGGTTTACGTCCACGAGTGCAATTTCTGAAAACAGACCGCTTTGCATCAGCGCAAACGCTGACGAAGAACCCACAAAACCGCAACCGATAATCGCTACTTTGCGATTGTCCAATTTTCCACTCATATAACCTCCTTTGCGGCAAGAATCGCCGCTTCCGCCACCGTAGCAAAGATGGCGCTACGGTGTTATAAGTTTTTCACCCACAGGCAGCGCATCGCATTGAGCACAGCAATCACCATGACGCCAACATCGGCAAAGATGGCAAGATACATATTGGCAATGCCCAAGGCGCCGAGACCCAAGCAGGCAAATTTGATGACAAGCGCCAGAGCAATATTTTGATAAACAATACCCAGGCACTTTTTCGCAATACGAATTGCTTTGGAAAGTTTCAACGGATCGTCGTCCATCAAGACAACATCAGCGGCTTCAATAGCTGCATCGGACCCCATGGCGCCCATGGCAATACCAATATCCGCAATGGAGAGCACCGGCGCATCGTTAATGCCATCGCCAACGAAAGCTAATTTCGTCTTGGCCGGCTTTTCACGCAGCAATTCTTCCACCTTCTCCACCTTCCCCGCCGGAAGCAGATCGCTATAAACGGCGTCCACGCCAAGGTCGGCCGCCACTTCTTGGGCCACCTTTTGTGTATCGCCAGTGAGCATCACTGTCTTTTGGATGCCGTCGGCCTTGAGCGCTTGCACAGCCTCTTTCGCATGTGGCTTCACGCGATCGGAAATGACGATGTGCCCGGCATAGTCGCCATCCAGCGCCAGATGAATAATGGTGCCGGTCATATGGCAGGGATGATAGGGCGTGTTTAAACTTTCCATCAGCTTACTGTTACCCGCGGCAACGGAAATTCCATCTACTTTTGCAATGATGCCTTTACCGCTGATTTCTTGAATTTCCGCAACGCGCTGGCGATCCACGGGCTTACCGTAGGCACGCAGAAGGCTTTTGCTGATGGGATGCGAGGAGGCGCTTTCCGCGAGCGCAGCCAGTTCCAAGAGTTTGCTTTTTTCCATGGTATTGTGATGCAGGGCATTGACTTCAAAAACGCCCTGCGTGAGCGTACCGGTTTTATCCATCACGACAATTTTGGTTTTTGAGAGCAATTCCAAATAGTTGGAGCCCTTGACCAAAATGCCTTCCTTGCTGGCGCCGCCGATGCCGGCGAAGAAGCTCAGCGGAATGCTGATGACGAGTGCGCAAGGGCAACTGATGACCAAGAAAGTGAGGGCGCGATAGAGCCAGACCGTCCAAGCCGGTGCCAGCCCCATAAAGAACATCCGTACCAATGGCGGCAACAGAGCCAGTGCCAACGCACTGTAGCATACGGCCGGCGTATAGATTCGCGCAAATTGCGAGATGAAGTCCTCCGACTTGGATTTGCGAGAGCTCGCGTTCTCCACCAGATCCAGGATTTTGGACACGGTGGATTCGCCGAATTCACGCGAGGTGCGAATCTTTAACACGCCGGTCATGCTGATGCAACCGCTGATTACGGCATCGCCCTCCTCTACATCACGCGGCAGACTTTCCCCCGTGAGAGCTGCCGTATTTAAACTCGACTTACCTTCCACAATGGTGCCATCGATGGGAATTTTCTCGCCCGGCTGCACGACGATGATGCTGCCGACAGCCACGTCATCCGGATCTACGGTTTCCAAAACGCCATCCTTCTCCACATGCGCATAGTCTGGACGGATATCCATTAAATTGCTGATATTTTTGCGACTGCGTCCCACGGCGTAGCTTTGGAACCATTCGCCGATCTGATAAAACAGCATGACGGCAATGGCTTCCAAATAGTCGCCATTTTCTACAATCGCCAATGTCATGGCACCAACGGTAGCAACGGCCATCAAAAAATTTTCGTCAAACACGCGCTTATTTTGAATGCCGCGCCACGCTTTGGCCAGAATGTCATGCCCGATAATCCAGTAATCCAAGAAATATAACGCAAAGCGCACGACGCGCCCCGCCGAAGGAAACAGCTGTTGGTCCAAAAAGGTAAAACTCTCCGCCGTCAGTTGCTCCAGAACCAGCAGCAAGGCTGCGCTGATGAAAATGCGCACTACGTTTTTTTTCTGCTTTTTGGTCATGCCGTCTTCCCGTCGCCCCGCTGTAACCAACAAAACGATCGCCGCTAGGAGTACGAAGACCAATAAAGCGCTGATGATGATTTGTGCCATTCGACTATCCTTCCCTATAAAAATACCGCTCCCCGCGGGGAGCGGCTCATTTCCGGTTTCCCACAGCCCATTGCTTCCAAGCGTTTCGTGCCAACCGGGTTCGTATCGTTAGAGCGCAATGTCGCAGTCGGGTTCTACCTTCCGGCAAGCAGAGAGCACGTTTTGCATCACCGACTCCGGCTCGGCATCCGGTGCAAATTTCACGATCATTTTCTGCGTCATGAAATTCACTACAGCATCTTCCACGCCAGCGATTTCCTTCGTTGCGCTTTCCATCAAATTCGCGCAGTTCGCACAATCCACTTCAATGTTGTATGTTTTTTTCATGAGAGCCTCCTTCGTTTTTACGAGCTCATTTTTACAATTAAGCACTTGTTTAATCAATCTACGAAAATTATAATAGGGAGGAAAACACAAGTCAATGTTTCAGTCTCATTCCTGCTAATCGGTCTAAAGGGATGACCAATCGGGCAAACGGGACAGGCTCGCCCCTCCCTTTTCCCCCAAGCCATCGGACCAAACGAGAAAGGAGGTTTTTATGCCTCAAACGCAAAAGGAACTATCGCTACCCTTTGCCCATGACGACGAAGCGCCGGATCTGGCCGTCATCAAGAAGCAACTGGCCATCGTGAGCGATTTTCAAATTGTCGCGGATATCTTCAAGCAATTGGGCGATACCACTCGCATCCGCATTTTCTGGCTTCTATGCCATCATGAAGAGTGCGTACAGGACATTTCTGCCCTCTTAGCCATGTCCAGTCCCGCCATCTCTCATCATCTACGTCCCTTAAAAAACAGCAAACTCGTCGTCAGTCGTCGCGAAGGAAAAGAAGTGTACTATCGCGCCGCCGACAACGAGCAAAGTCAACTCTTGCATAAGATGATCGAAAAGGTCATGGCCATCGCCTGTCCGAAATAAGGCACCGTATACATGGCCGTATACACGAAGGAGTTTTCATGTCCGCCGCAACCACCCCATCCGTCTCCCTCTTTCCGGGAGCCGCTCTTACGTATTTCAACGACGAAGGCCCGTGCCCTGCCCCATGCCTCATAACAGCAGACACGACGCCCACCCTGGCAATCACGCATTGCCATAAGGGCCAACTTTCGGCATCTCACGCAGGAAAAACGCTGCACCTCGGCCCCGGCGATTTTCTCTTACAATCCCTTGCCGCCGGCACCCCGTTGCCATCCTCGGATCCCTCCCTTCCCTGCGAAGGCCTTTCTCTTTTTCTGGATCCGCCGACACTGTTCTCTTCTCTACCGCTCCTTGGAAAAAGCGCCCTTTCCCCCTCGTTTCTCAGCGATAAATTCCTCACTGCTTCTCCTTTTGCCGCTTTTGCCGGCAATCTGCATAGCGATGCCCTTTTCACGCCTTTTTACGCGAGCGAGACACGGCTGCGTCGCCCCTATCAACAACTCAAAGCCTTGGAGTTGCTGCTTTTTCTGGCCCAAAAAGAAACGCACCCCGAAGCCCTCACGGCAACACGCGCCGAGCAAATTCGCATCGTGCGCGAAATTCATGACCTCCTCACGCACAACATGGATGAACGCATCACCATCGATGCACTCGCGCATCGCTATCTGATGAATCCCACCACGCTCAAGGAAACGTTCAAATCCATCTACGGCAGCCCTCTGGCCGCTCACGTCAAAGCGCACCGCATGGAATTGGCCGCGCGCCTTCTCACCGAAAGCACGCTATCCGTTGCCGCCATCGCCCGACGCGTCGGCTACGAAAGCCAAAGTCGCTTCACCTCCGCCTTCAAAGTGCAATATCACCTCTCCCCGAGCGAGTATCGCAAAAAGGGGCAATCCGTCCCGCATGACTGTGAGATGCTGTAAAAGACAAGGACGGCGATAGGCTGGCGTCTTGGTTTTAATCGACCCGATTCCAATTTTTCTCTTGCAGCGCTTGCAATCTCTCTTCATTGCCTTTGCACATGCGACCGTTGAACGGGACTTCATAGCCAACTCTCTTGCCAAGATGCCAAAAGACCAGAAACGCCTTTTTAGATTTCATTTCCACTTGAAAGTCCTCGATTTCATTCCAAGGCAGCAGCACAAAGGATTTGCTTAGCGGATTGCCATTCTCTTTTTCATAAATCCCCTTCGGGCTGAAATAGATAGTGAAATTGCGCGAAGCATCGCTCGAATAAAGCAAGGGGCTCAGTGCCAGCCATTTTGCCAATCCCGTTTTTAAATCATCGTGCTTAATCGTGAACAAATAGTCCTTCGTAGCGCCAAAAGAAGCCTTCACTTCCTCTTCGATTTCATTCGTATCCATAAAAAAGATTCCCATGTTTTCTCCTCACTGAAAAATAAATACTTCTTTGATGTCCTTATCCAGGACTTTGCAAATTTTATAGGCTGTTTCCAGCGTTGGACTGATCACATTGTTCTCATACGCCATGATCGAGCGACGCTTCAAATCCACCGCCTTCGCCAAGCGATGCTGGGATAAGCCTTTCTCTTTTCGAAATTCAGCAATTCTATTTTCGATATGTACCTCCATAACAACTCCCTTCGACGGAAATATTCCTCTGATGCTTTTTATGGTGGTGTGGCGGTGGTTCGGTGATGGTGCGGTGGTGATTTGATGCAGATGTCGCGCTGCTTTGGTGCCGATGTAGTGGCGGTGGTGGTGCGGCGGTGATTTTATGCCGATGTCGCGCTGCTTTGGTGCCGATGTAGTGGCGGCGGTGGTGCGGCGGTGATTTGATGCCGATGTCTCACTGGTTTGGTACGTTTTTTAGTACCATTTTGGTGCTATTTATAGTACCATCGTCTCTTGTCCAAGTCAAATCATTAAGGCAAAAAAATGCGCAGAAAAGGATGTTCTGCGCAAGGCGCCTTGCGCATGATGGTCGCAGCGAGATGCTTAGCCACACAGACGGCGTCGCGGGATGGCTGTATAGCGGGAGCGACGGTGTAGCATGCGGGATTTTGGCGGAGGTAAGGCGGATTTTCGGAGGGGTATGGCGGGGAGCATGGAAGGGGTATGGTGGGTTTTCGGTGCGAGTCACGGCTGGGAGCATGGCGAATTTTCGGCGGGGGCACGGCGGCGAGCATGACGAGTTTTCAGCGGCGATACGGCAGGATTTCGGGGAGTTTTCGGCGCATGACTTAAGAACGAATGGCGGCCGACGGCGGCCTTATAACGCCGCCGAAGGCGGCATTCTGAACTGCCGGCGAAGCCGGCTCCTTATGGGCGCCGAAGGCGCCATTCTAAACTGCGCCGCGCAAGCGGCGCTCCTTATTTATGAACCGCCGGCGGAGCCGGCTCCTTACGGGCGCCGGAGGCGATTGACCGTGCCTTTGGCATTTTTTTTGCAAAAGGCACGGTCGGCCGTGCCCTCTGCACTCCAATTTCGACCGTGCCTTTGGCGTTTTTTTGCAAAAGGCACGGTCGGTTGCGCCCTCCGCGCCGCAATTTTGACCGTGCCTTTGACCATTTTTTGCAAAAGGCACGGTCGACCGCACCCCCTGCCCCGCAATTTTGACCGTGCCTTTGACCATTTTTTGCAAAAGGCACGGTCGACCGCACCCCCTGCCCCGCAATTTTGACCGTGCCTTTGGCGTTTTTTTCCAAAAGGCACGGTCGGCAGCAACCCCTGCTCCACAATTTCGACCGTGCCTCTGGCGTTTTTTTCCAAAAGGCACGGTCGGCAGCAACCCCTGCTCCACAATTTCGACCGTGCCTCTGGCGTTTTTTTCCAAAAGGCACGGTCGGCCGCGACCCCTCCTACGCGATTTCGACCGTGCCTTTGGCGTTTTTTTGCAAAAGGCACGGTCGGCCACAACCCCTGCTCCACAATTTCGACCGTGCCTTTGGCGTTTTTTTGCAAAAGGCACGGTCGGCCACAACCCCTGCTCCACAATTTCGACCGTGCCTTTGGCGTTTTTTTATAAAAGGCACGGTCGGTCGCGCCCTCTGCACTCCAATTTCGACCGTGCCTTTGGCGTTTTTTTGCAAAAGGCACGGTTGGTTGCGCACTCCGCCCCGCGATTTCGACCGTGCCTTTGACCATTTTTTGCAAAAGGCACGGTCGGATATGCCCTCCGCCCTGCGATTTCGACCGTGCTTTTGGCGTTTTTTTGAAAAAGGCACGGTCGGATATGCCCTCCGCCCTGCAATTTCGACCGTGCCTTCGGCGTTTTTTGCAAAAGGCACGGTCGGTAGCGCACTCCGCCCCGCCATTTCGACCGTGCCTTTAACGATTTTTTGCAAAAGGCACGGTCGGCCGCAACCCCTGCTCCGCAATTTCGACCGTGCCTTTGGCATTTTTTTGCAAAAGGCACGGTCGCGCAACCTCTTCGCACAACGCCTCCGCTTGCTCATTCGGTCATTGCTATAATAAGAAGGAGAAGGCATTGCTATAATAAGGTGGCATTGCCACTTCGACTTCTTGGCACTGAAGGCGAGAGTAGCGAGCTGGAAGCGAGAAGCGAGCTGAAGATGAGGGGGCGAGCAAAAGGAGAAGGGTTGGAATGGACTATAGTGCGCATTATGAATCGCCACTGGGTGGCATGACGATGGCAAGCGATGGCGAAAGTCTCATCGGGTTGTGGTTTGATGGGCAGAAATATTTTGCGGAGACGCGGAGAGAAGTGTGGGTGGAATGTGCGCCTGATGGGCTGCCTATTTTCCAAAGAACGGTGCAGTGGCTGGATGTGTATTTTAGCGGGAAGGAGCCGGATTTTACTCCATCGATGAGGATGCGCACGACACCGTTTCGGCGGGCGGTGTGGGAGATATTGCTGTCGATTCCATATGGAGAGACCATGACTTATGGGGAAATTGCGAGACGTCTTGGGCAGAAGAAAAACCGCCTGCGCATGGGGGCGCAGGCGGTGGGTGGTGCGGTTGGACACAATGCTATTTCATTGCTTATTCCGTGTCATCGCGTGGTGGGCGCTGACGGCGGGCTCACCGGCTATGCGGGTGGCATCGATAAGAAAATACAATTGCTGGCGTTGGAAGGAATAGAGCGGGATGACCTTTTTCTGCCGAAAATTGATAGCGATGCAGGCCGTGTCAAGTAGTTATGCGTCCCGGCGATGGTGCTCTATCTGGGGCCAAAGAAAAGCCAAATGATCTGTGGCATGAACACCAGAAAAATCGTAGCGATCGGCTGGGTGGCGGCATAATACGAGGAAACGCGGTCATCTTTTGTCACTTCAAGAAGTGCGCCCAATGCCGGAGCACTGGTCATGGAGCCGGTGGTGGTTCCCAACGCGCCGAATAAGGGCAATTTGAACACATAATAGGCGATCAGATAGCTCAAGACCGAGCTTGCCAAGGTGATCATCACCCCTGCAAAGAAGAGTGTGATGCCATATTGACTGATCACTTCGACAAAACCTGCGCCTGCATTCGTGCCGGCGCGCATGAGGAAAAAGGCTAGGCCCAAATCGCGGATCATTTGCATGTTACCTTTAGCGTAGGTGAAATTGACCGGTCCAATATGACCGAAATGGCCCAGCACAATGCCCATGATGATGGAGCCACCACCGGCGCCGAGAGAAACCACTACCTTATCGCCCACCGGCAATTTGAGGCTGCCCAGTAAGCTGCCTAATGCAATGGCTACTGCAACGCCAAAGAGGCCATGCGGCTCGAAGTCCAGGAATTTTTTCTTGAGATTCTCGACCGCATTTTTTGATTCCGGGACGGTCAATTTATTGTTTTCTTCGTCGCGATCCACGCCCATCACTTTCGGTAAGATCTGCACCAAAAGCACTACGCCCAAAACGCCAAACGCATAGGCAATGCCGTAGCCGACGCCCGGTAGCGATGATGGCGTTAGCGACGTCACCGTGCCAAGCATGGCCGTAGACGTCAAGGCGCCTGCGCCCAAGCCCATGGAGAGTTCCAAAGGAATGTTAAAGAGTTTTACCGCCAAAACAATCGAGGCACCGCCAATAATACATGTGATAATCGCTATGGCTAAAAACTTGATGCCATTCTTTTTAATATTATTCACAAACGTCGGGCCGGCCATCAAGCCAATCGGTGCCAAGAACAGCACCAAGCCGACATTATCGAGTATGGGAGGCACTTTCGTGCCGAAGTGTCCAAAAACAAGTGAAGTAATCAAGATCGCAGAAGCGCCGAACTTGACGCCAAAGATATTCAAATGTCCCAGGAAATAGCCGATCGCCATAATGAGAAACATAGCCATTAATAGATTCATAAACCCTCCTAACAATTTCGCCTTGTGTTGGATCGCTCAATCGCACACAGACATACGGTCTATGAAAGAGAAAGCTTCCTCGCATTTCCAATGTTTTTTCAGTCTAGCAAACGGAAAAATCACTGTCAAGAACGGACCCTGCCTCAGCCATCGCTACATAATGGGCACGGATCGCATCGACGCGATGGCGACTTTTGAAAACGTGGTTGCCGAGTTGGCGCAAAGGCATCACGCCCATGAGGGCGTTCGTGAGAAAAGCTTCATCGAAGGTAGCCAGGTCGGCCACGGGGATGTCCGCCTCTTCGACGGAAAGAGCCCGTTCTGACGTGGGCAGCGTCTCCAGCAACAGTTGACGCACGGTGCCGTTCAAAAGGCCGTTTTCCAAGCGAGGCGTAAGCAGATGGTCGCCCTTGAGGAAGAAGAGATTGGCGCGGGTTTCCTCGCAAAAATTGTGCGAAGCATTTTGAAATATCGCTCCATCAAATCCCTGGCGCTTTGCGGCATGAAGCTCCTGTATATTTTCGCCATATTGCAGGGTTTTGTGATACACGAAAGGCGATGTGGGATTGCGCAAAACCTCAGACAGACAGCAGGAAAAGCCGCGCGCAAAATCGGCATCGCCATAGGGATTTTGGCGATGGGTGAAGAGCACATTTTTTTCGGACACCGTAATCTTCAAAACGCCGTGCCGTCGCACTATCGCCGGCAGCAATTTGAGATAGGTGCGAACGGCCGCCGGTTCCACAGTTTGATCCAAGCCTAAAAAGTCCAGTCCTTTTTGCAGGCGTGCCAGATGACGATCCAAGAAGAGCGGACGCCCCTCTTCCACAGCAATCGTCTCAAAAACGCCGAGGCCGAAGAAATAGCCTGCATCCGGCACAATGGTTTCAGTGTCGCAACGATACTCAGACACCGCTTTCTCCTTCCGGCGCAGCTAAGGCAGAAAAAGTATCCACCAATGCCTTGGCTTTTTGTACGGTTTCCTCAAATTCTTCTGCCGGATCGGATTCGCAGGTAATGCCGCCGCCGACGCCGATTTCGTAGCGATCCTCCTGGTGCAGCAACGTACGAATGATAATGTTCAAATTCATTTGGCCGTCTGGCGTCAGATAGCCGAGAGAGCCGGTGTAAATATGACGTGGCGAATTTTCCAATTCATCGATGATTTCCATCGTTCGTTTTTTCGGCGTGCCGGTGATCGAACCGCCCGGGAAGGTGGCTTGGATAAGATCCAACAAGTTCTTCTGCGGAGCTAACTTGCCCGTCACGGTATTGACCATGTGATAGACCGTTTCGTGCTCCTCCAGCGTGTACATCTGGGGCACTTTCACCGTTCCCGGCACGCAAACTTTATTGAGATCATTGCGCTCCAGATCTGTCACCATCAGAAGCTCCGAACGCTCCTTCGGCGAATGCAACAGATCCTCGATCATCGCTTGATTCACGGCCGCATCCTGCGTTTTCTTGCGCGTCCCTTTGATGGGCTTGGTGCGTACATTGCCATCTTGCACATATAAAAATTGTTCCGGCGAACTGGATAAAATTTGATACGCGCCATAGTTCATATATGCAGCAAACGGCGCCGGATTCTTTTCACGCAACACGCGATAATATGGAAACGGCGGGACATTGCTCTGTATTTCCAGGCGACGGGTCATGTTGGCGATATACGTATGGCCTTGCACAATATAGGCAATCAGCTTTTGAATCGCCGCCATGTACCCCTCTGCATCGTAGTCGCTGGTGGTAGAATAGCCGTACTGTTTTGTCGCTCCGGCTGAGGTTGGCGGGGCGGCTTGCAGGGCGCTTTGCGGCGATGCGTCATGCGAAGCGTCTTGCGGTGGTGCGGCGGTTAACAAGAACGCAACCAGCTCGTCCATTTTGGCATCGCTCTCATCCTCGCCCTGCAGTACGAGTTGCAAACAATGCGCTTCATGATCTTCCACGAGATACACGTGATAAAAACAGAAAATGGCATCATCGATACTGAAACGGTTCGGATGCCGCGAAGATACGTCCATCAGCTCCTGCCCATAGCCATAGGACAAAAAGCCGATGGCCGGATTGGACAGAAAAAGCTCAGCAGGATAGTCTTTTTTATGTTTTCCCAACAGCCTCTGCAATGCCTCAGAAAAAGTCTCCTTGACAACTTCATCATTTACATACACGCCTTTTCCCTGTTTGCGAACCGTATCCCAAGGCGCAAAGGCAATCACCGAATAGCGTCCCAAGGCATTTTGCTTCGAAGAATCCAAAAATACCGCCCGCTCTTGATCCGCCACTTTGGAAAAAATGTCCACCATCGCCGGATAGCGATGAAATGTTCTAAAGCGCATGCTGTTCCCTCCACTGTTTTGCCAACAAAAGAAAATTCGCTAAAATTTCATGTCCCTCTTCGGTGAGGAGCGCCTCCGGATGAAATTGCACCCCATAGATACCGTCTTTTTCCGAAGAAATCGCCATAACCGTGCCATCCTCTGTCCAAGCATCCAGCCTGAGCCTTGCCGGCAGCGATTCAGCCTTTACGGCTAACGAGTGATAGCGCGTCACCGTAAACGGATTCGGCAAATTGAAAAACAAACCTATCTTTTTATGGAACACCGGCGACAGCTTCCCGTGATACGGCCTATCCCCCTTTTCCACCGTCGCTCCTAGGGCATGCGCAATCACCTGATGCCCCAGGCATACCCCCAGAATGGGAATCCTTCCTGCCAGCTTTTCCATCACCGACAAACACAGCGTCGCATCCTTCGGTCCTTTCGGTCCCGGCGACAGTAGAATCGCATCGTATTTCTCCGCCCACGCCGGATCCGCCTCCTCAAAATCCCCCGCCGAAATGATGTCCACCTCTTCGCCCAACTCCTCGAAATAGGACAACAAATTAAAAACAAAGGAATCATAGTTATCTATCATTAACAGCATTCTCTTCCTCCTCATCTGGTGACGCTGTAAAAGCCCCTTGCTCGGATTGAGTATAAAGCGTCAATGCGTTATGTACAAGATGCAACCGAAGGGGCCATGAGAAAGAATACGAGGTTTTACACGCGGAAACGTCTGGGCGGCGGGATTATGGCGATGGGAGACGACGGCGTGAGGGGTTGGCCGTGCCGACTGGGCACGGTCGGCTACGCCGTCTGCCCCACGATTTCGACCGTGCCTTTCCCGATTTTTTGCAAAAGGCACGGTCGGTTGCACCGTCTGTGCCGCGATTTCGACCGTGCCTTTGACGTTTTTTTGCAAAAGGCACGGTCGTGCATGACCGCTGCCCCACGTTTTCGACCGTGCCTTTGGCGATTTTTTGCGAAAGGCACGGTCGGTTGCGCCCGCTGCCCTGCGATTTCGACCGTGCCTTTGGCGATTTTTTGTAAAAGGCACGGTCGGTTGCGACCGCTGCCCTGCAATTTCGACCGTGCCTTTGACGATTTTTTGCGAAAGGCACGGTCGGTTACGCCCGCTGCTCTGCGTTTTCGACCGTGCCTTTGCCGCTTTTTTGCAAAAGGCACGGTCGCGGAACTCCTCTAGGCATGGTCGCGCAACTCGGCTGTGCATACGACCGTGCTCTCTACCTCTACTCCAGTATCGCTTTCCACGCCTCCGCCAAATCGTCCAGCCGATAGCGCGCATTGGCAGGACTGGTGGATGGCAGTTTGACGCCGGGGATGCCGGTCTTTTGGGCATGATAGCGTTGATAGTAGCGATACGCGGTGGCGCCGTTGCAATATACGCGGTGAATGGGGGCAGCGGCAAAAAGCGGCTGCAAATCACTGGGAATCACATGACGAATGGTGGCATCGCTGGAGCCGGCAATATCACATTGATAGATGCTGTCGTACATGGCTATGTGATGGCGAAGCAGAAAGGCGTGCCGCTCGGCGATGGTCTCCGGGGTAGACTCGTGAAAGAGGGTCGCCAGCAAAGGCCAGAAGCGATTCAAGGGGTTGCCGTAGTAGAAGCCGTATTGGCGGGTTTTGACTGAGGGGAAGGATCCCAGAATCAGGAGGCGCGAATCGGCGTTGTAAACAGGTTCCAGGGGGTGTACGATGGTTTGCGTTGGTTTTGTTTCGATTTGAGACATGGGTGCTCCGATCCATTTCGTACTTAATGAAACGTTGCGCCGCTAATGACACAGCTCGTCGTAGATTTCATTTTTTAATGTCCATATCCCTGTGTAGGGTTCCTCAATATAGCAAGTGTCCTTGTCTTTATATAGGTAGAATTTTTTCGTGCTGTCCGCAGACTTGCTCAGGTGAAATTCAAGAATGTAATACGTTTCGATATTCGTGGGTTGATCGTTGACGCTTTCCCTTCCTGAATCTTTTGTATTCTCTTTCATGTTCTCCACCAGGGCGGAGATTTTGTCCGCTTGCGTAAGGCGTTTCAAACTTTTTCCTTGGCTTTCGGTGATTTCGATTTGCGAAATATTCTCCGTTGGGGGAAAAGAAATTTTCTTATCCTCTGCGCAAGCACTTAGCAGAAAAAAACACAGCAGACTGAGTAATAGAGCAATCGTCTTTTTCATCTTACCCTCCTTGGCTTTCTTAGCGATGTTTTTGTACCTTTCGTTTCTATTTTCTTGCCATCCAACTACTGTCAGCACACAAAATTCATCCTTCTCCCGTACTCGGATGGCCAGAGGATCCGCCGCAATCAGCGTTCACCCTGCGACTCGACTTTAATGCGCTGTCATGCTCCGAGGGTGCTTAATAATCACCCAGCCGAAAGCATCAAAGACAACGCAGAGAGCCGCCCAAATCAGGCCCGTCAGAAATGCTTCCTGCATTGACGGGCTTTCTAAACCATTGCTATACAAATATCCGAACAAGGTAAAAAACGACTATATTAAAAAACGGATGCCAAGGCTTTGTTTTTTCATATCCCTGACCCATTCTAGGACTTTCCTTCATTGATTTCATATGCAGTACCGCAATGTTAAAAATAGTATGCCCTCCGTTCCTACTCCTTTCCCTTCGTCTTGCCCCATTTTAATGGATTTGAATCACATAGTCTGCCCATTTACGAATTGCCGCATTCGTTCGTTCAAGAAGGGCTTGATGATAGAGCCGATAGCCGCAGGCATCATTTTCTTTCAGGAAAGCAAGTGCCTTTTTGCTGCCAAAGTAAAACCTATCGCGAAGGATACAATAATCGTTTAAGCTCTCCTCAAGAAAGGCAATCGCCCGATAATTTCCCTCGTCATCGTTTTTTTCCGCTCGATGCATCGTCTTTCGGATCCAGTCGATAATCCACTGCTTCTCATCGCTCGGGGTGACGGTATGCTCAAAAACGTAGGCTTTCACCCGTTGCTTCAGCGCAGCGGCCACCCCATCGGTATCATAAATGATATTCCCATCAAATAGAGTAAGAAAAGTCTCTATCGTTTCATGGGCGACTTCCTCTTTCGTATAGATGAAACAATCTAAGGGCGTCCCATCGATACGCGTCGCATCGTGCTTTTGGCATTTTTTATCGACAATGATCAGACAATCAAAATCACTGGTTTCGTCATTGCTGCCATTGTTGAAGGAGCCATAGGTCACGATGGCCAAGGGATTATATTCCGTTTTTAAATAATCGATAAATTTTTGCATTCTTATTTCCTTAATATGGCGATGGGAGGAAGGTGGTTTCCTTCTAGCGGTTGGGGGCAATGCGATGATTACGTCTGCAGACTTCGTTTAGTTGGTCATAGCTATGCAATCGGTTTACGGATAACGCATTCTCCTGCGGTTCGTCTTTCTCCTGCATTTTACCTCATTTTCATAAAAATCGCCCTGCCCCCGTGGAAACGGGAACAAGGCGAACAGAAGAAACAAAGTGAATGCCGAAAACTTGGCAAATACAAAACTGGATGAATGCTAGCAGTCATCATCAATCCTTGTTGACGTCATTGTCTTCTTTATTGCGCTTCTTACGAAGCAACATAAGCAAGGCAATAAACGCGAGCAAGCCGGTACCAATCCAGAGACCTAAACGAATCTTATCGCCGGTGCCCGGTGTGGGCGTCTTCGGATGGACAGGCGGTGTCGGAGGCGTCGGCGTGGACGATGTTGGCGGGTTTTCCGGTGGCGTCGAAGAGGATTCCGGCGGCGTTGTGGAAGAACCTGTCGGTGTCGAAGAGGATTCCTTCGGGGTGGAAGACGATTCCGGCGGTGTCGGAGGCTGGTTGGGCGAATATTTGGGGTTCGCCACAATATCATAAACCCAGGCGGCACTGCTGCCCGCCTTTAGATACTCGGGGACAAAATACAGAACCGGAGACATGGGCGCAAACTGCGAAGCCGCGCCCGCCTTTCCCTCTTGCGTCACAAGGTATACGCCGTGAACCAGATGATCAAAGGAAACCTTCCCTTGTGCATTCGTCGTGGCCGTGCGAACCGCCTTATAGGCCGTTTCGAGTTTTGGCTTGACGTTTGTGTTTGACTCGTGTCCGAGCGCCGTCAAAGCCTTGGGATGCGACTGGATATAGGTCGCGATGTCTTGGCCGGCCCGACGAAGGTCGCTTGACGTCATCTTGGTAAAATCGTAATGCAAGCTCGTCAGCCCCGAGCGAAGGGTATAGTGAGGGCCATCGGCACCCATCGAAAGATCCGCGATGCGAACGAGTCGAAGGGTTGCCCCGTCGAGAGGAGTCGCCGTTTGGCTTTCGTCCTTCGTATAGGTCAAATGCAAGGTAAGGGAGCCCCATTTCGTTGCGTCGTAGGAGCGTACCATGGGATTGTCGCGCCGCGCCAGGGCGTCCATGGGAAAGAGGGTCGCCAGACAGATGACGAAGGCGCCTACAAAAGCGAGGAGCCGCGCCCACACATTGGGCTGGTGTCTTTTTTGAAGATGTTTATTCATGGTTTACTCCTTTATTCCTTGTTGCGATCCGCGACTTCACACTCCTGCCCGTTTTTTCTTCGACTCCGTAGAAGAAGCCCAAAGAGAAAGAAGAGAAGGACGATAACGCCCGCTACGGTGATCTTCCAGTTGGCAATGACCGCATCTAAAACGGCCAGATCTTTTTCCTCGACCGGTGTAGCCTCGTCGGGGATATAGGCGGTTCGCTCGCCGGTAACAAGCAACCGATGACTGTTCACGCCATAGGGCGTACAGGTAAGCAGCGTACAAAGGTCGCGATTCGGTTGAATCGCCAAAAGTTCCGACTGATGGGGCAACACCGTTTGTATATCCACCACTCGGTAGGCAAAGACCGCATCCATAATGTGCAGATAGAAGAGATCGCCCTTTGCCATCTGGTCGAGATCCGTGAAGAGAATCGCCGAAGGCAATCCGCGATGCGCCGAGATGACCGAATGGGTGGATTTTCCGCCAATCGGAAGGGACGTGCCTTCCAGATGTCCCGCCCCACGCTGCAGCGATTCCTCGCCCACCCCGTGAAAGATGGGCAGCTTCACATGGATTTTCGGTATTTCGATCGTCCCCATGATATTATCCCCGGAAGGATTGAGCAACTGATCATAGGGAGCGGTCAGTACATATTCTTCTTCCTCCTTGAAGGCGTCCACGATGATGTTCGTCGTATGCTTTTCATTATACTCGCGCGCCTTATCCCAAATTGCTTTCGACTGATCTTGTGGAAGATTCTTTACCACCTGCGTATACGTACCGACCAGCTTGCTGTTTCGGTAACGGTTCCAAAGATCCGATGCCGGGGGATACAGGAGAAAGCCCAGTCCTCCCAGAATCATGAGGATACACACGAGAATCCAGAAGCGTCGGTGCGATGCTTTTCTCATGAACGCCCGGCCTCCTGTTTCTTTTTCTTCTTTCGCCAGATGAGGTAGGGCGTAAGCCCAACCGTAATTCCGATGGCGGCCGCCAACAAATGAATGCTCAGGCGCGTGGTATCTATGCGAAGATCTTTCGCATCTTCAAAAGCCTTCTTGGCCTCCTCCGGCGTATAGTCCACGCGATGCCCCCGCACCAGAAGGCGCTGGGTATTGACGCCGTACGGCGTGCAGGTAAAGAGCGTGCATAAATCCTTATCCCGGTCGATGGCTAACGACGCAGTTTCCGTCGGTTCCACCTCAATCATCTGATCCACTTCATACGCTAAAAACTCGTTCAGCACCCGAATAAAGAACAGATCGCCCTTTTTCAGCAGATTGAGGTCGGTGAACAGCTTTGCCGAGGGCAACCCGCGGTGCGCCGAAAGAACGGCGTGCGTTCCCTTTCCCCCGACGGGCAACGAAGAGCCCGCCAGATGTCCCACGTTTTGTTGCAGCACCTGGTCGGTGGTGTAGTGAAAGATGGGAATCTTGACGTTAATGGCCGGAATCTCCACTTCCCCCATCATCCCATCGCCGGTCACGTTGAGCAGCGAATCATAGACGGGATCATCATGTTTTTCCCGAAGCGCAAACACATCCGGCACACTTTCTCCCGTCAGCTTCTCATTATATTGACGCGCTTTTTCCAACTCTTTGGCAAAATGATCATCGGGAATGGCTTTAACCACTTCTTGGTAGGTGGTGGACAATTGCTCCGCACGCCACTGGTTAAAGCGATTGCTGATGGTCGGATACAGAAGAACCAAAATTCCGGCAATCAAAAGGAAGATCGCGAGGATTCTGAGTTTTCGATCCTTTTTTGCGGTTTCCCCTTTATCGGGTTCCTCATTCGTTTTGGTCATTTCTTCCCCGGATTCCGAGTTCTTTTTCTGTTCCATATCCGCTCTTTCTGCCGATGGATCCGAAGATCCTACAAGAAATAAGAGGGGCCGCCCCGGAGCCCTCCGGGGCGACGCTCTTACTATTCAACCATGAATCGATTGATCCTTATTCCGTTTATCGTGTGGTTTGCCCGTTCTTCTTGCGAAGGACCGTAACCATCACCGCCGCGCCGGCCAAGAGAGCCACGCCGATGCCGGTGAAGAGATAGGTACCCATACCGCCGGTGGAGGGCAGTCCGGGGATCTTGGTGTTCTTGATCAGGGTATTGTCTTCTGCTGTTTGGGTAACAGTAACTTTCTCAGTAGTATGGTCGAGGGTAAAGGTTGATTCCTTCCCATCAATCACGACAGACCAGGATTTCAGCACGTGTTTTGCCGTATCATACTCAGCTTTGATCACAGCCGTGTAAACCTTATCGTTGAGCTGGTATCCGTTAGGGGCTTTGGTTTCTCTGATATAATAGGTCCCTTCATCTAATCTGCTGAAGGTCATACGGCCGGTTGTATCCGTTGTCGTTGTCCGCAGAGCTTTTGCCGTATTATCTTTAGACGGATCTTTATCATAGAGAGTAAATTCAGCTCCAGCCAACGGATCGTCTGTCCACTTGCTTTTTTCAGTAATCTTTTCTCCATGCTTGGTGATTTCGTGGGTCTTCTCAGAACCCGATCCCTTTGTAAAGCCGTCGATTTCGAAGGTATACTGTCTGGTAATATCTTCATGTTCAGACGTTTTACCGGTCTTCGGATCATTGGTATATTCAACCTTAACCGTATTCTTGTTGGGGATGGCGTTGGTGGTTGCCTGACCATTCAGTTCAGCCTTATAAACCACCTTAACGTCCGTAGCTTTTCCTTCCAACTTTTTCAGATAAGCATCCGTGAAAGTGATGGTGATGACATTGGTATCTTTATTAACTACGACAGTTGCCGCACCCTGGGGAAGGGGTTGACCACCAACAGTAACGGTGATCTCTTCCGCTTTTGGTGCAGTTAATCCCTTGTCCAAAGTATCGGTAATGGTGAATACAAGATTCTTGTCCGTTTTCGGATAGGAAGGAATGGTGGTATCAATGGTAAATTCCGGTTTTTCACCTTGGCCTAAACCAATAACATGGTCCGTTGGATTCGTTGCTTCAGGCTCATTTCCCGTTGGATCTTTTACGGTCTTTTTCAGAGGTACATCGCTCTTCTTCGCGTAAAGAACCGCATCTTCTCCCAGCTTAAACTCGGCTGGTACATTAATCGTACCACCCTTTACCTGTTCACCGCCTTCAGTCGTGTAGCTTATGCCTACCAGCATGGGGTTATAGACCACACCTTTAGTGGAGGTGACCAGAATCATGTAAAGACCGGCCTCTTGGGGGGCAGACTCATAAGCTCCGCCTGCTGCAGCCTGTTTAAGGGGGATTGCCGTTCCCAAATCATCGACCGGCTTATTAAGTAATGCAGACCACTCGCTTGTTTTTGGTTCGCTGGGGTTCGCAAAGGCTTTTTCTATAAGATTTTTATAACCTTTGAATCCACCGTCAGCAGTAAAGTCCGCTTCGGTGAGCTTATAGGCGTTTACTGTTGCACCGTCTTCAACGCCAGTTACGATCAGCTTTGTGGTCGGTTTCGCAGCAAACGAATTTGCCGGCATTAGCGTCACAACCAGCATGAACGCCAGTAAGACAGCTGCCCATTTTTTCAACTGTTTCATCATAATTCCTCTTTTCTTTTCAGGTTCTTGGTCGTTTCCGACCGGCTACGGGTGGACGGGCGGGGCGTTTGCCCCAAGGATCTATCGACAAGGAGATCATTCCAACTGTCTCCGCAAAAACGGGAGACGCTTTCGGGGCCGACCGGACGGGCCTTTGGTCTGTCGGAACAGGCTGAAGGCCAGACCCAGGAGGAAGGCGCCTGCCAAGGTGAAGAGGAAGGTGCCCGGACCTGCGGTGGTCGGCAGGGTGTAGTACAGGTGGTTCACAATATCTAAGCTGATCTGGTCGCTTGCACCCTCTTGGTAAAGAATGACCGGACCGGCTTTGCTGAGCAGACCTTTATCGAGGTAGGGTACCTCATTTTTCCCATCCGTTACCTTGGTAAGGGAGATGGTCCGCTTGTCTTGATCAATTTCGATCTCGTACTGCTGCGTCGTTTTGACGTACCCCGACGGCGGCGTCATTTCGCTCAGGATGTATTTCCCGTTCATGGAACCTGGAATCTCTCGGACATAGGGGCCGGCCTTCGTCAGATCGACCGTGATGGTTTGCAGGTCTTTCAACACCGGGTTGTTATTTCCCGGAGCCGCGCTGACCGCAAAGGTTACGGAGCCCTTGGTAATATCCAGTTTCTTGTCGTCCACCTTTCGAAGCGCCATCTTCATCGGACGGAGATTTCGGATCATATTCTCCCCGACCGGGTCACGTCCGCTGATCTGCAGATTCTTGATCTCCCCGGTTGCCGTATCCACCAGGAAGGTGGCGACTTCTTTAGGGGGAGTGATATAGCCCGCAGGAGCGCCGGTTTCCCATACCTGATAGTAGCCGGGCGCCAGGTTGGTCCAGAAGAATTTTCCATCTTTTCCGCTGGTTCTTGGTCCATTTGGTGACGTGACGACCACGTAGGTTCCATCCACCGTATCCGATTTTCGCAGTTCAAGCGTTGCGCCTTGCAATGGGGTTCCGCTCTCTCCGACCTTGGTAAACTCGATCCGGTTGGGGATGTTCGGGAACTGGAGAACCGGCTTATCAATCGGTGTCTTCCGGTTCCAGACGGCGAGATCATTCTTCTCTTTGCTCTCGATAAGACCGGTGCCGCCCGGATCAGAGACGGTAATGGTTCCATCTTTATCGATATGAATATCCCAAACCACGTTGATGGGGGTGTACCCCTTGGGTGTTAGGACTTCTTCCAAGAAGTAGTCGCCCGGTTTAAGCTTTGTAAAGAGCACTTTTCCATCCGCACCGGTCACGGCATAGTCCTGGAAGCCTTGGTTGTTCGTGAGCTTAAAGCCCGCACCAGGAATGAGCTTGGTGTTGTACTTATCTTCGCCGTCTTTTCCTAAGAGTTCTCGCTTAGTAAGTGTGAGGTTGACCAGATCCTGAGCGCTTGCTCCGCTCGAACCGGTATAGCGGTGGAGGTAGTTCCAGTAGGTCACCGGACCGTCCGTGTTGGTCACGTAATGTTCCCTATTCCAGAAGTCGCGATAGTAGAACTCGGTTTCATGCGACAGCTTCGCGTAGGTGTACAGATCCACCTGATCCTTGGTGTTATCAAAAGGAGCCACCACTTTTACGATATAGCCGAAGCGTCCCCCGTTCGGATAATCCGTATCGACGTCTAACGGAACGCGGATAAACCCGTTTTGATCGGCAACAAAACTCTTCTCCTTCATTACAAGATTCTCGTCCCGCAGATCCATGATGTGGCGCCCATAGCTTGGCGGCATGGTCGCCGTATTGGGATTTCCGGTTGCTGTATACGCATCCGTCTTGTAAACCGAGATCTTCACATCGT
The DNA here is from genome assembly GCF_000308275.2 of Levyella massiliensis. GTDB lineage: Bacteria > Bacillota > Clostridia > Tissierellales > Peptoniphilaceae > Murdochiella > Murdochiella massiliensis_A. The sequence continues at coordinate 54,502 of NZ_HG529492.1, forward strand.
TATAGTTCACATCCGATGTTGTGTTTTGTAGCCAGCTTCTGGCCGCCATGTCCAGATAATATTGCGTGGACCAACTGTTGTTGTAGCCGAAAACATAGTAGTACAGCTCAATTTGGCTATTGGTGCGATCCTCGTAGAACCAGCCACCCAAATTGTTCCATAATTCCTGTCGTTTTCCGCGCAGAGGCCAATCATATCCACTGTCCACACGGCCGCCTGTTCCGTAGTAATTTCGGAAATCCACCCAGATACTATCTGACGTTTTGGGCGTATTGCCAATGATGTTCGTGAAGGCAAGACCGGTGCTGTTGGCCACCTTATCGTGATCCACATATACCGGGACGGTTTGATGGATGGTGATGTCGGTTCGGTTGGCGACGTAATCCGTAAGGGTGTAGGTGATCTTCCTTACCACGTTGCCATCTTCATCCAAGGTCTTATCTTTGGTTTCCGCGACTACCTGTCCATGTTCCGTGACAATGTCCTGCACTTTTTCCGCATCGATGCGAATTCCGCCCCAGTTCAAGTGTTCATCCAGCGTAATGGTGAAGGTGTCTCCCGGAATGGCGTCCTCCGGCAGGTGGATGGTGTATTCCATAGAGAAGCGCTGATCCTGCAAAGGACGAATGATGCCGTCCTCATCCGAGGTTTTAAGCGCATACTTCTCCACTTTCAATACGCCATCCAACGATTGTGGTGTTGTCCGCTTCGTCGGCTGATTGGGATCAGGCGTAGGCACCGTCCCATGATCAACCTTAATGGGGTACTTGTCCGGATCATAGCCTGCCTCCGGAACAATGATGGTGTTTCCGATTTCATTGACCACAACGACGTATTTTTCCGTGTTGGCCAGATAGCCCGACGGCGATTGCTTCTCCACCAGATCGTAGACGCCCGGCTGGAGGTGATTGAACGCGATCTTACCATTGGCATCAGTCTTAAAGGGGCCATCGGGCATAACCCAATAGGGGTTGCTATATCGCGTGGCGTAGACGGCCTGATCAAAGGACTCTGGAAGTTCTGCCCCCTTGTGTCTGGTTAAGCTGAAGTAGGCGTCTCTCAATTTGGCACGGTTTCCGCCATCTTTCTTTTCGAACTTATCAATGGAGAATTCCCCTTCAAAGTCCTTCTTTGTATTCTTCACCGTCAGCTCGTTGAGCGTACCCTGATCGGGATTCTGTGTCCAAGAAGCCGTTAGCGTGATGCTGTCATAGATCGCCGTGTTGAAATTAAAGGCATTCCCGGATGCATCTCTCCAGCCGTCAAAGGTATAGCCTTCTTTGGTTGGGTCTGCGGGCTTCTTGATCTTTCCGCCCTTGATTACGATCTGATCGGCTACCGCGCTTCCGCCCGAGGAATTGAAGATAACAGAAACCTCGTCAGGCTGAATCTTTGTCCACTTTGCTGTGTAGGTGGCCGGGGCGGTAATCGCCGTGGTTGGATCAAAGGCGTTCCCGGCTGCATCTTTCCAGCCGTCAAAGGTATAGCCGTCTCTGGCCGCTATGCTCGGCGCGGTGATGTGATCGCCATGCGGAACCTGCGCCGTCTTGAGGATCGTCCCGTGCTCGTCCTGGAAGGTCACCGTGTAGGTGGTGGGAATCCATCGGCCGTAGAAGGCCCGGTTTCCGTAAAAGTGCTGATTGACTAAATCTACATCCACATACCGCCGCTGATAATAATCGTAGACCTGCCAGCCGGAGAAGGTATAACCCAGCTTCGATGCCGGATCGGAAGGAGGAATCTGTGCTTGAGCTAAGCCTTTTCCATACTCCACCTCTCGTGTTTGGGTTTTATCCCTTTCTATAGCAGAGTTATCATTCAGCATATAGAAGTACAGAACCACCGTATTAGCTTTCGCCTCCCAGTTGGGATAGACAACCGTGTCATCGGTGATCACGTCTTTGCCGTCGAATATGTCCCAATTATAGTACCTCCAGTCCGTAAGTTCGTACCCGGGCCGTTTCGGTTTCGGCAAGCCTTCGGGATGCGCCTGAAGATATGTCTGTCCTTGAGGAACTTCACGAGTTTCGATCACCTTTCTGTTCTGGTCGACAAAGTAGACTTTATACACTCTCTCCCATTTGGCAACCAAAGCATGGTCGGCGGTAACGCTCTTGAAGGCCGGATCGTTCATCAAGTCAACGTCCTGTCCGGATTCTTGCCAACCCAAGAACCGGTATTTATCCCTAGTCAAGGTTGGCGTAGAAGTGACAGGCTTTCCGCGACGAACGGTCTCGTCCGAGGAAGCCGGCGTTCCCCCGTTTCCGCCATAGGTCACCAGGTACTGGTCATAGTGATAGACCTGGCTGGTGGCTTCGGCTTGGCGGCTTTCCCAGGAATTATTATCAGTTTCCGCTTTCTTGAGTTTTCCATGATACTTGGCAAAAAGTTGCAAAGGATCGTTGGATTCATTCTGATAGGTTCCCTTAACGATCAACAAATATCTCGTGTGATTGGGGTTCACATCCAGTGCATAGCGATTCGTAGCATTTATCGGAATCATCCTCTGCGAACCGGTTCCTAGCATATTTCCTTTGATCTTGCTGACATTTGTATAGAAGTCCACCGAAGGAAATTTCGTCTTGTTCAGCGAGTATTGGTTAATTTCCGTCAAGGTCACATTGGATTTTGGTTCCAATTCAAGTATGCGCGAGTTTTTGTTACTTACGTCGAGGTACAGGTCTTTCGCATCGATATAAATCCGCGCCTCAAATGTACCCGTGCCGGAGTTCACATTAATGTTCGAGATCTGGGTGAATTTAATGCCCAAATCCACATCCTGGCTTGACTTTTTAATTTGTTGGTTCTTTGTGCTCCCAAGATTTAGATTTTCGTCGGCATAATGCTCTTGTCCACCGCGCATCGGCGTCATCATCGGATTTGACGATGTTCTCGCTTCCGCCGTCTGCACTGCTTCAAAGAGCGTAAGCTTCGGTAGTGTCGTTTCCTCCACTGGAAGCGAACTTGCCGCCAGGCGCAACGCAACCGGAGCCAGCAAAGAGCGTCCTTCACCGGCCATCATCGCTTGAGGCGCATTGGATACCGGCTGCGATAGAGCCTGTGCTGCATTAGTACCGTTGCTACCTTGGGGATCAATCGGCTTCTCTACCTTGTTTGTGACCGCTCCATCTTCAACGGTGATTTCCCAATAGGTTGTCGGCTCCTGATAACCTTCCGGTATCTTCGTTTCCTTTAAGTGGTAGATGCCATCCTTTAACTTATCAAAAATGAATTGGTTCTTGGCCTTTCGGGTGGGCTTGATCCCCGGCTGAATCTCTACCCCGTTTTCTACTTTGACGAGTTCGAATTCCGCCCCTTCCAAAGGCTTACCGTCCTGATCCACCTTGTTGATGAAGAATTCCGTCTGGGAGTTGGTGATGCCTACGACGCTGGGGATTGTCGTCTTTGTTCCGGGTGTTTTTCCAGGTATGGTCAAGTCGGTTGCCGGCACCATGTTGTCGGTTTTAAATTGCTGTGCAAACGTGCTGTAATCCGTGGATGTAAGGAAACGATCATCCTGCGCGCGGCCATCAAAATCTCTTGCCTTCTGGATCCAGTCCTTGACAATCAAAGGTCGAATCGTCGCACCGGAGACGCCATCGATGCTCTCGCCCTTCCAGCCATCCTTCTTCCAATTTTCGTGAATCGGCTGGCCGTACTCGTTAATGGGCATCATCTGCCCCTGCATCTCCTTACCCTTTTCGTCTTTGGGCTTCGGATCCGTAAACGCTACCCAGCCCTTCCGGTACCACATTCCGGGAATCGTGGGGTGGTTACCATAGGACTGTTCCGCAATCACATCGCCATATTTGTCTTTGACATAAGTAGCCGGGTCCACCGGATTTCCGTGTAAATCCTCGCCGTTGGCATCTTTGGGCCGAATAATCAAGGGCTTCCGTCCGTCGGTCTGATAGACAAAGACCTTAAATCCCTCTTGGTCAGCAGTGATATCCTCCGCCGGACGATTTGTCGCGTTCGGGTCCGGCAAAGTATACGGATAAAGCATCTGGCTGTAGGCAACGGCTGCCGCCTGTTTCTTAGCCTCTGCTTCACTAACACCCGAAGACAAGTAGTCTTTCCAGTCTCTGGACTTGGCATGGAGCTCCTTCAGGAAGGAGGTCGGGCGAATCTGGACAATCCACATATAATTCGGCAGGGCAAAGCCCGGTGCCGTTTCGGTTTCTTCCAGATAGAAGTTATAATTCACCGGCAGATTATCAAAGGTGATGATTCCGTTCTCATCTGTGACCAGCTCGGCTCCCGTTGTTACCTGAGTGGTATGCTCGGTCTCGACAATTTCAAAGTTCCGACCCAAGGCGGCCCAGAGCTTAAACTTAGCGCCAGCCAAGGGCTTTCCGTCTCCTTCTTTGGTCTTTTGAACTGAGAAGAAGGTGGATCCGCGATAGTTTCTTACCACATAGGATCCTGTTCCGGGGTCTATCGTAGCGCTGGACATAATATCGGCATCATCCCCCTGCTTCCCCTTGCGGAAGCCGGTGATGATAGTTCCGTTATCGGAGGGCTTGAAATCCGTGATCTGATGGGTCTCTCCCGGATGTTCCTCGGTCGCAGAAGTGAAGAAGGTCAACTTGCTGGTAAATTTATCGTCGTGAACCTCGAGCTCACCCTTGACCTCGATAACATAGAAGTCCGTAGAGGGCAGGCTATCCGTAGAGGGCAGGCCATCCAACTTGATCGCCGACAGGTTAGCCGGCGCTTTGACTTCTTTGACTAAGCTGAGGTCATAGTTTGTTGTATCCAGGGCTTTGTTGAAGTCCATGGGGGCGGGCTTGCGGCCCCCCTGCGTTACCTTCCAAATCTTATAGGACGCATTGACAATCGGGTTATCCGCCGCAGCAGAGAAGAGCCCAAAATTAGCCTCGGTTAAACGCTCGCCGTTGCGGTTCACGTAGATCCGCTGCGTATAGAGCATTTTACGGTTGCCTTGGTTGTGGTCCGTAGCTTCGACCTGCGTAATGGCTGTCTCCACGGAAACATTGTTCTTCATCGTTTTCTGGATGCCCAGAATCCAATCGCCATCCTTCTTGGTTCTTTCCTTGAAGGATTTAATGTCTTTCGGTTTTCCGTCGGCGTCAATGGTAAATGTCGATACCGCCTGAACCGGAAGTTCGTAGCCTAAAACCGGCTTGGTTTCATAAATACCGTAATCGCCCGGGGGCAAGTTCTTAAAGCCGAACTCGCCGTTAGGGCCGGAGACGATTTTTTCATAGCCTTTTACGACGATCGAGCCACTTGGGGTTTCCCGACGCAGCTCAAATTCCGCCTCCGCTAAGGGTGTTTCGATCATGAGGGGGCCGTTCGGACCTTCAATCAGGTTGCCGAATTGGTCTCTCTGCTGTCCGCTTTCGCCCACCTTCTTAAACTTGATTTCATTGGTCGCATTGATGACGGTCAGAACAGGAAGTTCGGTCTCCTCGATCCGGATGAGGTCGTCTTCCGGTCGGTAGCTGGTGACCGTCTCCTCCCGAATGAGAGTGATGTTGTTGCCCTGGTCCTGGGAGGAGGAGCTATCCTTCACAGAATAGTCAATCTCATTTCCATTTTGGTCTTTTAAGGGAAGACTCGAGTAGACGATCTCATAGACGCCTTCCACCGGCTTGCCTTGCGCGTCTTTCTTCTGGACCAGCGTCCGTTTCTCTGATCCGGTATAGCCCAGGCTTGCCAAAGATTTTTCCTGGCCATTCACCTTGGCGACTAGGATGACATCTAAATCCCTTGCCCCAGGCTGGCGGTTATTGAAGACCTTGCGTACCGTAAGGTTTAGTGCCTTGCGCTCATAGACCACGCGCACGACGGGGTACTTCGACTTATCGATCGTCGGTCCTTGGTAATTGCTGTTGGGAGCCGGATCGGCAGTAAACTTAATATTGTTCGGGCCCTGCGTGTTCCCATTGACATCAAAGGTCAAGATGGTCTTTGCCTTTACATCTCCGTTTTTAAGGGAGAAAGTCTCCGTTCCCTCACGATTCGTGGTTACTGTTAAGCCTACCGTACCCGGATAGCCTTCCAGCCCCTTCACTTCAATATTCAGATTCTGCCCCGGATCATTCACATAGGCGGACTGGATACCTGCACCTTTGGTTGTTCCGTTTCCTTCCCACTGAACCGCGCCTGTCGCATAAACCGGATAGGAAATCGCCCGCTTATAGTCGCCCTTTAAGGTGACGTCGTAATCGACAACCAGACGTTCGCCCGAACCCAAAGTAACCGGGCCGGTGCGTAAGGTGGTCATACCGAGCGAGTCGGTGGTAGCGGTCATCTTTACGGTCTGAATAGTGTTGCCCCAACTATCCACAATCTTGGCTCTCTGGGAGCCAAGATTGTGAATGTTGGCAGCCAAAGGAATGACCAGGCTTTCGTTGTTGACCGTATTTTCGACGGTAAATTTAGAATATACGTCAGCAATTCTTCCCTTGAAGGTGGATGCCGCCTCCTCGGAGAGCACGCCCGATCGCAGCTTGTCCTTCATTTCTTGTCGCAGATTCTTCGGAATGGGGCTGCTCGAATCTTTTAAGGTGTTTTCGAGCGTGTTTACTCCACTTGTATTCGTGACCAGATTAATGTAGCGGGAAATGACCCCGGATTTAATCATCCGCTTGAGGTTGTGGTTGTAATAGGCTTCCTCACCCGCAAAGTTGCGGCCGGTGGAGAGGAAGGTAACGACTTTTACCGTATCCTCATGGAGATGACGATAAAGGATGTCATTAGCCGTATAAAGCGCCCGATCCATCCAAGCTCCGGTTTCCGATCGACCGATGGGAACCTGCGTCAGCAAAGCCGGTACATTTCCAATGCGCCAATAGGTATATTGGGTGGAGGCTTCATCATATCCACCATAGATAACGTTGATATAGCCCTGATAGCCCTCTTTGGCCAGTTCGTTGCTGTAGTCCCGAATCCGGTTGTTAAAAAGCGTAAGATTACCGGCGGTTTCCGGAACCAACAGGAAGTAGAGGTCCAGCTCCTTTTTCAGGGTCTGCCCCACTGCCTCATGGTGAATAGCGAACTTCTTATTGTCGGGATCCGCGTCATTAAAGGTCGTCGTCGCCGAAATCTTGTAGTTGTTTCCTGCAGGCGCACCGGCTCCCACGGCAGCAAGGCCCATCATGGGACCCATCTCCAGGAGATTTCCCATGGCTTCCGGCGTGGCCGAGCGGGTAGAGAAGGCCGACCGAGAGCCCGTGGGATTTTGGGTGATGGTCGTCTTTCCGTTATCATCGACGTGAATATGCCAAGAAAGCCCGGAAACAACATACCCTGCCGGAGCCTCCACCTCTTTTAAAGTATAGTCTCCCTTAGGAATATTGTTGACTTCAATCTTTCCGTCCTTGCCCGAGGGCTGGATCATGATTTTTTCGTGGGTGACATCGTTGGTCAAGGTGAAGTAAGCCCCGGACAGGGCTTCCTTCTTCTCGTTGACCTTCAAAATCCGGATACGCCCGCTCTTGGAATAGGCCTGGTTGCCCACCTTGACCGTCGGCACAGCGACCCGATCCCGAATTGCCGGGATGGGGAAGTCTTCGGTACGGCCGTTGTTGACCAAGGTCGTCGTATTATTGGTAGGGGTAAAGTTTCCGTTCCGGTAGCTGTCTTTAAGACGAACGGAATAGTAGAGGGAAACCGACTCGTCCTTTCCGAGTGTAAGTCCCTCCATCTTGAATTTTCGGTCCTTCTCGTCATACGTCAGCTTGACGTCTTTCAGCAAGCCTTCTGTCGGCGCTTTGCCGTTTTTATAGATGGATCCGTCGGAAGCAACCAGGACATAGTCCTTCTCGTTAAAGACGCCGTCCTCGCCTAAATAGAGATCGACACCATCGCCCATGGGATCTGTCACGACCGCTTTCTCAATGGAAGGCGTGGTCGTCTTTTGGCTGTTCAGGTAAAACTGTTTGGACACTTCATCGTAAATGCTGGTGACCGCATTGTCGGTATTCCCGGTCTTTCCTAAACCGGAGTAGTTTTGCGGCGAGGAAGCCATTTGGGGGAAGAAGAATTTCTCCTGACCATTGAACCAGCCGGCATTGTTGAGTGTCTGGAGGTTATAGCCAATGGTGGTGACTTTGATTTTTTTATCGGTAAGGTCACGAACGGTAGAAACTGTCGCATAGACGTTGTCTAAAACCTCATCGCTACCGGCTGTATAAGAGGCATACGCCAATTGGTTGGTATCCCCCTTGGAGGTGCCAAATTGATAGTAGGTGCCGTCGCCGCGGAGGGTATTCGTTTCAAAGCCCGAAGCGCGCCCATTATACTTTAAACCACTATCAGAAACATCGTTGTAGTTGTCGGGAATTTTAGAATTCGGCTTATAGATGCGCCCCCAGTCACTTCCGTCCGGTCTTTTGCCATTGTCCTTTGAACCCTTCGCTTTAAAGGAAAGAGTCGGGCCACCGTCGGTGATTAAGATGATGTGCTTGTTGGTGCCGTGTCCCTTGGCAAGAATCTCCTCTGCACGCAAAAGGGCACGCTGCGTGAAGGTTCCGCCCCCAAAACGGTTTGTGTTGAATTTAGAATCGGCGGCCAGCTTTCCGGGGGAAGTTAACTCCACGCTGGAGGTTACTGCCGGATCGTTATCATATTTACCATTCTTTTCGTAGGGGTTCCACCAGCGGTAATCGCTGAAGTTGTCGTTTCGTGCAGATGCATTTTTGTTTTTATCCACCGTAATACCGGCATATTCCACATAGCCCATATTGACATTCGAAAAGTTGGAAAATGCGGAGACAATGTTGCGAACCTGGTTTCGTACCTGGTCTTCATTTCGCGAGGTTTTGATGGAACCGGAGTGGTCGACAACCAGGACGATGTCCGTGCTTTCGCCGCCGGCAAAAGAGGATCGTCCTCGACCTTGAACGGTCAATTCCACTTGGTATTCATTCTGGTTCTTATCCACGGTATTGAGGATGCGCTTGGAAATATCCCCAACCTGGTTTTCGTCTTTGGCTTTTTCTGCGTCCGTCAAACCGTTCCGGGTGTAGATGGTCTTTTGGAAGGGGACGGGGTTTCTTGCCTTCTCGTTAGTAATGGTACGAGCTTTAGCGCCTTCCCCATCTTTTACGAATTCCTGTCCCGTCTGGAGCGTTTTCGGGAAACCGGCGTTTGCCGGATTGGTGACACCCGAACCCACCAGGATGGTCTTTCCGTCGCTGGAGACTTCAACCTTCCAAGTCTCGGTCGACGGTTCATAACGATCCGGCGCCTGGGTTTCTTTTAAGGTATAGGTGCCGGCAGGAATATCTTTAAAGATCAGTTTTCCATTCGCATCTGTCTTAAGTGAGCGTTCCGGATTCAATTCCTGGCCATTGTCCATGGTCCCGGACAGGGTGAACTGCGCGCCTTCCAGCGGATTTCCAGCAGCATCCGTTTTCTCTAGGTTGAACTCGCCGCCGATCTTACTGTTGTCGATCTTCGTGTTGAGAACGTTCTTTCCCAAAATAGTCTGATCCATCCGATAGCCGGGCAGAGCCCCGCCGGCAGACATCTGCACTTCTTTTACCGTATACGTAATTTCTTTCCCGGACTGATCAAAGCGAGGAAGATTCGTAAAGCTGTATTTCCAGTCGGTCGCTTCCGAAACCGTGGCACGATACTGCGTTTCCCGGCCGTTGGCCAACAGAATTACGTGGATAATGGCCGGTCGTTTCAAAAGATCCTGACTGTCGTTGTACCAGATCTTGTTTCCGGTAACCGTCACGGTTCCGCCCGGCCCTTCGGGAGTCGAAATTTCATGCACGTCAATATTGACGACACCATTTACAATCCGATAGGTGGCGTAATATTCCGGATGATCCTTGAGTTCAATCCGGTAATCAATCTGTTCATGGTTCGCATCATACTTGGGTAGATCTTTAAACCGGTAGATCTGGCCGATCTTCTCCGGTGTCCGTGCCGATTCCACGCCGTTTTCCTTGAGGATGACCTTGGCATCCGGAACCGGCGTCACATTGCCCCAATTGATTACCGCATCCATGTTATAGGTTACTGACCCGATGTCCTTTAAGGGGTTGGGAATCAGGTAGATGTCCTGGTTGGTATCGTGGGGCAAGGGTTGGACAACGATGGGTGTCCGCGCATTGGGCATCAAGTGATAGGCATCGGTTGTCAGTTGCTCAATGGTATAGTTCCCCGGACGAACATGGAAGGTGATCTTTCCCTGGCCGTCCGTGCGAAGGGTGCCGATGTCTTTAATGACTTCACCGCGCTCATCCAGAATCTGGAACGCCGAGCCAATGATGGAAACCTGCTGGTCGCCCTTCTCATGGTTGTAGACCGTGATGGTAACCGCTTGATTGGTATTTTTCGACAGGTAAACATCCAGTTTTTCCTTGTACTTCACGCCCCCGTTTACTTTGAGCGGCTGGCCATTGTCGTCTTGGAATCGAATATCGGAATAGGTCGCTCCACTGCCTGATGTAAAAGCATATTCATATGGTGCCTTAACCACAACCACCTCATAGATATATTTGGGAAGGAGATCGTTAAAGACAAAGTGGCCTTGCTCATCCGTATAGGCCGTCCGGTTCATCGAAGGAACAGAATTCCCCTTGGTGCCATGATTGTTTTCATACGCCAAAAGTTCCAACTCCACGCCGGCAATTTTTATCGTTCGGTTATCGTTGTCAACAGCCGTACCTTCAATGTAATAGAGTTGGGTACCAAAGTCTTTGGCGTTATCAATGCGAACATACTTTGACGTCTCAATGGCCGAGAAACGGAACGTAATCTTATATTGATTGGGAAAATAGCCCTTCGGAGCCGAAACTTGGACAACTTCATAGTTGCCTACATTGCAATTCTCTACTACGGCCTGGCCGTCTTCACCGGTCGTGACTTCCCTGACCATGCCGGGGCCTGTGATCCGCACCACGGCGCCCGGAATCTTCACGCCCTTATTGTCCCGATCTACCACCTCAATGATGATGGGACGCTTGGTCGTGTACGGATTGAGCGGCGCGCCCATGGGCTGCAGCAAATTGGTGATCGTTCCTTCTTCCAACGTCTTGCGCAACGACGCATTTTCTTCTAGCGTCTTGCCCAATGGCAGGAGCTCAGCGGTTTTTGCGGCGGCCTCTGCCGCTTCGTTTGCTGTTTTTTCGTCGATGCGTGAGGGTGCTCTTTCTGCGTTTTCATCCGTCGCATTGGCGGCGGATGCGGTGTTCTTCTCTTCCGCCTCTTCCTCGGTGGTAGAGGGGGCTGCATTTTCGGAGGGCTTTGTCTCCGTGGGGGGTTGAGGCGCTTCGGAAGCGGTCGTCTTTTCTTCCGCTTTCACGGTCTCGCTTGCCATGGTGATCGCAAACTGACCGGGTTGAATCGAAAGCGTGGCCGCTTTGCGGGCGTTCTGCAACGCTTCACCGGTTAATCCTTTTTCTTCGATTTCGGTTAATTGTTTTTCGTATTGGGCAAGCGAACGCTGGTCCACAGCTTTGAAATCGTAGAAGCCATCTTGGGACAGCACGAAATCATAGACCATGATCTGCGCCTGCTCTTTTTGTTTGGCATCGGTTGCGTTAGAGGTTGGCGCCTGGTAGGCGGTTTCTTTTTTATCCTGATTCGGCGCGACAAAGAGAACGCGCTTTTCTTGTTCCTGTTGCGGATTTTCTTGTTGCTGTTTTTGCGGGAACACATGGGTGACGGGAGTCGTGTTTTCATCCGTCGCGGTAAGATCCGCTTTTCCATTCACTTGAATACGTTTCGTGATTTTCTGTTCCCCAAAAACGGAAATCATATCCAGGGTATAGACGCGTCCTTCGAGTTCCTTGGCTACGTCTTTGAGTGCTTTTTTATCGATGCTCTTTGCCGCTTTCGCCGCATTAATTTTTGCCACCATTGCTTCGTCGCGATGAATGGGCGTCGTAATGGTCGTTAAGAAGAAGCCGTCTTTGTTGGCTTCTTTGGTTTCGATGTCATACAGGAAAAGAGGGGCTTTGTCGGTCTGACGGGCGCGCGCCGCTTCGCGTGCCTTCATGGCCGCTTCTTCGCCGGGGGCATAGGTGCGGTTACCAATCACCGGTTGGTCGAGGTTGTCGCCATTGGCAACCACAAACGCCTGATGAGCGGTTTTTTCTTTGGGAGCAAAATAGGTCAAAACCCAGGATATGGATGCGGGGATGCCATCCGTATCACGATTTACGATATAGTTGACGCGCGCTAAACTCTTCGTTCCATTCAAGTCGACATCTTGAATGGGAAGCGCCTTTCCGCCGGTCAGAGGATTCTTTTCCATCTCGCGGCGAACGGCTTCTAAGGTTTGCGCGTCCTTTTCTTCCTGATTCTGCGCTGGGGATTCCTGTCCGGTCGTTTCTGCTGCCTGCTCGGTTTTAGCAGAGGAAGGCAAGGCTTCTCCGTTTTGCTCTCCGCTTACGGAAGAGGTGGATGTGATGTCGGATCCGGTGACGATGGTTTGTGATTCGGATCCTGAAAGAGCGGGATCCTCCGTTCCCTCTTTCGGAGGCTCTGCCGGTAACAGCCGTTTGGTTAGGGAGGGCAGCGCTTTAGCGCTTTCCGCGACGAAAAGTCGAGACTGTGCGTCACTATACGCATCCTGCCGTCTGGCCTCACTGACCATGCCAAAACCGCCCACCGGAACACCGGTAAGGAGCAGGATTATGGCGAGCAATAATGAAAGAACTCTCTCTGTCTTTTTCATGACAATCCCCTTTAACCTGACTATTTTGCACCTTGCTGAAACATAAGCTGAGCGGTTTTCAATTTCATCTAAGCCGCTTTTTTGTTTTCTCTTTTTGGTTTCTCAAGAAGGACGGCTGTTTTGTTCTTTTCGTATGAACAAGATAGGCGACCCGCTATAAATCCATATAAAAATTATAGTGGATGAAAACACTCGCATTTCTTATGTTTTCTTTTCTATTGAAAAAAGATAAAAAAACTGGCGATTCTATTGACAAATAAGACGAAAATATTGCTTATTCTGCGTTTTCGCATTGCCTAAAACGGGATATTACTAGCGCTCTCTAAAATTTTTAAAAATTTGCAAAATCGTGAGAATGGCTTATTATAAGGGATAGAAGGCCTCTTAAAGTCTCTTATTGGCGTTTTTGGGATCATTCTGCCAATATTTGAGACGTTTCCTTTTGGAAGAACGAGGAAGGGGAGAATCCATGCATTATTTGGTTGGTTCGGTTTTAGATCGCAGGCTTCAGTTGGTGGAAAGGCTGACGAGTCTTGCTTCGCCACAATCGATACAAGAGCTCGCCCGTGCATTGAACACCAGCGGCCGAACATTGGCTAACGACGTCCTGGTGATCAACCGCGCCTGGACACCGGTAGAGATCACCATGACGGGTGATTTGCTTTCGATCGCTTATCGGCCCGGGTTTAATCTGCGCGATGTGTATCGCATGATTTTGAAGCGCGAGCCCATTTTTCGTCTGCTGCGCGCCCTTATTCTTTATCCCGAAACGCCTACGTCGGAATTGACGAAATTGGCCACGATGTCTGAGGCCTCCCTCTATCGAAACATAAAGATCTTTAATACCTCGTTTTTTCCGCAACTCGGCATTTCCATTGCCTCGAATCCGTTCCATTTGGAAGGGGAGCGAACGCACGTGCTCCTGTTTTCTTCGATTTTTCTATGCAAGCAAACGCGCATAGATGACTGGCCTTTTACGGACTACCCCAGGCAAGAGGTGGAAGAGTTTCTATCGCGAATCCTGAACTCTGTTCACATGGTAATCCATTTTTCAGAATTTCGGATGCTGTGCTTCTATGTGGTTCTCTCTATGATTTGGGCCAAAACTTGTCGGAAGACGGAAGACTTTACCATAGCACCCCCCCTCGACAAAAATTTAACGAATTCTCGTGCGCAGGAAGTAACCGATATTCCTCCTAACTTGCAAGCAATCGTGGATAAGGTGAAGCATTTTGAGACGGTCTTCTCCTTCCCTATGACGCGCACCTCACTCCTCTATCTTTTCTCTCTGTTCTTTCGCAAAGGGTTTTGCCTTACCTACCGTTCGTTTTTGGACCAGGCGGGTGCGGATCCGGAAATCAATAAATCTTTTTTCTATCTGATTAAGGTGCTGTATGAGCTGGAAAAGACATACGGCATTAAACCGAAAGATCGCCATGAGATCCTTCGTGAGCTGCATAACACGTTGTATTGTCAGTACATGGAACCGGATATGGCGCCGTTTTTCACGATGAACGACGACCACTTTCACGCATGGCTCAGCCGAAACGTAACCGGTCTGCCGTTGGACCTTAAGAATAAGATTCGCGGCTATTTCATCCACATGAATCTTCCGGTCATGGAGCCGCTTGTGGACAGTTGTGTCTTTTATCTGTTTATGAAGTGGGGACGTTTGATTTACCGACAGCTGTCACCAGCCGAACCCATTTCCCTGCTCATCCTTTCTTCCATGGGGCAGGAACACGCGCAGACGCTCCGGGAAATGGTGGAAATGCAGACCTATCTGCCTCTTCGCATTGATATTTTTGAGGGACCTCGATTTAATGGTCCCAAGCTTCTTCACGCGGGTTACGATATTGTTTGGTCCAACTTTTCGATTCCGGATTGCGAAAACGATGCGAATGATCTTCCTTGGACCAAGGAAGCCAGCGAATTGGTTCTTTATACTCTTTATCCCAATCAAAAGGATATGCTTGCACTTCGCCGTGCGATCGTGGCCAAAGCGAAAACGCATGAGGAGGGTTATTTCGTATGAAAGGCTTGGTCAGTAAAAAAATGGAACGTCTTTTGGACTTGATTACCTGTTTTGAAGTCCATGACGGGGAGTTGGATATCAATACTGCTGCGGAGGCATTGGATTGTCCGGCAACGACCCTATTGATGGATATTCTTCAGGCCAATACGACGTTTTCGACTATTTTTCAAATTGAACGGGACAACAAGATTCGCCTGGTGTATAAAAATGGAAATTCCTATCCGGATGTTTTTTCTCTGGTCATGAAACAGGATCCCATCTGTTCTCTCTTGGAAAAAGTGTTTTTTCATTCGGACTTGGATGTCGCAGCTATGACAAACGACTTATATGTCTCCCCGTCCACGATTTATCGCTGGGTAGAGCAATTTAATAGTGCGGTGTCCGGCTCCTATGCGGTACATCTGGAGACGCACCCCCTCGTGCTCACGGGAGAGGAAGCCGAAGTCCGTTCCTTCTATACGAGTTTCTTCAAAGAACGCTATTCTCTTTATGAGTGGCCTTTCCCGGCGGTTTCAAAAAAAGAACTTTCCCGTTTTCTGAATGAGACGCTCCCCATGGAGTACGGTAAAAAGTTCCTTCATTATTATGAATGCTTTCATATCCAATTAGCGGTAACGCTGCAACGCTTTTCGCAAGGGTTCCGCCTTCCGGATGAGAATCTTATGCAAAATACACGAGCGCAGCAGATGGCAAAGGCAATTATCGCGAAAGGCATTCGCTCTTCTTTCTCTTTTTTCCCTGTGGAAAAGGAAGACGACGATGTCCGCTTTTGTCAGGAGCTTCTTGCCCCCTTCGTCAGCGATCGGGACGCCGAGTCGTTTGAAGTTCTTCTGGACCTGACGACAAGAGACCCCCTTGCCAACAATCTCTTTCTCTACATCAATAAGCTGATCGCCTATCTGTGTCAGGAGTTTCCGGTGGAGCTGGATAACGAGAGTGCCTTAATCCTTGCTCTCTACAATGCCCTCATGGGCACCTTCGGCAAAACCGTCAGTCGTTCCTTTTTGTATTCTCCTTATCGCATTTATCAGGAGTCGATTCGCGTAAAGTTCCCCAGCGTCTGCAACCAAATTCTGCGGATCATTCGCACGCAAAATGAACTATTCGATCTTTCCGTCGACCCCGATTTTTTGGGCTACGTGTTCTATGTCATCTGGTCCACATGGGAAAACCTGAGCAACCAGCTTGTTCAAAAGCCCCGAAAAATCAAAATTCTGGTCATCAGTAAGTTTTCTTCCTTTCATGCTCTTTCCCTTCGATCCCAAATTCTATTTTACTTTGGGAGCATCGCGGAAGTCAGTATTCCCAAGGATTCGCCCATCTTTCTGGACGCCATAGACCTTTCCCGCTACGATCTTCTGGTGTCCAACTTCAAAATCGCCGACAGTCCCATTCCCACCGTTTTCTGTAACGGCATCGATTCCTACGCCGCCTATTCCGCCTTGTCGAAAGCCATCTCGGCGCGACTCTGATTTTGACGTAGGCGGCGTGGGGGGCCAGTCGCCTTGTCTCCTTGCCAGCCAGCCCTTTCTATTCAATCGTCCATTCGATCGTCACCGTGTCATCCACATCAATATCGTCCGCTTCAATATCAATATCGTAAGCGTCGTCGGGTGTAGCAAGTAAGGATTTTGTCATGAACCCCTCAACAGGGTGCGAAACGATTTGTAACTCTCCCCAAGAATAATCAATGCGTTCAATCTCTCCCAGTTTCACCCCGGCAGACTCGGCCAAAATCTCCGCTTTCGCTCGAGAATCGGCAACGGCTTTCTTAAGAAGCTCGTTTTTAACATCCTCCGGATGGGAGACGGTGTAATGGATGGTAAATTCGACTTTCACGGGACAATGGGACAGGGCATACAGTGTGCGACCGAGTTGTCGATTGTCATTCGGGAATTTAATTTCGGTATGATGCGTAAACTTATAGCCTATAAACCTTCTCTTATAATCATCGTTCTTGTCCCGATAGCTTTCATATTCGGATTGAATGGAAAAATGTTTTGTTTTGAGATCCTTTCCGGAAAGACCGGATTTTTCCAAGGATTCCTTCAGTACTTTTGTCTGATCGGCGGATTCTTGTATCGCTTTTTCATACTCCGAATAAACACCCTCTGCCTCAATAGCCAAACAAATGGTATCCGGCTTAACCGAAAGACTGCCCTTTCCGGTCACTTTGATCGTTCTTCCCATTGTTTTTCCTCCTTAAAATCGGTTCCGTGCTTATACTTTCAATCCTTATCGCGTCCCTTACTTTATATCTCTGATAATAATTGCAGTGCCAAATAGAGCTTTTGCATATCATGGTTGGCACGAGGAAGCCCCTCGACTTCATAAGAACTCTCATTTAAGACATCTCCGGGTTCGAGAAAAGGATACAGTTCAAATCCATAAAAATCACAGGCTGCCTGTACCCCGGCAAGTTCCATCTCCACGGCGATGCATCCCTCCGCCTTTCGTTTTGCGACAAGCCCGCGCGTCTCCCGAAGCATCACATCCGTCGTCCAGACTTTGCCTTTCGTATAGGGAGCTTTTACTTTCTTAAAAAACGCTTCCACTGTATCATGGTTAGGAATGGTCAGATAGTCGGAAGGAGCCGCATGATAATAAGAAGCCCCCTCACCTCTATAGGCCTCAGTCGGAATGATGTACTTTCCAAAAGTCTTTTTCCTGTCTAAACTTCCGCAGGAACCGAACATAATAAATTGATTGGCGCCGGTAAGCCAGTTCACTTCTACACATTGCGAAGACGCCGGAGCGGATCCTATCCTCGATAAGTAGAAGGCAAATTCTTGCCCTTTATATTCGCTTTTATATATCGGCATTGCGCCATTGCAAGAGTTTACCTTCCCGATTTCTTGGCATTCAAACTGTTCAAGCAGATAGTCCAGTATGCTTTCTGAAAATGTGATCAAACATTTTTCGATTAACGTTTTCTTTTCACCGTAGAAATCTTTTAGGCTAATAATGGCCTCAGTGTCTTTATCATAGCTATCAATTATCATGATCTTGCCTTTTACCGTACTCCCTTTCATCCGTAATGATATGCGCAACACCTGTATGCGGTGTTTGAAGAAATTCTTTCATAAACGATGGATAGGCGTTAACGTTATCCAGTTCATCAATTGGTATCCAATACATCGTCTCTTTCACCCCGGACATGGTACGGCTTTGGCTCATAAACACTCTTTTGCCCATTGGTTTCATCCAATAATAAAAGGCAAGCTCATGGCACTCGACGCCTTTTAAGCCGGAACTGCCAATGAAAAAATTCTCATGGATCAACGCCAGATGATCCACTTCATAGGAAACGCCCGTCTCTTCCAAAACTTCTCTTTTCACCGCTTCTTCGGCCGTCTCTCCCATGTGGACGGCTCCCCCTACAGAATAGAAATAATCATCTACTTCATTTCCTGCAAACAATACGCAATTGTCTTCGACGATAATGGCGGCTGCTCGATATCGAAAGGCCTTTTTTTCATTTCTCAGGGCACAATCTTGTTCCATTGTTTTTGTCCTGTCCTTTTTCTGATATAGGGATTGCAACTGTTGTTTTTTTCGTTGTTTTGTGAATTCCAATTATCAATGAGTGTAGTCTACATCGTGCAAATGAGTCAATTGTTTCTTCTTGTATTGAGTAAGGAAGCGAATTTCATCATTCAGTGGTTGGATGTACAAATCATACGTTCCATCATGGAATTCGTAGCGTGCGTCCCCAGCAATGGTAGTTTTGGCGTACATCCAGGAACGGTTTCGGTATACACGACCCTGGCAAACAACAAATTCTAACTTCAGCTAGGGCGCGGTGTCCCCACTAAATGATGAAGAAATAAAACCACCCGGAATAGCTCGCCACCCGATTGACCGACTTCAATAAACGGAACTTTGTTATCGTTTCAGCGTCTTAAATACTCTTTTTATGTCGGTGTCAGGCACTTTTCCGGGCTTTCTGTATTGTCTTATTGTGCGTCCAGGTATCGAAGCGATGATCTTCCATGTATTTTATGGTCGCATCCCATTGCTTTGTCGAAGCGGTGGCAAAGAACCATGCAATCATCCTTCGAACATCGTGGTCTTCACAACGAACCGAGGCGGATATCGCTATTCCATTATAAGAAGAAGCGCCATCTTAAACTTCTTTGTTGCTTTAACCGCGTGCAGAGCGGCTTTTGCAAAGTGGAAATTTTCGCCCGCCTTGATCGGATGATCTTTTCCCTCGTATGCAATCACCGCTTCGCCGTCCAAAGCAAAAAGGAGCGCCTCGCCAGGAGCGGCGTGCTCGGGAAGTCCCGCGCCTTCATCAAAGGCCATAAGGATACACTTCATCTTGTCATTGTGCTCCACATCCATTTTGACGACCTTTCCTTCTGCATATGGAACAAGATCAACCAATTTGAAAACTTCGCCTGCTTTGATTCTTTCGTTCATAAGATCATCCTTTCTTGTTAATGCCTCCGTATAGGCCACGTATAGACCATAGCTTCTTCGGTTATCATTTCATGGGATCGTTTTTGTATGCTATCGGCTTCTTTTATTTTAATTTCCCGCTTTGATTATAGTAGAATGTAAGCAACAAATACGTTGCCTTGGCAACGGAATAGAGGTTTGCATGAATACTTTTTTTCTGACCACGACACAACTATTTTATGGCATCAGTGAAAGCGAAATCAACGAGCTGCTCCCCTGTCTGGGAGCAAATGAGCGTAAATTTCAAAAGGAAGAGATCATCTTCCGGGCAGGATTACCCGTCAACGAGATCGGGCTAGTGGAATTTGGCAGTGTCAATATAGTCGTTAATTTCTATTGGGGAAATTGCAATATTTTTGCCCATGTTGGAGCAGGACAGGTCTTTGCAGAAAACTATGCCGCTATTCCCGGAAAAGAGCTCCTCTGTGAGGTCGTTGCCTGCGAAGAAACACAAGTGCTTTTTTTAAATATGCAGAATATACTGACTACCTGCTCTCGCGCTTGTGCCTTCCATACCCGCCTCATTAAGAATATGCTTCGGATTTCCGCGCAGGAAAATCTGAATTTATCAGCTCGCATGATGCACACCGCTCCCTATTCTTTGCGGCAAAGGCTGCTATCCTACTTGTCCGAGCAAGCACTGGAAAATGGAACACCACACTTTACCATCCCGTTTAATCGTCAGCAACTGGCGGACTACCTCGCTGTCAATCGCAGTTCTATGTCGAAAGAGCTGTCCAGAATGCAGGAGGAGGGATTACTTACTTATCATAAAAATAGATTTACATTGAAGGGACCATGTCTTTATGAATAAATTACAATGCAAGCGGATTTATGAGCCGGCCAACGAAACAGATGGTTTCCGTATTCTTGTGGATAGACTATGGCCGCGGGGCATCAAAAAAGAAAAAGCCCAAATTCATTTATGGGCTAAGGAAATTGCTCCCTCAAACGAACTTCGGAAATGGTTCTCTCATGATCCGGTAAAATTCGATGCGTTTAAAAAAAGATACAGACAGGAATTGACCAGTAATCCGGCATCACAAAAATTAAGCAATCTCTGTCTGCGAGAGATAAAAGATCAAAACATAACCCTTCTTTATGCCGCAAAAAACGAGCAATACAATCAAGCCGTCGTTATAAAAGAATGGTTAGAAGAACAGATCCAGGATTAAAAAACAGGAAAAGCAAAATCGACGACCTCGTGGAAACTCTCTAACGCAGTTGTTCTCACTGAACACGCAATCCCTGCAACAAAAGGTTCCCCACTGAATCATCGCAGCAGGGAACCTTCTGTTTTAACACGGGCTTATTCCTTTTCTCCAAGAAAATGGGTCTTGGCAAATTCCATATCCTGCACAAGCTCAACCGTGCCTATATACTTGCCGGCAGCATCCCTTACCGCCAAATATTGGACGAGCATGGTTCGTCCGCCTTTCTTCATCCAAACCGAAACCTCGTCGCGACGGTTATTTCGGAAATCATCAATGATTTGTCGTACCATCGGTTCAATCTTCGGCGGATGGCAGGAAAACACATCGCGGTCAATCGTCATAAAGGGACGCTTGAATACCTTCGGCCCTTCGTTGAAAAAGCGATTGATGTTGTCGGCATCGACAAAAGTAATTTCCATCGGGATCGTGTTCAAAAGTGCAGTAAGCTGTTCCATGGTCAGGTGTCCGCCCGGCATGACAATTTCGCCCTCTGTGACAGCAGATGGAATCGTTCCTGCGTTGTCAGCCTCTTCCCATGTTTCCTTTTCTACACCCAAGCAGACCGCATAATCCTTAGAATCCCGATAAATACCGTACCATTCTTCTTCCGTAAAATGCGCTGCACAAATGGGAAACAGAATGTTCTGTTCTTTATATATCATCTCCTCTGCGCGAGCCAGTACGGCGTCAAGCCGGACATTCCATTCTTCGTCATGCTCTTTTTCTCTCGCAAGTACCCCCAGCTCGTCACGGATTTCATCGTCCACCGTCCACATCACATCGGAGGGGCCGGATATGCCATATTTTACCTTAAGCAGAGGATAGAGCAGATCGCCCTTCTTTGCATAGTGGATGGAAAGTTCACGAATGGAGGGAAGAAGAGAGCCATCACGCTTTTTCTTAAATTTTGCAAGCAACTGGGAAAGCGCATTGTTTTCCTTCGTCAGTGTGTACAAGGGATGCCCGATTTTTTCTCCCATCACGGCAGCGAGTCCTTGTTCATCGGTGCCGTTTTGCACAGGGGCACTCTTGTCCCGAGCCTTCTTCCTTTCTAATGAGGCTTCCACTTCTTTTTCGGCATTGGCGATTCTCTCCTCTATCGTTGCGCCATGGAAAAGGGCCGAATGGACGTCGCATAGGCGCTGCACCTCGGAAAGTGGCGTGCCCTCCGCCAGCAACTCCTGCTCCGCCTGCATGATCTCGGAAGCGTCGACTTCGCGGAATGCACGGACGAAGTCTGCCCTTACCTCTTCCAGATCTTCCCCTTCCCCCAGCCTTTTCAAATAGGCTTTGAGTTGTTCCGTTCTGTTCTCGGAAGAATGGCCTGCTGCTGTTTCTTCTTTATTCCAATCCAGTTTCTTTGCCATAATGACATACTCCTTTTCCTTTTAGTTTGATTTTATCCTGTGCGCACGTTTCTTTATGTTGCTATAACAACATGTTTTGCAAATAGT
This sequence comes from Levyella massiliensis, assembly GCF_000308275.2. Lineage (GTDB taxonomy): Bacteria > Bacillota > Clostridia > Tissierellales > Peptoniphilaceae > Murdochiella > Murdochiella massiliensis_A. The sequence continues at coordinate 76,336 of NZ_HG529492.1, forward strand.
ACCATTTATGTAATAACGAGCGTAATGGCAGTCACGCTGCGGCTGCGTAGTTGAAGTTTTGTTAAAACGGGGACGAATACATGTGATGTCCGATTGCTCTATTTTGATGCTTGATCAAAACAGAGTTAAAAGATATCCGTCCAGCAGTGCGACAAGAAAATACAGAACCAGTGCTCTTAGAAAAGCTTGTATGTGCTTTTTAGGATTCTGGTAGAGTTTCTTTTGCGGTATTTTTACGAGTCGAATCCGCTTCGTATTTCTCCACCATAAGAGGTCAATAACGATAAGGTCAAAGGCATTTAACGTTTCACCTAAAAAGAGCAAGCTCATAAAGTTATGCTGAAAGTTCGGCTGACGGATTCTGATTCCTAAAGCGAAAAACAAAACGGTGAAGATTAGAAAATTGGCCATCCATGTGGCGAATTTGCTTGTTTCCCTATATTTACCACGGTATTCTTCGATCTCTTGGATTCGCTTTTGCACTTCATCCGGATAGGACATGTAATTCCTCAAATTTTTCTCGTCCGTGCCGGTGCCTAAAAAACAAAACACGAAAAACGCAGAACACAAAATGACGGTTTCCAGTAAAAGCATGGGCTTCCCATCCCTTCTTTGCGTACCTGTCTTAGAATTGCAACAATGCAATCATTTTATCCTGCGCCTCTCTGCCTTCTCTAAAGAAGCGCAGCAACGGATAGCAGTGACACATCCCCTCGCCTACAATCCTCTCATGTGGGGCATGGTATTTATCCATCGCTTTTTCAAAATACTCCGCAAAAGCATACAGGCATTCATTTTCACCGTAATAAAAATAGGTCTTTGGAAAATCCGAAAAGTCTCCGCATGTCCCATCCAGCATATATTCGGGCACATCTTCATTTCCCTCCAGGATTTCCCTGGCGGTATGGAAGTAGGCCGGATCAAGCAGGATATCTTTTGCGTTGAGGGCTTCTATCTTTTCCCAAAGCTCTTTACTTTTAGCAGAATTCTTTCTGGGAAGTCCGCCCGGAGAAACCGCAAGGATCCTGCCGGGCATGGGTAAAGGCCGGCCTAAGGCATTGTTATGTAAAAAAATTCCAAGAGCCAAGCATGCTCCTGAGGAGAAGCCCAATACTCCTATCTTGTCCGCCTCATATGTTTTTGTCATCTTTTTATACGTTTCCAAGCAAACGTCATACGTCTTCTTTATATTCTGATCTGCTGTACAAAGAGGATAAAATGGGAACCACACATCTTTTCCTGTTTTTTCCATTATTCTTTCGGAAAGAGAAAAATCCAATTGATCCGGTCCCGTAATCATGCCTCCGCCAAAAAGATACAGCACCGCTCCTTTTGCCGGAGTTTCATTTTTTTGATACGTCAGAACCCTATGTCCCATCACTTTTTGATCAAAGAGAAAATACTTTTTTCTGCGAGCCCTTTCCATCGCTTTGTCCATGTCAAAAGCAGACTTTGCGTTTTGTTTCTTTGCATATTCCAGGATATCTTTCTTGGACTTTCTGAATATTTTTTTCACGCCCAAAAGTCTGACTATGCCTGCCGCGATTTTATAAGTCAAAGACATTTTTGCACCTCCGTTTTTTAATACGTGTTGAATGGAAAGATCCCTCTTCTTATCTACCTTTATGAATCCTCCGGTTCTATTCTCCGGTTCTATTCTGCTTTTTTCGGCATCCACGGCCAACAACGGTTAACGCGCCTGCAATACTCCTTATAGGCATTGCCATACCGATCCTTCAGCCATTTTTCCTCGGTATGCTGCATGAGCACCGTCAAAAGCCCCCAGTATAGAAAGGGAAGAATAAAAAACCAGGCGTTGCCGGCAATAAGAAGCATTCCGGTGCAAAGAAGCATAAAAGCAGAATAAACCGGATGCCTGACCCAGGCATACACTCCCGAGGTCACGAGATGATTCTTTTTAATATTCTCATCCAGTTTTGATACGATGACCGCCTGTATCCATATAAACACAGACAAAGTAATGAAAAGCGCGCCAATACACATGAGCAATGGTCGTAAAGAAGTCAGCCTCCCGGATGTCAATGCAGGATGATCCCTTAAAAGCACCGCCCCAAGCGTCGGCAATAAAATGGAAACAACATACACAGGTCCTACGCCGAAAATTGGTAAATGATCATGTTTTTTCATCGCCTGTTCCTGCTTTCTTATGTTAGTCTTTGCTAACATTATATTTCTGATTTTATGGCATTTCAATACGGTGAAAATTATTATCGTTTCAGTGTCTTTAAATACTCTTTTTGTTTCGGTGTAATGCGCTTACTTTCCCGGGCTTTCTGTATTGTCTTATTGTGCGTCCATGTGTCAAGGCGACGATCTTCCAAATAATCTATGGTCGCATCCCATTGCTTTGCCAAAGCGGTGGCAAAGAACCATGCCGTCATCATGCGAACATAGTATTCTTCACGATGCACCGAAGCGGGTATTTCCAGATAGGCAGGCTTAAAATCTTCGTCCAAAAAGTGAGACAGTAACATCTCAATGCCAAAGCGGCAGGTATATGTCTTTTTCGATGCAGACCACTCTTTGATTTTTTCCAAAAGCGCTGTTTTATGCTTCTTGAAAATCTTGGGCGACAAGATATCGCAAACCGCCCAATTATCTACATATGGCAAAAACGCATCAACCGCTGCAATGCAGGCATCATAGTCCTTCATTTCCGAAAGAAGGAGGCTGTGGAGAATATTTTCGTCATAGTAGGTATGCGGCAAATCGCGCAGAAATATCGCGGCTTCCGGTTCCTGAGCAAGCCTTTTGGCAAGCTTTCTGGCCTCTGGAACTCGGACTCCTATAAACCGCTCTCTTGGAATATTCGGCGTCAATTTTGCCTGAAAGTCTGCATAGGCAACATCCTGCAAGGCAAATAGTTCTTCTGTGATATGCACTTCGTCTATTCTCCGTTACTGTCTGCACGAACATAAAATGTGCTTCTGCCCGAACCTTCTCGGATGATACGTCCTTCTTCGGTTAGTTTTTTCAATGCTGCCAGCGCAGAAGACCTTCCTACGCTCGGACAGTGCGCAACAACATCTGCTCCTCTAAACTTGCCGATTTTTTCCTCGGTATATTTTTTGACAATGTCGTATGCAGTACTGCCACTTTCCGCCATTAATCCTACACGCTCTTCAAATTCTGTATAACATGCCAAAATTACCTGCAGCATATATCGGATAAATGGCGTCGGATCATTCTCCTCTTCATGCCATCCAGCATCGGATTTTTCAAGCGTATCGTAATAGCGATCCTTTGTTTTCTCTATCTGCTTTTCAATGCTTATGTATTTTCCCACATGATATCCAGTCTTGTACAAGAGAAGCAATGTAAGCAGCCTGCTCATTCTTCCATTGCCATCATTAAACGGATGGATGCAGAGGAAGTCACAGATAAAAATCGGAATCAATAACAAAGAATCTATTTTTTCATTTGCAATGGCCTGTTCATAAGCATTGCACAGATTCTCTACAGCATCCGGTGTGTCACAAGGAGCAATCGGTGTAAACCTTGTGACCACCGTTCCATCTGGCTTTGTCTCATTGATATAGTTCTGAACGTTCTTAAACTGACCGCCGTATGAGAATCCTGCCCTTTTCAGAAGATCCCTATGAAGCTGAAGGATGTACGACGGACGAATCAGAATGTACGCATTACTCTCATGAATGGTATTCAGGACATCTCTATAACCCATGATTTCATCTTCCGCTCGGTTCCTGGGAATTGTTTTCTCCTCAAAAAGCTGTTTCAGACGAGTGCTTGTTGTAACAATTCCTTCAATTTTATTTGATGCTTCTGTACTCCGTATCTTTGCGATTTCAACCAAACGATCCAACTCCACAGGCTTTTGACGGATAAATAAATCCTGTCTTCCTTTGCGCTCGTGAATCTTTGCAACGAGATTTAGAATATCGGTATCCCAGGCCTTGTCATAGAGCCTGCTGTAATCAAACGATCTCATTCGCACTCCTTTCGTCCAGCCAATTCCTTTTCGTCCAATTATACTTCATTTTGGACGTAAATTGCTCTATTGGACAATCATGGCTCTCCCGTAAGTTTCCAGTACTCTTCGCTTCCTGCGTCGGACCAGTCCGTCTTGCCGCTCTCAGCAAGGGCCCCGGTGCGGTATTCATAGGCATAGGTGTTCTGCATCTGCGCATCAATAGGAGACCAGCTTCCCTCTGCCGTTTTGGAAGCCTTCCACAGGACATAGAGACCGCAGCGTCCATTCTGCGAATCCCGGTCATACTGCAAATACGTAATGGCTGCATCGCTTTCCCGCAGGATAAAGTACGCGTTTCCTTTGGCTGTATAGTTCTCCCGGAAAGTAGCGCCTTTTGACGCAAAGTACGCATCAAAAATCTTCAGCGCTCCGTTTCGGATCTGCTCGGCTTCGGAATCCGCGTTTGTGGAATGCTGTGCGTTCGAATTATTATCGCTTGCCGGATTTTCCGAAGTTCCCCCATCCGCCGGTCCTGCCGCATCTGCCTCAGTCTCTTTGCGACTGTGACTGCGCAGTCGTTGATACCATGCAGATTCACTAAGGTTCGGATCCGTATCTTTTGCATCCGTCATGGGGCGAAGATAGCGCAAGAAAAACGGTCCCTCGGGCTGATACAGATAATACGCAAAGGGGGAATACGAATCATCCACGTGCTCGGTGTAGGTTCCATTCTCATTTTGTTTCACCGGATAGCGGAAAAGCAGCAATAGGAAGTCCACAAGGCCAAGGCTCAGGATAAGAACGGCACAAAGCAGAACGGAAAGCACACGAAGTACAATTCTCCCGCCTTTCTTCCGTACAGAAGGAATGTAATACCAATTCCAGGAAATGCCCGTCAGAACGGTCGTGAGCATCCAGACAACGGGCATTGCCACGCAGAGGACAAAGGCCCAGGTCTGCAGCAGCCATTGGTTCGGAAGGCGTCCCGCGGTTATCCCGAAAAATGCCGTTAGAATTCCGCTGAGTACAGAAAACCAGAAAAGGACCGGTGCAATTTTGTTTTTATCCTGTTGCTTCCTCTGGCGCAAAAGCAGTTTGTCACGCTCTCCCTGATCGCGCGGAACCGGAAGCGCATGATTCTTTTCCAGTAGCAGATAAATATATTCCGCACCTTCAACAATGCGGTAGAGATCCGCATAGTTTCGCACGGTTGTCGTATTTTTGGAATTCAGCGTAAATGCATTCTTATAGAAGGCATACTTCCATTCGTTATCACTCTCAATATGGGCACTCTGGAATTGCGTGCGGAGGCTGTGTCTCCAGACAAGCGGAATCGCAACAAGAAATAGAAGGGCAACACCATAGCTGATCCATCCGAAAAGCCGCAGTTTTTCCGCTACCATAAAGGCCGTTCCAACAACGGTTAGGATGGCAAAGAGGGACGCCGCCAATTGCCGGACCTTTTGCCGGTACAATTCCTCGTTCATCCTACGATAGTTTTCCCACGTCTGTCCATACGATGCACAATAGAGTGGTTTTTCTCCATCCGGGGGGATCCGATCCTTATTCTGTTTTTCTTTCGTCAATGACTCTGCCATTTCGCATGCCCCTGTTAAAATGTATAAGGCGATAGAAAATTCGAATCGCCTGTTAAGAACAATTGTACCCTAATGCAAAAAGCCGCCGGCAGGATTTCCTACCGACGGCTCTTGTTCTTCAAAACCTTATTTAACGCTCTTCTCTTCTTTTTTTCAACAGAGCGATCGCACCGCCTGCTGCCAAAATGCCGGAAGCGCAGAGGGAAAGTGCACTCGCATCTCCCGTTTTCGGTGCCGTTTTACCCGACTTGGTCATGTTGGCCTTACCCTCTTTTTGGGAAGGTGTCGACGTCTCCAGAGTCTTCGACGTACCCGGTGTGGTTGTGCCCGGCTTGTTCGATGTACCCGGTGTTGTGCCTGGCGTCGTGCCCGGTGTCGTACCCGGCGTTGTACCCGGTGTTGTGCCTGGCGTCGTGCCCGGTGTCGTACCCGGTGTTGTGCCTGGCGTCGTGCCCGGTGTTGTGCCCGGTGTCGTACCCGGCGTCGTGCCCGGTGTTGTGCCCGGTGTCGTACCCGGCGTTGTGCCTGGCTTTGGATTGCGCTCCCATTGGGCAGTAAAGGTATGTTCTTTGTCGATTGCTGTATACGAATCGCCCGGTTGATACTCGGAGCCTTTCCAATATTGGAAGGTATAGCCATCCCTTACAGGGGCTTTCATTATCTCTATTTCTTTTCCTTTTTTCACCTCTATGGTTATCTTTTCACGGTTATTATTCCAGTTACCACCATTCGGATCATAGATGATCTTTACCATGATGTCTTTCCAAACAGCTTTGATAACGGTATCCTTGTCCGCCTTGATTTTGGTTCCGGGCGAAACCTTCTTACCATTAACTTCCCAAGTATCAAACTCTTGGGTGTCATCTGGGGCTTTGAAAGCGTTCGGCAGCACCGTGTACTCACTGCCCTTATCCACGGTTTCAGGTTTCATTTCGCCGCTGCCACCGTTAGCGTTGTAAGTAACGGTAACCTTAATTTTCTTCCAAACGGCCTTTACCGTGGTGTCCTTGTCAACGGTGATCTCGGTGCCCGCAGGAACCTCTTTGCCATTGACTTCCCAGGCTTTAAACTCTTGGGTGTCATCCGGAGCTTTGAAAGCGTTAGGTAACACCGTGTACTTGCTACCCTTATCCACGGTTGCGGCAGCCATTTCGCCGCTGCCACCGTTCGCGTCGTAGGTCACCTGGACCTTCTCTTTCTCTTTTTCCTTCCAGATCGCTTTTATAACGGTATCCTTGTCAGCCTTGATTTTGGCTCCAGGCGCAACCTTCTCACCGTTAACTTCCCAAGTATCGAACTCTTGGGTGTCATCCGGAGCTTTGAAAGCGTTCGGCAGCACCGTGTACTCGCTGCCCTTATCCACTGTTGCGGCAGCCATTTCGCCGCTGCCACCGTTCGCGTCGTAGGTCACCTGGACCTTCTCTTTCTCTTTTTCCTTCCAGATCGCTTTTATAACGGTATCCTTGTCAGCCTTGATTTTGGCTCCAGGCGCAACCTTCTCACCGTTAACTTCCCAAGTATCGAACTCTTGGGTGTCATCCGGAGCTTTGAAAGCGTTAGGTAACACCGTATACTCGCTGCCCTTATCCACTGTTGCGGCAGCCATTTCGCCGCTGCCACCGTTCGCGTCGTAGGTCACCTGGACCTTCTCTTTCTCTTTTTCCTTCCAGATGGCTTTTATAACGGTATCCTTGTCAGCCTTGATCTTGGTTCCCGGCGCAACCTTCTTACCATTAACTTCCCAAGTATCAAACTCTTGGGTATCATCTGGAGCTTTGAAAGCGTTCGGCAACACCGTGTACTCACTGCCCTTATCCACGGTTTCAGGTTTCATTTCGCCGCTGCCACCGTTAGCTTCGTAAGTAACGGTAACCGGAATCTTCTTCCAGAGGGCTTTAATAACGGTATCCTTGTCAGCCTTGATTTTGGCTCCAGGCGCAACCTTCTCACCGTTAACTTCCCAAGTATCAAACTCTTGAGTGTCATCCGGAGCAGTAAAGCCGTTAGGCAACACCGTGTACTCACTGCCCTTATCCACGGTTTCAGGTTTCATTTCGCCGCTGCCACCGTTAGCTTCGTAAGTAACGGTAACCGGAATCTTCTTCCAGACAGCTTTGATAACGGTATCCTTGTCAGCCTTGATCTTGGTTCCCGGCGCAACCTTCTCACCATTAACTTCCCAAGTATCAAACTCTTGGGTGTCATCTGGGGCTTTGAAAGCGTTCGGCAGCACCGTATACTCACTGCCCTTATCCACGGTTTCAGGTTTCATTTCGCCGCTGCCACCGTTAGCCTCGTAACTGACCGTAACCGGAATCTTCTTCCAGATAGCTTTGATAACGGTATCCTTGTCAGCCTTGATCTTGGTTCCCGGCGCAACCTTCTTACCATTAACTTCCCAAGTATCAAACTCTTGGGTGTCATCTGGGGCTTTGAAAGCGTTCGGCAACACCGTGTACTCACTGCCCTTATCCACGGTTTCAGGTTTCATTTCGCCGCTGCCACCGTTAGCCTCGTAAGTCACCTGGACCTTCTCTTTCTCTTTATCCTTCCAGATGGCTTTCACTTCGGTGTCTTTGGTGACAGTAATATCAGTACCCGCAGCAACTTTTTTGCCGTCAATTTCCCAAGTATCGAACACTTTGTTCTCAGGGGCATTGAATTTATTATCCAAAATCGTGTACTTTGCGCCCTTGTTTAGCGTCTTGCTATCCATTTTGCTAGTGCCGCCGTTGCCATTGTAGCTCACAGTGGCAGTTTCGAGCTTCTTGCTTTCCTCAACTGAATCAAGCTTATCGGTGTCGCCTTCATGACCACCATTATCCTTTGCGGTTGCCTTGATGGTTCCGGCGAGTTCGATCTTTTCCACGCTCAAAGTAATCACACCGGTGTCCGCGTCAACGCCAGTTCCGCTCCATTTATTGGTTTGCAAATCTCGCGTTGCAGTGACGGTTTGATCTTTATCATCAGCATCCTTATAGGTGACGGTGTAAGACAGCAAGTCGGTATCATCACCGGGATCTTTATAAGCCGGTGGAGTAATGGTGACTTTGCCGGTATCCGTATCTACCGCAATCGCAGGAGACTTAGGTGCGATATTCTTCACCAGATCTTTAGCAGGGAATTTAGTGACTTTGGCCCCATCGTTTAGTTTATAGGTTCCATCGGCATTTTTTTGATATATCGGATTGCCGGCATTATCCCAATCAACTTCCACATCATTAGGACTGATTATTGTAACGTTTCCGTCTTTATCAAATTCAATGAATGCAGGATCGTTAATATAACCAGTTCCATTGGGGAGTTTAGACTTACCATTTACCGTATTGGCATCTCGAATGGCTTTATCGATGGCTTTTTTATCGTCATCAGTTAGCTTTCTGGGATCTCTTACGGCGACTTTGGCGGGGGCTGTTATTACCGGCTCAGACTTCGCGCAAGAACGGAATTTATGTGGCTCTTTGACAATGATACCGAACTTTTTTCCGAGTTCTAAATCATCATCATTGATTGGGAACGTAACTTTTGTGCCGTCAACGGATACTGTTTGAGACATCTCTCGCCATGTCGATTTGTCCACTATACATTTTCCACCTTCACAGAAACTATTGTCCTCGTTATCCGTGAAATTGTTGACAAAATAAAATTTCGTACCTGCGGCAACCTCTTCAGCAAATGTAACGATAATCTGTTTGTCTGTTACCTGGACTTTTTGTATTGTCGGAGAAGCAGATGTTTCCGTTACCGTTATGATTTTTAGGTCCGGAGCTTCAATTTTTTTGGAGGTTGATTTATCGGTATAGGTCACTTCATAGTAGGCATGATCCGTGCCAACGATAGAGAATACAACACTTCCAAAGTCTTTCGCAATGTCCGGATTGGCTTTCTTCAGCATTTCAAACGCTTCTGCTTGCTCATCGTCACTTACTTGGTTGGAGTTCGTGTGTTCTATCCAGATTTCGCCGGTGGGCATTGTGAGCTTATCTTTATGCTGATCCGCTAAAGTTTTCTTAACTTCCAGAACGACACCTTCAGAAATTTCGCCACCGGCCTCTTGCGTTACAGTGACTTTATCGCCCTCTGCAAGTTCACTACCTAAAGTAACCGTCCAGTCCGGCTTTCTGGTCGTGTATGAAATAGTGACCGTTTCTTGTTCGGTTCCACCTGCTTGACGATTCACAACCACGCGAATAGTCACGTCTAGCTTTTTTGACTTCCGTTGACCGGCTCCGATAGTTAATTTTCCAGAAACAGTTTTGTCTCCTATAGATACATTATTAACAGTCGGTGGTTTGACAGCACGCACGGGTTGCCCAACAATCTCCGGCCCGATCTCCAAGTCTTCGGCATGGAGCATCGGTGTGGCCAAAGTAAGAGCCAGAGCGCAGGATAAGAAAACAATGGATATTTTCTTTATCCATCCTGTCGACTGATATTTCTTGCCGATCGCCCTGTCGTGGATCCCGCGATCGGATTTTCGTTTGTCGTTCGACATAAAACCTCCTCATATGATAAATATCTTTTATTGATTAGCCTATCTTGACTTCTACAGTATAGCATGAATGGCTTGGTTTTATCCACTTTTCTTCTATATTACTGGTCGGTGTACTGTAGAGATACAATGGTGTGAGACCAAAAAAAAGTGCACAGCATGGATATTGGGTGCACTTTTTGAAAAAGCTATCGTTATAAGTTTTAAATAAGATTTAAGATTCGCTTGATAACACATGTTATCACAGTCGTTCCAGTTGACCCGCCTGATCCCTTCTTACGTAAATGACTGCAAGAATTTGAATTTCTTTTCTATCTTCATCAACCCAAAAGTAAATGCAATAGTTTTTTACTCGTATTTTTCTAAAGCCAAGCTTGCCCCACGGTTGCTCATCAATTAACTTCACTCTATAGGGCATCGTCTGTAAAGACATCATTTCCGCCTTTAGCTGCTCGAGCATTCTTTTAGCTATTATCGGCTCTTTTAACTCCGTGGCAATATATTCTCGAATTAGCGCAAGATGCTCTTTCGCCTGACGAGTTACTTTTATCTTATACTTCTCCATTAAAGGCCTCGTTCAAGCTCTTCAAAAACATCCTCTATCGGATAGGAGTCACCTTGAAGTGCTTGATCATACCCTTTAACCATCAACGCATTAAACATTTTTTCATCCATATCCTCTTTTGCTGGAAGCGACTTCGGAATAGTAAGCGAAAACGGAATACCGTTATTAAGGATGATTTGACGGTAGAACATATCAATAGCAGTAGCCCTCGGAATACCAATCGTTTCCAAGATCTGCTCAGCCTTCTGCTTAATATTTTCTTGTATTCTCACATTCACGTTCGCTGTTTTAGTAACTGCCATAACAATCAACCTCCATACGCATATCATAGGCCATTGTGTCGCATATTGCAACACAATTTATACGAACAAGACTCCGCGATTTATGGAACATCGATCGGCACGATCGTCAAGAGTCTGCCGCCCTCAAAGCCGGAGCTACAGAATCCGTTCAAGCGGGGGTTTATGCCCATTTCAAAATTCGTTTTATCTCGTCCAGATTCTCGGCAAAATAGATGCCCTCCTGTCTCTCTTTGGAGGACAGGCCTTTTTCCATCATATGATGCAGAAGGGCTTTCAAATCGTCATAGTAGCCGTTCAGGTTATAGAAAATACAGGGGGCATGCAGTTGTTTTAAAGACACCTTCGACATCACCTCTGCAATCTCCTCCAAAGTTCCTGTTCCACCGGGAAAGGCAATAAAGGCTTCGCCCAACGCAATCATTTTGTTTTTGCGCTCCGACATATCCTTGGTCACGATTAGCCGGGTTAATCCGTCATGCTGTAATTCGTTTTCGATAAAAAACTGCGGCTCCACACCGATTACTTCGCCGCCAGCTGTCAAAACACTGTCCGCAAGAATGCCCATCAGACCCGATTGGGAGCCGCCATAGATGAGGGCATGTCCGCGATTTCCGATCCATGCTCCCAATTCTTCCACAGCTTTTCGTAAGCAAGGGTCATTTCCTTCGTTTGCGCCAAGATAAACGGTAATATGCATGAAAATTTTCTCCTAAAATTGCGAGATGCTATTTTGTTCTTTACGATTTTGGCCTCCGGCGATATGGAGATGCCGGCTTCGTACCTATGTTTGAGGCCTCTTCGTACAAATATAGAGTAGCACAATAAGCAGGATAGGAGCTCGTGGGCATAACAAAAAGTCACCCCGCAGGGAGTGACTTTAGAGATCGAAGAGATCGGCATGATAGGACGACTTTAAGCATTAAGCGCCCCGTTTAGTGCATCCGAAAAAGAATCGTAGCGCTTGTAGTTTTGAGGATTTGCTTTCATATCGTAGTACTCTTCAAGCGCCGCAACGGTTTCATCGTTCGGCACATCACGCTTAATGGCGAACGGAATTGCCTTCATTTTTTATTGATTGAGTTCCATTCAAGTCTCAACATCGGATCAAACTTCTCGTTTGCATTCCGATGAATCCTATTCCCTGCGCCCACAAGAACACAACGTTTGAATAAAGTCGTCCTCGTATTCCTTTAAAAAGGTTCTAAATTCCGATGGGAGAATATGTAAAGCCTTATTTGCCATCTCTTTCATTGCTTCCGAAAGACCATTTTGTTTTATATAGAAGGGCCAAGCCACGGAACCTGTAATGGCGCCAAGAGTATCCGCATCTCCTCCTAAAGAAATCGCATTGCGAATAGCATCTTCAAAGTCTACGGAATCAAAGAATGCAGCGAATGCCTGCGGAACCGTCCCCTGGCAGGATGGATCAAAGGAGTAATGAGGACGAATCTCTTCAACGGTCAACCGCTCCGGATAAAAATATTGATAGATGTAATGGCGAATCTCTTCTTTCGATTTGCCTTGTTTCGCCAGAAAAATAGCGACCGCTATGGCTTGCGCACCCTTGATGCCTTCCGGATGGTTATGACTGACAATGGCACTCTGCTCCGCAAAAAACAGCGCCTCTTCCAATGATTCCGCCAGTTCACCACAGGCGGAAATTCGCATGGCTGCGCCATTTCCCCAGCTATTATAAGGCTCAGGATTCTTCGTCACTAACCACTGTGAAAAGGCACTTCCATAAGCCCCCGCAGGATTGGGATAGGAGCGGCCAATAGACTGCATGGTCCGAATAAATTGATCTTGCAAAAAGGCAGCGTCATTTTCCTTCTTATCAGCAAAGGCTTGCTTCAAGGCTAGCCCCACCGCAATGGTCATCAAAGAATCATCCGTGTAATCCGATCCGTCCAATTATGGAACAAAACATCCATTCCACACACACCCGGACAAAAGTGCTACTGTCTCCACGTGTATTAAGACTACCCTGATGATATCCCTACGTCAGGAAGTGAGTCTTAACACTCCTTGCGGGACGAACTTGACAGAATTTACTCCTGTGTTGCCTGATGAACGATTCAACGGTCAATGTGCAACTTGTTATTGCAATTTACGTAATTTAAAAATCACGATAGAAAAGCGACTAAGTTTTTTTATTCTTAGTCGCTTCAAAAATTGTCTATATGCGCTTTACAAAGCTATTTAATTCTTAAATATTGGTTACTTTGAAGCATTTTGTTTTTTTACAATCTCCAGCTTGCAGCTCGCTCTCTTGCCTTGATAAATGCCGAATAAATTCCTGCTCTATTTATCAAATCGTTATGTTTGCCTTCTTGAACCAATTTACCGTCATCAATCACCAGTATCTGATCGGCTTTTTTCACAGTTGAAAGTCTGTGAGCTATCGAAACTACCGTGTGTCCTTTGGACAATTCCTCAATCGCGGCCAAAATCTCATATTCATTTTCAGGATCAACGGAGCTGGTCGCTTCATCCAAAAGAATAATCGGTGCATTTTTAAGTAATGCTCTAGCAATAGAAATTCGTTGTTTTTCACCACCGGAAAGAGAACTGCCACCCTCACCTACCATGGTGTTATAGCCATCAGGAAGTTCCATAATAAAATTATGGCAACGAGCCTTTTTAGCGGCTTCCACTACTTCTTCATGACTTGCCTTAGGATTTGCAAAGCGAATATTATTCTCTATAGTATCTTGAAAAAGATAAACATTTTGGAAAACAAGTGAAAGATTTTTCAGTAAACTTTCTACTTTATAATCTCGTATATCCCTATTTCCTAATCTTATTTCACCACTGCCAACATCATAAAAACGAGAGATCAAATTGATTATTGTTGTTTTCCCGGAGCCTGACGGTCCTACGATAGCTGTCTTTGACCCTTGTGGAATAGTAAATGAAAGGTCTTTTAAGACAGAATTACCTTTGTCATAACTAAAGCTCACCTTATCAAAGACGATATCCTGATTTTCCATAACTTCTAAAGAGCCGTCACTTATTTCAGGAATATCTAAAACCTCATCCAAATATTGCATATTGGCAGGATTTTTAACCATGAGGACGGCTGCATTTTCAAGTTGTTTTAAACCGCCGAAAATCATAAAGCCGGCAGCCGAAACGGTAAGTGCATGTGGTAATAAAACTTCCCCTTTCGTATAAAGATAACAAGAAAATAATGTAACAAGAAGACTCGAAAGATTAATAACAGTAGAAAAAATTCTCGTACAAATAACAAAGACTATTTCAAAATGTACTTGAGAAAGTCTGAGCTCCTCAGAAGCATTATTCAATTTAGAATGAATTTCTTCAACAACACCTTCCTCTGTAAACGGAAAACTGCGAAGCACAGGAATCCCGCTAATGCTGTCAACTAACGCATCACCGAGCTTTGTAATCGCTGCATGTTCACGTGCAATCTCTTTTTTTGCCAGACTAATCATAAGAGACACGCATAGCCAAATAAGAATTAAACAAATTAAAGTTAAAAATCCAATTTTAGTATTTACACCGAACATCCCAACCAACAGGAAAAAGGATATTGAAATGCCTGAAACAGCAAAGTCGATACTCATTGCAGAGTAATTTTCAAGACTCTTCATAACATTGGTAAATGCCGCCATAATTCTTGATAGGCTTTGTTCTGCAAAATATCCCATAGGCGCCTTTTTAAGTTTTTCGCCAACTTCCAGTCTGTAGTCCTTGAAAATGCCAAAGAAAACACCGTCACTAAGACCGCTTTTCGCCCAGCCTGTCAAAAAATTAAAAAGAAAGGAAGCAAAGAGCACTCCAAAAATCGTCCAAATATGGTCTCCGGTTGTTTCATTCATCCAACCGAATGCAAGAAAGAGAGCGAAAAATGCAAACAGCATGGAAGCATTTTGTAGAAAAATAAGAAACATTCCCGCCTTAAGACGATTTTTATACTGTCCTGCCAGTTTGAATGATAATTTTATAAACTCCATGTCTTACGCCTCCCCTAAATATTGTTTCCAAAGGCTTGCATAAAGCGGCTCTTTCATCAGTTCTTCATGTTTCCCCTTGGCGATAATTTTACCTTTATCAATGAGAATGATTTGATGTGCCTGCTTGATGGTATTTAACCTATGAGCAACCATCACAAGATTTTTCCCCTTTACGAGATTCGATATTGCTTCTTGGATGAGAGCTTCGTTTTCAGGATCGGAATAAGCTGTTGCCTCATCCAAAATAATGGTTGATGCAGGTTTCAAAATTGCTCTGGCAAGAGTTATTCTCTGTCTTTCACCGCCCGACATGGCTCCTCCTGCTTCTCCCGCTTTGGTATCATATCCATTAGGAAGTGCCATAATAAAGTCATGGCAATGAGCCGCTTTTGCCGCCGCAATAATTTCATCTTCGGTTGCATTAGGCTTGCCAAGACGAATATTATCTCTAATACTTACGTCAAAAAGAAAGTTATCTTGTGAGACAAAAGAGATCTCTTCCGCAAGCTGCTTAAAGGAAATATTCTTTGTATCAACATTACCAATGGAAATTTTACCCGATGACTGATCCCAAAAGCCTGCTAAAAGCTTTGCAATGGTAGATTTTCCGCCACCTGAAGGTCCGACAAGCGCAGTCACTTCTCCGGGGCTTGTTTCAAAAGAAATATTATGCAATACCTCAGTTCCGTCATGATAAGAAAAACTTACATTATCAAATTTTATCCCCTTGCCCCTATCTATAGTAACTTTATTTTCCGCATCAGGACGTTTTTGGACAGGCATATCAAGCAATTCTTGTATGGATGTCCAAGTATTAGAAGCCATCTGAAAAAGTTCAAAACTCGTAATGATTGCAAAAGCCTGTGGAAGAATAGCAAACGGCAGAATAAGTGATAAAAGCAATGTTTCAATGCCTATTTGCCCGTTCCCATATAAATAAAAAGCTAAAGGCAAGCTCACTATCTGTGGTGTCATCATTGCAGCCGTCATCAGTGCTTTGCCAAACCAACTTTGCTTCCACCATTTCATCGTTGAAAAATGGTAGAATTTTACCGCATCCGCAAATTTACCATACGAAGCTTTGTCTTGTGCAAATGCTTTGATTACAGGAATTCCACGAACATATTCCGCACTTCTGTCGGCAACATTGGCATAACTTGATAACCACACCGCCATTCTACTACGGTATTTATACATCATTGTAATCATTCCGACAAAAATAATTGGTAGTGGCACAAATATTGATAATCCTATGCGCCAATCTAGATAAAACAAAATCACTGTGCAGAGTATCGGATGCAAAAGCCTGCTCGGTAGCTCCGGCATAATATGGGCTACCCAGTCTTCCATATCTGCTACTCGATCCATGATAATTACCTTAATTTTACCTACAGGATTATCCACCAAATACCCCATTGGAATTACCTTTAATTTTTCAAACAAAGTCTGCCTCAGTTTTGCAAGTATGGAAAAAGAGGTTTTATGTGAAATAGTTGTGCTAAATCCTGTAAATATAAAGTACAGGAGCAGTGATCCTATTGCAAAAAAAGCATATTTCAATAGTGTTTGAAAGCCGACCGGGTTACCCCCTGCATTTTTTATAAGCCATCCTGCTGCATAAGCACTAAAGAAATAAGTAGAAAAACTAAAAAGCTCTCCAATGCACGCAAAAATAACAGAAAGTCGCATCCTACCCTTATACTCAGGCGCTACACTCATAAGCGCTTTATTTAAACCACCCATACTGATTTTAGGCTTTTTTTCGCTTTGCTCTACATCCCTTTCGATTCGCTGCATAATCTCATCGGGAACATCCAAGTTTAGACTCTCTACCTCTCTTATTAAATTTTCATTTTGCTTGCGTTTCTTGCTGTCCGAAGCAGAGCAACTCAACTCATCATTTTTTTCTTCATTCACTCATCTCCATTTCAGTTAGCTTGTACTAACTATTAGTTTAAAAAAATTACCTTTTATTTCTTTCTAATAAACATACGCTTCCGTCAAACTCGACTTCTCCACCAAGTTCCGATAAAGCTTGGAGCGGGTCATCAGTTCCTCATGACGACCTATGCCATTCACCCGTCCGTCTTCAAAGACGACAATTTGATTCACATTTTCAATCGACTTCATCCGATGGGAGATGATGACCACGGTCTTGTTTTTCATCAATGTATTCAAACTCTTTTGAATGGCCATCTCATTTTCCACATCTAGGGAAGCGGAAATTTCGTCCAGGAGGAGGATGGGGGCATCCTTTAAGAAGGCTCGGGCGATGGATAGTCTTTGCCTTTCACCGCCTGAAAGCTTGCTGCCGTTCTCGCCGATCAAGGTTTGGTAGCCCTCGGGAAGTTTTACGATAAAGTCGTCGCAGTGGGCCTTCTTGGCCGCTTCCATGACTTCTTCATCACTGGCGTCTTTGCGGCCAATGCGGATATTTTCCATGACCGTTCCATTAAAGAGGGTCACATCCTGAAAAACCATCGAAATCTGCCGATAAAGGCAGTCCGGAGCGATGTCTTTTAGGGAATGACCGCCAATGGTAATTTCTCCCCGGTCAACATCGTAGAGGCGTGAGAGGAGACGAATCATGGTGGTTTTACCCGACCCGGAAGGTCCAACCAAGGCCGTTACTTCCCCCTGCTTGGCCGAGAAATTTACCCCATTCAAAACCGGATTTTTTCCATAAGCAAAGGAGAGGTCCTTCACTTCGATATCAAAGTTTTTCAGTTCCACTTCCCGTCCCTTTTGAACCGGTGTGTTTTGGAGTTCCTTGATACGATCTACCCGAACATCGATGTCGAAGAGTTCCGCGATGTTCATGCTGACGCCCTCCATGGCGGAGGTCAGGCGAGTGGCAGCGATCATATAGCCAATGGCATAGAGGGCCGACATCTGGCCCTTGAGCATAAAATAGGCCACCGTCAGGATCGTGCTGGCTAGAGCTAATTTGACAACGGTCATGGCCGACATGACCGGGATGCCCTGGCCCACTTCGGCTTGCATGTGCATTTTTTCGGCCGCCCGTATGGCCTGGTGAATTTCCCGTCTTTTCTCGCCCACCAGATTGTAGGAGCGAATTTCTTGCTGCATTTCGATGGCATCTTGGATAATTTCCACATTTTTTCGGCTTTGGTCATAGAACTTTTTCACAAAGCTTTTTTGATAGCGTTTGGAAAGCAAGATGATGGTAAGGCCAACTGCCGTGGGGATAAGAATGGCCAGGCCAATCCAAAAATGACTGATTAAAATCATGATGAGCATGAGGACTAAAAAGATCCCCGCTCCGATGGCCTGGGGTACCGCATGGGAAAAAGCATGCTCCATATCCAAGACATCCTGCATCATGGTCTGGGCCAGATCGGACAAATCATGTTTGGCAAAATAGCCCAAGGGGAGTTCTTTCATGGTGTCGGCAATAGCAATACGCATGTCCCGGGATTCCGCGTAGGTCGTGTTGTAGGTAGCCCGATACTCAAAATCCAAAGTCAAATACATGAGAACCACGATTACGGCCATGGCCAAGAGATAAAAGGCCGGATGGCTTAGCTTTCCATCCGCCAAAAGGTCCTTAGCAAAGGCAAAAAAGGTCATCATAGCCGCCATGTAGGTAATGTTTACACAAAAGGAAGCGATCGATGCTCGTATCATGCCCCTCGCCCCTTTTTCAGTAAGGGCAAAAGTTTCTTGTAATTTTCTTTTCATCAGGCTACCCTCCAGTCATTGGCTTGGGCATAAAGGCCCTGCAGATAGGCATAACGCCCATTTTTTTCCATTAAAGCCCGGTGGCTACCCCGCTCGATAATCTTACCTTCATCCACGACCAGAATTTCATCCGCCTGGCGAATAGAAGAGAGCCGGTGGGCAATCATGATAACGGTTTTTCCCTTCATAAGATTGCTGAAGGCCTGCTGGATTTCATATTCATTTTCCGGGTCGGCTGCTGCCGAAGCTTCATCCAGAATGATGATGGGGGCATTTTTCAGGATGGCTCGGGCGATGGCGATGCGCTGGATCTCACCCCCAGACAGGTGGACGCCCTTGGAGCCGATCCGGGTCTTTTCTCGGTCAGGGAACTTGTCCAAAATATCTTCACAGCGTGCCAGCTTCATGGCTTCCATGACTTCATCCCAAGAAGCCGCCGGATTGCCGATTTTGACATTGTCGTAGATCGTGGTCTTAAAGAGTTTGGCATTTTGAAAGACCATGGCCAGCATCCGGGTTCTAGCAAATTCCGAATACTCCGACAAAGCCCTGCCACCAATGAGGATTTCCCCCTCCTGAACCGGATAGAAGCCGGCAATGAGCTTAGCCAAGGTGGACTTGCCTCCGCCGGAAGAGCCGACCAAGGCGTAGGTCTTTCCCCCATCCAGATGAAAGCTCAAGTCCTCTAAAACCTTGTCTTTTTCATAGGCAAAAGAGACATGTTTGAAGTCGATAGCACCATCCACAGCTTGGTCAACGGAGCCGGAGGCCAGCTTGCCGGTCTGCATTTCCTGAATCAGGCTTTCGATCTTATCAATGGAGGATGAGGCCAAGTAGGAATGCATGCCCACATACATAATCTTCATGAAAGCCATGAAAATTATGTCGCAAAAGAGGACATAGAAGATGGCCTTGGTCAGGTAGAGTTCAGGATCTTCCCCCCGAGCCAGGAAAAAGAAGGCCAAGGGGATGAGCAAAAGGTAAACGGCGTTAAAAAAGGTTTGGAAGGTCACGTAGGGAACACGGCAGGACATGCTGTAGGCCAACACCTTTTCTCCATAGCTGGCGATGGAGTCATAAAAATTCTTCATGGACTTGACGTTGGCATTAAAAATCTTGACCACACCCATATTGCGAACATATTCCACAGCATGAGCTCCCATGGACTCCTGCGCCTGCATATATTCGCCCATGAAGGCGGATTCCCCCATCATCTTGCTGCCAATTAAGCCACCAACAACGATGGTCAAAACCATAAAAACGCAGAGCCGCCAGTCGATCATGCCGGCCAAGACAAGACCAAAGAGGGGGACAAAGAAGGCTGCGGCCAAATCCGGCAAGAGATGGGCCACGCTGGTGTGGGTTAAGGCTGTATTATCATCCAGCATCTTGCGGATTTTCCCGGATGGATACTTGTCAAAAAAGGCCGAGGGAGCCTCCAAAAGGGCATCCATACCGGCTTTTTTTAAGTTTGCCTCCAGACGGAAGGCGATCCGATGAGTGGCCATGCAACCGATAAAATTGATTACGGTGTAGGCCAGGGCACAAAGGCAAAGGATCGTGACCAAATGGCTCAGGCCCTCTAGGCCGGATGCGACCAAAATCTTTTTTAAAAATAAGTAAATCGCCTGGTACTCGGCAATGAGGGCAACAGAAGATCCGATAATAAGTAAGAAGGCCAGGATGAGAATGCCTCCCATGCCGGGCACGTAGGGTTTCATTTTTTTGTAAACGGACATAGAAAATTCCTTTCTAATTAGGCTCAAATAAGCCTTCAAAAAAACGATTCGTTCGTTAGTATCAACTAACACCGGGCGAAATTTTTTATGTAATCATCTTGCCTTCCCGCATATAGTCCAAAGCAAGCTTCATCATAGCCACAAAAAGCGGCCGATTTTTACGGAAGACTTCCCGGGCGCCTAATATTTCTGATCCCAACATGATGGTGTTCATGAAATGGAGCAGGAGGTCGGAATAGAAATATTCCATACCTTTTTGCGATTCCGTTCCAAAACTTTCTTCAAACATGGCCTGATTATCCTTCTTCAATTCCTGAAAAAGATCCCTCAGAGTCTGGTTTCTCTGGGAGGCCTGAAGATAGATAACATAAAGGCTCATCAGGTCGCTTTCATCCAAAACCTTATCCACCATCATATTGACTACACTTTCGTCGTCCCATGCCGAGGCTTGACCGACCGTCTGCTTTATGATGTTAATGCGGTAGGCGATGCCTTCAATCATGAGGTCGTAGAGGATATCGGTGGTAGAGGCATAGTAGTGGTAGAAACCGCCCTTGGAAAGGGAGGTTTCTGCGATGATATCTTCCATGGTGGTTTTTTCAAAGCCTTTTTCTAGGAAGACAGATTTAGCCGCTTCCATAATTTCCTTTTTACGCTCCCTTTTTGATTTGATCACTCGCATCATTTCCTCCATCGACGGTACCGTCTATCCTGTTATCTAATGCTAACTCTCAATTTTTCTCCTGTCAACTATCCGCCGCCCCGTCTGAATCCGAGTTTTAAAAATTCACTTGCTTATTTTTTGCAAAATATCGTTTAACAATAAAAGCCACTCCGCAAGGAGTGGCTTTAGAGATTGAATATGTCTTTGGAGGAGCGGGTCAAGTCTTGCTTGGAAATCAATGAGATTCCTCCTTTGACTTCCGCGCGGACGTTTGAATCATCCCCGTCCCATGATGGATAAGATTCGTTCAAATAGCATTTGCGAATAGGTATCTTTTTGCACGAAATGATTCCAATCCAGGATATCTTCTGCGTTCATCACTTCTTTCGGTAACTGCAAACGGCCGTCTTTTAGACTGATGGAAGGAGAAAATTCCAATACATCGTCTCTGTAGCGGATGGTGATTTTCGCATTCGGGGCGATATCGCTCTGATTTTGGCAGATAAAGGTAGTGCCCGTAGAGGAGACGTTGTCCAAATAACTATTCTCCACTTCTTTTAATTTGCCCTCTTTCGTCGATTCCAATTCTTTGAGGGAAACGGAGGCATTCTCGTATTTCGGAATGACCAGATAACACTCCTCACCGATGAGGTAAGGCGTATGGTTATCTTTGCTCTCTTTTATTGCTAGGAGCAGCCGCGGATCTTCATAGTTGGTAAATACGCCTGTCCAGGCTTCCAGTTTGGCAAGGGGGGCTTTCAAACTCGTCTCGTCAAAGGCGGATCCGAGATAGAGGATAAAGGCTTTGTGTTTTTCATCCTTGGGATCGATACCGAGACGTCTTGCCATGCGCAGATACGCTGGAGAGATCGGATCGGAATCAAATCGATTCGCGCGCAGTTTCAATGTTTGCGGACTGCGTCCCATCATCATGCCGGTATACGACGAAAAGATAAAGGTGGGGCTACCCACTTCATCGATATAGATTTGATGCGTCTTTGATTCGAAATGGTCCCACAGTGCATTAAGAATCAGGCCGGTGCAGTTGTTTGGATTATTGATATACGATACATCAGTGTCTGTACTATAGTAGATGTTCGTTTCTGTCTCCTGCGCCTCCCGTAAACTGTCTTCAATGACTCCCAGAATCTCGTCCTTTCCCACGCCGAAATGCTTCATGAGCGCCGCATCATCCATGCGCTTGCCGTCCGGAAGTGAAAAGTTGAACACGGTGAACTTCGGGTACTCGCCAAGCCAGGCATTGGCTTCGCTAATTTGGACACTGAGCACATTCGGATCTTGGTAGACGGAAAAAGAAGAATAGATCCCGATATCGTTGCCCTCTATATTCTTCTTATTCGTCTCGTATTGCTCCTTCATGTTGTTGACCATTCCGTCAATCTTAGCGTTTGCCGCTTTTGCATCCGCCGAGTTCAAAAGGATTCTTGGCACGTGGAGACCGAGCGCATCGCCTTTGGCAGAATCGATGTATTTTGTATCGATGAAATCCTTCCAAATCTCGCGGTCCTCCACATACGAGGACATGGATCCGATCGTTGCCCCGGTAACCGGCTTCACGTTTTCTGTTCCTTTCAAAGCCATCTTGTTGGGATCTTTCTCCTCGTTGGTTGCGGTTTTAACGGATTCTTCCACCACGGAATTTGCTGCATCGGTATTGTCCGTTCCGCTATTCGCAGGCTTCTTTTCTTTGTTGCATCCGGAAAGCAGCACCGCCGCCAGCATAAAAAGAAATAAGCGTTTCGTATTTGTTTTCATGATATCCTCCATGGTAAGCCTTGACACGAGCGTTGATTCCGAATGAGAAAGAGGCCGGCCGGATGCGCATCCAACCGACCTCTCGTCTACTAGGACATAAACGTTGCCTTATTTTATGGTTATGCTGCGGATGATGGTCTGCACGTCGTCATCTTCCAGATTAATTTTCTGGCCCTCCACTTCCTTAAAGAGTACCACCTGCAACTGGTGTGGTTCCTTCAACAATAAAACCGTTATGGGATAGTCGAAGCTTTCCGCTGTAAAACCTTCCCATGTGTAGTCTCCAATCGTAACCGGGTCAATATCCTTCGTATTTTGATACGCTGCTTTAGGTGAAAGCATCTGCGTATCCGGATCACAATACGTGATAACCACCGCCGGGCTCCCCATTGCCTCTTTCTCGCCTTTATAAATATATGCCGAATCTGCTTTTTCCTGATTGTCTACAAATTTCCATCCTTTCGGAACCTCTACGGAAAGTAGTTTTGTTTGATAGACAGCATTCTGACTTTTCTCCGACGTCTCCACTGCCTTTTTTCCCTCTCCGCTATCTTTGTGGCAGGAGGACAAAAAGGGGAGCAAGGCGATAACAAAAAGCAAGGCTACGATGCGATATGTTTTTTTCATTGTTGTGAACCTCCTTAACAGTCATTCTCCATTTTCAGGGGCAGAAAGAGCATCACAACCCCCTTCTCTATGGTGATGGTAGCAAAATAAAAGAAGCCTGTAATCATCCAAAAGGATGATGACAGGCCTCTCTTACCTCCTTTTCCCGTTCCAGCTTTGGTCAACATACCGTCTGTAAAGCGTGGTAATATAAAATTACAAGTTAGCGATGACAAACTAAAAGTTGAGGTGATGGAATATGATTATGCATGATTGGAACAGCAATAAAAAAGACGTCATTCTGCTGATCCATCCGATGCTTTCGTCAGCAAATGGAATGAAAACTTACGTTGCCGACAATATCGGGAATGGATACCGCTACCTCGCGCCGGATCTTTCCGCCCATGGTGATGCAGTGAAAGATACCTACAAAAGTGCTGTAGACGAGGCAAAGCAAATTCATGCTTATCTGGTGAAAAATCAGATTCTGAAGCTTAAGCTTGGCTTTGGCGCCTCCTTGGGAGGGGTAATTCTTCTGCAGCTTCTCAAATATGACGATATTCAGTTTGAGCATGTGTTCTTTGAGGGAACGAGCTTTTACACAAATGCGAAACTTCTGGAATGGATCCTCCGATCCGTATTTCTAAAAAAACATAAAAAGGCCGTGGCCGATCCGGCGCTCAGTGTAAAAAAGATGGCCTCCCTGTTTGGAACGGAAGCCGCCCCGCTTCTGGCAAAGCATTTTATTGCCATGAGCGAGGAAAGCATAAGGAATATCGTTCACGACTGTGCCTTCGTGGAACTGCCGCCGTTGTCCGATACGCTTCAGAAGAATTGTCTGTTTGCCTATGGTGATAAAGATTTCGACTACAAGAAAGCAAGGAGAACGCTCCCGAAAACATATCCTCATGCAGGAATGAAAGTGTGGGGAGGTTATGGGCATTGTGAGAGGATGACGAAGGATCAAGAAGGTTATTGCCATGACATCGAAGGCTATATTCGTGCATAAATACAATGCGAGATGAGGTATTCAATGAAGAAAGAAAAAACAGCCATGCTTTGCGACGTCATCGCAAATGTCATCTTCATGATTGGAGATTGCCTTGTGGATGCGTTCGGAGCAGGCCTGAACGCTTTTGATCTGCTCATTATCGACCTGTGCTGGTGGCAACACAGCAAACCCAGACAGTTTCAAGGCATTAATGGCGGGAAAATTTATCTTGGTGCAAAGAAACATGTGAAGGCTTTTCTGAGAACTATTCCTGTTTTTGCTGTGTCAGCCCTGCTTGTTTCAGGGATATTGCAGATTATTCAATAGGAGGATACAGCATGGATATATTTCGAGCAATTCTTGATGGAATAGCAATGGCCGCAATATTTAACGGAGCTGCGGCAACTGTAGTTTTGATCAATCCAAGATATTTCTTCGATTCTTACCCGAAAGCGATACAGAAAGCCGCACCAAAGCAAATGACCAAAGAGGAGAAGCACGTTAATTTTATATTCACTATCGTGGTTATGGGCATCTGCGCGGCATATGAAATCATCAGTAATGTGCACACAGGCATCACCGGATTCTGGCCCTTATTCTGGACTGGATATATCAATTGGAATATTGTAAATTTCGGAGACTTTTTTCTTCTGGACTGCCTGTTATTTCAGGGGAAATATAAAGGCCGTATTGTCATACCGGGGACAGAAGGCCATCCGGATTATGAAGTTGGAAACTGGATGAAGCATCTTGGACTCCGAGAGCATTTTCTGCTGTGGCCATTCATCCTGGTTCCGATATATAGCGCGGTACAAGCCGGGATTATTATGCTGGTAAGAGTTGTCCTTTGAAGAATCGATCAGTCGGGTGTACGGTGATGCCTTTAAGCGCCGGATTCACAACTGTTTGGAATCTAGTTTGGACAGAAGCACAACCGTCTCCACGTGTATCAAGACTACCCTGATGATAACCCTACATCAAGAAATAGGTCTGCACGCTCGTTGCACGATGGAAGTTGGCAAAGGGGATGTCGTTGGAGGATAAGTGTCTAAACCTACTGCAAACTGAAATTTAAGCACGGTAAAGCACTTCAAATTCCTCGCAGATCACATTGCTGTTTTCATGAAAACTTATTCCGTATTCTTCAGCTTCTTTTCTGAAGAAATTTTTATGAACCTGTCTCCAATAAGATAAGGATCTGTCGCCCTCGCCTTCTTTGAAGGCATGTTCTGCTGTTATGTCACAGAATGGTGCTGTGTATACCTTAATATTTCTTATAATGCAAACTGCTTCATCCGCTGAATTCAGGATGATACTGATATCATCCACCTTGGGCTCCGGCTCATCCGGTTCGAATTCATATACTGCCGCCTGTGAGCAGGTTGCAGTCTTTATCCCCATACAGACTAATTCTGCCAGTTCATCTGCTTTATCGCCAAACTGCCATGCTTCATACGATATGCTTTTATCTATATCATATTTTTCACAGTATTCTTCCCAGATTTCATGTGGTGTCACTTTATCTTTTCCTCCGGTAAATTCTAATTTATCTAATTGCTGCTCCGATCTTCATGTTCAATCTCCACTCAGGCACTTCATCATCATCCGCCCAATATTCATCAAGTTCCGAGATCAAATTATCTTTGAATTTTATAAAGCTGACGGCATGGAATGACGCGCTCTTGTCTTTTGGGAAAACACGCACAGCTGTGATAAATGTTTCTCCGGCTTTTTCAATACGCTCTATCTCTCCATCCCATTCGCCCGGATAATCACAGTTGACTTTGATATACTCCTGAACACTAAATTTCTCGTTTGTGCAATGCCAACGGATAACGGCATCCTTGCAAAAATAAGCTTGCAGGGCTTCTCTGTTCTGGGAAAGCACATCCCGCCAAAAAGCTTTTACGTCCATCGCGCGCCTCCTATTTTTGTTTCTCAACCTGTCTCCGATTAACAGAAAACATCCAAACCACAGCTTCAAGATCTGACATCTAAATCACTGCTTCCACCCTACCAGAAAAACATCCATCCCACCCACTCAATTTGGCAACATCTAAATCGCTCACTCAAGCCTCCTCAGTTTCCTCTCGATAAGTTGGAACAGAGGGGTTTTGTCGTAATTTTCATGCCTCGATATAACAGTCATTTCCCTGAAAAAGGCTGTAAATACAGGCCTTCGTGGCGTCTTATGACTTCTCCTTTGACATCAATACCACACTCTCCGCCGTCGGCGGCTTTCCGCTCAGCCTGCGCTTCGCTTGCCTTCGCGGGCCGCCTTGGCATGAGACCTACATCTACTCTCACATCGATTAGCTACGCTAATCGCGTGAAAGTAGTGTTAAGGCTTCGACATGGCTCGAGGGGGCAGTATAGATAAATTTCCAAGTTTTTCAAAAGCCTCGTATGTGGGAATATGTCCATAAATGCTAGAAACTATTAAGGTCTTAAAGCAGTAATTGGTATTACGTAGACACTATCCTCTCTTTTATAAGCAAAAGGGGCTTTTGCACATAAGACCATCATAAATGATGGATTGGGCATATTATTTGTATCTATTTTGGATGCTAAGTCTTTTAAAGTTTCAGCACCTTCTTCAATTAATTTATCTCCACCGAGTTTAATCTCGACTAGACCATAAGCTCCATTTCTTAGATGAATCACGGCATCACATTCTAATCCGTACCTATCTCTATAGTGATAAACTGTTCCATCTAAATAGTCTGTATAAATTCTTAAATCACGGATACATAAGTTTTCAAACAAAAATCCCATGGTATTTAAATCATCTAGTAAATCCTTAGGACCTATACCTAATGATGCCGTTGCGATAGATGGATCTGAAAAGTATCTGGTATCTGTTGTTCGTATGGATGTTTTCGACCTTAAATTTGGATTCCATGCAGGGGAATCTTCTATCACAAATATTTTTCTTAAGGCATCCAGGTAGGAATAAAGTGTTACCTGATCAAATGTATCTGATTGATTAGCTAACATATCTTGTCGAATCGTTTCTAGCGAACTTTGTGTTCCTACATGTCTTGCATAGGATTTAAGTAATTTCTTAGCCTTTTCTTTGTCTCTTTTTATCGAATCCACCCTACTTATATCGGTAGATATGACAGCATCATAATAATCTATCGCTTGAAATAAGGCTGTTTTTTCATCTAAACCAATTGCTTTTGGCCATCCACCTCTACATATAAAAAAGGCTATTTCTTCAAGACTCGTTTCACCAATAGCCGAAATATTTTGACCTTCAAATAAATCTTTGAGAGATACTTCTCCATTCGAATCCTTCGATTCATATAAACTCATAGGTCGCATTAAAAGCCTAGAAATTCTTCCTGTACCTGTATGCATAGACTCGTCAAGTTCATTCGGTACTGCTGAACCAGTTAATATAAATTGACCAAATTCGTCCCTATTATCAACCTCATAGCGCACCGCATTCCATATATTAGGTGCTATTTGCCACTCATCAATTAGTCTTGGGGTTTCTCCTTCAAGTAAAGTACTCGGTGAAAGTTCTGCCATTTGCTGATACTGTCTCGTCATATCAGGTCGGTCCATAGATATAAAGCTTTTTGCCTTTTGTTTTGCTGTTGTTGTCTTGCCACACCATTTAGGACCTTCAATTAAAACTGCTCCTTTTGCGTCTAATCGTTCTTCCAATAATTTATCTACAACTCTATGTAAATACTTTTTCATTATTTCCTCCCATACTCACTACTTAAGTGGAGTTTATCACTTATTCAAGTATTTATCCAATTTCAATTCAAGTACTTGTCCATTTTCTGTTCAAGTATTTGGTCATTTATTGTTCTATATTTTTATTCAAGCACTTGTTCGTGTCCTATTTTCTTATATTTAAGATATAATACTTTTGGAACAAGCCCTTGCCATACGTGGTGGGGCTATTTTTGCAATCAAAAGACCCGACTTGGTCCACTTTAATAAGCAGCCTGTCGGGTCCTGTTCAAGTTTATTCAAAAAAATTATTTCCTCACCAACAAGGCAATGGCCTCAACTTGTTCATCATTGCCCAAACTTATATTCAAATTATAATCCCTTTTATATTGATTTTTTCTTACGGAATAGAAGAAATTTCTAGATTTCTTATAATCTTGATAGTTTAAACGCAAAAGCAAAATCTGTTAAGATGCTTTTTGAGCAATCATTACACCGATCGGTGCAAGACCTCCATATATCAATTTCATTTCAACTACTGAAAACCCATATTCCTCAATAAAATCAGAGAATCAAGTTTTTGATTCTCTTCATACATTCATTATAGCTTTTATCATCCATTTTATTTGCCCCAAACAGCCGCTGCATTCGACCTTACAAGCAGTTCTTCCACAGGCAGACAAATCGGACAAATATCATGACAAGATAACGACTTCCCGCATCCTTCAAAAAATCTCTTCTTATATTCAGCAGAAATCTCATTCAAATGAGTGCTTTCCTGTTCTTCATTCAGAATCCGAAATGCGTTGACTGCAGCAACAGTGCCTGCGAAAGTCCCATTTGCAGAGAAGTTAGGACACACTTCAAGGCAACAGCCACACATCAGACAGCGTGCCGACTGGTATCTCGGTTCATGTGTCCACGAACTCATATAAGCTTCACTTTCAAGCCAAAGGTTCAGTTTTTTCAAATTTTCAAACAGATTTGACCGGTCAACGATCAAATCTCTTACAAGCGGAAATTTGCTTAAAGGTTCCAAGATGATTGTAGAACCTTTTAACGTATGTAGAAATGTAGAGCATGCCAACCTCGGACGTTCGTTAATCAGCATGGCGCAAGCCCCACATTTTCGCACCATACAGCTACATTCCCAGCTGATGGGAGTAACTATGTTTCCTGAGTTATCTTTCAAAGGGGTTCTACTGTTCAATTCCTTTAGAACAGTGGCAACAGAGCTTTTTTTGCTTCCGTCATACTCAAATTCCTGCCAATAACTGTCTGATTTCTGACTCTCCTGCCGCCTGATTCTTATTTTATATACCAAGTGAATCACTGCCTTTCTGGAACAGGTACAAAGGAAATCTGTATCTGCTTTCCATCAAATCTGGCTACCGTTGTTTTAAGGTAATCATCGTCATTGCTCTTCGGATAATCCTCCCGCCAGTGTGCACCACGGCTTTCTTTTCTTGCAAGAGCACTCTTTAGAACTGCCATGCCAAGCAATGGAAGATTTCCTGTAAGCGCTTGTACCGTTTGAATCCCATTTAACAACGTATTCTCATTTCTGACAACGCCCATAGTCTCCTGCATCACTTTGTTTAATTGCTTTATTTCTGAAATTTGAGACGCTGGCGGAAAATCTATCTGTGTCGCACAAGATAGATCTACTACATCTGCCTGTTCGCATGCTGATTTTGCCGCAACACGCCCTCCGTATAACGCTCCTAACAGAGAATTTCCACCAAGACGGTTGGCACCATGATATTGGGCACAGCATTCTCCGGCAGCGCAAAGATTCTGAATCGGCGTTCTGTGCTGCTCATCCACCAGAATGCCTCCCATAAAATAGTGAACTCCCGGTAAAACAGACACCGGTTCCTTTCGTATATCTTTATGCAGATAGGTCATACAATCGTCTGCCAGACCAGATAGCTTATTTGAAATAATCTCCTCCGATATTTCCGTCATGTCAAGAAATACCTCTGATTCATGGCTGACCTTCCATATCTCTCTGGCGGTAATATCTCGTGGCATCAGATTTCCAAGCTCCGGGTATTTTTCCTCCATGAAATACCATTGTTTTCCATCTTTCATGGCAAACAACCTGCCACCTTCCCCTCTGGCCGCCTCGCTGATGAGCATGCGTTTTCCACCACATTTCACAGTTGTCGGATGATACTGGATCATCTCGCCATTTGCCAGAGGAACACCAAGCCGAAACAATTCTGCGGTGACTTCTCCTGTATTGCTCAGCGAACCCGTTGTATTTCCAAACAATCCGTGCATACCACCGGTGGCAACAATAACCGCATCCCCCGGTAATTCCACAGTCTCCTGACTGTATTCATCCCTGATTACGCAGCCACAACAAATATTGCCACACAGACGAAGTGTTAGGAAAGAATGATGGCTGAACCGTTCTACCATACCAGATGCTTCTTTCCTGCGAATAGCGTCTATCATAGCTGTCATGATCTGCTTCCCGGTATCGCTCTGTGCAAAAGCAGTCCGTTTCTTTTTCTGCCCGCCAAAATTCCGCAGATCCACATCATTATAGCCACTCATGTTAAATTTAACTCCAAGTTTTAGCAGCCAGTGCACCAGCTCCGGTGCTGCCTGTGTCATTCCCCAAACTGCATTTGGATCTGCCAGACCACATGCTGCCTTTATTGTATCTGTAAAATGTTCTTCGGGACTGTCGTTTTCATCTTTTGTATTCAAAGCTGCGTTGATACCGCCCTCGGCCATAACAGACTGTGCCCGCTCTGACGGAAGGGAGGAAACCAGTTTTACATTGCATCCATTTTCCGCTGCCTGCAAAGCCGCTGAAAGTCCTGCCAGTCCAGCACCTATAATAATAATTGTCTTACTCATAGATATTGCCACCGAATATAATATAAAATAACCGCTCCCGCTATAAAAAGAAGAAGCACCGAAAGGATCAAATAAATATCACTCCTTCGTTCTTTATAACTGATGATTCCCAGTGATACGAGCAATGGGCGGATATTGATAAAAATATGAACAAAGATTGCCGCTACGAACAAAAGCTGAGTTACCATCTTTACAGTTGTAAAAGGGAACAAAATATATGTCCCATTCTGCACCTTTCCAAACAAGCCAATATGGAATAACAACAGAATCAGTATTGCCATCCCACTGGCTCGTCTCGCCCAAAATATGACGTTTTGTTTCAGATACATTTTTCCTGATTGCTTCGCTGTCTGTAAACTCTGAACCGTCAGGATGACACCAATCACCGTATGCACAACAAGAATACCAACACCAATCCATGCAAGAAGTTTCCCTGCACTACTTCCAACTCCGTTCAGCATAAAGCTGCCCATGATTCCATGAATCATAAAAATGAGAAGCATTAAAATAGACAAAATCGTATTCCATTTTCTCATAAATTCCCGCTCACCTCATTTCTTTGCTGTCCATAATCATATAGTCCATCTGTGTTAGCGTTGTAACGTCAATAAAATCATCCGATGACAGGAATACATCATACTTTCCACTTACCACTCTTGATAGCATCATTGTGTTACTGTACTCTTTCAGATCTACGAAAAAACCGGCCTGTTTCAACCTATCACAGAGTTTCTTAGCATAACTGACAAGCGGATAATCCGTCTCAGATACATATAACCGAAAACTAATGTCCGTTTTCATGAGATCTGTTTCATTTGTTTTCGAATCGTCCAGTGCCAATTCTTTTAATTTATTCCGGGTGTTCTCATTGTCGAGACCATCTGACATCATATTAATACCGAGAACATAAGAGCCTTCCAACCGTGCGGCGGCTTGGGCAGCTTTTTTTGCTTTCGGTGTTACTCCTGTGACTGCATCAATCATAGAGGGCGGTGAGTGCAAAAGTACACCGAAACCTGCAAGAAAAACAATTGTAACTGCTAACAGAATCAATTTCCGTTTCACATTGCCACCTTGTTTCTTATTTTTTTAAAATCCTCATTGCGTTCAAAACGGCAATTATGGTAACGCCTACATCACCAAATACAGCTTCCCACATTCCAGCTATACCCAGAGCACCAAGGATCAGGAACACACTCTTAATTCCAAGGGCAATCACTATATTCTGCATGACAATTTGCTTTGTCACTTTTGCCACATCAATCGCATCCACCAGCTTAGATGGTTCATCTGTCATCAGAACCACATCCGCAGCTTCAATGGCCGCATCTGAACCAAGACCACCCATTGCGATACCAACATCCGCACGAGCAAGGACAGGAGCGTCATTGATACCATCCCCAACAAAAGCTAATTTGCTTCCCTGTCTCTTTTTACTGTCTAAAAGCTCAACCTTTTCCACTTTTTGATCAGGAAGCAGTTGTGCATAATATTCATCCAACTGCAATTCTTCCGCAACAGCCTTTCCGATTTTTTCATCATCACCAGTAAGCATGACTGTTTTTTCCACACCGATATGTTTCAAATCAGAAATTGCTTTTTTGCTGTCCGGCTTTACTTCATCTGTTATCAGAATGCATCCGGCATATTGACCATCTACTGCTACATAAACCTTTGTACCAACTTTTTCACAGGCTGTGTACTCCACATGCTCTGAATCCATAAGTTTCGTATTGCCAGCATAAACTTTCTTCTTTCCTGCCATGGCACTGATTCCATATCCGGAAATTTCCTTGTAATCAGAGATAAGTGATTGGTCAATTTCTTTTCCATAAGCAGAGAGAATGGATTTTGCAATAGGATGGTTAGAAAAGCTCTCTGCCTGGACCGCATACTCCAGAACCTGTTCTTTTGAAAATCCATTGGCAGACAGAATATCAGTCACATTGAAAACACCCTTTGTAAGTGTTCCAGTTTTATCGAACACAATAATGCTGACATTATTAAGCGCCTCTAAATAATTACTTCCTTTTACAAGAACACCTCGTTTAGATGCCGCACCAATACCTCCGAAGAAAGTCAGCGGGATTGAAATGACCAATGCACATGGGCAAGATACCACAAGGAAAACAAATCCTCTGCGAATCCACTCTGTCCAACCTCCACCAAGAAGGATCGGTGGCAGAATTGCCAAAATAGCTGCTAAGATTACAACAACAGGAGTGTAATAACGTGCAAATGTAGTAATGAAATTTTCTGTTGGTGCTTTTCTACTGGACGCATTCTCCACAAGATCAATAATCTTTGAAGCAGTAGATTCACCAAATACTTTCGTTGTCTTAATCGTTAAAACACCTGTCTGATTCATACAACCGGAAAGTGCTTCGTCTCCTTTATGAACGCTTCTCGGAACCGATTCTCCAGTTAAAGCCCTCGTATCCAGCATAGAATCTCCATCCAATACCACACCGTCTAATGGGATTTTTTCACCAGGCTTTACAATAATAATCTCGCCAATGGCAACACTTTCAGGAGATATGGTAATCAATTCTCCGTTCCTTCTGACTGTAGCACAATCCGGACGTATATCCATTAAATCTGATATAGATTTTCTGGAACGCTCAACAGCCAATGACTGGGAAAATTCACCAATTTGATAGAACAGCATAACAGCAACTGCTTCCGGATATTCACCAATGACAAAAGCACCAATCGTAGAAACGCTCATCAGGAAATGTTCATCAAACACACGTCCCTTTGAAATATTCCTCACAGCTTGCCATACAACATCCCCGCCAAGAATAATATAGGAGACAATGAGAAAAACTAACTCGACAGGCAGTGGCACTTTCGCAAAAACTGTCAATGCCATACCAATACCATAGATTGCTGCGCCAATCGCTAAACGAATCGTCAACTTCTTGTCCTCATTGTTATAGGATGTATTGGTATCCTGTTTTTTTGCAGGTATATAGTCTTCCTGTGCAATTTCGGAAACTTCTACATCTGGCTCATGGCTGTGGACAATCGTTTCAATCTGACTGGCTATTGTATTTGCGGCAACTGGAGCAACATGGATTGTCAGCGTCTGCTTCATCAAATTTACAACTGAGGATTGTACTCCATCCAATTCTCCGACTTCTTTTTCAATTTTTGCAGAACAATTCGGACAATCCAATCCTTTTAACGAATAACTCTTTGTAACATTCATAACGGTTTCTTCCTGAACTTCCACATCGGGCTCATGACTATGAACAATCGTTTCAATCTGACTGGCTATCGTATCTGCGGCAGCTGGAGCAACATTGATTGTCAGCGTCTGCTTCATCAAATTTACAACTGAGGATTGTACTCCATCCAATTCTCCGACTTCTTTTTCAATTTTTGCGGAGCAGTTCGGACAGTCCAACCCTTTTAATAGAAATATGCGTTTCATGATAATATCCTTATAATTTGTTTAATTGCTCAATTACTCAACTATAATATTAAAAAATATTGTTTCTGCTAAAGATGCTCAAATCCCTTGTCAATAATCTCTTTCACATGATCATCTGCCAGCGAGTAGTAAACTATCTGTGCTTCTTTACGGAATTTTACCAGATTCGCTAGGCGTAATGCCTTTAACTGATGCGAAATTGCAGATTTTGTTACCCCCAGTAGCACTGCAAGATCACATACACACATCTCACTCTGTTCTAGAGCGTGTAAGATTTGTACTCTAGTTCCATCTCCAAATAGCTTAAACAAAGAAGCCAACTGGATATAATCATCTTTTGGCTGCATCTTGGATTTCACATCATTCACAATATCCTCATGAATTACATCGCAATTACAAATATAAGACGTTTTTGACATATATTCACCTTCAAATAATAATAGTTGAACAATTACTGAACTATTATTGTACTTATTTCTAAATTTATGTCAATAAGCTGATGTTAGTTCCCCATAAATTTTACGATTAAAACCTATCGCTTGGGATGGTCAGTGAAATTTGTTGTTCGCCGCTACAAGATCTCGAAAGCCTCTCTCATGCGCTGGAATCGTCGTTTTGACGGAACGATCGATTCCCTAAGAGACCGCTCACATCGTCCAAAAACGCCGCATCCGAATGCCCATACACAGCAGGAAAAAACCTGGATAAAGAATTTCATCCGACGAAGTCCAACCATCTCCCTCATAGAATTGTACGCGAAACTCAAGTTTCAACGTGGCTATCAGCGTCATCCATGCTCCCTTTTTCGTTTTCTTCGAAAGCAAGGTTTCTACAAGGAAAAACCGACAAAGAAGAAGGCATACGTGCCAAAGCCTTACGATACACCGAAAAATCTGGGCATAAAATGACAACTCGATGTGAAATATGTTCCCAGGGCCTGCTATGTAGGGAAAATGCCCGACAAGTTCTATCAATACACAGTCATTGACGAAGCCAGTAGGGAGCGATTTATCTACGCCTTCCGCGAGCAGTCTTCCTACTCCAGTGTGGAATTTATCAAAATGGCCATCAAACATTTTGGCTATCAACCAAAAATCATACAGACAGATAATGGCTTTGAATTTACCCATTTCCGTGAGACACAGCGAACGCACCCCTTTGATCTTTATTGCCAGGAACAGGGCATTGTCCACCAGCTGATTCGCCCAAGGACGCCGAGACACAATGGCAAAGTAGAACGGAGTCACCGCAATGACAATGAGCGCTTCTACGCGCGCTTGTCTTTCTACAGCTACGAGGATTTACTGGTACAAATGAAGCGCTATTTATATAAGTCGAATCGGTTGCCTATGCAGACCTTGGGGTGGTTAACGCCTATGGAAAAACGTGCCCTATTGATGGCGGGTTAACCCGCCATCAATAGGGTAGCATACAGGAAATTCTCTCTCCTGTTTTTGGTCTCACATCATTTACAAATGTACAGGATTATCATTATTAGCTATCGCCCGTTATGGAATACCTTGAAGAATAAGGAAGTCTCTCAGTACAGGTTATTGCAGGCCGGAATTGACAATAAAACATTGGATAGATTAAAGAAAAATCAAAACATAACTCTTGCTACATTAGAGAAATTATGTGTTGTTTTAGATTGCTCACCCAACGATGTTGTTGAATTTATAAGTAAGTAATCCGTGGTGGATAGAAGATGTGCATGTTTTGTCTTAGTCGCTCTCGATCAGCGCAGCATGTCTTAAATGAGCCTTTTTAATTTGCTCAATGGACCACGGCTTCCTAATTTTCTTTTTTCCATAAATCCAGCATTTTGAAGTGCGCAAAAGCTGTTTTTATTGCTTCCATCTTTTCTTCGGGGCACTGCGGGATAACTTGCTTTTCTTTTTTGCTCACGTTATAGTTTCCCCTCTTTTCCAATCCAAATTTTTCCTTGGCTTGACCAATATATAGGTTGCTTACCTTAAAACCGTACTCCTTCATAATCCACGACTTTATCTCTTCATAAGTAGCGTCTTTATAAGGTATAATCTCATTTTCTCGGGGTTCGTACGCTATAAGGATCTCCTTCTCGATTTTTTGGTGGGACAAAAGAGCAACAGTCTCAACATGGCTCGATTGCTCCAGATGGATGTCAAATAATCGGGCAATCCACGGAAAATCAGTCCGTTCGTTCTCGGAAACATATCCACACCCATTTTAACCTCAAAATTGCCATTTTCTCGACCGCGCTCGTTCTCGGAAACAGGTCGATGTGCTTGTTCCTACTATAATAAAGCAACCGCACAGATTTCCCAATCGCCTCAAGACTTCGCTCTGAGGGAATATGTCCGAAAACCTGTGATTTCCCATCCACTCAACTCTACTGCTGCCGGAAGCGATACTTGCCTTTTCCGTGTCCGGTTTTAGATCGTCAATGTCCGGTTTTGCAGTTTCAATGTCCAGTTTTTCTGTTTCCTTAAAAGTGCCGCTGCTATGCAATGTCCGGTTTTGCAGCGGAAAGAATACCGCCATCGTTCTGGTGTTGCCCTCACCGAAAACATAGATCTGCCACAGTCTGGAAACAAAAAACGCAAGGTGGTAGATGATCTCATCCGGCGTGGGAATAGATACCAGTAAACAGCTTTCTGTGAATGGAGATATAGTCATTCGGCGTAAAGCTGAAGGCACGCTCGGATTCTTTGATATATTCCTTAAATGGATCGTTGTTCACTCCATATCGCCTCGCTTTTTTGCCCATGCCATAAATCCATCCTTACCAACGAAAAATACAAAGCGATGCGCTCCTGCAAAAGTCCTTTACCACGAACTTTCTTACCAAAGAGCACAAGATAAACGAAGGCGAAATTCCGCAGTACTACGTCTCCGGAAACCACGAAGCCATCATTGAACCGGAGGTGTGGGAACTCGTACAACGCGAGATGGAACGGCGCAAAAACGAAAAGGAAGACACAGTGGCGTGAGACTTTTCTCCGGCCAGGTCTACTGTGGTGAATGCGGAACAAGGCTCGGTTCAAAAGTCTGGCATTCCAACGACAAATACAAGCAGGTCATCTGGCAATGCAACAGGCACTGCAAGACCAGAGCGAGTATCAAGCAAAGTACGAAGATCTGGCACGCTTCTACAATGAAAAAAAGGCGGCCTTAGCGAAGGTCGAAGGAAAGCTCAAAAAGATGCAGGCGACCATAGCCGATACCAAGTTCTGCCTGAAGCAGCTACAAAAACAAGACAGGCTTCTGCAAACATTCGACGAACAGAGCTACTGTGCTCTTGTAGATCACATCACGGTATTCAGCAAAGAAGATATCCGCATAACCTTCAGAAATGGCAGCGAGATTTGCTCTTAGCCGCCGTTATTTCATCATCTGCTCAAAATAAGAAATGAGCTTATGATATTCTGCCGTCTGTAAATCAAGTTTCTCATATCCATCTTGTTTGATCAGAAGGACCGTCCGGCAGACTTTCAGTAATAGTTCGATGTCATGCGTAATAATAAGTGTCGGGCGACCTTTGGCAAGTTCAAAGATAAGCTCGGCGATTTTATCCATGTGCATGTAATCCAAACCGCTGGTCGGCTCATCCAAAATAAGAATTTGCTTTTCACTCAAAAAAGCATTGGCGAGAGCCAGCCTTTGCTTTTGCCCGCCGGATAAGTTTTGCGGATGCTCGCTGCGTTTATTCCAAAGATCAATATGCTTAATGATCCAAGAAACCTCCGCCAAATAAGCATCGCTTATTTTTTTGCCGTTTGCGAGCGCCTCGTTTTCTACGGTATCAAAAAACAGCTGGTAGTCTACATCCTGCATCATGTAGTAGGTATTTTTCAGTCGTTCTCGCTGAGTTTTTCCCCATGAAATATCTTGCTTCTTGCCGGCAAGTCCGCAGAGAACACGACCTAAACTGCTTTTTCCGATACCATTTGTGCCGACAATCCCCATGATTTCATCGGAATGTAAGTCGAAGGATAAATTCGAGATGAGTTCTTTTTTGCCTACAGAGACATGAACATCCTTCGCAGAAAAAACACGCTCACCTGCCTTTGTCGTGTTGTGCGGAACAAGTGCGGAAAAATCTATCGCTCGAAGTCCCAAGTCTTTACAATCGGATGATTTTAGTTCGCCCGCATCAAATTCTTTGATAAAAGTTCCGTCTTTCATGACATAGAGCTTATCGTAGAGATCCTCCAAAAAATATAGTCGGTGTTCGGCGATGATGATGGTTCTACCCGACGCTTTGAGCAATTTCAGGATGCCTTGCAAATCTCGGATACCTTCTTGATCAAGGGAAGCTGAAGGCTCATCAAAGAAAATAATCTTTGTGTCATAAACTAAGGTAGAGGCAATAGCTACCCGCTGTTTTTCTCCGCCGGAAAGTTCATTCAAATTTTTATCCATTAAGTGAGCAATGCTCATGTACTCAAAAGCTTTCTTCACCCGTTTTCTCAGTTCCGCCTGCGGCATGCCGAGGTTCTCTCCGACAAGGGCGACCTCATCTTCTGCCTTGC
>NZ_HG529493.1 GCF_000308275.2 Levyella massiliensis
AAATTCTTTGATAAAAGTTCCGTCTTTCATGACATAGAGCTTATCGTAGAGATCCTCCAAAAAATATAGTCGGTGTTCGGCGATGATGATGGTTCTACCCGACGCTTTGAGCAATTTCAGGATGCCTTGCAAATCTCGGATACCTTCTTGATCAAGGGAAGCTGAAGGCTCATCAAAGAAAATAATCTTTGTGTCATAAACTAAGGTAGAGGCAATAGCTACCCGCTGTTTTTCTCCGCCGGAAAGTTCATTCAAATTTTTATCCATTAAGTGAGCAATGCTCATGTACTCAAAAGCTTTCTTCACCCGTTTTCTCAGTTCCGCCTGCGGCATGCCGAGGTTCTCTCCGACAAGGGCGACCTCATCTTCTGCCTTGCGGGTAAAGAATTGATCGGATGGATTTTGAAATACGTTGCCGATGACCTTAGCCAAGGTACCCGTCTTAAAATCATGCAGATTTTGATCCAATAATGTGACTTTGCCATCCAGTGTGCCTTCATACTGATCCGGTATGAGTCCGTTCATCACTCTGGTAAGCGTTGTTTTTCCGCAGCCGGAATTACCGGTGAGTACGACCAGTTTTCCCGGTGCGATCGCAAAATGAATAGCATGCAAAGATGACTTTTCTGCTCCTTGATAGGTGAAGCGCTCAATATTGACTTTCATGATGTCCATAGTGCAACTCCCAAAAGCGCCACGCCGGCAAACAGGCTGATGCCATCTGCGAATTTAAAGCGCATATCATAATAACTGGTTTTTTCTCCTTCATACTCGATACCTTTGGCAATAATTGAAGAGACAAGCGTTTCGCTGACATGCAGACACTTATATACCAAAGGAACAAAGTACAGCTCAAAAGTGCGGACGGGATGCAAAAGGGAAGCATGAAAGCCGCGGATTTTCATTCCGGCTTTAATTTCCTTAAGTCTAAGCAGTATTTCGTCAAGAAAGCGCAGCGCGGTAACAAGACCGACCGATAGACTTATGGGTAAATGCAACTGATGCATAGCCGTAAAAATTTTAGTCGAACTTGTCATGACCAGTGCACGACCAATATTCATGATCGGAAACAACTGAAGAATTAAAATAGCAAGTCCTAAAAAAGCTCCTGTTGTAAAACCTGACGAGATATGAGCCAGAAGCACTGCCACACCGAATATACCTGCATAAAAAACGAGATTTTTTATGCAGGTTCGAGCGGAACGAGACAGCAAGATTAAAAAGCTTGCCGCACAGGTGATTCCATATAACCATGGATTGCGAGTAAAGACCAAGAAGGTAAACAGGATCGTTAAGGCAAATAGCGTAAGCGGATGAAGATATCCCTCTTGGTCTTTTCTGCGGGAAAATGATCGGCTCATCTTATTTGAGCTTGCTCTGCTGAGTGCTTTTCTCAAAGAACTTATTGTTGATGAATGCTCCGAAAAATCCGGCTAACAAGCACAGCACAACATTAACGGCAACAGCTATCAAAATCACTTCATTTGTATAGGCGGCAACCATTTGTGCTGCTTGTTCTGGAGAAAAGGTAGATGACATGTATTTTACTAAACCTTCGACGCCTAAAATTTTTGTTAAAAGAATGCTGTGCATCGAATCGATAAACATGGCAACACTAAAAGCAATGGCGATGCGTTTGCTATTATCGTACTTTCCGATAATCAGCTCGCAGACAATCCCTGCAATCAGAGTAATCGGAATCATGATCCCATAACCTAAAATTGCATATACCAACCCAAGCACAGCCCAAAAGAGAAGCGCTGTGCCACGCTTTTGTACTTTTCGAGCCGCAATCACAAAGGTCGGTCCGATCACAAAAGCGGCAAACCCGGCTGAAATGTAGAGGGAAGCCATGCCTAAAAGTCCCGTCAGCATACTGATTCCAAAGGCTACAACACAGCCAATTACTGCCAATACGGCAATCTGTACAACATTTTTTAGTTTCATCATAAAATTCCTTTCTGAACATTTAATTTTCGACAACA
Source organism: Levyella massiliensis (assembly GCF_000308275.2). Lineage (GTDB taxonomy): Bacteria > Bacillota > Clostridia > Tissierellales > Peptoniphilaceae > Murdochiella > Murdochiella massiliensis_A. The sequence goes on from NZ_HG529493.1 coordinate 1,986, forward strand.
TCAGGCACAATCATTTTTATGTCTAAGATGTTGTTGTTAGTTCCAAACTTTAATTTGCGAATCTCCAGCTTTCCGCCTTGCTTCTCGATTCGATAAGAGCTCGATAAAGACCTCCTTGCAGCATCAATTCATCATGTGTACCGCACTGCTCAATCCCTGCTTTGTTCAGTACCAAAATCCGGTTTGCATTACGGATCGTCTTCAAGCGGTGCGCGATCATGATGACGGTTTTGTTTTGAGTAAGGGCTTCAATGGCTGCTTTCAGCTTGTCTTCGTTTTCCGGATCAACATTTGCAGTAGCTTCATCAAAGATGATAATCGGTGCATCTTTCAGCATTGCTCTGGCAATGGAGATGCGCTGTTTTTCACCGCCGGAAAGACTTGTTCCACCTTCTCCGATCATGCTCTGATAGCCATCGGGCAAGGCGGAAATAAAGTCATGGCACTGGGCCTTTTTTGCCGCCGCAATCACATCATCGCGGCTGGCATTTGGGCATCCGAATTTAATGTTGTTTTCAATCGTATCGGCAAAAAGATAGACATCTTGGAAGACCATCGAAATATGATTCATGAGATTTTCAAGGGAGTAATCTTTAATGTTCTTTCCTCCAAGGCGAATCTCTCCTGAATTGACATCCCAAAAGCGAGAGATCAAATTGCAAAAAGTTGTTTTCCCTGAACCAGACGGCCCTACGATAGCCGTCATTGATCTTTCGGGGATATAGCAAGACACATTATTTAAGATTGGCTTTTCGCCATAGGCAAAGGAAACATTTTTAAATTCAATATCGTGTTGCTGAAGTTCATCATTGATATGACCTTCCGGCATATCTTGCATTTGATTGACGTAATCATAAGAATCCATCGCGTTGTCAATGGTTCTAAGCATGGCCATAGCACTACCAGAAGCCAATAAACTGTTAAAAATCACAAAACTGGCAACCAGCGTCATGATGGTATAGTCCAAAGAAAGCTCTCCCGAAAAGTAGCATGAAAGTGCTGTGGCAATCATAACCGAAATCGTGATCGCAATGATGATTTTCAGCAGTACCGTGTAAGGCGTAACGGCCTTTTCAAGGCTCAACGTCGATTTTTTTGTTTCTTCAAAACTTTGATCCAGCTTGTTGTTATTTTGTCCGCCCAAGTTATAGGACTTGATGATCTGCATACCTTGCAAGGTTGCCAGCACTTCTTTCGTGAGATCGTTTTGTACAACAGAAACTCGATCCGAACTCTTTTTAGATCTTTGCTGCATTAAAGCGGCCGCCGCCAAGAAAATCAAAGACCCAGCGATAGCAATGAGTGCAATTTTCCAATGCAGCATAAAAAGGGACAGGATAAATACCACGGTTACAAGCAGACCGCCGAATACCATAATAAAAAGTGTGGGCACCCAAGTTTCGAGACTGTCCAACTTTGTCGTCGCAATGGCCGTTAAATTTCCTAAGCTAAAATCATTGAAAAAGCCCATTGGCACTTTTTTGATTTTTTCTCCCATAGCGATACGTTTATTTGCGGCTGTAAAATAGCCGGCATGCGTTTGCTTAAGCATGGAATTTTTCTTAGAAATAATGATGCCCAGTAAGGAAAGCAATAAGAATGCGCTGCACATACCAATCGTCTGCCACGTAATTTCCTGCTTTATAATCGCCGCAATGACCAAATAGATGGCCATAAATTGAAAAACGTTAAAAATCGCGCCCAAAAAACTCCAGATCACAGAGGAGCGAATCATTCCTTGCTCACGCTCTGCAAATTTCCATAACTTCTTAAATGTATTAATCATTTTCTTCACCTCGCATGGCCGCACTCCACAATTCTTGGTAAACCGGAGAATCTTTTAATAGTTCATCGTGTGTTCCGTGATTTTCAACATATCCATCATGGATTACAAATATTTGATCCACATCTGCAATGGTTTTCAGTCGATGGGCGATAATAATGAGCGTTTTGCCTTTTACCAATGCGGCGATGGCATCTTGCAAAATAGCTTCATTTTCTGGATCGATATAGGAAGTGGCTTCATCCAAAATGACAATCGGTGCATCTTTGAGCATGGCGCGTGCAATAGAGATGCGTTGGCGCTCACCGCCGGAGAGATGCCCGCCACCTTCTCCGGCAACCGTTTCATAGCCTTGTGAGAGCTTCATAATGAAATCGTGGCAGCCCGATTTTTTAGCGATTTCTATAATTTCCTCATCCGTTGCATTTTTTTTGCCGATGCGAATATTATCTTTGATGGAAATATCAAACAAATAATTGTCTTGAGATACATAAGAAATAGCATCCGAAAGCTGTTCTAAAGGCATATCCTTGAGAGCTATGCCACCAATTGTTATGGTGCCACTATCGGTATCCCAAAATCCGGCGAGGAGCTTTGCAACGGTCGATTTCCCTGAGCCAGAATACCCGACGAGTGCATTGACACTACCTTCATTGATGTGCAGATTGACATCCTTGATAACCTGTTTGTTGTCATCGTAAGAGAAATTCACGTGATCGAAAGTGATGTCATAGCGTGAAATGTTTTGTGTACCGGTTGCGTGGGATAACTCTTTTGAGTTGAGAACTTTTTCAATCTCACCGGCAATGGTTTTGATGCGACCCATATCGTCCTCATAAGACATCACCTGCATGATATTTGAGATTGTGCCAAACGATAAAATAATCAACATCAAAAGATGAGCGCCGCTTAGGCTACCTTGCATACAGAAGAAAAGGCCAAACGGAATGATGGTTAAAATACCCATCGGTGCAAGCGACATGCTCACCGCATAATCGTTGTTGTTCAAGCCCATCCACTTGCAGTAATAATCTGCTTTGGCATAAACATTATCGCTGTATTTTTTATAGGATGTATCGCCTTGATTAAAAGACTTAATGACTTCGATGCCGTTGATATATTCCACAATCGAGTTGTTCATGTCTTGACCAATTTTGACTGCTTTGGGAAACATTTTAGGCATGCGCTTCATCGGGCCGGCCATAAAAAACATGCCGATCACAAGAGGAACCAGTGCCAAGAGCGAAACGCGCCAATCGAGAACAAACATGTAAACAAGAAGTAAAACCGGGCCAACAATATTAGCGGTCATTTCAGGAATCAGGTGAGCCAGGGTTGTCTCCATGCTGTCAACTTGATTCACGATGACATCTTTTAGCTTTCCTGTGCTTAAATTCAAAATGTTTCCTAACGGCATTTTGAAAAGTTTGTCCATGATATCTCGCCTGATTTCACACAAAGCACCATAGGTCGCCGTATGAGAAATCGTGGTGGAAATACCCATAAAAACTTCTTTTGCGCACAGCAGCGCGAGAATACTGAGGACTCCTTTAGTATAAAAAGCAAAATCTGCATTCCCTGCAATGAGGGCAATGATCATTTTGCTCAAGAGCACATAGGTAAAAAGTCCTGCCAGTACACCCAAAATGGCAAAAAGAACCGAGAAAAAGTAGCCGGTCTTATTTTTGGCGATGTACTTTTTCAATAAGTTCATATCAAAAAACCTCCTTAGTAAATGAATGAAATGCTGAAATTGATGGAAGATTTTAGAGTCCGGAAACTTCCGCTTACTGAGAAGTCGAACGAGTAAAATAACCTTCAAGCATGGATACCAAGTGCTGTCTGTTCTTTAGAAAATTTTCACGCGTATCTAAAATTTCACAGGATAACAAGCTTGCATTGATGAGATTCGTTACAAATTCATAGTCATCATCAGTAAGCAATCCGCAGTCGTACCCATTCATAAAATGCTTAAAGTAAGTAATCAAATCCCTCTTGAGTTTTTCATATAATGCGTTAAACTGTTCATTTTTCTTAATCTCACCAAGAAACATGACATAGATAGGCGTAAAAGGATTATTCGCCAACATTTTATCGACGACAACTTCAGCCAAGATATGTGGTGAAAGCTTGTTCCCCATATGTTGAACCGTGTTTGTTACCGTCGCTTCACGCATCCTGCTTCCTCTGTCCATAATGTCGTAGAGGATTTCTGCCGTATTTTTGTAGTAGTAGTATAATCCGCCGGCTGATAAACCGGATTTTTCACGAACATCATCCATCGTCGTATTGTTAAAGCCCTTAGAAGAAAAGAGTGCCATAGCAGCCTTTTGAATGTCTTCTTTACGCATTTCCGGATCTAATCGTTCTCTGACCATCATTTTCCTCCCCTTACCGAGATTAATCTCGGTAAATAACAAGTTATCATAGACTAACTTGTTTGTCAAGAATTTTATGCGGTAATGGCAATTCGCCTAATGTTGCATAAAAAAGAACCCTGCCAGATAGAACAAGATTCTTGTAACGCGTAATGCTTCTTAGTTTAATTTTAGGATGAACATCGCTGTGAGCTTATTGATTTTCGTACCACATCTAAATTTTCGTACCCCTGAGTATGAGTTTCGTACCCTAAGCGACTGTGCCGTTAAAATGTATCAAATATATTGTTTTGTTTTCATCAACTTGCCAAAAATCCAACAATGAACGCCTGAACGACAGCCGCGATTGGTATTAGCAAAAAGGGTACAAACAAGAAATGTTCCCAAATCGCCAAGTGCTTCATCCAATTCTTAAATTCATAGTCCTTGTGCCCCTCTGTGCCAGGAATAACAATTTTTCCCTTATATTTTCCTTGAAATAACAGACAATCTAACAGCAAAAAATCTCCTGCATTTAAGATGCTCCACTGAATATAGCTCATCCAAAACAAGTTCCAAAAACCTAAAGTCTTTGAATGCAAAAGGCTTACAACGGAATAAACAAAACACATCCCGGTGATAGCGATGGTTAGTATGAAATTTATTTTTTTCTCTTGCTTTGTCATGGGTAAAGGAGCTGCCTTTTGAATGGCTTTAGGATACGAATCAAAAAACCATCTCGGATTTATAAGCACCAAACTTGCGACTGCCCCGTTAAAAATAGCAGCGATAGCTACCCCATCCAGTATTGCTCGAAGGATATCCATAAACCCATATTCTCCTTAATCCATACATCCTTTTACAAAAGCCATATAGGCCTCTGTGTTTTGTGTCATTTCTTCGCAGTGTCCATAGCCTTGCCAGATTTTTAATTTTGCCTTGGAATGGCGACCTTATCGATCACCGGTTTTGGATCTTACCGCGCCTTCTTTTGTTTGCTCAGAAACACATGCTCCTTTAAGTAATGGGCAAGCGTGGCTGCTTCCTCAGCTGTACTTACATAAGGATCGTCTTTTGCCTCTCCATGTCCGGAAAGGTCCGGAACGATATAGCGATACTCACATCCCAGCTCTATCGACTATCCATTCGCCGAAATTATCTGTTTTTAACACAGGGATTAGCGCAGTTAGTGCTTCATACATATCAGCTCCTCCTCATCCCTTGATATACGGCACAATCACATCGTAGAACTTCTTCGTCCAGTCGGCGTGAAAGTTAGCCATCTGGAGCCAGTCGGTCTCATTTTCGATGCTGACATTACTCAGCTGGATAAACACCTTGGACGACTTGATATCGTCGCCACGGTTCCATTGGAGCGTCGTGCCCAGTGCCGATTCGATCTCTGCCTTGTGCGTGTACAGGCTATCGAAGGCGTCCTTGTTTTCCTGTTTATTGCCTCTACCAAATACGACCTCTGCCCGCGCTGCATCATAGTTTGCCACGCAGCACAGATAGAATCCGCCGATACCGAAGAAGCCATTGATCCAGTTGTCCCTCGATGGATTCACATTGAAGAAGGAACCATCTTCGCCATGCGCCTTCTGAATAATTGGAAGTGCGTATGTCCAGTATTTTCTCCTGAGTTCATAACGGCTGCCCGGCTCATCAGCATTTGCCTCATTCTCGTCACGCAGATAAAACACCAAGTCTGCTGGATCTTCATCATACAACTTGAACAGGCGGCTCAGGACGGACAGTTTGCTCTGTGTGCTGGTGTTCGTCCACACGTAGATGCCATCACCGATTTCCAGCGACTTCGTGAAAGCTTCCGGATTCGTGTTGAAGTGAAGTGCAATGTTCTCCTCCTCCGACATCGCCAGCTTTGTGAGGATGGCCTTGTCCTCGGCATACAAAATCTGGATAACCTTCTGGAACATCTCCACCCAGCTCGTTACCGGCTGCTCGGTGTTCTTAAAGGTAAACTTCGCAATCAAGCGTCCGGTCAGCTCGCCTTCGTCCTCAAGGGTATATGTGTCGAGCTGTTTTTCTGCCGGTTTATATTCCGTGGTCGGAGCTGCCCAGATCGTCAGGGCTCTCCCCATAAGGTATTCGCTGCGCTCCTCCAACTCTGCCAGCGTCCACTTATCCTTCTTGGCAATCCAAGTATTCATGCGGATACCACTGTCATCGAAACCATTCTGCATGGTTTTCTTCTCAGTAAAGGAGCTATTGCTGTACTTCGAGTTATAGGCTGTCAGCGTGAGGTTTGCCATGCGATGGAGCCACAGCTCATGTATCTGCTCATAGTCATCACCCAGCTCCTTCTGCCATACCGGTGTAAGATGCTGCGGCATGATGTGTTCAATCGAGTAGGTGCCATCATCGCAGTGACGATATACATCCTTATCCTCCGAAGTACCGAAGTTCTCGAAGCGCTCAAGGATATAAATCTTATTCTTGCTGTTCATCAGGTAAACCGGACGCTCTTCAAATGCAGCTTTGAACTCCACGTCGTCCGGGAAGCGGGCACGCTCTTTCTTTGACAGAAGCGCATACTTGAGTTTCTCGACATAATTATCCTCGGTGCCGTCGTACCGGATGATCTCCCGGTGCAACATGAGGAAGATTTTATTCAGGGCATTCGTCGGGAGGTCACACATTGTCCTGCGGAACAGATAGTTCTCTGTCGTCAGGAAAATCTTGGTGACCTGCGCCAGCGTCAGTTTGTTTTCGTTATACAGGCGCAGCACTTCAAGGAAATACGGCCTTGTTACAGTCGTTTCCAGACGATTCAGTCGGTCAATGCAGGCATCCAATGCCGCGCTGCCTGAATTGCCATCGAGGAGAATCTGATACCTCTTTGCATAGGCCAGCATCTCAGCGAGCAGCGGCTCAGTATCGATCTTGCTGCGCTCCACAAAGTCCTTAAAATTGATGTAGATTTTCTTCTGTTGCGGGATGGCCTGCTGCTTCACACTCAGGTAATCCCGGATGAAGGCGCTCACATCATACTTCGTGCAAACCTCGATCTTGTTCCAATATTTCTCGTAATAGTCCCCCTGCTCCTTGGAAGGCAACCCCATCAAAATGAAGTTTCGGATCTTGTCACCTTCGCTAAGGTCAAGGCCGGTCGAGTTCAGACTTTCAAAAATGAGCTGCGGATTATCGTCCATATCCAGCCGAATGTTAATAATCTCCAGACAGCAGATCGCATCGTAAAGCTGGTCGATAGTAATTTCCTGCTTCTGAATCCGATCATAGAAATAATCATAGTTCACGGTTAGATTGGACTCGCGAATATACTCCGTCGGATCAGAGAACAGTTTCCCGAATGCCGTCTGGTCATTTTTGACCGGCTTGAGCTTGATACGGGTATCCTCCGGTTTCCACTTGTCCACGAGGTATTCTTCGAAAATCCGCTGCTTCAGGTTGGCGGTCTCCGGCACGATGATGCCCTTATCAATCACGTTAAACATGGCAAGGAAAAGCAGCGATACCGTCGTGAGGCGCTGCTGGCCGTCGATGATCAGGAACTCCTCGTTATGGCCATCGGGATTGTAAACGGAAACGAGGCTCCCGAAGAAGTGACTCTTCCGGTGTCCGTTGATGATTTTTACAAGGTCATCGTACAGCTGCTTGCAGTTCTCGGTCTTCCAGTCATAATTCCTCTGGTAGACCGGGATGACAAAGCGCTTGTCAGAGCCCTCCATGTATTTAACGAATTTACATTCTGAACCTTTCATCTATCGTCAGTCCTCCTTCTTAGTTCCGTATGGTGCTGGATCTTCAGCAACCGTTGAAGCCGGAGGCTCATAGTCAAATGAATAGGCTTTCCCTGTGTCGGACTTAGGTGCAGTCGGCTTCTGGTATGTCGCATTAAAAATTAAATCCAACAGCCAATCCCTGAAGGACTGGTTACGGCGGCTCCGGGTATCACCTTGATAAGCAGTATAAAGTTCCATGCCGCTGGACATGTTACGAAGGATCGCCTCCCATGTGGCGCGTTCACTTTCGTCACGGGCATTCTGGATATCCGAGAACTGCATTGCATTCTGATATCGCTCATCCTTTTTGACCTCTTCGGCAATTTCCTGAATCTGTTTCTTGATCTTGTCCTCATCCGTCCAGTCGCAATTACCCCAAACATCATGGAATGATTCGAGGATGTGCGTGAGCGTGTCCATCTCCGGAACCGGTATGCCGATGTCTGTCTGAACCGGCACAGACTTCACCTCTGCATCCTCATTAGCCAGCGAGATCGACATGGTCTGCTGGGCAACGACTCGATAGCTGTCAAGATCGACGCTTTCAATGATTTTTTTATAGTCATCGTTTTCGTCGCCTACCTTCGGCAGCTTCGGCACGAGAAGTGTCAGGAAAATAGACAACTTCTCCCAGTCCGGAGAACCATACGGCAGAATGGACGAAAGGAAATTATAAGTACGCACAAATCCCTTTGCACTCTTTTTGAACTCCACCTTGTCGTCATATTCCAGAGCCTTAAACAGCTCGACGCACCTGTCAATGATCGGATCAAGCTGCTCCCGGTCTGCATTATTCAAGTAGAGCTCTACAAACGTGTTTACATCATCGTCGGTATAGACCTGCATAGGCTCCATATTGTCAATCAGGTCATTCAGCTTATTGGCATCCGTCTCACCGGAAAGAACCGTGGTCTTATAGTACCGCTCGAAGGACTTCTGGATGTCCGCTGGATTATTGATGAAATCCAGCACAAAGGTATCTGTCTTATACGGAGCGCAACGATTCAATCGAGACAGCGTCTGCACTGCCTTTATATCAAACAGCTTCTTATCCACATACATCGTCTGCAGAAGCGGCTCATCATAACCGGTCTGGAATTTGTCTGCCACAACCAGAATACGATACGGGTCTTTGCGGAACTCCTTCTCAATCTTTGCGCTCGGAAATCCGTTGATTTTAGCCTCGGTATAAGTTTCACCGTTATAGCGTGCTTCACCAGAAAAAGCGATCATTGGCTTATACTGGCTCTTACGCTCCTCCAGCTCTTTCTTGATAGCAAAGTAGTATTCAATCGCCCTCTGAATCTGATGGGTAACGACCATTGCGCGAGCCTTGCCCTTAATCTTCATACGGACATTATTATAAAAATGCTCGACTATGATACCGGCCTTCTCCCCAATGGCGTGAGGATCACTTTCCACATAGGAGCGTAGGATTTTATTCGCTCTCTTCTTATCAAAGAGCGGATCATCATTGACGGTCTTAATCAAATGGTAGTAGCTCTGATATGGCGTATAGTATTTCAGAACATCAAGGATAAACTTCTCCTCGATTGCCTGTTTCATCGTATACATATCGTGCGGCTTGGCCTTCTTCGTTCCGTCCTCATTCAAGATCGGATTGCCGTTTTCATCGGTTATGATCTCACCGAACATTTCAAGTGTCTTATTTTTCGGTGTGGCAGTGAAAGCAAAATAGCTCGCGTTCTGTGCCATTTTCTTACCCTCGATGATTGTGTTGATCTTATCCTCAAAATCATCATCGTCGGTGTAGACATTGCCCGAAATAACGATATTCATCTTTGCAGCAAGGCTGCCGTTCTGGCTCGAATGTGCCTCATCGATAATAATCGCGAAGGTACGGTTCTTGTATGCTGTAGAAATATCGTTCAGGATAAACTGGAACTTGTGAACGATGGTAATGATGATCTTCTTGCCCTCGTCCAACATGGTATGCAAATCAGACGCAGACTTTGCCCAGCCCACCGTGGAGGACACCTGCGTGAATTGCTTTATCGTATTCTTGATCTGCTTATCGAGGTTGATACGGTCGGTAACCACAATAACAGTATCAAAGATATTCTTGCCGCCGTTTTGAAGCGTGACAAGCTGATGGGCGAGCCAAGCTATGGAGTTAGACTTTCCACTACCCGCACTATGCTGAATAAGATAACGCTGCCCGGCACCTTCCTTCTTGGCGCGGTCAAGGAGCATCGTCACCGCCTTCAGCTGGTGGTACCTTGGGAATATCTGCTTGTAGGAGGTCTTTCTGGTGTCCTCGTCCTTATCCGCAACAATCTGGACATAGTTCTCCAGAATCTTGGAGAACTCACTCTTTGTCAGGATGTCCTTCCAAAGGTAATCCGTCTTGATTCCATCCGGATTTGGAGGATTGCCTGCGCCGTCCTCGAAACCCTTGTTGAAAGGCATGAAATATGAGTCGTCCTTCTTCAGTTCCGTACACATCATGATTTCGTTATCATCAACAGCAAAATGCACGATGCAGCGCTTAAAGCTGAACAGCTTCTCCGCAGGGTCTCTATCTGTTTTATACTGTTTTACCGCATCAGCGGTATTCTGCAGTGTGAACTGATTCTTCAGCTCCATAGTAATGACCGGGAGACCGTTCAGGAAAATGCAGAGGTCAAGTGCAAGGCGACCATATTCCTTGGAATACTGCAGCTGACGAGTCACACTAAAAATATTATCGTCATACAGCTCCTGCGCCCGCTGGTTTCCCTTGCTGGGAAGCACCTGATAGAACTCCAGCGTCTTATTCTTGTATTTGAAACCTTTTCTGAGTATCTCAATAACACCTTGGTCGGACAGCTTCCGACTAAGCCTCTCCAGAAACTTTTTCTTTTCTGCCGGTGTATCGAGTATACGCAGCTCCGCTAAATCTCGTGGCTGTGTGCTTTGCAAATAGCGAAACAAACGCTCCTCATCAATCGCATACTCCTGATTGTAGTCAGCATTTGTCCCTTGCTCATAACCGTTTTCGTTAACAAGCCAGTTAACGATGAGAGTCTCGAAGCCATTCTCCTTAGTGTTACTTGGCATTATTCATCGACCTCCTCGTCTACAGTATCAACTTCTTCTGAATCATCATCTTCCAATATGTCGTCATCAATGTCGGAGGACTCAGCTTCATACGCAGGTATCTCAACATCGCGCACGTAAACTTTACCTGTTACTACATCAGAAATAGTGCGCATTCTCAGTTCTTCGATAAGATCTATTTCTGTTTTTATCCCTGTGATTGCTTCATCAATTACCCGTTCAATATCATCGCATTTTTTTGCTATCTCGACCTGTTCCTTATATGAAGGCACGGGTATTTGAAACTGAAGGAACCGATCTTTTGGAAGACGCCACCTTCCCTGATGTGCAGCACCTTTTCCAAATTTATAAAAAACTCTTCTTTTATAGCAGATTTGAAATACCCGCAAATAATATCGGTCATAGCAATTCTTATCATCGAACATTGCAAAAACACGATAATCCGGGCTGGTAACGCCAAACTTATCTGATAGATCAACAAACCCAGTGATTAAGTCCATATGATTCATCGCAAATTCGCCGGGATAAACGAACTGGTAGTTTGCGTAGGAATTTGCCATCTGTCCTTCATTCTTTGTAATGTCCTTCACTTTGAGACCTTGCTGTGTTATTGACAGGACATCATACCCCTCTTTCCCAGCGATCCTTTTTTTAACGGTAAAATGCTGTTTTATAGTATCAATGCTCCACGAAGATGGAATTTCTCCAATCCAGTCAACACCACTATCTATCGTATCCGTATCAGATTTTACCCCACCGGTAATATAGGAATTTATCAGTGCCGTCTTATATTCCTGTAACAGTTTGATTTCTGCTTTTTTCTCACGAATGAACTTTGTAAACTGCGATACCTTCCAATCAAGGAATCTAACAATCTTATCCTGTTCATTTCTCGGAGGACACATAATATTTAAATCCAACAAGTCAGATGCCGATAAAGTTTGACGAACACCTGCGCCGAGGCCATTAAAAATATTTCTCTTATACCAGTCAAAATACTGATAATAAAAATATGTTATATTGAGATCCCCCATCGGCTTTAATCGAATGTATGCAGAGCTCATAATTCCGCGCTCCGGCACGATTCCAACACGGCTTGTAGAGATGTTTTCAAGATCAATCAACTTAAATACAAGTTCATTAGATTCAAAAATTTGATATGTCGAATAATCCGCAGGTGCTAAACCGATTGGATTATTGATATCATTTCTTATTACACCTCTTAGCGTTAGAGACATTACGTTCTTTTCAACATTCCCTTTATTTATCACTTTTGGATTTAAGAAAAAACGCTTTGCCTTATCACATTTCCAGTGTGCAGGCATACTTTTAGCCCACACAATTCCTGTTGGCGAATATTCTGGGTATTCAAGCATTTTTAACACCTCCAATAATCGAAGCCAGCAGGCCATCAGTATTGGATTCCACCGCCTGAATGTCTGCAATAATTTCTTCTGGTGCACGCAATTCTAACGGCTTATAGAAATACTTTGTAAAACTCAATTCGTAACCAATCCCTATGGACTTTTCATCAATCCACGAATCAGGGACATAGGGCTTTATTTCATTTTCCCAGTAACTCTCAATGCCACCTTCATACAATAACGGGATTTGTTCAGTATCTTTCAAGTTCTTATCCGCTTCCGGATTACCTTTTGAATCAAGAACCGCTTCCGCAGATTCATCAATCTGTGTTAGAAAATCTCGTACTGCTTTCTTACGTTTTGCAGTAAGCTTTACTCCATTGGATTTGCTGAGTTTTTCAATCTCGCGCATAAATGCATTGAAATCCATGCATGTGTCCGAACCTCCACTCTCCCGATAAAGGGTGATGAGTCTTGCCAACTCTTCATCTTTTGAATTTTCATCCAACGCGGCAACATTATCATCTTTCAGATCTACTCGAAGTCTTAATGGCCTTAGAATGTCGGCTGAATAATATCCAAACTCTTTATTGCTGAAGACTTTACTGAAATTTGGATCAGCGTCTCTGTACGCAAGATAAAGGTCTATTATCTTTTTTCTAATTTCTGGTGAAATCTCACTATTTTTCTCCCCGACATTTTTTCTAAGCGGCTTCTTCAGGGAAGATGCATCAATTAGCTGAATAAATCCCTTTCTTTTATCATCCTTATGATTTGTAACAACCCAAAGGAATGTAGATATTCCCGTGTTATAAAACATGTTTTCAGGAAGAGCCACAATTGCTTCAAGCAAATCATTCTCGATAATATATCGCCTAAGATTACTGGCTCCGCTTCCCGCAGATCCATTTGAAATTGAAGAGCTGTTGTGAACCTCAATAATCCGGCTACCAAGATCTGTGTTGCGTTTCATCTTGCTAATGTTATTAGCAAGAAAGAGCATCTGGGGATCGCCAATGTCCGGTATCAGCGAATACTCAGGATTACCGTCATACTCAATCAGAAATCTCGAATCTGTGATCTCGTTCTTCTTTATATCTCCCCAAGCCTTCAGTTCTGCTTTCCATGATGTACCGAAGGGCGGATTTGAAAGCATAAAGTCAAACTCATCCTTCGGGAAGCCGTCATTAGAGATGGTGGAACCGAAGAAGATGTTGTTGACCTGCGAGCCCTCACCCTTAAGCAGCATATCAGCGCAGGCGATGGCATATGTCTCGTCAAAGTTCTCCTGACCGAACAGGTTGATGGAGACCTTCTTGCCGCGACGCTCAGCGAGATTCTGAATGCAGGACTCACCGACAGTGAGCATGCCTCCCGTGCCACAGGCTCCGTCATAGATTCTGTATGTGGTGCTCTGAATCTTATCCTGAATCGGAATGAAGGCAAGGTCGGCCATGAGCTCGATAATGTCTCGCGGCGTAAAGTGGCGTCCGGCATCCGTCACATTCGTCTGCTCATTGAACATGCGGATAACCTCTTCAAACAGAGTGCCCATTGTATGATTATCAAGCGCCTCCAGCTTTTCAGAACCGTCCTCATTCAGAACAGGCTTATTGCTGAGGTTTATGCTCGGATCGACAAATTTCTCAATAAGAAGGCCAAGCCTATCCTGCTCAGAAAGGCGCAGGATCTGATCCCGGAAATGGAACTTGTTAATGATCTCCTGCACATTCTTGGAAAATCCATCGAGGTAGTCGATGAAGTCCTTCCGGAGCTGCTGTTGATTCGTTCTGGACTTCAGGTCGCGTAGCGTGAAGTCAGACTTGTTCACAAAGGCCTGTCTGGCTATACCGCAGAGCGCAGGATCGATATCAACAGTGACTCCGTCCTTCTCGAACTTCTTCTTTGCCGCTACCACTTCATCGTGCTTCGGTTCCAAAACCGCATCAAAACGACGGATGACCAACATCGGAAGAATAACCTTCCTGTAGTCGCCCACATCATATACATCTACGAGGCAATCGTTAGCGATTCCCCAGATAAAGGATTTCAACGCATTATAAGTTGACTGATTCATATTTAAAAAGCTCCTTGTCTGTTTATTATCTTTGCCATCCATTTATTCCACATCCTTCAAATCATCGGGCACCATTTCCATGATGTCTCCGACATCACAGTTCAGGGCAGCACAAATCTTCGACAGGATTTTGGTACTGACATTTTCATCCTTGCCAAGTTTCGCAAGTGTCGTAGTGCTGATCCCGCTGGCAGCTCTCAAGTCCTTCTTCTTCATATTTTTATCGATCAATAATTTCCATAATTTCTTATAGCTGACTGCCATGTATTCTCCTCCTAACCATTAGAGTCCTATCGGCAAAAGACACCCTATAAATTATAGCACATCCGGAAGAAAAATTCAACCTGATTTCGGATTTATAATTTTTATTTACGCATTTTTGATCTCGTGTACCGCAATAAAAATACGACTTCCTCTTAGTCCACTGAGGCTGTCAGCACCGGCACCGGTACCTCATCAGCACAGCCTCCTGCAGGTCAGGAATAAACTATATTTATCCCGCTGCTCTGAAGTGCCTTTCAAGATAACCCAGAAAGCATGTGCCGCTGGTCAAAGAAAATTTACATTTGAGTCCTTGACTTCGACAGTAGATCTGTTTATAGTTATTGTAGTATTTCAGCGAACGCGCTTACATGCTACGAAAGGAGGATTATCATGGAGAACAAATTTGGAGAATTTGTGAAAGCCAAAAGGCAGGAGAAGGAACTCAGCCTGCGAAAACTCGCCGAGGAGCTGGGCATAGTCCCTGCTTACATGAGCGACATTGAAAAAGGAAGGAGGTATCCGCCAGACAAAGACAAAATTTACAAAATCACTGAGGTGCTGGGTCTCAACAAGGATGATACAAACACGCTATTCGATTACGCTGCACTCTCAAGGGATAATGGCGTATCTCCTGACCTGTCTGACTATGTGATGGGTGTCGGCAATCTTCGCACCGCTCTTCGCAAGGCTCGTGACATCAATGCTGGTGAGGATGACTGGCAGAAAATCATCGATATGCTGGAGAGTCAGGAGAAAAACGGAGGTAACTCGTAATTTGCGATACTATGACTACAGCAAAACCCAGCTCGAAAATGAGGCTGACAGCCTGAACGAGGCTTTTGACAAGGAACGCCTTATCCGGCCTAAGAAGATCGATGTATATGACGTAGTGGATTTCATACACTGCACACCTGACTGGCTTTACCTGTCGCCTGATCAGTCGATCCTTGGAATGACAGCCTACAACAACGGCTACTACTATGCTTGGATTCCCCTCAGTGAAGCAGACGAGGCTCCACCGGACAATATCGTGTTTAATGGGATGTTCCCCAAAAAGACTCCCGTCGAAAAAGGAACTATCATCATTGACCGTAGCATCAACGAGGGTGACAATCGCGGAATAGAGAATTTCAGCTGCATTCATGAATGCTTCCATCAGAAGCTCCATCCGCGTTGCTTCATGAACCGGTCAGCAAATTACCAGCACTTCTGCCAGAAGAAAGCCTTCCGCGCAGAGACTGGAGACCGGTCAAACATGTCCGCCATTGAGGTCATAGAATACCAAGCCAATTACTGCGCTGCGGCATTCCTGATGCCACGCGATGCAACCACAGCTGAATTTCTGAAGACGATGGGCTTACGTTCATCACCGCGCGCACCTGTTCCAAGAACCTATGAGGTCGATCAGGCAATCTCAGAACTGGCTGAGAAGTTCAGCGTCAACTATACGCCCATGAAATATCGGCTTCAGGAATTAAAGCTGGTATCAAGAGAGGAACTATCTCTCGACGAATATCTCTGTTAGCACGGGAATGTGCTCTCACAGGTGCATTCCCATATTTTTTACCATGGGTGTAGTAAATCAGCGAACACGCTTATGTACTACAAGAAAGGAGGAAGGCATGAACAAGCCGCTCAAATGTCCCGTTTGTGGGAAGAGAGCCTGCGATGTATCTGATATCCCGAAGGAAAAGCTATACATCGAGCTCAAGTGTCCTAACTGCAACCACATTGTAAAAATTCTTTGCGATGAGTCCGCAGTAAAGGAATCGTCCAGCAAGCGCATTGCCGCTTACGCGATGCAGGCAGGAATGTAACAACTAATCGAAAACTTAATACGCAAAGCATACCGAGCAACGGAGTCGAGATGAACTACCAAATGGCCGGATGACTTTGAAACACAATGTTTCAGAGTTATCCGGCCATTTGTGTTTCTTAAGACTTCGGCTTTGCGTTCTCTCGGCTCCTTTCGCTCAGAAAGGAACCGAAAATGAAAAATTCTAAGAAAACCAATGACAACCAGCGTTTCTTTCCACTTCGTGACCCGGAGAATCCCTTCAAGGTCACACTCGCACCTGTCACCGAGGAGCAGTATCGTGCCCTCTATCCAGACATCTGGGCTACCCAGAAGCGCGAACAGTATCATGGCCACTGTATGTGCCCGAAGCATTATCTTTGGAAATGCGACGGCCAGTGCGACCTGTGCGAATACCACGCTCCCGATACTGTTTCCCTTGACGAGCCGCTTTCGGACGGCAATGGCACCCTCGGCGACTATATTCCGGACAGCAAACCTTCTATTGAAGATATCTACGCTGACCGTGACCTGCTGAAGCATCTCATCGCCCGCTTCCGTGAGCTTGAGCCGGACGCAGACCGCATTATCCAGATGCGCCTCGACAATCCGAAGATTTCTGATCGTAAGATCGCCGAAGCCCTCGGCAGACCGCAGCGCACCTTTGCTGACCAAATGAAGAAGTATCGCACCGAGCTTCGCAAGGTTCGCGGTTACTAATCTACTTATATAATACAAGCCGTCTTTCCGGCCACTGTCCCTCTCTCGGATGGTGGTCGGAAATTTTTTTATAACATCCTCCGCTCAAATCGGCAGTTCATCTCCAGTGGAACTTGAAGGACAGAGAGAAACGCCTTCAGAAAGCGAGGTGAACAGTATGTACCGCAGTTACGCAGACACCAGCGGCGACGTGAACGAGGAGATCAAACTCCTAAATTCCATCAGCCACGTATCCGCCAGACTGGCAAGGAACCTCTCACTCCTTGTCGCAAGCCAATCCGAGGAAGGAGGAAAAGAACATGTCAAAGATGGCAGAAATGGCACAGACCATCGAAGAGCTCCGAAGCGCTGCTGCTTCTATTAATGCCGCAGCTGACTGGCTCTACCAGCAGTTTTCCGGTGACGACACCGAGGCGCAGCCTGCTAAGGCACCCGCCAAGAAGGAGCCGAAGCCGCAGCTGAAGCTGGAGGACGTAAGAGCCGTCCTTGCCGAGAAGTCCCGCGCCGGTCATACCGCAGAGGTGCGTGCCCTGCTTAAGAAACATGGTGCCGACAAGCTCTCAGAGATCAACCCGGCAAAGTATGAAGCCCTGCTCAAGGACGCGGAGGTGATCGGAAATGGCAGCTAAAGCACACGCGATCCTCTCTGCATCCAGCTCCGACAGGTGGCTACATTGCCCGCCATCGGCAAGGCTCTGCGAAACCTACAAGGATAAAGGATCGGACTATGCTGCGGAAGGAACCGACGCCCACGCCCTTGGCGAGTACAAGCTAAAAGCCGCGCTGGGACTGCCCGCAGAAGACCCGACCGAAAGCCTCACATGGTATTCCGAGGAGATGGAGGACTGCACCTCCGGCTATGCCGAATACGTGCTGGAGCAGTTCGAGGCCGCCAAGGAAACCTGCGTTGATCCGGTAGTCCTTATCGAACAGCGTTTGGACTTCTCCCGTTGGGTAGAACAGGGCTTCGGCACCGCCGACTGCATCATTATCGCAGACAGCACGCTCCGTGTGATCGACTACAAGCACGGCCTTGGCGTTCTGGTCTCTGCCGACGAGAACCCTCAGATGCAGTGTTACGCTCTCGGCGCTTTGGAGCTTTTCGATGACATTTACGACATCGATACGGTCTCCATGACGATCTACCAGCCGAGACGCCAGAACGTCAGTACCTACGAGATCAGTAAGGATGATCTGTACCGCTGGGCGAACGAGATCTTAAAGCCCACCGCAGAACTGGCCTTTGCCGGTGACGGAAACTTCCTGTGCGGCGAGTGGTGCGGCTTCTGTAAGGCAAAGAACGAGTGCCGTGCCAGAGCGGAGGCAAACCTGAAGCTCGCTCAGCACGATTTCAAGCTCCCGCCACAACTTACGGACACTGAGATCGAGATCATCCTCGGCAAGGTGGATGAGCTGGTCAGCTGGGCTTCCGACATCAAGGAATACGCCCTGCAGCAGGCTCTCTCCGGAAAAGAGTGGTCAGGCTTTAAGCTCGTCGAGGGACGCAGCAACCGTAGATACAGCAACGAGGCCGCCGTTATCGATGCGGTCGAAAAAGCGGGCTTTGACCCGTATGAGAAGAAGCTGCTAGGCATCACCGCCATGCAGAAGCTCCTCGGCAAGTCTCGCTTTGATGAACTCCTGACGGCTTACATCGAAAAGCCGCAGGGCAAACCCACACTTGTGCCGGATAGCGACAAGCGCCCGGCCATGAATACAGCAAAAAATGATTTTATGGAGGAAAACGACAATGAGTAAGAATGTAAAAATTAGCAATCCCATGAAGGTTATCACCGGAGTCAATACCCGCTGGAGCTACGCAAACGTCTGGGAGCCGAAGTCCATCAACGGCGGCACGCCCAAGTACAGCGTAAGCCTCATCATCCCGAAGTCCGACACCAAGACCATCGCCAAGATCAAGGTCGCCATCGAGGCTGCCTACAAGGAAGGCGAGGCCAAGCTCAAGGGCAACGGCAAGTCCGTACCGGCGCTTTCTGTCCTGAAGACGCCTCTGCGCGACGGCGATGCGGAGCGCCCGGACGACGAGGCATATAAGAACGCCTACTTCGTCAATGCCAACGCCACCTCTGCTCCCGGCATCGTGGACGCAGACCTGAACCCGATCCTCACCCGCTCGGAGGTGTACTCCGGTGTGTATGGCCGTGCCAGCATCACCTTCTACGCCTTCAACAGCTCTGGCAACAAGGGCATCGCCTGCGGGCTTAACAACCTGCAGAAGGTCCGTGACGGTGAGCCTCTTGGCGGCAAGGCAAGTGCAGAGTCCGACTTTGCGACTGACGACGATGAAGATTTTCTGGACTAAGGAGGTGCGACCATGACAGTGACTACATTACAGACAATCCTGCTGACCGCGCTGATCGCCATCTGGCTGGTATTCAGCATCGTGTTCCTGATCTCGTCCATCCAGAGCTTTATCAACGACCGCAAGCGTGAGAAGCGCGAGGAGGAATCTGCCGCCCGCGACCTCAAGTACCATGAGGAACGCATGCAGCGTGAAAAGGAACAGGCCGAACATGAACGTGAGTACCACGAGAAGCGCATGAAGTCCTTGGAGTAAATCAGAAACGGCAGGCGGCAGGGATACATTCTCTGCCGCTTGTTTGAATTGAGGTGAAAATACTATGAATCAAGAGAAAATACAAAAGCTGTCCATCGATCTCGAAACATACAGCGATATCGACCTTGCCAAATGTGGCTTATATAAGTATGCGGAGTCTCCAAATTTCGAGATTCTGCTGTTCGGTTATGCAGTTGATGGCGGCAAAGTCCATGTGGTGGATCTGGCTCAAGGAGAACAGATACCGGAAGATGTCCTGTCTGCCTTGACGGACGATTCTGTTATCAAGTGGGGATTTAATGTCTCATTTGAACGCGTCTGCCTGTCTCGCTATCTTTCAGACCGTGGCATCAGCCTTGACCCCTTCCACGATAACCACCCACTCTCGCAGGAGTGCGCCCAGTTCCTGAATCCAGAAAGCTGGCGCTGCTCTATGGTCTGGGCGGCTACGCTGGGACTGCCTCTGTCCTTAAAAGGTGTCGGCGCAGTATTAAAACTCGACGATCAGAAGATGGACGAGGGCAAGGCGCTCATCAAATATTTCTCCGTGCCCTGCGCTCCTACCAAATCCAATGGTGGCCGCACCCGTAACCTGCCCGCCGACGATCCGGAAAAGTGGTCTGTTTTTAAGGCATATAACAAACGGGACGTCGAGGTCGAAATGGCGATTCGGCAGAGGCTTACCAATTACCCGGTGCCGGATTCGGTCTGGGAGGAATATCACATCGATCAGGAAATCAACGACCGTGGCGTTCGGCTTGATATGGATCTGGTGAAGGAAGCCATCGAGATGGATACCCGCTCCCGCAAAGAACTGACTGCTGCCATGAAGGATATCACCGATCTTGATAATCCGAACAGTGTCCAGCAAATGAAACAGTGGCTCTCCGACAACGGCCTCGAAACCGACAGCCTCGGCAAAAAGGTCGTGGCAGAACTCATCAAAACAGCGCCTCCCGAATTGCAAAATGTACTGGAGCTTCGCCAGCAGCTTGCCAAATCCTCCGTCAAGAAATATCAGACGATGGAACGTGCAGTCTGTGATGACGGCAGGGCTCGCGGCATGTTCACTTTTTACGGAGCCAACCGTACCGGTCGATGGGCAGGAAGGCTCATCCAATTACAAAACCTCCCGCAAAATCATCTGGAGGATCTGGCCGATGCCCGCGCCCTTGTAAAATCCGGCGACTTCGATGCTGTGAAGCTCCTATATGAAGATGTGCCGGACACGCTCTCGCAGCTGATCCGCACGGCCTTTATTCCGAAGGAAGGCACACAGTTTTATGTTTCAGACTTTTCCGCCATCGAGGCCAGAGTCATCGCTTGGTACGCCGGTGAGATATGGCGACAGAAGGTATTCGAGAACGGCGGCGACATTTACTGCGCCAGTGCAAGCCAGATGTTCCATGTCCCGGTCGAGAAGCACGGTGTTAACGGCCACCTGCGGCAAAAAGGCAAGATTGCGGAATTAGCCCTCGGCTACGGCGGCTCGGTCGGCGCCCTCAAAGCGATGGGAGCTATCGAGATGGGCTTATCCGAAGATGAGCTTCCTCCGCTGGTGGATGCTTGGCGACAGACGAATCCAAACATCGTGAAATTCTGGTGGGACGTTGACCGCGCTGTCATGGAGGCTGTAAAGCATAAGCACACGACCAGTAGCTACGGCCTTACCTTTTCCTGCCGCTCCGGGATGCTCTTTATCACGCTGCCCTCCGGACGGAACCTCGCCTATGTAAAACCGAAGGTCGGCACAAACAAATTCGGCGGCGAGTGTATTACCTATGAGGGCATCGGCAGCGCAAAGAAATGGGAGCGGCTTGACTCATACGGCCCGAAATTTGTGGAAAACATCGTGCAGGCGACCTCCCGCGACATTCTCTGCTATGCTATGAAGACGCTACGCTGCTGCTCAGTTGTCATGCATATCCACGACGAGCTGGTCATCGAAGCCGACCCACACATGTCCCTTGATGCGCTCTGTGAACAGATGGGCAGGACTCCGCCGTGGGCAAAAGGCCTGAAGCTCCGCGCCGACGGCTACACCACACCCTTCTACAAAAAAGATTAAAAATCGTCCGCTCAAATCAGGCGTTCATCTCCAGTGGAAATTGGAGGTGGACGCCTTTTAAGTCTGCCCGGAAAGGAGGACGCAAGGTTTGAGTAACGATTTTCAAAACAGCGAGGGCTATCCCGACCCCACTGCCGGTGAGGCGCTCTCCCGGATTGCGAAAAATGAACGGCAATCCCTCAGAGCTTTCCGGCCTATCGTCTACATCTGCTCTCCGTTTTCCGGAGATGTGGAAACGAACGTGGCCAATGCCAGACGCTACAGCCGCTTTGCCGTGGACAAGGGATATATCCCCATCGCACCGCATCTGCTGTTTCCACAGTTCCTTGATGACACGAATCCCACGGAACGGGAGCTCGGTCTCTTCTTCGGAAACGCCCTCATGAGCAAATCCGCGGAGGTCTGGGTATTTGGCAGCCGCATTTCATCCGGTATGGAAGCAGAGATCAAACGCGCCAAGTGGAAGGACTATCGCTTGCGCTATTTCACAGAAGAATGTCAGGAGGTTTAACGCTATGTATGAAGTAACAGAAAGACGCAGAAAACTCGATGATGGCACCGAGATCACCACATACACCCGCGACGTGGTCAGCTGCAACATCCTGCAGGTCGAGGCCGGGACAACCGGCTACAAAGGCGGCGATACCGGACATGGCGGCCGCACCTATTTTCGTATCAAGGACGAAGGCGGCACAGACATCGATATAAAGCCTTTCATGGATAGATTTGGCAGTGAGGGCTTTGAGGTTACCCTTGGCGGCGACTGCGAGCTGGAGACCATGATTCGCGCTCTGAAATTCATCACGAAGGTGCTGGAGGAAGAATCGGAGGAGGTGTACGACTGATGTTTACCCTTTATAGTGCTGATTTTATCGGCAATCCCGGAAACTGCTCCTATCCGCATAAGACATTGGTCATGGATAAGGACAGCTTAAAGGCTGCGGTCGGCCATGACTATGTGTGTGCGGAATATAAACACCACTACCGCAACGGTGCCAATTTTCTCTCCGCTAACTGCCTTCCCGTGGACTGTGACAACGACCACTCGGAAGATCCGAAAGACTGGATCACACCGGCAGATGTATTGGAGGCCTTTCCCGGCGTCAGCATTGCTATCCACTACAGCCGTTTCAACCAACGTGAGAAAAACGGCAAGCCCGCAAGGCCGAAGTTTCATGTGCTCTTTCCCATTGAGCGCGTGACGGACGCTACCCTTTACAGCGATATGAAGAAGCTGGTCAATTCCATCTTCCCGTATTTTGATACGAATGCACTGGATGCGGCGCGCTTCTTCTTCGGGACACAGGAGCCAAATGTGGAGCTCTATCCCGGTCGCATGAACCTCACGGAATTTTTGAATGATGACGAGTTCGATGCTGGCCTGCCCGGCGGTCATGAAAAGGATACTACGATCCCGGAAGGAAGCCGCAACTCTACCATGTCCCGCTTTGCCGGAATTGTAATCAAGAAGTATGGCGACACGGAAAAGGCCTACCAGAGCTTTCTGGAAAAGGCCGCGACCTGCGCGCCACCTCTCGACCAAAACGAGCTCGACACCATTTGGCACAGCGCCCAGCGCTTTTATTCGAAGATCAGCCGTGAGGACGGATATGTCCCTCCGGAGGTCTATAACGACGAGAACAGCTATATGCCGGAGGACTTCTCTGACGTCGGGCAAGCCGAGGTGCTATCAAAGTATTTTGCAAACGAGCTGCGCTACTCACCGGCCACCCATTTTATCCGCTACAGCGACCACTATTGGCAGGAAACGGAGCCCGGCGCTCAGGCCGTCGCCCATGAGCTTACCCGCAGGCAGCTGGTCGAGTCGAACCGCATGATGTTTGAAGCGCTGCAGAAGCTAAAAAACTGTGGTGCGCAGGAAATCCTCGATAACACATCAAAGGCCAAGGCCGAACAGCTGATGAACGATAAGCAGATGAAAGCGTATCAGGAGTTCCTTGCCACCAAGGCCTACCAGAGCTTTGCTGTCCGCAGGCGTGACTCCAAGAACATCACATCGACCCTCAAGGAGTCGCACCCGATGCTGGAAATCTCTCCGAGGGATCTGGACGCGGACTGCTTCCTGCTCTGCACACCGGGGGCAACCTACGACCTTCGCAAAGGAATGGCCGGTGCCCGCGAGCACTCTGCAGATGATTTTATTACGAAGATTACATCGGTCTCACCCGGCAGCAAGGGAGCGCAGCTTTGGCAGGACAATCTGGATTTAATTTTCCAGAAGGATCAGCAGCTAATCGACTATGTTCAGATGATCTGCGGTCTGGCCGTCATCGGCAAGGTCTATGTTGAGGCGCTCATCATCGCATATGGCGATGGCCGCAACGGTAAGTCCACCTTCTGGAATGCGGTCTCCCGCGTGCTGGGACTTTACAGCGGAAATATCTCCGCAGACACCCTGACCGTCGGCTGCCGCAGAAACATCAAGCCGGAAATGGCCGAGGTCAAGGGAAAGCGCCTGCTGATCGCTGCGGAAATGCAGGAAGGCGCACGCCTTAACGACTCCACCGTCAAGCAGCTCTGCTCCACGGATGATGTATTCGCGGAGAAAAAGTATAAAGACCCGTTTTCCTTCAAGCCCTGCCACACGCTGGTGCTCTATACCAACCACCTGCCTCGCGTCTCCGCCTCTGATGATGGTATCTGGCGCAGGCTTATTGTGATCCCGTTCAATGCCAAGATCGAGGGCAAGGCCGACATCAAGAATTACGGTGAGTACCTGTATGAGAATGCCGGTGAAAGCATTCTGGCGTGGATCATCGAAGGTGCCAAGAAGGTCATCGAGCTCGACTACCAGATTCCGGTGCCGGACTGCGTGACAAAGGCTATCGAGGAATACCGCAGCCAGAACGACTGGTTCGGACATTTCTTAGACGAGAAGTGCGATGTGGACGATTCCTTTAAGGAAAGTTCTTCGGCACTCTATCAGGCGTACCGCAATTATTCGCTGGACTGCAATGAGTATGTGCGCAGCACGGCAGACTTCTACTTTGCACTGGAAAAAGCCGGATTTGAGCGGCTGACACTGAATCGGAAGCGTTGTTTCAAGGGCTTGAGGATTCGTGAGGATACAGGCGCAGAGGAAGATTTTCTGCAGTGATGAGGGACTTATGACAAGGTGTATCAAGGTCTTATATAAAAACTCTCTTAGGCCTTAAAAAATAGCTCTAAGAAAAAGTTCTGTAAATACCATTGATACACCTTGCACTCCCCTGAAATTAACGCCTGACGGAGGTTACCGATGATAGAAAAACAGATAGAAAACAAGTTAACTCTGGCGGTTAAAAAACATGGTGGGATTGCGCTAAAGCTGGTGTGTCCCTCTTTTGCAGGAATGCCCGACCGCCTGATTTTACTCCCTGACGGCCATATCGGCTTCGCAGAGCTGAAGGCGCCCGGCAAAAAGCCACGCCCGCTCCAGCTCTCACGTCACAAGCTGCTGCGGGAGCTGGGCTTTCCGGTATACGTCATTGACGACCCGGAGCAGATTGGAGGGATGATCGATGAACTTCAAGCCACATGATTATCAGGACTATGCCATCCGCTATATCGAAAAGCACCCTGTGGCCGCAGTCCTACTCGATATGGGACTTGGCAAGACGATCATCAGCCTGACGGCAGTAAATGACCTCTTGTTTGACAGCTTTGAAGTCCACCGCGTTCTGGTGGTGGCTCCCTTAAGAGTCGCCCGCGATACATGGCCTGCGGAAATCAACAAATGGAGCCACCTTAGCGGTCTTAGCTATGCGGTCGCAGTCGGGACACCGAAGGAGCGAAAAGCCGCCCTGATGCAGAGCGCGGATATCACGATTATTAACCGTGAAAACATGCAGTGGCTAATTGACGAGTCCGGCTTTCCCTTCGACTTCGATATGGTGATTATCGACGAGCTCTCATCCTTCAAAAACCATAAGTCCAAGCGCTTTAAATCCCTGATGAAGGTTAGACCGAAGCTCCATCGCATTATCGGGCTCACCGGCACACCTTCTTCAAACGGTCTCATGGATCTGTGGGCAGAGTTTAAGGTGCTGGATATGGGTGAGCGCCTCGGACGCTTTATCACGCAGTACCGGACAAATTACTTCATGCCGGACAAGCGAAATGGCGAGATCATCTACTCCTATAAGCCACTGCCCTATGCGGAGGACGTCATTTACCGGAGGATTTCGGATATTACGATTTCCATGAAATCCACCGATCACCTGAAGATGCCGGAGCTGGTTTCTACGGAATATGAAGTCCAATTATCCGATTCTGAGCGCAGCCGCTATGAGGATTTGAAGCAGGAGCTCATCTTGCAGCTTCCTGACGGCGAAGTGACTGCTGCCAATGCCGCATCGCTCACCGGTAAGCTCTCTCAGCTGGCAAACGGAGCCATCTATGCCGATACCGGTGAGGTCATTGAGTTTCACGATAGGAAGCTGGACGCTCTGGAGGATATTGTCGAGGCCGCCAACGAAAAACCACTCCTTTTGGCCTACTGGTTCCGGCATGACCTTAGCCGCATCAAGAACCGCTTCAATGTCCGAGAGATCAAGACGAGCCGCGATATTGCTGACTGGAATGTGGGAAAGATTCCTGTAGCAGTCATCCATCCGGCCTCTGCCGGTCACGGCTTAAACCTGCAGGCCGGAGGCTCCACCCTTGTATGGTTCGGGCTTACATGGTCGCTGGAGCTATATCAGCAGACGAACGCGCGTCTCTGGCGGCAAGGCCAAGAATCCCAAACTGTAGTGATCCAGCACATCATCACCAAGGGCACTATCGACGAGAGGATCGTAAAGGCGCTATCCAAAAAGGAAATGACACAGACTGCGCTGATTGATGCGGTCAAGGCAGACCTTGAGGTGACCTAATGCTTGATCCTTATGAAAATCTCGCTAACGCCATCGTGCTGCAGGCCGTGAAGGATTACCGGGATGCACTAAAGCGCCTGAAAAAGAAACCCAGTAATCAAGCCGCCATGTCGGATGCGATGGAATGTGAACGGTTCTTCCGCTCCGCTTGGTACAAGGCCTTAACGAGTGTGGACGACGAGTATCTCATACAAAAACTACGAGAGGAGGCAAAAAGCCTATGACCATAAAAGAATATCTGCATCAGGCCTACCGCCTTGATCAGAGAGTCAAGTCCGACACGATGGAAGCACAAAACCTGCGTGAGATGGCAGGCAGCGTGTCGGCTATCCAATATGACAAAGACCGCGTGCAGACATCCAGAAATACCGAGGCCGCCTTTGTCCGGACACTGGAAAAGTTCTGGGCACTGGAAAAGAAAATCGCCGGTGAGCTTGAAATGCTCTCTAACCTTAAGAAGCAGATACGGGAGGTCATTGAGGCGGTTCCGGACACCGACGAGCGCATGGTTTTGAAGTACCGGTACATCCATAACTATACATGGGAACAGATCGGCATGGAGCTTTGTGCAGATGCCCGCACCATCCGTCGCTGGCACGGCAAGGCGCTCCTTCATGTGACACTACCGGATGATCCGATCACAATATAAAAATGCGCCCGAAATGTCCTGCTTTGTCCTAAGATGTCCACCCGCCCAATATGTTAGTATATAGTCAGCAAACCAGAATAAAGAATGGCTGCACGCGCAGCCCACAAGCCTTGCGGGAACAATCCTGCAGGGCTTTCTTTATGCCCGGAAAGGAGGCGCGGCTGATGCCAAGAAAACCTAAAAGACCGTGCCGCTTTCCCGGCTGCCCTAACCTGACGGACGGCGCTTATTGTGAGGAGCACGCGAGGCAAATGGAACGGCACTACGAAAAGTTCCAGCGCGGCTACTCTCCCGGCAAACGATACGGCAGAGCTTGGAAACGAATCCGTGACCGCTACGTCCACAAGCATCCGCTCTGCGAGCAATGTTTAAAGGAAGGACGCTACGTCGCGGTCGAGGAAGTCCACCACATCCTGCCGCTGGCTGAGGGTGGAACGAATGACGAGTCTAACCTGATGAGCCTTTGTCGCTCGTGTCACGAGAAGATTCACCACGAGCGCGGCGACCGGTAGGGCGGTCAAAATCTCTACGACCTTTTTCTCCGGAAAACGGCGCGGGGTCACGCGTACAAAAAGAGCGAAAACAAACAGGGAATAGCCCAAAGGAAGGAGGCGAAAGCCAATGGCAAAAGATGGAACTGCCCGCGGAGGGCAGCGATTCGGCCAAGGGAGACCAAAAAAAGCACTGAAAGAAAAACTGGAAACAGGTAATCCCGGAGGCAGAGCATTAGAAATCTTTGACTTGCCGGATCCTCCTGAGATGGAAGGTACCGATACGCCCGATCCCAGAGATTACATGCTCGAAGAGCAGCGAAGCGGCATAGAGCTTTGCGCTGCGGATGTGTTTAAAGAAACGTGGGAGTGGCTTGCCTCGCTTCACTGCGAAAGGCTGGTCAATCGTCAGATTATTGATCAATACGCCATGAGTGTTGCTCGCTGGATTCAGTGCGAACATGTAATTTCCCGCTACACGATGCTTTCCAAACATCCAACTTCGGGAAATCCGATAGCTTCTCCTTTTGTGACAATGTCTCAAAACTACATCAAGCAAGCAAATCAGCTCTGGTATCAGATTTATCAGATCGTGAAAGAAAACTGCACAGCTGATTACGAAGGTTCAAACCCGCAGGATTCGGCAATGGATCGTCTTTTGAAAATGCGGGAACTTTAAAACAAAACATAGCGATTGTTTTAGGCCATGCGGGTGCGTGGCTTTTTTCATATACAAAAATGGAGGTGAAGTAAATGTACGAACGTGTAAATCCCGCACACCCCGATAAAGTAGCAGACCGCATCGCGGGAGCCATTGTTGACCTTGCTTATGCAAGCGAGACAAACCCCAAGATTGCCGTCGAAGTCCTGATCGGTCACGGCATCTGCCATATCATTGCGGAAACAAATACACATCTTTCCACATCAGATATTGAAGCGGCTGCTCGCCGCCTTGCAGGAGATGTTTCTGTAGATATCCGGCTTGCAGCTCAAGATGCACACCTTTCCGAAAACCAGAAAGAGCATCTTCGTTGCGGGGATAACGGCGTCTTCTGCGGTATGCCTGTCTTGGAGGAAGAAAAGAAACTCTCCGAGATTGCCAAAAGTATCTATGCCATCTATCAGACGGACGGCAAATATATA